>NZ_CP168520.1:4800000-6277979 GCF_059492145.1 Pseudomonas sp. Pseusp21
GTTCCTGACCGGCAAGAAACTCAACTACAACGTCGGGCCGGCGATCTCGCTGCCGATCTTTGACGGCGGGCGACTGCGTGCGGAGCTCGGCGAAGCGTCGGCGGGTTATGACATCGCCGTCGCGCATTACAACCAGACCCTGGTCAATGCGCTGAAGAACATCTCGGATCAGTTGATCCGCCGCGAGTCGATGGACAAGCAGCAGACATTCGCCGCCGAATCCGTGGCCACGGCGCAGAAGACCTACGACATCGCGATGATCGCCTACAAGCGCGGGCTCACCGATTACCTCAACGTGCTCAATGCGCAGACCTTGCTGTTCAAACAGCAGCAGGTGCAGAAGCAGGTGCAGGCAGCGCGGTTGAGTGCCCATGCGGAACTGGTGACGGCATTGGGTGGTGGACTTGGTGCGGGTAAAGACGTGCCGACTGCCGCACAGACCGCCGCCCCGAAAACCCCGGCCCTTCTTCAAGCCCTCGACCACTGAGCAAGCCTTAATGACTCCCTTGCCCGCACCTTTACGCTGGCTCTACTCCCTGGAATGGCGCCGGGGCTTATTCGACTGGGCGCGCAGCGACGGCGTGACCTGGGTCTACATCTTCAAGGTGTTGATCGCCGCATTCCTGACCCTGTGGCTGGCGATGCGTCTGGAACTGCCGCAGCCGCGCACGGCGATGATCACCGTGTTCATCGTCATGCAGCCGCAGAGCGGTCAGGTGTTCGCCAAGAGTTTCTACCGTTTTCTCGGCACCCTGGCCGGGTCGGCGATGATGGTCACGCTGATTTCACTGTTCGCCCAGAACACTGAACTGTTCCTCGGTTCACTGGCGATCTGGGTCGGCATCTGCTCGGCCGGCGCCGCCCGTTGCCGCAACTTTCGCGCCTACGGTTTTGTGCTGGCCGGATACACCGCCGCGATGGTCGGTCTGCCGGCGCTGGCTCATCCTGACGGTGCGTTCATGGCGGCGGTGTGGCGGGTGCTGGAAATCTCGCTGGGTATTCTCTGTTCGACCCTGGTCAGTGCCGCGTTCCTGCCGCAAACCGCCAGCGCCGCGATGCGCAACGCCTTGTATCAGCGCTTCGGTGTGTTCGCGTTGTTCGTCACCGATGGCCTGCGCGGGCGCAGCAAACCGGAGTCGTTCGAGGCCAGCAACGTACGCTTCATCGCCGAAGCGGTAGGGCTGGAAGGGCTGCGCAGCGTGACCGTGTTCGAAGACCCGCACATGCGTCGACGCAACGGCCGGCTCAGTCGCCTGAACAGCGAGTTCATGGGCATCACCACCCGTTTCAACGCCTTGCACCAGTTGCTCGAACGCCTGCGCAACAACGATGCCGATCATGTGGAAGCGGCGATCAAACCGGGCCTGCAGGACTTGGCCGAAGTGCTCGACGGCTTCAGTGGCCGCGCCCTGACCAGCCCGGATGCGGCGCGTCTGGTGCTGGCGCTGGCGGCGTACAAGGAAGGCTTGCCGGCGCGGGTGCGCAGTCTGCGGGCGATCTTCCAGGAGAGTGAACCGAGCGACGCCGAGCAGCTGGATTTCCACACCGCATACGAGCTGCTCTATCGCTTCGTCGATGACTTGCACAGTTATGCACAGACCCACGCGTCTCTGGCCGATCACAGCCACGAACGCGAGCGCTGGGATGAGCCGTTCACCCCGCAAACCAGTTGGTGGGCTGCAGCGGCTTCGGGGATTCGTGCGTCATTCATTCTGATCGTGCTTGGCAGTTACTGGGTCGCCACTGCGTGGCCGAGCGGCGCGACCATGACCCTGATCGCTGCCGCTACCGTGGGCCTGTCGGCCGCCACGCCGAACCCGAAACGCATGGCGTTCCAGATGGCTTGCGGCACGTTCCTCGGGGCGTTGATCGGCTTCGTCGAGATGTTTTTCATCTTCCCGTGGATCGATGGCTTCCCGCTGCTGTGCGTGATGCTCGCGCCGGTGATCGTGCTCGGCTCGTTCCTCGCATCGCGGCCGCAATATGCCGGTGTCGGCCTCGGTCTGCTGATTTTTTTCAGCACCGGTTCGGTGCCGGACAACCTGACGATCTACAACCCCTACACCTTCATCAACGACTACATCGCCATGGTCATGGGCATGCTGGTCTGCGCAGCGGCGGGCGCGATCATTCTGCCGCCGAACAGCCGCTGGTTGTGGCAGCGCCTGGAGCAGGACCTGCGCGGGCAAGTGGTGTACGCGATCAGCGGCAAACTCAAGGGCCTGGCGTCGAGTTTCGAAAGCCGTACCCGCGACCTGATGCATCAGGCTTATGGGCTGGCGGCCGGTCAGCCGCAGGTGCAGAAAAACCTGCTGCGCTGGATGTTCGTGGTGCTGGAAGTCGGCCACGCGATCATCGAGTTGCGCAAGGAACAGGCGATCCTGCCGGTGCATCCGGCGTATGCCGAATCCCAGCCATGGCGCCAGGCAATCCGGGTCATGGGGCGCTCGCTGGTGCGGCTGTTCCTGCAACCGAATTCGAGCAATCTGGAACGCGCGCTGGTCGCGGTCGATCACGCGATCAGCCGTGTCGCCGCCACCGACGAGCCGTTCGCACCGCACTTCGATACCTCGGCACTGCGGCGGGTGAAAAGCTACCTGCACTTCATCCGCACCTCATTGCTCGACCCGCAATCGCCCCTTGCTGCCTACGCCATCGCCAAGCCCGAAGGACTTGCCCATGCCTCGTGAAATCGCCTTCCACGGCGTGTACATGCCGACCATGACCCTGATGTTTTTCGTCGCTGCGGCACTGGCCTGGGCGCTGGACCGGTTTCTGTCGGGGTTCGATCTGTATCGCTTCTTCTGGCACCCGGCGCTGTTGCGCCTGAGCCTGTTTACCTGTCTGTTCGGCGCGATGGCGCTGACTGTCTACCGTTGAGAACGCTCTGATGAAAAAGTTTTTCAGCCTGCTCGCGACCCTGCTGGTGCTGGCCCTGGCGTTGTGGATCGGCCGCACGTTGTGGGAGCACTACATGAACACCCCGTGGACCCGCGACGGCCGGGTGCGCGCCGACATCATCAACGTCGCCGCCGACGTCACCGGTGAAGTGGTCGACGTGCCGGTGCGCGACAACCAGTTGGTGAAGAAAGGTGATCTGCTGATGCAGATCGACCCCGAGCACTACCGCCTCGCGGTGAAACAGGCGCAGTCGCTGGTCGCTTCGCGCAAGGCCACGTGGGAGATGCGCAAGGTCAACGCCCATCGCCGCGCCGACCTCGACAACCTGGTGATCTCCAAGGAAAACCGCGACGACGCCAGCAACATCGCCGACTCGGCGCTGGCCGATTACCAACAGGCTCAGGCGCAACTGGAAGCGGCCGAACTCAACCTCAAACGCACCGAAGTGCGGGCGGCGGTGGACGGCTACGTGACCAACCTTAACGTCCATCGCGGCGATTACGCCCGCATCGGCGAAGCGAAAATGGCTGTGGTCGACATGAACTCGTTCTGGGTCTACGGCTTCTTCGAAGAAACCAAACTGCCCCACGTGCGCGTCGGCGATAAAGCCGACATGCAGCTGATGAGCGGCGAAGTCCTCAAGGGCCACGTGGAAAGTATTTCCCGTGGCATCTACGACCGCGACAACCCGGAAAGCCGCGAGCTGATCGCCGATGTGAACCCGACCTTCAACTGGGTGCGTCTGGCGCAACGGGTGCCGGTGCGGATTCACATCGATGAAGTGCCGGAGGGTGTGCTGCTGGCGGCGGGGATTACCTGCACGGTAGTTATTGAGGGTTTGAACTAAAAGCAAGCATGTCGCGAGAGATAAGTGCTTTCGCGACTTGTGCTTTTAGTTGTGGTTGTTAGTGGGGTGTTTGAAGTTTTTTTGAATTGTAAGTGCCTGTTGTTTTTCGGTTCCTGACTTTATTCCTGTGTTAGTGTTTTTTCGTCGTCTGGATAAAGGCGCTATCTCATTGATTTTAATATTGCCGATTGCAATCAGGCATTGGCAGCTATTGGCTTTTTAATAGGAAGTTTTAAGTTATGGAACTGATTGATATCAGGATGGATGACTTTGTCAGTCATATAGTCAGCGGGGAAACGGTGACATTGGGCTTTACAATGTTGACCGATGGTACGCCACCCCCCGTTGGCTCGCGTATGCAGTTTCGGGCCTACAACGGCGCAGCGTTTGTGCACGCTTCGATGCCCGCCAGCGGTGCGCAGATGAGCTATTCCGAAGCGTCAAAGTCCGCCACTTTGACCATTACCGAAGATCAACTTGAAGGATGGAATCCAAGGCGCACGCTGACGTTTACAGCACCTGTGAACATGGACCCTTCAGAAGTGTGCGAAATGTTAAGCATTGTTTATTATCAGCCCCGGTATGAGGCAGGGAACTTTTCTGTACTCGTTAAGCCGGATGGGGAACAGGCCATTTCGGCCAGGCAGGTATTTACTGCAAAATGGCAGGACATTGTGACCGGCGGCTGGGTTTATAGTTACGACGTTATGGTCCAAGCAAATAATCAATCGTTTGCCCAATGGAAGTTTTCAAGTGCAGGCTTACCGGTGGGAACGAAAATTTACGCCAATCCGTGGCTTGACGTCGTTCATGATGCAAAAGAGGGCATTGTCGAACTGGCCACACCACCAGGAGACAAGTATTTTCTGATCCCGGGCCAGGAAGTCGCCATTTCGATCCAGCTCTTATACCCAGCAGCATCGGGACAATCTCCAGCCTTTGAATCCTTGCCCAATCTGATGGCGTTCCCGCGCTGACGCTACGGGGTAACCAGGTTGTGATGGTTTGAGCCCGCCGCTGGCGAACTCAAACCTGTGGATCAGAGTTTCCCTTGCAGCCCGAAGCGCTTCATCAACGTCGATTCCAGCAAGCCTTTCGGCAACAACGTCGCCAGCAACGGCAACGCCCGGCTGCCATTGCCGATGCGGATCAGCCGTGGCGGCTTGTTCTGCTGCACAGCCTTGAGCAGCTCGGCAGCAAATTCGCTGGCCGGGGTCGGTTTGTCCTGGGACGCCTTGGCCCGCGCCCGGATGCCTTCACGCAACGGAAACCACGGCGATTGTTCGTTGATCAGTTGTTCGGCCTCATGCCCGGCATTCCTGGCGAAACTGGACTGGATCGCTCCGGGCTGCACTTCCATGACGCGAATCCCGAACGGCGCCAGCTCCATGCGCAACGCATCGCTCAACGCGTGCACCGCCGCTTTCGACGCGCAATAGGCGCCGGCAAATGGCGTGACCAAAACCCCGGAAACACTGCCAACATTCACCACCAGGCCCTTGGCCCGGCGCAGCACCGGGAACAGCGCACGGGTCACGCCGACAATCGAAAACACGTTGGTTTCGAACTGGCGCTGCATGGCCGGAACACCGCCATCGAGCAGCGGCCCCATGGCGCCGTAACCGGCGTTGTTGATCAGCACGTCGAGGCCGCCGTGTTGCTGGTTGATTCGCTCGGCAAGTTGTTCCAGCGCTGCATTGTCATTGACGTCAAGCTGCACGGCCGTGAACCCGGCAGCGGCAAGTGCCGCAACATCTTCAGCCTTGCGCGCGCTGGCCCAGACCTCGTAGCCGGCGGTTTTGAAGGCATCGGCGAGGGCGCGGCCGATGCCGCTCGAACAACCGGTAATCAACGCAACGGGCATGGCGCATTCCTTGTGCAAAAGAGTGGGAGAGGGGATCAGTCGGAGAAACTACCCTGCAATCGCTCGGCGCGAAACTCCAGGGTTTGCGGGCGATAACCGGGACGCAACGGCGGCATCGGCAGACAGTCTTCCCAGTTGCCGCCAGCCTGCAATTCGCCGGGGCCGCGATAGCGCGGGGCGGCGTATTGGTTGTCGGCCAGGTTCACGGTGTCGCCCGGCGCGTACGCCGCGATGCGCCAGCGCAGTTCGGTCAGCGGCACGTCGTTACCATTGTTCAGCTTGAGCAGCAGCGGACGGTCGGCGGGGCAGTGTTCGGGGGCATAGACGATGCGCAGTTCCAGACGCGCCAGCTGCTTGACCTCGCGATTGTCCAGCCACACCACCCACATCGCCACCAGCCCCAGGCCCACAGCGGCGGCCATCGACACCGGCAAGGCCTTGGCCGGGTAGCGCAACAGCAGGATCAGCCAGGTGATGACCAGCAAGACGCCGATGAACATGTTCTAACGCTCCTTGAACTTGTGCCTGCCATCCTACCGAAGGGGCGCGGGAATGGACATTCGTGGGTAGATCGACGGCGCCGGTGGTCGAGACTGTAATTTCTGACAGTAGCCAAACGAGCGCTGCGCTTGCTCAGATACCCGAGGCAGAAAGAATGCCGGTCGCGGGGGGAGCGCGCTTCATGAGCTTGCATGCCAATACGCCGAGGATGTCTGTGGTCGACCCACGCGGCTTGCCGGTCCGCACGGTCGACTATTGCCGTGTAGTCCAGGGTGGACCTGTCGAGCCCCGGATCAACCGAGTGCTTCATGATCCACAGGGAAACGCGATCAAACAGTGGGATCCACGCCTGTGGCAACGGCAAGCCGAAGACCCTATGACACCGGCCAACCTGACGCAGGTATTTACCCTCGACGCCACCGTGATTCGTTCGGACAGCGTTGATGCCGGCACGCAAATCGAGTTGAACGGGCTCGCCGGGCAAACAGTGTTCAGTTGGGACAGCCGGCAGACGCGACGCGACATTGAATGCGACTTCATGCAGCGACCAGTCGCAATATTCGAACAAGGCGCAAACGAGCCACGTCGTTGCGTAGAGCGAATGACCTACGGTCATCCCGGCTGTGGGGATCAGTCGCGAAACCAGTACGGTCAGCTGATTCGTCATGACCATCCGGCGGGCAGCGTACTGTTCAAAGGGTTTGCAATCAGCGGCCCCTGCACCGAAGACATCCGCCACTTCACGCTGGAACCGCTGGCAACTGACTGGCCGGAGCGGGAGGAGGATCGTCTGCGGCTGCTGGAACCCGGCGCCGGTGAGACATCGCGGTGGCGCCATGGTGCGCTCGGCGATGTACTGGAGCAGACGGACGCCCGAGACAACCGACATACATTCGCGCTGACCGTCGATGGCCGCTTGCGCGAGCGCCGCTTGCAGTTGAGGGGTGAGGCTGAACAGATCCTGATCAGCGATATTCACTACAACGCTTACGGCAGTATCGAGCAGGAAACCGCTGGCAACGGTGTGCAGACCACCCGCGTATATCGGCCCGAAGACGGTCGCCTGATGGTCCGTCGGGACGAAGACACTCGCGGTGGAGTGCTGCAACACTTGCGTTATGGATACGACAGGACTGGCAATGTCCTGAGTATCGAAGACAAGGCGCTGCCGATCCGTTACTTCGCCAACCAGCGAATCGATCCGGTCAGCCGCTTTGTCTACGACAGCCTTGACCAGTTGATCATGGCGTCGGGCTGGGAAGCCGGAATGGCGAGGCAGGGCCCGCAATCGATAGGGCGCGTCGATCCGGCGGTTGTCAGTAACTATCAGCAGACTTACGAATATGATCCCGCTGGCAACCTGCGCAGGCTGACTCATGCGGGCGCACAAAGTCACGGGCGCAAACTGCAACCGGCGAGTTACAGCAACCGCGCTCTGCCTTATGACGACACACCTCCCGACGACGCTCAAATCGAAGCCGCCTACGACCGCAGAGGCAACCTGTTGCAGCTGGAACCGGGGCGGGTACTGAGCTGGAACCTGCGCAACCAACTGCAATCAGTCAGCCCGGTGGAGCGCACCTTCGGGCTCGCCGACCAAGAGGTCTATCTCTACGCGTCTGGCAGTCAGCGAGTACGCAAGATCCGCTCATTACGAACCAACGCCCGCACCCTGGTTTCCGATGTGCGCTATTTACCTGGACTGGAATTGCGCATCGACAACGGCACCGGCGAACGGGTGCAAGTCATCATTGCCGACAACGCTCGAGTACAGCACTGGGAAAGCCCGCCGCCTTCGGGAATCAACAATCGGTATAGATATCAACATGTCGATCATCTGGGTTCGGTCTGTCTGGAAACCGCCGCTGACGGCGCGATGATCAACCGCGAAAGGTTTCACCCTTTCGGCACCAGCGCCTGGCGGGACGGCGAATTCAGCTGCAAATTCGTCCGTTACTCGGGCAAGGAGCGCGATGCCTCCGGGCTCGACTACTTTGGTCTGCGTTACTACATCCCATGGCTACAACGCTGGTCCAGTGCGGACCCTGCCGGTCATGGCGACGGTGCCAACCTCTACCGAATGGTTCGCAACAATCCACTCACCTTCACCGATGACGAGGGGGCGGTCACGCGTAGAAGGCTGGCCAACGGATTGTGGCAGCCTGTTATCGCGACGGGGGCTGATCGATTGATGACCGGAGCTCTGGAGGTGAAAAGCGGCGCACCTCGGCGCGGAGTGCCCGCAACAGGCAGGTCTGGCAACATCCGAAAGTCGCTGGAGATTGGCGAGCTGGGCAGGATTGAGGTCAGTACCAAACTGCTGGACCCCACTCCCGGACGTTACTCGAACGAAACCGTCGCGCAGTTGAGCCGCCGTAACGGTGGCGCCGAGTTTATTTTCAGTATGGATCGCATGACTTATTCCGGTGCTGGCAGTGGGGAATTCAATGCTTTGCGGATCGTCGATATTCCCAATGGCGAGATCCCTGACCAGAACAACGCGGTATCCGGGTATTGGGCGCCTCAGGGTGGCTATGTCGATATTCCGCTGCATCCGACAGGTACTCAGCCTGACTATGTATTTACCCCCGGTTTCAGCGGTTGCTCACTGACGGTGGATCAACTCAACGACAACGTGCTGCGTGTCCGGCATGTGGAAGGCGGATATGAAAATGCCCAATACAACGATCTCTCCGAAGGCCACGGAATGGGGCAGGCCGCCGCCATGGAATATCAGGATTATGGTTATGCACCGGATGATCAGGGCCGTCAGGAAAACCTCACGACCGGTTTCGCTTTCATGAAGTACGACCGCAAACAGCAGCAATGGAACATCCATTATCAGACCATTCAGGGCTCCAGCGGAATCGAGCGTTACAGCCCTGGCAGCACCGGGTTTTTCAAGAAAACCAATGCATCGGTTTCGGTTTATCCACAGACACGTATCAGGAAAACCATGAGCCGAGCAGTCATTCCGAGTGACAGGCGCAAGACGGGCTGAAAAAAGCCCCCGCCCAACCCGCTGCGGATAGGGGACGCAGCGGGCTGGACGGGAGCTTCTTATTGCAGGTCGATCACTGCGCGATGGGTTTCACCGACACGCCGCGTTCGACCGGGGTGGAGCGACCGTAGATATCTTCGAAGCGCTCGATATCGTCTTCGCCCAGGTATGAGCCCGACTGCACTTCGATGATTTTCAGCGGGATCTTGTCGGGGTTGCGCGCAGGTGCCGTTGGTCGGGACTGTAATTTCCGACAGTAGCCGAACCAGCGCTGAGCTTGCTCAGATGCCCGGAGGCACAACAAATGCCGGTTGCGGGGAAGTACGCTCCATGAGCTTGCACGTCAATACGCCGAGAATGTCTGTGGTCGACCCGCGCGGCTTGCCGGTGCGCACGGTCGACTATTGCCGAGACATCGAGGACGGACCGGTCGAGTCCCGGATCAACCGCACCCTGCATGACGCTGCGGGGCGTGCGGTGAAACAGTGGGACCCGCGACTTTGGCTGTCGCAGGCCGGCGATCCGCTGCCCCCGGCCAACCTGACGCAGGTGTTTACTCTGGACTCCACGGTGATTCGTTCGGACAGCGTTGATGCCGGCACGCAAATCGAGTTGAAGGGGCTCGCCGGGCAAACAGTGTTCAGTTGGGACAGCCGGCAGACGCGACGCGACATTGAATGCGACTTCATGCAGCGACCAGTCGCAATATTCGAACAAGGCGCAAACGAGCCACGTCGTTGCGTAGAGCGAATGACCTACGGTCATCCCGGCTGTGGGGATCCGTCGCGTAACCAATACGGTCAGCTGATTCGTCATGATCATCCGGCCGGCAGCGTGCTGTTCGACGCGTTTGCAATCAGCGGTCCCCGCACCAAGGACATCCGCCACTTCACGCTGGAACCGCTGGCAACTGACTGGCCGGAGCGGGAGGAGGATCGTCAGCGGCTGCTGGAGCCAGGCGTCGGTGAGACCACACAGTGGCGCTATGGTGCGCTGGGTGATGTGCTGGAGCAGACGGATGCCCGAGACAACCGGCATACGTTCGAGCTGACCGTCGATGGCCGTTTGCGTGAACGCCGACTGCAGTTGAAGGACCAGCCCGCGCAGATCCTGGTCAGTGACATCCGCTACAGCGCGGATGGCAGCATCGAGCGCGAAACGGCCGGCAATGGCGTGGTGGCCGCGCTGACGTATCGCCCAGAGGACGGTCGCCTGACGGTCCGCCGGGATAAGGATGCCGCCGGCCGAGTACTGCAGCACTGGATTTACGACTATGACCCGATGGGCAATGTCTTGAGCATCGAGGACAAGGCGCTGCCGATCCGTTATTTCGCCAATCAGCGAATAGAGCCGGTCAGCCGGTTTGTCTATGACAGTCTTTATCAGTTGATCATGGCGTTCGGTTGGGAAGCTGGCAGTGCCAGTCAGGGCCCGCAATCAATGGGACGAGTCGACCCGGCGGCGGTCAGCAACTATCAGCAGACTTATGAATATGATTCCGGCGGCAACTTGCGCAGGCTGACTCATGTCGGCGCACAAAGTCATGGGCGCAAACTGCAACCGGCGAGTTACAGCAACCGCGCTCTGCCTTACGAGCACGCACCTCCCGACGACGCTCAAATCGAAGCCGCCTACGACCGCAGAGGCAACGTGTTGCAGCTGGAGCCGGGGCGGATACTGAGCTGGAACCTGCGCAACCAACTGCAATCAGTCAGCCCGGTGGAGCGCGCTTCCGGTGCCAATGACAGCGAAACCTATCTCTACGATGGCGATCACCAGCGGGTGCGCAAGATCCGCCTGTTACAGGCCAGTGCACGCACCGTGGTTGCCGAGGTGCGCTATTTGCCCGGGTTGGAACTGCGTACCGATAACGAGATCGGTGAACGGTTGCAGGTCATCACTGCCGAGGGCGGGCTGAACAATATTCGAGTACTGCATTGGGAGATCCCTCCGCCCACGGGGACCAACGATCGATATCGATATGCGTGCTCGGATCACCTGGGGTCAGTCAGCCTGGAGTCGGACGACCGTGGCGCAATTATCAGTCAGGAAGTATTTCACCCGTTCGGTACTACGGCCTGGCAAAACGGTGAACTCAAATATAAATACGTGCGTTACTCGGGCAAGGAGCACGATGCGACGGGGCTTTACTATTATGGCTTCCGTTATTACATCCCGTGGTTGCAACGCTGGGCCAGCACCGATCCTGCCGGCTATTCGGATGGGCTGAATATTTACCGGATGGTTCGCAACAATCCGCTCACGATGAGAGACGCGCTGGGGCTGCAAGCCGAGACCGGAACCTACGAAGCGGACGTGGGCATTCGAGTGAGATTGGCCTTCAAGCTGCTTTCCTCCCAAGCACATGTGTCCAGGCTTGACCTGGGAGGTGTGGAATACAGCAAGTCTGCTGATTTCAAACTGGTTGAAGTCGGCGAGGGCCCGGATTTTTCAGTGAGCAAGCGCGAGCTCTTGAGTCATCTGAGGATGTACCGGCGCCAGTACCGTGAGATGTACCACGACTCTATGCGGCGAGAACTGCAGAACACAAATGTCAGCGCGGAACAAAATTTTGAATTGGGAAAAGAGATCGCCGAGATCACATCCTCGTCCCTCAAGTATTCAAGCGAACCACGGGTATCGGAGGAAAAAACGGTCACCAAGCACTTCTTCGCACTGATCAATCGCGACGATGTCGAAAAAAAGGGCCAGGATAAAGTGATTTATGGCATCGCTGAGTTGAGTGTCTCGTCAACAAAGGGCGGAGAAAGCACGGTTCATGTGAGCAACGTAATTGCGCACCCACTGACGCAGCCGGGCGTGGATAAGTTCCTGGGTGAATCGGTCGAGACCACCGAGGCCATCCAACCTTTCAAATTGCGTGGTATTGGGACCTACCTGACCGTCAAGTCGTTGGCCAGGATGGTGAGCACGCACAACGTTCAGAAAGTCAGGACGGCCGCGGTCAATCCGCGATCAGCGGCTATCGCCAAAAGACTGGGAGCCAGAAAAGTGGCGTAAAAAAGCCCCCGCCCAACCCGCTGCGGATAGGGGACGCAGCGGGCTGGACGGGGGCTTCTTGTTACGGAACGCTTACTGCGCGATGGTTTTCACCGACACGCCGCGTTCGACCGGGGTGGAGCGACCGTAGATATCTTCGAAGCGCTCGATATCGTCTTCGCCCAGGTATGAGCCCGACTGCACTTCGATGATTTCCAGCGGGATCTTGCCCGGGTTGCGCAGGCGATGCACCGAGGCGATCGGGATGTAGGTCGACTGGTTTTCAGTGAGCAGAAACACGTTCTCGTCGCAGGTCACTTCGGCGGTTCCGCTGACTACGATCCAGTGTTCGGCGCGGTGGTGGTGCATCTGCAGCGACAGGCACGCGCCCGGCTTGACCGAGATGTGCTTGACCTGGAAGCGGCCACCCATGTCCACCGAGTCGTACGAGCCCCACGGACGGTACACCTCGCAGTGGTTCTGGGTTTCGCTGCGGCCCTGGGCGTTGAGGGTGTTGACCATCTGCTTGACGCCTTGGACCTTGTCCTTGTGGGCGATCATCATGGCGTCCTTGGTTTCGACCACGACGATGTTTTCCAGACCGATCACCGACACCAGTTTGCCGTTGCCGTGGATCATGCAGTTCCTGCTGTCCTGGATCACCACGTCGCCCTTGCTGACGTTGCCGTTGGCGTCCTTCTCGTTGACCTCCCACAGCGACGACCAGCAACCGACATCGCTCCAGCCGGCGGTCAGCGGCACCACGCAGGCGCGCTGGGTTTTTTCCATCACGGAATAGTCGATGGAGTTGTCCGGGCAGCAGGCGAAGGTGGCTTCGTCCAGTGTGACGGTATCGGCATCCTGTTGGCTGCGCTCGAGGGTCAGCAGGCAGGTGTCGTAGATGTCCGGATCATGCTTTTTCAGTTCTTCGAGGAAGCGGCTGGCGCGGAACAGGAACATGCCGCTGTTCCAGTAGTAACCGCCGGACTCTACGTACTCGGTGGCGCGTTTGACGTCGGGTTTTTCCACGAAGTGCGAGACGCGGCTGACGCCTTCCGGCAGCAGCGAATCACCGGTGGACTTGATGTAGCCGTAACCGGTTTCCGGTTTGGTGGCCGGCACGCCGAACAGCACCATCTCGCCGTTTTCGGCGGCAACGGTGGCCAGAGCGAGGGCACGTTGCAGGGCTTTCTGGTCTTCCAGAACGTGGTCGGCCGGCAGCACCAGCATCAATTCGTCGCGACCTTCATTGACCAGCATCATCGCGGTCAGGGCCACGGCCGGCGCGGTGTTGCGACCGAACGGTTCCATCAGGATCCGCTGGCATTCCAGATTGCGGCTGGCCAACTGCTCGTTGACGATGAAGCGGTGATCCTTGTTGCAGACCACGATCGGGGTGTCCATGCCTTCGAACACCAGACGCTCGAGGGTTTGCTGGAACAGTGTGTGTTCGCCGGTCAGGGCGAGGAACTGCTTGGGAAACTGCTTGCGCGAAAGCGGCCAAAGACGTGAGCCGCTACCACCTGACAAGATCACCGGAATCATATTGTTTACTCCTAAAAATGCAGTTGGGAGCTGCAAGCTGCAAGCGGCGAGTTAGAAGCACTTCACTTGCAGCTTGAGGCTTGTAGCTGATAGCTCGAGCGATTAGCGAGTCGACACCGGGCGTTTCACCCAGACTGGCGACAGGTTGCTGCCGTTGCCGGTGACGTACAGCACGGCTGCTTCACCGCGCTCCAGGGCGACTGGTTTGACGTCGCCGACTTTCTTGTCACCTTCGTACAGCGCCAGGCTGACTTTCACCGGGTTGATTTCACGCTCGCCACGGCCCTTGGCGGCCACGTTCGGCACCACGTCGGTCTTGCCGTCGGCGGTCTTCAGGGTCAGCGACTTGTCGCTGAGGTTCTGCACGCGCACCAGGGATTTCTGCTTGTTCTTGAACGGCGGTTCTTCGATCAGTTGCGGCGCGCCGGAAGCGTTGTTGACCAGGGTGTAGTAGTGGTCACCGGCGAGTTTCACCGGCAGGGTCTGGCTGCCGACCTTGGCGCTGTAGTCACCGCCCGGCATGAAGCTGAAGTCGCTGCTGGCCAGCGGCGCGACGTCGGCGAGGTTAGTGCTGCCGACGGTGGCGCTGACTTCAGCGTTGCTGGCGTTGTAGACGCGCACGAAGGTCGAGCCTTTCGGTGCAGTCGGGCCGTACAGCGCAGCGTCGCCACCGGCGAAGGCCTGGACCGACAGCACGCTCAGACCCGCAACCAGAGCGAAGCGTTTGGCGAGACGACGAGGAGTTGTAGTGAAAGTCATGGTGTACCTCTCTTTCAGTTTTGCGCCCGATCGGGCGTCTCGGATTTAGTGTTGATGGCTACGTTTTGTTGGCGAGCACCGGCTTGTTTGAGCTCTGCGACCCACTGTGGGTCGGCGTCGCCGATTTCGTTGTTCACAGGCAGATATCGTTCAGGAAACTCCCAGATCAGCACCTGTGGCGGGCTGTTCTTGAAGTCATCGCTTTTCAGGTAGCTGAGCATCGGCAGGATCGGGCCGTGGCCGTCTTCGGCGTAATTGACCACGTCGCTGTGCAGCGCTTGCTTGAGCGCACCGACAAAGTTCCAGTTCGGGTTGGCGCTGTAGCTGGTGCCGATCAGGGCCACCGGCACTTCGCTGTTGGCGAACAGGGCGTCGTCCCCGGCAGGTTGTTCGACGGCCACGGTGTTGCGCTTTTGCAGCGGTTCCTTGGCCGGCATCAGGTTTTCGAACAGCGGATCCAGCGGCAGGAACAGACGCAGGTCGCCCTTGTGCGTGACCTTCTCCGCCGGGGTGGTGACGAAGCGCTGTGGCTCGCCGCTGAGCGGGAACTTGTCGGCGATGGTCCTGGCCAGGGTGTTGGCGGCGATTTCCGCGCCTTCAGGTGTCCAGTGGGTGTCGGTGCGCAGGAACACTTGCTGACCGTTCTGCTTGGCCTTTTGCAGCGGGCCGAGCAGGTCGGGGGCGAGGATCTTGTCCGCCGCGACACGGGCATGGAAGTCCTGATAGAGATTGGCGTGGATGCTCGCCGGTTTCACTTCACCCAGGTGTTCCGGGTACAGGCGAGCCTTGGCCGGCACGATCGCCATCACCAGTTTCACGCCTTTCTCTTTCAGGGTCTGGCGCACGCCTTCGACCAGCGCGTAGTTGCCTTGCAGGTTCAGCTCTTCGTTGACGATCGGGTTGAATTCCTCATCGCTGTACAACCACTGATCGCGACCGAGCACCACGCCCGGACGACCTTCGTTGAACAGTTTGAAATCCAGCGCGGCCCAAAGATTGGTGCCCAGGCGCTTGATCGGGAATTCGTCGTCGTAGTGGGTTTCCACGGCTTTGGTCCAGCGGCCGTTGAGCACCGTCGCATCGGCGTTGGTGCTGAAGCCGAAGAAGCTGCGCACCGACCACAGACCGAGCACCAGCAGGGTCACCAGAAACAGCGCGATGTAGAAGATGCGTAATGAGCGGGTCATGTCAGATCCCTCAGAACTGGAAGTAAAGGAACGGCGAGAAGCTTTGCGCCGAGAGTTTGAGAATCGAGGCGATGAACAGCAGCAGGATCAACCCGCGCATCACGTAGCGCGACCAGTCCGCGGTCCAGTAGGCCGGTTGCACCTGGGCCTCGACGCCGACGGTGTAGCCAGGCTCGTGGATGCTCGCCGGGTTTTCGCCCGGAGCGGCCTTGATCATTCCCGGCGTCGCCGTGGCAGGGCCATTGGCCTCGACGTTGACTTCAGGTTTGGTCTTGGCCGGCGGCTGGTTGGTGTACAGATCACGCAGGCCGAAGAACGCCAGGGTCACGTAAGCCACCACCAGGGTCGCCACTTGCAGACCGGTGAGGCTGGCCTGGTTGAGTTCCGACAGCGACCAGTCGCCGAAGCTGAACATCGCGCCGTACATGCGGCCGGCGACGTGCAGGTTCTCGGCGCGGAAGATCACCCAGCCCATGACCACCAGCAGGAAGGTCAGCGCCCAGCGGATCGGATTGAGGCTGCGCGGCGCGGTGTTGAGGCCGAGCATTTTTTCAATCGCCAGCCACATGCCGTGCCACGCACCCCAGACGATGTAGGTGATGTTCGCGCCGTGCCACAGACCACCGAGCAGCATGGTCAGGAACAGGTTGCGATAGGTCATCAACGTGCCTTTGCGGTTGCCGCCGAGGGTGATGTAGAGGTAGTCACGCAGCCAGGTCGACAGGCTGATGTGCCAGCGGCGCCAGAACTCGGTGATCGACTGGCTGATGTACGGCTGCTTGAAGTTTTCCATGAAGCGAAAACCCATCATCAGGCCCAGGCCGATGGCCATGTCGCTGTAACCGGAGAAGTCGAAATACAGCTGCGCGGTGTAGGCCAGCGCGCCGAGCCAGGCATCGCCCGTGGTCGGGTTTTGCAGGGCGAAGCAATGGTCGGCCACCACGGCGAGGGTGTCGGCGATGAACACCTTCTTGATGAAACCCTGCATGAACCGCGTGCAGCCCTCGGAGAACTTGTCGAGGGTGTGCGTGCGGTTGTTGAACTGATCGGCCAGGTCACGGAAACGCAGAACGGGACCGGCAATCAGGTGCGGGAAGATCGCCACGAACGCTGCAAAGTCGATCAGGTTGCGGGTCGCCGGAGTGTCGCCGCGGTAGACGTCGATGATGTAGCTGATCGACTCGAAGATGTAGAACGAGATACCGATCGGCAGCAGCACGTGGGTCAGGATGAACGGCTCAAGGCCCATCGAGGTCATGATCGCGTTGATGCTCTCGACCCCGAAGTTGGCGTACTTGAAGTAGCCGAGGATGCACAGGTCCACCGCCACGCCGAGCAGCAGCCAGCGCTGGGCCGGTTTGGTGCGCACGCCGGCGGCGCCGACTTTCAGGCCGATCCAGTAGTTCCACAGGGTGACGCCGGCGAACAGCGCCAGAAAGTCCACCCGCCACCACGCGTAGAACACGTAGCTGGCGATCAGCAGCAGCAGGTTGCGATAGCGTTGCCCGCTCAGGTAGTACAAGCCGAGAAAGATCGGCAAGAACAGAAACAGGAACACGTTGGATGAAAATACCATCCCGATCTCTCCATGTTTGAACCAACAGTCAAGGGCCAAAGCCCCCCCAACCCCCCCCGTGGTGTTGGAGGGGTGAAACAGTCCTGCGATCGTTCCCACGCTCTGCGTGGGAATGCCTCTTGTGACGCTCTGCGTCACGCTTTGGGACGCGGAGCGTCCCGGGCTGCATTCCCACGCAGAGCGTGGGAACGATCAGCCGATCAGCGACTAACTGCCCTTGTTACCTTTCTCGTGCGAAGGGTCGTAGACCTTGGTCAGGTCGCCGCCGAGGCGGAAGGTCTTGAACGGCTGCATGCCGTGTTTTTTCTCGATCACATCCGGCGAACAGGTGTAGAGGGTGCAGAACGGTTCGAGCCAGGCGAATTTCATGTCCTCTTTCAGGTCGGTCATGTCCTGCTCTTTGCCGTTCTTCTTCTCGAACTGATCCGGGTCTTTCACCCCGGCCAACACCCGGTCACCCAGACGTTTCAGCGCGCCGTTGTTTTCCTGACGCAGATCCACACCGTTGACCTGGGCGAAACTGGCGATCATCGCCAGTGGCGGCAGGGCGTAGTTGTGATAGGCGAGGGCGCGTTGCTGGCGCTTGAGTTCGTTCGGCAGGAAACCGTCGGCATCGACTTGATTGACGCCGACCTTGTATTCCTTGACTGCCCAATCGAACAGGTCGCGGCGGTTGGTCGCGACCGCTGTCGCCATCACCGACCACGCGGCCCAGTACGAGTGGTTGTTGGTTTTTTCCAGCGGCAGGTTGTCCCAGTCGCTGACCACCTGATCGGCCATCTTGCTGAACCAGGCTTCGATCACCTGGGCTTCCTGCTGATGCTGGGCCAGCGGATGGGAGTCGGAGAACTTCAGGCGAATGTACGAAGACGCCATGCTGCCCAGCGCCCATTTGCGCATCGACTTGCCGGTGTGGTTGAAGTCTTTCGACATCAGCGCATCGGCCTTGGCCCACGCGGTGAGCCAGTTCAGCGTGCAATCGAGCTGTTCCGGACGACCGTCGCGCATGAACTGCATCACCCGCTTGGCGGTGCCGCGCTCCAGGGTGGTGATGTCTTTCGTGGTGTCGCGAAAGGCTTTTTCCGACTGCACGTTCAGCGTCGCGCGAGCCTTGTCCGAGCCTTCGTATTTGCTGCGAAATTGCAGCGGGCCGGTGTAGGGCGCCGGCATCGCGTCGCAGCCTTCGCTCTTGTCACCGGTCTTGAATTTATCCACAGGCGCAAAGTAGCCCTGAGGAGGACGCAGCGGCGCGGCGGCCTGCGCGGTGCCGGCGAAGATCGCCAGCCCGAGCAGCGTCGGCGCCAAAAGAGTTTTCAGTTTCGGATTTCGCATAGCAGACCTCATTGCCCGACCTGAGCGGTTTGTTGCCCAGCGCCCGGGAATACGTTGCGTTTGCAGATTTTCGCTTCGACTTTCTGTGGCGCGGTGCCCGCTTCCGGGCCCTGGACTTCGACCGCCAGCAGGTTTTGCGAGGCCCAGTCTTCGTCCGTGCGCAACTCAAAGGCGAAACGACCGTCGGTATCGGAGGTTTCCGGTTTCTCGATCTTGATGTCCTCGTGGCGACCGTTCATGTACCAGAGGGTGGCTTGCAGGGTTTTCACCGAGGTGTCGGCGAAGCGGATGTCCACCTGGTGGCTGCTGTTCTGCAGGTTCAGGTTCTTGCTGTTGACCAGCAGTTCTTGTTTGCCGCCCGGCTTGAGCGTGGTGCTGGCGGACATTTGCGCCTCTTTGCCTTCGCAGCCGTTGTCGAGCAGCGCCATCATCTGGCGATAGATGGTTTCCTGGTCGAGGCGGTACAGCGGCGAGAATTCCCAGATGAGAATTTTCGGCGGCGTCTTCTGGAATTCGTCGCTGCCCAGGTACTGCAGCATCGAACCTTCCAGACCGCCGCCGGGGAACGCGACGTTGAGAATGTCGGCGCCGATGGCTTCTTCGAGGAAACCGGCGAAGTTGTAGTTCTTGCCGCTGTGCGAAGTGCCCACGAGGGTGATCTGCGGATTGCCGGAATCACCGAACAGGTCGCCGTCACCCGCTTCGCCTTTCGGCTCGGTGGTGAACTGGTCCATGTACTGGATCGCGTAACTGGTGCCGCACAGTTGCCCGGCCATGTTGTGCAGGGTGCCGGTCTTGCCCATGCGTCCGGAGCGTTTGGTTTCGAACTCACGCTTGGGAATGTCGGCGAAGGCCGGAATCTGCTTGACCTTCTCGGCGACGATTTTCGCCGTGCGCTGGGCGCCGTACGGGGTCCAGTGCTGGTCGCCGCGGAAGTAGAAATCGTGGGCGGGCAGGGTCTCCGGCAGCGACTCGTTGGTCAGTGGCGACAGGTCCGGCACCACGTAACCCATCTTGGCGAAACGGCCGAGCATGGTCTTGTAATTGCCCAGCGCTTTCTCGTAATCGAACGCGGCTTTTTCCGCCGGGTTGAGCTTGTTGCGGTTCACCAGGCCACGGGTCGGCTGGTAGACGATCACCAGTTCGACGCCTTTGGCCTTGAACGCATCGTGCAGCTGTTGCAGGCGTTTGTAACCGGCCGGGGTGGTGTTGAACTCGGTGCGCAGGTCTTCCTGGGTCCGGAACAACCAGTCGCCCTGCGCTTGCACCAGAGTGGTGAAGTTCTGCTGATAGCGCGTGGTGTAGTTCTTCGCGTCATGGGCGGCCGGGCACAGACTGCAGCACGGTTCGGCGGTGAACGTCGGCGCTTTCACTTCGTCCGCGCGGGCGCCGTTGCTGGCCGCCAGGATGCCCACGGTCAGGGCCGACAGGCTGAGTAATTTGATCAGGTGTGGGTGCATAAAATTATCCTCAGTCCTGCAATTCGGTCTGGCGTTCGACAGGGTCGATCAGCACGGCTTTCTGCTGGCGCACCAGCAGGTCGAGAATTTCATCCTGGCGCTCGCCGAGGATGCCGTTGAAGCTGATGCCGCTGGATTTGGTCGGCGCCAGCATCGACACGCGATACAACTCGACACTCAACGGCGAATCGATTGACAGCGGGCCGCTGCCGTTGGCCGCCAGTTCACCGCCGACCACGATCAGCGAGACCTGGGCGTCGAACGGGTCGAGCTTGATGTCACGGTCGGTGTCGGTCAGGTCCTTGATGTGCCCGTAGACGCCGGTCAGGCCGTTGGCCATGGCGACGTTTTCGTAGAGGCGGATGTTCACGCTGTTACGAATGCGGATGCCGTGGCGCTTGTTGCTGATGACCTTGTTGCCCCACAGCAGGTTGTCGGCGGACTCGTAGAGGGTGATGCCGTCGGTGTGGTTCTTGTAGATCTCGTTGTAGGCGATCAGGTTGTTCACGCTGTTACGGTCGATCACCAGCCCCGAGAGGTGGTTGTCGTAGCTTTTGTTGTTGAAGATGAAGCTGTCGTTGACCTCACGGGAAATGATGATCCCGTGCTTCTTCTTCGTGCCGTACACCGTGTTCTCGGCAATGATCAGACCGTGGGAACGGTCGTGCGGGTCGATGCCGTAGACGATGTTGTCCTTGTAGGTGTTGCCCTTGACCACGAAGTCGCGGGTCTCGTAGCAGTAAAAGCCGTACCACATGTCCGAGAACTCGGAGCCGACGATCCAGCCGGTCGGCTCGGGACGCTTGAGCACCTTGGCCATGTTCGGCGTGTACTGGGAAATACTCACGCCGTAGGACTTACTGTTGGCGTAGCCGAAGCTGGCCATCTTGCTGTTGACGATGTAGGTCTCGGTGCCGCCCCAGGCCAGCAGGAACGGGCGGAATTCTTTCGGCGAACGGAAGGTCGCCGGGCCGTTTTCCTTCTCGCGCCAGCCGGTGACCCTGGTGTCACGCACGAACAGCTGGCCGTCGTTGACCAGGAACGAGCCGGCCTCCTGTGACAGGCGCAATTCCTGAGTCTGGCCGTCGATTTCGAGGATGCCTTTACGGCCGACCACGATCGGCAACTTGGCCAGGTAGACGCCCGGCGAGGTTTCGCTGAAGTACTGCTTGGGCAGTTTCTGCGCCAGCTCTTTCAGGTTCATGTAGCCGTCGTCGACGAAGATCGCCTGCGGGATGCCGTGCTGACGCACCACCCATTCGGCCATCTTGTTGTCGCCGCCGATGAAGTCCTTCAGGGCGTCTTCCTGCATCATCCGGCGCACGCTGATCTTGCCCGGTTTGCTGCGCACGATTTTCGCGGCGGCGGCTTCGGCGGTGTAGCCGGAGAGGTCGGGCAATTTCGGCTTGGCCAGTTCCAGCGCTTCGGTCGGCGCGCTGCTGACGGTGTAGGTCTTGGCCTGTTGCAGCTCCTTGGCGGTGGTCGCGGGTTTGGCCGGTTCCACACTGGCGAAGGCGCCGGCCGAGGCCAGCAGCATCGCGCCGGCCAGCAGGCTGAGTGAGCCTTTGCGGGCACTGTTCATGTCGGGCACTCCCTTGGCGGTCAGCATCAGAAGCGCCAGATCACGTCGATGAACGCGCGGTGCATGTACGAATCGACCTGGCTGCCGTAGGCATCACCCGGCTTGAACACGCCGCCACGGAAACGCACCAGCGCCGACGGTTCGTCGATCGACTGGCTCAGCGCCGCCGGCAGCAAGCCTTGCTTGAAGTACTTGGTGACCACCAGATCCATTTCCTGGCCCAGATCCTTGTTGCCGTCCTGCAGTGGCAGGGAAGTGCTGGAAAGGATCGCGCCGGTGACGTCGTCGGTGTTGTTCTCCACGGCGTTGATGCCGTTGCTGCCCACCGGCTTGTTGCCGTCCACACGCCAGAACTTGTGGTAGATCAGGCTGGCGTCGTACTGGTCGTTGAGCATCCACGAACCGAACAGGGTGGCGGTCTGCATGTTGTTCATTTCGCCACGGAAGGCTTCGCCGAAACGGTGAACCCGCGAGCGAGTACCGGTGTAGTTCGAGCGGTTGCTTTCCAGGCCGTTCTGTTCGTAATCGGCGCTGGCACGGGCATACGCCGCACCGACCTGCCATTGCGGATCGAGGCGCAGGCGCACACCGATATCGGTGGCCCAGCCGTCGACGTTGTCACTGCGCTTGGCTTGCGCCGGACGAGTGCCGTCGGCGTTGAGAGCGTTGACCGTGTCGCGGTCGCCGCTCATGCCGGTGATGCTGCCCCAGTAGTTGACGGTGTTGGTGTTGCGCCAGTTGTAGGCGTCGCTGTCTGCGGTCAGACCGAGCCAGCTGATGTCGCCGTTTTCTTTCTTGTCTAGCGAATCGCCGGCCACGCCTGGCTCCGGATAGTCGAGCTTGCCGTCGTCGTGGGTGTGGTGACCGCGAATCCCGACCCAGTTGCCGGGTGTCCACTGGTAAGCGGCGTCGGCGTAGGCGTGCAGGCGATCCTTGTCTTTGGGTGCCAGCTCTTTCAAGTCGGTGCGGTACTCGCTGAAGCGTTCGGCGACACCGGCGTTGGCGCGCAGCAGGGTGGTGTCGAAGGTCCAGTTCAGGGCTTCGATGTTGGTGTCGCGCCACTGGCCGTCGTCATTGCGCAGGCGCTGGCGACCGAACTTGAGGATCTCGCCGGGGTAGGGCGTCAGGCCGCTGTAGCCGACCCAGAACTCACGCATCGCCAGGTAGTTTTTCTTGGTCTTGCGGTCACCGTTGTCGGTGGTCTGGGTGCCGTCGCTGTCGGACTGCTGCAGGGTGTCGGTCTCGATGATGTCGGTCGAGGTCACGGCCTGGCCCATGGCGTAGGCGCTCCATGCGCCGCTTTCGCCGTAGACCCACGGACGCAGGTCGAGGCCGATGCCGTTGACGTCGCCGCCGCTGGCGGTGCCAAGGTCGCGGTCGTCTTCGGACTGGCCGGTGATTTTCACTTCGAGGCCGAAGTTCTTCGATTCAGTCATCGCGGCCAGGGTCGGGCAAGACCAGATCAGCGCGAACGTGAGGCCAATGCCGGCCTTCACAAAGGGATTCAATTTCATGGTTTTTCCTCGCCGTCTTCTTCTTGCAGGGCGTGCAGTTGCAGCGTGTTCTGGCTCAGGGCGCCACGGGTCGCCTGTTCCTGTTGCAGCAGGCGCTGGGCTTCGGCCAGGCGCTCGGGCGGCAGTTGGGCGGCGAGGGTGGTCGCCAGCTCATCGGCTTGCGGGGTGTTTTGCGCCTTGGCCAACTGGCTGAACACATAGGCATTGAGCGGGTCGGGCTTGGTGCCCTTGCCTTGGGAAAACAGCTGGGCGATGGCGAAATCGGCGCTGTTCTGGCCGTTGCGCGCAGCGGTCAGCAGATGGTCGAGGGCCTTCTGCGGATAGACCTTGCCCAGGTAGCCACGGCGGTAGATCTGGCCGAGGTAGTAATCGGCAGCGACTTCGCGGCCGACGGCTTTCTGGAAATGTTCCTCGGCGACTTTGGCGTCGGCCGGGACCAGTTTGCCTTCGTAGTAGAGCTTGCCCAGCAGCAGTTCGGCGCGCGGCTGATCGGCGGCGCGGCCGTTGTCCAGGTACTTCATCATCTGGTCGACGTCGCCCAGTTCCGGGAAGTCGTAGAGCAGTTGCGCGAGGGTGACCCACGACGCCGGGTATCCCGGAGCGATCGGCTCGAGCAGCGACTGCGCGGTTTTTTCGTCGGTCTTGCCCAGGGTCGAATCGGCCAGCACGCGGGCCACGGAATCCACCCGTTGAGCGCTGACGGTGCCGCGGCTGTAACCGGCCTGCAGTTGTTTGATCAGCTCGGCCTGTTGCTCCGGCGCGCCACGTTTCTGATAGACCGTGGCCAGCTCGACGTAGCAGATGTCGGTGGTGTTGATTGCGGCCTTGCAGATCTTTTCCACGTCATCCAGATGCTGGTCGTAAGTGCCCTGGGTGCGATACAGCAGCACCTGAGCGAGACCGGCTTCCGGGTAACCGGATTTGCGCCATTGATCGATCTGCTGCTGGGCGTTGATGTTCGGGAAGCTGTGCGGGTATTGCAGGTACAGCATCGCGAGCGGGATCAACGTGTTGCCTTCGCCACTGGCGGCGGCCTTTTTCAGCAGGCTTTCGGCTTCCTGATGCTCGGCTTCGGTGGAGCCGGGCTTGGCCACCAGCAAACGACCGAGTCGGGCCTGGGCACGCGGCGAAACACTGGCGGCGGCGCGGTAGGTGGCTTCGGCCTGTTTCATCTGTTCCGGATCGCGGCTGTCGACCTGGATGTCGGCGAGGCCCACCTGGGCTTCGCTGTAACCCAGATCGGCCAGCGCACGGTAGTTCTGCGCGGCGGTCGCGGTGTCACCGCGCTTGAGCGCTTCGTTGGCCAGACGCTGGTCGGGCAGGCCGGCGCAACCGGCCAGGGCGATTGCCATGGCCAGCGTCAGCGGGACCGGCAGGATTCTGATAGGGCTCGTCACGGGCATGTCCTCGACTTAAAGACCGGCAGCCATGGCTTTGTCGATCAGCCAGTTCAGGTTCGGACCACGGTCGCTGTTGACTTCCACCGGGCGGCCGGCGAAGCGGCTGTCCAGCGGCTCGTCAGGCTGGATCTGCACACGGATGTCGGAGGACAGGTCGGCACTTTTCAGGCTGGTGCTGCTGACGATCTTGCCGGTGCGGGTCTTGTCTTCGCCGGCGATCTGGAAGCTCACCGGGGTGCCCGGACGCACGTCGCCGAACTGGCGATAGGAGAAGCGCGCATCGACGGTGGCCTGGGTGTTGCGCGGCACCAGCTGGAAGATCACGTCGCCCTTGCTCGCGTATTGACCGTCGGCCACCAGTTGCTGGGCCACGGTGCAATCGCACGGCGAGGTCAGGGTGCCGGTCATCTGTTTGCCGAACAGTTCTTCAACCTTGGCCGGGGACAGTTGATCCTCTTCCAGGTGACCTTTGAGTACGTCGAGCATGCTGGTGCTGAACGTCGCCAGCGGTGCGCCCTTGGCGGCGACGCCGTCGGACTTCACCAGGCTTTGCACGGTGCCGTCGCGCGGCATGGTGATGTTCATCCCCGGCACGCTGACCAGACCGGCCTGCGCATGGCTGACGAAGTACATGCTGTACACCGATTTGAAAATGAAACCCGCCGCCACCAGGCCGACCGCGAAGATACCGGCGCTGAACGTCACCGCTTTCAGACGCCCGAACGGGGTCATGCCGGAGTCGCCGTCCTTGACCTTGCGGGCCTTGGTGAAGTTGTCGCGCTGCAGGGTTGCCAGCACTTCGCCGATGCTGACGATGTCGCCGGCCAGGTGCGAAGTGATCAGGTGGCGCAGGGTGGAAATGTCCTGCGGCTCGAGGTTCTGGAACTGGCAGCCAGCACGACCCGTCTGGCGGTCGTAGGAGCGCACTTGCAGTTCAACGTCCATGGCCAGGCCGAGGTTGTCGATGACGAACTGCAGACGCGCCTTGTACACCTCGCCGACGGTCAGCGGCAGTTGTCCGGCGTTGAACGCCAGACCACCGGCGGACAGGTCGAGGACCCGCGCTTCAACCGGACTCCGGTCGGGGCCGAAGAAACGCAGCTTGGCCGGGATTTTCACACGGGCGTGCTGGCGCTGGGCTTCGGATTCATGCACTACGTTGGCGTTGACGGCGGTATTCATGGGGGCGATTTCCTTGTTAATTCAATAGGGGCAGGTCAGACCATCATCAGCAGCACGGCGACGAAAATGCTGCCGGCGGAGAAGGTCATGGTCCGAGACGACCAGGTGTTGAACCAACGTTGAAAGCTGGCGAGATCACGGGTCAGGGAAGTGGGTTGTCGGGTCCAGGATTGTTGGTCGAGGCGGAAGAACACGTAGATCTTCACCAGCGCACCGACGATCTGGTTGTAATAGAGAATTGCCGGGTAAGCCGGGCCGATCCGGTGGCCGGAGCAGGACAGCAGCAGCGTCAGAATCAGACGGGTGATGCCGATCCACAGCAGGTAAACCAGGATGAACGCGGTGCCGTACTTGAAGCTGGCGATGATTGCCACGGTCAGGCCGAGCAAGGATGTCCACATCGATACGCGCTGGTCGAACAGCACCACCGAGGTGAAGGCGCCGAGGCGTTTTACACCCAGACCCAGAGCCCGGGAGTTCTGGCGCAGGTTGTTGCCGTACCAGCGGAACATCAGTTTGCGGCTGGCCTTGATGAAGCTCTTTTCCGGCGGGTGTTCAACGGTGTTGATCGCCGCATCCGGCACGTAGAAGGTGTCGTAGCCCAGGCGCATCAGGCTGAACCAGCTCGACTTGTCGTCGCCGGTCAGGAATTTGAAACGGCCCAGGCGCCAGTGTTGCAGCGAGTCGCTTTCAACGTCGGCGATGAATTCCGGGTTGGTGACCACGGTGGCGCGGAACACCGACATGCGCCCGGTCATGGTCAGCACGCGTTTGGACAGGGCCATCGAGCACATGTTGATGTGGCGCTGGGCGAAACGCAGCTTGTGCCATTCGCTCATGATGTAGCCGCCGCGCACTTCGCAGAATTCGTTGGTGGTCAGGCCGCCGACGTTGCCGAACATCTGGAACCACGGCACGGTTTTGCGCACTACGCCTTCGCCGAGCACGGTGTCGCCATCGATCACGGCCACCACGGCGCGGTCGTCCGGCAGGTGACGGGAGATCGCGCGGAAACCATAGGCCAGGCCATCGCGTTTGCCGGTGCCGGGAATGCGTACGAAGTCGAGTTTCACGCGGTCTGGCGGATTCATCCGCGCCCACAGTGCCTTGACCAGCAACTCATCGGACATTTCGACGATGGAGCAGACCACGGTGGTTGGCAGTTCGCAGTCGATGGCTTCGCGGATCACCGAGCTGTAAACCTGCGCGGTGGTCAACGCGTCGATGCGAAAACTGGTGACCATCAGAAACACATGGGACGGGTCCGCCGCCTTACCCAGCTTGCGAACCTTGCGGCGCAGGTGCGGGTAGACGATGTAGAGAAAAATCATGCCGCGCACAAAGTGCGTGGCACCCATCGAGTAGCGCCAGATACCTACGGCGCCAATCAGGAAAATGAAGTCCTTCGACTCGGAGTCGAATGTGGACGTGGGCAGCATCAGGGCCAGGCCCATCAGCAGGCTCAGAAACAAAAGCCAGCCGGCGGATTGCAGAAAAAAATGTTTGAGCTTGGACATGACCGTCATCCGAAGGTGATGGGAGCTTTAAGCGACAAGCTTCAAGCTTCGAGCTGCAAGTGAAACGCTTTGGCTTGCAGCTCGAGGCTTGTCGCTTAGGGCCGAGTTACCAGCAGATGCCTTCAGTGCGGCTACCGGCGCTGGTGGCCTTGGACATGAAGCCCACCAGGTCGATCACCTGCTTGCCCTGCGGCGCCTCTTCGGCGAGGGCGCGGAACTTCTCGTCGCGGTTGCCCAGGATGATCACGTCGGAGTTGTCGATCACCGAATCGAAGTCCGAATTGAGCAGGGACGATACGTGCGGGATCTTCGACTCGATGTAGTCCTTGTTCGCGCCGTGGACACGGGCGTACTGGACGTTGCTGTCGTAGATGCTCAGGTCGTAGCCTTTGCCGATCAGCATCTCGGCCAGTTCCACCAGCGGACTTTCGCGCAGGTCGTCGGTGCCGGCCTTGAAGCTCAGGCCCAGTAGGGCGACTTTGCGTTTGTCGTGGCTTTCAACGATGTCAAAGGCGTTCTGCACTTGCGATTCGTTGCTGCGCATCAGCGAGTTGAGCAGCGGCGCTTCGACGTCCAGGGAACCGGCGCGGTAGGTCAGGGCGCGCACATCTTTCGGCAGGCACGAACCGCCGAAGGCGAAGCCCGGGCGCATGTAGTACTGGGACAGGTTGAGGGTCTTGTCCTGGCAGACCACGTCCATCACTTCGCGGCCATCGACGCCCACCGCTTTGGCGATGTTGCCGATCTCGTTGGCGAAGGTCACTTTGGTGGCGTGCCAGACGTTGCAGGTGTACTTGATCATCTCGGCGACGGCGATGTCCTTGCGGATGATCGGTGCGTCGAGTTCTTCGTACAGCGATTGCAGAACGTCACCCGACGCCTTGTCGAACTCGCCGATGACGGTCATCGGTGGCTGGTCGTAGTCGGCGATCGCGGTGGATTCACGCAGGAACTCTGGGTTGACCGCCACGCCGAAATCGACGCCGGCTTTCTTGCCGGAGCAGTCTTCGAGGATCGGGATGACAACGTTTGCCACGGTGCCTGGCAGAACGGTGCTGCGCACGACGATGGTGTGACGGGTGTTTTTTTCACGCAGGACAAAACCGATCTCGCGGCACACCGCTTCGATGTAG
The DNA here is from genome assembly GCF_059492145.1 of Pseudomonas sp. Pseusp21. Lineage (NCBI taxonomy): Bacteria > Pseudomonadati > Pseudomonadota > Gammaproteobacteria > Pseudomonadales > Pseudomonadaceae > Pseudomonas > Pseudomonas sp. Pseusp21. The sequence goes on from NZ_CP168520.1 coordinate 4,828,302, forward strand.
TTCAGTTCCAGGTCGCCGTTCTTCTTGCTCGGCGTACCGACGCAGATCATCGACAGGTCGGTGTCGCGAATCGCTTCGGCGAAGTTGGTCGTACCGCGCAGACGACCGGTCTGGATACCTTGTGCGAGCAACTCACCCAGGCCCGGTTCAACAATGGGAGATTTGCCAGCGTTGATCATGTCGATCTTGTCTTTGGCAACATCGACGCCCACCACGTCGTGGCCCCGAGCAGACAGGCAACCGGCACATACTGCGCCAACGTAACCCAAACCAAATATGCTGATGCGCATCGCAATTACCTCTGTATATATCAGGCCTTAGAGGGCCGGAGTTAATGGTGTTCAGCGTTCATTAGTGCACTCGAAAGTGCGGCATACAGGCGCCACAATGCCGTGTGCAGGCATACTAAGTTTCGAGTGTCTAAATAAGTGCACTCAAGATGTGCGTAACCAGGCCTTGTTGTTATGACGTGCCCTGTTATGCAGCCGATCTTCTTTGGAGAAGACTCTTGTGCAATCGTCTTGCGCGCTCGATGTCAGGATGAAAGTCCCGTAAATCAAGCGGTTGGGTGCTCAGGCGAGCACGTTTATAAGGGCGCGGCCATGGCCTTTGTAGGGGATATTAATGGTTCGTATCTCCTGTCCATCGTCTGCTTTGAGACTAGTTAGTCATCTAGGCAAGTTGCTGTGACAACTTGGTTACATGGCTATCTGCTCCGCGTAAGTTATCTCGTACAAACTCGGCGAGAATCGTTACCGGTGGTATGAGCTATGCATTCGGACGAAGTTCCTGTCCGCTCATCGCGAAATCTGAAATTTCTTGAAATATTGTCAGAGATGGCACCAGTATCAATTTGATAGCAATTTCGTTTTCGACCTTTAATAACAGGCGAAAAATCACGTTAGATAGTTTTGTGCCACTACGGTGAAAAAATTTAGGTGCCACTACTGAAAAAAATGATCAGTGTCGAGTGAAACTAATCTTAGAAAAGGCAGGGAGGTTTTTCTGGCGCCATTAAAATGGCGAAATGTGGCGAGGGTTTTTTGACATCGTGCGAGCTGCACGACTCTTCATATAAAGAGTCGTGCATTAGGCATGCTTTATTCGGGGGCGTGATCGCGTAGAAACACCAGATTATCCGGTTTCGATTGCTCGGCGCTGTAGCGATAACCCTGCACATCGAACTGTTTGAGCAGGGCCGGATCGTTGATTTTTTCCTGGATCACGAAACGGCTCATCAGGCCTCGGGCCTTTTTCGCGTAGAAGCTGATGATCTTGTATTGGCCGTTCTTCTGATCCTTGAATTCGGTGTTGATGATCCGCGCGTTCAGGGCCGTGCGCTTGACCGCCGAGAAGTACTCGTTGGATGCCAGGTTCAACAGCACGTCATCGCCCTGATCGGCCAGCGCTTCGTTCAGCCACTCGCTGATGCGCGTGCCCCAGAAGGCGTACAAGTCTTTGCCCCGGGCGTTGGCCAGTTTGGTGCCCATTTCCAGGCGATATGGCTGCATCAGGTCGAGCGGGCGCAGCAGGCCATAGAGGCCGGAGAGCATGCGCAGGTGTTTTTGCGCGTAATCGAAATTGGCTTCACTGAAGGATTGCGCGTCGAGACCGGTGTAGACGTCACCCTTGAACGCGAGCAGCGCCTGCTTGGCGTTTTCCGGCGTGAACGCTGGTGTCCAGCTGCCGAAACGCGCGGCGTTGAGGCCGCCGATCTTGTCGGACACGTGCATCAGTTCGCTGATCTGCGCCGGGCTCAGTTCGCGCAGTTGCTGGATCAGTTCCTGGGAATGGTCGAGGTATTGCGGCTGAGTGAAGCGCTGGGTCGCCGGCGGTGTTTCGTAATCGAGGGTCTTGGCGGGGGAAATCACCATCAGCATGAAGTCGTCTCCTTTTAATCGTGGGGGCGATTCTAGGGGGTTGGGGCGGATGACTCCAGCTATCAGGTCCATAGGTGATCGGCGGTGTGCCACCCAACCCTGATCGTTTCCACGCTCTGCATGGGAATGTAGTCAGTGACGCTCTGCGTCACCCCGGCAGCGGACGCAGCGCGTCCGGGGAGGCGTTACCACGCAGAGCGTGGGAACGATCATCTGTGTGCCTGCAGGAATTACTGTCGGATCGGCTATAGTGCGGCGCGGGTTTTGTAATGGAGACACCCTTTGCGCATTGTTCTTTTCTTCACCGCGTGGCTGTTGAGCGTCGGTGCCGTTGCGGCGCCGGGCGATATCGCGACGCTGGATCGCAGCACCTGGCCGGAAAAGCTCGACAACCCGACGCTGTTCGACGTCGCCTCGCGGGCGGAAATCCTGATGTTCGCCCGGGGCCTGCTCGGTACCGAAGCGCTGGACGAGGCGGCGCTGGCCCAGCGCCTGGGGCTGCGCACAGTCAATCTGGATGCGATCAACAGCCTGCGCGGGCGGCTGTGGCAGCGCCTGCTCGCCAATTACAACTTCGCCCAGCAAAGCTGCGATCAGGACGCCTCGTTCTGCTTCCTCGTCGAAGACCTGCCGACCCTGCGCGAGCAGGCCGCCAAATTCGTGGTCAGCGACGAAAGCTATTACACCAAATGGGCCGAGCCGAGCCGGATCTTCCATCTGCAATATCTCGATGAACTGATGCGCAAGGCGGCGCTGTCGCCGCAGACCAGCAGCGAAATCGATCATTTCGGAGACTACGAGCGCAACGGCGACGACATGCACGATCGCCTGTTTCTTCTGACTTTCGACAGCGCCGCCAACCTGCAGCCGGACAATACCGACTGGCTCGCCGAGTACCTGCGCAAGTCGAACCTGAGCGGCACCTTCTTCATGTTGGGCAAGGATGTTCAGGCGCGATTGGCCGACCGTTCCGTCAGCAGCCTGCAAGCGGCGTTTTCGCAGCAGTGCGTCGGCGTGCAGGGCTGGGAATTCAGGTCCCACAGCCACTGGCAGGACTGGCAGGATTCGGTGCGGCGCAGTGCCGATCTGGTCCGCAACAAGCTGCCGGAAAACTACGTGCCGCTGTTCCGTCCACCGGAAGGGCAACGTCGCGGCGATGCCCGGAGCTTTTTCAACAGCCAGGGCCTGCAAGTGGCGCTGTGGGACATCGATGCCCAGGACGGCGCCGGCAAGCTCAAGGGCGCTCCGAGCGCGCAGCGGGTGCTGACCCTGATGCTGCTGTGGCGGCACGGGGTGATCAATTTCAACATGAAACAGGATGCGGTGAAGACCGCGTTGCCGTGGCTGATCACGCAAACCGCGCAAAGCGGCATCGGCTGGGAAGACTGTCAGGACGCGTTTCGCTGAAAAACGGCAAGAGCCCGGAAACATTGGGCTTGGGGTGAATTTTTTGCAGAATTCGATGCAGGCGGACTTCCGACTCTAACGGGGGCAGGGCGGTCCGCCAAGGGCTTTTCGTCACTTTGCAAAATAAACTTCAAAAAAGCGTCAAAGTGCTTTTTTCTGTCACGGGTTTTGGAGTATTACGAAGTCAGACCGCCGAAACCTGCAACACAGGTGGCGTCTTCCAAGACCCATTTTGTGTGCAGTTCACCTGCTATCCCGACAAAAGCTGTGCAGGTGGATTCGGCAGTCACTTCGAGGCGCAGCACCGCCGAGGTATTGCGTCGAATGGCTCCCACAAAGGTGACCGAGTATGGATGATCACGGACGTAGCCCTTCCTCCAACCAGCCAATCCTTTATGTACTCGATACCAACGTACTGATTCACGATCCGAACGCCCTGCTGAATTTTGAAGAACACCACGTCGCGATCCCGATGACCGTGCTTGAAGAGCTGGACAAGCTCAAGAGCGGGCATCACAGCGTGGCCGCCGAATGCCGTCAGGCGATCCGGCTGATCGACAAGACCCTGGGCGATGCCTCACCCGATGATGTCGAACAGGGCGTGCCGATCCAGCGTGGCAAGGGCGGTCCGAAGGGCTTGCTGTCGATTCTGATGAGCAAGCAGGCCGAATCGAACCTGATTCTGCCCGAGCATCTGAACGACAACAAAATCATCAACCAGCTGATTGACCTGCACACCCGCGACCCGAAAAAACCGGTGGTGCTGGTCACCAAAGACATCAACATGCGCCTCAAGGCGCGCGCATGCGGGATCGACGCCGAGGACTACAGCACCGACCAACTGGTCGACGATGTGTCCCTGCTGCCCAACGGCTATCACAACATGACCGGCTCTTTCTGGGACCGCGTGAGCAAGGTCGAAACCCGTCAGGACCACGGCCGCACCTGGCATCAGGTGCAGCTGATCGACAACCTGCCTGCCGTGCATATCAACGAATTCATCATTGATGAGCAGGGCTTCGTCGGCTGGATCAAGGAAATCAAAGAGGACAAGCTGTTGATCCTCGACCTGCACCAGGAACCGCTGTTGCACCAGGAAGCCTGGGGCCTCAAGCCACGGGACATCTATCAGAGCCTGGCGCTGTATGCGCTGCTGGATCCGGATATTCACCTGGTCAACCTGTCCGGTGCCGCCGGTTCGGGTAAAACCATTCTGGCGCTGGCCGCTGCGATCGAGCAGACCATGGTCAGCAAGCGTTATCGCCGCATCATCGCCACCCGCAGCGTGCAGGGCCTGGACCAGGAAATCGGCTTCCTGCCGGGCACCGAAGCGGAAAAAATGGAGCCTTGGCTCGGCGCCATCACCGACAACCTCGAAGCCTTGCACATGGATGACGAAAACACCCATGGCAGCGTCGACTACATCCTCAGCAAAGTGCCGTTGCAGTTCAAATCGCTCAACTACATTCGCGGTCGCAGCTTCCAGCAGAGCCTGATCCTGATCGACGAATGCCAGAACCTCACGCCGCACCAGATGAAAACCATCATCACCCGGGCCGGCGCCGGTTCCAAAGTGGTGTGCCTGGGCAACCTGGCACAGATCGATACCCCTTACCTGTCCGCGACCAGTTCCGGGCTGACTTACCTGACCGAACGCTTCAAGGATTTCCCCAACGGTGTGCACATCACCCTGCAAGGGGTGCCTCGCTCGATCCTGGCCGAATACGCCGAATCGCATCTGTAACCGTCAAATCGAACCGGGCGACTGCAAAGTCGCCCGGTTTTTTATGTGCGCAATTCTGACCCCCAGGTTTACAATCGACGCTCCTGATCAGGAGTAATCCCGTGCTGACTCATCTCGATTCCCAAGGTCGCGCCAACATGGTCGACGTCACCGAAAAAGCCGTGACGTTCCGTGAAGCGACGGCCCAAGCGCTGGTGCGCATGCTGCCCGACACCCTGCAGATGATCGTCAGCGGTGGCCATCCCAAGGGCGACGTGTTCGCCGTGGCGCGCATTGCCGGCATTCAGGCGGCGAAGAAAACCAGTGACCTGATTCCCCTGTGCCATCCGTTGATGCTGACCGGCGTCAAGGTCGAGCTCAGTGCCGAAGGTGACGACGCGGTGCGCATCGTGGCTCGCTGCAAATTGTCCGGGCAGACCGGTGTCGAGATGGAAGCGCTGACCGCCGCCAGCGTCGCCGCGCTGACGATCTACGACATGTGCAAGGCCGTGGATCGCGGCATGACCATCGAAAGTGTGCGCCTGCTGGAGAAAGTCGGCGGCAAGAGCGGGCATTTCCAGGCGGAGCAGCCATGAACCTGACCGTGAAGTTTTTTGCCCGTTACCGCGAGGCGCTGGGCGTGGATTCGGTGAAGGTCGAGGGTGATTTCTTCACCGTCGATGACGTTCGTGCGTTGCTGGCGCAGCGTGAGGGGGCCGAGGTGCTGAGCGAACAGAACCTGATGTGCGCACGCAACGAAGACCTCTGCCAGCTCGACGAGCCGGTGGTGGATGGCGACGAAGTGGCGTTTTTCCCCACCGTGACCGGAGGCTGAGCCATGCACATTCGGGTGCAGTCCGAACCGTTCGATCCGGGTGCCGAAGTCAACGCGATGCACGCGGCCAATGTCGGCGTCGGCGCGGTGGTGAGTTTTGTCGGCTACGTGCGCGACTTCAACGATGGCCTCGATGTCGCCGGAATGTTCCTCGAACACTATCCGGGCATGACCGAAAAGGCCCTCGGCAAGATCGCCGTTGAAGCCGAGGAGCGCTGGCCGCTGTTGAAGCTGGAAGTGCTGCACCGCATCGGCGCGCTGGAACCGGGTGAGCCGATCGTGTTTGTCGCCGCTGCCAGTGCCCACCGCCAGGCAGCGTTCGACGCCTGCGCCTTCGTCATGGATTACCTGAAAACCCGCGCACCGTTCTGGAAGAAAGAGAACACCAGCGACGGCCCGCGCTGGGTCGAAGGTCGCGACAGCGATCATGCGGCGGCGGATCGCTGGAAGCAGTAAATCTTCTTTTATCCCCTCTAGTGCATCAGCCGACCATTGGCTGATGCCGATGGCTTTTGCCTGATTGACGATTTGTACATGAAAGTCCAATATGGATTTACAAGTACAAAAATAGTCTCATGCTTGAAGCTTCAGGCTTGCCGCTTGCAGCTGCTCTTCTTCGTCTTGCCAAACCAACAACAACCCGCGAGAGAACGAACATGAAGAAATTCCCCCTCATCACCGGTCTGGCACTGAGCCTGTTGGCGTGCAGCAGCGCGTTCGCCGCCGAGAAAACCCTGCGCATCGGTATCGAAGCGGCGTATCCGCCCTTCGCCTCGAAGACCGAGAAGGGTGAAATCGTCGGTTTCGACTACGACATCGGCAATGCCCTGTGCGCGCAGATGCAGGTCAAGTGCGTGTGGGTCGAGGGCGAGTTCGACGGTCTGATTCCTTCCCTGAAAGTGAAGAAAATCGACATGGCGCTGTCGTCCATGACCATCAACGAAGACCGCAAGAAGTCGGTGGACTTCACCCACAAGTACTATTTCACCTCGTCGCGGCTGGTGATGAAGGAAGGCGCGAGCGTCGATGACCAGTACGCCAGCCTCAAAGGCAAGACCGTCGGCGTACAGCGTGCAACCACCACCGACCGTTACGCCACCGAGGTGTTCGAGCCCAAGGGCATCAACGTCAAGCGCTACGGCAACAACGAAGAAATCTACATGGACCTGGCGGCCGGGCGTCTCGACGCGATCTTCGCCGACACCATCCCGCTGAACGACTTCCTGTCGATGCCGCGCGGCAAGGGGTACGCCTTTGTCGGGCCTGAGCTGAAGGATCCGAAGTATGTGGGCGAGGGCGCGGGGATCGCGGTGCGCAAGGGCAACACCGAACTGGTCAGCCAGTTGAACAGTGCCATCGACGGCATTCGCGCCAGTGGCGAATACCAGAAGATTTCCGAGAAGTACTTCAAGTCGGACATCTACGGCGACTGATCGTCCGCCATCGCTGGCAAGCCAGCTCCCACAGAGATTTTCGGTGTACACAAAACCTGTGGGAGCTGGCTTGCCAGCGATGAGGCCGTCAGATTCACCGCAAAATCTTCAGCCCTTCAATTCCTTCAAATGCTTGTACACCGTCGCCCGCCCCATGTTCAGCACATTGGCCACATAGTTCGAGGCGCTCTTGCCCTTGAACGCCCCCTCGGCGTGCAGCGCCAATACCAGTTCGCGTTTGTGATCGCGGGTCAGCAGGTTCAGGCTCAGTTGCCGTTCGCGTAGCCAGGCGTGCAGAAAGGTGTTGATCCGCTCCTGCCAGTCATCGCGAAACAGCGAGTCCGGTTGCGGGATCAGTTTGCTCGGCGAGAGGAACAGGTCCAGCGCAGCTTTGGCATTTTCGAACAGCGAAATATTCAGGTTGATGCACAGCACCGCCAGCGGATGACCTTCGCTGTCGCGCAGCACGGTGCTCAGGCTGCGAATCTTCTGGCCGTCCCAATTGAGCTTTTCATACGGGCCGATGTTCCGTTCGCTGACCTCGTCGCTGAGCATGTCTTCCAGTGACGATTCGTCGCCGATCACCCGTTTCGACAGGTTGTTGGCGATGTAATCGACCTTCTGCGTGCGCAGGTCGTGCAACACCACTTCGGCATGGGGAAAGAACAACGTGGCAATGGCATCGGCGATGGCGTGGTAGTTATCCAGCGCGGCGTCATGCAGCTCGGGCGTGTGTTCGGGGGCGGTCATAACTGTGGAGCTCCAGGCAACGTCAACGCCCCCGTGATCCGGGGGCGTTGCGAGTGTGCCGCAATCCGTCGGGCGCGTCATCCGGGCGGACGGTCAGGTCAGGCGGGCAGGGGCGAGCATGGCGGCGGTCAGGCCGAATTGTTGAAGGTGTTCGGGTAACGATTCACCACGCACCAGCGCGGCGCTGGCCTGGCCCATGGCCGGGGAGGTCTGGATACCGTAACCGCCCTGGGCCGCGACCCAGAACAGCCCCGGCACCTGCGGATCGAACCCGGACAGCAAATCGCCGTCAGCGACAAAACTGCGCAGGCCGGCCCAGGTGCGGGTCGGGCGGCGGATGGTCAGGGTCGTCGCTTCCTCGATCTGGTAAATGCCCATGGCAATGTCCAGTTCTTCGGGTTGTACGTCGTGGGGTTCGACCGGGTCGGCGTTGGCCGGCGAGCCGAGGAACATGCCGGCGTCGGGCTTCATATAGAAGGATTCGTCGAGGCTGACCAGCATCGGCCAATGGTGGATGTCGACGCCCTCCGGGCCGGCGAAAATGAACGCGGCCCGGCGTTTCGGTTGCAGGCCCAGCGGCCGGGCACCGGCCAGTGCAGCGATCTTGTCGGCCCAGGCGCCGGCGGCGTTGATCACGACGGGAGCGCTGAAGCTCTGGCCGTTGGTCTGCACTTGCCAGATGCCGTCGGCGTCGCGGCTCATTCCGAGCACTTCGCAATCGGTCTGCACCTGGCCGTTGTTGCGGCGGATACCGCGCAGATAGCCCTGATGCAGGGCGTCGGTGTCGATGTCGCTGGCGGTCGGGTCGTAGATCGCGCCATGGACTTTCTCCCGACGCAGGATCGGCAGCCGCGCGCAGGCTTCATCCGCGCTGAGCAGCTGCATCTGCGGCACCGTGGCCTTGGCGCTGAGGTATTGATTGTTCAGCTCGGCGGCGTCGCCGGTGAAGTCGACGGTCATTTCGCCGCGCGGGGTCAGCAGCGGGTGCTCGCAGAAACCGCTGGGCGGATGGTCGAAGAATTCGCGGCTGGCCTGGGTCAGCGCCCGGACCTGCGCAGTGCCGTAAGCAGCGGTGAACAGCGCAGCCGAACGCCCGGTCGAGTGATAAGCCGGGTGCGACTCGCGCTCCAGCACCACGACCTTGCCATGTTGCGACAGCCAAAAACCGGTGGAAGCGCCGGCAATCCCGCCGCCGATGATGATGAAATCTGCATGACTCATGAAAATCTCCGGTGTCAGCGCTGCAATTGATAGACGGCGTTGGCCAGGGCGATGTCTTCCAGGCCCAGACCGATGGAGCGGAAAAACACGTGACGGTTGTAATCGGGGCGCTGCACTTTTTCGCTGAGCAGATCCGCGAGATCACCGAGGATCGCGCTGTGGTCCCAGCCATGTTGTTCGCTGGCGATCAGCATCTCGCCGGCCGAGTCCGGGGTGGTCATACGATAGTCACAGAACACCTGCATGTCGTTGAGGCTTTGCGGCGGCACTTCGTGGGCGCGCGGTGCGTTGGTGCTTATCGAAGTGATGAGCGCCGGTTTGCTTAAAGTTGCCGGGTCGATCACGGGGCCGGCGGACGAGGTGCAGAGCATGATCACGTCGGCCTCGGCGATGGCGGTTTCGCGGCTGTCGGCGATGCTCACCCGTGAATCAAGGGTTTGCAGTTGGCGGGCGGTTGCCGGGTCGTCGCTCAAGGTCGGCGAGTACACACTGATGCTCTGCCAGTCGCGCAACGTTTTGACGTAATGCAGGTGCGCCTGGGCGACCTTGCCGCTGCCGATGATTGCCAGTCGCGTGGCTTTCAGGGGGGCGAGGGCATCGACCGCCACGGCGGTGGTCGCAGCGGTACGGGCGGTGGTCAGTTCGCCGGCATCGCAGAGCAGCAGCGGCTGGCCGGTGTGCATCGACATCAACAGCGTCCACGCGGTCACCAGCGGGCCTTGTTCGCGAACGATGTACGGCGAAGTCTTGACCCCGTACACGCCGTCTTCGGCCAATACGCCGAGATAGTTGATGAAGTCCCCAGCGCCCTGGGGGAACTCCACCAGTTGCTGCGCCGGTTGCACCGCATGCCCGGCCGCCAGATCGCGGAACAGCTTGCGCAGGATCTGCGGCACATCGATCCGGGCCAGCAGCTCGCGGGCCTGGGTTTGGTCGATCACGTAAGGCGTACTGGACATGTTGGACTCCGCAGATTGTTTCTAAACTAATTTGTCCATTATGGACTTTTAGTTTTGTTGAACAATATCCGGGCGAAAAAAAAGCGCAGTCCGTTGCCGGCTGCGCTTCGCTTTATAGCGTCGCTTACTGTGGACGCTTGCGCTCAACCGCCCGCAATAGATGGGTCGGCGGCGTTTCACAGCTGATCTTGCGACCGAGCTTTTCTTCGATGGACGGCAACTGATAGGAGTCGTCCTCACCGGCGAAGCTGATCGACACGCCGTCGGCGCCAGCACGACCGGTACGACCGATACGGTGCACATAGTCGTCCGGGACTTCCGGCAGGGTGAAGTTGATCACGTGGCTGATGCCGTCGATGTGGATACCGCGCCCGGCCACGTCGGTGGCGACCAGTACCCGGATCTTGCCTTCGCGGAAGCCTTCGAGCGTCTTGATCCGCTTGTGCTGCGGCACGTCGCCGGACAGTTGCGCGGCGTTGATGCCGTCACGCACCAGGCGTTCTTCGATACGGCGCACTTCGTCCTTGCGGTTGGCGAACACGATGACCCGCTCCCAGCCGTTGTCGTTGACCAGGTTGAACAGCAGTTTGTATTTGTCGGCACCGGCCACCGCGTAGATGTGCTGCTCGACGTTCTCGTTGGCCACGTTGGTGACTTCGATTTCGACGATCGCAGGATCGGTGGTCCACTGCTTGGCGAGGTTCATCACGTCCTCGGTGAAGGTCGCGGAGAACAGCAGAGTCTGGCGTTCGCTTTTCGGCGGGGTCTGGCGAATGATCTGCCGGACCTGCGGGATGAAGCCCATGTCGAGCATGCGGTCGGCTTCGTCCAGCACCATCACTTCGACCATGTCCAGGTGCACGTCACCGCGCTGGTTGAAGTCAAGCAGGCGGCCCGGGGTCGCGACGAGGATGTCGCAATGGCGCGCTTCGAGGTGCTTGAGCTGCTTGTCGAAGTCCATGCCGCCGACGAACGTCATGACGTTGAGGCCGGTGTACTTGGTCAGGTCGGCTGCGTCCTTGGCGATCTGCACCACCAGCTCGCGGGTCGGCGCGATGATCAGCGCCCGTGGTTCGCCCATGTAGCGCTCTTTCGGCGGCGGGGTCTGCAACAGCTGGGTGATGATCGAGATCAGGAACGCGGCGGTCTTGCCGGTGCCGGTCTGGGCGCGGCCGATGGCGTCTTTGCCGGCGAGGGTATAACCCAGCACCTGGGCCTGGATCGGTGTGCAATACGGGAAACCCAGGTCGTGGATGGCGTGCATCAGTTCCGGGGCGAGCTTGAAATCGTGGAAGCGGGTCTTGCCTTCCTGCGGCTCGACGACGAAGTCTTCGAGTTTCCAGGGAATCACCGGCGCCTTGGGCTTGGGTTCGCGACGTGGTTTGGCCGGTTTCGGTGCTTCGCTGCGGGCCGGCTCGGTAGCGGGCGCGGCAGCTGGAGCGGGTTTCGGTTCGCGTTTGGGCGTCTGGCGGTCGGCCTGGCTGGCATCGTTGCGATGACCGGGGGCGTGCGACGGCGCAGTGGGGACTGGCGCGAGCTGCTCAGCCTCGCTTTTACCGAACATTTTCTTGAGTGCTTTGAGCACGGTCATCTCATCAATTGGTTAAGGAATGTACGCCGGCCAGTGTAATGCAAGAAACGGGCGCGGCGTAGTGGGATGATCAAAGGGCGACCCCTGTCGCAATTGTCAGCGCAGGCGTTCGCTCAACCATGTGCCGATGTCGCGAATTTCTTCGGGTAACACTTCGTGCTCCATTGGGTATTCCTGCCATGTCACGGTGACACCATGGGCCTTGAGATACTCATAAGCCGTGCGTCCCATGGAGTTCTGCACCACGTTGTCGAACTGGCCGTGCAGTGCCAGCACCGGAATCCGCTGCTGGCTGGCGGACAACTCCAGTTCATCGCTGAACGTCGGCGCGTATGTCGATAGTGCCAGCACCCCGCCCAACGGCCCCTGCCATTTCAGGAATGCGGTGTGATAGACCACGGCGCCGCCCTGGGAAAAGCCGGCGAGGAAAATCCGCGAAGCGTCTATTCCGCTGCTTCGCTGTTCTTCGATCAATTCGATGATGCGGTCGGCGGACGCTTCCAGCTCATCGCGGTCGATTGCCCGGGCCGGGCTCATGGCTTTGATGTCGTACCAGCTCGGCATGGCATATCCGCCATTTATCGTCACCGGACGGGTCGGCGCCTGGGGCAGGACGAACCGCGTGCTCAGCAGGCTTTCCTGAAGCGCTTCGGCCACCGGCAGAAAGTCGTAGCGGTCGGCGCCGAGGCCGTGCAGCCAGATCACGCAGGCGTCTGCGGGCTTAACAGGCTGAAGAATCAAGGGCTCGGTCATGGCTGCTCCAATTGTGTGCGGGCGCTCTCATTGAGTGCGTGATTTGCGTGCGCGCCCGGCTGATCCGTTAAGAAGATGTCGCAAGGGTGCAAGTTTTGCTATTGACCTGTCACTCAATCGCTTCAGCTGCCGGTGTGGTACGGGCTTTGCTATGAGGTAGTCGTGCAATCGATCTCGCGCCTGGCGGTAACACTATCAGTGAACGCCTGGCGACGGGATAGCAAAGAATCCGGTGATGGATGTTCGCCAATGGCCGCAACGGGCTTAGCGAACGTGAAAGGGCTACCGCCCGTTCGGCCGACTGGTGAGAAGTGAGTTGTCCATGATGTGGATTGTCTCCTACTAGACTCATAGCGAAGGTCCTGCGTCGGTTGACCCCAAAAAAAGCCAACACGGGTCAACAACGCCTCAAAAGGGTGCGACTGGACTCAAGCTCCGACACAACAAGAGCAAAACTGGAGGTTTGAATGAAGATGTTGAAATCCACTCTGGCGATCGTGACTGCTGCTGCAGTACTGGGTGTCAGCGGGTTCGCTCAGGCGGGTGCAACCCTGGATGCAGTGAAGAAGAAAGGATTCGTGCAGTGCGGCGTCAGCGATGGCTTGCCAGGCTTCTCGGTTCCGGATTCCACCGGCAAGATCGTGGGTATCGATGCTGACGTCTGCCGCGCCGTGGCCGCTGCCGTGTTCGGCGATGCGACCAAGGTCAAGTTCAGTCAGTTGAACGCCAAGGAGCGTTTCACCGCGCTGCAGTCGGGCGAGATTGACATCCTGTCGCGCAACACCACCATGACCAGCTCCCGTGACGCGGGCATGGGCCTGAAATTCCCGGGCTTCATTACCTACTACGACGGCATCGGCTTCCTGGTAAACAACAAGCTGGGCGTGAAGAGTGCCAAAGAGCTGGACGGTGCAACCATCTGCATCCAGGCGGGTACCACCACCGAGCTGAACGTTTCCGACTACTTCCGCGGCAACGGTCTGAAATACACCCCGATCACTTTCGACACCTCCGATGAAAGCGCCAAGTCGCTGGAATCCGGTCGTTGCGACGTGCTGACCTCCGACAAGTCCCAGCTGTTCGCCCAGCGCAGCAAGCTGGCTTCGCCGAAGGACTACGTGGTTCTGCCGGAAACCATTTCCAAGGAACCCCTGGGCCCGGTCGTGCGTAACGGCGACGACGAGTGGCTGGCCATCGTGCGTTGGGTTGGCTACGCGCTGCTGAACACCGAAGAAGCCGGCATCTCTTCGAAGAACGTCGAAGCTGAAGCCAAAGCGACCAAGAACCCGGATGTCGCTCGTATGCTCGGCGCAGACGGCGAATACGGCAAAGACCTGAAACTGCCGAAGGACTGGGTCGTACAGATCGTCAAGCAAGTCGGCAACTACGGCGAAATCTTCGAGAAAAACCTCGGCAAGAGCACTCCGCTGGAAATCGACCGCGGCCTGAACGCGCTGTGGAACAACGGCGGCATTCAATACGCACCACCAGTGCGCTGATGGTTCTGTCACCCGGCAGGCCAACTGCCGGGTGACGTTCTGTTCCATTATTTCCGGGGCACTTCATGCAAAATTCAATCGGCGCACCAAAGCAGAGGCTCAGCCTCAGCGATCCACGAGTGCGTGCGTGGGTATTTCAGATCATCACCATCGTGGCGGTGGTCTCCCTGGGCTGGTATCTGTTCGATAACACCCAGACCAACCTGCAACACCGGGGTATCACTTCGGGGTTCGACTTTCTCGAGCGCAGTGCCGGGTTCGGCATCGCTCAACACCTGATCTCCTACACCGAAGCGGACAGTTATGCCCGGGTGTTTGTCATCGGCCTGCTCAACACGCTGCTGGTGACCTTCATCGGCGTGATCTTGGCCACGATCCTCGGCTTCATCGTCGGCGTGGCGCGCCTGTCGAAGAACTGGATCATCGCCAAACTGGCGACGGTGTACGTGGAGGTGTTCCGTAACATCCCGCCACTGCTGCAGATCCTGTTCTGGTACTTCGCGGTGTTCCTGACCATGCCGGGGCCGCGCAACAGCCACAACTTCGGCGATACCTTCTTCGTCAGCAGCCGTGGCCTGAACATGCCGGCCGCGCAAATGGCCGACGGTTTCTGGGCGTTCGTGATCAGCATCGTGGTGGCCATCGTCGCCATCGTGCTGATGAGCCGCTGGGCCAACAAGCGCTTTGAAGCCACCGGCGAGCCGTTCCACAAGTTCTGGGCCGGTCTGGCGCTGTTCCTGGTGATCCCGGCGCTGTGCGCGCTGATCTTCGGTGCGCCCGTGCATTGGGAAATGCCGAAGCTGCAAGGCTTCAACTTCGTCGGTGGCTGGGTGCTGATTCCGGAACTGCTGGCCTTGACCCTGGCGCTGACGGTTTACACCGCCGCGTTTATCGCCGAGATCGTGCGTTCGGGCATCAAGTCGGTCAGCCACGGCCAGACCGAGGCGGCGCATTCGCTCGGCCTGCGCAACGGTCCGACCCTGCGCAAGGTGATCATTCCGCAAGCGCTGCGGGTCATCATCCCGCCGCTGACCAGCCAATACCTGAACCTGGCGAAGAACTCCTCGCTGGCGGCCGGTATCGGTTATCCGGAAATGGTTTCGCTGTTCGCCGGCACCGTGCTGAACCAGACCGGTCAGGCGATCGAAGTCATTGCCATCACCATGAGCGTGTACCTGGCGATCAGTATCAGCATTTCCCTGCTGATGAACTGGTACAACAAGCGCATCGCGCTGATCGAGCGGTAAGGAATAGCGCATGAGTACTCATACTTTCAAACCCGACATGCCACCGCCGGCCAAGGTCTTCGGCCCGATGGCGTGGATCCGCGCGAACATGTTCTCCAGCTGGCTCAACACCCTGCTGACCCTGTTCGCGTTCTACCTGATCTATCTGGTGATTCCGCCGATCCTCAGCTGGGCGATCATCGATGCCAACTGGGTCGGCACCACCCGCGCCGACTGCACCAAGGACGGCGCCTGCTGGGTCTTCATCCAGCAGCGTTTCGGTCAGTTCATGTACGGCTACTACCCGCCGGAACTACGCTGGCGCGTGGACCTGACGGTGTGGCTGGCGGTCATCGGCGTGGCGCCACTGTTCATCAAGCGCGTGGCGCACAAGGCGGTGTACGGCCTGAGCTTCCTGGTGGTCTACCCGATCGTTGCCTGGTGCCTGCTGCATGGCGGCGTCTTCGGCCTCGACACCGTGGCGACCAGCCAGTGGGGCGGTCTGATGCTGACCCTGGTGATCGCCACTGTCGGCATCGCCGGTGCGTTGCCGCTGGGGATTGTCCTGGCGCTGGGCCGGCGTTCGAACATGCCGGCGATCCGTGTGGTCTGCGTGACCTTCATCGAGTTCTGGCGCGGCGTGCCGTTGATCACGGTGCTGTTCATGTCCTCGGTGATGCTGCCGCTGTTCCTGCCCGAAGGCATGAACTTCGACAAGCTGCTGCGGGCGCTGATCGGCGTGATCCTGTTCCAGTCGGCGTACGTCGCCGAAGTGGTGCGCGGCGGTCTGCAAGCGATCCCTAAAGGCCAGTACGAAGCCGCGGCCGCGATGGGCCTCGGTTACTGGCGCGCCATGGGCCTGGTGATTCTGCCGCAAGCCCTGAAGCTGGTGATTCCCGGCATCGTCAACACCTTCATCGCGCTGTTCAAGGACACCAGCCTGGTGATCATCATCGGCCTCTTTGACCTGCTCAACAGCGTCAAGCAAGCCGCTGCCGATCCGAAATGGCTGGGCATGGCCACCGAAGGCTACGTGTTCGCCGCCCTGGTGTTCTGGATTTTCTGTTTTGGTATGTCGCGCTATTCCATGCACCTGGAACGCAAGCTCGACACTGGCCACAAGCGTTAGGAGTTTTTTCGATGAGCGAAGCAATCAAAAAGCCAGTGGGCCCTGAAGGCATCATTCAGATGCAGGGCGTGAACAAGTGGTACGGCCAGTTCCACGTGCTGAAAGACATCAACCTCAACGTGCGTCAGGGCGAGCGTATCGTGCTGTGCGGCCCGTCGGGTTCCGGCAAATCCACCACCATCCGCTGCCTCAACCGTCTGGAAGAGCACCAGCAGGGCCGCATCGTGGTCGATGGCGTGGAGCTGACCAACGACCTCAAGCAGATCGAAGCGATCCGCCGCGAAGTCGGCATGGTGTTCCAGCACTTCAACTTGTTTCCGCACCTGACCATCCTGCAGAACTGCACCCTGGCGCCGATGTGGGTACGCAAGATGCCCAAGCGCAAGGCCGAGGAAATCGCCATGCATTACCTGGAACGCGTACGCATTCCGGAGCAGGCGCACAAGTACCCGGGGCAACTGTCCGGCGGTCAGCAGCAGCGTGTGGCGATCGCCCGCGCGTTGTGCATGAAACCGAAAATCATGCTGTTCGACGAACCGACCTCGGCACTCGACCCGGAGATGGTGAAAGAAGTACTCGACACTATGATCGGCCTCGCCGAAGACGGTATGACCATGCTCTGCGTAACCCACGAAATGGGCTTCGCACGCACCGTGGCCAACCGCGTGATCTTCATGGACAAGGGCGAAATCGTCGAGCAGGCGGCACCGAACGATTTCTTCGACAATCCACAGAATGATCGGACGAAGCTGTTCCTGAGTCAGATCCTGCATTGATATCTGATGAGTAAAACCAACCCGGCCTTGTGCCGGGTTGGTTTTTTGTGGGTCAGGAAACGGTGAGGGCTTCTTGTTCTTTGTGCTCGGTATACTTGAAGGCGTTCCTCAGATCCGCCCCTTCACCCAAGGCTTTCGCATCGGCGAGCAAGTGCGGATAGCGATCGAGCAGGCGCATCAGCAGCATCAACGCCTTCGGCGGAAGCACTTCGCCGCGCTCATAGCGGGAAAATGCGTTGTGTCCGCCACCAGACAGCAGTTGCACCGTTTCTTTTTGCGTCAGGTGCAATTTGCGCCGGATGCGCTTCATCTCGTTACCGATCATTTGTCGGGCAGCAATCACCAGATCATCACCGGCTTGCGTGTAGCGTTCTGCACTATCGGTATCGGCGTCCCACTCGACCTCACCGCATTTGCGACATTCCCAGCCAGCAAGGTCATCGATACGACGTTCCATGCCTTTGACACTGATGGTTTCGCCGCGGCCCTCGAAATGTGTCATTCCCTCACGTGCACCGCAGCTGAAACATTGCCGGGTCTTCATTGGTTTTTCTCCTTGAAGGAGATTACCGGTGGGCCACCTTCGGGGCGGTATGTCACCTTGATGTAAATCTCCAGATCGTGTGAGTGCGTGTGATAAACGTCTTGCCAGACTCGATGATCGTCATAGGTGGTCATCGACTTGTACAACATCCTGTTCTGCAGTTCGAAAACGATTTCTTGCATCTCTATGATGCTGAAGCCGAGATCCAGTCCGGTTTTTTCTGCGCTCTTGGTGAATGCCTGTCTTCCCCGTCGCCTGACCTCAGCCTTGATCACCACCAAGTCGTAATGGGGTGTGTTCTTTTCCATAAGAAACCAAAGCCCTGTCCCTGAAATTACCCTTAAAGGGTAATTTTGACCAATCGAAAATCCCGCTCCATTTGCCTCTCTTGACCCTAGGTGGTTGCCGTCCTACGCGGAGCTGACTAACATGTCAGAAAATTCATCCCATGATTGGATGAAAGGGCGAATCCTATGTCAGACATTTCTCCACTTATTAAGCGATCCCTGGTCGATCAGGCCTTGGATCAGTTGCGCCAACGCATCACCGACGGCACGTGGCAGGTCGGACAGCGTTTGCCGACCGAGCCCGAGCTGTGCGCCGAACTCGGCATCAGCCGCAACACCGTGCGCGAGGCGATGCGGGTGCTGGCATTTTCCGGGTTGATCGAAATCCGTCAGGGTGACGGCAGTTACCTGCGGGCGGTGGTCGATCCGATGGACACGCTCAAGGCGCTGTCCAGATGCTCGCTGGATCAGGCTCGGGAAACCCGGCACATCCTTGAAGTCGAGGCCATCGGCCTGGCGGCCTTGCGTCGGACCGACGACGACCTTGTGGCTCTGCGCGAGGCACTGGGGCACGCCGGCAGTCACTACCATGGCGACCTCGACAGCTACATCGCCTGCGATCTGGTGTTTCACCGCCGTCTGGTGGACGCCGCGCACAACCCGACCCTCAGCGAGTTGTATCGCTATTTTTCCAGCATCGTCGGCGCGCAATTGCGCCAGACCCTGAACATCGTCCCCCGTCGACAGGAAGTCTTCGATTTGCACGTCGCCTTGCTGGAGGCCGTCGAGCAACGCGACCCGGAGCGAGCAAAAGCCCTGTCGAGGCAGTTGATCAATGAACCTTGAAACCGAGAAAACCATGTCCCGCCCAGAAGTCTCCCCGGCTGCCGTTCGCAAGGCCGAGCTCGAAGAGTTGTTGATCGACGCCGAAGCCGATGACGAGCAGGTGCAGCAAAGCCATCCGCTGGTGCGGCGCCCGTGGCTGTTGCTGCTGGGGCTGATTCTGGTGGCGTTGAACCTGCGACCGGCGCTGTCGAGCATGGCGCCGTTGCTCAGTGAGGTGTCGAGAAGCCTTGGCTTGTCAGCTGCTCAGGCAGGATTGCTGACGACATTGCCGGTGCTCTGCCTCGGCTTGTTCGCCCCGCTGGCCCCGGTGCTCGCGCGGCGTTTCGGTGCCGAGCGGGTGGTCTTGGGGATTCTTCTGACACTGGCCGGCGGCATTATCCTGCGCAGCAATTTCGGTGAGATCGGTCTGTTCGCCGGCAGCGTGGTGGGTGGCGCGAGCATCGGCATCATCGGCGTGTTGCTGCCGGGCATCGTCAAGCGTGACTTCGCCAAGCATGCCGGCACCATGACCGGTGTCTACACCATGGCCCTGTGCCTGGGTGCGGCGATGGCGGCGGGGTCCACCGTGCCACTGAGTGAGCACTTCAACCACAGCTGGGCCATGGGATTGGGGTTCTGGGTGATTCCGGCGCTGGTTGCTGCGGTTTTCTGGCTGCCGCAAATCGGCCAGAAGCACGGTGCGCACAACGTTGCCTACCGGGTGCGCGGTCTGCTGCGGGATCCGCTGGCCTGGCAAGTGACCTTGTACATGGGCCTGCAATCGTCGCTGGCCTACATCGTGTTCGGCTGGTTGCCGTCGATCCTCATCGGTCGCGGGCTGACGCCAACCCAGGCCGGTCTGGTGCTGTCCGGTTCGGTGATCATCCAGCTCGCCAGTTCCCTGGCGGCACCGTGGCTGGCCACCCGGGGCAAGGATCAGCGCCTGGCGATCGTGGTAGTAATGGCGCTGACCCTTGGCGGCCTGTTCGGTTGCCTGTACGCGCCGATCGAAGGTCTGTGGGGCTGGGCGATCCTGCTGGGCCTGGGGCAGGGCGGTACGTTCAGCCTGGCGCTGACCCTGATCGTGCTGCGCTCGCGGGATTCCCACGTGGCGGCGAACCTGTCGAGCATGTCCCAGGGCTTTGGCTACACCCTCGCGTCGATGGGGCCGTTCGCGGTCGGCGTGGTGCACGACTGGACCGGCGGCTGGAACGCCGTGGGCTGGATCTTCGGCATCATCGGTGCCGGGGCAATCCTCGCCGGCCTCGGTGCCGGTCGCGCGCTGTACGTGCAGGTGACAAGCGAAAAGGTCTGACGCGCACACATTGTCGGTATTCGGAATGCGAATGCCGATAGTGTTTCGGGCGTTTGCGGATTATCGTGCTGGCAATCTGTACCTTTCCCGGAGATTGCCCATGAGTGAAGAAGCCCACAGCGCCCTGATCACCCGTTTCTACCAGGCTTTCCAGCGCCTCGACGCCGAGGCCATGGCCGCCTGCTACACCGACGACGTAGTGTTCAGCGATCCGGCCTTCGGCGAACTGCGCGGGCGCGATGCCGGCGACATGTGGCGCATGCTCACCACCCGCGCCAAGGACTTCTCCCTGACCTTCGACAACGTCCGCGCCGACGAACGCAGCGGCGGCGCCCACTGGGTGGCGACCTACCTGTTCAGCCAGACCGGCAACGTCGTGATCAACGACATCCAGGCACGCTTCGTCTTCCGTGACGGCAAGATCTGTGAACACCACGACCACTTCGACCTGTGGCGCTGGTCGCGTCAGGCGCTGGGCTTCAAGGGCCTGCTGCTTGGCTGGACGCCACTGGTGCGCAACGCCGTCCGCGCCCAAGCGCTGAAAGGGCTGAAGGCATTTCAGGCGAGTCGCTGATAAGATCGCCGCCTGTTTTCCTTACGCCTGAATTGTCCCGTGACCAGCCTCAGCGAAAATCCTCTCGACGCCGACGTTCCAGTGAGCAAGGCCTGGTTCGTCTACCTCGTACGCGCCGCCAACGGTTCGCTGTACTGCGGGATCAGCGATGATCCCGTGCGCCGTTTTGCCAAGCACCAGAGCGGCAAGGGCGCGCGGTTCTTTCTCTCAAGCCCGGCGATGGCGCTGGTCTACACCGAGCGTTGTCGCGACAAGGGTGATGCGTTGCGTCAGGAGCGGTTGATCAAGAAGCTCAGGAAGAGTGCGAAGGAATGTCTGGTGGCGTCTTATCGGCCTGATTGATCGGGGGCAGGCGGTAGAAGTCCCTGCATGTCGAAGGCGCTGCCTCAGGCAAGCGGCAGGCGAAAAAAAACCGCCTTTGCGGGGCGGTTTTTTCGGCAAGCATCGGTTTGCGGCCGCGCTTGGTGCATCTCACTGAATACACTGGCGTGGCTGAAGACTATTCGCCTTTGCGCCCATTATCAACCTGACTGATCAGTTCCCATCAGCCGGATCCGTAGGCTGCGAACGAATTGCGCGCTAAGCTGCTGGCTCACTTTCTGTGCGGCGGAGCCGAGCATGTCCGAGTTGATTCTGCATCATTACCCGACCTCTCCATTCGCCGAAAAGGCCCGGCTGCTGTTGGGTTTCAAGGGCTTGTCCTGGCGTTCGGTGCACATCTCGCCGGTGATGCCGAAGCCGGACCTGACTGCCCTGACCGGTGGCTACCGCAAGACCCCGGTGCTGCAGATCGGCGCCGATATCTACTGCGACACCGCGTTGATCGCCCGCCGCCTCGAGCAGGAAAAGGCCCAGCCGTCGTTCTTCCCGGAAGGTCAGGAGATGATCGCCGCCAGTTTTGCCGCCTGGGCCGATTCGGTGGTGTTCCAGCATGCGGTGAGCCTGGTGTTCCAGCCGGAATCGGTGGCGGTGCGTTTCGGCAAGTTGCCGCCGGAAGCGATCAAGGCGTTCCTCGCCGATCGGGCCGGGCTGTTCAGTGGTGGCAGCGCGACCAGGCTGTCGGCCGAGCAGGCCAAACACAACTGGCCGACTGTCATGGCACGTCTGGAGCAACAGTTGCAGCGTGAGGACGGTGACTTCCTGTTCGGTGAGCCTTCGATTGCCGACTTCGCCATGGCCCATCCGCTGTGGTTTCTCAAGGCCACGCACGTGACGGCGCCCTTGGTGGATGCTTATCCGGCAGTGTCGGCGTGGCTGGGGCGTGTGCTCGGTTTTGGCCATGGCGCGGCCAGCGAGATGAGCTCGGAGGAAGCACTGGAGATCGCGCGCAGTTCGAAGCCAGCGGCGTTGCCGGACGAGGAATTCACTGATCCGAACGGGTTCGTGGCAGGTCAGCAGGTGCTGATCGCCGCGACAGACTACGGCGTTGATCCGGTGGCCGGTGAGCTGGTGTTTGCCGGTCGAGAGGAGCTGATCCTGCGCCGTGAAGACGAACGTGGCGGGGTGGTGCATGTGCACTTCCCGCGTTTCGGTTTCCGAATCGAGAAACGCTGAAACAAATGAGGGAGCTCTTGGGCTCCCTCGTTCATTTCAGTGCAGCGAGAATCTCGTCCGGATCGAACCCGCGAATCAACGTGCCATTGACGTCGATCAGCGGGATCCCGCGCCCGCCCAGCGCTTCGTACGCCTTGCGTGCCTCGGTATCCTTCTCGATATCGAATTCCTTGAACGCAATGCCTTTCTGATCGAGAAAACGCTTGGTCTGCTTGCAGTAGCCGCACCAGTCCGTGGCGTACAGCACGACATGGGCGTTGGCGCGAACCTGCTCGGACGACATCTGCGACGGGTTGAACACCCGCTCGATCTTGCCCCAGTTCTGATAGACCACAACCACCAGCAGAACCAGCAGAACCTTTTTCAGCACATTGCCGAGCATCAGTTGCGGCGCTTGAGCTGATCGGTCAGCGAGGTCGGCAGACCTTTGATGACCAGGGTCCCGGCTTCTTCGTCGTACTCGATTTTCGAGCCCAGCAGGTGCGCTTCGAAGCTGATCGACAGGCCTTCGGCGCGACCGGTGAAGCGGCGGAACTGGTTGAGGGTGCGCTTATCCGCCGGGATCTCCGGCGACAGGCCGTAATCCTTGTTGCGGATGTGATCGTAAAAGGCTTTCGGGCGTTCTTCGTCGATCAACTCCGAGAGTTCTTCCAGGCCCATTGGCTCGCCGAGCTTGGCCTGGCTGCTGGCGTAGTCGACCAGGGTCTTGGTCTTCTCGCGGGCGGAATCTTCCGGCAGGTCTTCGCTCTCGACGAAGTCGCTGAAGGCCTTGAGCAGGGTGCGGGTCTCTCCGGGGCCGTCGACGCCTTCCTGGCAGCCAATGAAGTCGCGGAAGTACTCCGAGACCTTTTTGCCGTTCTTGCCCTTGATGAACGAGATGTACTGCTTGGACTGCTTGTTGTTCTGCCACTCGGAAACGTTGATCCGCGCTGCCAGGTGCAGTTGACCGAGATCGAGGTGGCGCGACGGCGTCACATCCAGTTCATCGGTCACCGCCACGCCTTCGCTGTGGTGCAGCAGGGCGATGGCCAGGTAATCGGTCATGCCTTGCTGATAGTGGGCGAACAGCACGTGGCCGCCGACCGACAGGTTCGATTCTTCCATCAGCTTTTGCAGGTGCTCGACCGCGACCTTGCTGAACGCAGTGAAGTCCTTGCCGCCTTCCATGTATTCCTTCAGCCAGCCGCTGAACGGAAACGCACCGGACTCCGGATGGAACAGCCCCCAGGCTTTGCCCTGTTTGGCGTTATAGCTCTCGTTGAGATCGGCGAGCATGTTCTCGATGGCTGCGGACTCAGCCAGTTCGGAGTCACGGGCGTGCAGAACTGCGGGTGTGCCGTCGGGTTTTTTGTCGATCAAATGGACGATGCAATGACGGATCGGCATAGGCTTCTCGGCTGGTGGAAGGGAGGAGGGCGGGCTCCCCCGAAAAAGCGCCCAGTGTACCGCAACCACTGGATTTGGCGCGGGGTGAAGGGCAAATCCGGGTCAGCCGACCGCCCTTATGCATTTATTTACCGATTTAGCGCAATAAACCTGACCATTTGGCTAGCTGGAGGCGGATATTTCCTTGTCTCTGTGCTAGTTTTGCCCGGTCTTGTGCGAAGTCACCGCGACAAGCATGCATTCAGCTTTTGTCAGGTCGAACCAAACCTTGATTTCGGCATCTATAACCCCGACTCGTCGTGGTTATCGCCGAGGGTGCCAGATCCAGAAGATCGGGCTCGATGGCTGACACTGCACTCTGCAATCCATATGAATTTGATAGGGAAGGAACACTACATGGCTCTTACTAAAGACCAACTGATCGCCGACATCGCTGAAGCTATCGACGCGCCGAAAACCACCGCGCGTGCCGCTCTGGACCAACTGGGCCAAATCGTTGCCGATCAGCTGGAAAACGGTGCCGAAATCACTTTGCCAGGTATCGGCAAGCTGAAAGTGACCGAGCGTCCTGCCCGCACTGGCCGTAACCCATCGACTGGCGCTGCCATCGAAATCCCTGCCAAGAAAGTGATCAAGCTGGTTGTGGCTAAAGGCCTGACCGACGCTGTGAACAAGTAAGACGCAGCGATAAAAGAAAACCGTGCACCGGAGTGATCCGGGCACGGTTTTTTTGTGCCTGCCGATTGTGTTTCAGCAGTAGCAGCGGCTGCTTTGCGAATTAGCGCCGCCCCAGCTGAAACGTATTACGTGCGCACCCAGCGTTCGCGCCGCCAGATCTGCTGCTCGGACTTGGTCTGGAAAGTCCAGGCGACGAAGCGGCTCTGCTTTTGCCCCTGTGACATCTCCACCACCTGGCTTTCCAGCGCGCCGGCCTTCTTCAGCGCGGTTTCGATGGCTGGCAGGTTCGAGGCTTTGGAGACCAGGGTGCTGAACCACAGCACCTTGTGCGCAAAGTTCGCGCTTTCGGCGATCAGTTGCGTCACGAAACGCGCTTCGCCGCCTTCACACCACAGCTCGGCCGACTGACCGCCGAAGTTCAGCACCGGCAGTTTGCGTTTCGGGTCGGCCTTGCCCAGGGCTCGCCATTTACGCTCGCTGCCCTTGGTGGCCTCTTCCATCGAGGCATGAAACGGCGGGTTGCACATGGTCAGGTCAAAGCGCTCGCCGGGTTCCAGCAGGCCGATCAGGATGTGCTTGCGATTCTCCTGCTGGCGCAGCTGGATGACCTTGTTCAGGTCATTGGACTGGACGATAGCCCTGGCGGCGGCCACGGCGGTCGGATCGATCTCCGAGCCGAGGAAGTGCCAGCGATATTCGCTGTTGCCGATCAGCGGATACACGCAGTTGGCGCCCATGCCGATATCCAGCACGTTGACGATGGCGCCGCGCGGAACCACGCCGTCGTTGTTGCTGGCCAGCAGGTCAGCCAGGAAGTGGATGTAGTCGGCACGGCCCGGCACCGGCGGGCATAGATAATCGGCCGGAATGTCCCAATGCTGGATGCCGTAGAACGACTTGAGCAGCGCCCGGTTGAACACACGCACTGCATCGGGACTGGCGAAGTCGATGCTTTCCTTGCCGTACGGGTTGGTGATCACGAACTTCGCCAGTTCCGGCGTGGTCTTGATCAGCGCCGGGAAGTCGTAACGACCCTGATGGCGATTGCGCGGATGCAGGCTGGCCTCTTTACGCGGCGCCACGGGCTTGGCCGGGGTGGCGGAGTCAGGCTTCTTGCGCGCAGGTTTCGGTGTACGTGGGGCGTTCATGGGCGTGGTCGATTCGGGTAGGGCTGAAAGTGGCGGCCATTGTCCCACAGGGAGCCGTGTTGTTGGCCGGAAAAGTGCCGGGCACAAAAAAGGGAGGCCGTTGCGGGCCTCCCTTTTCAGTGCGATACGCCGTTACAGGCTGGCAATCCGCGCGTGCTGCTCGGCCAGTTTGCCCAAGGCCTGTTCAGCCTCGGCCAGTTTGGCGCGCTCCTTCTCGATGACTTCGGCCGGGGCCTTGTCAACGAAACCGGCGTTGGACAGCTTGCCGCCGACCCGCTGGACTTCGCCCTGCAGACGCAGGATTTCCTTGTCCAGGCGCGCCAGCTCGGCGCCCTTGTCGATCAGACCGGCCATCGGCACCAGCACTTCCATCTCGCCAACCAGCGCGGTCGCGGACAGCGGCGCTTCTTCGCCGGCGGCCAGTACGGTGATCGATTCCAGACGCGCCAGCTTCTTCAGCAGCGCTTCGTTTTCGGTCAGGCGACGCTGGTCTTCAGCGCTGACGTTCTTCAGGTAGATCGGCAGTGGCTTGCCCGGGCCGATGTTCATTTCGCCACGGATGTTGCGCGTGCCGAGCATCAGACCCTTGAGCCATTCGATGTCGTCTTCGGCCGCCGGATCGATACGCTCTTCGTTGGCCACCGGCCAAGGTTGCAGCATGATCGTCTTGCCCTGAATGCCGGCCAGCGGCGCGATGCGCTGCCAGATTTCTTCAGTGATGAACGGCATGAACGGATGCGCCAGGCGCAGCGCCACTTCCAGTACCCGAACCAGTGTGCGACGGGTGCCGCGCTGGCGCTCGATCGGTGCGTTTTCGTCCCACAGCACGGGTTTGGACAGTTCCAGATACCAGTCGCAGTACTGGTTCCAGATGAACTCGTACAGCGCTTGCGCCGCCAGGTCGAAACGGAACTGATCCAGTTGACGGGTCACTTCGGCTTCGGTGCGTTGCAGTTGCGAGATGATCCAGCGATCCGCCAGCGACAGCTCGTAGGCTTCGCCGTTCTGGCCGCAGTCTTCGCCCTTGTCCAGAACATAACGCGCGGCGTTCCAGATTTTGTTGCAGAAGTTGCGATAGCCTTCGACGCGGCCCATGTCGAACTTGATGTCGCGACCGGTGGACGCCAGCGAGCAGAAGGTGAAGCGCAGGGCGTCGGTGCCGTAGCTGGCGATGCCGTCGGCGAATTCGTCACGGGTCTGCTTCTCGATCTTCTTCGCCAGTTTTGGCTGCATCAGACCGGAAGTGCGTTTCTGCACCAGGGTTTCGAGCTCGATACCGTCGATGATGTCCAGCGGGTCCAGGACGTTGCCCTTGGACTTGGACATCTTCTGGCCCTGGCCATCACGCACCAGACCGTGCACGTAAACGGTCTTGAACGGAACCTGCGGCGTGCCGTCCTCGTTCTTGATCAGGTGCATCGTCAGCATGATCATCCGGGCAACCCAGAAGAAAATGATGTCGAAACCGGTAACCAGCACGTCGGTGGAGTGGAATTTCTTCAGGAACTCGGTCTTTTCCGGCCAGCCCAGGGTGGAGAAGGTCCACAGGCCCGAACTGAACCAGGTGTCGAGAACGTCGTTGTCCTGTTGCAGCGCAACGTCCGGGCCGAGGTTGTGCTTGGCGCGCACTTCGGCTTCGTCGCGACCGACGTAGACCTTGCCCGACTCGTCGTACCAGGCCGGAATCCGGTGGCCCCACCACAGCTGACGGCTGATGCACCAGTCCTGGATGTCGCGCATCCACGAGAAGTACATGTTTTCGTACTGCTTCGGCACGAACTGGATGCGACCATCTTCAACGGCAGCAATCGCAGGCTCGGCCAGCGGCTTGGTGGACACGTACCACTGGTCGGTCAGCCACGGCTCGATGACGGTGCCGGAGCGGTCGCCTTTCGGCACTTTCAGGTTGTGGTCGTCGACGCTGACCAGCAGGCCGGCGGCGTCGAACGCGGCAACGATCTGCTTGCGCGCTTCGAAACGCTCGAGACCGGCGTACTCGGCCGGAATCTTGCCGTCGATGCTGTCGTTCAGCGTGCCGTCGAGGTTGAACACCTGCGCTGCCGGCAGCACGTTGGCGTTCTTGTCGAAGATGTTCAGCAGCGGCAGGTTGTGGCGCTTGCCGACTTCGTAGTCGTTGAAATCGTGGGCCGGGGTGATTTTCACGCAGCCGGTGCCGAATTCAGGATCGCAGTAATCGTCGGCGATGATCGGAATGCGGCGGCCGACCAGCGGCAGCTCGACAAATTTGCCGATCAGGGCTTTGTAGCGCTCGTCGTTCGGGTTCACCGCGACGGCGGAGTCGCCGAGCATGGTTTCCGGACGGGTGGTCGCGACAATCAGGAAATCGTTGCCTTCAGCGGTTTTCGCGCCGTCGGCCAGCGGGTATTTCAGATTCCACAGGAAACCTTTCTCGTCGTGGTTTTCCACTTCGAGGTCGGAAATCGCCGTGTGCAGTTTGGTGTCCCAGTTGACCAGACGCTTGCCGCGATAGATCAGACCGTCTTCGTGCAGGCGCACGAAGGCTTCCTTAACGGCTTCCGAGAGGCCGTCGTCCATGGTGAAGCGCTCGCGGCTCCAGTCCACGGACGAGCCGAGACGGCGGATCTGACGGCTGATGTTGCCGCCGGACTGATCCTTCCATTCCCAGACTTTCTCGAGGAATTTTTCGCGGCCCAGATCGTGGCGATTCTGGCCCTGGGCTTCGAGTTGACGCTCCACCAGCATCTGCGTGGCGATACCGGCGTGGTCGGTGCCCGGCTGCCACAGGGTGTTGCGACCCTGCATGCGGCGGAAACGGATCAGGGCGTCCATGATCGCGTTGTTGAAACCGTGACCCATGTGCAGGCTGCCGGTGACGTTCGGCGGCGGAATCATGATGGTGTAGGAGTCGCCCGCGCCTTGCGGGGCGAAGTAGTTCTCGGACTCCCAGGTGTTGTACCAGGAAGTTTCAATGGCGTGCGGCTGGTAGGTCTTATCCATGCGCGGCGGGACCCTATTGGCATTTATTCAGGAAAAGCCGGGAAGTATAGCTGGGGGGGCAGCGGCAGGCTACAAGCTGCGAGCCGCAAGCTATTGTCTGCGGACTCAGGCAGCTGTGGATTTCAGAAGGTATGCGGCTTTTGCTCGCCGCTTAAAGCTTGCCGCTCGAAGCTGCGGCGAGAAGCCGTTCCATCCGCGCCTCGAGGCGACGTTTGATTTCGGTTTCGATGTGCGGAGCGAAGTCGTCGATCACGTCCTGCATGATCAGTTGCGCAGCGGCGCGCAGTTCGCTGTCCAGGTGCAGGATAGCGTCGGGGCCTTTCTCCACAGGCGCAGCGGCAGATTGCGGAGCAGGCGTTGGCGCGGGTGCAGCTTCGACGGCTTGCGGTGTGTTGTCGACCGAATCGAACAACATCGGAATCTGTTCCTGTTCGCCATCATCGACCGTGTCGGTCAAAAGCGGCGGTTGCAGGTTGTCATCGCCGAGCAACTGGCGGATCGACTCGAGGTCGTCCAGCAGGTGCGCGGGTTTTTGCAGCGGTTTTGGAGTGTCCATCGGCGTACTCAGAGTCGCTGTAAACGGTGGTCTTGCAGAGGATAGCCCTGTTCGCGGTAGAAACGGAAACTCTCCCGCGCCGCAGTGCGGATCGCCGGATCTTCCACCACCACCTCGGCAACGCGGGCGAATTTATTGGCGAAAACCGGGACTTTCAGGTCAAGGTTGACCAGTAAGTCTGTGTGCTGGCCGCAGTCATCGCCCAGTCCCAGCACGATCAGTCCTTCCGGTTCGCTGTCGGCCGGGCCATGAGGCACGAAGGTTTCGCCCTTGAACGCCCACAGTCGCGCATCGAGATCATCACGCTGGGCGGCATCGCTGCAATGCAGGTAGATGCGGTGGCCCATGCGCCAGGCTTTATCGGTGAGCTTGCAGGCAAAATCCAGACGCGCCGAAGGGTCGGCACTGGGCAGGATATAAAAGTCGACTTTGGTCATTGCGGTTCCTGAGCCTCGAACGGCGCCACCCGAAGGCAGCGCCGCCCAGGTTCATCGGTTTCAGGCTTTGGCGCGATCCAGCAGGTATTGAGTCAGCAACGGAACCGGACGGCCGGTTGCGCCCTTGTCCTTGCCACCGCTGGTCCAGGCGGTGCCCGCGATGTCCAGGTGCGCCCAGTTCAGGTTCTTGGTGAAGCGCGACAGGAAGCACGCGGCGGTGATGGTGCCGGCCTTCGGACCGCCGATGTTGGCGATGTCGGCGAACGGGCTGTCCAGTTGCTCCTGGTACTCATCGAACAGCGGCAGTTGCCAGGCGCGATCGTCGGCAGCCTTGCCGGCGCTCAGCAGTTGCTCGATCAGTTCGTCGTTGTTGCCCAGCAGGCCCGATGTGTGGGCGCCCAGCGCAACCACGCAGGCACCGGTCAGGGTGGCGATGTCGATCACCGCCTGCGGTTTGAAGCGCTCGGAGTAGGTCAGGGCGTCGCACAGCACCAGACGGCCTTCGGCGTCGGTGTTGAGGATTTCCACGGTCTGGCCGCTCATGGTGGTGACGATGTCGCCCGGACGCGAAGCAGTGCCGCTCGGCATGTTCTCGGCGCAGGCCAGGATGCACACCAGGTTGATCGGCAGTTTCAGTTCCAGCACGGCGCGCAGGGTGCCGAACACGCTGGCGGCACCACCCATGTCGTATTTCATCTCGTCCATGCCGGCGCCCGGTTTCAGGCTGATGCCGCCGGTGTCGAAGGTGATGCCTTTACCGACCAGTGCGTACGGCTTCTCGGATTTCTTGCCGCCGTTGTATTGCATGACGATCAGGCGCGGCGGCTGGGCGCTGCCCTGGCCGACGGCGTAGAACGAACCCATGCCCAGGGATTTGATCTTCTTCTCGTCGAGGACTTCGACTTTCAGATCCTTGAACTCTTTACCGAGGTTTTTGGCCTGTTCGCCGAGGAAGGTCGGGTGGCAGATGTTCGGCGGCAGGTTGCCCAGGTTACGGGTGAATGCCATGCCGTTGGCGATCGCGGTGGCGTGGTTCACGGCGCGTTGCACTTCGGCCTGAGCGGCCTTGATGGTCAGCAGGGTGATTTTCTTCAGGGCGCGCGGTTCGGCTTTCTGGCTCTTGAACTGGTCGAAGGTGTATTCGCCGTCGACCAGGGTTTCGGCCAGCAGACGGGTCTTGCCGTAGCTGTCGCGGTTCTTGACGATGATTTCATCGAGTGCCAGTACGGCGTCGCTGCCGCCCAGGCCTTTAAGCGTGTTGAGGATGCCGGCAACGATCTTGCGGAACGGACGGTCGCCCAGTTCTTCATCCTTGCCCACGCCGACCAGCAGCACGCGTTCGGCTTTCAGGTTCGGCAGGCTGTGCAGCAACAGGCTCTGGCCGACCTTGCCGGCCAGGTCGCCACGCTTGAGCACGGCGCTGATGGCGCCGCCGCTCAGTTCGTCGACCTGTTTGGCGGCAACGCCGAGTTTGCGGCCTTCGCCGACGGCAACCACCAGGGTGGCGGTTTTCAACGTTTCTGGGCTAACGCTTTTTACAACCAGTTCCATGTCCGGATCCCTGAATGAATGGTCAACACGCAGGCGTTCGACGTGTCCGCCGTCGCCTGCTTATAGAGAGAAGAGGCGCAGGCCAGTGCCTGCGACAGAGGCGGCAGTTTGAACCTCGCTCACCGCGCCTGACAACCCTCGGTTGTACGATCTTCAACGGATTGCATGCTTGCGTGAGTGTGCGCAGTGACAGGCGCCCTCAATCACAGGATAATGCCGCATCTTTTTTCGACGGCTCTGCCTTGCGGGCCCGTCGATACGTTTGCTTGTTTGGCCGCCTTAGCCTGACAACCCTGGAGTGTCTGGTTTGATCGTCTTCCGTTATCTGTCCCGCGAAGTCCTGTTGACCCTGAGTGCGGTAAGTGCCGTGCTGCTGGTCATCATCATGAGCGGTCGCTTCATCAAATACCTTGCCCAGGCCGCCGCGGGCCAGCTCGATCCGGGATCGCTGTTCCTGATCATGGGCTACCGTCTGCCGGGCTTCATGCAATTGATCCTGCCGCTGGGGTTGTTCCTCGGGATTCTGCTGGCCTACGGCCGGCTGTATCTGGAAAGCGAAATGACCGTGCTCTCGGCCACCGGCATGAGTCAGCAACGGCTGTTTCGCACGACCCTGTTCCCGGCCACCCTGGTGGCACTGGTGGTTGCGTGGCTGAGCCTGAGCCTGGCCCCGCAAGGCGCCAACCAGTTCCAACTGCTGCTGAACAAGCAGGACGCCCTGACCGAATTCGACACCCTCGAGCCAGGCCGCTTCCAGGCCCTGCGCGACGGTACGCGGGTGACCTACACCGAAACCCTGAGCGACGATCGGGTCAACCTTGGCAGCGTGTTCATTTCGCAGAAGAACCTCGGCGCCAACCAGAAAGATCGCGGGATTTCCGTGCTGGTGGCGGAGAAAGGTCGTCAGGAAGTGCGTCCCGACGGCAACCGCTACTTGATCCTCGACAATGGCTACCGCTACGACGGCAGCCCGGGTCAGGCCAACTACCGCGCCATCCACTACGAAACCTACGGCGTACTGCTGCCCAAGCCGGATGTCAGCGAGGAAGTCACCGACCGTGACGCCATGCCGACTTCGTCCCTGCTGGGCAGCGACGACATTCGCTCGAAAACCGAACTGCAATGGCGTCTGTCGCTGCCGTTGCTAGTGTTCATCGTGACCCTGATGGCGGTGCCGCTGTCGCGGGTCAACCCGCGTCAGGGGCGTTTCCTCAAGCTGCTGCCGGCGATTCTTCTTTATATGGCTTACCTGACCATCCTGATTGCCGCCCGCGGCGCCCTCGAGAAAGGCAAGATTCCACCGGCGCTCGGCTTGTGGTGGGTGCATGCGATCTTCCTGGTCATCGGTCTCGGTCTGCTGTACTGGGAGCCTTTGCGCCTGAAGCTGGCCAGCCGTCGCAGCGCAGCGCTGGAGGTGGCCCGTGGTTAAACTCGACCGCTATATCGGCAGCAGCGTGTTCATGGCGATCATCGCAGTGCTGGCGATCATTCTCGGCCTGGCCACCTTGTTTGCGTTCATCGACGAGATGGGCGACGTCAGTGACACCTACACCCTGGTCGACGTTCTGAGCTTCGTGCTCCTGACCGCGCCGCGTCGGCTCTACGACATGCTGCCGATGGCGGCGCTGATCGGCTGCCTGATCGGTCTCGGCAGCCTGGCGAGCAGCAGCGAGCTGACCGTCATGCGCGCCGCCGGTGTGTCCATCGGGCGTATCGTCTGGGCGGTGATGAAGCCGATGCTGGTGCTGATGCTGGCCGGTGTGCTGATCGGCGAATACGTGGCGCCGGCCACCGAAAGCATGGCCCAGGCCAACCGTTCGCTGGCGCAAGGTAGCGGCGACGCGCAAAGCGCCAAGCACGGCATGTGGCACCGCCAGGGTGACGAATTCATTCACATCAACTCCGTGCAACCCAACGGTCGTCTGTACGGCGTGACCCGCTATCACTTCGACAAGGAGCGTCATCTGCTCAGCTCGAGCTTCGCCAAGCGCGCCGAGTTCGACACCGATCACTGGCAGCTCACCGACGTGACCACCACCAAATTCCACGAGCGCAGCACCGAAGTGGTCAATACGCCGGTCGAGCGCTGGGACGTTTCCCTGAGCCCGCAACTGTTGAGCACCGTGGTGATGGCGCCGGAATCGCTGTCGATTACCGGTCTGTGGGGTTACATCCACTATTTGGCTGATCAGGGCTTGAGCAACGGTCGTTACTGGCTGGCATTTTGGGTCAAGGTGTTGCAGCCGCTGGTGACCGCCGCGCTGGTGCTGATGGCAATCTCCTTCATCTTCGGCCCGCTGCGTTCGGTGACCCTCGGTCAGCGGGTGTTCACCGGTGTGCTGGTGGGCTTCACCTTCCGCATCGTCCAGGATCTGCTGGGTCCATCCAGCCTGGTATTCGGCTTCTCGCCGCTGTTCGCGGTGCTGGTGCCGGCTGGCGTGTGTGCGCTGGCAGGTGTCTGGCTGTTGCGCCGAGCCGGTTGATGAACAAGGTTTCACCCACGCTTTAGCCTTGAAAACGCCTCGGTCGCCAGACCGGGGCGTTTTTGCATGCAATCCGGGTGACAGGCGAACGTGACGCTTGCGCCGTGTATCAGGTACAATTCCCGGCTATTTTTCGGCGGGCCAAGCCTGCAGCCTTTTTGAGTGTTGATCCGTGAGTGATTTGAGTCATATCCGCAATTTCTCCATCATCGCCCACATTGACCATGGCAAGTCGACGCTGGCTGACCGTTTCATCCAGATGTGCGGTGGCCTGGCCGAGCGTGAAATGGAAGCCCAGGTACTGGATTCCATGGATCTGGAGCGCGAACGCGGGATCACCATCAAGGCCCACAGCGTTACCCTCTATTACAAGGCCAAAGACGGCGTCACCTATCAGCTGAACTTCATTGACACCCCGGGCCACGTCGACTTCACCTACGAAGTCAGCCGTTCCCTGGCGGCCTGTGAAGGTGCGCTGCTGGTGGTCGATGCGGGGCAGGGCGTGGAAGCCCAGTCCGTGGCCAACTGCTACACCGCCATCGAGCAGGGCCTCGAGGTCATGCCGGTCCTGAACAAGATCGACCTGCCACAGGCCGAGCCCGATCGCGTCAAGGACGAGATCGAGAAGATCATCGGCATCGACGCCACCGACGCCGTCACCTGCAGCGCCAAGACCGGCCTGGGTGTCGACGAAGTGCTCGAGCGTCTGGTCGCCACCATTCCTGCGCCGACCGGCAACATCGAAGATCCGCTGCAAGCGTTGATCATCGACTCCTGGTTCGACAACTACCTGGGCGTTGTCTCCTTGGTGCGCGTGCGTCATGGCCGCGTGAAGAAGGGCGACAAGATTCTCGTCAAGTCCACCGGCAAGGTGCATCTGGTCGACAGCGTGGGTGTGTTCAACCCGAAACACACCGCCACCGCTGACCTGAAGGCCGGCGAAGTGGGCTTCATCATCGCCAGCATCAAGGACATTCACGGTGCGCCGGTCGGTGACACTCTGACCCTGAGCTCCACCCCGGACGTTCCGGTGCTGCCAGGTTTCAAACGCATCCAGCCGCAGGTTTACGCCGGTCTGTTCCCGGTCAGTTCCGACGACTTCGAGGACTTCCGCGAAGCGCTGCAGAAACTGACCCTGAACGACTCGTCGCTGCAATACACCCCGGAAAGCTCCGACGCGCTGGGCTTCGGCTTCCGTTGCGGCTTCCTCGGCATGCTGCACATGGAAATCATCCAGGAGCGCCTGGAGCGCGAATACGACCTGGACCTGATCACCACGGCGCCAACCGTAATCTTCGAACTGGTGCTGAAAACCGGTGAAACGATTTACGTCGACAACCCGTCGAAGCTGCCGGACGTCTCGTCGATCGAAGATATGCGCGAGCCGATCGTGCGCGCCAACATTCTGGTGCCGCAGGAGCATCTGGGCAACGTCATCACTCTGTGCATCGAGAAACGCGGTGTGCAGGTCGACATGCTGTTCCTCGGCAATCAGGTGCAAGTGACCTACGACCTGCCGATGAACGAAGTGGTGCTGGACTTCTTCGATCGTCTGAAATCCACCAGCCGCGGCTATGCTTCGCTGGACTACCATTTCGATCGTTACCAATCGGCTAATCTGGTGAAACTGGACGTGCTGATCAACGGCGACAAGGTCGACGCTCTGGCGTTGATCGTGCACCGTGACAATTCGCACTTCAAAGGTCGCCAGTTGACCGAGAAGATGAAAGAGCTGATTCCTCGTCAGATGTTCGACGTGGCCATCCAGGCTGCCATTGGCGGTCAGATCGTCGCCCGGACAACCGTCAAGGCACTCAGAAAGAACGTATTGGCCAAGTGCTACGGCGGCGACGTCAGCCGTAAGAAAAAACTGCTTGAGAAGCAGAAGGCCGGTAAGAAACGCATGAAACAGGTCGGCAACGTGGAAATCCCGCAAGAAGCCTTCCTCGCCGTGCTCAGGTTGGAATAGTCAGGTCCTATGTCACTAAATTTCCCGCTGTTGCTGGTCATTGCCGTGTTCGTCTGCGGTCTGTTGGCGTTGCTCGATCTGTTGATCCTGGCACCGCGTCGGCGTGCCGCCATCGCCTCCTATCAGGGCAGCGTCAGCCAGCCTGATGTGGTGGTGGTCGAGAAGCTGAACAAGGAACCGCTGCTGGTCGAATATGGCAAGTCGTTCTTCCCGGTGCTGTTCATCGTGCTGGTGCTGCGTTCGTTCCTGGTGGAACCGTTCCAGATTCCGTCCGGCTCGATGAAACCGACCCTGGACGTCGGCGACTTCATTCTGGTGAACAAGTTTTCCTACGGGATCCGTTTGCCGGTGATCGACAAGAAGATCATCGAAGTCGGTGACCCACAGCGCGGCGATGTGATGGTGTTCCGCTACCCGAGCGACCCGAACGTCAATTACATCAAGCGTGTGGTCGGCCTGCCGGGCGATACCGTGCGGTACACCGCCGACAAGCGCCTGTTCGTCAACGGCGAGTCGATTGCCGAGCAACTGGTCGGCTCCGAGCCGGGTACGTTGGGCAGCGCGGAACTCTACAAGGAAAAACTCGGCGCCGCCGAGCACCTGATCCGCAAGGAAATGAGCCGCTACCGCGCCACGCCGGACCATAGCTGGACCGTGCCGGCCGGTCACTACTTCATGATGGGCGACAACCGCGACAATTCGAACGACAGTCGCTACTGGGATGATCCGAACATTCCCAAGGATCTGCTGGGCATGGTTCCCGACCAGAACATCGTCGGCAAAGCCTTCGCGGTCTGGATGAGCTGGCCGGAACCGAAACTCAGCCACCTGCCGAACTTCTCGCGGGTCGGCCTGATCAAGTAAACAAACACGGCGCTGTTGACCACAGCGCCGAATGCATTTCTGGCGTCGGCACAACCGGCTCCGGGGCATGAAGCCACGATATTCAGGACGTCATTTTTGAACACAGCGTTAATTGTCCCAGGCCTGCGCCGTATCCCGGCGATGGCAGTGGAATCCAGCCACGAACTCAGCGTGGGTAAACCGTGAGCGTTTCTCTAAGCCGTCTCGAGCGTCAGCTCGGTTACACCTTCAAGGACCAGGAACTGATGGTCCTGGCCCTTACGCACCGCAGCTTTGCCGGACGCAACAACGAGCGTCTGGAATTCCTCGGCGATGCGATCCTCAATTTTGTTGCCGGCGAAGCCTTGTTCGACCGTTTCCCGCTGGCGCGCGAAGGCCAGTTGTCGCGTTTGCGCGCACGACTGGTGAAAGGTGAGACGCTGGCGGTGCTGGCCCGCGGTTTCGATCTGGGCGATTACCTGCGTCTGGGGTCCGGCGAGTTGAAGAGCGGCGGTTTCCGTCGCGAGTCGATTCTGGCCGACGCCCTTGAAGCGCTGATCGGTGCGATCTACCTCGACGCCGGCATGGAAGTCGCCCGCGAACGTGTACTGGCCTGGCTGGCCGGCGAGTTCGAAGGCCTGACGCTGGTCGACACCAACAAGGATCCGAAGACCCGCCTGCAGGAATTCCTGCAATCGCGCGGCTGCGAATTGCCGCGTTATGAAGTGGTGGATATCCAGGGCGAGCCGCACTGCCGTACCTTCTTCGTCGAGTGCGAAGTTGTCCTATTGAATGAAAAAAGCCGGGGTCAGGGTGTGAGCCGTCGTATTGCCGAACAGGTAGCGGCCGCCGCAGCACTGATTGCCCTGGGTGTGGAGAATGGCAATGACTGATACAAACGCAACGCGCTGTGGCTATGTTGCCATCGTCGGCCGTCCCAACGTGGGCAAGTCCACGCTGCTGAACCACATCCTCGGCCAGAAGCTGGCGATCACCTCGCGCAAGCCGCAGACCACTCGCCACAACATGCTCGGGATCAAGACCGAAGGCGACGTGCAGGCGATCTACGTCGACACTCCCGGCATGCACAAGGGTGGCGAAAAGGCCCTGAACCGCTACATGAACAAGACTGCTTCGGCCGCGTTGAAAGACGTCGACGTGGTGATCTTCGTGGTCGATCGTACCAAATGGACCGAAGAAGACCAGATGGTTCTGGAGCGCGTGCAGTACGTGACCGGCCCTTTGATCGTCGCCCTGAACAAGACCGACCGCATCGAAGACAAGGCCGAGCTGATGCCGCACCTGTCGTGGTTGCAGGAACAGCTGCCGAATGCGCAGATCATTCCGATCTCGGCGCAACACGGGCACAACCTCGACGCGCTGGAAAAGGTCATCGCCGACCATCTGCCGGAGAACGATCACTTCTTCCCGGAAGACCAGATCACCGACCGCAGCAGCCGCTTCCTCGCCGCCGAACTGGTGCGCGAGAAGATCATGCGCCAGCTCGGCGCCGAGCTGCCGTACCAGATCACCGTGGAAATCGAAGAGTTCAAGCAGCAGGGTGCGACGCTGCACATCCATGCGCTGATCCTCGTCGAGCGTGACGGCCAGAAGAAAATCATCATTGGCGACAAGGGCGAGCGCATCAAGCGCATCGGCACCGAGGCGCGCAAGGACATGGAGCTGCTGTTCGACTCCAAGATCATGCTCAATCTGTGGGTCAAGGTGAAGGGCGGCTGGTCCGACGACGAGCGTGCGCTGCGTTCGCTGGGTTACGGCGACCTGTAAGCGCTGATCCCGAGAACACCGATACCCACTGTGGGAGCGAGCTTGCTCGCGATAGCGGTATTTCAGTCGACATCCTTGTTGTCTGATACACCCTCATCGCGAGCAGGCTCGCTCCCACATTAGTTTTGGGTTTGTGTGTAAAACTGCGTTTCGTCATCGAGAACTCAATGTCGCAAAGCCCGCCTCCCGCCCAACCCGCCTACGTCCTCCACTCCCGCGCCTACCGCGAAACCAGCGCCTTGGTGGACTTCCTCACGCCACAAGGTCGGCTGCGGGCGGTGTTGCGCAGTGCACGGGGCAAGGCCGGGACATTGGCGCGGCCGTTCGTGCCGTTGGAAGTGGAGTTTCGCGGCAAGGGTGAGTTGAAGAATGTCGGGCGCATGGAAGGCGTCGGCAACGCGACCTGGATGGTCGGCGAGGCGCTGTTCAGCGGCCTGTATCTCAACGAACTGTTGATTCGCCTGTTGCCCGCCGAAGACCCACACCCGGCAGTATTCGATCATTACGCGGCGACCTTGCTGGCATTGGCCGAAGGCCGGCCGCTGGAGCCGCTGCTGCGTTCTTTCGAATGGCGGCTGCTCGACGACCTCGGTTACGGCTTCTCCCTGAACACCGACATCAACGACGAACCCATCGCTGCGGATGGCCTATACCGTTTGCAGGTGGATGCCGGGCTCGAACGGGTCTATCTGCTGCAACCCGGCCTGTTCAACGGCACCGAACTGCTGGCCATGGCCGAAGCCGACTGGTCGGCACCGGG
This sequence comes from Pseudomonas sp. Pseusp21, assembly GCF_059492145.1. Classification (NCBI taxonomy): domain Bacteria; kingdom Pseudomonadati; phylum Pseudomonadota; class Gammaproteobacteria; order Pseudomonadales; family Pseudomonadaceae; genus Pseudomonas; species Pseudomonas sp. Pseusp21. Next base: position 4,867,161 of record NZ_CP168520.1, read on the forward strand.
CGCGCTGTCCGCCGCCAAGCGCTTGATGCGCCAAGCTTTGGCCGTGCATCTGGGCGGTCGTCCTCTCGTCAGTCGCGAGCTGTTTCGCAAGCCCTGATCTCGCCGTATGCTGTGCGCCGAATCTTTCCATTCAGGAGCGCATCCGTGACCACCAGCAATCGCATTCTTCTTGGCGTGAACATCGACCACGTCGCCACCCTGCGTCAGGCCCGGGGCACGCGCTATCCGGATCCGGTCAAGGCAGCGCTGGACGCGGAAGAGGCGGGCGCTGACGGCATCACCGTGCACCTGCGCGAAGACCGTCGGCACATTCAGGAGCGCGACGTGCTGCTGCTCAAGGATGTGCTGCAAACCCGCATGAACTTCGAAATGGGCGTCACCGAAGAGATGATGGCGTTCGCCGAGCGCATCCGTCCGGCGCACATCTGTCTGGTCCCGGAGACTCGTCAGGAGTTGACCACCGAAGGCGGTCTGGATGTGGCAGGGCAGGAAGAGCGGATCAGGGCGGCGGTCGAGCGTCTGTCGAAGATCGGCAGCGAGGTATCGCTGTTCATCGACGCCGACGAGCGGCAGATCGCTGCGTCGAAGCGCGTCGGCGCACCGGCCATCGAGCTGCACACCGGGCGTTACGCGGATGCCGAAACGCCGACCGAAGTGGCTGAAGAGCTCAAGCGTGTGGCGGACGGCGTGGCCTTCGGTCTGGCCCAGGGCCTGATCGTCAATGCCGGCCATGGCCTGCACTATCACAACGTCGAGGCGGTTGCCGCAATCAAGGGCATCAACGAGCTGAACATCGGTCACGCGCTGGTGGCGCACGCGTTGTTCGTAGGCTTCAAGTCTGCTGTCTCTGAAATGAAAGCGCTGATCCTGGCCGCCGCCAAGCACTAAGCCTCGACAAAAAAGCTGTGGGAGCGAGCCTGCTCGCGAAAGCGCTGTATCAGTCAACGATGATGTCGGCTGACACGACGCCTTCGCGAGCAGGCTCGCTCCCACATTTGTTTTTGGGGTGTTTGTTACAACGGGGCGGGCTCTTGAGCCGGTTTCGATTTGTCGATCCCCGGCACATGCAGGTTGCCCTCGGCCACCTGATCGCCTTCAAGCTGCGGCTGGGTCACCCAGGTCAGGATGTCGTAGTAGCGACGGATGTTCGCCACGAAATGCACCGGTTCGCCGCCCCGGGCATAGCCGTAGCGGGTCTTGCTGTACCACTGCTTCTGCGACAGGCGCGGCAGGATCTTTTTCACATCCAGCCACTTGTCCGGGTTCAGCCCTTCCTTGGCCGCCAGTTTGCGCGCGTCATCCAGATGACCGCTGCCGACGTTGTAGGCCGCCAGGGCAAACCAGGTGCGATCCGGTTCCTGGATCGACTCGTCGAGCTGATCCTTCATGTAGGCCAGGTACTTGGCGCCGCCCATGATGCTCTGCTTCGGATCGAGGCGGTTGGACACGCCCATGGCCTGGGCAGTGTTCTGGGTCAGCATCATCAGCCCGCGCACGCCGGTCTTCGAGGTGACCGCCGGTTGCCACAGCGATTCCTGATAACCGATCGCCGCCAGCAGGCGCCAGTCGACTTTCTCTTTCTTGGCGTAGGCCTTGAAGTGCTGTTCGTATTTGGGCAGCCGCTGCTGCAAATGTTGGGCGAAGGTGGTGGCGCCCATGTAGCCGAGGACGTCGACGTGGCCGTAATAACGGTCTTTCAGACGTTGCAGGGTGCCGTTCTTCTGCACCTTGTCCAGATAACTGTTGATCTCGTTGAGCAGGCTGTTGTCTTCGCCGGCGGCCACGGCCCAGCTCTGGCTGCGCGCGTCGCCGAGGTCGAAGGCCACGCGGATGTTGGTGAAGTACACCTGGTTCATCGCCACTTCGTTGGAATCGACCAGGGTCAGGTCGATCTGACCTTCATCGACCATGCGCAGCAGGTCGACCACTTCAACGGCGTCGGACTCTTCGTACTGGATGCCAGGATATTTCTGTTTCAGCTCCGCCAGTTGTTCGGCGTGGGTGCTGCCCTTGAGCACCATGATCTTCTTGCCCACCAGATCGCCCGCATCGGTAGGGCGTGACTGGCCGTTGCGATAGATGATCTGCGGGGTGACTTCGAGGTAGGAGCGGGAAAAGCGCACCTGTTTCTTGCGCTGTTCGCTGCTGACCAGGCCGGCGGCCGCCAGTACCGGGCCGTTAGGCTTGCCGACCTGGTTGAACAGATCGTCGAGGTTGTCGGCGGTTTCGATCTTCAGCTCGACCCCCAAATCGTCGGCAAAGCGCTTCACCAGCTCGTATTCGAAGCCGGTTTCACCGCTGCGATCCTGAAAGTAGGTGGCGGGGCTGTTTCGGGTGACCACCCGCAGCACGCCATCCTCCTTTACGCGCTCGAGTGTGTTGGGTTTATCAACACAGCCACTGAGCATCAGGAAGAGTCCGGTAGCGATCAGCCATTTGGCGTATCGCGGACGCAAAGCCGTTGGGGAAAACATGTGCGCAGTATACGCAAAGGACAACGGGCGCCATATCTCGACAGTCGAGGGGTTGTCTGCTAGGCATCACAAAACCGCGCGAAACCCCGCAGAAACGGGCCCGAAAGGCATTTTGTGACAGAAAAAATAACCCGCCTTGCAACACCCCATAAATTTGACCCTCAAGGCAGGAACACCACTCGACATCCGGGTGCAACCGTGCGTAGCGTTTCGGGTGATGTTGAGGGCGGTTTAGGCTAGAATGCACGGCCTCAAAGCACACCCCTTCCCGAGGCTGTCCCGAAGATGTTGATCCTGCGCGGCGCTCCTGCCCTTTCTGCCTTTCGCCACAGCAAACTCCTTGAGCAACTGAGCCAGAAGGTTCCAGCTGTCAGTGGCCTGTATGCTGAATTCGCTCACTTCGCCGAAGTCACCGGCGTCCTGACCGGCGACGAACAGCAGGTGCTTGCGCGCCTTCTGAAGTACGGTCCAAGCGTTCCGGTTCAAGAGCCGACCGGTCGTCTGTTCCTGGTGTTGCCGCGTTTCGGCACCATCTCGCCATGGTCGAGCAAGGCCAGCGACATCGCCCGCAACTGCGGCCTGAGCAAGATCCAGCGCCTGGAGCGCGGCATCGCGTTCTACGTCGCCGGCCAGTTCAGCGAAACCGAAGCGCAGCAGATTGCAGACGTACTGCATGACCGCATGACCCAGATCGTTCTGGCCAACCTCGAGCAGGCCGCCGGTCTGTTCAGCCACGCCGAACCGAAGCCGCTGACCGCCATCGACATCCTCGGCGGCGGTCGCGCCGCGCTGGAAAAAGCCAACGTCGAACTGGGCCTGGCCCTGGCCGAAGACGAGATCGACTACCTGGTCAACGCTTTCAACGGTCTCAAGCGCAACCCGCACGACATCGAACTGATGATGTTCGCCCAGGCCAACTCCGAGCACTGCCGCCACAAGATCTTCAACGCCAGTTGGGATATTGACGGCGAGAGCCAGGAAAAAAGCCTGTTCGGCATGATCAAGAACACCTATCAGATGCACAGCGAAGGCGTGCTGTCCGCTTACAAGGACAACGCCTCGGTGATCGTCGGCAACGTCGCCGGCCGCTTCTTCCCGGATCCGGAAACCCGCCAGTACGGCGCGGTGCAGGAGCCGGTGCACATCCTGATGAAGGTCGAAACCCACAACCACCCGACTGCGATCGCTCCGTTCCCGGGCGCGTCCACCGGTTCCGGTGGCGAGATCCGCGACGAAGGTGCAACCGGTCGTGGCGCCAAGCCGAAAGCCGGCCTGACCGGTTTCACCGTGTCGAACCTGCAGATCCCGGGCTTCGAACAGCCGTGGGAAGTGCCGTACGGCAAGCCTGAGCGCATCGTCAACGCGCTGGACATCATGATCGAAGGCCCGCTGGGCGGCGCTGCGTTCAACAACGAATTCGGTCGTCCGGCCCTGACCGGCTACTTCCGTACCTTCGAACAGTCGATCACCACCCCGCACGGTGACGAGGTTCGCGGTTACCACAAGCCGATCATGCTGGCTGGCGGCATGGGCAACATCCGTGAAGAACACGTCAAGAAAGGCGAGATCGTTGTCGGCTCCAAGCTGATCGTGCTCGGCGGCCCGGCGATGCTGATCGGCCTGGGCGGCGGCGCTGCTTCCTCCATGGCCACCGGCACCAGCTCGGCGGATCTGGACTTCGCTTCGGTTCAGCGTGAAAACCCTGAAATGGAACGTCGCTGCCAGGAAGTCATCGACCGTTGCTGGCAGCTGGGTGACAAGAACCCGATCAGCTTCATCCACGACGTGGGTGCGGGCGGTCTGTCCAACGCCTTCCCGGAACTGGTCAACGACGGCGACCGTGGTGGCCGTTTCGAACTGCGCAACATTCCAAACGACGAACCGGGCATGGCCCCGCACGAAATCTGGTCCAACGAATCCCAGGAACGTTACGTTCTGGCGGTCGGCCCGGCCGACTTCGAGCGCTTCAAGGCGATCTGCGAACGTGAGCGTTGCCCGTTTGCCGTTGTCGGTGAAGCCACCGCCGAGCCGCAACTGACCGTGACCGACAGCCACTTCGGCAACAACCCGGTGGACATGCCACTGGAAGTGTTGCTGGGCAAGGCGCCGCGCATGCACCGTTCGGTGGTTCGCGAAGCCGAGCTGGGCGATGACTTCGATCCGTCGAACCTCGACATCGGCGAAAGCATCGAGCGCGTTCTGCACCACCCGGCCGTGGCAAGCAAAAGCTTCCTGATCACCATCGGCGACCGCACCATCACCGGCCTCGTGGCCCGTGACCAGATGGTCGGCCCTTGGCAGGTTCCGGTGGCCGACGTGGCCGTCACCGCCACCAGTTTCGACGTCTACACCGGTGAAGCGATGGCGATGGGCGAGCGCACTCCGCTGGCGCTGCTGGATGCGCCGGCGTCGGGCCGCATGGCCATCGGCGAAACCCTGACCAACATTGCCGCCTCGCGCATCAACAAGCTCTCCGACATCAAACTGTCGGCGAACTGGATGTCCGCTGCCGGCCACCCGGGCGAAGACGCGCGTCTGTACGACACCGTGAAAGCGGTCGGCATGGAACTGTGCCCTGAGCTGGGCCTGACCATTCCGGTGGGCAAGGACTCGATGTCCATGGCCACCCGCTGGAACGACAACGGCGAAGACAAGACCGTCACCTCGCCGATGTCCCTGATCGTGACCGGTTTCGCGCCAGTGGCTGACATCCGTCAGACCCTGACTCCGGAACTGCGCATGGACAAGGGCACCACCGACCTGATCCTGATCGACCTCGGTCGCGGCCAGAACCGCATGGGCGCCTCGATCCTGGCGCAGGTTCACGGCAAGCTCGGCAAGCAGGCTCCGGACGTCGACGACGCCGAAGACCTGAAAGCGTTCTTCGCCGTGATCCAGGGCCTCAACGCCGACGGTCACCTGCTGGCTTACCACGACCGTTCCGACGGTGGTCTGCTGACCTCCGTGGTGGAAATGGCCTTCGCCGGTCACTGTGGTCTGAGCCTCAACCTGGACAGCGTTGCCGAAAGCTCCGCTGAAATCGCCGCCATCCTGTTCAACGAAGAACTGGGTGCCGTGATCCAGGTTCGCCAGGACGCGACCCCGGACATCCTCGCCCAATTCAGCGCTGCCGGTCTGGGCGACTGCGTTTCCGTGATCGGTCAGCCGATCAACAATGGCCAGATCAACATCACCTTCAACGGTGACACCGTGTTCGAAGGCCAGCGTCGTCTGCTGCAACGTCAGTGGGCCGAGACCAGCTACCAGATCCAGCGTCTGCGCGACAACGCCGACTGCGCCGAGCAAGAGTTCGATGCGCTGCTGGAAGAAGATAACCCGGGCCTGAGCGTCAAGCTGAGCTACGACGTCAACCAGGACATCGCCGCGCCTTACATCAAGAAAGGCATTCGCCCACAGGTTGCCGTGCTGCGTGAGCAGGGCGTCAACGGTCAGGTGGAAATGGCGGCAGCGTTCGACCGCGCCGGTTTCAACGCGATCGACGTGCACATGAGCGACATTCTGGCCGGCCGCGTCGACCTGAACGAGTTCAAGGGTCTGGTGGCCTGCGGTGGTTTCTCCTACGGCGACGTTCTCGGCGCCGGTGAAGGCTGGGCCAAGTCCGCACTGTTCAACAGCCGTGCCCGCGATGCGTTCCAGGGCTTCTTCGAACGTAACGACAGCTTCACCCTCGGCGTGTGCAACGGTTGCCAGATGATGTCCAACCTGCACGAGCTGATCCCGGGCAGCGAATTCTGGCCGCACTTCGTGCGCAACCGCTCCGAGCAGTTCGAAGCGCGCGTGGCGATGGTTCAGGTTCAGGAATCGAACTCGATCTTCCTGCAGGGCATGGCCGGTTCGCGCATGCCGATCGCCATCGCTCACGGTGAAGGCCATGCCGAATTCGAAAGCGAAGAGGCACTGCTCGAAGCCGATTTGTCGGGTTGCGTGGCGATGCGTTTCGTCGACAACCACGGCAAGGTCACCGAAGCTTACCCTGCCAACCCGAACGGTTCGCCGCGCGGGATCACCGGCCTCACCAGCCGCGACGGTCGCGTGACGATCATGATGCCGCACCCGGAGCGTGTGTTCCGCGCCGTGCAGAACTCGTGGCGTTCGGAAGACTGGAACGAAGACGCACCCTGGATGCGTATGTTCCGTAACGCTCGTGTGTGGGTGAACTAAGCGCTGTGTACAAGCTCGCGTTTTTTGTTCCCGACAGCCATGTCGAGGTGGTCAAGGATGCTGTGTTCGCTGCCGGTGGTGGGCGGATTGGCGACTATGACCACTGTGCGTGGCAGGTGCTTGGCTCTGGTCAGTTTCGGCCTCTGGACGGGAGTCAGCCGTTCATTGGTCAGGCTGGGCAGGTTGAGCGGGTCGAGGAGTGGAAGGTTGAGCTTGTCGTTTGCGATGAGTTGATTCGCTCGGTAGTGGCGGCTCTTAAGTTGAGCCATCCCTACGAGACGCCGGCTTATGAGGTTTGGCGGTTGGAGGATTTTTGATCTTCCTTGGCTGCTGATACGGGAAACCCGCTGAGAGTGATTTCAGCGGGTTTTTTGGTTTTTGGGATTGAGTGAATATCCGTTGCTTCGGGTGTTGCCACTGGCGGTTTCGCCCTTACGGCGAGTCACTTTTTTCAAACGCCCGGAATGCCGGCCCAGAAAAAAGTAACCAAAAACGCTGGGCCCCGGCGTTCGGCACCTCGCTTTGGCTCGGTGTTCCTTCGTTCCGGGATTCATCCGGGGGCATCGCCTACGGTTTGCTTCGCTGCACCTCCTCTCGATGCATGCGGCTTCGCCGCACGGTCGCTGCGCTCCCACCCCCGGATAAATCCCTCCACTCAGCCTGCCGATGGGGCCGGCACGTCAAAAGCCTTACTCGAGCTAACGCTCATCGTGTTGAGTGGTGGGGAGCGAAAGCAGAAGCGGAAGCAGGAAGCAGGAAGCAGAAGGTAACTTTGTACTGCTTGATCGTTCCCACGCTCCGCGTGGGAATGCAGCCTGGGACGCTCCGCGTTCCATTTTCGAATGTTTAAAGATGTGTGGGTTTTACCGAATCTTCCCATTTGGTTTTAGCTTGCCCCTCGGAAGCTCCGGTCCTGCGGTGGTTGCTTCAAATGAAACAGGAAACCCGGCCTGGGCCGGGTCTCTTGTTTGTAATCGCTTAAAGTCAAAACTGGATGGCGACCATCAGACTTTTGCACTCACCTCACTCCGATTAACCAACCCCTCCAACGCCGCACTCAGGCTCTGCGCCCGATCCCCCACCAGCAAGTGCCATACGCCATCTTCCAGCGCGCTCACACCCAGACATCCAAGTTCTTTCAATCGGCTTTCCGACAGCGCTTTGCCATCGGCCAGTTGCAGGCGGATCCGGCTCATGGCGATGCAGTCGAGTTGCAGCACGTTGTCGCTGCCGCCCAGGGCGCTCAGCCATTGCTGGACCTGGGGTGCGGCTATAGCAACGGGCTCGCTGGTTTCGACGACGGCGACAGGAGCAGTCGCTGCGGCTCGGCCCAATGCGGGCATCGCCAGGCGGATTTCGTCGGCAATGCTGTCGGCCATCGGCCCGACGACCACCTGCAGACTGCCGCCCTTGCCCGGACGTACCACGGCCATTGCACCCAGTGCTTTCAAATCGGCATCGGAGGCTTTGTTGCGATCGACCATTTCCAGTCGCAGCCGCGTGGTGCACGCGCCGACGGTGACCAGATTCTCGGCACCTCCCAAGGCTTTGATGTACGCAGCGGCGCGCTCGTTTTCTGTCAGCACGGATTTCTCGGCAGCGGTCACGTCTTCACGTCCCGGCGTTTTCAGATTGAAACGGCGGATACAGAAGTCGAACACCGCGTAATAGATGACGGCATAAACCAGTCCCACCGGCACCACCAGCCAGCCGTTGGTGGAGCGTCCCCAACCCAGCACCATGTCGATGAAACCGCCGGAGAAGGTGAAGCCGAGGTGAATGTTCAGCGCATTGGTAATCGCCATCGACAACCCGGTCAGCAACGCATGCACCAGATACAGCAGCGGCGCCAGAAACATGAAGGCAAATTCGATGGGCTCGGTCACCCCGGTCAGGAAAGAAGTCAGGGCCATCGACAGGAAGATCCCGCCCATGACCTTACGGCGTTCCGGCAGGGCGTTGCGGTACATCGCCAGGCACGCGGCCGGCAGGCCGAAGATCATCATCGGGAACATGCCGGTCATGAACTGGCCGCCCTTGGGATCGCCGGCGAAGTAACGCGACAGATCGCCAGTGACCAGAGCACCGGTGGTCGGGTCGGTGAAGTTGCCGAACACGAACCACGCCATGTTGTTGAGGATATGGTGCAGGCCGGTGACGATCAGCAGGCGGTTGAACACGCCGAAGACGAAGGCGCCGAAGCTGCCGCTTTCCATCATCAGGCTGCCGAAGCTGTTGATGCCTTGCTGGATCGGCGGCCAGATGTAGCCGAACACCACGCCCAGACCGACCGCCGCGAACCCGGTGACGATCGGCACAAAACGCCGACCACCGAAGAAGGCGAGGTACTCCGGCAGTTTGATGTCCTTGAAGCGGTTGTACAGCGCGCCGGCCATCAGGCCGCTGACGATCCCGGCGAGCATGCCCATGTTGATGCTGGCGTCGAGCACCTTGAGGGTGGAGATCATCACCAGATAACCGATCACCCCGGCGAGGCCAGCGGTGCCGTTGTTGTCACGGGCGAAGCCGACCGCGATGCCGATGGCGAAGATCATTGCCAGGTTGGCGAAGATCACCTGGCCGGCGTCGTGGATGATCGCGATGTTCAGCAGGTCAGTGTCGCCCAGGCGCAGCAGCAGGCCGGCGATCGGCAGGATCGCGATCGGCAGCATCAGCGCGCGGCCGAGGCGTTGCAGGCCTTCGATGAAGAGTTGGTACATGGCGTTTGTCCTTGTTGTTTTTGTTAGCGCAGAGGCCAATGTTGATGACAGGCATGACGCACCGCGGCGGCGCTGCTCAGCTTGAGCAAGTCCCGGGCGAGGCGTTGGCATTCGGCTTCGTGCAACTGGCGCACGCGGTCCTTGATTTCGCCGATCTGTACCGGGCTCACCGACAACTCAGTCACGCCCAGGCCGATCAACACCGGCGTCGCCAGCGGGTCGGAAGCCAGGGCGCCGCACACACCGACCCAGCGTTTATGCACCGCCGCGCCTTCGCAGGTCATGGCGATCAGGCGCAGCAGCGCCGGGTGCAAGGCATCGACCCGTGCGGCGAGGCCGGCGTGGTCGCGGTCCATGGCCAGGGTGTATTGCGACAGGTCGTTGGTGCCGATGGACAGGAAGTCGGCGTGCTCGGCCAGTTGTTCGGCTTGCAGGGCGGCGGCCGGGACTTCGATCATCACGCCGATTTCCGGACGTTGATTGATGCCCAGTTCCAGACACAGCGCATCGACCCGCTGGCGGATGTGCAGCAGTTCGTCGACCTCGGTGACCATCGGCAGCAGGATCCGGCAACGCTGCAACGGGCTGACTTGCAGCAGCGCACGCAGTTGCTGATCGAGGATTTCCGGGCGGGCCTGGGCCAGGCGAATGCCGCGCAGGCCGAGCACCGGGTTGGCTTCCACTGGCAGTGGCAGGTAGTCGAGTTGCTTGTCGCCGCCGACGTCGATGGTGCGGATGATCACCGACTTGTCGCCCATGGCATCGATCACGGCTTGATAGGCAGCGCGTTGCTCTTCGACGTCCGGCGCAGTCTGGCGGTCGACGAACAGAAATTCGGTGCGCAACAGGCCGACGCCATCGGCGCCATTGGCAAACGCATCGGCCGCTTCATGGCTGGAGGCGACGTTGGCGACCACTTCGATGGATACGCCGTTGCGGGTTTCGGCCGGCAGATGGGCCTGGGCCTGCTGGGCGTCGCGCCGTTGTTGACGGTCGATTTGCGCCTGCTGCACTTCGGCCAGACGCTCGGCATTCGGCGTCAGCTCGAGGCGACCGCCGTCGGCGTCGAGGACCACCGACAGGCCTTGCGCTTGATCGAGCAGCGCCGAGCCCAGTGCGACCACGCACGGCAGGCCTTTGCCCCGAGCCAGAATCGCCACGTGGGAAGTCGCGCCACCTTCGGCCATGCACAAACCTGCGACGCCTTGCGCGCTCAGTTGCAGCAGGTCCGAAGGCGTCAGTTCGTGAGCGGCGACGATGGCGCCGGTCGGCACGTCGTAATGCCAGGCTTCGCCGAGCAGGGCGCGCAGCACTCGTTGCCTGAGGTCGCGCAGATCGTTGGCGCGCTCGGCCAGCAGTGGGCTGCCGGTGTTTTGCAGCACTTGGCATTGCGCATCGATGGACTGGCTCCAGGCGTGGGTCGCCGCCGTGCCGGTTTCAATCGATTGCTGGGCGGCGTCGAGCAAGGCCGGGTCTTCCAGCAAGGCCAGGTGCGCGGCGAAGATCGCTTCTTCGTCGGCATTGCGCTGTTTTTTCGCCTGGACGAGGGTGCCGTCGATTTCGTTGCGAACCTGATTCAGCGCGGTGTCGAGAATCTGTAGTTGATGCTCGGGCTGGTGATTGCCGGTGTCGGCCGGCAGGCTGATCGCGTTCAGACGAAACAGCGGCCCGCCCACCAGTCCCGGCGCGGCGCACACGCCGTGCAACACGCCAGCCTCGGCCGAGCGATTGCGTGGAGCGGCGGCAACCGGTGCGGCGGCATGATGGTCTTCGGGCAGTGCGGTGGCCAGCGCAGTGAGCAAGGCTTGCAGCGCAGCCTGTGCGTCCGGGCCCTGGCAACTGACTTGCACTTCGTCCTGCTCGCCAATCGCCAGGCCCATCAAGCCGATGAGGCTGTTGCACGATGCCGACTTGCCGGCGAAATGCAGCTGCGATTGGCTCTTGAACCCTTGCGCGGTCTGGCGGATCAACGCCGCCGGGCGCGCATGCAGACCGCCGCGATGGGCAACCTGCACGTGACCGAGAACTTCCGGGCCGCCGAGTTCTTCTGCATTCGCCGCTGTGCTGTGACGAGCGACGATGTGCAGCAGCGGCTCGCCGACCTTCACCGTTTTCAGGGTGATGGGGCGCGCCTGGAAATCCTGGCTGTTGGTCAGGATCAGCAGGCTGACCAGGCTTTTGCACTGGCGGCCGACCTTGTCCAGGTCATAGCGCAGCAGCGGCTGGCCATTGCTGACCCGCGCGCCTTCCTTGACCAGCATCGAGAAGCCTTCACCTTGCAATTCCACTGTGTCCAGACCGAGGTGCAGCAACAGCTCGGCGCCGTTGTCGGCGCGTACGGTCAGCGCATGGCCGGTGCGGGCGACGTGGATCACCAGCCCGGCGCAGGGCGAATACAGGGTGTCGTTCAGCGGATCGATGGCAATGCCGTCGCCCATCGCGCCGCTGGCGAACACCGCGTCCGGGACTTTGGCGAGCGTGAGCACCGGGCCGCTGAGCGGGGCGCTTAAAGTCAGCTCTTTATTGTTGTTGTGCATGGCTCGGTCTCATCAGGAAAACGTTCAGTTCGGACTCAGTGCGTACGGGTGACTTTGCTCAGGTGTCGCGGCTGATCCGGGTCCATGCCACGGGCCACGGCCAGACCGGCCGCCATCACGTAGAAACTCTGGATCGCCAGGATCGGATCGAGGGCCGGGTGTTCGGCGCGGCTCAGGGTCAGGTCGCGCTCGCTGACGTCATCCGGTGCGGCCAGCAGCACGCGGGCACCGCGCTGACGCATCTCGGCCGCCAGGCTCAGCAGACCGGCCTGTTCGGCACCGCGCGGGGCGAACACCAGCAACGGGTAATGTTCGTCGATCAAGGCCATCGGGCCGTGACGGACTTCGGCGCTGCTGAAGGCTTCGGCCTGGATCGCCGAGGTTTCCTTGAATTTCAGTGCGGCTTCCTGGGCAATGGCGAAACCGGCGCCACGCCCGATCACCATCAAACGCTCGCAATCGCGCAGGGCGTCGATGGCCAGGCTCCAGTCCTGTTGCGCAGCTTCGCGCAAGCCTTCGGGCAGGGCGTTGTGCGCTTCCAGCAATTCGCTGTCTTCTTTCCAGTGCGCGATCAGACGGGCGCTGGCGCTGAGGGTGGCGATGAAACTCTTGGTCGCGGCGACGCTGCTTTCGGTGCCGGCCAGCAATGGCAGGCTGAATTCGCACGCAGCCTCCAGCGGCGAATCGGCGGCGTTGACCATCGACACACTGAGCGCGCCACGTTTGCGCAGCAGGCGCAGGCTGTTGACCAGATCCGGGCTCTGCCCCGATTGGGAAAACGCGAACGCAACCTGACCGCTGACCTTCAACGGCGCCTGTTGCATGGTCACCACCGACATCGGCAGCGACGCCACCGGAACCCCCAGTTGCTGCATGGTCAGGTAGGCGAAGTAGCTCGCCGCATGGTCGGAGCTGCCTCGGGCGACGGTCATTGCCACTTGCGGCGGCTGACGGCGCAGGCGCCCGGCGATCTCGATCATTTGCGGGTCGAGCTGCTGCAGTTGGGCTTGCACGGCCTCGAACGAGGACAGCGCCTCCTCAAGCATTTTTGAAGTCAATGTCTTCTCCTTCGACCATGACGGCGGTCAGTGTGAGTGAGCGATCCAGCCGCACGCAGTCGGCCCAGGCGCCAGGTGCAAGGCGCCCGCGTTCGGTGATGCCGAGGTAGTCGGCGGGGAATTGCGAAAGACGCTGTGAGGCCTCGGCGATCGGCAGACCGATTTTCACCAGATTGCGCAGGGCCTGATCCATGGTCAGGGTGCTGCCGGCCAGCGTGCCGTCGGGCAGGCGCACGCCGCCCAGGCATTTGGTGACGGTGTGGCTGCCGAGCTTGTACTCGCCGTCGGGCATGCCGGCGGCGGCGGTCGAGTCGGTCACGCAGTACAGGCACGGAATCGAACGCAGGGCCACGCGGATCGCGCCGGGGTGCACGTGCAGCAAATCCGGAATCAGCTCGGCGAATGTGGCGTGGGCGAGGGCGGCGCCGACGATGCCCGGCTCGCGGTGATGCAGCGGGCTCATGGCGTTGTACAAGTGGGTGAAACCGGTGGCGCCGGCTTCGAGGGCGGCGACGCCTTCCTCGTAACTGCCGAGGGTGTGGCCGATCTGCATGCGGATGCCACGGCTGCTGAGTTCACGAATCAAGCCGTCATGGCCGGCGATTTCCGGGGCGATGGTGATCACGCGGATCGGTGCTAGCGCCAGATAGTCTTCGACTTCGGCCATCAACGCGGTGTGGGCGAAGTTCGGCTGGGCGCCGAGTTTGCCGGGATTGATGTACGGGCCTTCGAGGTGAACGCCGAGGACTCGGGCGGAGCCTTTCGGGCGCTGTTCACAGAACTCGCCGACTTCCTTGAGCACGCTGGAAATCTCGGCACTCGGCGCGGTCATCGTGGTGGCCAGCAGCGAGGTGGTGCCGAAGCGCACGTGGGTCTTGGTGATGGTCTCGAAGGCGCTGGCGCCCTCCATGATGTCCTTGCCGCCACCGCCGTGGACGTGCAGGTCGATGAAACCCGGCAGCAGATACGGCAAGTCATTGGTCGCCGGATCGCAAGGCTCGCCTTCGATCGACACGACTCTGCCGTGTTCGTGGATCAGCCGGCCGCGAATCCAGCCGCCAGCGGTGAGGATGTTGTCTTCAGACATTTCGCTTCTCTCGTTTGGCCTGGCTGCTGATCAGCGGCGAAGCTCTGCAACAAAGTCGTAGTAGTCGTTGCGGCAATAGGTGTCGGTGACTTCGATCGGCGTGTTGTCTTCCAGGTAGCCGACCCGGGTCATCAGCAGCATCGCGGTGCCGGGGGCGATGCCGACCAGTGCGGCGAACTCATCCGAGGCGTTGATGGCCTGGATGTGTTGCAAGGCGCGCACGATCGGTTTGCCGATGCTGTCGAGGTGTTCATAGAGGGAATCGCCCACCACCTGTGGCTTGGGCATGATCGAGGCGGGCAGGGTGCTCATCTCGATGGCCATCACGGTGTCGTCGGCTTTGCGCAGGCGTTTCATGCGAGCAACCTTGTCGTTCGGTGACAGGCCGAGGCGGATCAGTTCTTCGTGGGTGGGCAGGGTGATTTCCCGTTCCAGCCATTGCGAGCTGGGCACGAAGCCCTTGAGGCGCAGCATTTCGCTGAAACCCGACAAGCGTGACAGCGGTTGTTCCAGGCGTGGGGTGATGAAGGTGCCAGAACCTTGCAGGCGGCGGATCAAACCTTGGTCGAGCAGAACCTCCAATGCCTTGCGCGCGGTCACTCGGGAAATCCCCAGCAGTTCGCTGAGATTGCGCTCCGACGGCATCGCCTGTTCGGCTTTCCACTGGCCGGCATGGATCGCCGCTTCCAGGTTGCGCGCCAGTTGCAGGTATAGCGGCGTCGGCTGGGAGTCGTCGGGGCGTAGGGCGTGGAGGTCGTTCATGTAAGGCATTTCCGGCGCTGATGTAGGATTGTTGTCGCTCGGTTGTCGGGCGAAAACTAATACCACTTGCATACCATGTCAACGCGTCGGAAATGCCTGTAGGCCTATGGGTTCGAGGGTTTCAAGGTGGGTGGTTTCAAGTGGTATTAGAGGTGGACTGTAAAACGCAAAAGATCGCAGTCTGCGGCCGTTCTGGCGGGTGAAAGTGGTATCACCGTTCAGGCCTGGCCGCAGGCTGCGATCTTTTGAATTTATTTTTTACGGGCGACCAATGGTCAGGAGAAAGGGCCGCATCGCGGCCCGCAGAGAGCTGGCACCCTGGTGAAAGAATCAGGGGCGGATTTCGATCATCGTGCCATCCGGCACCAGGTTCCAGACTTCGCGCATGTCGATGTTGCGCATGGCAATGCAGCCGTCGGTCCAGTCGAGGGTGTGGAACAGTTGTTCCGGGGTGTCCTCGGAGTCGGGTGTGCCATGGATCATGATCATTCCGCCAGGCTCGACGCCTTCGCGCCGTGCGCGGGCGGAGTCGCTGATGTTCGGGTAGGAGATGTGCATCGACAGGTTGAATTTGTCACTGGTCTTGCGCCAGTCGATCCAATAGAAACCTTCCGGTGTGCGTTTGTCGCCTTCAATCAGTTTCGGGCCTTTTTTCGCCCCTTTGCCCAAGGAAATACGATAGCTCTTGAGTGGCTTGCCGTCGGCTATGAGCTGCAGTTGATGAGCCGATTTGAGCACCAGTACTTTTTCGATGAATGGGGTGTTCGAAGGCGTCACGGTGGTCACGAATGACGCTTGGGAGGCGGTGACGAATGACAGGCAGAACAGGGCAAGCAACCAGCGCATTGAAACGATTCCCCGGAAATGAAGCAGATACTTTATTTATAGATAGTGTGCAGGCGCTGTCGCGGGCTGCGTTAGCCGGTTATCGGCCGGCCGCCGCCGAAATCAAGTGATGGCCGGTTGAGCGAGCGGCGGGATCGATTCGGAGCGAACCGGATAGACCTCGACGCGCCGGTCAGCGAAGAAGCATTCCAGAGTACGGCCCACCGTGCGGAAAGCCAGCTCGTCCCAGGGAATGTCTTTCTCGTCGAACAATTGCACTTCCAGGCTTTCGGGTCCGGCGGCGAAGTCCAGATCCGCCAGCTCGGCGCGGAAAAACACATGCACCTGACTGATGTGCGGCACGTCGATCAGGGTGTAGATGCTCAGGTTGCGCACCCGGGCGCAGGCTTCCTCGGCGGTTTCGCGGATGGCGGCCTGTTCGATGGTCTCGCCGTTCTCCATGAAACCGGCAGGCAGGGTCCAGTAACCGAGGCGTGGCTCGATGGCGCGGCGACACAGCAGGACCTTGGTGCCCCAGGTCGGTACACAACCGGCCACGATATTGGGGTTCTGGTAGTGAATCGTCTGACAGCTGTCGCAGACGAATCGCAGCCGCGAGTCGCCTTCGGGAATGCGCTGGGTCACCGGGTTGCCGCACTGGCTGCAAAATTTCATGCTGGGGTTCCTGAATGCTGCGCCTATCTTGGCGTGCAGCGGTGTCAGTCGGCAAGTTGTCGTTTCGCGACATGACCCCCGTTCGGGGGTTGGGCGGTCGCAATGATTGGTGCATGATGCAGGGTAAGGCACCGATCGAGAACACTTATGCTGGACGAGCTACTGCACCGGGTAAGCAATCACACGCCGCGCACGCTGGAGACCGACACGCGTTTCCCCGAGGCCGCTGTCCTGGTGCCGATTACTCGCAGTGACGAACCCGAACTTGTCCTCACCCTGCGGGCCAGCGGCCTTTCGACCCACGGCGGCGAAGTCGCCTTCCCCGGTGGACGACGGGATCCGGAAGACCCGGACCTGGTGTTTACCGCTCTGCGTGAAGCCGAAGAGGAAATCGGCCTGCCGCCGGGACTGGTCGAAGTGATCGGTCCGCTCAGCCCGCTGATTTCCCTGCATGGCATCAAGGTCACTCCGTATGTCGGGGTGATTCCCGATTTTGTCGAATACCAGGCCAATGATGCCGAGATCGCTGCGGTGTTCAGTGTGCCGCTGGAGTTCTTCCGCAAGGATCCGCGCGAACACACCCACCGCATCGACTATCAGGGTCGCAGTTGGTACGTGCCGAGCTATCGTTACGGCGAATACAAGATCTGGGGGCTGACGGCAATCATGATCGTCGAGTTGATCAACCTGCTCTATGACGCCAGAATCAGCCTGCATCAACCGCCCAAAAGCTTCATCAATACCTGAAGCCATCCTTCGAATGGCCAGCCATCGTGAGCCCTGAGGAAAACAAGATGAAATACCGCCTGGGCGACGCCCGAGTCGACACCCATCCGCAGAGCTGGGTCGCCCCCAATGCCGTGCTGGTGGGCAAGGTCAGACTGGAAGAGGGCGCCAACGTCTGGTTCAACGCCGTGCTGCGCGGCGACAACGAACTGATCCTGATCGGCAAGAACAGCAATGTTCAGGACGGCACGGTGATGCACACCGACATGGGCTATCCGCTGACCATCGGCACCGGCGTGACCATCGGCCACAACGCCATGCTCCACGGCTGCACGGTCGGCGACTACAGCCTGATCGGCATCAACGCAGTCATTCTCAACGGCGCGAAGATCGGCAAGAACTGCATCATCGGCGCCAACTCGCTGATCGGCGAAGGCAAGGAAATTCCTGACGGCTCGCTGGTGATGGGCTCGCCGGGCAAGGTGGTGCGCGAACTCACTGAGCCGCAGAAGAAAATGCTCGAAGCCAGTGCCGCGCACTATGTGCATAACTCCCAGCGCTATGCGCGCGATCTGGTCGAGCAGGAAGAATGACAACCCCGGAAAGACCTGTCGCCTCGCCGTGCGTGAGCATTTGCGCGCTGGACGAAGACGATATTTGCACCGGTTGCCAGCGCACGGTCGAGGAGATCACT
Organism: Pseudomonas sp. Pseusp21; assembly: GCF_059492145.1. Lineage (NCBI taxonomy): Bacteria > Pseudomonadati > Pseudomonadota > Gammaproteobacteria > Pseudomonadales > Pseudomonadaceae > Pseudomonas > Pseudomonas sp. Pseusp21. Next base: position 4,884,901 of record NZ_CP168520.1, read on the forward strand.
CGCTGGAGCCGCATGACCAATGATGAACGCCGGGTTGTGCTCGGGCTGTGCCATGAGCGGGCCAAGGCCAGTGGCCTGGTCTGGATGATCGGCAAAACGCCGGGGCAATAGCCGATTTGATTGGCGTCATCGAAGGGCTGAAGTAACCTGTGCGCCAAATTGACAGGTCACGGCCCATGATTTTCCTCATCTCTTACATCAGCAGCGTCGTGCTGATCAACTTCGCCTTCTCCACCGCGCCGCACCTGGACATCATCTGGTCGGCCTGGGGCGGGTTGGTGTTCGTGCTGCGCGACATGGTGCAGACCCGTTTCGGTCATGGCGCGATCGTGGCGATGCTGGCGGCACTGGTGCTGTCTTATGTCACGTCCGATCCATCGATTGCGCTGGCCAGCGCCACGGCGTTCGCGGTCTCCGAGTGCATTGACTGGCTGGTATTCACCATCACCAGGCGCCCGTTGCGCGACCGCTTGTGGATCAGTTCGGCGCTGAGCATTCCCCTCGATACCTTCATCTTCTTTGGCATGATTGACCTGCTGACACCGCCGGTGCTTATCACCGCGCTGGCCTCGAAGTTCGCCGGTGTTACCGCCGTCTGGCTGATCATGGCCTGGCGCGAACGCAAACAGGCTGTCGCCGGCTGAAGCCAAACCCTCAGGTTCATGTAAAATGCCGCGCTTTCTCCCCATGGAAAGCGCGTCTGGCGTTGCTTTCCTCGATGATCCGCTTCTTTGAGGACCTGAGATGACCCGTATCGGAACTCCATTGTCGCCGACCGCGACCCGCGTATTGCTGTGTGGCTGTGGTGAGTTGGGCAAGGAAGTGGTGATCGAGCTGCAACGCCTGGGCGTTGAAGTGATCGCCGTTGACCGCTACGCCAATGCGCCGGCCATGCAGGTTGCCCATCGCAGCCACGTGATCAACATGCTCGACGGCGCCGCCCTGCGTGCAGTGATCGAAGCCGAGAAGCCGCACTTCATCGTGCCGGAAATCGAAGCCATCGCCACCGCCACCCTGGTCGAACTGGAAGCCGAAGGCTTCACCGTGATCCCGACCGCTCGCGCCGCGCAACTGACCATGAACCGCGAAGGCATCCGTCGACTGGCTGCCGAAGAGCTGGACCTGCCGACTTCGCCGTACCACTTCGCAGACACCTTCGAGGATTACAGCAAGGCCGTTCAGGACCTCGGCTTTCCGTGCGTCGTAAAACCGGTGATGAGTTCTTCGGGCAAGGGCCAAAGCCTGCTGCGCAGCGCCGATGACGTGCAGAAAGCCTGGGATTACGCGCAAGAGGGCGGTCGCGCCGGCAAAGGTCGGGTGATCATCGAAGGCTTTATCGATTTCGACTACGAAATCACTCTGCTGACCGTGCGTCATGTCGGCGGCACGACGTTCTGTGCTCCAGTCGGCCACCGTCAGGAAAAGGGCGACTATCAGGAATCCTGGCAGCCTCAGGCGATGAGCCCGGTGGCGCTGGCTGAATCCGAGCGCGTTGCCAAAGCCGTGACCGAAGCGTTGGGCGGTCGTGGCCTGTTCGGCGTCGAGCTGTTCATCAAAGGCGATCAGGTGTGGTTCAGCGAAGTGTCGCCGCGCCCGCACGACACCGGTCTGGTGACCCTGATTTCCCAGGACCTGTCGCAGTTCGCCCTGCACGCCCGGGCGATCCTCGGTCTGCCGGTGCCGCTGATCCGTCAGTTCGGCCCATCGGCTTCGGCGGTGATTCTGGTGGAAGGCCAGTCGACCCAGACCGCATTCGCCAACCTCGGTGCTGCACTGAGCGAGCCGGATACCGCGCTGCGTCTGTTCGGCAAGCCTGAAGTCAATGGTCAGCGTCGCATGGGTGTTGCGCTGGCGCGTGACGAGTCGATTGAAGCGGCCCGCGCCAAGGCGACCCGTGCTTCCCAGGCTGTTGTTGTAGAGCTGTAATCACGCCATCTGATCGCTCCCGCCCGGGAGCGATCTTTGCGCTTACACCACCTGATTCAGGTCGTTATTGCGCGTCTCCTTCAGGCACAGCACAGCGATCAAGCTGAGCACCGCGGCCGCCGACACATACCCGCCGACGTAACTCAAACCACCCATCGCCACCAGTTTCTGCGCGAAGAACGGCGCCGCCGAGGCTCCGACGATGCCGCCGAGGTTGTAGGCTGCCGATGCGCCGGTATACCGCACGTGCGTCGGAAACAGTTCCGGTAGCAATGCTCCCATCGGGGCGAATGTCACGCCCATCAGGAACAGCTCGATGCACAGGAACAGCGCCACGCCCCAGGTCGATCCCTGAGTCAGCAGCGGCTCCATCAGAAACCCGGAAAGAATCGCCAGCACACCGCCGACGATCAGCACCGGTTTGCGTCCGTAACGATCACTGGCCCATGCCGACAGCGGCGTCGCGGCCGCCATGAACAGCACCGCGAAGCACAGCAGTCCGAGGAAAGTCTCGCGGCTGTAACCCAATGTTGATACGCCATAGCTCAGGGAAAATACGGTCGAGATGTAGAACAGCGCGTAACACACCACCATGGCGGCGGCGCCCAGCAGCGTCGGCGCCCAGTATTGGCTGAACAGCTCGACCAGCGGCACTTTCACTCGTTCCTGGCGGGCAATGGCATTGGCGAACACTGGGGTTTCGTGAAGCTTGAGGCGCACGTACAGCCCGACCATCACCAGCACGGCGCTGAGCAGGAACGGAATCCGCCAGCCCCAGCTGCGGAATTGATCGTCGCTCAGGCTCATGGCCAGGGTCAGGAACAGGCCGTTGGCGGCCAGAAAACCAATCGAAGGGCCAAGTTGCGGGAACATGCCGAACCACGCCCGTTTGCCTTTCGGGGCGTTTTCGGTCGCCAGCAGCGCCGCGCCACCCCATTCGCCCCCCAATCCCAGGCCCTGGCCGAAGCGCAGCACGCAGAGCAGGATCGGTGCCCAGGCGCCGATAGTGTCATAACCCGGCAGCACGCCGATCAGCGTGGTGCAGACACCCATCAGCAGCAGTGAGGCCACCAAAGTGGATTTACGCCCGATGCGGTCGCCGAAGTGGCCGAACAGCGCCGAGCCCAGCGGTCGGGCCAGGAAGGCGATGCCGAAGGTAAGAAATGCCGAAAGCATCTGCGCCGTGCCGGAGGTCTGCGGGAAGAACACCGGCCCGATCACCAGCGCAGCAGCGGTGGCGTAGACATAGAAATCGTAGAACTCGATGGCCGTGCCGATGAAGCTTGCCGTGGCCACGCGGGTGGCGGAGTTGGCCGGTTGGGCAGGCGTGGTGTCGCTGTAAGCGGTACTGGTCGTCATGCGGTGATCCCTGACAGTCATGAGCTCCGTTGGAGCGAATTATTATGGTCGAACACCCAGGGATGTGGGATGAGGCGCGATCGCTGCTTCAGGTAGGAACAGTCGTCGGTGTGATGCGGATATTGCCGATGAACCGGCCGGAACCAGTCGGGTGCGGGGTAAGCACGCGGTTCGGCGGGGCTTGGGTAAGCCCCGCGATTATAGGAAGGTGGCTAACGATTGAACAAGAGGCTGCCTAGCGAACAGGGGCGAGCGCAGGGGCCGAGGAGGTGTGCCAGATCAGGACCTTGCTGACCCGGTTCTCTTCAGTTTCGAGAATCTCCAGCCGGTAGCGGCCGATCTTCAGGCAGACCGCGCTTTCCGGGATGGTTTCCAGCGCTTCGGTCACCAGGCCATTGAGGGTCCGGGGGCCGTCGCTGGGCAGGTGCCAGCCCAGGCATTTGTTCAGTTCGCGGATCGACGCCGCGCCATCGATCACCATGCGGCCATCGGCTTGCGGGTGGATGTGCGGGTTGTCGAGGCTGTGCTCGCTTTCGAATTCGCCGACGATCTCTTCGAGAATGTCTTCCAGGGTGACAATCCCCAGTACTTCGCCGTACTCGTCCACCACCATGCCCAGCCGCCGCTGCTGCTTGTGGAAGTTCAGCAGCTGCAGTTGCAGCGGGGTGCTTTCGGGAACGAAGTAGGGCTCGTAACTGGCCGCCAGCAAGGCTTCGCGGGTCAGGTTGCCATTGTCCAGCAAATGGCGGACCTGCCGGGTGTTGAGCACCGCCTCGACCTGATTGATATCGCTGTGAAACAGCGGCAGACGAGTACGACGGTTGTGGCGCAGTTGCTCGGTGATTTCTTCGATCGGATCGTCGAGGTTGATGCCGTCGACATCGCTGCGCGGCACCAGAATGTCGTTGACCGTAATGTTATCCAGCGCATGGATGCCCGAAACCGGGTGCGGGCGCACTGGATGATCGGGGTCATCATGACGCTCCGCCGGCACATCGTCTTCGCTCTGTTGCACCACCTGGGCCTTGCGGATGAACGGGCGCATCAGCAAACCACTGACGCGGCTGAGCAGCCAGGCAAGCGGGTAAACGACCTTCAGCGGTACTGCCAGCAGCGTATTGCCGAACGACAGCACCGCATCCGGATAACGCTGGGCAAGGGCGCGGGGGAAATAGTCTGCAAAAACCAGCAGCAGGGCGCCGGCGCCAAGGCAAGCCGCCCAGGGGCCGTTTTCTTCACAGAGAAAGATGGCCAGCAGCGTGGCCAGGATGACGGCGAGGGCGCGGCACAGGGTATTGCAGAGGATCAGGCTGTCGAGCGGGAAGCTGAGCTTCGCCAGCGGCTTGTCGCTGGCGCGGGAAGCGGTGCGTTGCGCGAGCAGGTGCTGTTGCGCCGCTTCGACGGCGGTAAACAGCCCCGACCAGAGAATCAGCAGGGCAAATACCGCGAGCATCGGCCCTATGGGCAAACCGTCCATTTACGCCGCCCGTCAGATGTGCAGGATGTATTCACGGACCAGTTTGCTGCCGAAATACGCGAGCATCAGCAGGCAGAAACCGGCGAGGGTCCAGCGGATTGCCTTGTGTCCGCGCCAGCCGAGGCGGTTACGGCCCCACAGCAGGACGCTGAACACGATCCAGGCCAGGCAGGCCAGCAGGGTTTTATGCACCAGATGCTGGGCAAACAGGTTCTCGACGAACAGCCAGCCGGAGATCAACGACAGCGACAGCAATGTCCAGCCAGCCCAGAGGAAGCCGAACAGCAGGCTTTCCATGGTTTGCAGTGGCGGGAAGTTCTTGATCAGCCCGGACGGGTGCTTGTGCTTGAGCTGATGATCCTGCACCAGCAGCAACAAGGCCTGGAACACCGCGATGGTGAACATGCCGTAGGCGAGGATCGACAACAGGATGTGCGCGAGGATGCCCGGTTCTTCATCGATGATCTGCACCGTACCGGCCGGCGCGAACTGCGCCAGCAGCACCGTGATCGCACCCAGCGGGAACAGCAGCACCAGCAGGTTTTCCACCGGAATCCGCGAGCAGGCGAGCAGGGTCAGGGCAATGACCGCCGCAGCGATCAGGCTCGAAGCGCTGAAGAAATCCAGGCCTAGACCGATCGGTGTCAATAAATGCGTAAGCAGGCTGGCGCTGTGGGCCAGCACGGCGAGAACGCCGAGCGAGACCAGCAGGCGCTTGTTGGCCTTGGCGCCAGTGGCCAGGCGGGTGCCCTGATAGAGGGTCGCAGCGGCGTAGAGAAGGGCGGCGGCGAGGGTGGTCAGCAAACTCGGTGACAAGGGGAGCATAAATCCTGTTAGGCAAGCCCGAAAGGGGCTGAGTTTGGCATAGAACCGCCGTTGCACGAAAGACCGGCAAGCTGACAGCGAGGTGTCCGCCAGCCGCAGTCTTCGCTATAATCCGCGACCTGCCCACGCCGCAGGCTCGCCGAGCACATGTTGATTCCGGTCTGGGCCGCCATTATCCCGGTCTACACAGGGCCTGAAAGGATCGCGCAATGTTTGAAAACTTAACCGACCGTCTCTCGCAGACGCTGCGCCATGTCACTGGCAAGGCGAAGCTGACCGAGGACAATATCAAAGACACCCTGCGCGAAGTGCGCATGGCGTTGCTCGAGGCCGACGTCGCCCTGCCGGTGGTCAAGGACTTCGTCAATTCGGTCAAGGAGCGCGCTGTCGGCACCGAGGTGTCGCGCAGCCTGACGCCGGGCCAGGCGTTTGTGAAGATCGTCCAGGCCGAACTCGAAAGCCTGATGGGCGCGGCCAACGAAGACCTGAACCTGAGCGCCGTGCCGCCCGCCGTCATTCTGATGGCCGGTCTGCAGGGCGCGGGTAAAACCACCACCGCCGGCAAGCTCGCGCGCTTCCTTAAAGAGCGCAAGAAAAAGTCGGTCATGGTCGTGTCGGCGGACATCTACCGTCCTGCTGCTATTAAACAGCTGGAAACCCTGGCCAACGACATCGGCGTGACGTTCTTCCCGTCCGACCTGAGCCAGAAACCGGTCGACATCGCCAGCGCAGCTATTAAAGAAGCAAAACTGAAATTCATCGACGTGGTCATCGTCGACACCGCCGGTCGTCTGCACATCGACGAAGAGATGATGGGCGAGATCAAGGCGCTGCACGCCGCGATCAACCCGGTCGAAACCCTGTTCGTGGTCGACGCCATGACCGGTCAGGACGCGGCCAACACGGCCAAGGCCTTCGGTGATGCGCTGCCGCTGACCGGCGTGATCCTGACCAAGGTCGACGGTGATGCCCGTGGCGGTGCCGCGCTGTCCGTTCGCGCTATCACCGGCAAGCCGATCAAGTTCATCGGTATGGGCGAGAAGAGCGAAGCGCTCGATCCGTTCCATCCTGAGCGTATCGCTTCGCGGATCCTCGGCATGGGCGACGTGCTCAGCCTGATCGAACAGGCTGAGGCGACCCTCGACAAGGACAAGGCCGACAAGCTTGCTAAAAAGCTGAAGAAGGGCAAGGGCTTCGACCTCGAAGACTTCCGCGATCAGCTGCAACAGATGAAGAACATGGGCGGCCTCGGCGGGCTCATGGACAAGCTGCCGAGCATCGGCGGCGTCAATCTCTCGCAAATGGGCAATGCCCAGAGCGCCGCAGAGAAGCAGTTCAAACAGATGGAAGCCATCATCAATTCCATGACCCCGGCCGAGCGCCGCGACCCTGAGCTGATCAGCGGTTCGCGCAAGCGCCGGATCGCCATGGGTTCCGGCACCCAGGTGCAGGACATCGGTCGCTTGATCAAGCAGCACAAGCAGATGCAGAAGATGATGAAGAAATTCTCCGCCAAGGGCGGAATGGCGAAAATGATGCGCGGCATGGGTGGAATGTTGCCCGGCGGCGGCATGCCAAAGATGTAAAAGAACTCGCCGGTCGTCGCACCGGCGCAGTCCCGCAAGGAAGCGGGATCCACAGCAAACCCGCACTCGGCGGGAGCTGACTGGCCGTTTTGAACGACGGCCCCATATGCAAATCTGCACGGCATGCCACAGGCGCCGGAAAAAGTCATTTGCAAAAGTCCGGATATTCCTTAGAATATGCGGCCTTTCGGGCACCCATGCCCGCTGTGCATTTAGATTTGCAGCACCGACTACAGGAACGATGTTCACATGCTAACAATCCGTCTTGCCCTTGGCGGCTCCAAAAAGCGCCCGTTTTACCACCTGACCGTAACCGACTCCCGCAACCCGCGTGACGGTTCCCACAAAGAACAGGTTGGCTTCTTCAACCCTGTTGCCCGTGGTCAGGAAATCCGTCTGTCCGTGAACCAAGAGCGCGTTGCCTACTGGCTGAGCGTTGGTGCACAGCCTTCTGAGCGTGTTGCTCAGTTGCTGAAGGAATCTGCCAAGGCTGCAGCCTGAGCAGTATGAGCGCGACGCCAGAAAAAGCTGATGATCTGATCGTTGTCGGCAAGATTTTTTCGGTTCACGGCGTTCGCGGCGAGGTGAAGGTCTTTTCCTTTACCGATCCGATTGAAAACCTGTTGGGCTATCGCAACTGGACGCTTCGGCGCGAAGGCGTGGTGAAACAGGTCGAGCTGGTCAGCGGCCGATCCACTCAAAAGGATCTGGTTGTGAAGCTCAAAGGCCTCGACGATCGCGATGAAGCCCGTCTTCTGAGCGGTTACGAGATTTGCATCCCGCGAAGCCTTTTGCCCGACCTGACCGCCGACGAGTACTACTGGTACCAGTTGGAAGGTCTGAGCGTCATCAACCAGGACGAACAATTGTTCGGCAAGGTTGATCACCTGTTGGAGACCGGCGCGAACGATGTATTGGTGGTCAAGCCCTGCGTTGGCAGCCTGGATGATCGCGAGCGGTTGTTGCCCTATACGGAGCAATGCGTGCTGGCAATCGACCTGGAAGCAGGCGTGATGAGGGTGGAATGGGACGCGGACTTCTAAGCAATGGCCAGCCTGCGCGTAGACGTCATTACGCTGTTCCCCGAGATGTTCTCGGCCATCAGTGAGTACGGCATTACCAGTCGTGCGGTCAAGCAGGGGCTCTTGCAGCTGACCTGTTGGAATCCGCGGGATTACACGACGGATCGACATCACACTGTGGACGATCGCCCGTTTGGCGGTGGTCCGGGCATGGTGATGAAGATCAAGCCCCTGGAAGATGCACTGGTTCAGGCCAAGGCAGCAGCCGGGGAGGCGGCGAAGGTGATTTACCTGTCCCCCCAAGGCCGTCAACTGACTCAGTCGGCGGTACGCGAACTGGCGAAATCGGATGCATTGATCCTGATTGCCGGTCGCTATGAAGGCATTGACGAGCGCTTTATTGAGGCTCATGTCGATGAAGAGTGGTCGATTGGTGACTATGTGTTGTCTGGCGGCGAGCTGCCGGCCATGGTCATGATCGATGCGGTTACACGACTGCTGCCCGGAGCTTTAGGGCATGCGGATTCCGCTGAGGAAGATTCCTTTACGGATGGTCTGCTGGATTGCCCGCACTACACCCGACCTGAGGTGTATGCGGATCAGCGTGTTCCCGACGTGTTGCTGAGTGGCAATCACGCGCATATCCGGCGTTGGCGTTTACAGCAGTCCCTTGGCAGGACCTTTGAACGACGCGCCGATCTTCTGGAAAGCCGCTCGCTTTCTGGAGAAGAGAAGAAGCTGCTCGAGGAATACATCCGCGAGCGGGACGATAGTTAACAACGTATCGATGGTAGATCAGACGATTTACCTTAGGAGCACAGCATGACCAACAAAATCATCCTTGCACTCGAAGCAGAGCAGATGACCAAAGAAATCCCTACCTTTGCCCCAGGCGACACCATCGTCGTTCAGGTGAAAGTGAAGGAAGGCGATCGTTCCCGTCTGCAAGCGTTCGAAGGCGTTGTAATCGCCAAGCGTAACCGCGGCGTGAACAGTGCGTTCACCGTTCGTAAAATCTCCAACGGTGTTGGCGTAGAACGTACTTTCCAGACCTACTCCCCGCAAATCGACAGCATGGCTGTCAAGCGTCGCGGTGACGTACGTAAAGCCAAGCTGTACTACCTGCGCGACCTGTCGGGTAAAGCAGCTCGCATCAAGGAAAAACTGGCTTAAGTCCAGCTTCCGATGCAGAAAAAAGCAGCCTACGGGCTGCTTTTTTGTTGCCCGCAATTTATCCACCGCATTTCTGTTTCAGGCCTGACCCATGACCCCTCGCGAGCAAGAAATCGAACGCCGCACCGAACTCTCGGTGACCCGCGTGACCAAGGCGGTGTTCCCGCCGACCACCAACCACCACAACACCCTGTTCGGCGGCACTGCGCTGGCCTGGATGGACGAAGTGTCGTTCATCACCGCCACACGGTTTTGCCGTTTGCCGCTGGTGACGGTGTCGACCGATCGCATCGACTTCAATCACGCGATCCCGGCAGGTTCCATCGTCGAGCTGGTTGGGCGGGTGATCAAGGTTGGCAACACCAGTCTCAAGGTCGAGGTGGAAGTGTTCGTCGAAAGCATGAGCTGTGACGGGCGTGAGAAAGCCATTCATGGGCAGTTCAGCTTTGTTGCCATCGATGATGACAAGCGTCCGGTGCCGGTGCTGCCGGGTTTCGCGGCCTGATCCAGCACCGGGCCGCGATTCGATCTGTCAGGCGCTGACATTCTCCGGCTGAATCAGCGCCACCAGCGTCCACCCCGGCCCCGGCTTCAACACGGTTTCCGGCGTCACGACATGCACCCAACCGCTGTCATCGCGCATGAACAGCAGCGTCGCGCGATTGCCATGCAGCGCGCGGTAATCGTCCCAGCCAAACCCGTCCGTCAGCGTCGTGCTGTAAAGATCGGCACCTTGCCCCAGTTGACTGGCGAGTCTGGCGTAAGTCAGCGCCTCGCTCCCCAGTTGGTTGCCGCGATGTTCAAGGCTGGCGCGGTGCTTGTCGCTGCGCCGGCTTTCCTGACCGCTGGCCAGCCCGAACAACCGCTGATGGCCAAAGTCATGACGAAAGCGCATGGCCGCCAGTGTATTGAGTTCGCCCGACGGTGACAGCGCCAGCAAATGCCCCAGTCCGACCAGGTCCAGATGCGCATCGGCGTGCTGTGAGGCCGGATTGCCGAAGTAGGTCGGCAAGCCATCCATGCGCGCGGCGCGGATATTTTCCCAGCTTGAATCCGTCAGCAGCACCCGGCTGCCCAGCTGTTGCAGCGACTTGCCGAGCAGGCGCGCGGGCCCGTTCGCCCCGACGATCAGGAAGCCGCTGGGCGCTGGTTCCGCAACTTTCAGCAGCCGGGCCAGTGGCCGGGCGGTCGCACTTTGCAGCACGACGGTGCCGATGATCACGGCGAATGTCAGCGGCACCAGCAACAGCGCGCCTTCATGGCCCGCTTCATCAAGGCGAATCGCAAAGATCGCCGAGACCGCCGCCGCGACGATCCCGCGCGGGGCAATCCAGCACAACAGCGCACGTTCACGCCAACTCAGGCTCGAACCGGCGGTGCTCAGCACCACGTTCAACGGTCGGGCGATCAGCTGAATCACCAGCAACAGGATCAACACCAACGGCCCGAGACCGATCAACGCGTTCAGATCCAGTCGTGCCGCCAGCAGGATGAACAGTCCGGAAATCAGCAGCACGCTGAGATTTTCCTTGAAGTGCAGGATGTGCCGCACATCCACCCCCTTCATGTTCGCCAGCCACATGCCCATCAACGTCACCGCCAACAGCCCGGATTCGTGCATGACCTGGTTGGCGGCGATGAATATCCCCAGCACCGCGGCGAGCGATGCCAGATTGTGCAAATACTCCGGTAGCCATTGGCGCCGGATGATCGTGCCGAGCAGCCAGCCACCGGCAACGCCGAACGCACTGCCGCAGACAATCACACCACCGAAGGTCAGCAGACTCTGTTCCAGGCCGTGGCCTTCGGCCCGGGCGATGATGAAGCTGTAGACCACCACCGCGAGCAGCGCGCCGATCGGGTCGATCACAATCCCTTCCCAGCGCAGGATGTTGGCGATCGAAGCCTTCGGCCGCACCACGCGCAGCATCGGCACGATCACGGTCGGCCCGGTCACCAGGGTCAGGCTGCCGAACAGGATCGCCAACAGCCAGTCGAAGCCCAGCAGCCAGTGGGTCGCGACCGTAATCACTACCCATGTCGAGAGCGCACCGATTGTGACCAGCCGATGCACGACGCTGCCGATCTCGCGCCATTCCGACAGGTGCAGGGTCAGGCTGCCTTCAAACAGAATCAGCGCCACCGCCAGCGACACCAATGGCATCAGCAACGGGCCGAACATTTCCTGCGGGTCGAGCCAGCCCAGCACGGGGCCCGCCAGAATGCCGGTCAGCAGCAGAAACAGAATCGCCGGCAGCTTCAGGCGCCAGGCGAGCCATTGGCAGCCCAGTGCGGCAGCGCCGATACCACCGAAAGCCAACAGAATTTGCTGCTCGTTCATTGAAGCTCCCTGTTCCTTGAAATAGCGGGCTATGAAAGACTAGCGGCCATTTCAACCGTTCACTCTTTATTTGCGCGCAGTGCCAAGCCTGCGTGTCTTGAGCGCCCATGCCTGCCATCGACCACCCACTGATCGACCAGTTTCTCGACGCCCTCTGGCTGGAAAAAGGTCTCTCCGACAACACTCGCGACGCCTACCGCAGTGATCTCGCGCTGTTCAATGGCTGGTTGCAGGACAAAGGTCTCGAACTGGTCAATGCCGGTCGCGAACTGATCCTCGATCACCTGGCCTGGCGTCTGGAACAGAACTACAAACCTCGCTCTACGGCGCGATTTCTCTCCGGTGTGCGTGGCTTTTATCGCTATCTGCTGCGGGAAAAGCTGATTTCGGTTGATCCAACTTTGCGCGTGGATATGCCGCAACTCGGTCGGCCGCTGCCCAAATCCCTGTCGGAAGCCGACGTCGAAGCGCTGCTGAAGGCGCCGGACTTGAGCGAAGCCATCGGCCAGCGCGATCGCGCCATGCTCGAAGTCTTGTATGCCTGCGGCCTGCGTGTCACCGAGCTGATCAGCCTGACGCTGGAACAGGTCAACCTGCGTCAGGGTGTGTTGCGGGTGATGGGCAAGGGCAGCAAGGAACGGCTGGTGCCGATGGGCGAGGAAGCGATTGTCTGGGTCGAGCGCTACCTGCGTGACGGTCGCGGCGAGCTGCTGGGCGGGCGTCCAAGCGATGTGTTGTTTCCCAGTCAGCGCGGCGAGCAGATGACTCGGCAGACCTTCTGGCACCGCATCAAGCACCAGGCTAAGGTCGCCGGCATCAGTAAATCGCTGTCGCCGCACACCTTGCGTCACGCGTTTGCCACCCACTTGCTCAACCATGGCGCCGACCTGCGGGTGGTGCAGATGCTGTTGGGCCACAGCGACCTGTCAACCACGCAGATCTACACTCACGTCGCCCGGGCACGTTTGCAGGATCTGCATGCCAAACATCACCCGCGCGGCTGAGCGCCGTTTGTCTTGCGACAGGCGCATTCGGCCACGGGAGCCTTATGTGGTAGGCTTTGCCGGTTTGCACGATGGGCGGTTATGACCCGGTGTTCCGGCACGGGCGTTCTGATCGTTCCATTTGTCCGCCTTCAGGAGTTCTCATGCGTCTGACCCAGATTTTCGCCGCCGCAGCCATTGCGTTGGTCAGCACCTTTGCCGTCGCCGATGACGCGGCCGACAAAGCGATTCGCCAAAGCCTGGAAAACCTCCAGCTCGATGTGCCGGTGGACACCATCACCGCCAGCCCGCTGCCAGGCCTGTATGAAGTCAAGCTCAAGGGCAGCCGCGTGCTCTACGCCAGCGCTGACGGCCAGTACATTGTTCAGGGCTACATGTTCCAGCTCAAGGACGGCAAACCGGTCAACCTGACCGAGAAGACCGAGCGCCTGGGCATTTCCAAACTGATCAATGCGATCCCGGTGGCCGAGACCGTGGTTTATCCGGCGGTGGGCGAAACCAAATCGCACATCACTGTTTTCACCGACACCACTTGCCCGTACTGCCACAAGCTGCACGCCGAAGTGCCCGAGCTGAACAAGCGCGGCATCGAAGTGCGTTACGTGGCGTTCCCGCGCCAGGGCCTGGGCTCGCCGGGTGACGAGCAACTGCAAGCCGTGTGGTGCTCCAAAGACAAGAAAGCCGCCATGGACAAAATGGTCGATGGCAAGGAAATCAAGGCCGCCAAGTGCGAGAACCCGGTTTCCAAACAGTTCGCCCTCGGTCAGTCGATCGGCGTGAACGGCACACCGGCCATCGTTTTGGCCGACGGACAAGTGATTCCGGGCTACCAGCCTGCGCCACAAGTCGCCAAACTGGCGCTGGGCGCGAAGTAATTCGCATCGTCACGCTCAGGCGTTGACGAGCGTGGTCCGGCGGCTGGATTGCCGGGCCATCAACAGAGAGCCGCGAACCTGCGGTTGTTTTCACGGCCGGCCTCGTGTCGGCCGTTTTATGGGGAGTTCACAGTGAAACCGGTCAAAGTAGGCATCTGTGGGTTAGGGACCGTCGGTGGCGGAACCTTCAACGTACTTCAGCGCAACGCCGAGGAAATTGCTCGTCGTGCCGGGCGTGGAATCGAAGTGGCACAAATTGCCATGCGCACGCCAAAGCCTCAGTTCCAGACGACCGGTATTGCGATTACCAACGATGTCTTCGAAGTGGCCACGAACCCTGAGATCGACATCGTCATAGAGCTGATGGGCGGCTACACCGTTGCCCGCGAGCTGGTACTCAAGGCCATCGAGAATGGCAAGCATGTGGTCACCGCGAACAAGGCTCTGATTGCCGTTCACGGTAATGAAATTTTCGCCAGGGCACGCGAGAAAGGCGTGATCGTGGCGTTCGAAGCGGCGGTCGCCGGCGGCATTCCGGTGATCAAGGCGATCCGTGAAGGCCTGTCCGCCAACCGTATCAACTGGGTCGCCGGGATCATCAACGGCACCGGCAACTTCATCCTCACCGAAATGCGCGAGAAGGGTCGCACCTTCGAAGACGTGCTGGCCGAGGCGCAAGCGCTGGGTTACGCCGAAGCCGATCCGACCTTCGACGTCGAAGGCATCGACGCGGCGCACAAGCTGACGATCCTGGCGTCGATCGCATTCGGTGTTCCGCTGCAGTTCGACAAGGCTTACACCGAAGGCATCACCAAGCTGACCACCGCCGACGTGAATTACGCCGAAGCGCTGGGCTACCGCATCAAGCATCTGGGCGTGGCACGCAGCACCGCCGCCGGTATCGAGCTGCGCGTACACCCGACGCTGATCCCGGCCGATCGTCTGATCGCCAACGTCAACGGCGTGATGAACGCGGTGATGGTCAACGGTGACGCTGCCGGTTCGACTCTGTTCTACGGCGCCGGCGCCGGCATGGAGCCGACCGCTTCGTCGGTGATCGCGGATCTGGTGGACGTGGTTCGCGCCATGACCTCCGATCCGGAAAACCGCGTGCCGCACCTGGCCTTCCAGCCGGACTCGCTGTCGGCCCATCCGATCCTGCCGATCGAAGCCTGCGAAAGCGCCTACTACCTGCGCATTCAGGCCAAGGACCATCCGGGCGTACTCGCTCAGGTGGCGAGCATCCTCTCGGAGCGCGGCATCAACATCGAGTCGATCATGCAGAAGGAAGTCGAGGAACACGACGGCCTGGTGCCGATGATCCTGCTGACACACCGCGTGCTGGAACAGCACATCAACGATGCGATCGCCGCCCTCGAAGCGCTGGCGGGCGTGGTCGGTCCGGTCGTGCGGATCCGTGTCGAGCACTTGAACTAAACAGAAACAGCTGCAAGCTTCGAGCTGCAAGCAGCAAGAGAAAAGCAGTCCGGCTTTTACTTGAAGCTTGTAACTCGTAGCTTGAAGCTCAAACCGAAGGTTTGCCCCTATGCGTTACATCAGTACCCGCGGCCAGGCACCGGCCCTGAATTTCGAAGACGTCCTGCTGGCCGGTCTCGCCACCGACGGCGGTCTGTACGTCCCGGAAAACCTGCCACGTTTCACCCAGGAAGAAATCGCTTCCTGGGCCGGCCTGTCGTATCACGAGCTGGCTTTCCGCGTCATGCGCCCGTTCGTCACCGGCAGCATTCCGGACGCCGATTTCAAAAAGATTCTTGAAGAAACCTACGGTGTGTTCGCCCACAACGCCGTTGCGCCGCTGCGTCAGTTGAACGGCAACGAATGGGTGCTGGAGCTGTTCCACGGCCCGACCCTGGCGTTCAAGGACTTCGCCCTGCAACTGCTCGGTCGCTTGCTCGACTACGTGCTGGAAAAGCGCGGCGAGCGCGTGGTGATCGTCGGCGCCACCTCCGGTGACACCGGTTCGGCCGCCATCGAAGGCTGCAAGCACTGCGAAAACGTCGACATCTTCATCCTGCACCCGCACAACCGTGTGTCCGAAGTGCAGCGTCGGCAGATGACCACCATTCTCGGTGAGAACATCCACAACATCGCCATCGAAGGCAACTTCGATGACTGCCAGGAAATGGTCAAGGCCAGCTTCGCCGACCAGAGCTTCCTCAAGGGCACCCGCCTGGTGGCAGTGAACTCGATCAACTGGGCACGGATCATGGCCCAGATCGTTTACTACTTCCACGCGGCCCTGCAATTGGGCGGCCCGGCGCGTTCGGTGTCGTTCTCGGTGCCGACCGGCAACTTCGGCGACATCTTCGCCGGCTATCTGGCGCGCAACATGGGCCTGCCGATCAACCAGTTGATCGTCGCCACCAACCGCAACGACATCCTGCACCGCTTCATGAGTGGCAACCAGTACGTCAAGGAAACCCTGCACGCCACGCTGTCGCCGTCGATGGACATCATGGTCTCGTCGAACTTCGAACGCCTGCTGTTCGACCTGCACGGCCGCAACGGTGCGGCAATTGCCGGGCTGATGGATTCGTTCAAGCAGGGCGGCGGTTTCAGCGTCGAACAGGAACGCTGGACCGAAGCACGCAAACTGTTCGACTCGCTGGCCGTGGACGATGCGCAAACCTGCGAAACCATCGCCGAAGTCTACGAGCAGACCGGTGAGGTGCTGGATCCGCACACCGCCATTGGCGTGAAAGCCGCGCGCGAATGCCGTCGCAGCCTGGACATCCCGATGGTGATTCTGGGCACGGCGCATCCGGTCAAGTTCCCGGACGCGGTGGAGAAAGCTGGTGTAGGAAAAGCTCTCGAACTACCTGCACATCTTTCTGATTTGTTTGAGAGAGAAGAGCGCTGCACAGTGCTGGCAAACGAGCTGAAAGCCGTGCAGGCCTTTGTCAGTCAGCATGGCAACCGCGGCAAGCCTCTTTAAGCCCGCAAAGCTGTCACATTTTGAAGCCCGTCTCCTGACGGGCTTTCTTGTTTTTGCATGCCACACTGCGCGCGTTTCGCCCACGAAGGACGGGCGAGTCGATGACGAAGGATGTGGCAATGCGGTTTTTTTCAGGATTGAAAGCAGCTCTGTGCTGGTTGTTTTTATTGGGGGGCTTCGAGTTGTCGCAGTCGAGCGAAGCTGCCCATCTGGCGAGGCATTCCGAAGGGGGGGAGAGTGTCCAGCCCATCGAGCTGGATGAAAATGAGCGTCAGTGGATTCGGGACAATCCCCGGGTGACGGTCGCCTCGGTGCAATACCCGTTGTATCTGTTTCAGGACGAACATGGTCAGTGGAGCGGCTTGAACAACGATGTGCTCACGCATATCAGCGCCATGACCGGATTGCAGTTCGTCCATCAGGAGTCGTTTTCCACCGATCACATGCTGGAACGGCTCCAGAGTGGCGTGGCCGACATCAGCACGACGTTGGCAATGAATGACGAGCGCAAGGCATTCCTGGACTTCAGTCACGCGTTCGGCGGTGCCGGCTGGGTATTCGTCGGTCGTTCGGGCGAGCCGCCGATAAAGTCGCTCGAAACGCTGGCCAAACGGGTGTTGGTCCTGCCGGCAAGGCACGCGCTGGAGGACAGCATTCGACGCGACTATCCGTCCATCGAGATCCGCTCGGTCAAGACCTATGCCGAGGCCCGGGCGCTGGTCGAGAGTGGTGAGGCCTACGCCACCATCGAAAACGAGATCGGCGCGCAGCTGTTTCCCTCCGGCCTGCTCAGGGTCTCGGGTCTCGTGGAAGGCAAGTGGGAGGCCGATCATCTGGCGGTGCGCAAGGGGCTGCCAGAGCTTGTGAGCATCCTCAACAAGGCACTGGGCGCTTTCTCGGCAGCCGAACTGCGCGCCATGCGCCTGAAATGGCTGGATGGCATTTCTCCCGCTCCGGTACCCTCGATCAGCTCGCTCCTGATCAAGTGGGGGTGCTGGGCGATGGGTGGGCTCGGCGTGTTCGGGCTGTTGCCGTTGCTGTGGAACCGTCGATTGACGGTCGAGGTAAAACAGCGGCGTGCGGCCGAAAAAGATCTAAGTGATCAACTGGCTTTTCAACATGCATTGATCGATGCGATGCCCGACCCCGTGTTCGTGCGCGATCTGCAGGGGCGGTTGATCATGTGCAACCGCAGCTATGAAGATGCGCTGTCGGTTCGGCTGGAGCAGGTACAGGGCCGGAAGCTGTTCGAGATCGATGCGCTTCCACAGGCCACGGCACTGATGTTGCACGACGAGTTCATGGCGCAGTTGGGCACTCGTAAAACACGTTTCAGCAAACGACAGCTGATGTTCAAGAGCGGCCCCCGTCAGATTTATCAGTGGACGGTGCCGTTTTACAGTGCCGATGGAAAACTGCGTGGCCTGCTCGGAGGCTGGACCGACATCACCGAGCGGCGGAAGGAGAGCGGGTGTCAATGTCTGCATTAAAGATGGGAAAAGTCCTATAAACCGCGATTCCTTTTCTGATGGGAGGCTTAGGACGACTGCCCTAGAGTGACAGGCCACTGCGGCGTGAATCCGCGATTGTCGCTCCAGAGGTCGTCCCATGCGCTCGCTCAAGATCCTGATTCTAGAACCCAATCCGTTCCAGCTGATGGCGTTGCACCAGATGCTCAACGCCATCGGTATCTACGATGTTCTGACCGCGCCGTCGCTGGGCTCGGCAAAGCGCTCACTGGAGCGTCGCGGAGCCGTGGACATCACCCTGTGCAATCCACAATTGCAGAACGGTGACGGGCTTGCGCTGATTCGGCATCTGGCCGACCGACAGAAAGCGCGGGCGATGATTCTGCTGGGGGCCGTGGCACCCAGCCTGCTGGACGATCTGGAAACCTTGCTGGGCGAGCACCGGATCACCTTGCTGGGGCGTTTGCACACGCCAGTCTCGGCGGTGTTGATGAGGGCGCTGCTGGATGCCTACATGACCCTCCCCAGGCATTCCGTCGACGCCTGAGCCCCCGGTTATTTTTCTGTCATCTTCCCCATGCATGCTCCGATAGGCCGGTGACGCACCGGGAGAAGCCGGCGACAAGCAGAACTTTCCTCTCGGGCCGGTGGTCATTTACTGTGAACACGCCCCAGGCACTGTGTTTTCGGACTATTGAGTGGAGATCGAGATGGAAAGTATCAGTCTATTGCTCGGTGAGGCTCTAAGCCCGTATCAAGTGACGTTGACCCCTCGGGGTCGCCATGGCGAATGCCTGGTGACCTTGAAGAACGGCAGCGGCGCGATCGTGGTGGAGCGCGAATTCAATCAGGCGCAATTGAGCGACAAGCGTCAACTGACAGATGTGGTCGACGGTCTGCACCGTGACATCCTGATTGCCGAAGGCCGGCTGGAACCCTGTGTGATCGCCGCGTTGCGAAACGCAGCCCTCGACAAGCACCCGGCCCTCTGAAACTGATTTTTCATTTGTGGGAACCTTCCTGCATTCAGGTCGGTCAGACCCCGTAACAGCAGGAGCAAGCATTGTGCTCCGGTGCTTGTCGCTTGCTGCTACGGGTCTTTGATACAGGCCACGTTTAACCCCGAGTCGTCTCCCCACTTCTCGGGGTTTCTTTTTGCCCGGATTTTACTGCGCGGCTTGTCGCTGGAAGAAAATCCGCGCCTGTTCCAGATAATCCTGACGCCTTTCGGGGTCGAGCCAGTCGGCGTAGAGCTGGTTGAGGTGATCGTGGGGCAGGGTGCGCAACAGCTGATTGATCTCGGTGATCGCCTGGCGACCCGCCGTGGTGTCGGTGCAGCCGACATGGCCCGACAGGTACTTGCCCGTGCCGCGAATCGGGAAGAACAGCAGTTCGTCCTCGGTGATCTCGGCCTGGCGCGCCTGATAGCGGATTTCCGGCCAGTAACCCAAAACTACCTGCAAACGTCCCAGGCGCTGCATCGACAGCAGGCTGCTGAGCGCGTCGTTGCCGTAATGGGGCGTCAGCGCGCCGCTCGGTGCCTGATGCAGTAATGTATCGATGTACTCGCCATAACTGCGCTCGGCTACCACGCCGACTTTTCGCTCGCCGTTGGCCAGAAATGCCGACAGATCGACTTCATCTTCGACCAGAAACGGCTCCAGCACTTCGCGATCTCTCTGACGCACCACCAGGCCATTGCTGACAGCACGAAACGCGGGAATGGAGAAGGCGATCCATTGCGCCCTCTCCTTGTTCCAGATCAGCGACGGATCGCAGGCGAAGGGATGTTCATGAAGCATTTGAATGCCACGGGCGCGATTGACCCGCATCAAGGTGTGTTCGTATTGCGGCATGCCGGCAATCAGCATCGGCATCAATTGATCGATAACGCCCTGGCCCTTTTTCGGACCCTCGAAGATCGTCAGTGGCGGCAGGTCGCGCAGCAGCCAGATCAACGTCGGTTTGGCCTGCGCCCACGCCGGCAGCACCAGCAGGAACAGCAGGCCGAACAACCGCCAGGTCCACCAATGGTGGGCGCGGTTCGAGGCCGAGGGCATCAGGGGCTTCAGCTCAGATGGCTCCGTCTTCGCGCAACCGGGCGATCTGCTTCTCGTCGTAGCCAAGATCGTGGAGTACCTGCGCATTGTGCTCACCGAGCTGCGGTCCGACCCATTCGGACGTGCCGGGTGTCTCAGAGAGTTTTGGCACGATGCCCGGCATCTTGAAAGGTTTGCCGTCCGGCAGTTTGGCGTGGAGGAACATTTCCCGGGCCAGGTACTGCGGATCGTTGAACATGTCTTCGGCGCTGAAGATCCGGCTGGCCGGCACTTCGGCCTGATTCAGCAGATCCAGCACGGTTTGCAGCGGCAGCGACTTGACCCAGCGGTCGATCACCCCGTACAACTCATCGCGGCGAGTATCGCGCCCGTCATTGCTGGCCAGCGCCGGGTCATTGGCCAGATCTTCACGGCCGATGATCAGCATGAAGCGCTTGAAGATCGCATCGCCGTTGGCGCCGATCTGCACGTGTTTGCCGTCGGCACTGGTGTGAATCGACGACGGGGTGATGCCCGGCATGATGTTACCGGTGCGCTCACGAATGAAGCCGAAGACATCGAACTCCGGCACCATGCTTTCCATCATGGCGAAGATCGCTTCGTACAGCGCCACATCGACCACCTGGCCGAGGCCGCCGTTGACCTCGCGATGACGCAAGGCCATCAACGCGCCGATCACGCCCCACAAAGCCGCAATCGAATCGCCGATGGAAATCCCGGTGCGTACCGGCGGGCGGTCTTCGAAACCGGTGATGTAGCGCAGGCCGCCCATGGATTCGCCGACCGCACCGAAACCTGGCTGATCTTTCATTGGCCCGGTCTGGCCGAAACCGGACAGGCGCACCATCACCAGTTTCGGGTTCAGCGCGTGCAGGGTTTCCCAGCCCAGGCCGAGTTTTTCCAGCACGCCGGGGCGGAAGTTCTCGATCAGGATGTCGGCTTCACCCAGCAGTTTTTTCAGGATCGCCAGGCCATCGGGGTGTTTCAGGTTCAGCGTCAGGGACTTTTTGTTGCGCGCCTGGACGAACCACCACAACGAGGTGCCTTCGTACAGCTTGCGCCATTTGCGCAATGGATCACCGCCGTCCGGCGATTCGATCTTGATCACTTCGGCGCCGAACTCGCCGCAGATGCGCGAAGCAAACGGCCCGGCAATCAAAGTACCCAATTCAATGACTTTCAGACCGCTGAGCGGTTTGTTGGCGAACGGCATGCGAGATCCTGTAGGACAAGGCTGAGCAGATACAGCGTTTTAACATAGCCGGCTGTCAGTCGCGCAAGGTTGATCGCCATCAATTCGTGGATTGCCTACAGCATCGGTTAGACTTGCCGACTTTCCTCGTATCAAGAAGCCCGTTCATGGCCCAGCCGTCCACTACCTACAAATTCGAACTGAACCTCACCGACCTTGACCGCAGCGTCTACGAGAACGTGAAGCAGACCATCGCCCGCCATCCTTCGGAAACCGAAGAACGCATGACCGTGCGGCTGTTGGCCTACGCGCTCTGGTACAACGAGCAACTGTCGTTCGGGCGTGGTCTGTCGGACGTGGATGAACCTGCGCTGTGGGAAAAGAGCCTGGACGACCGTGTCCTGCACTGGATCGAAGTCGGCCAGCCGGACGCCGATCGCCTGACCTGGTGCTCGCGCCGCACCGAACGCACCAGCCTGCTGGCCTACGGCAGCCTGCGCGTCTGGGAAGGCAAGGTGATTCCGGCGATCAAAAACCTGAAGAACGTCAACATTGCCGCTGTTCCGCAGGAAGTGCTGGAAACCCTGGCCAAGGACATGCCCCGCGTCATCAAGTGGGACGTGATGATCAGCGAAGGCACGATCTTCGTCACCGACGACCGTGGCCAGCACGAAGTCCAGCTCACCTGGCTGCAAGGCGAGCGCGGTTAAGTCCGCGCTACTCCCGAAAAATCCCACGTATCCAAGAGAAGCTCCTGTCACCCCATGCGTATCGATCCTCGCCCGTTGCCCGCCACTCTGCCGTTTCTCGGTGAACTGCCACCGCTACTGACCCGCCTGTACGCGGCGCGGGGCGTGCAGTCCGAGGCGGAGTTGGACAAGAGCCTGGCGCGGCTGATTCCGTTCCAGCAGCTCAAAGGGATCGATGCGGCGGTCGATCTGCTGGTGACGGCGCTGGAGCAGCGACAGCGGATTCTGATCGTCGGTGACTTCGACGCCGACGGCGCGACGGCCAGCACCGTGGGCGTGCTTGGTTTGCGCCTGCTGGGCGCGGCACATGTCGATTATCTGGTGCCCAACCGCTTCGAATACGGCTACGGCCTGACCCCGGAAATCGTCGAAGTCGCAATGACCCGCGAGCCGCAGCTGCTGATCACCGTCGACAACGGTATTTCCAGCGTTGAAGGTGTCGCGGCCGCGAAGCGCCATGGCCTGAAGGTCTTGATTACTGACCACCACTTGCCCGGCGATGAACTGCCGCAAGCTGATGCACTGGTCAATCCGAATCAGCCCGGCTGCGAGTTTCCGAGCAAGGCGCTGGCCGGGGTCGGGGTGATTTTCTATGTGTTGATGGCCTTGCGCGCACGCCTGCGCAGCCTCGGCTGGTACGAGAGCAAACCGCAACCGAACATCGGCGAACTTCTGGATCTGGTAGCGCTGGGCAGCGTTGCCGACGTGGTGCCGCTGGATGCCAACAACCGGATTCTGGTGCACCAGGGCCTGGAACGAATTCGCGCCGGACGTGCGCGGCCGGGGATCAAGGCGATCCTGGAAGTGGCCAAGCGTGAAGCTTCGCGCATTACCTCTACCGATCTCGGTTTCATCGTCGGCCCGCGCCTGAACGCGGCGGGGCGTCTGGATGACATGAGCCTGGGCATTGAATGCCTGCTGACCCACGACCCTGCGCTGGCCCGGGAAATGGCCGCACAACTGGACGGCATGAATCAGGACCGCAAATCCATCGAGCAAGGCATGCAGCGCGAAGCGCTGGCCCAGCTCAAGGACTTGCCGGTCGAGTCGATGCCATTCGGGTTGTGCCTGTTCGATCCGGAATGGCATCAGGGCGTCATTGGTATTCTGGCGTCGCGGATGAAGGAGCGTTATTTCCGCCCGACCATCGCCTTCGCCGATGCCGGTGACGGTCTGCTCAAGGGCTCTGGGCGTTCGGTTCAGGGCTTTCATATTCGTGATGCGCTGAGTGTGGTGGCAGCGCAGCATCCGGACCTGATCAGCAAGTATGGCGGCCACGCGATGGCGGCTGGCCTGACTTTGCCGCAGGAGAATTTTCCGTTGTTCGCCGAGGCATTTGACGCCGAGGTGCGCAGGCAGCTTCGCGAAGAAGACCTGACCGGGCGCCTGCTGTCGGATGGCACGCTGGCGGTCGAGGAGTTTCATCTGGAACTGGCTCGGGCCCTGCGTCACGCCGGGCCGTGGGGCCAGCATTTCCCGGAGCCGCTGTTTCATGGCGTGTTCCAGTTGGTCGAGCAGCGAGTGGTCGGCGAGCGGCACCTGAAAGTGGTGCTGAAAACTGAATGCGGCTCGGTGAAGCTGGATGGCATCGCCTTCGGCATCGATCGCGATATCTGGCCGAACCCGACAATCAAATGGGTCGAACTGGCCTACAAGCTCGACCTCAACGAGTTTCGCGGCAATGAAACCGTGCAACTGATGATTGCCCACATCGAACCGCGTTGACGCCTTCGCGAGCAAGCTCGCGCAGGCGGACTTACATACACAGAATTACTCTGAACCCTCCCTCATCCCCGGATGTCGACTAGGCTCTAAGCACTGCTTGATTGGCCTTGTGACGTCTTGTCGAATTTTTTGCCCGCGGGGGCGGGTGCTGCACCTTTTTCCTGTCACTCGTCGACTTTTCAAACAGAACCCTGGAGCCTGCCCACTGATTTGAGAGGTGCCCCATGAGTCTGCTGCTTGAACCCTTTACCCTTCGCCAACTGACCCTGCCCAACCGCATCGCCGTGTCGCCCATGTGCCAGTACTCCAGCGTCGATGGCCTGGCCAACGACTGGCATCTGGTGCACCTCGGCAGCCGTGCCGTGGGCGGCGCTGGCCTGGTATTCACCGAAGCCACGGCAATCACGGCCGACGGGCGGATCACCGCCGAAGACCTGGGCCTGTGGAACGACGAACAGATCGCACCACTGCAACGCATCACCCGTTTCATCACCGCCCAAGGCGCAGTGGCCGGCATTCAACTGGCCCACGCCGGGCGCAAGGCCAGCACCCACCGGCCGTGGATCGGCAAGCACGGAAGCGTCAAACCGGAGGACGGTGGCTGGACGCCGGTCGGGCCTTCGCCGATTGCCTTTGACCCGCAACACACCCAGCCGAAACAACTGGATGAAGGGCAGATCGCCCAGGTCATTCAGGACTTCGTGGCCGCAGCCCAACGTGCTTTGACCGCCGGTTTCAGTGTGGTCGAGGTGCATGCGGCGCACGGTTATCTGTTGCACCAGTTTCTGTCACCGCTGAGCAACCAACGCCGTGACCAGTACGGCGGTTCGTTCGAAAACCGCATTCGTCTGGTGCTGCAAGTGACCGATGCGGTGCGCGCAGTGTGGCCGGAAGAACTGCCGGTGTTTGTGCGCCTTTCGGCTACCGACTGGGTCGAGGACGGCTGGAATCCGGATGAAACCGTGGAGCTGGCGCGCCGCCTGAAGGCCTTGGGGGCTGATTTGATCGATGTCTCGTCGGGCGGCACGGCAGCCAACGCCGAAATCCCTGTGGGGCCGGGATATCAGACGCGCTTCGCCGAACGGGTACGCAAGGAGTCAGGCATCGCCACCGGCACCGTGGGCATGATTACCGAGCCGGCTCAGGCCGAGCACATCCTGCGGACCTGTCAGGCCGACATCATCTTCCTCGCCCGTGAGCTGTTGCGTGATCCGTACTGGCCGCTGCATGCCGACGATGACCTGGGCGGGCGCAAAGCGGTGTGGCCTGCGCAGTATCAACGTGCGACCCATCGTGATCAGCCGATTCATGAGTCTGATCTGCGGGATTGATTCCGACCGGTCGCAAAGCCTATAAAACCCGCCATTGAACCGGCGGGTTTTTTCTTGCCTGCCGTCCGAAATTGCAAAGGAATGGAACGCAATGTTGATCGAACGTGAGCTGACTGAATCGGACTTGCCATTGTTGGCACTGATCGACCGCAGTGAGTTGGTTGAGGAGTGCTATCGCGTAGAGAACGGTGAGCTGATTCTGTATCCGGCGCGTTTCGACATGCGCGGCTGGCCCGAAGGGGAGGCGGAGGAGAATGCGCGGGTATTGGAAAAATGCTGGCGCAGCGGCGGTTGGCTACACGGGATTTTCGATGGGGAGACACTGGTGGCAGCGGTGGTTGTGGATAACCGGGTTATTCACAATCAGGGCCTGAAGATGCGGCAGTTGAAGTTTTTGCACATCAGCCGTGCCTGGCGCGGGCAGGGATTGGGCGGGCGATTGTTTGCACTGGCTTGCGAGCATGGCCGAGAGGTCGGCGCCGAGGCGTTGTACGTCTCGGCGACCGAGTCGCGCAATACCGTGGAGTTTTATCAGCGCCAGGGCTGCTGGTTGCTGAAGCAACCGGATCCCGAGCTGTTTGATCTGGAACCCCACGATATTCACTTGTACTGCCCGTTGGCCTGACGGCTCAACGCATCAAGGGTACTTGCGCTTGTCCGGCGCCGGCGGGAAGTACTGGTACAACCAGGTCTCGCTCAGCGTGCGGTCATTGGTGCGTATGAACAGTCGCAGCTCAACTGGCTCCACGCTGTCGTTGGTCGGGTACCAGTCGAACAGGATCCGGTAACCCTTGATGTCATCCAGCACCAGCACGCTGAAGTCTTGTACCTTGCCGTTGGAGCAAGTCACCACCGGTTCGATCCCGGTGCCCTGCGGCAGGCGATCCAGGCCGCCACCGGTGAAGTCCACGGCAAAACGACGGGCCCAGACCGGCGGGTAATGCTCACCCGGTGCCCAACCCTCGACAAATCCACCCATGCCCGAACGGGTCGCATGCACCCGCGCCAGCGGCGTACCGACCGGCGGCAGGGCACTCCAGTAGAGCTTGTAGCCGTAGTTCAGCGAATCCCCGGCGGCTACCGGTTTCTTCGGCGTCCAGAACGCAACGATGTTGTCCAGGGTTTCGCCGGTTGTAGGAATTTCCAGCAGATCGATAGAGCCTTCGCCCCACGCGGTTGTAGGTTCTACCCACAGGCTCGGACGTTTGCTGTACCAGTCGACGGTGTCCTGATAGTTGGCGAATTCGTGGTCGGTCTGCACCAGACCGAACCCTTTCGGATCGGTGTCGGCGAAGGCGTTGAATTGCAGGGTCGCCGGGTTGTTCAGCGGGCGGCAGATCCACTCGCCGTTGCCGCGCCACATGGCCAGACGATCCGAGTCATGAATTTGCGGGTGAATGGTGTCGCACATCCGGCGCTCGTGGGTGCCGCAGCTGAACATGCTGGTCATCGGCGCGATGCCCAGTTGTTCGATGGCGGTGCGGGCGTTGATGTGGGCGTCGACTTCCATCACCACGCGCTCAGCCTGGCAATCGATGTCGAAGCGATAGGCGCCGGTCGCGCTCGGCGAGTCGAGCAGGGCGTAGACCACAAAGCGGGTCGCGTTCTGATCCGGAGTTTCGAACCAGAATTTGGTGAAGTCGGGGAATTCTTCGCGTTTCTTGGCGTAGGTGTCGACGGCCAGGCCACGGGCGGAGAGGCCATATTGGCCAGTGGCATCCACCGCGCGGAAGTAGCTGGCGCCGAGGAACGACACCACGTCATGCCGATCCAGTTCCGGCGCCTTGAACAGCTTGAAGCCGGCAAAACCCAGGTCGCCCTTGAGCTGCTGGGTGTCGACCGAAGTGTTTTCATAGTTGAACAACTGAGGGCGGAAATGCACCTCGCGGGCCGTGCGGGTCTTCGGATCGACGCTGTACATGCGCACCGGCTGACGGAAACCCATGCCGACGTGGAAGAACTGCACATCGAGCTGACCCTTGTTCTCCTTCCACAGCGAATGCTCGCCGTCGTAGCGGATCGCGTTGAAGTTCTGCGGGGTCATGGTCGCCAGGGTCGGCGGCAGCACCTGTTTGGTGTCCTGATAGGCGTTGCCGGCCAGTTGTTTGGCCTGACGCTTCAGCGTTTCGAAGTCGAAGGCCTGGGCTTCACCGTCGGCGGCACCGCCAGAGGCGGCCCAGGCGCGTGCGGCGAGCAGGCCGGAGGCGGAAAGGCCGGTGTAAGCCGCAATGGCCATGGACGCTTTGAGCAAATTCCTGCGGTGCATAAATACAACCTGTCGTGGACAATCCCGCGCCGTTCCTGGCACGTACTGGATCAGAAATTACGGTTCGGACAAGCCTTCGGCCAAACGCTACGGACTAGTAACAGATGCCCGCTAGCTTAATCGGTTCGCCGATTTTGCAAAATTCATTGATATCACGGCGACAGCGTCTCAATGAAACAAGACGTTACGGTTACTTATCCCACAGTCTTTTCTGATTTATAGGGCATATCTGCTTTTTTCGACTAATTACTCTAAAAACCACTTTTCAGCGCCGATTTAATTTCTATTCTATGGGCATCGCCGGTCACGACTCATCCGACCGGCAGGGCTCAAATCGCTGCTTAAAGGAGCAGGGCGATGCGGTTTTCGAAAATTTCTGACGTACTGGAAAAGGACATCGTCCATGGCAAAAGGACAAGGCATCACCGAAATGTTAGGCATCTTTCCCTGCCTCACCAACGTCCGGCGAAGACGCCGGCTCAGTC
Organism: Pseudomonas sp. Pseusp21; assembly: GCF_059492145.1. Lineage (NCBI taxonomy): Bacteria > Pseudomonadati > Pseudomonadota > Gammaproteobacteria > Pseudomonadales > Pseudomonadaceae > Pseudomonas > Pseudomonas sp. Pseusp21. Next base: position 4,912,722 of record NZ_CP168520.1, read on the forward strand.
CTGACGAACTGAAACTGGTGGAGCGTTACCGGGAGTTGTCGGAGAGCGACCGGATTGCGATGCGGTATCTGGTGGATGCGATGAGGAGTGTTTCGCGGTTCTAGGGAGGTGAACAGCCAGCCGTACTTGCTACGGCTGGTTTACCAATTTTCTGGTTGTTCTGCGCGCTGGTGCAGAATTCTCAAGACCTGGATCTGGCCATCCTCCAGGCGATATGGCGCAATGAACGGATAACGGGTCAGCACCAGTTCGCGTATATCCGGTACGACTGAAGGCCGGCCTGAACCCGGAAATTGCTTCAATTGATCAAACGCTCCAAGAATGGAGTTCACGACACCAAACGCTGGATTGGCACCCAAGATGCCTTGGTAATACTCAAAAATTGTTTCGAGATCGTTTTCAGCTCGTTCAGTCAGTACTACGTTCGGCACGTTTTGCCCACTTAGCCTTCACGGCATCCAGATCGGTAAGATTTCCAGCATCGGCATCAGCAATCCCCTCGCTGATGGCTTGCAGATGCCAAGACTCCGCTTCCACATATCTAACCAACGCACGCTTGAGATGGTACTGGCGGTCTCGATCAGTGGCCGCGGCCAATTGATCCAATTGTTGAGCGAGCAATTCTTCGACGCGGAAGGATAAAACGGGCGAGGCCATGGAAGATCTCCTGCGTGTGTATACGCTGTAAACGACGTAGACACCCTAGGCCGCAATAACATCGGCGTCAACCAGTCAGAGTGCGAGGTTGAGGAAAACTCTAGTGGACTTGAACGCCGCTGGAAGACGGGATGTGTTGCGAAATGCTTGGATAATACCCCGGTGACCTAATCGCCGCCGGGTCAAAGCCACTGACTTTCAGAGTCAGCCGCAAGAGCGCGGCGCTGGATACGGCTGCTGTACTTGCACCAATTCAGGCATATCACGCCATTTCACCCAAGCCTGTTGTTGCCAATGCAACAGCGGCACGGTGACGCCTGCCCAATGCACCGAGCTCAGGCTCGGGCAGTTTTCCGCTGTTACTGAGTTGGTTTCCCGCAGGATGGGGATCACCTCATTACTCAGCCATTGCCGCAGGTTGCGGTTTTCCGGGATGAAATGATGGACGAGCAGCGCGTACATGCCGGATTCGCTGACCATTGGTGTCTCGACAACTTTGCCGTACTTGCGCAGCCGGACGGTGCGGCGTTGGTCGGGGTCGAGTTTGAGCGTGACGCGTAGGTTCAAGGGATGGCCCATCATGCGGCCGAGATCCTGTGCGCAGAACCAGGCTTGATGATCGAGCAGGAGGACGTGGAGGAAGCGGTTGTGGCGGGTGAAGACGGTGGGAGTGAAATATTCAGTATTCGGATTGTGAGTAGGTGCTGGCATGAGATGACTTCCGTTTCGAGTAGGAAAGTCGCCACCAACTCTTCGAAAAATTGGGTGGCGAACCGAGTGGCGTTCGAAGTCGGGTTACTTCCTGTCGAAACGGAAAAGCCGGAAGGCCCGCGCCACACGGCCCGCCATAACGCAGAACTGAAGTTGCAAAGCAGCCGCAGTTCAATGGGGGCACGCAAGCACCGTTTTGACAGATTTCCGGCTTCGACCCCGGGCCGCTGATTGGGCAGCGACGGGATAAAGCCTATCGGTCAGGCGCTAGCGGCGCCAAGTCTACGCTGTGGACGCGTAGCGTAGGAAATGTGGCTTCTTCTTGAAGCCTGCATCTGTAGGAATTTCCTGTTTTTGTATGGCGGTCAGCCAGACTGCACCTGAAGCGTGATTTTTCCTTTATGAATCTCAGGCATTCCCCGGGTGGGCCACAGGTCTCGAAGGATTCTTCTGAAGGTGGGGAAGATCTACGTAGCGGCGCTAACCTGGAAGTGAATTCAATGACGACTGTATTTATTGCTGGCTCTATCAATATCAAGAACCTTGATCCGAAGGTTAAGGAGCGTATCAGTAATATCGTTGCGTCTGAATTCGAGGTGGTCGTTGGTGATGCTGGTGGTGCCGATACTTCCATTCAGGAATATCTGCTGAGTCTCGAGCGATCCAAAACTACAGTGTTCTGTAGTGGTCCCGCACCGCGGAACAACCTCGGACAGTGGCCCGCCAGAACAGTGGACTCCAAACACTCCAAAGGATCGAGGGCCTTCTTCACTGAGAAAGACGTGGTGATGGCCGAAGCCGCTGACTACGGCTTGATGATATGGGATGCGAAGAGCACCGGTACGCTCAGCAACGTCATAGAACTGTTGTCGAGAAAGAAGAAGTCCCTTGTCTTCGTCAACAAGGAGAAGGAATTCAAAGTGGTGGGAGACGTCAATCAGCTCGAAGAGTTGATTGCATTCATGTCTGACCACGCCAAGCAAAAAGCCAACGAAAAAATCAAACTGTTCGATCGTATTTCCTCGCTGAAATACGATCAGTCCGAGCTTTTCTTTTGATGTTTTGCGTCGGCTTTCTTGAACCCCGGCACTCTATCGGTGCCGGGGCCAAAATTTTTTAGCGACTCACCTTCCAGGCATCCCCAGCCGGCGCCTTCCCATGGTCATACGGCTTGCCAATCCACATGTAAACCAGCCCCAGCCCAATCACGATCGCCGTACTCAGCACCATCGCGTAGTTGATGTACCACGCTGCATCCGGTGTGCGGGGCCAGGCCATGTTGATGATTGCGCCCACGCCATACACCAGCGCGCCGATGTTCACCGGCCAGCCCCAGGCGCCGAGGGTGAATTTGCCGCTGGGTTTCCAGCCTTTGCTGCGGGCGTACAGGGCGGCAAGGACGATCATCTGGAATGCGAGGTAGATGCCGATGGCGGCGAAGCTGACGATGGTGGCCACGGCGTCTTGCAGGAAGAAGCCGAGGGCGATGATCAGGCCGGGCAGGACGCCGGACACGAACAGTGCGGCAACCGGAACCTGGGTCGTAGGAGAAATCTTTTTGAGCAGTCGGCTGCCGATGACCATTTCATCGCGAGCGTAGGAATACAGCAGACGACTTGCCGCCGCTTGCAGGCTGATGACGCAGGAGATGAAGGAAATCATTACCACGCCCATCACCACTTTCGAACCGATCGGGCCGAAGGCGTTGTTGAGGATGGTGGTGACCGGGTCCTTGTCGGTGCCGTTGATCACCGCTTGCATGTCCGGCACGGCGAGGATCAATGCCAGGCAAGCGAACATCGCCGCGATACCGCCGATGTAGATGGTCATGCGCATGGCCACCGGGATTTTCTTGCTCGGGTTCGGGGTTTCTTCGGCTACATCACCGCAGGCCTCGAAGCCGTAGTAGAGGAACATCCCCGCCAGCGACGCGGTGAGGAAGGCCGGCAGATAGGAGCCCTCGACGCTGATATCGAAAGTGTTGAACAGCACGCTGATCGGCTGGTGACGCTCGAAAATCAGCAGGTACACGCCGACGATCACCGCGCCGACCAGTTCGCAGAGGAAGCCGAACATGGCGATCCGCGCCAGCACTTTGGTGCCGCTGAGGTTCACCAGGGTGGCGAACAGCGTCAGCACCAGGGCGATGACGATGTTGGTGTTGTTGCTCGGCTCAAAACCCAGCATGGCCGCGAGGTACGGGCCGGCACCGACCGCCACGGCGGCGATGGTCACGCACAGGGCGATGGAGTAGATCCAGCCGACCATCCACGCCCATTTCTTGCCCACCAGGCGACGTGCCCAAGGATAAACGCCGCCGGAAATCGGGAACTGCGACACCACTTCGCCGAAGATCAGGCACACCAGCAGTTGCCCGCAACCGACCAGCAAGTAAGCCCAGAACATCGGCGGCCCGCCAGCGGCCAGGCACAGGCCGAACAGGGTATAAACCCCTACGACCGGCGACAGATAAGTGAAGCCCAACGCGAAGTTTTCCCACAGGCTCATGCTGCGGTTGAAGTTGGAGGTGTAGCCCAGTTGACGCAGTTGTTCGGCATCGCTGTCGGCAACGACGGCTGAGAGATCGGGTGATGCACTCATGTGTGTTTGCTCCGTGAAATCGGCAGATTTCGGATGGCCGAAACCGTGGCGGTGCCTGGTGAGCGCCGCCCGGATCGGTAGTTATTGTTTTGAATGCCTGGTGGTGCGTAATGCCGGTTTCCTTCCTGGAACCGAGGTGACGCCATCGCCAGCAGGCGGGCTTCCACAAGGACTGTATTGAACCTGTGGAAGCCAGCCTGCTGGCGATGCCTTTAGTGCTTGAACATCACATGCCGAACCGTGGTGTAGTCCTCCAGCCCGTACATGGACATGTCCTTGCCGTAGCCGGACAGTTTCTGACCGCCGTGAGGCATTTCGCTGACGAGCATGAAGTGTGTATTCACCCAGGTGCAGCCGTACTGCAACCGCGCAGACAGTCGATGCGCACGTCCGACATCCGCTGTCCACACCGAGGACGCCAGGCCGTAGTCCGAATCGTTGGCCCACTCCAGCGCCTGCGCTTCATCGGTGAATTTGGTCACCGACACCACCGGCCCGAACACTTCGCGGCGGACGATTTCGTCGTCCTGCTGGGCGTCGGCCAGCACCGTCGGCTCGAAGAAGAAACCACTGCCTTCGACAGCCTTGCCGCCAGTGATCAAGCGAATGTGTGGTTGCGCCACGGCGCGTTCGACAAACCCGGCCACGCGGTCGCGATGCTGGGCGGTGATCAACGGCCCGAGCTCGGTCGACGGATCATCCTGCAAGCCGTACTTGATGCTGCTGACCGCTGCACCGAGCTTCTCGACGAATTTGTCGTAGATGCCTTGCTGGGCGTAGATCCGGCACGCCGCGGTGCAGTCCTGGCCGGCGTTGTAGAAGCCGAAGGTGCGAATACCTTCGACCGCCGCATCAATGTCGGCGTCGTCGAAGATGATCACCGGGGCCTTGCCACCCAGTTCCATGTGCATGCGTTTGACGCTGTCGGCGGTGCTGGAAATGATGTTCGAACCAGTGGCGATGGAGCCGGTCAGCGACACCATGCGCACTTTCGGATGGGTCACCAGCGGGCTGCCTACGCTCGGCCCACGCCCGAACACCAGATTGAGTACACCGGCCGGGAAAATATCCGACGCCAGTTCGGCCAGACGCAACGCAGTCAGCGGGGTTTGTTCCGACGGCTTGAGCACCACGGTATTACCGGCGGCGAGGGCCGGGGCGATTTTCCAGGCAACCATCATCAGCGGGTAGTTCCACGGCGCGATGGACGCGATCACGCCCACCGGGTCGCGGCGGATCATCGAGGTGTGGCCGGGCAGGTATTCGCCACCGGCCGAACCACTCATGCAACGGCTGGCACCGGCGAAGAAACGGAACACGTCGGCAATCGCCGGAATCTCGTCGTTCAGCGCGGCACTGTAGGGTTTGCCGCAGTTGTCCGATTCCAGTTTGGCCAACTCTTCGCCGTGGGCTTCGATGGCGTCGGCGAGTTTGAGCAGCAGCAGCGAGCGGTCTTTCGGCGTGGTCTGCGACCATTCGGCGAAGGCACTGTCCGCAGCGCGGACGGCGGCATCGACCTGGGCCTCGGTGGCCTCGTTGATTTCCACCAGCACTTCGCCGCGCGCCGGGTTGAGCACCGGTTGCGCCGGACCTTCGCCGTTGACCAGTTGGCCGTTGATCAAGAGTTTGGTTTGCATGTTGTTGTCCTCTTTCTACTGCAAATTCAGGGTGGGAAGGGTCAGGAAATTCATTTGCCGCCGCTGCCGGCCACGCTCTCGCCACCCCGGGTCAGGTAGTAGGCGCCGAGGATCGGCAGTATGGTCACCAGCATCACCAGCATCGCCACGACGTTGGTCACCGGCACGTCCCGTGGGCGGCTCAACTGGTTGAGCAACCACAGTGGCAAGGTGCGTTCATGGCCGGCGGTGAAGGTGGTGACGATGATTTCGTCGAACGACAGCGCGAACGCGAGCATGCCGCCGGCGAGCAACGCCGAGCCGAGATTCGGCAGGATGATGTAGCGGAAGGTCTGCCAGCCGTCGGCGCCGAGGTCCATCGACGCCTCGATCAGGCTGTGCGAGGTACGGCGCAAACGGGCGATGACGTTGTTGTAGACGATCACCACGCAGAAGGTCGCGTGGCCGACGATGATGGTGAACATCCCCGGCTCGATGCCCAGCGTCTTGAAAGTCGCCAGCAACGCGATCCCGGTGATGATCCCCGGCAGTGCAATCGGCAGGATCAGCATCAGCGAAATGCCCTGTTTGCCGAAGAAGTCCCGGCGGTACAGCGCAGCGGAAGCGAGGGTGCCGAGCACCATCGCGATCAGCGTGGCGATGGCCGCGATCTGCAGCGACAGCTTGATCGCTTCCAGCACGTCCGGCCGGGAAAACGCCACGCTGAACCAGTGCAGCGTGAAGCCTTTCGGCGGAAAGCTGAACGCCGCGTCTTCGGTGTTGAAGGCGTAGAGGAAGATGATCAGGATCGGGAAGTGCAGGAACACCAGCCCGCCCCAGGCTGCAATGCGCAAGCCTATTGAAGCCTTTTCAGAGTGCATCGAAGGCCCCCAGACGTTTGACGATGGACAGGTAAATGGCGATCAGCACGATCGGCACCAGCGTGAACGCTGCGGCCATCGGCATGTTGCCGATTGCACCCTGTTGCGCGTAGACCATGCTGCCGACGAAGTAGCCCGGCGGGCCCACCAGTTGCGGCACGATGAAGTCGCCCAAGGTCAGCGAAAAGGTGAAGATCGAACCGGCCGCGATGCCCGGCACCGACAGCGGCAGAATCACCTGCATGAAGGTCTGGCGCGGCTTGGCCCCGAGGTCGGCGGAGGCTTGCAGCAACGACGGCGGCAGGCGTTCCAGCGAGGCCTGGATCGGCAGGATCATGAACGGCAGCCAGATGTAGACGAACACCATGAACCGGCCCAGATGCGAGGTCGACAGGGTGCTGCCACCAACACCGGGAATCCCCAGAATGAACTGCAGCACCGGCTCCAGCCCCAAGTGCTGAACGAACCACTGCGCCACGCCGCCCTTGGCCAGCAGCAGCGTCCAGGCGTAAGCCTTGACGATGTAACTGGCCCACATCGGCATCATTACGGCGATGTAGAAAAATGCCTTGGTCTTGCCGGTGGTGTAGCGCGCCATGTAGTAGGCAATCGGGAACGCGACGATGGCGCTGGCGATCGACACCACGACCGCCATGCTCAGGGTGCGCAGGATGATGTCGAAATTCGATGGCTGAAACAGCGCGGCGAAGTTGGCCAGGGTCAGGTCCGGAGTGACTGCCATGGTGAAGTCGTCGAAGGTGTAGAAACCTTGCCACAACAACATCAGCAGCGAGCCCAGATAGATCGCGCCAAACCACAAAAGCGGCGGCACCAGCAGCATCGACAGGTACAGGTTCGGCTTGCGATAGAGCAGGTTGGAAAACCTGCGCAACGGCGCCGATTGAGGGAGGGCGAGGGCGGTCATGTCACACCCCGCTCGCAACGGTGTCGTGCAGCGCAATCATCGCTTCCCGCGCCCAGCGTGCGCTGATGCGCTGACCGGTCTGGTGCTGCGCGCTGCTGTCGATCCACTGATTGTTGGCCTGGCTGATGCTCAGGGTCTGACCGTTTTCCAGGGTCAGTTCATAGCGCGTGGCGCTGCCCTGATACTGGATGTCGTGGAGCAGACCGCTGACTTCAATCTCGTGGCTGGCCAATGGGCCTTCGGCGAATCGCACGTGTTCCGGACGGATCGAAAACGGCTGCGGATGACCACTGAGCTGGCGCGCCAGATCGCCACGAATCACGTTCGAGGTGCCGACGAATTCGGCGACGAAAGTCGTGGTGGGTTTCATGTACAGATTGCGCGGCGTGTCGACCTGCTCGATGCGGCCCTTGTTGAACACGGCCACGCGGTCGGACATCGACAGCGCTTCGGTCTGATCGTGAGTGACGAAGATGAAAGTGATGCCGAGTTGGCGTTGCAGCTTCTTCAGTTCGCTCTGCATCTGTTCGCGCAGCTTCAGGTCGAGAGCGCCCAACGGTTCGTCGAGCAACAGCACTCGCGGGCGATTGACCAGCGCGCGGGCGAGGGCAACACGCTGGCGCTGACCACCGGACAACTGCACCGGTTTACGCGCGCCGTAGCCGCCGAGGGCGACCATGTCCAACGCTTCTTCGGCGCGTTTGTTGCGCTCGGTTTTGCTTACGCCTTTGACCTTCAGGCCGTAGGCGACGTTGTCCAGCACGTTCATGTGCGGGAACAGCGCGTAATCCTGAAACACCGTGTTGACGTCGCGTTGATAGGGCGGCAGACCGGCGGCTTCGGCGCCGTGAATGCGGATGGAGCCAGCGCTCGGTTGCTCGAACCCGGCGATCAGGCGCAGGCACGTGGTCTTGCCCGAACCGGAGGGGCCGAGCATGGAAAAGAACTCGCCGTCCTGGATATCGATGGAAACCCGGTCAACGGCTTTCACTTCGCCGAACTGCCGGGAAACGTTGGTGAACTGGACTGCAAGCGTCATGGTGCGGTGCTCCAAAAAGGCGAGGGCCGTCGCAGCGGCCCTGCCTGGACTTCTGAAAAACAGTGTTCGAGTTGATCGTTCCCACGCTCTGCGTGGGAATGCAGCCCGTGACGCTCTGCGTCAGCTCTTGCGAATGGACGCGGAGCGTCCGGTGATGCATTCCCACGCGGACGGTTCGACGCCTCGACGTGGGAACGATCGGTGTGTGGGTATTACCTACCGCCCATAATCGAAATGTAGTCCTGCGTCCACCGGCTATACGGCACAAACTTGCCACCCTCAGCCTGCGGGGTTTTCCAGAAAGCGATCTTGTCGAACTGATCAAACCCGTTGGTCTTGCAGCCTTCAGCCCCGAGCAACTCACTGCCCTGACACGCCGCCGGAACCGCCGGCAACGAACCGAACCATGCCGCCACATCACCCTGGACTTTCGGCTGCAGCGACCAGTCCATCCACTTGTACGCGCAGTTCGGGTGCTTGGCCTCGGCGTGCAGCATGGTGGTGTCGGCCCAACCGGTGGCGCCTTCTTTCGGCACGGTCGAAGCGATCGGCTGTTTCTCGTTGATCAGCCCGTTGACCTGGTACGGCCAGGCGCTGGACGCGACCACGCCTTCGTTCTTGAAGTCGCTCATCTGCACGGTGGTGTCGTGCCAGTAGCGGTGGATCAGCTTCTGCTGGGCGCGCAACAGTTCCAGCACAGCCTTGTACTGATCTTCGGTGAGCTGGTACGGATCCTTGATCCCCAGCTCAGGCTTGGTGGATTTCAGGTAAAGCGCCGCATCGGCGATGTAGATCGGGCCGTCGTAAGCCTGCACGCGGCCCTTGTTCGGCTTGCCATCGGGCAGGTTCTGCGCGTCGAACACCACGTTCCAGCTGGTCGGCGCGGTCTTGAAGACGTTGGTGTTGTACATCAGCACGTTCGGGCCCCACTGGTACGGGGTGCCGTAGGTCTGGCTGTTGACCACGTACCACGGCGCGTCTTTCAGGCGTGGGTCGAGGGACTTCCAGTTCGGGATCAACGCGGTGTTGATCGGCTGCACACGCTTGCCGACGATCAACCGCAACGAGGCATCGCCCGACGCGGTCACCAGGTCGTAACCGCCCTTGGCCATCAGGCTGACCATTTCGTCAGAGGTGGCGGCGGTTTTTACATTGACCTTGCAGCCGGTTTCCTTCTCGAAACCGGTCACCCAGTCGTAGGCCTTGTCGCTTTCACCGCGTTCGATGTAGCCGGGCCAGGCGACGATATCCAGCTGGCCTTCGCCGGCGCCGACGGCTTTCAGCGGCTCGGCGGCCTGCAGGCTGGCGCTGGCCAGCAGGGCCATGGTGATTGCACTGAGCAGTGCGGTCTTGTGCACGAACATGAGACACACCTCTTTGTTTTTTAGGTTTTTGTTAAGAGTAGTCGCAAGCGACGAGCTTCAAGCTGCAAGAAACAGCGATCTGCTTTGGGCTTGCGGCTTGTAGCTCGCCGCTTAAAGCTCCCGGCTGTGCCGGGCCATTACGTGCCGCACCACGCTGTAGTCCTGTAGCGAATCGCTGGATAAGTCTTTGCCGTAACCGGAGCGTTTCAACCCGCCGTGGGGCATTTCGCTGACCAACATGAAATGGCTGTTGATCCAGGTGCAGCCGTATTGCAGCCGCGCGGCGACCTGCATCGCCTTGTCCAGGTTCTGGGTCCAGACCGATGAGGCGAGGCCGTATTCCGAGTCGTTGGCCCAGTCCACCGCTTGCGCCAGTTCGTCGAAGCGGGTCACGGTCACCACCGGGCCGAACACTTCGCGCTGGACGATTTCATCGCTCTGTTTGCAACCGGCCAGCAGGGTTGGCTGATAGAAGAACCCGGCGCCGGAATGCACTGCCGCGCCGGTTACCCGCTCGATGTGTGGCTGACCGAGGGCGCGCTCGACGAAACTGGCCACGCGGTCGCGCTGACGAGTGCTGATCAGCGGGCCGATTTCGTTGTCGGCATCGCGTTTGCCAGCGAAGCGCAGGCTGCTGACCGCCGCGCCGAGTTCGGCCACCAACTTGTCGTGAATTCCGGCCTGGGCGTAGATCCGGCAAGCCGCCGTGCAGTCCTGCCCGGCGTTGTAATAGCCATAAGTGCGCACGCCTTCGACCACCGCTTTCAGATCCGCGTCGTTACAAACGATCACCGGCGCCTTGCCACCGAGTTCGAGGTGGGTGCGTTTCAGGGTTTTGGCGGCGGCCTGGAGGATTTTCTGGCCGGTGACGATATCGCCGGTCAGCGACACCATGCGTACTTTCGGGTGGCCGACCAGATGACTGCCAACCCCTTCGCCGCCACCGCAGACGATGTTGATCACCCCACGCGGCAGGATTTCGGCCAGCGCTGGCGCCAGCGCCAGAATCGACAGCGGCGTGTGCTCGGACGGCTTGAACACCAGCGTATTGCCGGCGGCGAGAGCCGGGGCGATCTTCCACGCGGCCATCATGATCGGGTAGTTCCACGGTGCAATCGAGGCGACAACACCGATCGGATCGCGGCGCACCATGCTGGTGTAGCCCGGCACGTATTCGCCGCTGAGCTGCCCGGTCTGGCAGCGCACGGCGCCGGCGAAGAAGCGGAATACATCGACGGTGGCGGTCAAGTCGTCTTGCCGCGCCAGATGCAAAGGCTTGCCGCAGTTCAAGGCTTCGAGGCGGGCGAGGTGATCGGCGTGCTTTTCGACGGCGTTGGCGATTTCCAGCAGCAGGTTCGAGCGTTGTTGCGGAGTGGTCCGCGACCACTCGGCAAAGGCACGGTGGGCGGCGAGGATGGCGGCTTCGACTTGTTCGGTACTGGCTTCGGCGATCTGGGTCAGGACTTCGCCGGTGGCCGGGTTGAGGATCGGTTCGACAAAACCCTGTCCTGCGACCAGTTCGCCGTCGATCAGCAACGCGGTATGCATGTGGGTCTGCGCGCCAGCCATTTTCCGTGATCTCTTTTCTTGTATGGCCATGTTGCTCCCTGTTCCGGGAGCCGACCGTCTTATAGATGCAGCAAGACTAGTGCGCGGCTCCGGGGTCGACAAATTCTAAATACTGAAGGTGGCATTCGATTAAATAGATGGCTTGCGTCCGCCGTGGGGCTGCTCGCGGGCCACGGTCAGGAAAGGATCGACCAGCGCGGGGCGGGCGGTGCCACGACGCCAGGCCAGACCGACGTCAAGGGTCTGGTTGAGATCGGCAATCGGCCGGGCTTCGATGATGTCGCCTTCCAGCGACCAAGGGCGGTAGGTCATGTCGGGCTGGATCGAAACGCCGAGACCCGCCGCGACCAGACTTCGTACGGCCTCGGTGGACGCAGTTCTGAGGGTGATCTTCGGTTGCAGCCCAGCGCCGCGCCACAGACGTTGGGCGTTGCGATCCATCTCGTCGACGTTCAGCTGAATCAACGGCTCCCGGGCGACGTCGGCGAGGTTGATGCTGTCGTGTTCCAGCAGCGGATGCTGGGCCGGCAGCCACAAACGGTGCGGCGAGTGGGTCAGCACTTCGGTCTGCAAGGCGTGGCGGTCTTCGAGGTTGGAGAGGATCAGCACACCGACATCGATCTCGCCACTGACCAGCAAATGCTCGATGTACGGTCGCTCGTCCTCCATCACCCGGATCTCGACATTGGGGTAGGCGCGCTGGAAACGGGTCAGCAAATCCGCCAGGTAATAACCGGCCACCAGACTGGTCACCCCGACGATCAACTGCCCGGCGACCTGATCGGTGCTTTGTTGCAGGCTGCGTTTGGCGTTGTCCACGGTGGCCAGAATCAGGTGTGCCTGGCGCAGGAATTGATGCCCCTGATGGGTAAGGGTCATGCCCTTGGCGTGGCGATTGAACAGGCTGACGCCGATTTCTTCCTCCAGTTGCTGGATGGCCAGGGTCAGGGTCGATTGGGAAATGAACGCGGTTTGCGCAGCGGCAGAGATCGAGCCGGTCTCGGCCACGGCGATGAAATGGCGGATCTGACGCAAGGTCATCATGGAAGGTTTACCCGGTGGGCGGTTTTTATAGATTGCCTCGAGTGTATATCTATTTTCGCGAAGGGCTGCGGTGGGCCAGGCAACATCTGGAAGCACACTCGCACCCAAGTCACGGGCACTTTCGAACTAGGCTGAGGGCCTTATTGATCCGGATAACCCCTGTTTGGAGACGGAACATGAACACCCGTGGATTGCTCGATCAACTCCTTAAGTCCGGCCAGGATCTGTTGCAGAACAAGGCGGGCGGGGCGCAGAACAAACCGGCTGCCGGTGGTTTGGGCGGCTTGCTGGGCGGATCTTCCAGTAACGGCGCACTCGGCGGCTTGCTGTCAGGCGCAGGCGGCGGTGCCCTGGCGGCCGGCGCCATGGGCCTGCTGCTGGGCAGTAAAAAGGCCCGTAAGGTTGGCGGTAAAGTCGCCCTCTACGGCGGCCTCGCCGCACTGGGCGTGATTGCCTACAAAGCCTACGGCAACTGGAACGCCCAGAAAGGCACTGCCCCACAAAGCGAACCGCAAACCCTCGATCGCCTGCCACCGGCGCAAGTCGAACAACACAGCCAGGCCATCCTCAAGGCTCTGGTCGCCGCCGCCAAGGCCGACGGCCACATCGACGACCGCGAACGCCAACTGATCGAAGGCGAATTCACCAAACTCGACAACGATCAGGAACTCAAGCACTGGCTCCACGCCGAACTCAACAAACCCCTCGACCCCACCGACGTCGCCCGCGCGGCGAGCACGCCGGAGATGGCCGCCGAGATGTACGTGGCGAGCGTGATGATGGTGGATGAGGAGAACTTCATGGAGAAGAGCTATCTGGATGAACTGGCGCGGCAGTTGAAGCTGGAGCCGGGGTTGAAGGTGGAGCTTGAGAAGCAGGTTCGTGTAGCTACCCAGTAAAACTGTTGTCAGCGATATCAGAACCCGCAATCCCGCACAGGATGGCGGGTTCTTTCGTTGCAGCAGCTGAAATGACCAATCCATCGCCCCTTTTTGCCATTGCGTCACTGGCACGCCGACCGCCGATTGCCGGAAAGTCCCAGTCCAGAGCCCGTCGTGTTTTATGACCGGAAGGCCTGGGCGCGGCAAACCGTCTTATAAATGAAACACCGCCCTCAGCTATACTCCCCCGCATTTCGACCCGCCCCGAGGACTGACTGTGAAGAACTGGACGTTGCGCCAACGCATTTTGGCGAGCTTTGCGGTGATTATCGCCATCATGCTGTTGATGGTGGTCGTCTCGTATTCGCGGCTGCTGAAAATCGAAGCCAGTGAAAACAGCGTCCGTGACGACGCGATTCCCGGCGTCTATTACAGCTCGATGATTCGTGGCGCGTGGGTCGACAGTTATCTGCAAACACAGGAACTGCTGGGGCTCAAGGAAGGGCAGGGCGTCAGCAGCGAAGACGCGGCCGACTACAAGGCCTTCGAATCCCGGCTTCAGGAACAGATGGCCAATTATCGTGGCACGGTGGTGACGGACGAGGACAAGCTCGAATTCGCGGCGTTCGAGAAATATCACGATGCCTACCTGAAAATTCAGGATGCGGTGCTCGATCTGCACAAGCGCAATCTGGAAGCCGACGCCGTCAAGCTGTTCCACGAGCAATTGACTCCGACCTGGTATTCGGGCCGGATGAAGCTCAACGACATCATTGGCGAGAACAAGAAAGTCGCCGACAAGGCCATGGCCAACATTGATGAGGCCGTGGCGGCGGCCAAGGTCAGCATGTTTGTCTCGCTGCTGGTGGCCGTGCTGGCGGCCGGTTTCTGCGGTCTGCTGCTGATGCGCGCGATCATGGCGCCGATGAACCGCATCGTGCAGATCCTCGACATCATGCGCACCGGCGATCTGAGCAGCCGCTTGAACCTCGACCGCAAGGACGAGTTCGGCGCCGTGGAAACCGGCTTCAACGACATGATGACCGAGCTCACTTCGCTGGTGTCCCAGGCCCAGCGCTCGTCGGTGCAGGTCACCACCTCGGTGACCGAGATCGCCGCCACTTCCAAACAACAGCAAGCCACCGCCACCGAAACCGCTGCGACCACCACTGAAATCGGCGCGACGTCCCGAGAAATCGCCGCGACCTCCCGCGACCTGGTGCGCACCATGACCGAAGTCTCCACCGCCGCCGATCAGGCCTCGGTGCTGGCCGGTTCCGGGCAGCAAGGTTTGGCGCGGATGGAAGACACCATGCACTCGGTGATGGGCGCAGCGGATCTGGTGAACGCCAAACTGGCGATCCTCAACGAGAAGGCCGGCAACATCAATCAGGTGGTCGTGACCATCGTCAAGGTCGCCGACCAGACCAACCTGCTGTCCCTGAACGCCGCGATCGAAGCGGAGAAGGCTGGTGAATATGGCCGTGGTTTCGCGGTGGTCGCCACTGAAGTGCGGCGTCTGGCGGATCAGACTGCTGTCGCCACCTATGACATCGAACAGATGGTCCGCGAGATCCAGTCGGCGGTGTCCGCCGGGGTGATGGGCATGGACAAGTTCTCCGAGGAAGTGCGGCGCGGCATGGCTGAGGTGCAGCAAGTCGGCGAGCAGCTGTCGCAGATCATCCATCAGGTGCAGGCGCTGGCGCCGCGGGTGTTGATGGTCAACGAAGGCATGCAGGCCCAGGCCACCGGCGCCGAGCAGATCAACCACGCGCTGGTGCAACTGGGTGATGCCAGCAGCCAGACGGTCGAGTCGTTGCGTCAGGCCAGTTTCGCCATCGACGAACTGAGCCAGGTGGCCGTGGGCCTGCGCAGCGGCGTTTCGCGATTCAAAGTCTGATGAGCGAAATCACCGCCAAACGCAGCGCTGCACCGGTGGCGAAGCAGGCGTTGTTCCTGCTGTTTCGCATCGGCAGCGAACGCTACGCCTTGCGCGCCACGGAAGTGGCCGAAGTGCTGCCGCGCCTGCCGTTGAAGCCGATTGCCCGGGCGCCGCACTGGGTGGCGGGTGTGTTCGCCTACCGCGGCACGGTGGTGCCGGTGATCGACCTCAGTGCCCTGACCTTCGGCCATCCTGCGCAAGCGCGCACCAGCACACGGCTGGTGCTGGTGCATTACCGCGCGGATGACTCGCAACCCTCGCAATGGCTGGGCCTGATCCTTGAACAGGCCACCGATACCCTGCGCTGCAACCCGGCTGATTTCCAGCCGTACGGCCTCGACAATCGTCAGGCGCCGTACCTGGGCCCGGTGCGTGAGGATGCGCAGGGGTTGGTGCAGTGGGTGCGGGTCAACGACTTGCTCGACGAGTCGGTGCGCACGCTGTTGTTCCCGACCCCGCCGCTGGATCCGGCGCGGCTTGAGGAGCAGCCATGAGCAGCGACCAGCGCTTCTTCGACTTCCTCAAGGAACGCATCGGCCTCGACGTCGCTTCGGTCGGGCCGGCGATCATCGAACGGGCCGTGCGCCAGCGCATCACCCTGTCGCAAACGGTGAATGCCGATGAGTACTGGCAGATGCTGCAAGGCTCGCGGGATGAACAGCAGGCGCTGATCGAAACGGTGATCGTCCCCGAGACCTGGTTCTTCCGTTACCCGGAATCCTTCGCCACCCTGGGCAAACTGGCGCGCAAACGCCTGGGCGAATTGAATAACATGCGCGCGCTGCGCATCCTCAGCCTGCCGTGTTCCACTGGCGAAGAACCCTATTCGATTGCCATGGCCTTGCTCGATGCCGGCCTCAAGCCCCATCAATTCAAGGTGGATGGCATGGACGTCAGCCCCTTGTCAGTGGACAAGGCGCGGCGGGCGCTGTACGGCAAGAACTCATTTCGCGGCCAGGAACTGGACTTTCGCGAGCGGCATTTTTTCGCCGAGAACGAGGGCTTTCGGGTGAATGAAATCGTCCGCGAGCAGGTGCGCCTGCAGGTCGGCAACGTGCTCGATCCGGCATTGCTGGTCAACGAGCCGCCGTTCGATTTCGTGTTCTGCCGCAACCTGCTGATCTATTTCGATCAGTCGACCCAGCAGCAGGTGTTCGCCGTGCTGAAGCGCCTGACCCATGTCGACGGCGTGCTGTTTATCGGCCCGGCCGAGGGCAGCCTGCTCGGGCGGTTGGGCATGCGTTCGATCGGGATTCCACAGTCCTTTGCCTTCAGCCGTCACAGCGACCCACAACCCGAACCGTTACCGATGCCGACCGCGATTGCGCTGCCGTTGCCTGTGCGCCAACCGCTGCGCAGCACGCCACCGCCGCCGGTGCGCAATCGTCCGTTTGCTGGCGTGACGCCGTTGCCCGCGACGGCTAAAACCACCAACCCCGACGCCGCGACGTTGCTGGCCAACATCGCCGCCCTGGCCAACGAAGGCAAAAGCGCCGAAGCCCGGTCCGCGTGCGAACAGTATTTGCGCAGCCATGAGCCGGTGGCCCAGGTGTTTTACTGGCTCGGCCTGCTCAGCGATGTTGCCGGCAGCGCCCTCGAAGCCCAGGGCTTTTACCGCAAGGCGCTGTACCTCGAACCGCAACACCCCGAAGCCTTGATGCACCTGGCTGCGCTGCTGCAGGCCCAGGGCGACACGGCCGGCGCCAGACGATTGCAGGAGCGCGCCGCCCGCAGCGACCGCACCGCCGACAGTGAGCGTAAACGATGATCCCGTCCGACACCTTGAACGTCACCCACGAAGACGCCCGGGCCATCGACGATTGCTGGAACCGCATCGGCATCCACGGCGACAAGTCCTGTCCGCTGCTGGACGAGCACATCCATTGCCGCAATTGCTCGGTGTATTCCGCCGCGGCCACGCGCCTGCTCGACCGCTATGCGTTGCAGCAGGACGAGCGCGATCCGGTGGCAACCCAGGTCGAAACCGAGCTGAAGACCCGGTCGTTGCTGATGTTCCGCCTCGGCGAAGAATGGCTCGGCCTGGCCACCCGCAGTCTGGTGGAGGTCGCGCCGTTGCAGGCGATTCATTCGCTGCCGCACCAGCGCTCCCGGGCCTTGCTAGGCGTGGCGAACGTGCGTGGGGCGTTGGTGGCGTGCCTGTCGCTGGTCGAACTGCTCGACCTCGACAGTAACGCGGCCCCGGCGACCGGCGCGCGGATCATGCCGCGCATGCTGATCATCTCGGCCCAGGGCGGGCCAGTGGTGGTGCCGGTGGACGAGGTCGACGGGATTCACGCCATCGACGAGCGAATCCTCGACGCCGCGTCGCGCTCCGGCGCACAGGCCAGCGCCAAATACACCCGAGGCGTGTTGCCTTTCAAAGGTCGCAGCCTGCGTTGGCTGGATGAAGAACAGTTGCTGTCCGCCGTGTCCCGGAGCCTCACATGACCCCCGAGCAAATGCGCGACGCCTCCTTGCTCGAGCTGTTCAGCCTCGAAGCCGAAGCCCAGACCCAGGTGCTCAGCGCCGGGCTGCTGGCGTTGGAGCGCAACCCGACCCAGGCCGATCAGCTCGAGTCGTGCATGCGTGCGGCGCACTCTTTGAAAGGCGCGGCGCGGATCGTTGGTATCGACAGCGGCGTCAGCGTCGCCCACGTGATGGAAGATTGTCTGGTCAGTGCGCAGGAAGGCCGGTTGTTCCTGCGCCCGGAACATATCGATGCGTTGTTGCAGGGCACCGACTTGCTGATGCGCATCGCCACCCCGGCCAACGGCCCGCAACCGGCGGACATCGAGGCTTACGTGGCGTTGATGGGCGGTTTGCTCGATCCGACGGCGCCGCCACTAGTGCCCGCCGCTGCGAGTGCGCCGCTGATGGCCGAGTTGCAGCTTCAGCCACCGTCGGTGGCGGAGCCTGCGCCGGTTGAAATCCCGGTCGAGGTTGCCGAACCGGAACCCGCGCCGCGCAAGAGCAAACGCGCCACCGAAGGTGGCGAGCGGGTGCTGCGGGTCACCGCTGAACGCCTGAACAGCCTGCTCGATCTGTCGAGCAAATCCCTGGTGGAAACTCAGCGCCTCAAACCGCACCTGGCCACGATGCAGCGCCTCAAACGCATGCAGAACAACGGCCTGCGGGCGCTGGAAAGTCTCAACGTTCATCTCAAGGAGCACGCCCTGAGCCTTGAGGCTCAAGAGGCGCTGGAAGACGCGCGCCGTTTGCTCGCCGAATCCCAGCAACTGCTGGCAGAGAAAAATGCCGAACTCGACGAGTTTGCCTGGCAAGCGAGCCAGCGCGCGCAAGTGCTTTACGACACCGCACTGGCCTGCCGCATGCGGCCGTTCGCCGATGTGCTGTCCGGGCAGGTGCGGATGGTGCGCGACCTCGGTCGCAGCCTCGGCAAACAGGTGCGGCTGGAGATCGAGGGCGAGAAGACCCAGGTCGACCGCGATGTGCTGGAAAAACTTGAAGCGCCGCTGACGCACCTGCTGCGCAATGCGGTCGATCACGGCATTGAAACCCCACAGGAACGCCTGCTCAAGGGCAAGTCCGAGGAAGGCCTGATCCGTCTGCGCGCCTCGCATCAGGCTGGTCTGCTGGTGCTCGAACTGAGCGACGACGGCAACGGCGTGGATCTGGAAAAGGTCCGGCGCAGCATCGTCGAACGCCAGTTGTCGCCGGCCGAAACCGCCGCCCAGTTGAGTGAAGAAGAACTGCTGACCTTCCTGTTTCTGCCGGGTTTCAGCCTGCGGGACAAGGTCACCGAGGTCTCCGGTCGTGGCGTCGGCCTCGATGCCGTGCAGCACATGGTTCGCCAGCTGCGCGGCGCGGTGGTGCTGGAACAGACGGCGGGCGAGGGCAGCCGTTTCCATCTGGAGGTGCCGCTGACTCTGTCGGTGGTGCGCAGCCTGGTGGTGGAAGTCGGTGACGAGGCCTACGCCTTCCCGCTGGCGCACATCGAGCGCATGTGCGACCTGGCGCCGGAGGACATCGTGCAGGTCGAAGGGCGCCAGCATTTCTGGCACGAGGGCCGACATGTCGGGCTCGTCGCGGCCAGTCAGTTATTGCAACGTCCGGCCAGTCAGAACAGCGGCGATACGCTGAAAGTCGTGGTCATCCGCGAGCGCGATGCGATCTACGGCGTGGCGGTCGAGCGCTTCATTGGCGAGCGCACGCTGGTGGTGCTGCCGCTGGACGAGCGGCTGGGCAAGGTGCAGGACATTTCCGCCGGGGCCTTGCTCGACGATGGCTCGGTGGTGCTGATCGTCGACGTCGAAGATATGCTGCGTTCGGTGGACAAACTGCTCAATACCGGGCGTCTGGAGCGCATTGCGCGTCACGGCCATCAGGCCGCAGAAGCCGCGCGCAAACGGATTCTGGTGGTCGACGACTCGCTGACCGTGCGCGAGCTGCAACGCAAGCTGCTGCTCAATCGCGGTTACGACGTGGCCGTTGCGGTGGACGGCATGGACGGCTGGAACGCCCTGCGCTCCGAGGATTTCGATCTGCTGATCACCGACATCGACATGCCGCGCATAGACGGCATCGAGCTGGTTTCGCTGCTGCGCCGCGACAACCGTCTGCAATCGCTGCCGGTGATGGTGGTGTCCTACAAGGATCGCGAGGAAGATCGCCGCCGTGGACTGGACGCCGGGGCCGACTATTATCTGGCCAAGGCCAGTTTTCATGACGACGCCCTGCTCGACGCAGTGGTTGAGCTCATCGGAGGAGCGCGGGCATGAAGATCGCAATCGTCAACGACATGCCTCTGGCGGTGGAGGCCCTGCGTCGCGCGCTGGCCTTCGAGCCGGCGCATCAGGTGCTGTGGGTCGCCAACAACGGCGCCGAAGCGGTACGGCTGTGCGCGGAGAACACCCCGGACCTGATCCTGATGGACCTGATCATGCCGGTGATGGATGGCGTCGAGGCCACCCGCCGGATCATGGCCGAGAGCCCGTGTGCGATCGTCATCGTCACCGTGGACCGCCAGCAGAACGTGCACCGGGTGTTCGAAGCCATGGGCCACGGCGCGCTGGACGTGGTCGACACCCCGGCCATCGGCGGCGGCAATCCTCAGGAAGCAGCGGCGCCGCTGCTGCGTAAAATCCTCAACATCGGCTGGCTGATCGGCGAAAAAACCGCCCGCTCGCGCCCCGCACCTGCGGCACCGCGCAGTACCGCCTCGCGCCAGCGACTGGTGGCGATCGGCTCTTCGGCCGGTGGCCCGGCGGCGCTGGAAATCTTGCTCAAAGGCCTGCCGCGCCACTTTTCGGCGGCCATCGTGCTGGTGCAGCATGTCGACCAGGTGTTTGCCGCCGGCATGGCCGAATGGCTGGCCAGCGCCAGCGGCCTGGACGTGCGCCTGGCTCGCGAAGGCGAACCGCCGCAGGCCGGCGCGGTGCTGCTGGCCGGCACCAACCACCATATTCGTTTGCTCAAGAACGGCACGCTGGCCTACACCGCCGAGCCGGTCAACGAGATCTACCGCCCCTCGATCGACGTGTTTTTCGAAAGCGTCGCCAATTACTGGAACGGTGACGCAGTAGGGGTTTTATTGACAGGGATGGGACGCGACGGGGCGCAAGGGCTTAAGCTCATGCGCCAACAGGGTTACCTGACCATCGCGCAGGATCAGCAAAGCAGTGCGGTATACGGCATGCCCAAGGCCGCAGCGGCCATCGATGCGGCCGTAGAAATCCGTCCACTGGAAAAGATAGCGCCACGGTTGCTGGAGATTTTCCCAAAATGAATACGTCCATCGGCAATCCTGGCCCCCGCAGCACTCAGGTGACCGCCCATGAATGACTTACAGATCGATGACATCAAAACCGACGAGAACGCCGCCATGGTGTTGTTGGTGGACGATCAGGCGATGATCGGCGAGGCCGTGCGCCGTGGGCTGTCGAATGAAGAGAACATCGACTTCCACTTCTGCTCCGACCCGCATCAGGCCGTGGCCCATGCGGTGCGGATCAAACCGACCGTGATCCTGCAGGATCTGGTGATGCCGGGACTCGACGGTCTGAGCCTGGTGCGCGAATACCGCAATCACCCGGCGACCAAGGACATTCCGATCATCGTCCTGTCGACCAAGGAAGACCCGTTGATCAAGAGCGCGGCGTTCTCCGCCGGGGCCAACGATTACCTGGTGAAACTGCCGGACAACATCGAGCTGGTGGCGCGGATCCGCTATCACTCGCGCTCCTACATGACATTGCTGCAACGGGACGCGGCCTACCGCGCGTTGCGGGTCAGCCAGCAGCAATTGCTCGACACCAACCTCGTCCTGCAGCGACTGATGAACTCCGACGGCCTGACCGGGCTGTCCAACCGCCGGCACTTCGACGAATACCTGGAACTGGAATGGCGCCGCTCGTTGCGCGACCAGAGCCAGTTGTCGTTGCTGATGATCGACGTTGATTACTTCAAGTCCTACAACGACACCTTCGGCCACGTCGAAGGCGACGAGGCCTTGCGCAAGGTCGCCACGGCCATCCGCGAGGCCAGTGCCCGGCCGTCCGATCTGCCGGCGCGTTATGGCGGCGAAGAATTTGCGCTGGTGCTGCCCAACACCTCGCCGGGCGGGGCCCGACTGGTGGCGGAAAAGCTGCGCCAGACGGTCGCGGCGCTGAAGATTCCGCACAATGCCCCGGCCGAAGGCTCGAGCCTGACCATCAGCATCGGCCTGGCGACCATGGTGCCGGAGTCGGGCAGCGACTGCCGGTTGCTGATCTCGGCGGCGGACCGTGGCCTGTACCTGGCCAAGAACAACGGGCGCAATCAGGTGGGGATCGAATGAACCATTGGGTTCATTCGCCTCAAGAGCCGCCAGACGGGCTGCCGTGACAGCTTGATTACGTTATACTCGCCGGCTTTCAAAAGTTCGCCAACGAGTGCTGCCCGTCATGGAAATCAACCCGATCCTGAACACCATCAAGGACCTGTCCGAGCGCTCCGAAACTATTCGGGGGTATCTTTGACTACGATCAAAAGCATGAGCGTCTGATCGAAGTCAATCGCGAGCTTGAAGATCCTGCCGTCTGGAACAAACCTGAATACGCCCAGGAACTGGGCCGCGAGCGCGCTGCGCTGGCGCAGATCGTCGATACCCTCGACGAACTGAACGGTGGCCTGGCCGATTGCCGCGAGCTGCTGGACATGGCCGTTGAAGAGAACGACGAGGGCGCGGTCAACGACGTCGTCGAAGTCCTTCAAGGTCTCGAAGAGTCCCTGTCCAAGCTCGAATTCCGCCGTATGTTCAGCCACGAGATGGACCCGAACAACGCCTACCTGGACATCCAGGCCGGTTCCGGCGGCACCGAAGCCCAGGACTGGGCCAACATCCTGCTGCGCATGTACCTGCGCTGGGCCGACAAACGCGGTTTCGACGCGACCATCATGGAGCTGTCGGCCGGTGAAGTCGCCGGGATCAAGGGTGCGACCGTGCACATCAAGGGCGAATACGCCTTTGGCTGGCTGCGTACCGAGATCGGCGTACACCGTCTGGTGCGCAAGAGCCCGTTCGACTCCGGCAACCGTCGCCACACCTCGTTCTCCGCGGTTTTCGTCTCGCCAGAGATCGATGACAAGGTGGAAATCGAAATCAACCCGGCAGACCTGCGGATCGACACCTATCGTTCCTCCGGTGCCGGTGGTCAGCACGTAAACACCACCGACTCGGCCGTACGTATCACCCACGTACCGACCAACACCGTGGTGAGCTGCCAGAACGAACGTTCCCAGCACGCCAACAAGGACACCGCCATGAAAATGCTGCGGGCCAAGTTGTACGAGCAGGAAATGCAGAAGCGCAACGCGGCGTCCCAGGCGCTGGAAGACACCAAGTCGGATATCGGCTGGGGTCACCAGATCCGTTCGTACGTGCTCGATGCGTCGCGGATCAAGGATCTGCGCACCAACATCGAACGCAGTGACTGCGACAAGGTACTCGACGGCGACATCGACGAATACCTGGAAGCCAGCCTGAAATCGGGGCTGTAAGCTTTCAACCGACCTCAAGTCCCCCGTCGCCGGCGGGGGCAACGAACCTGTGATGGAAAATTTAAAGACATGAGCGACCTACAACTCGATCCGCAAGCCCTGCAACAGGAAGAAAACTCCCTGATCGCTCTGCGCAAGGAAAAGCTTGCTGCCGAGCGCGCCAAGGGCAACGCCTTCCCGAACGACTTCCGCCGCGACAACTACTGCGATGCGTTGCAGAAACAGTACGCGGACAAGACCAAGGAAGAGCTGGCAGAGGCTGCGATCCCGGTCAAGGTTGCAGGTCGCATCATGCTCAACCGTGGCTCGTTCATGGTGATCCAGGACATGACCGGTCGCATCCAGGTCTACGTCAACCGCAAGACCCTGTCCGAAGAAACCCTGGCCGCGGTGAAAACCTGGGACATGGGCGACATCATCGCCGCCGAAGGCACCCTGGCCCGTTCCGGCAAGGGCGACCTGTACGTCGAAATGACCAGCGTGCGCCTGCTGACCAAATCCCTGCGCCCGCTGCCGGACAAGCACCACGGCCTGACCGACACCGAACAGCGCTACCGTCAGCGCTACGTTGACCTGATCGTCAACGAAGACGTGCGCCAGACCTTCCGCGTCCGTTCGCAAGTGATCGCGCACATCCGCAGCTTCCTGATGAAGCGCGACTTCCTCGAAGTCGAAACGCCGATGCTGCAGACCATTCCTGGCGGTGCCGCGGCCAAGCCGTTCGAAACCCACCACAACGCGCTGGACATGGAAATGTTCCTGCGTATCGCGCCGGAGCTGTACCTCAAGCGCCTGGTGGTTGGCGGCTTCGAAAAAGTGTTCGAGATCAACCGCAACTTCCGTAACGAAGGCGTTTCGACTCGTCACAACCCTGAATTCACCATGTTGGAGTTCTACCAGGCTTACGCCGACTACGAAGACAACATGGACCTGACCGAAGAACTGTTCCGCGAACTGGCGCAGCTGGTTCTGGGCAGCACCGACGTGCCGTACGGCGACAAGGTGTTCCACTTCGGCGAGCCGTTCGTGCGCCTGTCGGTGTTCGACTCGATCCTCAAGTACAACCCTGAGCTGACCGCCGATGACCTGAACGACATCGACAAGGCTCGCGCCATCGCCAAGAAGGCCGGCGCCAAGGTGCTGGGCTTCGAAGGTCTGGGCAAACTGCAGGTGATGATTTTCGAAGAGCTGGTCGAGCACAAGCTGGAACAGCCGCACTTCATCACCCAGTACCCGTTCGAAGTGTCGCCGCTGGCCCGTCGCAACGATGACAACCCGAACGTCACCGACCGCTTCGAGCTGTTCATCGGCGGCCGTGAAATCGCCAACGCCTACTCCGAGCTGAACGACGCGGAAGACCAGGCCGAGCGTTTCATGGCGCAGGTGGCCGACAAGGACGCCGGCGACGACGAAGCCATGCACTACGACGCCGACTTCGTTCGCGCGCTGGAGTACGGCATGCCGCCGACGGCCGGCGAAGGTATCGGCATCGACCGTCTGGTGATGCTGCTGACCAACTCCCCGTCGATCCGCGACGTGATCCTGTTCCCGCACATGCGGCCGCAAGCGTAAGTGTTTCAATAAAAAAGCCGCCTGAAATGGGCGGCTTTTTATTGCCTGTCTGGTACAAACGTATCAAATGGTTAATTTTGAAGAAAACAACAGAGGTATGCCTGTCGTGATCGGTGCAATGGCTCAAGAGGGTGCAGCGGGAATCGCCACTGCGGTCGCTGAAAGTGTTCAGTACCAGGGCCGCAAGGCCAGCCGGCAGGGCAGTGAACAGCGTCGACAGGACATTCTCGATGCGGCGATGCGCATTGTCGTGCGCGACGGTGTGCGGGCCGTGCGTCATCGGGCGGTGGCCGCCGAGGCCGGTGTGCCGCTGTCGGCCACCACGTATTACTTCAAGGACATCGATGACCTGCTCACCGATACCTTCGCCCAGTACGTCGAACGCAGCGCGGCCTATATGGCCAAGCTGTGGATCAACAACGAAGGCCTGCTGCGCGAAATGGTGGTCAGCGGTGACGGCAGCCCGGAGTCCCGTTCGCAACTGGCCGACGATATCGCGCGTTTGATGGCTGATTACGTGCATCGGCAACTGGTCAACCGTCGCGAGCATTTGATGGCTGAACAGGCATTCCGCCAGGAAGCGCTGCTCAACCCGCGTCTGGCGGAACTGGTGCGTTCCCATCAGCAGATTCTGTTGCAGGGCACCTGCCAGTTGTTCCAGGTATTGGGCTCGCGCGAGCCGCAGCAGGATGCCAAGGTGTTGACGGCGATTATCGGACGGATGGAATATCAGGGCCTGCTCAACGACGCCGAGCCTTTGGCCGAAGAGGACATGCTCGGCATTCTGACGCGCTATATGCACCTGGTACTCGCGTCGGTGTAATTCTCGACCCTGATCGTTCCCACGCGGAGCGTCGGAACGATCAGAAGAAACGGGTGTTCAAGGGAGTGTCGAATGAAAGCCTGGCGTGGCGTGATGATCGCCTTGTCGTTCCTGCTGCTCAGCGGATGTCTGGTGACCTTCAAGGAGCCGCTGCCTGCCAGTGAACCGGCGCCCAAGGGCCTGCTCGGCAAATGGTCGAGCACCAATGCCTGGGGCGAGCCGATGAATCTGGAGCTGACGCGCCTGGGCAACGACCGCTATCAGGCGGTTGCGTATTTCAAAGCCAAACCCCGGGAGCGTGAAGCCTATCCGTTCACGGTGTCGCGCCACGGCAACCGCTGGTACCTGTCGGCGAGGGTGCCGGCGCAATATGGCGGGCACTTCACCATCGCCGGTTTCGAGATCACCGACAAGCGCGAGCTGGTGATCTACAACCTCGACCTCGAACAGATCAACCAGGCCATCGCCCAGAAGACCCTCGACGGCCAGGGCTTCCAGACCGATGACGGCGAGGGCGTGCAGGTCGACAGTCCGCTTGAAAAGGTCTTTGCTTACCTCGACGACCCGGCCAATTCCGACGTTTTCGTCGAAGCGGCGCGCTATCAGCATCAGGCCAAAGCCAAATAATTCAGTTCGTCACGTTTTCTACAGGAGTTTCGGGTGGACGATTACCAGCAGACGATACGCATTCTGTCCGATCGCATAGTGCTGGCGCAGACGCCGATCCGCGTGCTCGACGCGGTCAAGTGGGACGAGAACATCCGCAAGGGTTTTCTCAAGGCCAAGGGCAAGGAATTGCCTGCGGTGGATCGTGACTACTACCTCAACCGGCCGCTGTCCTTCGATTCGAGCAAGGTCAAGCTGGAATTCCAGAACATCGAGCGCGACATCACCCGTCAGCTCGGCCAGTTCAACCCGGTCGGCCAGATCATGCGTCGCATGTGCAAGGAATACCGGATGGTGGTGCGCATGCTCGAAGCGCGCGGCACCGAGGATTTCGGCCTGATTTCCCAGGAACTGTACGGCGCCGCGTCCGATGCGTTCCACGCCGGTGACCCGACCCTGGCCGACCTCGGCCTGATGATGTCGGACTATCTGAACAACATCGACGGCCGTGGCGACCTGAAGGACGAACCGAAGATCCTCACCGCCAAAGACGCCGTGCACCTGCTGCAAACTCGCCTGAACAAGGTGTTCGGCGAGGCCGAGGAAACCATCCGCGTGTTCGAGTCCGACGGTATCGTCGCCGACGCGGCGGCGGGCGCCGACTACATCAAGATCCGCACCGACGCGATGTTCAACGACCGCGACGTGCGCGCGCTGGAAGTTCACGAAGGCCTGGTGCACGTCGGCACCACGCTCAACGGTCTGAACCAGCCGATCTGCACCTTCCTGTCCAAGGGCCCGCCCTCGTCGACCGTGACTCAGGAAGGCCTGGCGATCCTGATGGAAATCATCGCGTTCGCTTCCTACCCAAGCCGCCTGCGCAAACTGACCAACCGCACCCGCGCCATTCACATGGTCGAGGAGGGCGCGGACTTCCTGCAGATTTTCGAGTTCTTCCGCGAGCAGGGCTTCGAGATGGCGGAAAGCTACGGCAACGCCAGTCGGGTTTTCCGTGGCTCGACGCCGACCGGTCTGCCATTCACCAAAGACTTGTCCTACCTCAAGGGCTTCATCATGGTTTACAACTACATTCAGTTGGCCGTGCGCAAGGGCAAGCTCGAGCAGATCCCGTTGTTGTTCTGTGGCAAGACCACGTTGGAAGACATGCGAACCCTGCGTCAGCTGGTGGACGAAGGCCTGGTGGTGCCGCCGAAGTACCTGCCGGACCAGTTCCGCGACATGAACGCGTTGTCGGCGTGGATGTGCTTCTCCAACTTCCTCAATCACCTGAGCCTGGACCGGATCGAAGCGGATTACTCCAATATCCTGTAACCACACCGATTGATCGTTCCCACGCTCTGCGTGGGAATGCATCCCGTGACGCTCCGCGTCACAGTGGACGCGGAGCGTCCATGGCGGCATTCCCACGCGGACGGTTCGACGCCTCGACGTGGGAACGATCTAATTCCAACTCAAAATTTTGCGAGGTTTCACCGGATGAGAATCCTCGGCATCCTTTGCCTGCTCCTGACCCTCGGCGGTTGCAGTTCCTTGCTGTTCTACCCAGAGCCGGGTCAGCTTTTCACGCCGGAAAAGGCCAAGCTCGAATACCGCACCGTCACCCTGACCACCGCCGACGGCCTCAAGCTGAATGCCTGGTGGCTGCCGGCAAAACCCGGGGTTGAGGTCAAGGGCACGGTGCTGCACCTGCACGGCAACGGCGGCAATTTGCCGATGCACTTGGGCGGGAGCTGGTGGTTGCCGAAAAACGGCTATCAGGTGCTGCTGGTGGACTATCGCGGTTACGGTTTGTCCGAGGGCGAACCGAGCCTGCCGGCGATCTATCAGGACATCGATGCCGCCTTCGCCTGGCTGGACAAGGCGCCGGAGGTCAAAGGCAAGCCGCTGGTGCTGCTGGGCCAGAGTCTCGGCGGGGCGATGGCGGTGCATTGGCTGGTGCAACATCCGCAAAGGCAAAAACAGCTCAAGGCCCTGGTGCTCGACGGCGTGCCCGCCAGTTACCGCAGCGTCGGCCAATACGCCCTCAGCACCTCATGGTTGACCTGGCCGTTTCAGGTGCCGCTGTCGTGGCTGGTGCCGGACGGCGACAGTGCGATCAACGCCATGCCGCAGCTCAACGGCGTGCCGAAACTGATCTTCCACAGTCTCGATGATCCGCTGGTGCCCCTTTCCAATGGCATCCGTCTGTATCAAGCTGCGCCGCCACCGCGTGTGCTGCAGCTGACCCGGGGCGGGCATGTGCAGACCTTCGGCGACCCGGTCTGGCGTCAGGTGATGCTGCGCTACCTCGATGATCCCGAACACTTCAACGGCCTGCGCCGCCTCGGCGAGATCCCGAATTATCCAACACCCCCGAATTCTGAAGACGAACCACCAGAGAGTCCGCAATGAGTGAAGAACGTAACGCCATCCCGCTGATCATCACCGGCATCTGCAGCATCCTCGGCACCGTCGGCGCCCTGTGGTACTACGGCTACCTGCACTTCGCCAAACCCGAGGATGCGTTGCTGCTCAACGACTTCACCATGCTCAAGACCGTTCCCGGCGAAGACTACAAGGTCTCCCTGACCCCGGCGCCACAAGTGGCGCAATGCATCGATGGCGTGCTGGTGCTGTTCGACACCGAACAGAAAGGCCTGACCGGGGTGCTGGTCAACAGCCAGAAAAGGGCCGTGCGCTGCATGGGCCAGGAGACGCCGCAGAAGCTCGAAGAGTAAATCTGCGTCAGACAAAAAAGCCCCGCCTGATCACTCAGGCGGGGCTTTTCATTTACCGCTCAGCGAATCAGTGCGAGGTCGAGCTCACGGCCGAACGCGGCATCACTGGCTGGTTGTCGTTGGAAATGGTCACTTCCACGCGACGGTTCATCGCACGGCCCGAGACCGATGTGTTGTCCGCCACCGGGTATTCCTTGCCATAACCCTGTACGACGATACGCGACGGGTCTACACCCATCTTGATCAGCGCAACCTGCACCGAAGTCGCGCGACGCTCGGACAGCGACTGGTTGTAGCTCGCGGTACCGGTGCTGTCGGTGTAGCCCTCGACGATCACTTTGCGATCAGGGTTTTCCTGGAGGAATTGCGCCAGTTTGTTGATGTTCACCAGACCGCTGGATTTCAGGTCGGCCTTGTTGGTGGCGAACAACACGTCACCGAAAGTCACCAGCGTGCCGCGGTCGGTCTGCTTGGCGTTGAGACTGTCCTGCAGCTGTTTGATCTGCTGATCGCGGGCATCCAGACGGGCCTGGGCACGTTGGGCGGCGGCGTTCTTCAGGTTGTTTTCAGCGGTGCGCAGAGCGATGGTCTGCTTGGCCACTTCCACGCGCTGGTTGGTCAGATAAGCCAGTTGATCGACCTTGGCGGCGTCTTCTTTATCCAGATAAGCCTTGTCGGCCTTGTCCAGATAGTCGCTGGCGTCCTTGGTTTCCAGCGCAGCGACCTTGCTTGCCTGCGGGTTGGCCTGCAGGCCGGCGTAGTTGGTGCGTGCCTGTTCCAGGTTCGGGTTGGGTGGCGTGGAGCAGGCAGCCAGGGCAACGCTTGCAGCCAGGAGAGCGGGGATCATCAGTTGTTTACGCATAATCGTTCGTCCTTTATATCGATAAGAGTTTCAGCCTTGCGGTCGGGATGCGCGCTTACTGCACTGGGCGCTGACTTTCCTGACGCAATTCCTGAACACCTTTCTGGGAGTCCTTCACAGCCAGTTCGGCCTTGGCTGCCTGAGCCTTGCGTTCGGCAACGCGGGCATCCCACTCGGCCTGCTCGGACAAGCGACGGGCTTCGTCATACTTCTTGTCGTGCATGGCGATTTCGGCTTGCTTCAGCTTGTCCTGAGCCTGCTTCATCTCCACGGCGGCGAACTCGGTACCGCCAGCGCTGACCGCGCTGTTGACTGCCGATTGAGTGACGGCGTATTGCTCGGTCGGTGGATTGCCGGCACAACCGGCCAGCACGAAGCTGGTGCCGATGGCCAGAGCAGCCAGTTTCAGACCGCGCAGGTGGGAGAACGAGGTTTGGGTCTTCATGGTCTTCAACTCCATTGGTTAACTCCTTGGAAGCTTCGAAATCCATCCTGGTCGAGGAGTGACAACCGTCATGTGTCAGCGCGTTTTGAAACGCTCGTTCCAGGCGTGGTTACCTGTTCCGACCGAAGGCATTTTTCAAAAGTTCAGAAAAGATGGCCCATCGCCAAAAAAAACTTTGACCGAACGGACAGGGCTCTAAACCGGGAACTTTGGCGGTGGGCAGAGGTACGCGCGGGCGAGAAACGGCGCAAAAGCGGAGGGGGGACACAGTCCCTGTGGGAGCTGGCTTGCCAGCGATGAGGCCATCAAATACAGCACATGTGCTGCTGAACTGACGCCATCGAGGGCAAACCATTCCCACCGTTCTGAAGGGTCAGGAATCAGTGTTTCTGCTTCCCGGCAGCAGCCGACAAGTCATGCAGATGACGCCGCGACAACGCGAGAAAACGCGGGGTCGGGCCGACATCCTCATACAGCGGATCGCCTTCCTCGTCGGTGGCGACCACGGTCGAGCCTTTCACATACGGCAGGCTCGCTTCGAACTCTTCGAGGGCGGCGCCGATCAACTCACCGAGCAGTTCTTCGGCGTGACGTTTGGGGTACATCTCGGCGATCGCCGCCAGCCGTGCGGCAGCTTCCACATCCAGATGAATCGTGTAGCCGGTATCGGTCAGGCGACCCTTGGCGGTTTCTTCCCAATGCTGGGCGAGTTCACGGATTTTCATAAAAACCTCATGTCGCACCTGCTCATGGCAGGTCTTGGTGAGTGTCCGGCGTCAGCCGGCGGCAAGCCGTTGTGGGGCTTACCCTTGAGACTAGCTTCAACCCTCAAGGTTTAAAGTCCCTTCGTCGTCTGCTTGTAAGAAGCGTCCCGGAGCGGCACTCTCTGTTCATCCACTCACTTGCGATCCGTCACCGATTACTGCTGGAGAGATGCTGATGACCGATATTGATGCACGCTTGCGCGAAGACGTTCACCTGCTCGGTGAGCTGTTGGGCAACACCATTCGTGACCAGTACGGCGAGGCGTTTCTCGACAAGATCGAGCAGATCCGCAAGGGCGCCAAGGCCGACCGGCGCGGCTCGATGGACGCCGAACTCAGCGCCAGCCTCAATCAATTGAGCGAAGACGAACTGCTGCCGGTGGCGCGAGCCTTCAACCAGTTTCTCAACCTGGCGAACATCGCCGAGCAGTACCAGCTCATCCATCGCCGCGAGGAGACCCAGGCCGCGCCGTTCGAGTCCCGCGTGCTGCCGGAACTGCTCGCCCGCCTGCGCAAGGAAGGGCACAGTGCCGAATCCCTGGCCCGGCAACTGGCGCGGCTGGAAATCGAACTG
This sequence comes from Pseudomonas sp. Pseusp21, assembly GCF_059492145.1. Classification (NCBI taxonomy): domain Bacteria; kingdom Pseudomonadati; phylum Pseudomonadota; class Gammaproteobacteria; order Pseudomonadales; family Pseudomonadaceae; genus Pseudomonas; species Pseudomonas sp. Pseusp21. Next base: position 4,944,334 of record NZ_CP168520.1, read on the forward strand.
GTACTGACCGCGCATCCGACCGAAGTGGCCCGGCGCACGCTGATCCAGAAGTACGACGCGATTGCCGCGCAACTGGCGGCGCAGGATCACCGTGACCTGACCACGGCCGAGCGCGAGCAGATCCACAACACCCTGCAACGCCTGATCGCCGAAGCCTGGCACACCGAAGAAATCCGCCGCACCCGCCCGACTCCGGTGGACGAAGCCAAGTGGGGTTTTGCTGTGATCGAACACTCGCTGTGGCAGGCGATTCCCCACCATATGCGCAAGGCTGATGAGGCGCTGTTTGCGGCCACCGGTTTGCGCTTGCCGCTGGAAGCCGCGCCGATCCGCTTCGCTTCGTGGATGGGCGGTGACCGCGACGGTAACCCGAACGTGACCGCTGCGGTCACCCGCGAAGTGCTGTTGCTGGCACGCTGGATGGCGGCGGATCTGTACCTGCGTGACGTCGATCACCTGGCCGCCGAACTGTCGATGCAGCAGGCCAGCGAAGCGCTCAAGGCCCGGGCCGGCGACAGTGCCGAGCCGTATCGGGCAGTGCTCAAACAATTGCGTGAACGGCTGCGCGCCACGCGCAACTGGGCTCATGCATCTTTGACGGCGACCACGCCGGCGCCTGCCGATGTGCTGCACAACAACCGCGACCTGCTCGATCCGCTGGAGCTGTGTTTCAACTCGCTGCACGAATGCGGCATGGGCGTGATCGCCGACGGGCCGTTGCTCGATTGCCTGCGCCGGGCCGTGACCTTCGGTCTGTTCCTGGTGCGACTCGATGTGCGTCAGGATTCGTCGCGCCACAGCGCGGCCATGACTGAAATCACCGATTACCTCGGCCTCGGCAAATACGAGGAGTGGGATGAAGAACAGCGCATCAGCTTCCTGACCCGCGAACTGCAAAACCGTCGGCCGCTGCTGCCGGCGCATTTCAAACCCTCGGCCGACACCGCCGAAGTGCTCGCCACCTGCAAGGAAATCGCCGCCGCGCCGGGCGCTTCGCTGGGCTCCTACGTGATCTCCATGGCCGGTGCCGCTTCCGATGTGCTCGCGGTGCAGTTGCTGCTCAAGGAGTCCGGCGTACTGCGGCCGATGCGCGTGGTGCCGCTGTTCGAAACCCTCGCCGACCTCGACAACGCCGGTCCGGTAATCGAGCGTCTGTTGCTGCTGCCGGGTTACCGCGCGCGGCTGCAAGGCCCGCAGGAAGTGATGATCGGCTATTCCGATTCGGCCAAGGACGCCGGCACCACCGCCGCGGCCTGGGCGCAATACCGGGCGCAGGAACGGCTGGTGGAAATCTGCCGCGAGCAGCAAGTCGAACTGCTGCTGTTCCACGGTCGTGGTGGCACCGTAGGCCGTGGCGGCGGCCCGGCGCATGCGGCGATTCTGTCGCAGCCGCCGGGGTCGGTGGCCGGACGTTTCCGCACCACCGAGCAGGGGGAAATGATTCGATTCAAATTCGGCCTGCCGGACATCGCCGAGCAAAACCTCAATCTGTATCTGGCGGCGGTGCTCGAAGCGACCCTGTTGCCTCCGCCGCCACCAACCCCCGAATGGCGGCATCTGATGGACGAACTGGCCGCTGACGGCGTCGCTGCTTACCGTGCGGTAGTGCGGGAGAACCCGCAATTCGTTGAGTATTTCCGTCAATCCACACCGGAGCAGGAGTTGGGCCGCTTGCCATTGGGCAGCCGTCCGGCCAAGCGCCGCGCTGGTGGCATCGAAAGCCTGCGGGCGATTCCGTGGATCTTCGGCTGGACCCAGACCCGACTGATGCTGCCGGCCTGGCTCGGCTGGGAAACCGCGCTGAACAATGCGCTGGAGCGCGGCGAAGGTGAATTGCTGGGGCAGATGCGCGAGCAGTGGCCGTTCTTCCGCACCCGCATCGACATGCTGGAAATGGTGCTGGCCAAGGCCGACGCCGATATCGCGCTGTCCTACGACGAGCGTCTGGTGGAGCCGGAGTTGCTGCCGTTGGGGGCGCACTTACGCGACCTATTGTCGCAGGCGTGTTCCGTTGTCCTCGGCCTGACCGGTCAGTCGCAGCTACTGGCACATAGCCCGGACACCCTGGAATTCATCCGTCTGCGCAACACCTACCTCGACCCGCTGCATCTATTGCAGGCCGAGTTGCTGGCGCGTTCGCGGCAGCAGAATGTCGAGCAGGGCAGCCCGGTGGAACAGGCGTTGCTGGTGTCTGTGGCGGGGATTGCCGCCGGTTTGCGAAATACCGGCTAAGGTTTTCTGCGTGGGGCGGGGCACCCGGGGCGAACCTCGGGTGCCGTTTATTGGCCGTGGGAAAAATGCGGTCAGGCGACAGTTAATGATGGGGTTGCGACTTGGGGAACCGCGTCGCAAGGTCGCGGCGGGCGCCGGTTTCTCCGACTTTTGGCGTCTTGTGTGGGCGCAGCCTGCTGTGTATCTTGATCAGCCTTTGGCCGTTTGGGCGGCCACGACCCGTTTTATGAGATTGGCCCCACGAGGCGAATCCGTTGTTTTTTATATAAAAAATTGAGGAGCACATCGATGCGCGTCATTCTGCTGGGAGCTCCCGGGGCCGGTAAAGGTACTCAGGCTAAGTTCATCACCGAGAAATTCGGCATTCCGCAAATCTCCACCGGCGACATGCTGCGTGCTGCGGTCAAGGCCGGCACCGAGCTGGGCATCAAGGCCAAGAGCATCATGGATGCCGGCGGCCTGGTGTCGGATGACCTGATCATCGCGCTGGTCAAGGACCGTATCGCTCAAGCCGATTGCGCCAAGGGTTTCCTGTTCGATGGCTTCCCGCGCACCATTCCTCAGGCTGAAGCGCTGGTGACTGCCGGTGTCGAGCTGGACGCCGTGGTCGAAATCGCCGTTGAAGACGAAGAAATCGTTCAGCGTATCGCCGGTCGTCGCGTTCACGAGGCCAGCGGCCGCGTTTACCACATCGTCTACAACCCGCCGAAACTGGCCGGCAAAGACGACATCACCGGCGAAGAGCTGGTGCAGCGCAAGGACGACACCGAAGAAACCGTGCGTCATCGCCTGTCGGTCTACCATTCGCAGACCAAGCCGCTGGTGGAGTTCTACCAGAACCTGTCCGCCAAAAACGGTGGCAAGCCGAAGTACAGCCATATCCCTGGCGTCGGTTCGGTTGAAGCGATCACCGCCAAGGTGCTTGAAGCGCTGAGCTGAAAAACCTGATCCGCTGCATCATCCACGGCCCGCTTGCGGGCCGTAGTTGTTTATACTGGCGCACTTTTTCCCCCACCTGATTTACGGACACATCGATGAGCACCTTGCTGGCCCTGGACACCGCGACTGAAGCTTGCTCCGTTGCCTTGCTGCATGACGGCAAGGTCACGAGCCATTACGAGGTGATCCCGCGCCTGCACGCGCAGAAACTGCTGCCGATGATCCAGCAACTGCTGGCCGACGCCGGCACCACCCTGCAAGCGGTGGACGCCATCGCCTTCGGACGTGGCCCGGGCGCATTCACCGGTGTGCGGATTGCCATTGGCGTGGTGCAAGGCCTGGCCTTTGCGCTGGATCGCCCGGTGTTGCCGGTGTCGAACCTGGCCGTGCTGGCGCAACGGGCTTACCGCGAGCACGGCGTGAGCCAGGTCGCGGCCGCCATCGATGCGCGGATGGATGAGGTGTATTGGGGCTGCTATCGCGAGACGGCCGGGGAGATGCGTCTGGTCGGCACCGAAGCGGTGCTGCCGCCGGAAGTCGCTGCGCTGCCGGACGATGCTTCGGGTGACTGGTTCGGAGCCGGCACTGGCTGGGGTTATGGTGAGCGCATCGCTGTAAACCTCACTGGATCTGACGCTGGCATGCTGCCCCACGCCGAAGACCTGCTGACCCTGGCGCGATTTGCCTGGGAGCGCGGTGAAGCGATTCCGGCAGACGACGCCCAGCCGGTTTACCTGCGCGACAAAGTGGCCACCCCGAAAGCCCGCTGAGGCCATTCACCCTGTGGCATTCGCCGCAGGGTCCCACCCGATCTGCCAATCGTCCGTTTCTAACCCCGCGCTTTAAACCTTTTGCCTTTTATGTGTTCTAGTTATCACTCGGCGATTTGCTAAGTCGGTCAGGTGCCGCTAAATTGCCATCATCGATACCGAGCATGACTTTATGCGTATAGACGGCGTTTCCACTCATTCCTACCCCATCAAGCGCAAGCCTCGCAAAGGCAATCCGGCGCTGGATGAGTCCGTCGACGATATCGACGGCGAGCTGGAATTCCCGACCGAAGAGCAACTGGCTGCCCGTGCCGCCAAAGCCACCGCGCAACGCCTGAGCAATCTGCCCGCCCGCCAACAAGACATGATTTATCACCGCGCGATGAAGAAAAGCGTGGCCATGGCCCTGGCCAGCTACCTGAGCACCGCCGGTTTTGTCGATTGGGATGCAGACGTGCTGGGCCTCGATCTGTACATCTGATGGATCTGCCTTACTACCTCGGTTGCCCGTCCTGGAGCGAAAACGCCTGGCGCGAGTATCTGTATCCGGTAGACGCCAAGACCTCCGATTTCCTCGGACTCTATTCGCAAGTGTTCAACGCCGTGGAAGGCAACACGACCTTCTACGCCAGCCCGTCGCCGGCCACCGTGCAGCGTTGGGCTGAGGTCATGCCGGAGCACTTTCGCTTCACCGCCAAGTTTCCCGGTGACATCAGCCACAGCGGCGACCTGCGCGATCAACTGACCGCCGCCGAAACCTTCCTCCAGTTGCTCAAGCCACTCGGTGAGCGTGTCTCGCCAATGTGGCTGCAACTGTCGAAAAGCTTCACGCCGCACCGCTTGCCGGAGCTCGCCGCGTTCATCGACGCGCTGGATTGTCCGCTGGCGGTGGAGGTGCGCCACGAGCAGTTCTTCGCCAAGGGTGAGAGTGAGCGACTGCTCAACCGGCTGTTGCTGGATCGCGGTGTGGAGCGCATCTGTCTTGATCCGCGCGCACTGTTCAGTTGCCTGTCAACCGAGTCGTCGGTGATCCACGCTCAATCGAAAAAGCCCCGCGTTCCGACGCGTCCGGCGGCGTTCACCCAGTTCCCGCAGGTGCGCTTCATCGGCCATCCGGAACTTGAGGCCAACGACCCGTTCCTGGTGCCGTGGGTGGCGAAGATTGCCGAGTGGATCGAAGAGGGCCGCACGCCGTACATCTTCCTGCACACCGCCGATAACATTCTTGCGGCGAAGCTGGCGCAACGTTTTCACGCACAACTGATGCAACGTTTGCCTGGCCTGCGACCTTTGCCTGAGCTATACAGAGAACCCGCCGCGGAGCAACTTGGCCTGCTCTGAGGCGGATTTTTTCCTGCCCAGGAGCCTGCCGATGGATGCCCAAGCCCCTCAACAACAAGCCCGTAAAGCCGAAGCCTTCAAAGCCCTGCACGAACGCCCCGGGATTTTCGTGATTCCCAATCCATGGGATGCCGGTTCCGCGAAGATGCTCGCCAGTCTTGGCTATCAGGCACTGGCGACCACCAGCGCCGGGTATGCGTTCTCCCAAGGCAAGCCCGATGGTGGCCTGAGTCTTGACGATACGTTGGCCAATGTCCGGGCGATTGTCGCGGCCACCGATCTGCCGGTGGCGGTGGATCTGGAAAACGGCTTCGCCGACGCCCCGGCCGAATCGGCGCAGAGTCTGATCCGGGCCGCCGAGGCGGGCGCCGTGGGTGGCTCGATCGAAGATGCCACCGGCCGGGAAGACTCGCCGATCTACTGCTTCGAACACGCAGTGGCACGGATCGAAGCCGCCGTCGCTGCGGTGCGCACCTTGCCGTTTCCCTTCACCCTGACCGCCCGTGCGGAAAACTATCTGCACGGCAATCCCGATCTCAACGACACCATCCGCCGCTTGCAGGCCTTTGCCGAAGCCGGCGCTGACGTGTTGTACGCGCCGGGCCTGCGCACCGCCGAAGAAGTTCTGGCGGTGGTGCGCGCGGTGGCGCCGAAACCGGTCAATGTGTTGATGTCCGGCGGCTTGAAGCTGACGGTGCAACAGCTGGAAGAAATGGGCGTGAAGCGGATCAGCACCGGCTCGGCGCTGGCACTGGCGGCGTTGGGTGAGTTTTTCCGCGCGACGGAAGAAATCCAGCAGTCCGGCACCTTCACTTTCACCTCCCGTTCGATGCCGTACGCCAAGGCCAATCAATTCTTCAAGGGATGAGCATGGGGCGCTGGCTGGTGTTGGCAGGGCTGCTGATCATTGGTGGCGGGCTGATCGGCGTCTGGCGCGGCTGGCTCGATGTGCCGCCGCAGTGGAACCCGTGGGCGCCGCTGGATGTGCAGGCGACGCCCAACTGGCTCACGGGCTACAAGTTGATGCGCCTGCGCAGCGATCCGCTGTTGTGCCAGCAGGCATTGGGCAGCTCCGGCCTGAGGGTTTCGCCACAGGCCGACAGTCCCGATGCCAAATGCCCGCTGATCGGCGCTTTGCGCGTGCAGGGCGGCGGGGTGGGGCTCAGCAGCAGCTTTCTCGCCAGTTGCCCGTTGGCCGTGGCGTTCGCGATGTTCGAGCACCATACGCTGCAACCGGCGGCGCAGCAGGCCTACGGTCAGTCGGTGGCGCGGGTCGATCACCTCGGCAGCTTCGCCTGCCGCAACGTCTACAACCGCGATAGCGGCGCGCTTAGCCGCCATGCCCGCGCCGATGCGCTGGACATCGCCGGCTTCCGCCTGGCGGATGGTCGCGCGATCAGTGTGCTCAGGGACTGGCCGAAGCAAAATCAGGACGCGCAGTTTCTACGTCAGGTGCGTGATGGCGCCTGCGAGGCGTTCAGTGTGGTGTTGAGTCCGGATTACAACGCCGCCCATCGCAATCACTTTCATGTCGATGTCGGGCGCTGGAGCGTGTGTCGCTGAGGGATCAGGCGGCGATGCGCAGGTTCTGCTGAACGATCGGGCGCACCCAGCCGTTATCGAAGTCCAGGGCTTTCTGCTGCTCGACGATGGCTTCCGGCGGGAACGGCGGGTAAGGCTGCAGCAGATCCAGGTCGAACTCGGCAATCGGCAGGTACAGCGGTTTTTTCTGCGGGGCAGGGCCCGGCTCCGGAATAGGCTGGCCGTTGTTGATCACTACCGGGCGAACCCAACTGTTGTCGAAATCCTGCTGCTTTTGCTGAGTCTTGATTTCTTCTGGCGGGAACGGAGGGTACGGCTCGGCCAGTGTCATGTCGATTTCGGCGATCGGCAGGAACAGCGGCTCCGGCGGACGCACCTCGGTTTCCACCACATCGCATTCGCGCTGGCTGACGATGTGCGCATACAGTTCGCTGCCGACAGTCGGTTCTTCAGGGCTTTCCAGGTCAACCGGTGGAAACGTGCCGCACGCTGGCACCACATCACTCGACTGTTCGGCCAGTGCCTGGGCAAAAAAATCCTGCCACAGGTGGCTGACGCCGCCCAATGCTTGAGTGTTATGACGGCTGAAATCGCCTGTGGGCGAAATGTAGCCAATCGATGTGGGAAGAATGCCTGACATTTTTTTCGGTTGACGCTCAGCTCTGGCAAAATGCGCGTTGATTGGGTTATCGGCGGTTTTTGCCGATCCTTAACTTTTTTGAGCGTGTTTTCCATGATTGAGCAACCCGCGGCCTGCCGCATCCATGTCGAGGCCCTCGGCCCGACGTTCGAAGCGCAGGCCGAGCAGTGGGCGCAACGCCTGAACCTGCCGTTGCAGGTGGCTGACGGCGAGTTTACCCTGCAGGTCGGCGAGCAGGGTTTGCAGCTGCAACAACTGGGGCCGGATGCGCCGGGGCCGGTGCGGGTCGACTTCGTCGAGGGTGGTGCGGCCCATCGCCGGTTGTACGGCGGCGGCAGTGGGCAAATGATCGCCAAGGCGGTCGGCATCGCCCAAGGCGTGCGTCCACGGGTGCTGGATGCCACGGCAGGGCTGGGCAAGGATGCGTTCGTGCTGGCCAGTCTCGGTTGCGAGATGAACCTGATCGAGCGCCAGCCATTGATCGGCGCGTTGCTGGAAGATGGTCTGGCCCGTGCGGCTGAAGACTTCGAGGTGGCGCCGATCGTGGCGCGGATGAAGCTGCTAAAGGGCAACTCCATCGACGTGATGCGCAATTGGGAAGGCGAGCCGCCGCAGGTGATCTACCTCGACCCGATGTTTCCGCATCGTGAGAAAACCGCGCTGGTGAAAAAGGAAATGCGCCTGTTCCGTCCGCTGGTAGGCGATGATCCGGATGCACCGGCGTTGCTGGAAGCGGCGTTGGCGCTGGCCACGCACCGGGTGGTGGTCAAGCGCCCGCGCAAGGCGCCGTGCATCGAAGGGCCGAAGCCGAGCCATGCGCTGGATGGTAAATCCAGTCGTTACGACATCTACCCGAAGAAAGCGCTCAAGGCCTGAGCCGTCGCATAAGAAAATCCCACGCATGGCGTGGGATTTTTGTTTTCAGGGTCGAAAGGCCCGCATGAACAGCCCGACCACTTCCTGCACATGACTTTCTGCCGCCTCGCCGGTCAGTGGCTCACCGCAGCCGTACAACAGACGGAAATTCCCGGCACCCTTTATCAGGCAAAAGAAGTGCTCGGCGGCGTTGTGCGGGTTGTCGATGCTCAGCACGCCGGTTTCGTGAATCCGCCGCAGCAAACGTTCCATGCCCTGCACCATGCGCTGAGGGCCGGCCTCGAAGAAGATCAGTGACAGGTTGGGATCCTGACTGCCCAAGGCCATGATCAGGCGATGCAGGTTCACCGATTCATCGCTGTTGATCAGGTGATGAAAACCTCGCGCAATGTTCAGCAACACATTTTCCACGGCGATGCCGTCCGGCAATTCGAAGAACAGCGGCGGCAATTGCTCCTCGCATTTGGCCACTACAGCGGCAGAGAACAGCGTCTCCTTGTCGTTGAAATGGCTGTAGACCGTCAGCTTCGACACCCCGGCCTCGGCGGCCACCGCGTCCATGCTGGTGTTGGCATAGCCGTGACTCAGAAACAGGATTTTCGCCGCCTCGAGAATCGCCTGGCGCTTGGCCGGATCCTTCGGTCGGCCCGGGCCGTTTGGAGTGGAAAGATTGTTCGACATTCTTCGCTTTTAATACTGGACTGGTGAGTTTGCTATTAATAACATACCGGCCAGTATAATTATTCCAAGCCTCCTTAGCGAAAGGTCCTTCACCATGTTCCGCCATGCGTTGTCCTTTGCGGTGCCAGTCAGTCTGGCGTTTTTGTTGTCGGCGTGTGGCAAGGAAGAGGTAACGCAAGTCAGCGTGCGACCGGCCATGGTGGTGCAGCCAGAGCCTTCGGCGCAGGCGATGGAAAGTTATCCGGGTGAGGTTCGCGCCCGCTACGAACCCGATCTGGCGTTCCGCATCGGCGGCAAAGTCAGCCGACGACTGGTCGAGGAAGGCCAGCGCGTCAAGGCCGATCAGCCGCTCGCCGAACTTGATCCGCAGGATGTACGCCTGCAACTGGAAGCCACCCGGGCCCAGGTCGCGGCGGCCGAAGCCAACCTGAACCTGGTGCGTGCCGAGCGTGACCGCTACAAGACCCTGATGGAACGGCAGATGGTCAGCCGCTCGGCCTACGACAATGCCGAGAACCTCTACCGCTCCGGCGAAGCCCGCCTCAAACAGATCAAGGCCGAATTCAACGTCTCGACCAATCAGGCCAGTTACGCCGTGCTGCGCGCGCCCCAGGATGGCGTGGTGGCCAAGCGTTCGGTGGAGGTCGGGCAGGTGGTCGCCGCCGGGCAGACCGTTTTCACTCTCGCCACTGACGGCGAACGGGAAGTGCTGATCAGCCTGCCGGAGCAGAGCTTCGGTCGCTTCAAGGTCGGCCAGCCGGTGTCGGTAGAGCTGTGGACTCAACAGAACCAGCGCTTTGCCGGGCAGATCCGTGAGCTGTCGCCGGCCGCCGATCCGAAATCCCGCACCTTCGCCGCACGCATTGCATTCACCGCCGGCAAGGTCCCGGCAGAACTGGGCCAGAGCGCCCGGGTCTTCGTGCAGACCGCCGATGTCATCCCGCTGTCGGTGCCGCTCTCGGCACTGACCGCCGAAAACGGCGCGACCTACGTCTGGGTCGTCAGCGCCAACAACACCCTGAAAAAGACCCCGGTGCGCGTCGGCCCGTTCGGTGAGAAAACCGTGCCGGTGCTCGAAGGCCTGAACGCCAGCGACTGGGTGGTTGCCGCTGGCGTTCACGTATTGCTGGAAGGGCAGCAGGTGCGTCCGGTGGATCGCTCCAACCGTGTGGTCAATCTGGCGGACAAGGAGTAATCCCCGATGGGTTTCAATCTTTCCGCCTGGGCGCTGCGCAATCGTCAGATCGTACTGTTCCTGATGCTTTTGCTGGCGATTGTCGGTGCCTTGTCCTACACCAAGCTCGGCCAGAGCGAAGACCCGCCGTTCACCTTCAAGGCGATGGTCATCCAGACCCGCTGGCCCGGCGCAACGGCTCAGGAAGTCTCGCGCCAGGTTACCGAACGCATCGAAAAGAAACTGATGGAAACCGGCGAGTACGAGCGGATTGTTTCGTTCTCGCGCCCCGGTGAATCCCAAGTCACGTTCATTGCCCGCGACTCGATGCATTCGGTGGAGATTCCGGATCTCTGGTATCAGGTGCGCAAGAAAGTCAGCGACATTCGCCAGACCCTGCCGCCGGGCATTCAGGGGCCGTTTTTCAACGATGAGTTCGGCACCACCTTCGGCAATATCTATGCGCTGACCGGCGACGGTTTCGACTACGCGGTGCTCAAGGATTACGCCGACCGCATCCAGATCCAGCTGCAACGGGTCAAGGACGTGGGCAAGGTCGATCTGCTCGGTTTGCAGGACGAGAAGGTCTGGGTCGAATTGTCCAACGTCAAGCTCGCCACCCTCGGCTTGCCGCTGGCAGTCGTGCAGCAGGCGCTGGAGGAACAGAACGCGGTGTCCACCGCAGGGTTTTTCGAAACCGGCAGCGAGCGTTTGCAGCTGCGGGTGTCGGGGAATTTTCAGACAGTCGACGAGATCAAGAACTTCCCGATCCGGGTCGGTGATCGTACGTTCCGCATCTCCGATGTCGCTGACGTGCGGCGCGGTTTCAACGATCCTCCGGCACCGCGCATGCGCTTCATGGGCGAGGATGCGATCGGCCTGGCGGTGGCGATGAAGGATGGCGGCGACATTCTGGTGCTGGGCAAGGCCCTGGAAATCGAGTTCGCCCGCATCCAGAAAAACCTGCCGGCCGGCATGCAGTTGCGCAAGGTCTCCGACCAGCCCGCCGCCGTGAAAACCGGTGTCGGCGAGTTCGTCCAGGTGCTTGTCGAGGCACTGGCCATCGTGTTGCTGGTGAGTTTCTTCTCCCTCGGCGTACGCACCGGCATGGTGGTGGCGCTGACCATTCCGCTGGTGCTGGCGATGACCTTCGCCTGCATGTATTACTTCGGCATCGGCCTGCACAAAATCTCCCTCGGCGCGCTGGTGCTGGCGCTGGGTTTGCTGGTGGACGACGCGATCATCGCCGTGGAAATGATGGCGATCAAAATGGAGCAGGGTTTCGACCGGATCAAGGCTGCCAGTTATGCCTGGACCAGCACCGCGTTCCCGATGCTCACCGGTACGCTGATTACGGCCGCAGGCTTCCTGCCGATTGCCACGGCGCAATCCGGCACCGGCGAATACACCCGCTCGATCTTCCAGGTGGTGACCATCGCCTTGCTCGCATCCTGGGTAGCGGCCGTGGTGTTCGTGCCGTATCTGGGGGAAAAGCTCCTGCCGGATCTGGCGAAAATTCACGCGGCCAAACACGGTACGGCTGACGGCCAAACCGATCCCTATGGCACGCCGTTCTACCAACGGGTACGGCGTCTGGTGGAGTGGTGCGTACGTCGGCGCAAAACCGTGATCGTGCTCACCGTGCTGCTATTTGTTGCGTCGCTGGCGTTGTTCCGGTTCGTGCCGCAGCAGTTCTTCCCGGCTTCCGGGCGACTGGAGCTGATGGTCGATCTGAAGCTTGCCGAAGGCGCTTCGCTGGCCAACACCACCGCCGAGGTCAAACGACTGGAAGCGATGCTCAAGGATCACGCCGGCATCGACAACTATGTCGCTTACGTCGGCACCGGTTCGCCACGTTTCTACCTGCCGCTGGATCAACAACTGCCGGCGGCGAGCTTCGCCCAGTTCGTCGTTCTGGCGAAAACCATCGAGGAGCGTGAAGCGCTGCGCACTTGGCTGATCGACACCTTGAACGAGCAGTTCCCGGCCTTGCGTTCGCGGGTCACGCGCCTGGAAAACGGTCCTCCGGTTGGCTATCCGGTGCAGTTCCGTGTCACCGGCGAGCACATCGAGGAAGTCCGTGCTTTGGCGCGCAAGGTGGCGGCCAAGGTGCGCGAGAACCCGCATGTGGTGAATGTGCATCTGGACTGGGAAGAGCCGAGCAAGGTCGTGTACCTGAACATTGATCAGGATCGCGCCCGGGCACTGGGTGTGAGCACGGCGAATCTGGCGAAATTCCTCCAGAGTTCGCTGACCGGCTCCAGCGTCAGCCAGTACCGCGAGGACAACGAATTGATCGAAATCCTCCTGCGCGGCACCGTGCACGAGCGCACCGAACTGTCGTTGCTGCCGAGTCTGGCGGTGCCGACCGACAACGGTCGCAGCGTCGCGCTGTCGCAGATTGCCACGCTGGAATATGGCTTCGAGGAAGGCATCATCTGGCACCGCAATCGTCTGCCAAACGTGACGGTGCGCGCCGACATCTATGGCAAGGAGCAGCCGGCGACGCTGGTGAAGCAGATCCTGCCGACGCTTGATCCGATTCGTGCCGAATTGCCGGACGGTTATCTGCTGGATGTCGGCGGTACGGTGGAGGATTCGGAGCGTGGGCAGAAGTCGGTGAACGCCGGGGTGCCGATGTTCATTGTCGTGGTGCTGACGTTGCTGATGGTGCAATTGCGCAGTTTTTCGCGCACGGCGATGGTGTTTCTGACCGCGCCGCTGGGGTTGATCGGGGTAACGCTGTTTCTGCTGGTGTTCCGTCAGCCGTTCGGGTTTGTGGCGATGCTCGGGACGATCGCGCTGTCGGGGATGATCATGCGTAACTCGGTGATTCTGGTGGATCAGATCGAGCAGGACATCGCCGCCGGGCTCAAGCCGTGGCAGGCGATTATCGAGGCGACCGTGCGGCGGTTCCGGCCGATTGTGTTGACGGCTTTGGCGGCGGTGTTGGCGATGATTCCGCTTTCTCGCAGTGTGTTTTTCGGGCCGATGGCGGTGGCGATTATGGGGGGGTTGATTGTTGCTACTGCTCTGACGCTTTTGTTTTTGCCGGCGTTGTATGCGGCTTGGTTCAGGGTTCGCAAGGAGTCTTGATTTGGTTTGGTGAGCTTGGCGGCCTTCGGGCCGACCAGACTCTTGGGGTTTTGGGTGAATATCCGTTTCTGCGGGTGTTGCGACTGGCGGTTTCGCCCTTACGGCGAGTCCCTTTTGCAAACGCCCAAAAGGAACCAAAACGCTGCGCCCCGGCGTTCGGCCCCTCGCTGGGGCTCGGGGTTCCTTCGTTCCGGGATTCATCCGGGGGCATCGCCTCCGGTTTGCTTCGCTGCACCTCCTCTCGATGTGTTCGACTTCGTCGAACGGCGCTACGCGCCTCCCCCCCGGATAAATCCCTCCACTCAGCCGGCCGAAGGGGCCGGCACGTCAAGAGCGGTACTCGAGCTAACGCTCATTGTGGTTTACGCCTTTATTTGCTCGTTGTAGGAGGGGGTGTTCTCTCCTACATGTTTTTCAGACGCCTCCGATATTGAGTCGCTGTGTTTGCAGTGCTGTACTCGAGGCTGTTTTTCAGCCTTGGTTGAGCAGCGTTGATGAAGAAACCGCCGGTATTGAAAGGTCGGGCCGATCCGGTCTTTGAGTTGTTGATGCGCGCGCCTCACAAGCAGCGTCTGGCGGACTATCTTGCGTTGCTCAAGCCGCTGGATGATCAGGGGCGGTATCTGCCTTTTGAGGATTTGCGGTATCGCTGGGCCAGCGGGCTGGATTCGCGATTGTGTTGGGCGTTGGTCAAGAAGGCGCGGGCCGCTCAGTACATTCATCTTCTGCCTTTGGGGGAGCCGGCCCAGTGGGGAAAGTTTGTGCCGACGCCCACCGCGCAGAAGGCCCTTTCAGTGGTTGATCGGCAAACCACGACGGCGTCGCTGGAGTACATGACCAGCCAGATAGGCGAGCGGGCGCATTTCAGTTATTTGCTTAACGATCTGATCGAGGATGAGGCGATCAGCAGCAGTCAGCTGGAGGGCGCCGCGACCACTACCCGTGTTGCCAAGGACATGCTCAAGCAACGGCGTCAGCCCCGGACGCCGGATGAGCGGATGGTCATGGGCAATTACCGAATGATGAATTTCGCCTGGGAAAAACGTTATGAGCCTTTGAGCGTGGAGTTGATTGCGTCGATGCACCGAGTCGGTGTCGAGGGTATTGATGACGAGCTGTACGACCCCGGGCTTTTCAGGACGAACGATGAAGTCGTGGTGCAGGACGGCGAGGGGAATACCGTCCACTCGCCATCGCCTGCCGCCGGATTGGTGAGGCGACTGGATTTGCTCTCGCAGTGGATCAATCAACCACAGGGTTCACCTCAGCAAAAAAACTACCTGCATCCGCTGATCAAGGCGATCTCGCTGCACTTTGCCCTGGGCTATGAACATCCCTTTCGCGATGGCAACGGGCGGGTCGCCAGGGCGCTGTTTTACTGGTTCATGTTCAAGCACGAGTTTTCGGCGTTCCGCTATATCGCGATCAGTCTTTTACTGCGCAACGCGCCGGTAAAGTACGGGCGGTCGTATTTGCACAGCGAGGCTGATGAGCTCGACCTGACGTACTTCATCGAGTTTCAGTGTTCGGTGATTCTGCGGGCGGTGGAGGGGTTTACCGATGTGTACCGCAAGAGTGTGGCGTACAGCGAAGACTTCGAGCGCTGGCTGACCTGTTCGGGCTTTTTTGATCGGCTGACAGAGCGGCAGCGGGCCATTTATCAGGTGGCCAGGAGCGGGGTGGCGAAGGAGTTCACGGCGGGGAACGTCAAGGAGCATCTTGGTTGTGCCTACAACACAGCGGTGTCGACGTTGAGCGGGTTGGTTGAGCTGCAGGTTTTCGAGAAGAAGAAAATGGGGCGCGAGTGGGTGTACTTTTTACGTGTTTCCGCTGGTGGCGGATTGAACAACAGGAGTGAGACAGCTCACTCCCGTGTCGTGTCGGTTTAGAGCGTACCAAACACTTTCTTCGCCAGACTCGTCGCCGCAGCGGCCGGGTTCTTGCGGATGGTTTCTTCCTGTTTGCCGATCATTTCGAACAGGCCGTTGAGCGCTTGTTCGGTCACGTAGCTTTCGATGTTGGCGCTTTTCGCATCCACCACCCCGAAGGTCGCGGCCTGGCCGGCGAAGGCGTTGTATTTCTGGGCTACGCCGACTTTGTCGGTTGCCTGTTTGACGATCGGCAGGAACTTGGTGCGGATCTGTTCGCGGCTGGATTTGTCCAGGTATTGGGTGGCGGAGTCGTTGCCGCCGCTGAGGATGCCTTTGGCGTCTTCCACGCTCATTTTCTTCACGGCGTCGACGAGGATCGGCTGGGCCTGGGTGACAGCGGTTTCCGCGGCCTTGTTCATGGCGGTTTCCAGTTCTTCAACTTGAGCGCCCATGCCGAAGGCTTTCATCTTGCCGGCGACTTTGCCGAGTTTGCCCGGCAGTTCGATCTTCACGTCCGGGTTGTTGCTGAAACCGCCCGGGGTGCCGAGTTGTTTGACGGCCAGTTGCGCGCCCTGGGTCAGGGCGTCCTTGAGGCCGCCGGTGGCGTCGCCTTGCGACAGGTCGCTGAGGGACAGGGCCAGTGCGTTGGCGGAGATCATCAGGCCCGCGCACAGGCCGGCGAAGCGAAGGGTAGGGCGGAGCATGGCGGCTTCCTTGTTCGGAGAGGGTTAGCGTGCGGCGTCGACGCGGATCTTCAGCGGCTGCGGATCCTTGCCATCAAGCTGCACGGCATGGTTTTCGGTGGTGATGAACATCAGCTCGCCGTTGACTTCAATGCGTGCGCTGACCGAGTAGCGGTGGCCGGGTTTGACCTGGGCCGGATCGTAGCTCAAGTGGAACGGCAGCGGCACCTGGCCTTTGACCGGGCCTTTCTGTTCGTCGAGTACCACGGCCGGAGCGTCGGCCAGCGAAACGTCCTGCAGGCTTACGCTCAAGGTCGCACTGGGTGGCAGGGCGATGCGTTGCAGGTAGAACACTTCGCCGTCGAGGCTGACCTTGCCGGCCGGTGAGGTCGACTGGCAGGCGCTGAGCAGCGTGGCGGCGGCAAGCAGGGAAAGTTTTTTCATCGGAGATCTCCGTATCGACGGCGCCAGAAGAAGCCTGGCGCCTGTAGGAATTTAGTCGCTTTGCACAGGGGCGGCGGGCTGATCGGCCGCATCTTCACTGCGGTGCAGTGCCACCTGACGGATCGACAAGCGAATCTCCGCCGGCAACACCCGTTTGGCTGCGCCTTCGGCCAGTTCGCCGAGCAGTTCGTGGTAGCTCAACTTGCCGGCTTCGTCGCGACGCAGTACGTCGAGGTCGAGCAGGGTCTGGATGAAGTGGCGGAACAGGCTCTTGTCGAAGAACTCCGGTGCGTTCAGGCCATGCAGGATCGACAGGCGCTGGGCCATGACCGTGCACAGGTCTTCCAGTTCTTCGGCGCTGATGCTGTTCTGGCCGCTGTTGAGCAGCAGGGAAACGGTCATGTAGAAGCGTTGCAGGGTCTGGGCAATGCTCTTCGACAGCAGGGTCAGCAGCACGAAATGCCGCGAGCTCGGTGCCGGGCGCAGGTACACGTCTTTTTCGAAACGCAGCAGGCCCTGTTCGACGAACGCTTCCAGCCACTGATCGATGACTGCATCCAGTTCGTCCAGGGTCCAGCGGATGAACAGCTCCGATTGCAGGTACGGATACAGCGCGCGGGTGTAGCGCAGGATCTGTTCGCGGCTCATGCGCGAGGTGCTCTGGAAGAAGCTCGCCAGCAAAGCCGGCAGGGCGAAGATGTGCAGCACGTTGTTGCGGTAATAGGTCATCAGGACGGCGTTCTGTTCGTCCAGATAAAGAATCTTGCCCAGCGCATCGTTCTGCTCGGACAGCAGATCCATGTCCTTCACGTGCTCGATCAGCGCGCGGCCATCGCCTTCCGGCAACGTGGTGTGCGGCGAGTAAGGGACCTTGCGCAGCAGCGCCAGATACAGATCCAGCACCCGCGCCATGGCCCGATCATCCAGCGCCAGGCGGGTGGTCGAGAGCAGCGCCAGCGCCACCAGGTTGACCGGGTTGATCGCCGCCGCTTCGTTCAGGTGCTGTGCGACTTTCTCGCCGAGGCGGTTGGTGGTTTCGTTGAGCCACGCCGGCTTGTACTGCGGGCCGAGTTCCTGCTGACGCCAGTCCGGCTGTTCGCTGTCGAGGAATTCCGCCAGTTTGATCGGCTCGCCAAAGTTCACCGCCACCTGGCCAAAGCGCTGCTTTAGCGCGCCGATGACTTTGAAGATGTCGAAGATCGATTCTTTCTTCTTGCTCGCGCCACGCAGCTCGCCGAGGTAGGTCCGGCCTTCGAGCACGCGCTCGTAACCGATGTACACCGGCACGAACACGATCGGCATCCGCGACGAGCGCAGGAAGCTGCGCATGGTGATTGCGAGCATCCCGGTTTTCGGTTGCAGCATGCGCCCGGTACGCGAGCGACCGCCCTCGACGAAGTATTCGACCGGGAAACCTTTGGTGAACAGGGTGTGCAGGTATTCGTTGAACACCGAGGTGTACAGCGGATTGCCCTTGAACGTGCGGCGCATGAAGAACGCCCCGCCACGGCGCAGCAGGCTGCCGATCACCGGCATGTTGAGGTTGATGCCGGCGGCGATGTGCGGCGGGGTCAGGCCATTGCGGAACAGCAAGTACGACAGCAGCAGGTAGTCAATGTGGCTGCGGTGGCACGGCACGTAGATCACTTCGTGACCCTGGGCGACCTTCTGCACGCCTTCGATGTGGTTGACCTTGATCCCGTCGTAGATCTTGTTCCAGAACCAGCTCAGCACCACTTCCAGAAAACGGATCGCGGTGTAGGTGTAGTCCGAGGCGATCTCGTTGCCGTAGCGCAGGGCCTGGGCCTTGGCTTTTTCCGGGGAGATGTTTTCGCGCTCGGCTTCGTCGAGGATCGCTTGCTTGACCAGCGGCTGGTTGAGCAGACCTTTGACCAGGTTACGGCGGTGTGAAATGTCCGGGCCGATCACCGCAGCTTTAAGATTGCGGAAGTGCACCCGCAGGATCCGCTGGGCCATGCGCACGGTGCGCTCGTGGCCCTTGTTGTGTTCGATCAATTCGCGCAGGTGGATCGGTGCGGAGAATTGCACGCGGGTCTTGCGCCCCAGAATCATGATGCTCAGCAGGCGACGCAGACGCCCGGTGACGGCCCAGCTGTCGGCGAACAGCAGTTTCCACGGGCTGTTTTCGCTGTCCGGTGACTGGCCCCAGAACACGCTGACCGGAATGATCTGTGCATCTTCGGCAGCATTCTGGCTCAGGGCGCTGACCAGTCGGGTCAGGGTCGGCGGCGCACCGCGCTTGTCCTGGCGGCCGAGCCAGTCGGGATCCGGCGTCAGGTAGAAAAACGCCGCCGGTTCGATCAGCGAACCCACGGACACCGGCAGCACCGGGCGCGGCAGGCCGGCCTTGGTGCACTCGGTGTCGACCACCGCCAGATCAGTCAGCGATGGATTTTGCAGGACGTAGAACACCGGACGACTGCGGTCGAGGTTGAGGGTGAACGACGACTGGTTGATCGTCTCGGAGCGAACCCAGAGATACAACAGTCGGCGCAAGGTGCCAAACACAAGACGGCGGAACGGGGAACGGGTCATACGGCTTCTGCGTGAGTGGATAAACCGAGCGTTTGCTCGGGAGGGCGACAGTTTGCCGTATTGGGCGAAAATCGGCAAAAAAGCGGCGAAGTAATCTCCTGTTGAGAGTTTTGCCGCCTGTCATATACTCGGCGATCTGTCGCCGGGGCCCTTTTATGGACGTCGGACGCAGGCTGACGTTCCTCAAAGGCTTTCCTGCGAAAAGCCTGTTCAATAATAAAAAAGGAGTATGAACAGATGGCAACACGTGAAACCGGCAACGTGAAGTGGTTCAACGACGCCAAAGGCTACGGCTTCATTCAGCGCGAAGACGGGGTGGACGTGTTCGTGCACTACCGCGCGATCCGCGGCGAAGGCCACCGTTCGCTGACCGAGGGTCAGCAGGTTGAATACGCGGTGGTGGAAGGGCAGAAGGGGTTGCAGGCTGAAGACGTTGTAGGCCTGTAAGGGAGGACCTGCGGCCAGTCTCGAGCTACAAGCTTCAAGCGGTCAGGCTTGCAGCTTGAGGCTTGCAGCTCGAAGCTGCTTTTATGCAGTTTTCCAGGTGATTTCTTCTTCACCATCGGCGCTGATCCGGATCCAGCGATCCGCCGTTTCCTCACCTTCTTCCTCGACCCACGTCCCCGGCGCACAGCGCACTTCGACGTTCAGCGCGGCAAAGGCTGCGCGGGCGCAGGCGATGTCGTCGTCCCATGGGGTCGCATCGCTTTCCAGGTACAGGCTGTTCCACTTGCCCACGGCTTTCGGCAGCCAGGTCACCGGGATGTTGCCGGCCTTGCACTTGTACGTCTGACCTTTCTGTACCCAGTCGCTGCACGGGCCGAGAGCGGCGCCCAGCCAGGCGGAAATGGCCTTGTGGTCGACGTCGGCGTCTTTCAGGTAAATCTCGATGTCCGGTTGGCGCATGGATATCCTCACTGCGGGTCTGAAAAATCCATTCGCGGATTTAGCCGGCCCCGGGTCGTTGCCCGAGACCAAAAGTTATTGAAGAACGAAATAATCGTAGCGCATCGAGACCGTGGTCACGAACGGCTCGGCCTGTTCGATGACCGCCGCGCGGCGCTCGGCACTGGCGCGCCAGCCGTGGGGCGTCATCGCCAGCAGGTTGGCGCGATCCTCGGGCTTGTCCAGCGTCAGTCTGAATTCCAGGGTTTCACTGTGCGCCAACGCCATGCCTTCCGGCACCAGGGCCAGGTGCTTGTCGTCGGTGTATTCGCGCACTTCGTCGTACAGGCGTTCGCGCAGTTCCATCAGGTGGCCGCTGGTCGGGCCGACTTTCATCAGACCGCCGCCGACGCTGAGCAGGCGTTTGGCTTCTTCCCAGTCCAGTGGACTGAAGACGCTGGCCAGAAACTGGCAACTGCCGGAGGCCAGTGGCACCCGGGCCATGCTGGCGATCAACCAGGTCAGCGCCGGATTGCGTTTGCAGGCGCGTTTGACCGCTTCCTTCGAGATGTCCAGCGCGTAACCGTCGGCGTCGGGCAAAGCCTCGGCGATCTGCGCGGTGTAGTAACCCTCGCCACAACCGATATCGACCCAGCGCGCCGGCGCATAACTCGCCGCCAGCTCCGCCAGACGCTTGGCCACCGGCGCGTAATGCCCGGCGTTCAGAAAGTCGCGGCGGGCCTCGACCATCGCCTGATTGTCGCCGGGATCGCGGCTGTTCTTGTGTTGCACCGGCAGCAGGTTCAGGTAACCCTGGCGCGCGCGGTCGAAGCGGTGGCCGGCGGGGCAGACCACGCCGTTGTCCACCGCGTTCAGCGGTTCACTGCAGATCGGGCACGCGAGCATCAGGCGAGCAACTTGATCAGGGTCTGGTAGTAGATCTCGGTCAGCACGTCGAGATCGGCCGCCAGCACGCGCTCGTTGACCTGGTGGATGGTCGCGTTGACCGGGCCCAGTTCAACAACCTGCGTACCCATGGTCGCGATGAAACGACCGTCGGAGGTGCCGCCGCTGGTGGACGCCTTGGTCTCGCGGCCAGTGATGTCCTTGATGCTCGACGACACCGCATCGAGCAGCGCACCCGGCTCGGTGAGGAACGGCAGACCGGACAGCGCCCAGTCGATGTGCCAGTCCAGGCCGTGCTTGTCGAGGATGTCGGCGACGCGTTTTTGCAGGCCTTCGACCGTCGATTCGGTGGAGAAGCGGAAGTTGAACACCGCCACCAGATCGCCCGGAATCACGTTGGTCGCGCCGGTGCCGGAGTTGACGTTGGAAATCTGAAAACTGGTCGGCGGGAAGAAGTCGTTGCCGTGATCCCAATGCTCGGCTGCCAGCTCGGCCAGAGCCGGGGCAGCGAGGTGGATCGGGTTCTTCGCCAGATGCGGATAGGCCACGTGGCCCTGCACACCGCGTACGGTCAGTTTGGCGCCAAGGGAGCCGCGACGACCGTTCTTCACCACGTCGCCCACCAGCGTGGTGCTCGACGGTTCACCGACGATGCACCAGTCCAGACGCTCGTTACGGGCGGCCAGACGCTCGACCACTGCCTTGGTGCCGTGATGCGCCGGGCCTTCTTCGTCGCTGGTGATCAGGAACGCGACCTTGCCCTTGTGATCCGGGTAGTCGGCGACAAAACGCTCGGCTGCCACAGTCATCGAGGCCAGGCTGCCTTTCATGTCCGCTGCGCCACGGCCGCAGAGCATGCCGTGCTCGTCGATCACCGCGTTGAACGGGTCGATCTGCCAGGCCGTCACCGGGCCGGTTGGCACCACGTCGGTGTGGCCGGCGAAGCACAGCACCGGGCCGTCGCCTTTGCCGTGAGTCGCCCAGAAGTTATCCACATCTTCGATGCGCATCGGTTCCAGCTGAAAACCGGCATCGCCCAGGCGCTGCATCATCTGCTTCTGGCAATCGGCGTCGACCGGCGTCACGGACGGACGGCGGATCAGGTCGATGGCGAGTTGGAGGGTCGGCGAAAGGTCGGCGTGGGCCGTCATGGAAAACTCCGAAAGCTGGGGGCAAGGCGCGCAAAATGGCGGTTATCTTAAAGCAAAACGGCGACCATTGGCCGCCGTTTAGTGCATCGGTGAGGATTTAGACCACCGGTGCCGGTTCAGGCGCCGCCGCAGGTTTTGGCAGCGACGACAGGAACGCCATGATCAGCGCGGCCACGTACGGCAGCGACTGCACCAGCAGCATGGCCACCCAGAAGCGCATGTCGTTGCTCGGAATGCCCTGCACCAGGAAGATCCCCAGCGCCGCGCCCCACAACAGCAGCATGATGAACAGCTCTTCCCGGGCCTCGGAAATCGCCACCCAGAAGCCATGGTTGTCGGCGTTTTTCGGGGTGCGGAAGAACGGAATGCTGCTGGTGAAGAAGCCGTACAGCACCGCTTTGGCGATGGTGTGCGACAACGCCAGACCGGCCAGTGCGGCGCAGAACGCATCCTTGAGGTTCACGCCCACGGCGCGACGGTAGAGGAAGATGATCTTGCCGACCTTGAACACGAACAGCGCCAGCGGCGGGATCGCGAAGATCAGCAGCGGCGGATCGACCCGTTGCGGCACGATGATCATCGCCGCCGACCACAACAGTGCGCCGACAGTGAAGAAGATGTTCATGCCATCTGCCACCCACGGCAGCCAGCCCGCGAGGAAGTGGTAACGCTGGCCGCGCGTCAGTTCGGTGTCCTTGCCGCGCAGCAGGCTGCGGGTGTGGCGCTTGATGATCTGGATCGCACCGTAGGCCCAGCGGAAACGCTGTTTCTTGAAGTCGATGAAGGTGTCCGGCATCAGACCCTTGCCGTAACTGTCGTGGTAGTACGCCGCCGACAGGCCTTTCTCGAATACCCGCAGCCCGAGTTCGGCGTCTTCACAGATGCACCAGTCGGCCCAGCCCAGTTCTTCCAGAACCGAACGACGGGTCATGGTCATGGTGCCGTGCTGGATGATCGCGTCGCGGTCGTTGCGGGTGACCATGCCGATGTGGAAGAAGCCTTTGTATTCGGCGTAGCAGAGCTTCTTGAAGGTGCTTTCGTTCTGGTCGCGGTAATCCTGCGGCGACTGCACCACGGCGATTTTCGGGTCGGCGAAGTGCGGCACCATGTGCTTGAGCCAGTTCGGGTGCACGCAGTAGTCGGAGTCGATCACCGCGATCACTTCGGCGTCCTTGGCGGTATGCGGGATCAGGTAGTTCAGCGCGCCACCCTTGAAACCGGCCAAGGGCGAGACGTGGAAGAACTTGAAGCGCGGGCCGAGGGTTTCGCAGTAGTCGCGCACCGGTTCCCAGACCGCCGGGTCCTTGGTGTTGTTGTCGATGATCAGGACTTCGAAGTCCGGGTAGTCGAGGTTGGCCAGGGCGTTGAGGGTCTGTTTGACCATCTCCGGCGGCTCGTTGTAGCAGGGCACGTGGATCGAGACTTTCGGGCGGTAGTCGGAATCGCCGACCACCGGCAGGAATTCACGCCGGCGTTTGTGGATCCACACCGCTTCGGCCAGTTCGTGGGCCTCGGTCAGCAGCACGATGAACACCCCGAGCGCACCGAGCGCCAGCAGGAAGCCCACCGTCAGGCTGAACCACGTGCTGTATTGCTGGCTGTAGTCGTAGCCGATCCACACCAGCACCGAACCGCAGAGGAACGCGATAAAGGTCAGGAAGGTACGACCGCGCTGGCGCAGGGCCGAGCCGTCGATCATCAGCAGGGTCAGCGACAACAGCGCCAGCACCACCGAGCCGATGGCCAGCACGCGCCATTGCGGGATCGCCACCACCGGGCCTTCGAAGTTGAATTTCTGCTGGCGCGCGGCGTTGAACACGCCCCAGTAGGCGCCGACCGAACCTTCGTCGCTGGCCTTCCACGGCTGGTCAAACGCTTCGATCACGAAGTAGTTGAAGCCCTGGCGGTTGAGCTTGTTGACCAGTGTGCGCAGGTAGATCGCCTGATCCGCCGGCGACGCATCGGCGCCACCGCGCATGCGGCCGTTGCTCGGCCAGCCCACTTCGGACAGCAGCAGCGGTTTTTTCGGGAACATCTTTTTCAGGTCGCGGGCGCGGTCGAAAACGAACTGCCCGGCCTTGTCCACCGGAATGAATTCCCAGTAGGGCAGAACGTGGGCGGCGATCAGGTCGACGTGCTTGGCCAGTTCCGGGTGTTCTTCCCAGACGTGCCACTGTTCGGAGGTGGTCACCGGCACTTTCACCGCTGCGCGCACGCGGTCGAGCAGCACGCTGAGTTGTTCGGCGGTGATTTCCTTGCGGAAGATCGCTTCGTTGCCGACCACTACGCGAACCACGCTGCGCGAAGTGTTGGCCAGTTCGATGGCGCGGGTGATTTCCCGCTCGTTGCGCTCCTGGTCGGGGCTGATCCAGATCCCCAGGGTCACGCGCAGACCGAACTCTTCCGCCAGTTTCGGGATGTCCTGCAGGGAACCGTCGACCGAGTAGATGCGGATGTTGTCCGTCAGCTTGCTCATGATCTCCAGGTCGCGGCGCATTTCATCGTCGGACGGATACTGATCCTTCTGTGGGAACTGTCCTTGCTGGAACGGTGAATAGGAGAAACCGGAGATCTGCTCCGGCCAGTTCGGCGCGGAGACGGGGCGGTTGATCAGCGCCCAGAAACCGGTGAACAGGGCGGCGATTGCCAGAACCACCACCAGGTTGAGTCCAAATTTACGCGATGACATAGCTGTGTCGGGTTCCAAAGGCTGTGGAACGAAGGGTCGGCTGGTTGACGCCAAGAGGGCGCGCATCCTACACCGGCAGTTCGCTGAGTCCTACAAGAGACAGGAAAATGCCGGATGTTGGGCAATCGACTTTGACTTAAGTTCTTACACTTGTAGCTTGAAGCTTAAAACTTGTCGCTGCGTAGTCCTATAATGCGCGCCGGTTTTCAGGGTAATGGTCATGAGTACAGAAGATCCGCGGTTTGCAGGCATCGCCCGTTTGTATGGCATCGAGGGCCTCGAGCGCCTGCGTGCAGCCCACGTGGCGATTGTCGGCGTTGGCGGCGTCGGTTCCTGGGCGGCGGAAGCCATGGCCCGTTGCGGGGTGGGCGAGATTTCGCTGTTCGACCTCGACGACGTCTGCGTCAGCAACGCCAACCGCCAGTTGCACGCGCTCGACAGCACCGTCGGCAAACCCAAGGTCGAGGTGATGGCCGAGCGTCTGCGCGGGATCAACCCGGACTGCAAGGTGCACGCCGTGGCGGATTTCGTCACCCGCGACACCATGGCCGAATACATCACGCCAAACATCGACTGCGTGATCGACTGCATCGATGCGGTCAACGCCAAGGCCGCGCTGATTGCCTGGTGCAAGCGCCGCAAGATCCAGATCATCACCACCGGCGGTGCCGGCGGGCAGATCGATCCGACGTTGATTCAGGTCTGCGACCTCAACCGCACCTTCAACGATCCACTGGCTTCGAAAGTGCGCTCGACATTGCGCCGCGACTATGGTTTTTCGCGCACCGTGACCCGCCATTACAGCGTGCCGTGCGTGTTCTCCACCGAACAGCTGCGCTATCCGAAGCCGGACGGCAGCATTTGCCTGCAGAAGAGTTTTGTCGGCGACGGCGTGAAGCTGGACTGCGCCGGCGGGTTTGGCGCGGTGATGATGGTGACGGCGACGTTCGGCATGGTCGCGGCGACCAAGGCTGTGGACAAGATTGTGGCGGGCGTGCGGCGCCCGGCGGATCGGGTCAAGCCTCAGGCCTGACCAGTGACCGATCGTTCACACGCTCTACGTCGCCGATCGTTCCCACGTCGAGGCGTCGAACCGTCTGCGTGGGAATGCCTCATTGGACGCTCTGCGTCCGCTTCGGCATGGGACGCAGAGCGTCCCGGGCTGCATTCCCACGCGGAGCGTGGGAACGATCAGTTCGGGGCGAGTTCGCGCATTCGCTGTAAAACAGCATTCAAGCCATTGCTGCGCGACGGCGACAACTGCCGCGACAGTCCCAACTGATTGAACCAGTCCGGCAGATCCACCTGCTGCAGCTCGCCCGCGGTCAAGCCGTTGACCCGCAACAGCAGCAACGCCACCAACCCGCGAATCATCCGTGCATCGCTGCTCGCCGCGAACTGCCAGTGGCCGTCGCGCAATTCGCCAACCAGCCACACCTGACTTTCACAGCCGTGTACCCGATTGGCGTCGCACTTGTCCGCATCGCTCAACGGTGGCAGACGATCCCCGAACTGCATCAACAATCGCGCCCGCTGTTCCCAGCCGGCGGCGTTCTGAAAAGTTTGCAGCGCTTCGGCGGCCTCGATCGGCAGGCTCATCGCAACAGCTCCAGCGCCTGATCCAGCGCTTCAAAGAACCGCTCCAGATCTTCGGAATCGTTGTACAGCGCCAGCGACACGCGAATCGCCCCGGCCAGTTCGAAGCGCTTGAGC
Source organism: Pseudomonas sp. Pseusp21 (assembly GCF_059492145.1). Taxonomy (NCBI): domain Bacteria; kingdom Pseudomonadati; phylum Pseudomonadota; class Gammaproteobacteria; order Pseudomonadales; family Pseudomonadaceae; genus Pseudomonas; species Pseudomonas sp. Pseusp21. The sequence continues at coordinate 4,970,523 of NZ_CP168520.1, forward strand.
AGCGGCATGGCGCAGTGGTGCCCGGCGCGCACGGCGATGCCCTGTTCGGTCAACAAGTGCGCCAGATCGGCGTTGTGCACGCCTTCGACGACAAAACTGGCCAGCGCCAGTTGCGGCTTGCCCAGCAGACGGATGCCATTGCGGGCGGCGAGGCCTCGCAAAAGGTAATCGTGCAGCGCGGCTTCGTGGGCGGACACGGCGTCCTGATCCAGACCCGCGAGGTAGTCGAGGGTCGCACCGAGGCCGATCACACTGGCAATCGGCGGTGTTCCCGCCTCGAAGCCCAATGGGGCAGGGCGGAAGCGCGCGTCGTGATAGTTGGCTTCCAGCACCATCTCGCCACCGAACTGCCACGGGCGCAGTTGTTCGAGCGCTGCGTTGCTTCCGAACAGCACGCCAAGGCCATCGGGGCCGTACAGCTTGTGGCTGGAAAACACGTAAAAGTCGCAACCCAGCGCCTGCACGTCATGCCGGCCATGGACCACGCCTTGAGCGCCATCGACCACGGTCAGGGCGTTATGCGCCTTGGCCATTGCCAGCAATGCCGGCAACGGTTGCCAGGCGCCGAGTACGTTGGACAACTGGCTGACCGCCAGCAAGCGAGTGCGCGGACCGATCAGGTGAACGGCAGCAGCGAGGTCGATCACGCCGTCATCGTCCAGCGGCAGGATCACCAGTTTCAAATCGCGACGTTGCGCCAGTTGCTGCCACGGCAGCAGATTGGCGTGATGCTCCAGGGCGCTGATGACAATTTCATCGCCCGGATGGAAAAGATGTTCCAGGCCATAAGCCAGGAGATTCAGCGCACTGGTGGCGCCGTGGGTGAAGATGATCTGCCCGCTGTCACCGGCATTCAGCCACTGGGCAACCTTCAGGCGGCTGTCCTCGAACGCCTGCGTGGCGTGGGCGCCGGGCAGATGTTGCGCACGATGAACGTTGGCCGCGCCATTGGCGTAGTAATGCGCCAGCGCGTCGAGCAGGGCCTGGGGTTTTTGCGTGGTGGCGGCGTTGTCCAGGTAAGTCTGGTCTTGCCGTTGCAGGGCGGCGATGGCCGGGAAATCGGCGCGCCAGGGGGAGGGAATCATCATCTGTTCAGCCCTGTGAACTTGGGCGGGTGTACACCGAACCTTGTGGGAGCGAGCCTGCTCGCGAAGGCGTCCTTATGGACGCCAAAAGCTTCGCGAGCAGGCTCGCTCCCACATAGGTCAATGTGCTGCTTAGTTGTGAGCGTGCAGCGCTTCGTTCAGTTCGATCGCCGATTTGTGGGTTTTACATTCCACAGCGCCGGTTTCCGAATTGCGACGGAACAGCAGGTCGGTCTGACCGGCCAGTTCACGGGCCTTGACCACTTTGACCAGGTTGTTGTGCTCGTCCAGCAGCGCGACCTTGGTGCCGGCGGTCACGTACAGGCCCGACTCGACGGTGTTGCGGTCGCCCAGGGGGATACCGATACCGGCGTTAGCGCCGATCAGGCAGCCTTCGCCGACCTTGATCACGATGTTGCCGCCGCCCGACAGGGTGCCCATGGTCGAGCAGCCGCCGCCCAGGTCCGAACCCTTGCCGACGAAGACGCCAGCGGAGACGCGGCCTTCGATCATGCCCGGGCCTTCGGTGCCGGCGTTAAAGTTGATGAAACCTTCGTGCATCACGGTGGTGCCTTCGCCCACGTAGGCGCCCAGACGCAGACGTGCGGCGTCAGCGATACGCACGCCGGCCGGTACCACGTAGTCGGTCATTTTCGGGAACTTGTCCACCGAGAACACTTCCAGCAGCTCGCCACGCAGACGGGCTTCGAGTTGCAGCTCGGCCAGTTCGCTCAGGTCGATCGCGCCCTGGCTGGTCCAGGCCACGTTCGGCAGCAGCGGGAAGATTCCGGCCAGGCTCACGCCGTGCGGCTTGACCAGACGATGGGACAGCAGGTGCAGCTTGAGGTAAGCCTCAGGAGTCGAAGTCAGTTGCGCGTCTTCGGCCAGCAGGGTCGCGACCAGCGGCTTGTGGCTTTCGGCCAGGCGGGTCAGCAGCTTGCCTTGCACCGCGTCGATGCCTTTCACGGCTTCAGCCAGTTGCGCAGCCTGTGCGGTGGTGAAGGTGATGGCCTGGTTGCCTTCGGTGTAGCCGAGGATCGGTGCAACAGCGGCGACCAGCTCAGCCGAAGGGTTCAACAGCGGCTGGGCGTAGAACACTTCCAGCCATGCGCCTTGACGGTTCTGGGTGCCGACACCGAAGGCAATACTGAACAGGGAGTTGGACATGTGAATACCTCTACAAAAAGTGACGGGCTGCTTACTTGAGCGCGGCCGCGTAGATGTCTGGCTTGAAGCCAATCAGGGTTCGGTCACCGAGATCGAGCACCGGGCGCTTGATCATCGAGGGTTGAGCGAGCATCAGTTCGATGGCTTTCGACTGGTCGAGATCGGCTTTGCGTTCGTCGTCGAGTTTGCGAAAGGTCGTGCCTGCGCGGTTCAACACCGTTTGCCAGCCATGCTCGTCGCACCATTGGGTCAGGTGCTCGCGGTCAATGCCGGCGGTCTTGTAATCGTGGAAGTCATAGCTGACAGCGTGTTCATCGAGCCAGGTGCGCGCCTTTTTCATGGTGTCGCAGGCTTTGATGCCGAAAAGGTGCAACGTTTTGCTTGAAACGGTCAAGGAATTGCCCCCTTTACAGGTGCTGGAAAAAAATGGTGTCGGATTATGCCATGACCAGACGGTTTCGCGGCGCCGAGGTTGCTTTTGCTGAGGGGGCTGCGACATAGGTGCAACGGTCACGCACAGCCTAAGCGGCTAATATGGCAGTTTCAACGCTGTCGATTGTCCGGGATTTTCGCTTTATGCAAACCGCTTATACCGTCCTGATCCTGCTGATGCTGGTCAGTGTCTCGCGCCTGGTGGGACGGGTGATTCCGCTGCCGCTGCCACTGGTGCAGATCGCCGCCGGTGCCTTGCTGGCCTGGCCGACCCTTGGCCTGCACGTGGCTCTTGATCCGGAGCTGTTCCTGTTTCTGTTCCTGCCACCGCTGCTGTTTTCCGATGGCTGGCGCATGCCCAAGCGCGAATTGTGGCGCCTGCGCGGGCCGGTGCTGACGCTGGCGGTCGGGTTGGTGCTGTTTACCGTGGTCGGTGCCGGTTACTTCATTCATTGGCTGCTGCCGACGATTCCCTTGCCGGTGGCCTTTGCGCTGGCGGCGGTGCTGTCGCCAACGGATGCCGTGGCCGTCTCGGCCATTTCGCAGAACCGCTTGCCCACGCCGCTGATGCACATGCTGCAGGGCGAGGCGTTGATGAACGATGCATCGGGCCTGGTGACGTTCAAGTTCGCCCTGGTCGCGGCGGTTACCGGTGCGTTTTCCCTGGCCAATGCCAGTCTGACCTTCGTGCTGGTGGCGGTCGGCGGGCTGGCGGTCGGTGTGGCGCTGAGTTGGCTGGTCGGCCGGTTGCGCGCCTGGATGATCGCCCGGGGCTGGGACGATCCGGCGACCCATGTGGTGTTCATGTTGCTGCTGCCGTTTGCCGCTTACGTTCTGGCCGAACGGCTCGGCGCATCGGGCATTCTTTCGGCAGTGGCGGCGGGGATGATGCAGAGCTGGCTCGATCTGCTGCCGCGCCAGACCAGCACCCGGTTGCTCAACCGCAGTGTGTGGTCGTTGCTGGAATTCGCCTTCAACGGCCTGATCTTCCTGCTGCTCGGTCTGCAACTGCCGGACATCATTAAAGCGGTGGTCAGCCACGAGACCTCGTTGTGGCCGACCCTGTTCTACCGCTGTCTCGACGTGGTGGCGATTTTCCTGGCGCTGGTGCTGTTGCGTTTTATCTGGGTGCAGAGCATCTGGCGTCTGTCGGTGCTGTTGCGTCGCCTGCGTGGCAAGGGGGATCTGACGCAAGTGCCGACCGCCCGTTCCTGCTGGTTGCTGACCGTTGGCGGTGTGCGCGGTGCGGTGACCCTGGCGGGCGTGATGTCGGTGCCGATGCTGATGGGTAGTGAGGCGTTTCCCGAGCGCGATTTGCTGATCTTCATCGCCGCCGGGGTGATCCTGTTGTCGCTGGTGGCGGCCTGTATTGCGCTGCCGTTGCTGTTGCGCGGCATCGAAAAGAGCCCGGACGACAAGCGTCGTCAGGAAGTGCGCGACGCCTGGCGCAAGACGGCGGAAGCGGCGATTCACGCGCTGGAGATCGAAGAGGTCAGCCCGCAGGACGCCGCGCAAGCCGCACTGGCGGCCGAGCTCAAGGCGCGCATCATGTCCGAGTACCGCCACCAACTGGAGGTGTTCAACGATTCGGCCGAAGCCCAGGCGCTGGCGTTCCAGATGGATCTGCTGGAACGCCGCTTGCGCCTCAAGGCGCTGCGCGCGCAGCGCCTTGAGTTGTACAGCCTCAGTCGTCAGCACCAGATCGGTGATGACGTGCTGCGCGAGGTGTTGGGCGAACTCGACTTGAGTGAGGCCAACCTGGGCCAGGTCAAATAGGCAAAACGTTACTTGGGATAAAGCAACCTCATCAGGCGTTTGTCTTTCTTGCTGATCTTGCGGTTGATCGGCACCTCCCAGTTGCCCACCGTCAAGGTGTTGGCCACGGGGTGGTGCATGATCGATCTGCGGTCGTAGGAGGTGTAGATCGCATCCAGCGTGTCGAAGGAGGCGAACAGGTTTCGGTCGACCTGCGCCTCGGTCAGCGGGTTCATTTCGCGATTTTTGTAGAACTCATACACCTTCGGTTTATCCCACGGAATTTTTGCCTGTGGGTGTTGGTGTTCATGCAGCGCGCCCAACGCATGCCCGAACTCGTGAATCACGATCACTTCAAAGTCCTGGTGGTCCGGCTTCACGCCCAGATTCATGGTCGGATAGTCCGGATGAATCAACAGCGCATCGGTGCCCAGCATTGAGCTGTTGTCATTGTTGTTAGTGGCAATGCGGATATCGCCTTGCCGGTCATCGACGAATTCGAACTTGAGGTTGATGTACGGCAACCACTGGCTGGCGGCGTCGATGATCTTGGTCCTGTGCTCGGCATCGGGCGCGTCCATGAAGGCGACTTTCAGTGTGCGGCCGTTGGCCCACAGCTTTGAATAGTTGACGACGGAGCGCTTGCGGCGAGTGCCGGTCGCGTTGCCGGCGTTGGCCGGGTTTTCATTGATGGCGGCTGTGTAGGCCGCCTGATCGTCGGGCCATTGATGAAGTTGGCAATCGAGCAGTTCTGTCATTTTTTTCACTTCTTCCATGAAGTCAAAGGTCGGTTTTTGGTGGTGCGCAGCGAGCGGCGCCGCCCAAGACTAACGTCTGGCCAATAGGAGAGTGAGGTAGAAACAGGAGGGCAACTGTTACGTGATATTTGATTGCCCGTGCCGGATTGCCCGGCACGGGCGTTCAGACATTACTTGTGGCGCAGGACGAAATCGCGGATGCGCTCGGCAGCCTCGACGCACTCGGCCAGCGGCGCAACCAGCGCCATGCGCACGCGCCCGGCGCCCGGATTGACGCCATCGACGTCACGGGACAGGTACGAACCCGGCACCACGGTCACGTGCTCTTCGGCAAACAGATCCCGGCAGAACGCGGCATCGTCACCTTGCACATTCGGCCACAGGTAGAAGCTGCCATCCGGGCGCTGCACGTCCATCACCGGGCTGAGAATCGCCAGCACGGCGTCGAACTTTTCGCGATACAGCGCACGGTTGGCGCGTACATGCACTTCGTCATTCCACGCAGCGACGCTGGCCAGTTGGGTCTGAACCGGCATCGCGCAGCCGTGGTAGGTGCGGTACAGCAGGAAGCCCTTGAGGATGTCGGCATCGCCGGCAACGAAACCTGAGCGCAGGCCCGGCAGGTTCGAGCGCTTGGACAGGCTGTGGAACACCACGCAGCGCTTGAAGTCCTGGCGGCCCAGTTCTGCGCAGGCACTGAGCAGGCCCGGCGGCGGGGTTTGTTCGTCGAAGTACAGTTCGCTGTAGCACTCGTCGGCGGCGATCACGAAGTCGTATTCGTCGGCCAGGGCGATCAGTTTTTTCAGCACATTGACCGGAATCAGCGCACCGGTCGGGTTGCCCGGCGAGCACAGGAACAGGATCTGGCAGCGTTTCCAGATGTCAGGCGATACCGCGTCGAAGTCCGGGTTGAAGCCGTTCTCGTCCAGGCATGGCAGGTAGTGCGGCTTGGCGCCGGCGAGGAACGCCGCGCCTTCGTAGATCTGATAGAACGGGTTCGGGCTGACCACCAGTGCGTCGTCGCCACGGTTGACCACGGTCTGGGTGAAGGCGAACAGCGCTTCACGGGTGCCGTTGACCGGCAGTACGTTGCGCGCCGGGTCGATCCAGCCGCTCGGTACGTTGAAACGACGTTCGCACCAAGCCGCGATGGCTTCGCGCAGGGCCGGAATGCCGAGGGTGGTCGGGTACACCGCCATCTGATCCAGATTGTTGGCCAGCGCCTCGGCGACAAAGCTTGGCGAGCGATGCTTCGGTTCGCCGATGGACAGCGCGATCGGGCGCTTGTCCGGGTTTGGCGTAACGCTGCCGAGCAGGGCGCGGAGCTTTTCGAACGGGTAGGGCTGAAGCTGGGACAGAGCGTTGTTCATCGGTGCGGGATCTCGTGCAAAGCGGTTGAATCCGGGCGCGCAATCAAATGCTGATGCGCGACAGTTTGATATCGGGTTCCTGATTGACGCTCAACTGTTCGACGATGGCATCCTGCAAACGGCTGCACAGCAGCGGGTCGGACAGCGGTTGATTGTGGGCGTCGGTGATGAAGAACACGTCTTCCACCCGCTCGCCCAGGGTGGCGATCTTGGCGTTCTGCAGCGACAGGTCGAACTCGAGGAAAATCCCGCCGACCCGTGCCAGCAGGCCCGGCCGATCCGGCGCAGTGAGTTCCAGTACGGTTACCGGACGCTGGGCGTCGTTGTGGATCGTCACCTGCGGGGCGAACGCAAAATGCTTGAGCTGGCGCGGCACCCGACGCTGGATGATCGTCGGGTAGTCGGCCGGGTTGCGCAGGGCTTCGGTCAGTCCCTCGCGAATCTGTTTGACCCGGACCGGATTGTCGCCGATCGAATCGCCATCGGTGTCGAGCACGATGTAGGTGTCGAGGGTGAACTGGCTGCTGGACGTGATGACCCGGGCGTCGTGAATATTCAGGTTGAGCTGGTCCATCGCGGCCACGGTCACGGCGAAGAAGTCGTGTTGGTCCGGCGCATAGATGAAGATCTGCGTGCCACCCTCGAATTCGCGCTGGGTGGTTTCCTTGATCAGCACCAGCGGACCGCCGTCAGCCGGTTGCTGGAGGATGGCGTCGGTGTGCCAGGCCACATCGCCGGCGGTGTGACGCAGGAAGTAGTCGTCACCCAGCTGCGCCCACAACTGCTCGACGTCATCCGGGTCGGTGCCGCCGCGCACCAGAATGTCCAGTGCTGCGCTCTGGGTCTGGCGGATCTGTTCTTCGCGATCCACCGGGTTCTCCAGGCCGCGGCGCAGGGCGCGCTTGGTCTCGGTGTAGAGCTGGCGCAACAGGCTGGCACGCCACGAGTTCCACAGCGTCGGGTTGGTCGCGTTGATGTCGGCCACGGTCAGCACGTACAGGTAGTCGAGACGGGTTTCGTCACCGACCGCCAGGGCGAAGTCATGGATTACCTGCGGGTCGGACAAGTCTTTGCGCTGGGCGGTGGTCGACATCACCAGGTGGTTCTGCACCAGCCAGACGATCAGGCGGCTGTCCCAGACCGGCAGTTGGTGACGCTGGCAGAACGCCTCGGCATCCACCGCGCCAATCTCCGAGTGATCGCCATGCCGGCCCTTGCCGATGTCGTGGTACAGGCCGGCCATATAAATGAGTTCAGGCTTGGGCAGTTTGGCCATGAGCTTGGCGGCCAGCGGGAATTTTTCCGACACCTGGGTGTACTGCAATTTGCGCAGGTGCTTGATCAGGTTCAGCGTGTGCGCATCGACCGTATAGATGTGAAACAGGTCGTGCTGCATCTGCCCGACAATGAAGCCGAATTCCGGCAGATAGCGTCCGAGAATGCCGTAGCGGTTCATCCGCCGCAGGTTGCGGTGAATGCCGATCTTGCACTTGAACAGCTCGATGAACAGGCTGGTGTTGCGGATGTCGTTGCGGAAGTTGTCGTCGATCAGGTGACGGTTTTCCCGCAGCAGACGAATGGTGTCGGCGCGTACGCCTTTGATTTCCGGCTGCTGGGCCATCAGCACGAAGATCTCGAGCATGGCGAACGGCGTACGGCGGAACACGTTGTCGTTGCGTGCCTCGATGTAGCCGTCGTGCAGCTGGAAGCGCGAGTTGATCGGCTGTGGTGGCGCTTCGTCTTCCGGGGCGAGGATGACTTCCTCGAAGTGCTGGATGATCAGGTCGCTGAGCTGGGCAATGCTCATCACCACCCGGAAATACTGCTGCATGAAGTTTTCGACGGCCTGTTTGGCGTCGTCGCCTTCAAAACCCAGCAGCCCGGCAATGGTGCGCTGATGATCGAACAGCAGGCGGTCTTCGGAGCGACCGGCGAGCATGTGCAGGGCGTAACGCACTTTCCAGAGGAATTCCTGAGAGGACGCCAGCAGGGCGTTTTCACTCTCGACCAGAAAGCCTTCGCCGGCCAGGGCGCGCAGGTTCAGGGTGCCGTACTGACGGCGGGCCACCCACAGAATGGTCTGGATATCCCGTAGTCCGCCGGGCGAGCCTTTGACGTTGGGCTCCAGATTGTATTCGGTGTCGTTGTACTTGTGGTGGCGAGCCTTCTGCTCGGCGCGCTTGGCTAGGAAGAAATCCTTGCTCGGCCACATGTGTGCAGTGCTGGTGACGTCGAGCATGCGCTGGCGCAGGCGCTCGGGGCCGCAGATGGTGCGGCTTTCCATCAGGTTGGTGACCACCGTCAGGTCGGCGCGCGCCTCTTCGGCGCATTCGTCGACCGAGCGAACGCTCTGACCGACTTCCAGGCCGATGTCCCACAGCAGCGTCAGAAAACGCTCGATGGAATCGCGGAAAATTTCGTGATCGGCGCTGTCCAGCAGGATCAGCAGATCGATGTCGGAATAGGGGTGCAATTCACCGCGACCGTAGCCGCCGACCGCGACCAGCGCGATGTCGGCGTCTTCGCTCCAGTCGAACTGGTCCCAGGCCTTTTGCAGGATGTTATCGACGAACCACGCCCGATCTTCGATCAGCCTGCGTATATCGCGACCGGCCCGAAAACGTGCATCGAGCACCTCGCGGGCCTGGCGGATCGCCTTCTTGAACGCCGCGATAGGACTCGCTTTCAGGGCCAGTTCAGCCTGGAACTGACCGCGGTCGAAGAGTTCGGGATCCACCTGCGGCATCGATTGGCTTTCCTTCTATAGGCTGGGAACGGTGTCTGGGTCAGGCCGAGATGCGCGGGATCGTGTCGTCGCTGCGCAGGGTGAAGATCTCGTAGCCGGTGTCGGTGACAAGCAAGGTGTGTTCCCACTGCGCCGACAGCTTGCGATCCTTGGTGATCGCGGTCCAGCCGTCGCCCAGTACTTTGGTGTCGGCCTTGCCCTGGTTGATCATCGGCTCGATGGTGAAGGTCATGCCTGCCTTCAGTTCCATGCCGGTGCCGGCGCGGCCATAGTGCAGAATCTGCGGTTCTTCGTGGAACACCTTGCCGATGCCGTGGCCGCAGAACTCGCGTACGACCGAGAAACCGTTCTTTTCCGCGTGCTTCTGGATGATTTCGCCAATGTCACCGAGGCGGCAGCCGGGTTTGACGATTTCGATCGCCTTGTACATGCATTCCTGGGTGACCTGCGACAGGCGCTCTGCCCAGACCGGCACGGTGCCGACGTGGAACATGCGGCTGGTGTCGCCGTGGTAGCCGTCCTTGATCACCGTGACGTCGATGTTCAGGGTGTCGCCATTTTTCAGCGGCTTGTCGTTCGGGATGCCGTGGCAGACCACGTGGTTGATCGAGGTGCAAATCGACTTCGGGTAGCCCTTGTAGTTGAGCGGGGCAGGGATGGCCTGCTGCACGTTGACGATGTAGTCGTGGCAGATCTGGTTCAGCTCATCGGTGGTCACGCCAGGCTTGACGTGCTCGGCAATCATTTCCAGCACATCGGCGGCCAGTTTGCCGGCGACACGCATGCCAGCGATGTCCTCGGGGGTTTTGAGGGTGACGGTCATACAGGCTCTCTCTGCGCTCGACGGCGCTTGCTGATACGAACAGGGGCGCGGCTGTTGATTTGGCGGCCCCGAAAAACGCGATTCTAACAGACCAAAGGCGCAAATCCGCGCCTGCGTGTATCGCTTCTGTCTATACAATGCGGCGCATTGTCCCGATTCCAAGGGGCTGGCGCGCATGTCCCTGACGCGATTGCAGATTCCGGGTTCCGTTTGCGTCGCCCCTGTGGTATAAAATGCGCCGCTTTCCGGGGATAGCTCCGGGAGCATTAACCCACACACGTGTCGACACGATGGCCTGGGTGCCTTTGATCCTCGGATCAATGGTTGGTCATTGGGATACGTGGAGGCCCAACCCGACTTATCAAGGAACTATCATGTCCCAAGTCAACATGCGCGATATGCTGAAGGCCGGTGTGCACTTCGGTCACCAAACCCGTTACTGGAATCCGAAAATGGGTAAATACATTTTCGGCGCGCGTAACAAGATTCACATCATCAACCTTGAAAAAACCCTGCCAATGTTCAACGAAGCTCTGACTTTCGTAGAGCGTCTGGCCCAGGGCAAAAACAAGATTCTGTTCGTCGGCACCAAGCGTTCCGCTGGCAAGATCGTTGCTGAAGAAGCAGCACGTTGCGGTTCGCCGTACGTCGATCACCGCTGGTTGGGCGGCATGCTGACCAACTTCAAGACCATCCGTGCTTCCATCAAGCGTCTGCGTGACCTTGAAGTTCAAGCCGAAGACGGTACTTTCGCCAAGCTGACCAAGAAAGAAGCGCTGATGCGCACTCGTGATCTTGAGAAGCTGGATCGCTCCCTGGGCGGCATCAAGGACATGGGCGGTCTGCCAGACGCACTGTTCGTGATCGACGTTGACCACGAGCGCATCGCGATCACCGAAGCCAACAAGCTGGGCATCCCGGTCATCGGCGTTGTCGATACCAACAGCAGCCCGGAAGGCGTTGACTACATCATCCCAGGCAACGATGACGCAATCCGCGCTATCCAGCTGTACATGGGTTCGATGGCTGACGCAGTGATCCGCGGTCGCAACAACGTTGCTGGCGGCACTGTAGAATTCGCAGCTGAAGAAACTCAGGCTGCAGCTGAGTAATCGACGCCCTGGCGTTGACTCAGTAAGCAAAAAGGGGGCTTGGCCCCCTTTTTGCCACCTCGAAAACCATCTGTCGGCAGCGCAGCTACAGCATCTGTAACGTGCAGCAGCTACAAACAGGTTCGGGAAGAATTGAACGCCCGTTCGATCGGGTGGAATGGTTGAAAACCTATCCAAGAGGAATTTGAAAATGGCAGCAATTACTGCAGCGTTGGTCAAAGAACTGCGCGAGCGTACCGGCGAAGGCATGATGGATTGCAAGAAAGCCCTGGAAAAGGCTGGCGGCGACATCGAAAAAGCCATTGATGACATGCGCGCTTCGGGCGCCATCAAGGCTGCCAAGAAAGCTGGCAACGTTGCCGCTGAAGGCGCTATCGCCATCAAGGACGACGGCAAGGCTGCCGTTCTGATCGAAGTCAACTCGCAGACCGACTTCCTGGCTCTGCAGGACGACTTCAAAAACTTCGTTGCTGCCAGCGTTGACAAAGCATTCGCTGACAAGCTGACCGACGCAGCTCCGCTGATCGCTTCTCAAGAAGCCGCTCGCGAAGCACTGGTTGCCAAAGTAGGCGAGAACGTCAACATCCGTCGCCTGGTGCGCGTAGAAGGCGACGTAGTCGGCACCTACCTGCACGGCAACAAGATCGGTGTTGCTGTTGTCCTGAAAGGCGGCGACGTCGAGCTGGCCAAAGACATCGCGATGCACGTTGCTGCAAGCAACCCTGAGTTCCTGCTGCCTTCGCAAGTCTCCGACGAAGCGATCGAGCGTGAAAAGGCTGTGTTCCTGCAGCTGAACGAAGAAAAAATCAAAGGCAAGCCAGAAAATATTGTTGAGAACATGGTCAAGGGCCGTATCAGCAAGTTCCTGGCAGAAGCAAGCCTGGTTGAGCAGGCGTTCGTCAAGAACCCTGAAATCAAGGTTGGTGAGCTGGCCAAGAAAGGCGGCGCTGAAATCGTTTCCTTCACCTACTTCAAAGTAGGCGAAGGCATCGAGAAGCCGGTCGACAACTTCGCTGAAGAAGTTGCTGCCCAGCTGGCTGCCGCCAAGCAATAAGACGGTTTTTCAACTGTCGCCCGAAAGAGGCTGCCCGCTCACGCGCGCAGCCTCTTTTCAGATAGGGTTACCAATTTTTAATTGGTTTCCCCTTGGAACTGACTTACAAAGCCATGTTCCGATGGCGCTGAAGCAGCGCCAAGCTAGAGTGAACGCCAGCTGTAAACAGCTCGCAAAGAATTTTTAAAATACGCCGCAGGAGAGATTCGCAATGGCTCAGCAGGGCAGTGGTTATCAGGCTCGCTATAAACGCATTCTACTCAAGCTTAGCGGCGAGGCCCTGATGGGCTCGGAAGAGTTCGGGATCGATCCGAAAGTGCTGGATCGCATGGCGCTGGAAGTCGGCCAGTTGGTCGGCATCGGCGTTCAGGTCGGTCTGGTGATCGGCGGTGGCAACCTGTTCCGCGGTGAAGCGCTGAGCAAGGCCGGCATGGATCGGGTCACGGGCGACCACATGGGCATGCTGGCCACTGTGATGAACGCCTTGGCCATGCGCGATGCGCTGGAACGTGCCAATATCTCCGCCATCGTGATGTCGGCCATCTCCATGGTCGGTGTGACCGATCACTATGACCGTCGCAAGGCCATGCGCCACCTGAACTCCAAGGACGTGGTGATCTTCGCGGCCGGTACCGGCAATCCGTTCTTTACCACGGATTCGGCAGCCTGCCTGCGCGCCATTGAAATCGACGCGGACGTCGTGCTCAAGGCGACCAAGGTCGATGGCGTCTATACCGCTGACCCGTTCAAAGACCCGCATGCCGAGAAGTTCGATCATCTGACATACGATGAAGTGCTGGATCGCAAGCTGGGTGTAATGGATCTGACGGCTATCTGCCTGTGCCGCGATCACAAGATGCCGCTGCGCGTATTTAACATGAACAAGCCGGGCGCCCTGCTGAACATCGTGCATGGTGGCGCCGAAGGCACTCTGATCGAGGAAGTCCAACAATGATCAACGAAATCAAGAAAGACGCTAAAGAGCGCATGACGAAGTCCGTTGAGTCCCTGGCTCACAACTTCGGCCGTATCCGCACCGGTCAGGCGCACCCGAGCATCCTGGAAGGCGTGATGGTGCCTTACTACGGCGCTGATACCCCGATCAAGCAAGTGGCCAATATCACCGTCAAGGATGCCCGTACCCTGCAAGTCGTTGCGTTCGAGCGCAACATGCTGGGCGCCGTGGACAAGGCCATCGGCAGTGCAGGTCTGAACCTGAACCCGACCAACCTGGGTGAGTTGCTGCTGATCAGCATGCCGGCTCTGACTGAAGAGACCCGTCGCGGTTTCACCAAGCAGGCGCGTGATGTGGCTGAAGACGCTCGTGTTGCCGTGCGCAACATCCGTCGCGATGCCAACAGCTCCCTGAAGGATCTGGTCAAGGAAAAGGAAATCAGTGAAGACGAAGAGCGTCGCGCAGCCGGCGAGATCGACGATCTGACCAAGAAGTTCGTGGCTGAAATCGACGCCAAGCTGGCCGAGAAAGAAAAAGACCTGATGGCCGTATAAGGGTCGAGCTTTAAATGGACAAGACCAAGCAGACTGCGCCGTCCGCGGTGCCGCGCCATGTCGCGATCATCATGGATGGCAACAATCGCTGGGCGAAAAAACGCTTCATGCCAGGTGTTGCCGGGCATAAAGCGGGCGTGGACGCTGTGCGGGCGGTGATCGAGGTGTGTGCCGAGGCCAAGGTCGAGGTGCTCACCCTGTTCGCTTTTTCCAGTGAAAACTGGCAGCGCCCGGCCGATGAGGTCAGTGCCTTGATGGATCTGTTCTTCAAGGCGTTGCGTCGTGAGGCAAAGCGCCTTAACGACAACAACATCAGTCTGCGCATCATCGGTGATCGCACGCGGTTTCATCCCGAGCTTCAGGCAGCGATGCGTGAAGCTGAGGCGATGACCGCCGGTGCCAACCGTTTCATCCTGCAGATCGCTGCCAACTACGGCGGTCAGTGGGACATTGCGCAAGCGGCGCAGCGTCTGGCGCGTGAGGTTCAGGCCGGGCATTTGCGCCCGGAAGATATCACCCCGGATCTGCTGCAGACCTGTCTGGTCACTGGTGATCTGCCGTTGCCCGACTTGTGCATCCGCACCGGCGGCGAGCATCGCATCAGCAACTTCCTCTTGTGGCAGCTGGCGTACGCCGAGTTGTACTTCTCCGACCTGTTCTGGCCGGACTTCAAACACGAAGCCATGCGCAATGCGCTGGCCGATTTCGCTTTGCGCCAGCGTCGCTTCGGTAAAACGAGCGAGCAGGTCGAAGCTGGAGCCCGGGTTTAATGCTTAAACAACGCATCATCACTGCACTGATTCTGTTGCCGATCGCCCTGGGTGGTTTTTTCCTGCTCGAAGGGTCCGGTTTTGCCCTGTTCATCGGGCTGGTCGTAAGTCTGGGTGCCTGGGAGTGGGCACGCCTGGCCGGCTTCACCGCGCAGGCATTCCGTGTTGGCTACGCGGCGGTGGTCGCGCTGATGCTGTTCGTCATGTACATCCTGCCGGGGCTGGCGCCATGGGTGCTGGGTGCGTCGGTGATCTGGTGGGTGCTGGCGACCTGGCTGGTGCTGACGTATCCGCGCTCCAGTGAGCATTGGTCCAGCGCCGCCGCCAAGCTGGTAATCGGTTTGCTGATTCTGTTGCCTGCCTGGCAAGGGTTGGTGCTGATCAAGCAATACCCGCTCGGTAACTGGTTGATCATGGCGGTGATGGTGCTGGTCTGGGGGGCTGATATCGGGGCGTACTTCTCCGGTCGTGCGTTCGGCAAGCGCAAGCTGGCGCCGCAAGTCAGTCCCGGCAAAAGCTGGGAGGGCGTGTATGGCGGTCTGGCGCTGAGCCTGGTCATCACCACCCTGGTCGCGCTGTTCCGTGACTGGACGGTGGCGCAGCTGTTCAAGGGCCTGATCGGTGCGGCGGTGATTGTCTTCATCTCGGTGGTGGGCGATCTGACCGAAAGCATGTTCAAGCGCCAGTCCGGCATCAAGGACAGCAGTAACCTGCTGCCCGGTCATGGTGGTGTACTGGATCGCATCGACAGCCTGACGGCGGCGATTCCGGTCTTTGCGGTGCTGTTGTGGATGGCGGCGTCGTGAGTCGCCCGCAGCAGATAACCGTATTGGGGGCGACCGGTTCGATCGGTCTGAGCACTCTGGACGTCATCGCCCGGCATCCGGAGCGTTATCAGGCTTTCGCCCTGAGCGGTTTTACCCGCCTGAGCGAACTGTTTGCCCTGTGTGTCCGTCATCTTCCTAAATATGCAGTAGTGCCGGAGGCCGGCGCCGCTCGCAACCTGCAGGACGATTTACGAGCTGCGGGTCTGCCGACGCAGGTGCTGGTCGGCGAGGAAGGATTGTGTCAGGTCGCTGCGGCACCCGAGGTGGATGCCGTCATGGCCGCCATCGTCGGCGCTGCCGGCCTGCGCCCGACCCTCGCGGCAGTCGAGGCGGGCAAGAAGATTCTTCTGGCCAACAAGGAAGCGCTGGTCATGTCCGGCGCCTTGTTCATGCAGGCGGTGCGCAAGAGCGGTTCGGTCCTGTTGCCGATCGACAGCGAACACAACGCGATTTTCCAGTGCATGCCGCAGGACTTTGCTCGCGGGCTGAGTAACGTTGGGGTCCGTCGGATTTTGCTGACGGCCTCCGGTGGTCCTTTCCGGCAGACGCCGATGGCCGAACTGGCGCATGTTTCACCGGATCAGGCCTGTGCGCACCCGAACTGGTCCATGGGGCGCAAGATCTCGGTGGATTCGGCCAGCATGATGAACAAGGGGCTCGAACTGATCGAGGCCTGCTGGTTGTTCGATGCCAAGCCATCGCAAGTCGAAGTGGTGATTCATCCACAGAGTGTGATCCATTCGCTGGTCGATTACGTGGATGGTTCGGTGCTGGCGCAGTTGGGCAATCCCGATATGCGCACGCCGATTGCCAACGCCCTGGCCTGGCCAGAGCGCATTGACTCGGGCGTGGCGCCGCTGGATCTGTTCGCTGTGGCGCGCCTGGATTTCGAAGCTCCCGACGAAGAGCGTTTCCCGTGCCTGCGCCTGGCGCGGCAGGCCGCCGAGGCGGGAAACAGTGCCCCGGCCATGCTCAACGCGGCGAATGAAGTGGCGGTTGCCGCGTTTCTCGACGGACGGGTTCGCTACCTGGAAATCGCGAGTATCATCGAGGAAGTCTTGAATCTCGAGCCTGTGGTGGCGCTGGATGATCTCGATGCGGTGTTCGCCGCTGATGCAACCGCCCGGACATTGGCCGGGCAATGGTTGAGTCGTCACGGCCGATAGGTCTTGCAACACATGGCTTCACGCGGCACTGGACAGGATTGCGGAGAAAGTAGATGAGCGCGCTCTATATGATTGCCGGCACCCTGATCGCTCTGGGTGTGCTGGTCACCTTTCACGAATTCGGCCACTTCTGGGTCGCGCGTCGCTGTGGCGTCAAGGTTCTGCGTTTCTCCGTGGGCTTCGGCATGCCGCTGCTGCGCTGGCACGACAAGCAGGGTACCGAGTTCGTAGTCGCCGCGATTCCGCTGGGTGGCTACGTCAAGATGCTCGACGAGCGCGAAGGCGAAGTGCCGGCCGATCAGCTTCATCAGTCATTCAATCGCAAGTCTGTTCGTCAGCGGATCGCCATCGTCGCGGCCGGCCCTGTGGCTAACTTTCTGCTGGCGCTGGTGTTCTTCTGGGTGCTGGCGATGCTCGGCAGCGAGCAGATTCGTCCGGTTATCGGTTCGGTGGAGTCCGGCAGCATCGCTGCGACAGCGGGGCTGAGCGCTGGTCAGGAAATTGTCGCGATCGACGGCGAGCCGACCTCGGGCTGGGCTGCAGTCAACCTCCAGCTGGTGCGACGTCTCGGCGAAAGCGGTTCCTTGCAGGTACTGGTGCGCGAGCAGGGCTCTACGGCTGATACGCCTCGTGAACTGGCACTCGATAAATGGCTCAAGGGGGCCGACGAGCCCGATCCGATTCGCTCCCTCGGCATTCGCCCTTGGCGCCCGGCATTGCCGCCGGTGCTGGCCGAACTTGATCCGAAAGGCCCGGCCCAGACAGCCGGGCTGAAAACCGGCGATCGTCTGCTGAAACTGGATGGCAAGGCGCTGGATGACTGGCAGCAGGTGGTCGATACCGTTCGTACGCGTCCTGATACCAAAATCGTGCTGCGCGTCGAGCGCGACGGTGTTCAAATCGACGTCCCTGTGACATTGGCTGCGCGTGGCGATAAAAAGTCGCCAAGCGGTTACCTTGGGGCGGGCGTGAAGGCTGTCGACTGGCCGCCGGAAATGATCCGCGAGGTCAGCTACGGGCCTTTGGCGGCGATTGGCGAGGGTGCCCGTCGTACCTGGACCATGAGCGTTCTGACGCTGGATTCACTGAAGAAAATGCTCTTCGGCGAGCTCTCGGTAAAAAACTTGAGTGGACCGATAACCATTGCTAAAGTGGCGGGCGCTTCTGCCCAGTCGGGCGTCGCTGATTTCCTGAATTTCCTTGCTTATCTGAGTATTAGCCTGGGGGTTCTGAATTTGCTGCCCATTCCTGTACTGGATGGGGGGCATTTGTTGTTTTATCTGATCGAGTGGGCGCGTGGTCGTCCCTTGTCGGATCGGGTGCAAGGTTGGGGGATACAGATCGGTATCAGCTTGGTGGTCGGGGTGATGTTGCTTGCTCTGGTCAACGATCTGGGTCGTCTGTAACGCTTCGCTGAATTGCGAATCTGCCGCATTTTGCGGCAGTTTGTTTATTGCCAGTTGGAATAAGAAAGGACTTCATGAAACGTCTGCTGCTAACTGCGGTTCTCACCGTATTGATGATCGCCGAAGTTCACGCCGAGTCCTTCACTATCTCTGATATTCGCGTCAATGGCCTCCAGCGGGTCTCCGCGGGTAGCGTCTTTGGTGCCTTGCCGTTGAACGTCGGCGAGCAGGCGGATGACCGTCGCCTGGTGGAATCCACTCGTGCGCTGTTCAAAACCGGTTTCTTTCAAGATATCCAGCTGGGCCGCGAAGGCAACGTTCTGGTGATCACGGTCGTCGAGCGTCCCTCGGTCGCCAGCATCGAGATCGAAGGCAACAAGGCGATCTCCACCGAGGACCTGATGAAAGGCCTCAAGCAATCCGGTCTGGCCGAAGGCGAGATCTTCCAGCGTGCGACCCTCGAAGGCGTGCGTAACGAGCTGCAACGTCAATACGTTGCACAAGGTCGTTACTCGGCCACCGTCGATACCGAAGTGGTCTCGCAGCCGCGCAACCGCGTCGGCCTGAAAGTGAAGATCAACGAAGGCACCGTCGCCGCCATTCAGCACATCAACGTGGTGGGCAACACGGTTTTCCCCGAGGAAGACCTGACCGACCTGTTCGAACTGAAAACCACCAACTGGCTGTCGTTCTTCAAGAACGACGACAAGTATGCCCGTGAAAAACTGTCCGGTGACCTGGAACGTCTGCGTTCCTACTACCTGGACCGTGGCTATATCAACATGGATATCGCTTCGACCCAGGTGTCCATCACCCCGGACAAGAAGCACGTCTACATCACCGTCAACGTCAACGAAGGCGAGAAGTACACCGTTCGTGACGTCAAGCTCAGCGGTGACCTGAAAGTCCCTGAGGACCAGGTCAAGTCGCTGTTGCTGGTGCAGAAAGGTCAGGTGTTCTCGCGCAAGCTGATGACCACCACTTCCGAACTGATCACCCGTCGTCTGGGTAACGAGGGTTACACCTTCGCCAACGTCAACGGCGTGCCACAACCGCACGACGAAGATCACACCGTCGATATCCTGTTCGCTGTCGATCCGGGCAAGCGTGCCTACGTCAACCGCATCAACTTCCGTGGCAACACCAAGTCCGAGGACGAAGTGCTGCGCCGTGAAATGCGTCAGATGGAAGGTGGCTGGGCTTCTACCTACCTGATCGACCAGTCCAAGACCCGTCTGGAGCGTCTGGGCTTCTTTAAAGAAGTCAACGTCGAGACCCCGGCTGTGCCAGGTGTCGATGACCAGGTTGACGTGAACTACAGCGTTGAAGAGCAGGCTTCCGGTTCGATCACCGCCAGCGTCGGTTTCGCCCAGAGTGCTGGTCTGATCCTCGGTGGTTCGATCACCCAGAACAACTTCCTCGGTACCGGTAACCGCGTCAGCGTCGGCCTGACCCGCAGCGAATACCAGAGCCGCTACAACTTCGGCTACGTTGACCCCTACTGGACCGCCGATGGCGTGAGCCTGGGTTACAACGCGTTCTACCGCACCACCGACTACAAAGACCTCGACGTCGACGTAGCGAGCTATGCGGTAGACAGCCTGGGTGCCGGCGTGAACGTGGGCTACCCGATCAGCGAGACTTCGCGTCTGACCTTCGGTCTGTCCGCTCAGCAGGACAAGATCAAGACCGGCCAGTACACCGTTGACGAGATTTTCGACTTCGTTAAGCGTGAAGGCGACAACTACCTGAACTTCAAGGCTTCGGCTGGCTGGTCCGAGTCGACCCTGAACAAGGGTGTGCTGCCAACCCGTGGTCGTTCCCAGAGCCTGACCCTGGAAACCACCATTCCAGGCAGCGATCTGTCGTTCTTCAAGCTCGATTACCGTGGCCAGTTGTTCCAGCCTTTGAGCGAGAACTACACCATGCGCCTGCACACCGAGCTGGGCTATGGCGATGGTTACGGTTCGACCGACGGCTTGCCGTTCTATGAAAACTACTATGCTGGTGGTTTCAACTCGGTTCGTGGCTTTAAAGACAGCACGCTGGGTCCACGCAGTACCCCTAGTCGTGGCGCCGGTGTGACCGGTAACGCCGGTACGTTGCGTGACCCGGATCAGGATCCGCTGCCGTTCGGTGGCAACGTGTTGATCCAGGGTGGTGTCGAGGTGTTGTTCCCGCTGCCATTCGTCAAGGATCAGCGTTCCCTGCGTACTTCGGTATTCTGGGACGTGGGTAACGTATTTGACTCCAAGTGCGAGAAGACTACCAACGCGACTGTCGGTTCGACTTCTTCCACTCAGTGCAACGACATCAGCCTCAGCAACATGGCCAGCTCCGTCGGTGTCGGTGTGACCTGGGTCACCGCACTGGGCCCGCTGAGCTTTGCACTGGCGATGCCGATCAAGAAACCGGATGAAGCTGAAACTCAAGTGTTCCAATTCTCCCTGGGCCAGACGTTCTAAGCGTCTGACCCAAGACAACGACAATGGATTTTGTAGGAGTGCATCGTGCGTAAGTTGACTCAATTGGTTCTCCTGGCCTCCGTACTGGTGGCAGGCCCGGCATTTGCCGACATGAAAATCGCCGTTCTGAACTATCAGATGGCCCTGCTGGAATCCGACGCAGCCAAGAAATACGCCGTGGACGCCGAGAAGAAGTTCGGCCCGCAACTGACCAAACTCAAGACCCTGGAAAGCAGCGCCAAGGGCATTCAGGATCGTCTGATGGCCGGTGGCGACAAGATGCAGCAGGGCGAGCGCGAGCGTCTGGAGCTTGAGTTCAAGCAAAAGGCTCGTGACTTCCAGTTCCAGTCCAAGGAGCTGAACGAAGCCAAGGCTGTTGCCGACCGTGAAATGCTCAAGCAACTGAAGCCGAAACTGGATAGCGCAGTGGAAGAAGTCATCAAGAAAGGTGGTTTTGACCTGGTGTTCGAGCGTGGCGCAGTGATCGATGTCAAACCTCAGTACGACATCACGCGCCAGGTTATCGAGCGCATGAATCAGCTGAAGTAACCCATGACCGTGACTATCAAGCTCGGCCAGTTGGCCGAGTTCCTCGGCGCCACCTTGAGTGGCGACCCCGAGAAGCAAATTACTGGGCTAGCCACCTTGCAGGAGGCTGGCCCAGCTCAGTTGAGCTTTCTGGCAAACCCCCAATACCGTAAATACCTGGCTGGCTCGCAGGCCGCAGCCCTGTTGCTCAAGGCTGCCGACGCGGAAGGTTATGCCGGTAATGCGCTGGTGGTGCCGGATCCTTACCTGGCTTACGCACGCATTTCCCATCTGTTCGATCCGAAACCCAAGGCTGTTGCCGGCGTTCATCCGACTGCCGTGATCGCCGAGGACGCCGTGGTCGATCCGAGCGCCAGTGTTGGTCCCTTCGTGGTGATCGAAGCGGGTGCGCGAATCGGTGCTGGCGTGACACTCGGCGCGCATTGCGTCGTCGGTGCGCGCAGTGAAATCGGCGAGGGCGGCTGGCTGGCCCCGCGAGTCACGCTGTATCACGATGTGCGGATCGGCAAGCGGGTGGTGATCCAGTCCGGCGCCGTACTTGGTGGTGAAGGCTTCGGTTTTGCCAACGAGAAGGGTGTCTGGCAGAAGATCGCCCAGATCGGCGGCGTGACCATCGGTGACGATGTGGAGATCGGCGTGAATACCGCCATCGACCGCGGTGCGTTGGCCGATACCGTGATCGGCAATGGCGTGAAGCTCGACAACCAGATTCAGATCGCCCACAACGTGCAGGTCGGTGACCACACCGCCATGGCCGCGTGCGTGGGGATTTCCGGCAGCACCAAAATCGGCAAGCACTGCATGCTCGCCGGGGGTGTTGGCCTGGTAGGGCATATCGATATTTGCGACAACGTATTCCTGACCGGGATGACCATGGTGACCCACTCGATTACCGAGCCGGGTGCCTATTCTTCCGGCACAGCTATGCAACCCGCGGCCGAATGGCGCAAAAGCGCGGCCCGTATTCGTCAGCTCGATGACATCGCGCGACGTTTGAAACAGCTGGAAAAGCGGTCCGGGGAAGTGACCCCCGACGGTAATGCTTCATCTGAAGGCTGATACCATTTCCATATCAAGTGTGCACAGCCTCTGGACTGCCTCCTTGATTTGCTAGAGGAGTGCGCGTCAGTCGCGCTCCCAATCTTTACATAGGCTTCCCCCCGAAATGATGGACATCAACGAGATTCGCGAATACCTGCCTCACCGTTACCCGTTCCTGCTGGTGGACCGGGTAGTGGAGCTGGATACGGAAGGCAAGCGCATTCGCGCCTACAAGAATGTCAGCATCAACGAACCGTTCTTCAATGGTCACTTCCCTGCGCACCCGATCATGCCGGGCGTGCTGATCATCGAAGCCATGGCTCAGGCTGCCGGGATCCTCGGTTTCAAGATGCTTGACGTGAAACCGGCCGATGGCACCCTTTATTACTTCGTCGGCTCCGACAAGCTGCGCTTCCGCCAGCCAGTGCTGCCGGGTGATCAGCTGATCCTCGAAGCCAAGTTCATCAGCTGCAAGCGTCAGATCTGGAAGTTCGAATGCCAGGCTTCGGTCGACGGCAAACCGGTCTGCTCTGCTGAAATCATCTGTGCGGAACGCAAGCTATGAGTTTGATTGACCCTCGCGCAATCATCGATCCGTCGGCCGTCCTGGCTGAAGGCGTCGAGGTCGGCCCGTGGTCGATCATCGGTGCAGGTGTGGAAATCGGCGAGGGTACGGTCATCGGGCCACACGTGATCCTCAAAGGTCCGACCCGTATTGGCAAGCACAACCGCATCTACCAGTTTTCCTCGGTAGGCGAAGATACGCCGGACCTGAAATACAAGGGCGAAGAAACCCGTCTGGTGATCGGTGACCACAACGTCATTCGCGAAGGGGTGACGATTCACCGTGGTACCGTTCAGGATCGTTCCGAAACGACCCTGGGTGATCACAACCTGATCATGGCCTATGCCCACATTGGACATGACAGCGTCATCGGCAACCACTGCATTCTGGTCAACAACACCGCGCTGGCCGGCCATGTGCACGTTGATGACTGGGCAATCCTGTCCGGTTTCACCCTGGTTCATCAGTACTGCCACATTGGTGCCCACAGCTTTTCCGGCATGGGTACGGCGATCGGCAAGGACGTCCCGGCGTTCGTCACCGTATTCGGCAACCCGGCCGAAGCGCGCAGCATGAACTTCGAGGGCATGCGTCGTCGCGGTTTCAGCGAAGACGCCATTCACGCGCTGCGACGTGCGTACAAAACGGTGTATCGCCAGGGCCTGACCGTCGAGCAGGCGCTGGCCGAACTGGCCGAGCCGTCCGCCCAGTTCCCGGAGGTCGCGATGTTTCGTGACTCCATCCAGTCGTCGACCCGCGGCATCACCCGCTGACCATGGCCAATCTGCGTATTGCGCTGGTGGCGGGGGAGGCTTCCGGTGACATTCTGGGCGCAGGCCTCATGCGGGCCCTCAAGGCACAGCACCCTGCGGTGGAGTTCATCGGTGTCGGTGGCCCGCTGATGCAGGCCGAAGGCCTGACTTCCTATTTTCCGATGGAGCGTCTGTCGGTCATGGGCCTGGTGGAGGTCCTGGGACGCTTGCGTGAACTGCTCAAGCGCCGCAAAGACCTGATCGCCACGCTTATCGCTGAAAAACCGGATGTGTTCATCGGCATCGACGCACCGGATTTCAACCTCAATATCGAACTCAAGCTGCGTCAGGCCGGAATCAAGACCGTGCACTACGTCAGCCCGTCGGTGTGGGCGTGGCGGCAGAAGCGGGTGCTGAAGATCCGCGAAGGCTGCGACCTGATGCTCACGCTGCTGCCGTTCGAAGCCAGATTCTACGAAGAGAAGGGCGTACCGGTGCGGTTCGTCGGCCATACACTGGCCGACACCATTCCACTGGAGGCCGATCGCTCTGCTGCGCGGGCCGAACTCGGTCTGCCGGACGGTCCGCTGGTGGCATTGATGCCTGGCAGCCGGGGCGGCGAAGTCAGCCGTCTGGGTGCGTTGTTCCTTGATACCGCCGAACGCTTGCGGGCCATGCGCCCGGGTGTGCGTTTCGTCATCCCGTGCGCCAGCCCCGAGCGTCGTGCCCAGCTTGAAGAATTGCTGGCTGGCCGCGATCTGCCAGTGACCCTGCTCGATGGCAAATCCCATCTGGCCCTGGCGGCGTGCAATGCGGTCCTGATCGCGTCGGGTACAGCGACCCTCGAAGCGCTGCTGTACAAGCGCCCGATGGTCGTGGCGTACCGTCTTGCGCCGCTGACGTTCTGGATTCTCAAACGTATGGTCAAGAGTCCGTACGTCTCCCTGCCGAACCTGCTGGCCCAGCGACTGCTGGTGCCGGAATTGTTGCAGGATGATGCGACGGTCGAGGCGCTTGCCCAGACCCTGTCGCCATTGATCGACGGTGGCGAAGAGCAGACCCGTGGCTTCGACGAGATCCATCGCACCCTGCGCCTGGACGCTTCCAATCAGGCGGCTGACGCCGTTCTGAACCTGATCGGGCAAACACGATGAGCAAGACAAGCATGCAGATGGGCCTGGATTTCACCCTGGTCGCCGAAGTCGAAGAGCTGGTGGCCGGCGTCGATGAAGTCGGTCGCGGTCCGTTGTGCGGAGCGGTCGTCACCGCAGCGGTGATCCTCGATCCGAACCGGCCGATTCTCGGTCTGAACGACTCGAAAAAACTCACCGAAGCCAAGCGCGAAATGCTCTACGATGAAATCTGCGAGAAGGCGCTCAGCTGGTGCATCGCCCGCGCCGAGGTCGAAGAAATCGACGAGCTGAACATCCTTCACGCCACCATGCTGGCGATGCAACGCGCGGTCGCTGGCCTGCACATCCAGCCGAAACTGGCGATGATCGACGGCAACCGCTGCCCGAAACTGCCGATGCGTTCCGAAGCGGTGGTGCAGGGCGACGGCAAGGTGCCGGCGATTGCAGCGGCATCGATTCTGGCCAAGGTCAGCCGCGACCGCGAGATGGCGGCGTTCGAATTGATCTACCCGGGTTACGGCATCGGCGGCCATAAAGGCTATCCGACCCCCGTTCATCTGGAAGCGCTGTCACGCCTCGGGCCGACGCCGATTCACCGGCGTTCGTTTGCCCCGGTGCGTCAGGCTTACGAAGCGCTGCAAGGCCTGACGCAGGTTTAGCGGCAAGGCTGATGTTTTGTTCGGGGCCCGGTACAATCCGGGCCTTGTTGTCTCTATGTAACTGGACAGGATCACTATGCCGGCTTCATTCGTTCATCTACGCCTGCACACTGAATACTCCCTGGTCGATGGGCTCGTGCGGATCAAGCCGCTGGTCAAGGCCCTGACCGGCATGGGCATGCCGGCCGTTGCGGTGACCGACCAGAACAACATGTGTTCGCTGGTCAAATTCTATAAAAACACCATGGGTGCCGGGATCAAGCCGATCTGCGGCGCCGACCTGTGGCTGTCGAACAAGGACCCGGATGGTCCGCTGAGCCGGATCAGCCTGTTGGTCATGAATGCCCAGGGCTATCGCAACCTGACCGAATTGATTTCCCGTGGCTTCATCGACGGTCAGCGCAACGGCATGGTCATCATCGAGCGCGAGTGGGTCGCCGAGGCCAACGAAGGCCTGATCATGCTGTCCGCTGCGAAAGAAGGCGAGATCGGCATGGCCATGATCGGCGGCAACCCCGCCGAAGCCGAGGCGCTTGCCCGCGAATGGATGGCAGTGTTCCCGGATCGCTTCTATCTGGAAATTCAGCGTACCAATCGTCCGAACGACGAAGAACAGTTGCACGGTGCCGTGGCCCTGGCCGACAAGCTTGGTGCGCCGCTGGTAGCCACCAACGACGTGCGCTTCATCAAGCAGGAAGACTTCGCCGCTCACGAAACCCGCGTCTGCATCGGTGAGGGCCGGGCCCTCGACGATCCGCGGCGTTCGAAGAACTACAGCGACCAGCAGTATCTGAAAAGCGCCGAGGAAATGGCCGAGCTGTTCAGCGACCTGCCGGATGCGATCGAGAACACCGTCGAGATCGCCAAGCGTTGCAACATTGATGTGAAGCTGGGCAAGCACTTCCTGCCGGATTACCCGATTCCCGATGGCATGACCATCGACGAGTATTTCCGCAAGGTTTCTTTCGATGGCCTGGAAGAGCGCCTCAGCGTGCTGCTGCCCAAGGACACCACCGAGGACTACGAGGCCAAGCGTCAGGTCTACGTTGACCGGCTGAATTTCGAACTGGATATCATCATCCAGATGGGGTTCCCCGGTTACTTCCTGATCGTGATGGACTTTATCCAGTGGGCCAAGAACAACGGTGTGCCGGTGGGCCCGGGCCGGGGGTCGGGTGCCGGATCGCTGGTGGCCTATGTGCAGAAGATCACCGACCTCGACCCGCTGGAATATGACCTGCTGTTCGAACGTTTCCTCAACCCGGAACGGGTATCGATGCCCGACTTCGACGTCGACTTCTGCATGGATGGTCGCGACCGGGTGATCGATTACGTGGCCGAAAAGTACGGCCGCAATGCCGTAAGCCAGATCATCACCTTCGGTTCCATGGCTGCGAAGGCTGTGGTTCGTGACGTGGCGCGGGCCCAGGGCAAGTCGTTCGGCCTGGCCGATCGCCTGTCGAAGATGATTCCGTTCGAAGTCGGCATGACCCTGGAAAAAGCCTACGAGCAGGAAGAAATCCTGCGTGACTTCATCAAGGTCGATGAAGAAGCGGCGGAAATCTGGGAGATGGCGCGCAAGCTCGAAGGCGTGGTGCGGAACGTCGGTAAACACGCCGGTGGTGTGGTAATCGCGCCGACCAAGCTGACCGACTTCTCGCCGATCTATTGCGACGAGGCCGGCGACGGTCTGGTGACCCAGTTCGACAAGGACGACGTCGAGGCGGCCGGTCTGGTGAAGTTCGACTTCCTCGGCCTGCGGACCCTGACGATCATCGACTGGGCGCTGAAGACCATCAACCGTGACCGCGCCAAGGTCAACGAACCGCCGCTGGACATCGCGTTCATCCCGCTGGATGACAAGCCGACTTATCAGCTGCTGCAAAAAGCTGAAACCACCGCGGTGTTCCAGCTCGAATCCCGCGGCATGAAAGAGCTGATCAAAAAGCTCAAGCCCGACTGCCTCGAAGACCTGATCGCACTGGTGGCCCTGTTCCGTCCGGGCCCGCTGCAGTCGGGCATGGTGGATGACTTCATCAACCGTAAACACGGTCGCGCTGAACTTGCGTATCCGCACCCGGATTACCAGTACGAAGGTTTGCAACCGGTACTGGCGCCGACGTACGGCATCATCCTGTATCAGGAACAGGTGATGCAGATCGCCCAGGTCATGGCCGGTTACACCCTCGGTGGTGCGGACATGCTGCGTCGGGCGATGGGCAAGAAGAAACCCGAGGAAATGGCCAAGCAGCGCGGCGGTTTCATTGAGGGTTGTGCGTCGAACAATATCGACGCGGATCTGGCCGGTAACATTTTCGACCTGGTGGAAAAATTCGCCGGCTACGGCTTCAACAAATCCCACTCCGCCGCCTACGGCCTGGTGTCGTACCAGACCGCCTGGCTGAAAGCCCACTACCCGGCGCCGTTCATGGCCGCGGTACTGTCGGCGGACATGCACAACACCGACAAGGTCGTGACCTTGATCGAGGAAGTGCGCACGATGAAGCTGCGCCTCGACGCGCCGGACGTGAACACTTCGGAGTTCAAGTTCACGGTGAACGACGAAGGCCGCATCGTATACGGCCTGGGCGCGATCAAAGGTGTCGGTGAAGGTCCGGTGGAAGCGATCACCGAGGCCCGTCAGGCCGGCCCGTTCAAGGATCTGTTCGACTTCTGCGCCCGGGTCGACCTCAAGCGCATCAACAAGCGCACGCTGGACGGTCTGATCCGCAGCGGCGCGCTGGATCGCCTCGGTCCGTACTTCCATGACGAGCAGAAGGCCTATCAGGCCAACATCGACCGCAACCGCGCCGTGCTGCTGGCGGCGATGGAAGAGGCGATCAAGTCGGCCGAGCAGACCGCGCGCACCCGTGACAGCGGCCACGCCGACCTGTTCGGCGGGCTGTTCGTTGAGGAGGACGCGGACGTTTACGCGATTCACCGCAAGGCGAAAGAGCTGACGCTCAAAGAGCGGCTCAAAGGTGAAAAAGACACCTTGGGCCTGTACCTGACCGGCCACCCGATCGACGAATACGAAGGCGAAATCCGCCGTTTCGCCCGCCAGCGCATCATCGACCTGAAACCGGCACGGGACACCCAGACCGTGGCGGGGATGATCATCGCCCTGCGGGTGATGAAGAACAAAAAGGGCGACAAGATGGGCTTCATCACCCTCGACGACCGATCCGGGCGGATCGAGGCGTCGCTGTTCGCCGATGCGTTCCACTCCGCGCAGTCGCTGCTGCAGACCGACGCAATGGTGGTGGTTGAAGGCGAGGTCAGCAACGATGACTTCTCCGGCGGCCTGCGCCTGCGGGTCAAGCGGGTGATGAGCATGGAAGATGCGCGCACCAACCTCGCCGAGAGCCTGCGCCTGAAGTTGCAGACCCAGGACCTGAAAGGCGATCAGCTACGCTGGTTGGGTGATTTGCTCAAGCGTCATCGCGGTGCGTGCCCGATCACCATGGAATACACCAGTCCCGATGCGAAGACCTTGCTGCAGTTTGGCGAGACCTGGCGGATTGACCCGGCGGATGCCTTGATTCAAGCCCTGCGTGACCAGTTCGGGCGAGACAACGTCTTCCTCCAATACCGTTGACCGGGAGGTGCCATCAAAGCGCCTGCCCACAACCTGAATTTTTAATCTCGACCTCAGCGCGCCTCTCCCTTAAGGTAGGGCGCGAATAGACAACCGGCCGGCCCAAGCTCATTTGGGACACGACCCAAGACGGACGCCTATGAACCCGAATTTTCTAGATTTCGAACAGCCGATCGCCGACCTGCAAGCCAAGATCGAAGAGTTGCGCTTGGTCGGTAATGACAATTCGCTGAATATCGGCGATGAGATCTCCCGCCTGCAGGACAAGAGCAAGACGCTCACCGAAGACATCTTCGGCAAGCTGACCAGCTGGCAGATCGCACGTCTGGCGCGTCACCCGAAACGTCCTTACACCCTGGACTACATCGAGCACATCTTCACCGAGTTCGACGAACTGCACGGTGATCGTCACTTCTCCGACGACGCGGCCATTGTGGGCGGCGTGGCACGTCTGGAAGACCAGCCAGTGATGGTGATCGGTCACCAGAAGGGCCGTGAAGTGCGTGAAAAGGTACGCCGCAACTTCGGCATGCCGCGTCCGGAAGGCTACCGCAAGGCCTGCCGCCTGATGGAAATGGCCGAGCGTTTCAAGATGCCGATCCTGACCTTTATCGACACCCCGGGCGCGTACCCTGGTATCGATGCTGAAGAGCGCAACCAGAGCGAAGCGATTGCCTGGAACCTGCGCGTCATGGCCCGCCTGAAAACCCCGATCATCGCCACCGTGATTGGTGAAGGTGGTTCCGGCGGTGCACTGGCGATCGGCGTGTGCGACCAGTTGAACATGCTGCAGTACTCGACCTACGCGGTGATCTCGCCGGAAGGCTGCGCTTCGATTCTATGGAAAACCGCAGAGAAGGCGCCGGATGCTGCTGAAGCGATGGGCATCACCGCCGAGCGTCTGAAAGGCCTGGGCATCGTCGACAAGGTGATCAGCGAGCCTCTGGGCGGCGCCCACCGTGATCCGGCCGCTGCCGCTGCCTCGATCCGCGCCGAGCTGAGCTCGCAACTGGCGATGCTGAAGAAGTTCGACAACGAAGCGCTGCTCAAGCGTCGTTATGATCGTCTGATGAGCTACGGTCTCTAAGTCGAGCCGTTCCAACCAGCGATGCAAAACACTGTGGGAGCGGGCTTGCCCGCGAATGCGATGTAACATTCAACAATTGTGTTGGCTGTTTCACCGCTTTCGCGAGCAAGCCCGCTCCCACATTTGGTTTGTGAAAAGGTAGAAAAATGGGTCAGCCCTCGATTGATTTGCCTTCCAGGCTTCTGCGCAATCTCAAGCCCTGGCTCGGTGCTTCCCATTGGCGCATCGCCTTCTCCGGCGGCCTTGACTCCACCGTTCTGCTGCACCTCCTGGCCAATCTCGCCAAAACCGAATCCCTTCCGGCGCTAAGCGCCATTCATGTTCATCACGGCCTTCAGGCTGCGGCCGACGCATGGCCTGCGCATTGTCAGGCTGTTTGCGATGAACTGGCGGTGTCGTTGCAAGTGGTGCGTGTGCAGGTGCAGCCGGGGGCGAGTGTAGAGCGCGCGGCACGGGATGCGCGCTATGCGGCGTTCAGTGCGGCGACTCAGGCCAATGATGTGTTGCTGACCGGGCAGCATCGCGACGATCAGGCTGAAACGCTGTTGTTCCGTCTGCTGCGTGGCGCCGGCGTGCGTGGGTTGTCCGGAATGCCGGCCACGCGAGCGCTGGGGCAGGGCAGTCTGGTTCGGCCGTTGCTCGACGTTACGCGTGCCGAGCTGGAAGCCTATGCGCAGGACCACGGCCTGCGCTGGGTCGAGGACCCTTCGAATCAGGATCGACAGTTTTCGCGCAACTATCTACGGCATCAGGTTCTGCCGTTGCTGAGCGGTCGCTGGCCTCAGGCACATGCAAACATGGCCCGCAGCGCGGCGCATCTGCGTGAGGCGCAAGGTTTGCTCGATGAGCTGGCGCAAATCGATCTGGCTACTGCGAAATTGCCCGCTGAGTTCGAGTGGTCGGGATTGCCATCACTGGAGTTTTCGGCTATCGCAGGGTTGTCCGATGCCCGTCAGCGAAATGCACTCAGCCACTGGCTTGAACCTTTGACCCGACTGCCGGATACCGACCATTGGTCGGGTTGGGTCGATGTGCGTGACGCCGGTAACGATGCCTCGCCGATCTGGCGTCTGGCGGATGGCGAGCTGCACCGAAGCGCCGGTCGCCTGTGGTGGCTCAGCGGACAATGGTTGCGTACACCGGTGGTCAGCGGCGACTGGCACGAGCCGTCGCTGGCGCTACGCTTGCCCGATAACGGACGTGTCATGTTCAGCGGTCAGACTCCCGCCGGGCCGCTGCACATCCGTTATCGGCAGGGCGGCGAGGTGATGCATCTGGCGGATCGCGGTCATCGTGATCTCAAGCGCCTGCTCAATGAGCGCGCGGTGCCGGGCTTCGTGCGTGGCAGATTGCCGCTGCTGTTTCGCGGTGAAGAATTGCTCGCCGTGGCGAACCTGCCGGGGCTCGACGGCCATGTGCTGGAAGGCTGGCGATTGCATTGGCAGCCTTCTGACGAAGATCAAGGTTTGAGATGAAGGGGGCATTCCGGTAGACTACGCTCCCTTCTTGATACAACTTCTGTGGATTCGCCTGAATTGCAGAAGTTGCCGATTACCAAGCAGTCTTTGCTGGGCGATTCCAAAAAATGTGTAGCGAGCAACGTACCGGTGTTTTCACTTCCGGTCTGTCCCAACGCGGCGGTTTTTTTGAAAGGTGCACTGTGATTAATGCAGGTGATCGGGGGCTTCGGCCTTCCTTCGCTTTCCCCGGCGGCTCGGACCGCTTTAACGCAGACTTCTAGGGTTTTTCATGACGCGCTACATATTCGTCACGGGCGGTGTTGTTTCTTCTTTGGGGAAAGGCATTGCATCGGCTTCATTGGCGGCCATCCTGGAGGCGCGGGGGCTTAAGGTCACCATGCTGAAGCTGGATCCGTACATCAACGTCGACCCGGGCACCATGAGCCCGTTCCAGCACGGTGAAGTGTTCGTCACCCACGACGGCGCCGAGACCGACCTGGACCTGGGCCACTACGAGCGGTTCATCCGCACGACCATGACCCAGAACAACAACTTCACCACTGGCCGTGTCTACGAGCACGTGCTGCGCAAAGAGCGCCGTGGTGACTACCTGGGTGCAACCATCCAGGTGATTCCGCACATCACCGACGAAATCAAGCGTCGCATCATCAAGGGCGCTGGCGATGCCGACGTGGCGCTGGTGGAAATCGGCGGTACCGTTGGTGACATCGAATCGCAACCGTTCCTCGAAGCCATCCGCCAGCTGCGTGTCGAAGTCGGCTCCAAGCGCGCGATGCTGATGCACCTGACCCTGGTTCCGTACATCGCCACCGCTGGCGAGACCAAGACCAAGCCGACCCAGCACTCCGTGAAGGAACTGCGTTCGATCGGCCTGCAGCCAGACGTGCTGATCTGCCGCTCCGACCATCCGGTGGATGTGTCGTCGCGTCGCAAGATCGCGCTGTTCACCAACGTTGAAGAACGTGCGGTGATCTCCCTGGAAGACGTCGACACCATCTACAAGATCCCGGCCGTGCTGCACGCCCAGGGTCTGGACGATTTCGTTGTCGAGCGTTTCGGCCTGCAATGCAATGGCGCCGACCTGTCCGAGTGGGAAAAGGTCGTCGATGCCAAACTGAATCCAGAGCACGAAGTCACCATCGCGATGGTCGGCAAGTACATGGAACTGCTGGACGCCTACAAGTCGCTGATCGAAGCGATGAGTCACGCCGGCATCACCAACCGCACCAAGGTCAACCTGCGCTACATCGATTCCGAAGACATCGAGAACCAGGGCACCGCGCTGCTGGAAGGCGTCGACGCGATCCTCGTACCGGGCGGCTTCGGTCTGCGTGGCGTGGAAGGCAAAATCACCGCCGTTCAATACGCTCGCGAAAACAAGGTTCCTTACCTGGGTATCTGCCTGGGCATGCAAGTGGCGGTCATCGAGTTCGCCCGTAACGTGCTGGGCTGGAAAGACGCCAACTCCACCGAGTTCGATCGTGCCAGCGGCCACCCGGTTGTCGGTCTGATCACCGAGTGGGAAGACGCTACCGGTGCCGTTGAAGTGCGTACCGAAGCGTCCGATCTGGGTGGCACCATGCGTCTCGGCGCTCAGGAATGCCTGCTCGAAGCCGGCTCCAAGGTGCACGACTGCTACGGCAAGGATGTGATTGTCGAGCGTCACCGTCACCGTTACGAAGTGAACAACAACCTGCTGCCGCAAATCATCGAGGCCGGCCTGAAAATTTCCGGTCGTTCTTCCGATGCAGCGCTGGTTGAGGTGGTCGAAGCACCGGATCATCCATGGTTCGTCGCTTGCCAGTTCCACCCTGAGTTCACCTCGACGCCACGCGATGGCCATCCGCTGTTCAGCGGCTTCGTCAAAGCGGCATTGGCTCAACACCAGAAGAAGGCGTAACCCTGATGGCACAGAAGATCATCCGCGTCGGCGACATCGAGATTGCCAACGATAAACCCATGGTGCTGTTCGGCGGCATGAACGTGCTGGAAAGCCGTGACATGGCCATGCAGGTTTGCGAAGAGTACGTGAAGGTCACCGAAAAACTCGGTATCCCTTACGTGTTCAAGGCCAGCTTCGACAAGGCCAACCGTTCATCCGTGACCTCCTATCGCGGTCCTGGCCTGGAAGAGGGCATGCGCATCTTCCAGGACATCAAACAAGCCTTCGGCGTGCCGATCATCACCGACGTCCACGAGCCTGACCAGGCTGCGGTCGTCGCCGAGGTCTGCGACATCATCCAGCTGCCGGCCTTCCTGTCGCGCCAGACCGATCTGGTCGTCGCGATGGCCAAGACCAACGCAGTGATCAACATCAAGAAAGCCCAGTTCCTCGCGCCTCAGGAAATGAAACACATCCTGAACAAGTGTGTGGAAGCGGGTAACGATCAGTTGATCCTCTGCGAACGTGGTTCGAGCTTCGGCTACAACAACCTCGTGGTCGACATGCTCGGCTTCGGCATCATGAAGCAGTTCGAGTACCCGGTATTCTTCGACGTGACCCATTCGCTGCAAATGCCTGGCGGTCGTTCCGATTCCGCCGGCGGTCGCCGCGCCCAGGTCACAGACCTGGCCAAGGCTGGCATGAGCCAGTCGCTGGCGGGCCTGTTCCTCGAAGCGCACCCGGATCCGGACAACGCCAAATGCGACGGCCCTTGCGCCTTGCGTCTGGACAAACTGGAGCCATTCCTGGCCCAGCTCAAAGCCCTGGACGAACTGGTGAAGAGTTTTCCGACGGTAGAAACCGCGTAAACCTCAATTCTCCGGTAAAGTACCGCACGATTTGTCGCTCATGCCCTCGGGTATGAGCGTTGTCGTCTGCAAGCTGCCCGCTGCACACCACTTGCCGACGGTAAAAAGATTTCCTCTAGCTGCGTCGTTTTCGTCAACTTTGGAGTGTTTACAACAATGGCAAAAATCGTCGACATCAAAGGTCGTGAAGTTCTCGACTCCCGTGGCAATCCCACCGTGGAAGCGGACGTGCTTCTCGACAACGGCATCATCGGCAGCGCCTGCGCGCCGTCCGGTGCATCCACTGGCTCGCGTGAAGCGCTCGAGCTGCGTGATGGCGACAAGAGCCGTTACCTGGGCAAGGGCGTGCTCAAGGCGGTAGCCAACATCAATGGTCCGATTCGCGATCTGCTGCTGGGCACCGACCCAAGCGACCAGAAAGCGCTGGATCACGCGATGATCAAGCTCGACGGTACCGAAAACAAAGCGACCCTGGGCGCCAACGCCATCCTCGCCGTATCCCTGGCTGCGGCCAAGGCGGCTGCACAGGATCAGGACCTGCCGCTGTACGCACACATCGCCAACCTGAACGGCACCCCGGGTGTGTACTCGATGCCGGTTCCGATGATGAACATCATCAACGGTGGCGAACACGCCGACAACAACGTCGACATCCAGGAATTCATGGTTCAGCCGGTTGGCGCCAAGTCCTTCTCGGAAGGTCTGCGCATGGGCACCGAGATTTTCCATCACCTCAAAGCCGTGCTGAAGGCCCGTGGCCTGAGCACTGCCGTCGGTGACGAAGGCGGTTTCGCGCCGAACCTGGCTTCCAACGAAGACGCACTGAAAGTGATCTCCGAAGCAGTCGCCAACGCCGGTTACAAGCTGGGCACCGACGTGACCCTGGCTCTGGACTGCGCAGCCAGCGAATTCTTCGAAGACGGCAAGTACAACCTGTCCGGCGAAGGCCAGGTGTTCACCGCTGAAGGTTTCGCCGACTACCTCAAAGGTCTGACCGAGCGTTACCCGATCATCTCGATCGAAGACGGTCTGGACGAGTCCGACTGGGCTGGCTGGAAGATCCTCACCGACAAGATCGGCGAGAAGACCCAACTGGTCGGTGACGACCTGTTCGTGACCAACACCAAGATCCTGAAAGAAGGCATCGATAAAAAGATCGCCAACTCGATCCTGATCAAGTTCAACCAGATCGGCACCCTGACCGAAACCCTGGAAGCCATCCAGATGGCCAAGGCAGCCGGTTACACCGCTGTGATCTCGCACCGCTCCGGCGAAACCGAAGATTCGACCATTGCCGACCTGGCCGTGGGTACTTCGGCTGGCCAGATCAAGACCGGTTCGCTGTGCCGTTCCGACCGTGTTTCCAAGTACAACCAACTGCTGCGTATCGAAGAGCAGTTGAATGGCAAGGCCAAGTACAACGGTCGCTCCGAGTTCCGCGGCTAAGTTGTAAATGGTAAAAAGACACCGGATTGTGTCGGAAAAGTCGTGACAGCGATGGATTTGCCACTAATCTGATGCCTTATATGCACAAGCCTGGATATTCCAGGCTTCGTGCTATCAGATGCTTCAAAGTTTTGGCGTGGCTGTCTTTTTTCACTGGATACCTGATATTCGATGCGCAGTCCTTACTGGTTGTTTCTCGTTTTGCTCTTGCTGCTGGCCGGTCTGCAGTACCGCCTGTGGGTGGGCAATGGCAGTCTGGCGCAAGTCGCCGAACTGAATCAGCAGATTGCTGATCAACACGCCGAGAACGAAGCCTTGTTGGAGCGCAACCGGGTGATGGACGCTGAAGTCAGCGAGTTGAAGAAGGGCATGGAGACCGTTGAAGAGCGGGCTCGTCACGAACTGGGCATGGTCAAGGACGGCGAAACCCTTTACCAGTTGGCCCAATGATCGATTCCCTGCCGGCCTTCTGGGCCGTGATTCCTGCCGCGGGCGTCGGTGCCCGAATGGCCGCGGACCGTCCCAAGCAATACCTGCAACTGGGCGGGCGCACAATTCTCGAACACAGCCTCGGCTGTTTCCTCGATCACCCGAGCCTCAAGGGCCTGGTGGTCAGTCTTGCTGTCGATGATCCTTATTGGCCGAACCTGGCCAGCGCCAGCGATCCGCGAATTCAACGGGTTGACGGTGGTGCCGAGCGTTCCGGCTCGGTGCTCAACGCCTTGCTTCATCTGCACGCCCAAGGCGCGGACGACGAGGACTGGGTGCTGGTGCACGATGCGGCGCGGCCCAATCTGAGCCGTGACGATCTCGACAAATTGCTCGCTGAGCTGGCGAACGATCCGGTCGGTGGCCTGTTGGCCGTACCGGCGAAGGACACTCTGAAGCGGGTCGACAAACACGGTCGTGTGGTGGAAACCGTGGATCGCAGCGTGATCTGGCAGGCCTACACGCCGCAGATGTTCCGCCTCGGTGCCTTGCACCGCGCACTGGCGGACAGTCTGGTGGCTGATGCTGTGATCACCGATGAAGCCTCGGCAATGGAGTGGTCCGGCATGGCGCCGCGCCTGATCGAAGGCCGCGCGGACAATCTAAAAGTCACCCGCCCCGAAGACCTCGAATGGTTGCGCCAGCGCTGGGCCAATCGTCGTTAAATCCGGTACTCCGGCCGTTCGGCCAAACCTTCCTTGAGAAAATCCACCAGTTTGCGCACCTTCGGCGACAAGTGCCGCTGCTGCGGATACAGCGCCCACACCGCCGTATTCGGCGGTTGATGCGCCTCCAGCAAAGAAATCAACGCACCGCTGTGCAGGTGCTCCAGCACGTAATAGTCCGGCAACTGACACAGCCCGACGCCTTGCAGTGCGGCATCCAGCACCGCTTGCCCACTGTTGCAGCGCCAGTTTCCTTGTACTCGCTGGGAAAATTCCCGCCCGTTTTGTTCAAGCTGCCAGATGTCCGAGCTGCCGATCAGGCAATTGTGCCGACCCAGTTCCGACAAGCTGTGTGGGCGCCCGTATCGTTCCAGGTAGGACGGCGACGCACACAGATACATGCGCCGCGGTGCCAGGCGAGTCGCTACGAGCCGTGAATCCTGAAGCCGACCAAGACGGATCGCCAGGTCCAGGCCTTCGTGCACCAGATCGAGTTGGCGGTTGGTCAGTTCAATGTCGATGCGCAGTTGCGGGTAGTGCCCCATGAACCGCGTCACCAGCGGCACGATGAAGCGCTCGCCATAGGCCACGGCGCAGGTCATGCGCAGCATGCCTTTGGGTTCGCTGGTCAGGTCGCCGACCGCACGCAACGCTTCTTCGCGACCGTCCTGCAAGCGCTGGCAATGTTGCAGAAAGGTCTGGCCGGCCTCGGTCAGCGTGACGCGTCGGGTACTGCGATACAGCAGTCGCGTCTGCAAACGCTCTTCCAGTCGTACGATTTGTCGACTGATGTGCGAGGAAGAAACGCCGAGGCGTTCGGCAGCCGCGGTGAACTGGCTGCATTCGGCAACAGCGACGAACTCGTCGATGCCTTCCCAGCGGTTTTCGGACATGGGGATTATCCCTATATGGCAATAATGTTTTGCTTTTGTCCGGATTATTCATCAAACAGCGCTGGGCTACACTCACCGTCTGGTTTTTTATTCAATGGATTCACTGGAGAGTCAGCATGATCAAGTCGCGCGCCGCCGTTGCCTTCGAGGCCAAGAAGCCGCTGGAAATCGTAGAAGTCGATGTCGCCATGCCCAAGGCCGGTGAAGTGTTGCTGCGCGTGGTGGCTTCCGGGGTGTGCCACACTGACGCCTACACACTGTCCGGTGCAGACCCGGAAGGTATTTTCCCGTCGATCCTCGGCCACGAAGGTGGTGCAATCGTTGAAGCAATCGGCGAAGGCGTGACCTCCGTGGCCGTCGGCGACCACGTCATTCCGCTGTACACCCCGGAATGCGGCCAGTGCAAATTCTGCAAGTCGGGCAAGACCAACCTGTGTCAGGCCATTCGGGCCACCCAGGGCAAGGGCCTGATGCCGGACGGCACTTCGCGTTTTTCCTACAAGGGCCAAACGATTTTCCACTACATGGGGACCTCGACATTCTCCGAGTACACCGTGCTGCCGGAAATCTCCGTGGCCAAGATCTCCAAGGATGCGCCGCTGGAAAAGGTCTGCCTGCTCGGTTGCGGCGTGACTACCGGTATCGGTGCGGTGATCAACACCGCCAAGGTCAAGCCGGGTGACACCGTGGCCATCTTCGGTCTCGGCGGCATCGGTCTGTCGGCCGTGATTGGTGCGGTGAAAGCCAAGGCTTCGCGCATCATTGCCATCGACATCAATCCGGCCAAGTTCGAAATCGCCAAGCAACTGGGTGCCACCGACTGCGTGAACCCGAAAGATTTCGATCGTCCGATCCAGGAAGTGATCGTCGACATGACCGATGGCGGCGTCGACTTCTCCTTCGAATGCATCGGCAACGTGCAGCTGATGCGCGCAGCCCTCGAGTGCTGCCACAAGGGCTGGGGCGAGTCGGTGATCATCGGTGTTGCCGGCGCCGGCCAGGAAATCGCCACCCGTCCATTCCAACTGGTGACCGGTCGCGTCTGGCGCGGTTCGGCGTTCGGTGGCGTGCGTGGTCGTACCGAGCTGCCAAGCTATGTCGACATGGCGCAAAGCGGCGAAATCCCGCTGGATACCTTTATCACCCACACCATGGGCCTGGAAGACATCAACAAGGCCTTCGATCTGATGCATGAAGGCAAGAGCATCCGTACCGTCATTCATTTCTGATCAATCCCGATGCCATGGCCGCCACCGCGCGGCCGTGGTTGCGTAGGAGTCCTACATGAGTCTGGAAAACATCTCCTGTCAGAAAAGTTTCGGCGGTTGGCACAAGCGCTATCGCCATCGTTCCGAAGTGCTGGGCTGCGACATGGTGTTCGCCGTGTACCTGCCGCCGCAGGCAGAGCAGGGCGGCAAGCTGCCGGTGCTGTACTGGCTGTCGGGCCTGACCTGCACGGACGAGAACTTCATGCAGAAGGCCGGTGCGATGCGCATGGCGGCAGAGCTCGGCCTGATCATCGTGGCGCCGGACACCAGCCCCCGTGGCCCCGACGTTCCGGGTGATCCCGATGGCGCTTGGGATTTCGGCCTCGGTGCCGGGTTTTATCTGAATGCCACGCAGGAACCGTGGTCGCGGCACTATCGG
Organism: Pseudomonas sp. Pseusp21; assembly: GCF_059492145.1. Classification (NCBI taxonomy): domain Bacteria; kingdom Pseudomonadati; phylum Pseudomonadota; class Gammaproteobacteria; order Pseudomonadales; family Pseudomonadaceae; genus Pseudomonas; species Pseudomonas sp. Pseusp21. The sequence continues at coordinate 5,009,724 of NZ_CP168520.1, forward strand.
ATGCATGACTACGTCGTGCAGGAATTGCCTTCACTGGTTGAAGCGCATTTCCCGGCCTCGGACAAGCGCAGCATCAGCGGCCACTCCATGGGCGGTCACGGTGCGCTGGTCTGTGCGTTGCGCAATCCGGGGCGTTATCAGTCGGTGTCGGCGTTTTCGCCGATCAACAATCCAATGGATTGTCCGTGGGGCCAGAAAGCGTTCTCCCGCTATCTGGGCGACGACCGTTCGAAATGGCGCGAGTGGGATGCCTGCGCACTGATCGCCGAAGCGGACGAGAAACTGCCATTGCTGGTCGATCAGGGTGACCGTGACGATTTCCTCGCCACCCAACTCAAACCGGAAGCCCTGCAACAAGCCGCAAAACAAGCGGGTCATCCGTTGACGTTGCGCCTGCAACCAGGCTACGACCACAGCTATTTCTTCATCGCCAGCTTCATTGACGACCACTTGCAGCATCACGCACGCGCTCTGGGGGGGGTTCTCAGTTAGTTTCCACTCCGCGCCGGGTCTGCTGTTTTGCAGGGCAAGGCGCGAGAAGCGTGGTTTGGTTGTTCCAAATAAGCTTCGAGCAACGCAGCCCTGCAAAACAGCAGGCCCGGCCCTTCGGGTTGTGCCTTAAAGCGTGCCATGCTGCGTTGCATGCCTTGGGAAGGGAACAACCATTCCCAGCGGCCTGCGCCTTGCCTGGCACGCTTTAAGGCGACAACGCGGAGGGGAAACTAATTGAGAACACCCCCCGGGTTAATGCAGGTAGAATCACGCCCTGACAAAATTCGGGGCGTTTTTTTATGCGTATTGGCCACGGCTATGATGTGCACCGTTTCGCTGAAGGCGATTTCATTACTCTGGGCGGCGTGCGAATCGCACACGGCTTCGGGCTGCTCGCTCACTCCGACGGTGACGTCCTGCTGCACGCCTTGAGCGATGCCTTGCTCGGCGCGGCTGCGCTGGGTGATATCGGCAAGCATTTCCCGGACACCGACCCGCAATTCAAGGGCGCTGACAGCCGTGTGCTGCTGCGTCATGTGGTCAGTCTGATCCACGCCAAGGGCTGGAAGGTCGGCAATGTCGACAACACCATCGTTGCCCAGGCCCCGAAAATGGCCCCCCATATCGAATCGATGCGCGCGCTGATTGCCGCGGATCTGCAAGTAGAGCTGGATCAAGTGAACGTGAAAGCCACCACCACCGAGAAGCTCGGCTTCGTCGGTCGCGAAGAAGGCATCGCCGTGCATTCCGTTGCCTTGTTGCTGCGCGCATGAACGAACTGCAACTGCTCGGCCCGCGGGCCTATGGTGACGCCCTCGGCACCGCGGTACTGAAAGCTATCGCCGAAGATTTTCAGGTCGATGAAGTGCTCGACATTCCGTTCAGCGGAGACGGAGAGCATTTGTGGATCTGGGTGGAAAAACGCGGCCTGAACACCGAAGAGGCAGCGCGCCGTATAGCCAAGGCTGCCGGCGTGCCGCTGCGCACAGTTAGTTATGCCGGTCTGAAAGACCGTCAGGCGCTGACCCGCCAGTGGTTCAGCGTGCAATTGCCGGGCAAGGCCGATCCGGATCTGTCGGCGGCGGAAAACGACACGCTGAAAATCCTCAAGACCACCCGCCACAAGCGCAAGCTGCAACGTGGCGCGCATTCGGCCAACGGTTTCACGTTGCGCCTGACCCAGTTCAAAGGCGACAAGGCTGCCATCGACGAGCGTCTGCAACTGATCGCCAAACAAGGTATTCCGAATTACTTCGGCGCCCAGCGTTTTGGCCATGACGGTGGCAACGTGGTCGATGCCCGTTCGTGGGCTGCGCGCAAGGCGCTGCCGGAGCAGCGCAATGTGCGTTCGCGACTGCTGTCGACCGCGCGCAGTTTTCTGTTCAATCAGGTGCTCGCAGCACGGGTCGCCGATGGCACCTGGCAGCGTGCCCAGGTCGGCGATCTGCTGGCGTTCACCGATAGCCGCAGCTTTTTCCCGGCCGGGGAAGCCGAATGCAGTGATCCGCGTCTGGCGATTCTCGACCTGCACCCGACCGGTCCGCAGTGGGGCGAAGGTGACTCGCCGGCGGCCGGGGTTGTCCATGATCTGGAGCAGGGGATTGCCGCACGCGAGGCGGATCTGCGCGATTGGTTGATTAATGCCGGTATGAGCCACGAACGTCGCATCCTGCGGCTGCCCATTGGCGGGTTGACGTGGCATTATCCCGAGCCTGACATTCTGCAACTGGAATTCGTCCTCCCGGCCGGATGCTTCGCCACCGTATTGGTGCGCGAACTCGTTGATCTGGTGCCGGTGGGGCAGACGGACAGCCCATGCGTATTCTGATTTCTAACGACGATGGGGTGACTGCGCCCGGTCTTGCCGCGCTTTATGCTGCGCTGGCGGATTACACCGAGTGCGTGGTTATCGCCCCGGAACAGGACAAGAGTGGTGCCAGCAGTTCGCTGACACTCGACCGTCCATTGCACCCGCAATACCTGGCCAACGGCTTTATCAGCCTCAATGGCACGCCGACCGACTGCGTTCATCTGGGCCTCAACGGTTTGCTTGAACGCGAGCCGGACATGGTGGTTTCGGGGATCAACCTGGGCGCCAACCTGGGTGATGACGTGCTGTATTCCGGGACGGTGGCAGCCGCCCTCGAGGGCCGCTTTCTCGATCGCCCGTCGTTTGCCTTCTCGCTGGCTTCGCGGCAGGTCGACAACTTGCCCACGGCCGCCTACTTTGCGCGCAAACTGGTCGAAGCCCATTCCGGGCTCGACCTGCCACCGCGCACGGTGCTGAACGTGAACATTCCCAATCTGCCGATCGATCACATTCGCGGCATTCAATTGACCCGTCTCGGCCATCGCGCCCGTGCGGCGGCACCGATGAAGGTCGTGGATCCGCGCGGCAAGGCCGGTTACTGGATCGCTGCTGCAGGTGATGCGGAAGACGGCGGGCCGGGCACCGATTTCCACGCGGTGATGCAGGGTTACGTATCCATCACTCCGTTGCAGCTCGATCGCACCTTCAATGATGCCTTCAGAAGTCTCGACGGCTGGCTGGAGGGGCTCAATTAATGGCTCGTGAACAAGACGACAGGTTGCGCAGCGGCATCGGGATGACCTCCCAGCGAACCCGTGAACGCCTGATCCAGCGTCTGTATGAAGAGGGTGTTTCCAACGCCAGCGTGCTGGAAGTGATCCGTCGCACCCCGCGGCACCTGTTCGTCGATGAAGCGCTGGCGCACCGGGCCTATGAAGACACCGCGCTGCCGATCGGCAACAACCAGACCATTTCCCAGCCTTACATGGTGGCGCGCATGAGCGAGCTGCTGCTGGAAGCCGGACCGCTGGACAAGGTGCTGGAGATCGGCACCGGATCCGGTTACCAGACGGCGGTGCTGTCGCAACTGGTCGAGCGGGTGTTCTCGGTGGAGCGCATCAAGGTGCTGCAGGATCGGGCCAAGGAGCGTCTGGTCGAACTCAATCTGCGCAACGTGGTGTTTCGCTGGGGCGATGGCTGGGAGGGCTGGCCGGCGCTGGCGCCGTACAACGGCATTATCGTCACGGCGGTTGCCACCGATGTGCCTCAGGCTTTGCTTGATCAACTGGCACCGGGCGGGCGGATGGTGATCCCGGTCGGTTCGGGCGAAGTGCAGCAATTGATGCTGATCGTGCGTGAAGAAAACGGCTTCTCCCGACACGTTCTGGGGGCGGTGCGTTTCGTGCCATTGCTTAATGGCCCGCTGGCCTGAGCATTTGTTCGAAGCCGCTGAATTCCTTTCGCGCGTGCCTGTCTTACAGCGGCAGCGAGTGTTTAAACAGGACGGATCGTCTACAAGCAAACGTGTGCGCCGAGCGATAGCGCTTCTATAAAGTTAAAGCCGGTTGCGCCCGTTATACTTGCGAAGTTTCATGCCGGAATCGGTATTCCACATTTTTCAGCCACCACAAAGGGAGCGGCGGGTGAGTCTCACAGTCATTGCGCAGCGTATGGGTAACACGAGCTTTCAGCGCCTGGTGACTGGCCTTGTCTTGAGCACCTTGCTGGTCGGTTGCTCCAGCACAAAATCGAGCAACGTTCGGGTCGTCGATCGCAACAATACGGTGGCCCAGCGTCCGGTCGTGACGACCGGGCAGTATGTAGTCCGTCCGGGCGATACCCTGTTTTCCATCGCTTTTCGCTACGGCTGGGACTACAAAGCCCTCGCCGCCCGGAACAATATTCCTACGCCATACACGATACATCCGGGTCAGACGATTCGCTTCGACGGACGTACCGGTTCAACGTCGACTGCGGTCGTCAGCAACTCCGGTTCCTCAGCGTCTTCGTCCAGCAAAACCACGGTTATCCGGCGCCAGGCAAATGGCACGACCACCACCACAACCACGGGTTCCGGTGCGGCTTCGACGACGGTTGTACCGTCCGTCGCCAACAAGCCAACACCCGCTCCACTGCCTCCAGCGGGCCCGGCCCCGACCGGCTGGGGATGGCCATCTAATGGCATTCTCATTGGAAAATTCTCTTCAAACGGTAGTTTGAATAAAGGAATTGATATCGCCGGAGATTTGGGACAGCCTGTTTTAGCTGCGTCTGATGGGACGGTGGTATACGCCGGGAGTGGCTTAAGGGGCTACGGCGAATTGGTCATCATCAAACACAGCGAAACCTACGTCAGTGCTTACGGACACAACCGTCGGCTGTTGGTACGGGAGGGGCAGCAGGTCAAGGTCGGACAGACAATTGCCGAAATGGGGTCAACGGGTACAGACCGGGTGAAACTGCATTTTGAGATTCGCCGACAAGGTAAACCTGTAGATCCGCTGCAGTTCCTGCCAAGACGTTGATTTGCAGACCAGCCTGTTCCGTCACGTAGAGGGGACAGGCTCCAGCGTTGCCAAGGATAAAGGCGTCGCTTGAGCTTGGGGTCGAACTCACCAAAGGACTATAACAATGGCTCTCAGTAAAGAAGTGCCGGAGTTTGACATCGACGATGAGGTTCTCCTGATGGAGACCGGCATCGATTCGGATTCGATGTCGAATGATGAAGGGGCTGCTCCACCTTCCGTTCGTGCCAAATCCAAACACTCCGCTTCACTTAAACAACATAAGTACATCGATTACACTCGGGCACTCGATGCCACGCAGCTGTACCTCAACGAAATCGGCTTTTCCCCTCTGCTCTCCCCGGAAGAAGAAGTTCATTTTGCGCGCTTGTCGCAAAGTGGCGATCCTGCCGGGCGCAAGCGCATGATCGAAAGTAACCTGCGGCTGGTGGTCAAAATCGCCCGGCGTTACGTCAATCGGGGGCTGTCGCTGCTGGATCTGATCGAAGAGGGCAACCTCGGACTGATCCGCGCGGTGGAAAAGTTCGATCCCGAGCGCGGCTTCCGCTTCTCGACCTACGCGACCTGGTGGATCCGTCAGACCATCGAACGCGCGATCATGAACCAGACCCGGACCATCCGGTTGCCGATTCATGTGGTCAAGGAACTCAACGTGTACCTGCGGGCTGCACGGGAGCTGACGCAAAAGCTCGACCACGAACCTTCACCCGAAGAAATCGCCAACCTGCTGGAAAAACCGGTGGGCGAGGTCAAGCGCATGCTGGGCCTGAACGAGCGGGTTTCTTCGGTCGACGTCTCGCTGGGTCCGGATTCGGATAAAACCCTGCTGGACACTCTGACGGATGACCGTCCGACCGATCCGTGCGAACTGCTGCAGGATGACGACCTGTCGCAGAGCATCGATCAGTGGCTCTCGGAGCTGACTGACAAGCAACGCGAAGTGGTGGTACGTCGCTTCGGCCTGCGCGGTCACGAGAGCAGCACGCTGGAAGATGTAGGTCTGGAGATCGGCCTGACCCGGGAACGGGTGAGACAGATCCAGGTGGAGGGCCTCAAGCGCCTTCGGGAAATCCTCGAGAAAAACGGTCTGTCGAGCGAGTCGCTGTTCCAGTAAGCGTTCTGCATGCCAACCAATAAAAAGCCCCGACCCGTTCGGGGCTTTTTGTTGCCCGGTGTCTCGTCCTGAATAAGGTTTACACCTTCTGGCTTCTTATCAGGAGGGTGCAATGGATTCGGGCGCAAAACGCAGTCAACGCGATTACACGCTGACTTTTAAATTGTCGGTTGTCGACCAAGTCGAAAAAGGCGAGTTGAGTTATAAAGAGGCTCAACGGCGCTACGGAATTCAGGGTCGGTCGACGGTGTTGGTTTGGTTACGCAAGCATGGTCGGCAAGACTGGAGCCAAGGCGCCTCCATTCGTTCCCAAAGGAACCGACCGATGGACGAGCCCACTTTGCCCTTAACTCCCGAGCAGAGAATCAAAGAGCTTGAGGAGCAGTTGGCGCTGGCGAATCAGAAAGCCAAGTTTTTTGAAGACGTGGTGGACGTACTGAAGAACGACTACGGCGTTTCTGTCGTAAAAAAGCGGCCCGGCAAGTCGTTGCGCAGACCCAAACCCTGAGTGTCAGCAGGGCTTGCCAGTTTATGGGGATCAGTCGCCAAGCCTTTTACAAACGTAATCGCGTCTATCGGGCTCGTATCGAGCAAGATCAGAAACTCATCCAGTTTGTGCAGACAATCCGAGTACGCCAACCCTGCATTGGCGCCCGCAAATTGCACTCGTTGATGCACGCGGAGCGTGAGAAACAGGAGCTGCATGTCGGCCGCGATCGGTTATTGGCGGTCTTGCGTGATTACCGCCAACTGGTCCGCAGGAAGCGGGCTTATCACAAAACGACCGACAGTCATCATCACTTCCGCTGCCATCCCAATCTGCTCAAACCAGGCCCGTCGCAAGTTGTCGCTACCGGTCCGGAACAGGTCTGGGTGGCCGATATCACTTATCTGTCCACCAAGCGTGACGATCCGGTTTATTTGAGTCTGGTGACGGATGCCTTCTCGAGAAAAATAGTCGGCTATCACGTGCATAGCAGCTTACATGCCGACTCGGTGGCTCAAGCCTTGCGCATGGCTTTGAAGACGCGTCGAACATGCCAGAAACTGGTTCATCACTCAGATCGAGGTGTGCAGTACTGCTCGGCGCTTTATCAAAAGCTCCATGCCAAGCATGGCATCACGTGCTCAATGACTGATGGCTACGACTGCTACCAAAACGCCCTGGCAGAGCGGGTCAACGGCATCTTGAAGACAGAGCTCTTGCTCCACCGGCCGACAGACTTGGCGCAAGCAGAACAAATGGTGCGGGAGGCGATCTTGATCTACAACCAGGAGCGCCCGCACCTGTCCTTAAAATACAAAACGCCCGATGCGGTGCATCGGGCGTTAGGGTGAAACAGGTGTAAACCTATTTCAGGACTAGACACGGCTCTGGAGTACGGCCTGGGATCTGACGACCGGTCGTCATTTCCCGGTTTTGTAGTCTCGCGGTGTAAGCCCTGGCTTACTCTTTCGTAAGTGTTCGTTATTTTTACACTGCGGAAGACATCCATTGGTCTGTTGAGTCATTTATAAGATTTTGATTTATATGAATATTTTTAATTATTAAATGCTCATGACACGAGGTTTTACTGGATCCGACCGGTTGCCCGTATCGGGGAACTCTTTAGTATCTGGGTTGTGTCGACGGATAGACACGCCCTTCAAGGAAGAGGGGAATGGACATCGCAGGACGCGATTCATCAGGACGATGAAAAGGAACACAGGGAATAGGGAAAAAATGTGGGCGGGTCAAACCGCCCCTTTTTTTGCCTGAAGAAAAGCCAAACCCGCAAAAACAAAAAGGCCCGCGAGGGGCCTTTTCATTCGAACGCGGGACAGATCAGCGTTCGAGGTCTTTGATCTTGCCTTTGACGCCATCCCACTCTTCGGCATCCGGCAGCGATTCTTTCTTCTCGGTGATGTTCGGCCAGATTTCGGCCAGCTCGACGTTCAGCTGAATGAATTCCTGCATTTCTTCCGGAACTTCGTCCTCGGAGAAAATGGCCACGGCCGGGCATTCCGGTTCGCACAGGGCGCAGTCGATGCACTCGTCCGGGTGAATCACCAGGAAGTTCGGGCCTTCGTAAAAGCAGTCCACCGGACAGACTTCTACGCAGTCGGTGTACTTGCACTTGATGCAGTTGTCGGTGACGACGAAGGTCATTTCTAATTTTCTCCTCAGGCGGCGGCAGCGTTGCCCCTTCACGGTTGGGGTCGCCAGGTTCGGGAGCGATGTCTGCCAGCCAGGCTATTAGCCAGCAGCATCCCAAACCGCGCGAGATTCTAACAGCTTGAAGCCGTTTGCGTTATATCCGGTTCGTCGGTGCTTAGATCCGGTTCTTTAGTGCATAGAGCATTTCGAGTGCACGACGCGGTGTGACGTCATCCAGATCCAGTTTGGCCAATTCATCCAGCACCGGATGCGGGAGGCTGGCAAACATGTCGCTCTGCTGCGGTGTCGCCGGTTTGCCCTTGGCGGCCGGTTTTGGCGCCTCATGCGGCAGCGCGGTATCTTCCAGGCGGCTCAGGTGCTCACGAGCACGCACAATCACTTCGCTTGGCACACCGGCCAGCTGCGCAACCGCAAGGCCATAACTCTGGCTTGCCGGCCCCGGCAACACGTGGTGCAGGAACACGATGCGTTCGTTGTGCTCGGTGGCGTTGAGGTGCACGTTGGCCACCAGCGGTTCGGCTTCCGGCAGTACGGTCAGTTCGAAATAGTGCGTCGCAAACAGAGTATAGGCCCGCAATTGCGCCAGACGCTCCGCCGCCGCCCACGCCAGGGACAGACCGTCAAAGGTGCTGGTGCCGCGACCGACTTCGTCCATCAGCACCAGGCTGCGCTCGGTGGCATTGTGCAGGATGTTCGCGGTTTCGCTCATTTCCACCATGAAGGTCGAGCGCCCGCCGGCGAGGTCGTCGCTGGAACCGATCCGGGTGAAAATCCGGTCCACCAGCGACAGTTCGCAACTGGCCGCCGGCACGAAGCTGCCGATGTGCGCCAGCAGCACGATCAGTGCAGTCTGGCGCATATAGGTGGATTTACCGCCCATGTTCGGGCCGGTGATCACCAACATGCGGGTGTTGTCGTCCAGGCTCAGGTCGTTGGCCACGAACGGCGTGGTCAGCACTTGCTCGACCACCGGGTGACGGCCCTGGGAGATGCGCATGCACGGTTCGCTGACGAACGTCGGGCAATTCAGGTCGAGGTTCAGCGCACGTTCGGCGAGGTTGCTCAGCACGTCCAGTTCGGCGAGAGCCGAAGCGGTGTCCTGCAATGGGGGCAACTGGCTGATCAGATCTTCCAGCAATGCTTCATAAAGCATCTTCTCGCGGGCCAGGGCACGGCTCTTGGCCGACAGTGCCTTGTCTTCAAACTCTTTCAGCTCCGGGGTGATAAAGCGCTCGGCACCTTTGAGGGTCTGGCGGCGGATGTAATCTGCCGGCGCCGATTCAGCCTGTTTGCTCGGCAACTCGATGAAGTAACCGTGGATACGGTTGTAGCCGACTTTCAGGTTGGCGAGGCCTGTGCGGGCCTTTTCCCGGGCTTCCAGATCGATCAGGAACTGACCGGCGTTCTCGCTCAGCGATTGCAGCTCGTCGAGTTCGCTGTCGTAACCGGTTTTCAGCACGCCGCCGTCACGGATTACCGCCGGCGGGTTGTCGATGATGGCTTTTTCCAGCAGCGCCGCCAGTTCCGGGTAAGTGCTGGTGGTGGCCGCCAGGCGTTGCAGGTGCGGCGCTTCCAGGTCAGCCATTGCCACTTGCAGTTGAGGCAACGCGCCGAGTGCATCACGCAGGCGGGCGAGGTCGCGAGGGCGGGCATTGCGCAGGCCGATCCGCGCCAGAATCCGCTCGATGTCGCCGATTTCCTTGAGCTGCGGCTGCAGGTTTTCAAAGCGATAGCGGTCGAGCAGGCAAGTGATCGAGGTCTGACGAGCAAGCAACACGGTCAGGTCGCGCAGCGGACGGTTGAGCCAGCGAGTCAGCAAACGGCTGCCCATGGCGGTCTGGCAACGGTCGACCACCGATTGCAGGGTGTTGTCGCGGCCACCCGCCAGGTTGGTGTCGAGTTCCAGGTTACGCCGGCTGGCGCCGTCCAGCACCACGGTGTCGTCCAGCCGTTCATGACGCAGGCTGCGCAGATGGGGCAGGGCGGTGCGCTGGGTTTCCTTGGCATACGCCAGCAGGCAACCGGCGGCGCCGATGGCCAGGGTCAGGGTTTCGCAGCCGAAGCCTTTGAGGTCTTGGGTGGAGAATTGCTGACAGAGACTTTTCAGCGCCGAGTCGCGCTCGAAATCCCACGGTGCACGGCGACGTACCCCACGGCGTTTTTCGGCCGGCAAATCCTTTGGCCAGTCATCCGGGATCAACAGCTCAACCGGATTGACCCGCTCCAGCTCTGCCAGCAGGTTTTCCCAGCCCTTGATCTCCAGTACGGTGAAGTTGCCGCTGGTGATGTCCAGCACAGCCAGGCCGAACAGGCGCTCATCGCCCAGCACCGCCGCGATCAGGTTATCGCGACGCTCATCCAGCAACGCCTCGTCGCTGACCGTACCGGGGGTGATGATCCGCACCACTTGGCGTTCCACCGGCCCCTTGCTGGTGGCCGGATCACCGACCTGCTCGCAGATCACCACCGACTCGCCGAGCTTGACCAGCTTCGCCAGATAACCTTCCGCCGCGTGATACGGAATCCCGCACATCGGAATCGCCTGACCCGCCGACTGCCCGCGCGCGGTCAAGGTGATGTCCAGCAACTTGGCCGCCTTCTTCGCGTCTTCGTAGAAGATCTCGTAGAAGTCGCCCATGCGGTAGAACATCAGCTGGTCCGGGTGCTGATTCTTCAGGCGCCAGTACTGCTGCATCATCGGAGTGTGGGAGGACAGGTCGGAGACGGCTTTATTCATCGGATTGTCAGGCAACTCGTTCAAAGGTGTGGGGCAAAAGCGCGGCAGTGGCCGGGCTTTTCCGCGATGGGCGCAAGGTTACCATGGGCGGTCTGTCGGACGCAGGCATCGCGGCCGGGTGACAGCTATATGGCGCAAAAGCTCGAGTATGCACGATTTATGCAAATCAGCATTTGTCTTCGCGAAAAACTTCAAGCACTATGCGCGTTATGCAAAAACGCAACGTATCTACCGTCTTAAGAGCACTGCTCGACCAGCACGGGATCTCCCCCACGGAGCTTCACCGTCGCACCGGCGTGCCTCAATCCACGCTCTCGCGGATTCTCAGCGGGAAGATCGTCGATCCTTCGGATAAACACATCTCAAAGATCGCCGAGTACTTTGCCGTGAGCACCGATCAGTTGCGCGGGCGCGCGGATGTTGCGCCCGCCAGCAACGGCGGACGCGACGAGTTGCATTCCGAACTCAAGGACATAAGCCTGTGGGACGACGACACGCCAGTCGATGACGACGAGGTGTCGGTGCCCTTTCTTCGCGAGGTTGAATTGGCTGCTGGATCAGGAAGATTCGTCATCGAAGAGAGCGAACGCTCCAGCCTGCGCTTCGGCAAGCGCAGCCTGCGCCATAACGGTGTGCAGTTCGATCAGGCCAAATGCGTGACAGTGCGGGGCAACAGCATGTTGCCGGTGCTGCGCGACGGTGCCACGGTCGGGGTCAATGCGGGAAAATGCGGGATCGGCGACATCATCGATGGCGACCTTTATGCGATCAACCACAACGGTCAACTGCGGGTGAAGCAGCTTTATCGCCTGCCTACCGGTATCCGTCTGCGCAGCTTCAACCGCGATGAACACCCGGATGAGGACTACAGCTTTCAGGACATGCAGGAAGAGCAGATCGTCATCCTCGGTCACGTCTTCTGGTGGGGCATGTACGCCCGGTAACCGGATTCCTCGCTGACAAAACCCGCCTCGGCGGGTTTTTTTTCGCCTGTAGAAAACCGGCTAACCCTTGAATCGCGGGGCTTTCATGCATTCGCGCATTTCTTGTGCATGAATAAATGCATTTACGCATTGACTGTATATGCATCCATGCATATTCTTGCCACCAAGCCGCTCGACAAAGCGGCTGGCAACAACAGCTCTTTAGTTCCACAAGAACAGGCAGCGATGAACCGGCCTCAACGGTTCAGAGGGTTGGCAACTGACCCGGGTGTGCAGCGTAAAGCACCAGAAGCAGTTATCCGGCGGGCAGGGACCGCGGTCGGAAAAACAATTTGAATGGACTCGTACCGCGCCAGTAGCGCCGAAAAGTCAGCTTCCTTCTCGTACACAGGATTGAAGGAAGGCGAAGGAGCGCATTACTGAAAAGCCCGGCGAGTTGCCGGGCTTTTTGGAATGCCTGCCCGATGCAGACAGATAAACCCAAGCCGCGATACAGGCGATCAAATAAGGATGTCAGCAATGAGTTTGAAAAAATATGCACGCGTAGTGAATGGCAAGGTCGACAACATTTTCGAAACGGTCAATCCGATCACCGAAGAGTTTCCCGGTGATCAGGTGTGGGTCGACGTTACCGCTATAGCTGGCCAGGTTGACTACGGCCACAACGCGATCAACACCGACGGTGTCTGGTCTTTCGCCCCCGAGTTTCCTTGGGGCCAATCGGCGTTGAGTGAACAACTGCGCAATGAAAAAACGCGTCGGTTCGACAACGTAATCACCCGTGTTGCCTCCGCCGGGCTGCAATACAAAGTTGATCTGGGCATTGCTACTACTGCGGAGCAACTGTACCTGAGCGCGTTCAAGGAGTACTGCGTGGCCTTCACTCAGGTCAATAAGCAGCCGGACTTTCCGGTGACCATCGTTTGGCCAGAGTTGCCGTAGGTCGCCAGAGATCAGTACTGAAAAGCCCGGCCATTTGCCGGGCTTTTTGGAATGCCCGCCTGGCGCACCCATCGCGCCATGGATCGTCAGGTTTGCACAGAACAATGCAGTGCCTGAACTTTATAAGGAGATGAAAATGAATCGTTATGTCTACGTTGGCAGTGCCTATCCCACCGGCTTTGCGATGGTTATCCAGATTCTGGATACGGAGGAGGGCCTGCCGACTGCGCCGATCGAGGGAGTATCGGGCGTATGGGTTGATGCGACAGGCAATACGACAGTTCAAGTCGGCTGGAAGGCTTTTCAGTCCTGGCAACCTAATGGCACTGTCATATTTGTTTTTGTTGAGCTGACCGACGAAGACCACCTCGCGCTCGCACGTGCCCGTCTTCGCAAGGAAATGGATGACGCCGTCGAATGGCTGAATTTCCACCCTCTGCATTACAAGCACGATCTGGGTATTGCCACGTCTGAAGAAGAGGCGAAGTTGCTCGCTTACAAACAGTACTTCGTTGCTCTTGGCGAGGTGAACAGTCAACCGGGCTACCCAGCCTCGATCAACTGGCCAGTGATCCCCTTCTGATTCCGTCATGAGCGGCAGTGCAAAACTGAGCGTGCATTACTGAAAAGCCCGGCCAATGCGCCGGGCTTTTTGGAATGCCTGCCTCAAGAGAAAACGATTGAAACCAACACACACACACCACTCATCCATCACACCAGGAGGCGTGACATGACAAACGAGCAACAAGCGTTGGCGGACATGCCGATCTGGCTGGTCATCCTCCTGGCCGTCGTGGGCGGGGTGTCCGGCGAAATGTGGCGTGCCGACAAGGAGGGCGCTCGCGGCTGGTCACTGTTGCGGCGCCTGGCCTTGCGCTCCGGCGCCTGCATGATCTGCGGTGTCTCGGCGATCATGCTGCTGTATGCCGCCGGGCTGTCGATCTGGGCCGCTGGGGCATTTGGTTGTCTCACCGCAATGGCCGGTGCCGACGTGGCCATCGGTCTTTACGAACGCTGGGCCGCCAAGCGCATCGGCGTCTGCGAAGTTCCGCCGCGCGATCCGCAATAACCCCTCACTTTCCTGTCTCGCTGCACGCCGTGCGGCGGGACTTCGCGTGGACATCAGAAAAAGGAGGTCAAGCATGCCCGCACCGATCCAGCAGCCTTCGCAACTGTTCATGGCGATGGCGACAGCCTTGCGCAACAGCTCCGAGCTGAACGTGCAGGTCGGCAGTCACGATGACTTCACGGCCCCCGGCGACAAGGCCTGGGTGCTGATCGACATCGAGCGAAATGCACCGGGAGAGCGCGCCGCCAATGGGCGCATCGCCCATTTGCTGACGCTGTCGTTGCAAGTCATTCCGGCGCTGTCCGCCACGGCGTTTGCCGCCTGTGACCTGATCGCCGCCCTGAAGAATCTGGTCACCGACAACCGCTGGGGCCTGTCCGGCGATCAATGCGATCTGCCGATGAACATCGATGGATTGCCGTCATTGCTCATCCGCGCCGACCAGCCGAACAAAGCCTGGACATTGTCTTTCAACCAGACCCTCTACTTGGGCCCGACCCTGCTGGACGACCCGCTCGGTACACCGAAATTCGCCCGCACCTGGGAAGTCAGCGACATCGACGATCCCGACCAATACACCACGCTGGAGGCCTGACCGATGTTCGACGCGTTACTGCGAATGCAGCTGGGCCCGATCATCGAACGCCTGGCCGAGATGGAAGCGGAAATCGAAGACCTGCACCGGCGTGCCGAAAGTTATTGCCGCATCGGCATCTGTCAGGAAGTCGATGCCGCCAGTAACACCTGCAGAGTCAGCCATGGCGGATTGCTGACACCGGCCATCAAGTTCTTCAACCCCAGCGCCGGTGCGCAGAGCGAGTCGCGGATCCCGACGGTGGGTGAGCAGTGTCTGCTGTTCAACTACGGCAGCGGCGAAAGCGGCGCGCAGAGCGTGGCGTTGTTCGGCCTCAACAGTGACCGTTTTCCACCGACCTCGACGGTGCCGACGTTGACTCGTCGCGTCCATCAGGACGGCAGCGAAAGCGGCTACGACGACGCCACGCACACGCTGCATTGGCAAAACGGCCCGGCCGCCTTCAACGGTTCTCGCGAGTCGCTTGAGCTGAGCATCGGGCCGGCACGGCTGGCGATGACCCCGCAAGCGATCAACCTGCAACTGGGCGCGGTCGGGCTGACCATCGACGCCTCGGGCGTGCACTTCAGCGGCCCGTTGGTGGATCACCAGGGCCGCGTCATCAGCCCCTGAATCAAGAGCTTCCCATGATCGGAATCGATAGAGACAGCGGGGCCACGGTCGACGACTGGCTGCAATTCGTGCAGCGCGCGACCCGGGCTCTGACCACGCCGCTGGGCACCCGGCAAAAACGGCCCTTGTACGGTTCGCTGATCCCCACGCTGCTGGGGCAGAACCTGGGCGACGACATCCTGTTGCTCGCCCAGAGCCACGCGGCCCAGGCGTTCTACAACCCGCAAAACGGCATCGGCGATTTCCAGCCCGGCGTGATCGTCGCCACCCGACAGGGCGCCGGTTTGCTGCTGCGGTTTGCCGGTACCTGGAAAAACCGCCAACAGACTTTCGAGGTCGTGACATGAGCATGTTGATCCCCGGCCAGAATCAGTTGGCCGAACCCTCCTTGATCAAGGTCGATGCCTTCGAGGATCTGCTCGCCGAGTTCAAGACCTTCGTGGTCGAGTACGTCGGCGCCCGCTCGCCGCAGAGCGCGGAAAAACTCAAGACCAGCCTGGAAAACGAAAGCGAGCTGCTGACCCTGGCGCTTGAGGCGTTCTGCGTTCGCCTGCAAACCCACGAACGCAAATACAACGCCCGCATCAAGCAGATGCTGGCGTGGTGGGCCACCGGCAGCAACCTTGATGCGCGGCTCGCGGACATGGGCCTGGAGCGCCAGTTGCTCGACCCGGGCGATCCGGCGGCATTCCCGCCGGTGCCGGCGATTTACGAGAGCGACGACGATGCCCGGCTGCGCTATTACCTGGCGCCCCATGCGCCGGCAGCAGGTTCGCGGATGCAGTATCGCCGCGAGGTGTTCACCCTCGGCGAGCGGCCGACAGTGAAAGTCGAATCCACCGAGGCCGGTGTGGTGAACGTCACCTACACCTTCGACCCGGACGGCCTCGCCGCGCAGGTCAAGGACGGTAACGGCCGTCGCACCGCGCCGGGTGAAGTGCAAGTTACCGTGCTTGCCCGCGAGGGCGACGGGACGCCGTCCCCGACTCTTCTCGAAGGCGTGCGTCGACACTTTGCACGGCCCGACGTTTGTCCCGAGACGGACAAGGTAACGGTGCAGGCCGCCGAGATTCAGCGCTACAAAATCCGCGTGGTGGCGAAGATCAATTCCGGCCCGGATTCGGGCCTGACCAAGGTCGCCGCGCAGCAACACTTGCAGGCCTACGCCGACAGTTGCCATCGCCTGGAAGGCCGGGTCGACCCGAGCTGGATCGACTACACGCTGCACAGCGCCGGCGCCGTGCAATTGCAGATTCTTGAACCGCTGACGCCCATCGTCTGCAGCGCATTTCAAGCGCCGTACTGCACGGCGGTCGAGGTCGAGGTGCAGACGCTATGACCGATCAGACACCGCGTCCGACCCTGCTGCCGGCCAACAGCTCGGCGCTGGAACGGGCCCTCGACATCGGCTTCGGCGCATTGCTTGATCGCGTTGCGCCGCCGTTTCCCGAACTGATGAACCCGGCCTCAACCCCCGTCGCCTTCCTGCCGTATCTCGCGGCGGATCGTGGGGTTGCCGAATGGAGCACCGACGCACCGGAAGAGGAAAAGCGCCTGACCGTCGAACTGGCCTGGCCCACCGCGCGCCAGGCCGGCACTCGCAAGGCGCTGGAGAACGCCGCCAAGGGTTTGCAGCTCAGGCCGGAAATCCGCGCCTGGTACGAACAGACCCCGCCCGGCGAGCCTTACAGCTTTTCCGTGCGGGCCTTCAGCGAACAACCCTACAGCGAAGAAATCGACGCCCGTCTCGACCGGCGCCTGGCTGACGCCAAGAGCGAGCGGGACGTGCTGTCGGTGTCGGTCGGCCTCAGCGCCTTCGGCAATCACGTCATCGGCGCCGCGACTTTCTGCGGTGAGCTGACCACGGTCTATCCGGTGTTCCTCGAAGGGCTCGAGACATCTGGCGAGGCCTTCATGGCGGCTGCGCTGTACACCGTCGAAACATCCACTATTTATCCTCAGGGGGCCTGAATGGCTGACTATTACACCCTGCTCACCAACGCAGGGATTGCCTACGAAACGGCGTGCAAGGCCGCGGGCGTACCGATCAAGTTGACGCAGATTTCCGTCGGCGACGGCGGCGGCGCGGTCTACAACCCGGCCGCGACGGCTACTGCGCTGAAACGCGAAGTCTGGCGCGGACCGCTCAACGCGCTGTTCCAGGACGAGAAAAACCCGAGCTGGCTGCTCGCCGAAGTCACCATCCCGCCGGACGTCGGTGGCTGGTACGTGCGTGAAGCCGGTCTGTGGACCGACACCGGCATTCTCTACGCGATCGTCAAATACCCGGAGTCGTTCAAACCGGTGCTGGCCACGTCGGGCTCGGGCAAAGAGTTCTACATCCGCTCGATTTTCGAGACCAGCAATGCCGCGCTGGTGACGCTGCTGATCGATGACACGGTGGTCAAGGCCACTCGGGCGTGGGTCATGAGCTACCTCGCCGAAGAACTCGGCAAGCTTGATGGCAAACAATCGGTGCGCGTCGCCGCCACCGCCAACGTGGTGTTGAACGGTGCGCAGCAGATCGACGGTGTGGCGGTGGTTGCCGGTGACCGTGTGCTGTTGCCGAACCAGACCTTGGCGAAAGACAACGGCCTGTGGATCGTCGCCAACGGCGACTGGGTTCGGGCCAACGATGCCAACGTCAGCGCCAAGGTCACCCCGGGCCTGACGGTGATGGTGGAGGAGGGGACGCTCAACGGCGATTCGCTGTGGCACCTGACCACCAATGCGCCGATTACCCTTGGCACAACAGCGCTGACATTCAAGATGCTGGCAGGGCGCACCGGGATTGCCGCCGGGACTTACAAGAGTCTGAGCGTCGACGAATACGGCCGCGCGACGGCCGGCTCGAATCCGGACACGCTGGCCGGTTTCGGCATCAAGGATTCGTACACCAAGGCTGAAGTCGAGGCGCTGATTGCCAAGGCCTCGGCGCTGCCGGTGGGCTCGATTGTCGCGTTCCCTGTCGATACGCCGCCGCCGGGTTTTCTCGAGCTGGACAACAGCGTCAAGAGCAGCGCGACTTACCCGGACTTGAGCGCCTATCTGGGCGGCAAGTTCAACAAGGGGGATGAGGGTGTCGGGAATTTCCGGTTGCCGGAGGCGCGTGGGGAGTTTTTGCGCGGTTGGGATCATGGGCGGGGGGTGGATGCCGGTCGGGCGATTGGTAGCTGGCAGGCGGACGACAACAAGGCGCATACACACGGGACGGTCTATGACGTTATTGTCGATACATTCGCGCCCGGCGAGACCAGGCGTAACTTTCTTCAGCAATACAACAATATGGATGATGTTGTAACCAAGGCTTCGGGTGGAGCAGAAGCACGTCCCCGCAACCTCGCAGTGATGTGGTGTATCAAAGCCTGGAACGCTCCGGTCAATCAGGGAAACATCGACGTAGCGGCACTGGTCAAGGAAGTCTCCCGGCTGGGCTCTGCCGTTCCGGTGGGTGCTGTCATGGCGTTTCCAACGGGGATCGTACCGCCCGGCTTTCTTGAGCTGGATGGCAGCGTGCAGAGCATTGCGACCTATCCGGATCTGGCGGCGTACCTGAGCACAAAATTCAACAAGGGCGATGAGGGCACCGGTAATTTCCGTTTGCCGGAGTCTCGCGGAGAATTCCTGCGTGGCTGGGATCATGGTCGCGGGATCGATATAGGTCGCGGGCTCGGTAGCTGGCAGGCGGATGACAACAAGGCTCACGCCCACACCTACACCCGGATTCCCGTTTTCGGCAATAACGGTGGCGCCAACGCCGCGGGTATCGTTGCCGACAATGGAACGCAGACAGGCAGTTCCAACTTCGCCAGCTACATGAACACGTCGGGAGGCAGCGAGGCGCGACCACGCAACCTCGCCGTCATGTGGTGCATCAAGGCCTGGAACGCGCCGATCAATCAGGGAAACATCGACGTCGCCGCACTGGCCAAGGAAGTCTCGCAACTTAAATCTTCTGTTCCGGTGGGAGCTGTTCTGTCCTTTCCAACGGGTGTCGTTCCTGCCGGTTATCTTGAGCTGGATGGCAGTGTGCAGAGCATTGCGACCTATCCGGATCTGGCGGCGTATCTCGGAACAAAGTTCAACAAAGGGGACGAAGGCGCGGGCAATTTCCGCCTGCCAGAGTCTCGCGGTGAGTTCCTGCGAGGGTGGGATCATGGACGAGGTGTGGACGCTGGACGGGAGCTGGGAAGTTTCCAGAAGGCAACGCTTTTGGCGACTGACGCGACAACTCCTGATCTCAAGGCGCTGCAAGACACCACAGTTGCATTCACGCTGGGTCCGACCCTTAGCGAAAATGCTCATTCATACGTTGGTGGCGACGTGGTCAACAAGGCCATGTATCCGGGAACCGGCATTACCGTCAGCACGGCTGACAACCCTGGGAAGTCCTTTTTAGACACACCGTTGATGTTTGAGCGTGGCAACCTTGTTGGCACTCGCCCACGAAACATCAGCGTCATGTGGTGCATCAAAGCCTGGAACGCGCCGGTCAATCAGGGAAGCATTGATGTCGCCTCCTTGGCGGTGCTGGCGCAGCAAGCGACCGAAAGCAATCAAGGCACAGCAAAAATCGCGACGTCGAATCAGTTGAATACCGGTTCAGACGACGGCGTCATGGTGACTCCGAAGAAGTTGCGATTGGGTTTTGAGATCAGTCTCGCCCCTAATGGATATGTAGTGTTTCCGTCATGGCTTGGCGGGGTGATGTTTCAATGGGGCCAGGCGCTGATGTCGGGCACCACCGGAAACTTCAACTACCCGATTGCCTTTCGCTCTCAGGTTTACCAGATGGTGGTTTCAGACGGGGGCAGTGGCGCCCATTCTGTCGGTGCAACGGCGACTTCATTGTCCGCGTTTACTGCCTACAGCACTCTGGCCACGACAAATTTCCGTTATTTCGCAATAGGTTCCTGACATGCGTTACTACAGCAAAACAACGGGCGGCACCTATCTGGACAGCTTACATAGCGTGATGCCTGATGACGTGGTGCCGATATCGGAAGCTCGTTATCTGGAGGTCTTTGCCAACCCACCGCTGGAAAAGGTTCGTGGCCATGATGAAGACGGAATGCCTGTCTTGCTTGACCCGCCTGCCTGGACACCGGAAGAAATAGCCACGGTGGAACGTGCTTGGCGTGATTCGCAGATTCAGCAGGTGCAATGGTTGCGCGATCGTCATCGAGATCAGCTCGATATGAATCAGGCACCAACCCTTACCACCGCGCAATTCAGCGAGCTGCTGGCCTATATCCGGGATCTGCGTGACTGGCCTCAGTCACCGGCTTTTCCATCGCCGGAGCAACGTCCAGCAACGCCTGCCTGGATCAATATTCAAATTCGATAAGTGCCCCGTCCCAGGGCTTTTTCTTGCCCGCTCAAAAACACTCAACACCCGCCAAGCCCCTCCCTACGAGGGGCTTTCCCGTTTATGGAGAAACGAAAAATGGCAACCCGCCAAACCTACACCGTGCTCGTTCCATTCCCCACCGGCGGTGGGCACTGGTCGAGCGTCGGCCAGGAACTCGATCTGCTCGATGTCGAGGCCAGTGCCCTGCACAGCGCCGGTCGACTGGAGCTGAAAACAACTACCACCAAGGCCGTGAAGGCCGCTGCCAAGAAGGCTGACTGACTATGGCTGAGGTTCTGAACTTCGAGCACAACGGCATTACCGTCAATGCCACCGAATCCCCCGAGGCCATGGGTGGCCTGGGCGACAACGTCATCGGTCTGGTCGGCACCGCGCCGAAAGCCGATCCGCTGATTCCGCGCAACGCACCGTTTCGCATCAACAGCTTCACCACCCATGCGCTGCTCGATCCGACCGGCTCGGAAGAGGGCACGCTGTACCACGCCGTTTACCAGATCCTCAAAGTGGTCAAGGTGCCGGTGTACGTGGTGATCGTCGAAGCGGGCGCGACCCCGGCTGACACCGTCAACGCGGTAATCGGCGGTGTTGAGCCAGCCACCGGCCGCAAACTCGGTCTGGCAGCACTGGGCAGCGTTCCGGAAGACCTGACCATCATCGGCGCGCCGGGCTTTACCGGCACCAAAGCTGTGGCCAGCGAGTTCGCCTCGTTCGGCAAGCGCGTCAAGGCCCGTGTGGTGCTGGACGGCAAGGACGTCTCGGTCGCCGATCAGGTGCTGTACAGCCAGGAACTGGGCGGCGCTGACCTCGGTTTCGATCGTTGCCTGGTGGTGCACAACATGCCGGCCGTGTACTCGAAAGCCGCGAAGAAAAACGTGTTCCTCGCGCCATCCAGTCTGGCGATTGCCGCGCTGGCCAAGGTCAAGCAATGGGAAAGCCCGGGCAACCAGGTGACCTACGCCGAGGACGTGTCGCGGGTCGTTGAATACAACATCCTCGACACCTCCACCGAAGGCGATCTGCTCAACCGCTACGGCGTCAGCTACTACGCCCGCACCATCCTTGGCGGCTTCTCGCTGCTGGGCAACCGCTCGATCACCGGCAAGTTCATCAGCTACGTCGGTCTGGAAGACGCCATCAGCCGCAAGCTGGTGAAGGCCGGCCAGAAAGCCATGGCCAAGAACCTGACCAAGTCGTTCATGGATCAGGAAGTCAAACGCATCAACGACTGGCTGCAAACCCTGGTCGCCGACGAAACCATTCCCGGCGGCAGCGTGTACCTGCACCCGGAACTCAACAGCGTCGAGAAGTACAAGAACGGCACCTGGTACGTGGTCATCGACTACGGCCGCTACGCGCCGAACGAACACATGGTTTATCAACTCAACGCCCGCGATGAAATCATCGAGCAGTTCCTGGAGGACGTTCTCTAATGTTTACCAACCGCGTAAGACAGGCCATCGCGGCCACCCTGCAAGGCCTGCCGTTGTCGGCAACCGTTGAGGAATTCACTCCGCCGAAGATCGACTTCGACATGGAAAGCATGACGGGCGGGCGCTTCATCGTTGAGGAAATGGCCAAGAGCGCCAAGCCGTTGAATGCCACGCTCAAGTTGCAAGGCACCGGCGCTGAAGTGCTGCTGGCGATGGGTGTGAAACTGGGCGACGACATTCTGCTGAACGTGCGTGAAGCCGGTCAGGATCAGGACGGCAACACCTGGTTCACCTATCACACCATTGGCGGCAAGCTCAAAACCATGAGTGAAGAAGCAATCAAAATGGGTGGCAAAGCCCTGACGACTCTTGAGTTCTCCTGCCGCACCTACAACCGCCTGGAAAACGGTGTGCCGGTGATCGACATCGACGTGCGCACCCAGAAGTTCGTGCTCAACGGCGTCGACATCCTCGGTGATGCCCGTCGTGCGGTGCTGATGCCGTAAGCCTCGGCCAAAGGCAATCACAAAACCCTGCGGGAGTGGGCAAACCCCGCTCCCACAAGGGACTGCAACACCCCCTCAAGAATTACCAAGGAATTCATACATGTCGTGGATGCCACCCAAGCATGACCTGTTGTCGCCGATCACCGGTGACGACGGCTCGCAGATCGAATCGATCCAGCTCAAGCCGCTGTTCTACGCCGCCCAGAAAGAAGCGCTGGAACGCGCAGGCGACGATGAAGACGACCAGTTCTTTGAACTGGCGCTGCTGGCCACCGGCTTGTCGGTCAAGGAACTCGACCAGCTCAAGCGCCCGGACTACGTGACCATCGCGCAGTACGTGCACGAATTCTCGACCCGTCCGGCGTCGTTCTTTCTCGACCAGGTCGAAGACGCGGAACAGTCCGACGATCCCGATCAGGTGCAACTGCTGTTGCCGCTCGCCGTCACCGGCCGCACCGTGACTTCGCTGAGTCTGGAAATGCCGGCGCTGCGGGCCACCAAAGTGATGAAGAAACTGAAAACGGCCAAGGAACGCGCCGAGTTCATCACCGCCCATTGCACCGGCCTGATGATCCCCGATCTGGCCCTGTTGAGCGTGCCGGACTGGACGCAATTGCAGGTGCGCATCGACGATTTTTTAAACCAGCCGGCGGCCTTCTTTCAGAACGCGACATCGAAGTAGTCCTCGATATCGTGCCGCTCATTTACCCGGTAAGTGAGGCGGAAATTCTGGAGTGGGACGCCGAAAAGGCGTTGCGCCGCTACGACATAGCGATCACTCGCCTTGGCGTGAAACAGGAGTAGAGCGGCATGGCAGAGAGCAAATTTGCGCTCACATACGCCAATGAGAGTGGCAACGCAGCAGCCGGGTTGGCGGTGGCCGATGGCTTTGGCAAACCGCTGCAGGACTTGAATCTGACTATGGCGCTGGTCAGCGTGGATATTCGCTTGCTCACGCAGGAGCAGATCAAGCTGCGGGAACTGCTGGTCAGCCAGCAGTCGTTGTTCAAGGTCGTCACGGCGCCGCCAGCCGCCAATAGTGAGCCGAAGTCAAAACTCAAGGCGGAAATCGAGCAGCGCCCGCCACCGAAAAGACTGCAATCGGCGATGGCCAACGAGACGGCGCTGGTTGAATTGAATCAGGTGCTGCACCTGAGCACGAAATCGCTTCAGGGTCTTTCGGAAAAGAACCTGGAAATCGCTAGTGATAAACGGGTTGCCCCCAGCGGGGCTACCGGCGCGGATCTGTTGCAAGTGCAACTCGCAGGGCTGCGGTCCGGCATCAGTGATGGTCTGAAGGGCGAGCAGAAAACCGAGGCGTTACAGGATTTCTCCCGTGATGCCGCCATCAATGCCTCGGCCTTCAAGATGGATGTCAAGGCGGCTGGCGAAATGTTGTCGGGCTGGCGCACCGCTTTGAAGCTTGATCAGGTGCAGAGCCAGGATCTGGCAGACGCAACCAACTACCTTGGCAACAGTGGCCTGAACGTCAAAGCCGCGGACATCGGCTCCGTCGTTCAAAGCGCCGGTCAGGACGCCAAGGCTGCCGGGATGACACCCGAACAAGTGGCTGCACTTGCGGCGGCGTTCCTCAACAGCGGCGCTAACAAGACCGATGCCGGAGCGGCGCTGAAGAGTTTCACGACGGTTCTGGGCAAGGGAGAATCCGCGTCATCGGCGCAGCGCTCGGCCTGGGCCGACATAGGTCTGAACCCGGAGTCGCTCGCGCACGGGATGAGTGGCGATGCACCCGAAACGATCAAGCTGGTTCTGGAACAACTCAAGCAACAGCCTGAGGAGAAACAGGCTTCGCTGACTAAAACGCTGTTTGGCAACAATGATGCAATCCTCGAGTTGTTGAAGAAGCCTGAGGATGTTCAAACGGCGTTCAAGCTGGTTGCTGACAAGTCCCTGTATGCAGGCTCGGCGGGAGCAACCGCTGAGGCTTATGGCAATACATCGCAGGGACGCTGGAATGCGCTGGATGCGAGTCTAAACCGGCTGTCCACGGCAGTCGGCAATGCATTGGCCCCGGTGACAGACGGCATTGCCATCGGGCTTACTGCGGTGGTCAATGGACTGAGCGCAGCGGCCGAAACCTTCCCGTTCGTCACCGCTGCACTGACATTGCTTGGGGTGGCTGCCACGCCGTTCGTGGCGGGGGCACTGAAAACCGGCGTGTCTGCAGTGCTTGATGCGGTCTCCACGAGGCTTCTGCGCCTGGCCGCAGCACGTCTTCCGTCCGAAGTCGGCGATATGATCACCGGTGACGATGACAACGGTGGCGGTCGCAAAAAGAAACGTTCGGCTCGCAAGTCGGGTCAGGGCAAGCAGGCTAAAACCACTGCGAAAAGTGCCAAGCCCCGCACGCCCGCTGTTCGTCAAAGCCTGGGCAATCGCCTGCGTGGTGCAGCGATGAAGGTCATGCCTTCGATCAAGCGTGCGGCTGCCAGGGTCTTGCCTGCGGTGCGGAGCGCCGGTGCCAAGGTCATGCCTGCGGTGCGGAGTTTCGGAGCCAAGATCATGCCGATGCTGTCCCGGATGACACCTTTGGTGGGTAAGGTCGCTGCCCCGTTAGT
This sequence comes from Pseudomonas sp. Pseusp21, assembly GCF_059492145.1. NCBI lineage: Bacteria > Pseudomonadati > Pseudomonadota > Gammaproteobacteria > Pseudomonadales > Pseudomonadaceae > Pseudomonas > Pseudomonas sp. Pseusp21. The sequence continues at coordinate 5,034,608 of NZ_CP168520.1, forward strand.
GGTGGCGCACGCCGCTTACACAGGCCTGAAAGGCCTGCGTGAAGGTGATGAAAAAGCGGTGGGAAGCGCAAAAGCCGAGCTGGCAGGGGCAGCCATTGGCGCTGTGATCGGCGGGTTTGTTTTTCCAGGTGTCGGCATAGGCATCGGGAGTGCCTTGGGCGGAATGGCGGGCTCATGGCTATCAGAAAAACTCGCGGACCCGCCCACCGACAAACTCGCTGCACCGGGAGATGTCGCGAAAAACCTGGTCAACGCTCCCACTCAAAGTCAAAACCAGCAAGTCACCTTCTCCCCACTGATCCAGGTCACCTGTCCGGCACCGGACACTGCCGAGCAGATTCGCTCGATCATCGGGCAACAACTGAGCGGACAATTCCACGGCGAGTTCCTGCCGCTGTTGACCAACAACCCGCTCGCCACCCGCCGCGACGCAGCCCTGACCGATGGAGTCGCCCAATGAAACAACAAATGGCACTGGGCAGTTTCATCTTCGGACTGTCCCGGGATTTTGCGTACAGCACGCTGTCGCGAAAATCCGAGGGTGGCTGGACCGAGTTGCAGATCCTCAACAGCAAACCCAGATCCCATCAGACAGGGCAGAAGCCTGAAACCCTGACCATCTCCGGCACCTCGATGTACGCCGTGGGGATGGAACGGCTCGATGAATTGCGTGCGCTGCAAGCACTGCGTGTACCGTTGCCGTTGATTGACGGCATCGGTCGCAACTGGGGTTTGTGGCGGATCAACAGCATCGACGAAAACCAGAGCGAGGTCATCGATGACGGCACCGCGATGGTGATCAAGTGGGTCATCGGATTGTCGGAGTTCAACAATGCGTAAGGTACGAAGCGTGGCCGGTGACTCGGTGAATCTGTTGCTGTACCGCGAAACCGGTCGCAGCGATGACAGCGCAGAGGAAGCCCTGTGGAAACTCAACCCGACCCTGGCCGAGCACGGCCCGATCCTGCCGGCAGGTGTCTGGGTGACGCTGCCGGAGCTCGACTCGAAACCGGCTGCAATCAAACCGGTTCTGGCCTGGGATTAAGGAGGCTGCATGGCACAGGGATTTACGCCGGCGATCGAAATCTACGGCGCCCACAAGGACCTGCTCAACCAGCGCCTGATCAGTTGGGAACACATCGATGCCGCCGGGATGGAGTCCGATCAACTGACGCTGGTGATCGACCTGGAAGGCCTGGAAGGCTTGCCGACCCTGGGCGGAACCATCGGGTTGCGGGTGGGGTATCTGGAGACCGGGCTGGTCGAAAAAGGCCAGTTCAAGGTCATTCGACTGACACCCACGCTGTTCCCGCTGCGCCTGACGCTTGTCGCGACCGCCGCGCCTTTCAGCGGCAAGGACGACACCGGATTCAAGGAACGGCGCACGGCCAGTCATGGCCCTATAACCCTTGGCGGACTGTTTCGCGAGCTGGTCTCGAGACACGGATTCTCGCCGCGCGTGGATCCCGAACTGGCGCTGATCAGGATCGCTCATGTCGACCAGTCGAACGAAACCGACATGGGCTTCATCACACGCCTGGCGAAAAAGTACGACGCGGTGGCCAAACCGTTCAACGACCTCTATGTACTGGCGAAACCGGCGCAGCTCAAAAACCTGTCGGGCCAGGTGATACCGGACGTCAGACTGTCGGTGACCCAAAACAATCGGCCGGGCGATCACGCCTTCATCAGCGCCACGCTGGAAGAAACCGCCCGCACCCAGAATCAGGGTTGCAAAACCTCATTCTGGGACGGTGCTCTCGGCAAGCTGCGGGAGGTGATCACCGGTTCCGAACCCTACAAGGTCATCCGCCAGAAACTGGCCAGCGAAGAAGAAGCCAAAACCATCGGCGAAGCCGAAGTGCGCAAGATGCTGCGCGAGAAATACAAGCTGAAGGTCACCTGCCCGGGCGATCCACTGCTGGCAGCCGAAGGTCTGCTGGTACTCGACGATACCTGGCCGGACTTCATGCGCGGTCGCTGGTCGATTGAAAAGGTCACGGCCAGCGGCAAGCGCGAGGAAAGCTATCGCTGCCTGATCGAAGCGACCGGCCGGGATCCCGAGGCAAAAGCCAAGGACTGATCCTCCGATCTCACCGCCACACGCATCACTGTGGCCACTCCCACATCCTGGAACGCTCCCCATGAAGATCTCTCCGATCCTCACGCAGCTGCGTGCGCAATGCCCAAGCCTTGCCGGCCATATCGCGACAGGTGTCGACCTGGCGCTGCTGCAAGGCGACCCGAATCTGCCGATGCCCTCGGCCCATGTTTTGCCGCTGTCGGACGTAGCCAGCGCCAGCTCTTCACAGAACTCCCCCAGCCAACCGATCCGCGACCGCTTCGAAATCATCCTGGCACTCGATGCCACGGACGCCACAAAAGCGCTGGATCTGTTGCACGACCTGCGCGCCGAACTGTGGCGTGCACTGGTGGGTTTCAAACCCGATTCCAACTACAGCGCCATCGTTTATGACGGCGGCGAAACGGTCTCGATCAACAGCAGCCGCGCGTTCTACCGGCTGCGCTTTTTTGCCGAGTTCCAGCTGGGCCGCAATCTGCCAAGTCAGCCTGCGGAAAGTTGGCACGAACGCGAACTGGACGGTTTGTCGTCCTTTACCGGGGCCACCGTGCGGGTCGATGCGATCGACCCGGCCGACCCCAACCTGAAACGCCCGGGCCCTGACGGGCGCGTGGAAATGACTTTCTCTGGAGACGTAACCCCATGAGCAACCGCATCATCGTAGTGCCGGCCCCTGGCCGTGCCGTGCCGGACCCGGAAGCCGGCGACCTGCTGCCACTGGAAGGCCGTGAAGTGCTGGACAGCGCCTGGTGGCGCCGGCGTCTGGCCGACGGCGATATCACCCTCAAAACCGCAACAGCCAAACAAAAGGGAGCCAAATAATGGCGATCGGATTCAGTAACATCCCTGCGGACATTCGTGTACCGCTGTTCTATGCCGAAATGGACAACTCGGCCGCCAATAGCGCGTCCTCGTCCATGCGTCGCCTGATCGTGGCGCAGGTCAACGACAACATCGCTCCGAGCGAAGTCGGCAAACTGGTGCTGGTCTCCAGCGTGGCGCTGGCCAAGAGCATTGGCGGCCAGGGCTCGATGCTCGCCTCGATGTACGAGACCTTCCGCAAGGCCGACCCGATCGGTGAGATCTGGTGCCTGCCGCTGCACAACGCCACCGGCGCCATCGCCAAAGGCGTGCTGACCCTGACCGGCACCGCGACCCAGGCTGGCGTGCTCAACCTGTATGTCGGCGGCGTCCGCGTTCAGGCCACTGTGGTCAACGGTGCCACTGCGGCACAAGCGGCGACTGCCCTGGCACAGAAAATCAACGCCACCGCCGATCTGCCGGTGAGCGCAGCAGCGGCCGAAGGCGTCGTCACTCTGAACGCCAAATGGACCGGCGAGAGCGGCAACGACATCAGCCTGCAATTCAATCGCCTGGGCAAGAGCAACGGTGAAGAAACCCCGGCCGGCCTGACCACCGCAATCACCGCCATGACCGGCGGCGTCGGTGTGCCTGACCAGGTTGAAGCGGTTGCTGCACTGGGTGATGAGCCGTTCGAGTTCATCACACTGCCATGGTCCGACCTGGCCACCCTCAACACCTGGCAAGCGGTCATGGACGACAGCACCGGTCGCTGGTCGTGGGCCAAGCAACTGTTCGGTCACGTTTACAGCGCCAAGCGCGGCACCGTCGGCACGCTGGTGGCAGCCGGTCAGGCTCGCAACGACCAGCACATGACCATTCAGGCGCTGGAACCGGGCGTTCCGCAACCGGTGTGGGTACAAGCTGCAGCACTGGCCGCGCGCACGGCGGTGTTCATCTCGGCTGACGCCAGCCGTCCGACCCAGAGCGGCAGCCTGCCGGGTGTCGATCCGGCGCCGGCGAGCGAGCGCTTCACCCTGACCGAGCGTCAGTCGCTGCTCAACTACGGCATCGCCACCGCGTACTACGAAGGCGGCTACGTGCGCATCCAGCGCTCGATTACCACCTACCAGAAAAACGCCTACGGCCAGGCTGACAACTCGTACCTGGACAGCGAAACCATGCACCAGTCGGCGTTCATCGTGCGTCGTCTGCAAAGCGTGATCACCAGCAAGTACGGTCGCCACAAACTGGCTTCCGACGGCACCCGTTTCGGCGCCGGCCAGCCGATCGTCACCCCGGCGACCATTCGCGGCGAGCTGATCGCCCAGTACGCCAAGCTCGAACTCGAAGGCCACGTGGAAAACGCCGAGCTGTTCGCCGAGCACCTGATCGTCGAGCGCGACGTGCAGGACCCGAGCCGCGTGAACGTGCTGTTCCCGCCGGATTACGTCAACGGTCTGCGCGTGTTCGCACTGCTCAACCAGTTCCGCCTGCAGTACGACGACGTCGCCTGATCGGCCCGTCTGACACTGTGATTTCAGCCCACCTTGCGTGGGCTTTTTATTTGAAGGGAGTAACACCATGGGTCAACTGATTGCAGGCACCTGCTACGTCAAGGTCGACGGTGCACAACTGACTATCAATGGCGGCTGCGAAGCCCCGCTGATGGCCGTCAAACGCGAAACCGTCGTGCCGGGTTTCTACAAGGAAACCGACATCGCGCCATCGTTCAAGGTGACCGCGCTGCACACCGCCGACTTCCCGTTGAAGAAGCTGATCGAAGGCACCGACATCACCGTCACCTGCGAATTCAGCAACGGCAAAGTCTACGTACTGGCCGGTGCCTACCTGGTCGAAGAGCCAGTCTCCAAAGGCGATGACGCCACCATCGAACTGAAATTCGAAGGCATCAAGGGGACCTGGCAATGAGCGGCGCCGTGAAGCTTCAGGTTGCGATCGAAGCTCACGGCGAGCCCCTGACCGAACTCGTCCTGCGCCGTCCGACGGTGCAGGAGGTGCGAGCGATCAAGGCGCTGCCGTACAAGATCGACAAGAGCGAAGAGGTCAGCCTCGACATGGACGTGGCGGCCAAATACATCGCCGTATGCGCCGGCATTCCGCCGTCGTCGGTCAACCAGCTGGACCTGGCTGACCTCAACGCGCTGAGCTGGGCCGTTGCGAGTTTTTTCATGAGTGCGGCGTCGGAGCCATCACCGACCTGATTTCGGTCGCCTATGACCTGGCCTGGTTCTGGAAGGTTGACCCCGAACAGATGATGGCCAGGCCACTGGATGTGCTTCGCGAATCGCTGGAGCACGCGCAACGGATCAATGCGATGCAGCAGGTGCAGTGATGGCAGAAGAAACCAAAGCTAAAGCGTCGGTGCTGCTTACGGGCATCGACGAACTGTCACCCAAACTCGGCGCCCTGCGAGTGAAGGTCGATGACTTCAAGAAAAACCTCGAACAGACCGGCCTCGGCAAACTGGACATCAGCGGTCTGTTCAAGGGCGGCAGCGTGATTACGCCGTTCGTGGACGGCATCAAATCCGCCGCAGCCTTTCAGGGCAAGCATGCCGAGGTCAGCGAGACGGCGAAAACCGTCGACCTGCCGGATACGCCCAAAGCCGCCGCGCAGAACCTGAACGTGTTCAGCGCATCCATGGAGAAGGTATCCGCTGCGGTGGACGCCGCACTGGTGCCGGCGGTGGGCGCATTGGTCGTCGGGCTGGAGCCGATGCTGACCCAGGTCGGCAGCCTGCTGGCCGACAACCCGAAACTGGTCGAAGGGCTGGCGGCGGGGGCGATTGCGTTTTCCGCCATGCAAACCGCCGTCACCGGCATGACCCAGGTGATGGACGTCATGAGCATGATGCTCAAGACCAACCCGATCATGCTGATCGCCATGGGCATTGCCGTGGCGGCCGGTCTGATCGTGGCCAACTGGACGCCGATTTCCGCGTTCTTCACCGGATTGTGGGAGAGCGTGAAAAATGCCGGAGCCAGTGCAATGGCGACGTTGCGCTCAGTGCTCGACTGGCGGCCGCTGCAGGCACTGGCGGCGCTGTGGGAACCGGTCACGGGGTTCTTCTCGGGAATCTGGGACAAGGTCAAGGTCGTGACCGCGCCGGTGATCGACTTCTTCAAGTCGGTTTTCTCGTGGTCGCCCGCCGGCATGATCCTGGAAAACTGGGGACCGCTGACGGGACTGTTTTCGGCGATCTGGGAACTGCTCAAGGCCTTGAGTGTGCCGGTGATGGCGCTCCTCAGAAACCTGTTTGACTTCTCGCCAATGCAGATGATCACCAGCGCTTGGGGCGGTGTTGTTGCGTACTTTCAGCCGGTGTGGACGACGCTGCAATCGGCCGTGCAAATCACCCGGGATACGCTGCGGGCACTGTTCGATTTTTTCCCGATGGAAATGATCACCAGCGCCTGGGGTGGTGTCGTCGGATTCTTCGAACCGATCTGGACGGCACTGCAAACGTCAGTGCAACAGGTCAAAGGCTTTTTCACCGGTCTGTTCGAGTGGTCGCCGCTGGAGCAGATTGCGCAGTACTGGCAGCCCATCGGTGAGGTTTTCTCGGCGCTGTGGGGTGTTGTGCTGGCGCTGTCCGCGCCGGTCGTGGATTTTTTGCACGGCCTGTTTGAATGGAAACCCCTGGATCAGATCATTGAGAGCTGGGGGCCGATTGTCGGGTGGTTCGGCGAGCTGTGGCAAAAGCTGCAAACCGTCATCGCACCGATCAAGGAACTGTTCGACGGTGGCTTCGCCGGGCTGATCGCCAAGGTCACCGGCAAGGTCGAAACCCTGACCGAAGCGCAACGCCAGACCAATGCCGAAGGCAAGGGTGAACTGGCGCCGGCATTTTTCGGTGCCAGCTCGAAACCCGAGGGCGGCAGTGCGTTGCAGGGCGGCTCGTTGCCGCAATCTTCCAGCGCACTGATCCAGCAAAGCGCCGCCAACAACCGTACGCAACTCGAAGGCGGCCTGACGGTGCGCTTCGAAAACGCACCGGCGGGGCTGCGCACCGATCAACCGCAAACCAATCAACCGGGGCTGGCGCTCAATTCGCGCATCGGCTATCGCTCGCTGTCCATGGGAGGTTCCAATGAACTGGCGTGACCGTTTGTTGCCGGCATCCTTTCGCGGTGTCGGCTTCTGGATCGACCAGGCGAAAACCCCGGTCGGTCGCAAGGGGCAGTTGCACGAATACCCGCAACGCGACCTGCCGTTTTTCGAGGACCTCGGCCAGCAGGCCAAGACCCACGACCTGACGGCGTTCATCATCGGTGCCGATTGCCTGGAGCAGCGCGACAAGCTGCTCCAGGCCCTGGAACAGGGCAGCGGCGAACTGGTGCATCCGTGGCTGGGGCGCTTGCAGGTCAAGGTCGGCGAGTGCGACATGACCCATACCCGCCAGGACGGCGGGATGGTGACGTTCAGTCTGAAGTTCTACCCGGACCGACCGCTGCCGTTTCCGACGGCGACGGTCAGCACGCAAAAAGTCCTGCTGATCAAGGCCGAAGGTTTACTCGGCTCGGCGGTGGCGCGCTTCGAACAGGCGATGACCCTGATCAAGGCGGCGCGGATCGGCATCGCCAATCTGCGCAACAGCCTCACCGGCGTGTACGACGTGATCAAGGAGCAGTTGAAGCCGCTGATCGCGCAGTACAAGCAGATCACCGAGCTGGTCAGGGCGGTGAAGGAATTGCCCAAAGAAGTGGCGGCGGAGTTCAAGGGGTTGCTCGGCGATATCAAGGAGCTGAAAGCATTCGCGAAGGAGGGCTACCGTGGCGTGATTGCCGACGTGTCCCAACAGATAGAAGCCATCCGCAAGGCCGACGCGCCGAAAATCACCACCGGCAAGGACACCAACGCCGCGGCGCAAGCGATGGCCAACCTGGTGCAGGACACCCTGATCGTCAAAGTGGCGCAGTGGGTGGCCTCGATGCCGGTGGCGTCGACGCCGGTGAAACTGACCTCGACACCTTCGCTGGACCAGCAATCGAAGCAGCCGGTCACGCGTCAGGAAGTGCCGGTCACCGACGATCTGCAAACGCTGCAAAAAGAGTTGAACGAAGCGTTGCAAAAGGCCCAGGACAAGGCCGACCCCGCGCACTACCAGGCCATCGCCGATGTGAAGGAAGCGCTGATCGCGCACCTCAAGGCCGTGGCTTCGTCGGGTGTGCGACTGGTCAGCAAAACCTTTCAGGAAACCTTTCCGGCAGTGGTCGTGGCCTACAAACAGTTTGGCGACGCCACCCGTGTGACCGAGGTCATTCAGCGCAACGGTCTGTCTCATCCGGGGTACTCACCCAACGAAGTCAAAGTTTCCAGGGAGTAAGCCATGAGCGAGATGGACAACCGCGTCACGCTGACCGTCAACAACATGGAATACGGCGGCTGGAAAAGCGTGCAGATCACCGCGGACCTGGAGCGTCAGTTCCGCACCTTCAAACTCGACATCACCTGGCAATGGCCGGGGCAGACCGTGGATCAGCGGATCAAGGCCGGCGACCCGTGCGAAGTGCGGATCGGCCAGGATCTGGTGCTCACCGGTTATGTGTTCAAGGCCCCGATCAGCTATGACGGGCGGCAGATCAGCCTGAGCATCGAAGGCAGTTCCAAGACCCAGGATCTGGTCGATTGTGCGGCGCGAAACATCCCCGGCCAATGGCAGGAACAGCCGCTGTTGAACATCGTCCAGGCCCTGGCCGGGGAATACTCGCAGTTTGTGGTCAACGAAATTCCCGAGACCGCGCGCCTGAGCAAACACACCATCGTCCCGGGTGAAACCGTGTTTCAGTCGATCGACCGTCTGCTCTCGCTGTACCGGGTGTTTTCCACCGATGACGCCGAAGGTCGGCTGGTGCTGGCCAAACCGGGCAGCGGCGGCCGCGCGAGCGATGCGCTGGAGCTGGGCAAGAACATTCTCTCGGCCAATGCGCCGATGGATCACAGCCAGGTGTTCTCCGAATACCGGGTGATCGGCCAGCAAAAGGGCAACGACAAGAAGAGCGGGGCAGCGGTCAGCGAGGTTGAATCCAGCGCCACCGACCTGAGCTTCAAGCGTCGGCGCACCACGATCATCAACGAAGGCTCGCAACTGACGTTCGAACTGGCCCAGCAACGGGCCCAGTGGGAAAGCGCCACGCGCATGGGCCGAGCGCTGACCACCACTTATCAGGTGCAGGGCTGGCGCCAGTCCAACGGCGATCTGTGGCGCCACAACACGCTGGTGAAGGTCAAGGATCCGGTGCTCGGCTTCGATGGCGACATGCTGATCTCCAAGGTGACGTATTCGCTGTCGGCGCAAGGCTCGGTGACCACCCTGCAAGTGGCGCCACCGCATACCTTCGACGCCAATCCGACTCCACCGAAAAAAGCCTGAGCCGGCACCTCCCTCCAAGGAAACCCTATGAGCCTACTGACACGCCTGCTGGCGCGCGGCACTGTCGTGCTCGCCAATTCGGCATCCAAGCTGCAATCGCTGCAAATGCGCCTCACCGCCGGTGAAGTGAACGACGACATGGAGCACTTCGAGCCCTACGGTTTCACCAGCCATCCGCTGGCCGGTGCCGAAGGTGTCGTCACGTTTCTCGGCGGCGACCGTTCCCACGCCATCGCCCTGGTGGTCGCCGACCGCCGTTACCGCCTGCAATCGCTGGAGGCCGGCGAGGTGGCGATCTACACCGACGAGGGCGACAAAATTCACTTCAAGCGCGGGCGGATCATCGACATCGAAACCGCCACGCTCAACATCAGCGCCAGCACTGCCGTGAACTTCGAGACGCCAGTGATCAACCAGACAGGCAAGATCGTTTCCAAAGGCGATCAAGTGGCCGGCGGCATCAGCCAGATCAAGCACGTGCACGTTGGCGTGCAGGCGGGCAGTGGCCAGACCGGCGCGCCGGCGGGAGGTCAGTGATGCTTTTCAGTCAGAACCTCCACGCCGCGCTGACCCGTGCGGTGCTGATCAGCCTGTTCACCTGGCGCCGTGCCGCCGACGACGATGCGCTCGACGACGAGGAGCGTTTCGGCTGGTGGGGCGACACCTTTCCCACCGTGGCCGACGATCGTATCGGCTCGCGGCTGTGGCTGCTGCGCCGGGTCAAGCTGACCCGCCAGACCCAGATGGACGCCGAGTTCTATGCCCGCGAAGCCTTGCAATGGCTGATCGACGACGGCCATTGCAGCGCCATCGACATCATCAGCGAACGCCTCGACGCCCAGCGCCTGAACCTGCGCACGGTCCTGACCCTGGCCGACGGCGAGCGCCTGGACATCAACCCCGATAACAGTTGGCAGGTGATCTATGCCGTTTGAAACCCCTTCGCTGCCGGTGCTGATCAAGCGCACCCAAAGCGACCTGGCCGGCGATTCGCTGCGCCAGTCCGATGCGCAAGTCCTGGCCCGCACACTCGGCGGCGCCGCTTATGGTCTGTACGGCTACCTCGACTGGATTGCCGAGCAGATCCTGCCCGACACCGCCGATGAATCGACCCTGGAACGCATCGCCGCACTGCGCCTGAACCAGCCGCGCAAACCGGCGCAGGTCGCCACCGGCACAGTCAGCTTCAGCGCCACGGCGGGTGCGGTGCTGGACGCCGATACGTTGCTGCAGTCGAGTGACGGTCGCACCTTCAAAGTCACCGCCACCCGCACCACCGTCAATGGCGTCAACAGCACCAGCATCGCCGCGCTGGAGGCCGGCAGCCTGGGCAATGCCGAGGCCGGGCTGGCGCTGACGCCGGTGCAGCCGATCACCGGCGTAGTCGGCAACAGTTTTGTGGTGCTGGCGCCGGGACTGAACGGCGGCGTGGCGCGGGAAAGCCTGGAGTCGTTGCGCTCGCGGGTGATTCGTTCTTATCGCGTGATCCCTCACGGCGGTTCGGCCAGCGACTACGAGACCTGGGCGCTGGAAGTGCCGGGCGTGACTCGTGCCTGGTGCCGAGGCGGCTTCCTCGGGCCGGGCACCGTCGGCGTGTACATCATGCGCGACGACGATCCGCAACCGGTGCCGAATGCCGATCAACTGGCCGAAGTGCAGGCTTATATCGAGCCGTTGCGCCCGGTGACTGCCGAAGTGCATGTACGTCCGCCGGTGCAGAAACCGGTGACCTATCAACTGAAGCTGACCCCCGACACCACCGCCGTGCGCGCCGCCGTCGAAACCCAGTTGCGCGACCTGCATAACCGTGAAGCCGACCTGGGCGAGGATCTGTTGATCAGCCATATCCGCGAAGCGATCAGCAGCGCGGCGGGTGAAACCGATCACGTGCTGTCGGCGCCGGTGGCGAACGTGGCCGCGGGTGACAGCGAACTGCTCACCTTCGGGGGTTGCGTATGGCTGCCATAAGAACCGCCGCGCAATACCAGGCGCAATTGCGCGCCTTGCTGCCGAGTGGTCCGGCGTGGGATCCGGAGCGCGTGCCGGAGCTTGAGGAAGTGCTGGAAGGCGTCGCCGTCGAACTGGCGCGCCTCGACGCCCGCGCCGCCGATCTGCTCAACGAGATGGACCCGGCCGGCGTCAGCGAACTGGTGCCGGACTGGGAACAGGTGATGAACCTGCCCGACCCGTGCCTCGGCGCCACGCCGCTGTTCGACGACCGTCGCCTCGCCGTGCGCCGCCGCTTGCTGGCGGTCGGCAGCCAGGCCGTCGGCTACTACCTGGAAATCGCCAAAAGCCAGGGTTACCCCAACGCCACCATCACCGAACTCGAAGCCCCGCGCATGGGCCGTTCGCGTTTCGGCGCAGCGCATTGGGGCACCTGGGAAGCGCAGTTCATGTGGACGCTCAACACTGGCGGCCGCTTGCTGCTCGGCCGGCGTTATGGCGCGAGTTACTGGGGCGAGCGCTTCGGCGTGAATCCGGGGTCGGCGCTGGAGTGCCTGATTCATCGGGCGGCACCGGCGCACACCAAGGTGCACATCAACTATGACTAGGAAGGAGTGACGGGATGGATTATCCGAAGAGTGTGCCCAGCGCCGGTCTGGTGAACGGGAAATTTATCGATGAAAACCCGCTGACCGGCAAACCGGGATCGCTGATTCCGGCAGATTGGGGCAATGGCGTGACCGATGAGATCGTCAATGTGATCAGCGCTGCGGGTCTTACGCCGAATGAAAGTGACAATACCCAACTGAAAGCGGCGATTTCGACGCTTGTCGAAAAGAACAGAAATGAATCTTTTGCCAGTAAGGAAGAAGCCGAGTCGGGTACCAGCAGCAATCGGCTGATGTCGCCGCTGCGAGTGTTTCAGGCGATTGAAAAGAAACTGGTGCAAGCGACGGAAACGCTTTTTGGCTGGGCGCGCATCGCTTCGCAGGCGCAGGTCAATGCCATCGCGGATGACGCCACGATTGTGACGCCGAAAAAGCTGGGTCTGGGCGTGGCCTACAGCTTTGGCGAAAACGGCTACGTCGTTTTACCGAGCTGGCTGGGTGGCTTCACGATCCAGTGGGTGCTCATTACGGTCAGCGTCGATAAGACCTATGAATCCAAGCCCTGGCCGCTGGCGTTCAGGAACCAATGTCGCGGGGCATGGGCAAGCTACTCGCACAGCGGAAACGCCCCTTTTTTTGATATCACCACACCTCCGCTGGTGACCTACTTCGACGCAAGCCAGGTTCAGATACTGAGTAATTCCGGCGGTACGGGTTATGTCAGTGTCCTGAGTGTGGGGAACTGACATGAAACGTTTCTACAGCCGTACTACCGGCAATACCTACCTGGCGGGTTATCACACAAGCCTGCCTGACGACGCCGTCGAAATTGACGATGAACGCTACGAGGCGGTGATCGCCAATCCGGCAGCGGGCATGGATCGATCCCACGATGAGCATGGCTTGCCGACTCTGGTGGAGTTCGCTCCGGTTTCGGATGAACAGGCTGCCAGGGACGCCAAGGCCTGGCGCGACAAAGAGTTCGAACGCGTGGTCTGGCTGCGCGACCGGCATCGGGATGAAGTGGAGTTGATGAAGGCCACGACACTTTCCGATGCCGACTATCAGACCCTGCTCGTCTATCTGCAGGCCCTGCGCAAATGGCCGCAGGCCAAGAAGTTTCCCTCCAAACGCTCTCGGCCAAAGAAGCCGGCATGGATGGCTCTCGACTGAACGCCTGCCGCGTTCTCGACATTTGCAATCAGCGCTTCAGGTAAAGGATTGAAATATGGATTACCCAAAAAGTGTCCCCAGCGTCGGCCTGGTCGATGGCCGGTTCGTCGATGAAAACCCGGTGGCCGGAACGCCCGGCTCCTTGATTCCGGCGGTGTGGGGCAACAGCGTTACACAAGAAATTCTCAACGTGATTACCGGCGCCGGGCTGACAGCCGCCGAGGCCGATACCGGTCAGTTGCTCAAAGCCATTCAATCGATTGTCGGAAATGGCAGTCCGATGCGTTCGGTAGTAACGCGGCTGACTGCATCCAAGGCGCTGACCGATCCGGAGCTGGGGCTGGTGCTGATCGATGGCGGATCCAGTGCCGTGACGGTGACGTTGCCGCCGGCAAACGCGGCGCTGGGTGTGCGCGATGTGATTGTTCGGCGCATGGACAACAGTGGCAACCGATTGATCGTTCAGGCGTCGGGTACCGACCGCATCCGTTTTCACACGCATCTTTCACCCAGCGGTTATCCGTTTCTGGTGTTGATGGGCGGCGGTGACTGGTGGCAGTTGCGCAGCGATGCCGCCGGTAGCTGGTGGCCGGTCGGCCGGTTTGACAACACTCCACTTGGCCGGCCGTTTTTCGAGACAACCACCTTGCTCAGTCCCGGTGGTTACGGTGCGCTCAATGGCACGGTCATGAAACGTGCCGAGTGGCCCTGGTTGTGGGACCACGCCCAGCTTTCCGGAATGTTGGGCACCGAGGCCGCGCGCGCGGGCAACGAAGGTAAATGGACGTCGGGTGATGGTGCCGCAACCTTCCGTGGCCCTGAAGGGCGCGGCGAGTTTTTGCGAGTGCTGGACGAGGGGCGGGGTGTGGATGCGGCACGTGCGATGGGTTCTTTTCAGGTGGGCTCGACGCATTCGTATGCCATGGGCGCCAATGGTGCTGGAGCGGTCGGCGCGTGGTGGTCGGACAGCCTGACAAGTTTTGGTGCCGATACTCGTGAAGAACCGCAATACGTGTCCGGGCTGTACAACGGTGGCCCGGTCTTCCCTGCCGGTACGAGTTATCAGCGGGATGCCGCCAATGCCCTGCTGCTGGCGTTCAAGTCCCGCCCTCGCAACATCGCCTATCCCGGCCGTATCAAGCTCATCTGAGGTGCCTATGTTCAATTATCTGTTTGATGGCTCGGGCGCCTTGTCCGGGCCTGTCGAGTTTTTTGTGACCCCGGGCATCGGTATTCAACTGCCCGGCAATGCGGTGGAGTTGTCCTTCGAGTTGCCCGCGCCAGAAGCCGGTCGTACCTGGGCCCTGATCAACGGTGTACCGCGAGAGGTGATTGACCGGCGCGGTCCGGTTTTCCGCAAGGATGGCGGCGGGCAGCAGATCTGGAGTGAGTTGGGGGAGTTGCCCGATACCCTCACAACGCAGCCCTGGCCGGGGGAATTTCATGTGTGGCGCGGCGACGCCTGGCAACTGGATGAACAGGCCCGATTGCTCAGCATCAGCCAGCAGATGCTGGAACAGCGCGACACGCTGCTGCGCGACGCCGTCCTGCGCATCGCCCCCCTGCAATACGCCGAAGACATCGGCGACGCCAGCCATGAAGAGCAACTGCAATTGCTCGAATGGAAGCTTTACAGCGTGGAGCTGAATCGCATCGAAAAACAGGCCGGATTTCCCGGCGAAGTCATCTGGCCGGCAGTGCCCGGCGCAACCGTAACCAACTGACTGCAGCACAGGGAACCGTGCAATGGATTATCCAAACAGCATCCCCGGCGTCGGCCTGGTCAATGGCGGTTTTGTCGATGAAAACCCGGTTGCCGGCACGCCCGGATCATTGATCCCCGCCGCCTGGGGCAACAGTGTCACGCAAGAAATTCTCAACGCCATCAAGGCCGCCGGACTGACGCCGGACGAGAGCAAAACCAATCAGTTGGCAACGGCCATTGGCGCTCTCGTCGACTTCACCAAATTGAAAAACACCCCGACCACGCTGGCGGGCTACGGCATCACCGATGCAGTGGGAAGGTTGCTGGCGGTAAGGCAGATTGATGCAGTCGGGATCACGGTTTACAAGCCGAACCCGAGGGCGAAACGGATTCGCGTTCGATTGGTCGGGGCGGGTGGATCGGGGGGCGGATGCGAACCTGTTCCGACAGGCACTCAAATTCTCGGCGGTGGTGGCGGGTCCGGCGCGTATGCGGAAAGCCTGTATGACGTCACCGCGCAAATGCTCGCCGGCGTACCGGTTTCGCTGGGCGCCGGGGGCGCTGTCAGCAACACCACGGGCCTTGCGGGCGGCGGCGCTTCCTTTGGTAGCTACATGAGTGTTTCGGGAGGTGGTGGCGGGCAGAAACTGGGGATCGTGGTCACGGGCACTTCGTCAGGATTCATTCAGGGCGGGGTAGGTGGATTACTGGCTGGAGGCAATCTCTGCAGTGCTCGCGGTATCACCGGAGGTTTCGGAATGAGCAACGCCAATTGGGGGTTGCTGTCGGGTTTCGGAGCTCCGAGTCCGTTCGATGGTGGTGGCCCTTTCAGCGGGTCAAACACCGTTGGCAATGCAGGTGTTCGAGGTTCGGGCGGCAGTGGTTCCTGCTCGGTTCACGCTTCTGCGTCAATCGTGAGCGGCGCCGGCGGCAATGCCTTCTGTGAAATCTGGGAGTACGAGTAATGGCCCGTTATGCACGTATTGAAAACGGTGTTGCGATCGAAGTGATCGACACCGGTGACTACGCGATCGAGCAACTGTTCGCGCCTGCTTTCGTCGCGGCGATGGTGCAGGTGCCCGAGGGTGTGAGCGTCGAAATCGGCGCGCCGATGCCCGAGGCGGCTCGCGCTATCGAGCCTTTGCGGGAACCGCAAAGTCCTGTCATCGCTCAACCCCCAATGGTCGAGGACAAGGAGCCTCTGGCGGCAGAGCGAGTCTGGCGCCAGTCCGCGCTCGCAGCCACCGAATGGCAAGTCACCCGCCACCGCGACGAGCAGGAACTGGGACGCGGAACAACGCTCAAGGCCCAGCAGTATCTGGAGTTGCTCGAATACCGCCAGGCGTTGCGCGACTGGCCAGGTGCCGGCGCATTTCCGTCCTCCGTTTTACGGCCGTCAGCGCCCCAATGGCTGGCCACGGACATTGGCTGAAGCCCTCACACAACCCATGAATTCAGATAAGGAGATAAACCGTGGACTACCCCAATAGTGTTCCCAGCGCAGGTCTGGTGAACGGCAAGTTTGTCGATGAAGACCCGGTCACCGGCAAGCCGGGATCCTTGATCCCGGCCAGCTGGGGCAACGGCATCACTCAGGAGCTGCTGACCGTGATCCAGACCGCTGGCCTCACCCCGTCCGAGACTCGAACCGATCAAGTACTGACGGCATTGCGCAGCAACAAACTGTTTGCGACCGCGCCGCAGTTCGACAACAGTCAGTCGGTCGCCACTACCGCTTTCGTGAGCCGCAGCGGTCTGCAGTTTTCCGGTTTCGCCTCCTATCCGACGAGTACGACTTTGACAGCGGCCAGCGTGGGCGGCGTGGCGAGTTTTTCCAGCGCCACGCCGATTACGGCGACCCTGCCTTCCGTTGCCAATATTCCTCATGCCGGGACCCTGCATATCCTCAACGCCGGGAATGGCGTTCTGACGATCAGTCCCACCGGCAATGAAGCCATTGAAACCTGCAACGGCACCATCGGCGCACTCAAGCTTGGCCTCGGTGATTCGGCGCAACTGGTCAAGTTGACCGGACAGTGGCGACTGTACGGCGGCTCGGTCAGCGACCGGTATGCGACGGCCCATTCCGGCGTCTACGGCAATGTCGGTTACCAGCGCTTTCCCAGCGGCAACATCGATCAATGGGGAGTAGGGACGACCGATGCCAACGGCGATGTCTATGTGACCTTTCCGATTGCATTCCCAACTGCCTTTTCATCGATCGTCGCCATCCATTCGGGCGGCGACGGAGCCATGGTCGTTCAGTACGCGGGATCGGAAAGCAAAACCGGATGCCGTTTGAAGGTCCGCAGTTATAACGGGGCCGTCTCGGCAAACTGGGGTATCTATTATTTTGCAAAGGGCTACTGAATGAACCCGTTCAATGTGTTTTTCAGCGCAACTACCCGGGCCGTTTATGTACCCGGTATCAACACCTCGGACATTCCCGAGGATGTGATCGAAATTCCTCAGGCGTACTGGATCTCCCTGTTACAGCAATTGGCCGTCTCGCCAAAGGTGATTGGCGTCAATAACGGTAACGGGTTTCCGATTCTGGTGGATCCGCCGCCGCCGAGTCCCGAAGAAGCAGCCGATATCGAACGCCAGTGGCGTACGGCGCAACTGGCCGCGACCGATGGTCTGGTAGCGCGTGATCGCGATGAGCTGGAGGACGGCGGCGGCACCACCCTGACTACCGAGCAATACGCCGAACTGCAATCATTTCGGCGGGCTCTGCGGGATTGGCCCCAGGCGTCGCTTTTCCCATTCAGCGAGCATCGCCCGGTGGCGCCACGCTGGTTGGCCTCGGCGCTCTAGTGAATCAAGGAAACTGAAATGGATTATCCGAAAAGCGTTCCCGGCTCAGGCCTGGAGAATGGCCGGTTCGTCGATGAGGACCCCATTGCCGGAAAACCGGGATCGTTGATCCCGGCCAGTTGGGGCAACAGTGTGACCCAGGAAATTCTCAACGCGATCACGGCCGCCGGTCTGACGCCGGATGAGGAGCAGACCGATCAACTGGCACAGGCCATTCGGCAACTGGCCAAGCCCGATCCGCTGCAGCAGTTTCCTGTGCAGGTGTATCGCAAGAATCTGTTGATCAATGGTGGATTCAATATCTGGCAACGCGGCACGACCAATCAAGGGCCGAACATCGGTGGCTATGTGGCGGATCGTTTTCGATGCGACTGGAACGGCAACGCAGGTGTCAGCATTTCGCGCCAGGATTTTCCCCTCGGTCAAACGGAAGTCGTGGGTGAACCCGCTTATTTCCTGCGCTGGCAGCAGGCCACCGCAGGCACGGGAGCAACGGTGCATAAAGTCGCCCAGAGCATTGAATCGGTCAGGACTCTGGCCGGGCGAACGGCTACGGTCAGCTTCTGGGCGCGATCCGATGCGACGCGTCCTTTGCGCGTCACGATTGCTCAGCAGTTCGGAACGGGCGGTTCGGAGGGTGTGGTGAAGGTTGTCGACGTCTTTCAACTGAGTACGTCGTGGAAGAAATACAGCGCAACGTTTCAGGTGCCAACCATCGCCGGGAAAATGCTGGGCGTGAATGACTGCCTGACCTTGTCGTTCGATCTGCCGCTCAACGTGTTGCAGACCGTCGATCTGGCACAGATGCAATTGGAGGAGGGGCCGGTTGCGACACCATTTGAATACCGTCCAGCGGCGGAAGAGCTGAGCCTTTGCCAGCGTTATTTTGAGAAGTCTTTTGCTAACCGTCTGCAGATCCGTTCGAACAATGGTGCCGCAACCTGCATTGGGAACTTCACCCAGGCTGCGGCAGCCAATACCGGTCAGTACGGTATGAGCATCGATATGCAGGTGCTCAAGCGCGTACAACCTACCATCGTGCTGTATTGCCCGGGAGATGCGAGCAATCAAGTCTGGCATCAGGGCCTGATGAAGGCGTGTACGGGAACCGTTTTGCAAAGCGTGACCGAGAGAAGCTTTGCCATTGCCACTGTGACTCCTGTCGGCAGTGTTCCCGGGCAGATTTTGCAGATCGAATGGACCGCGGACGCGGAAATCTAGGAGGCAAGTCCATGAGCTATCAGCTCACATCGTCTGGCGTTCTGCGCCTGGGTGATTCAGCGTTCATTCCACAGGATCCGACCAACCGTGACTGGCTCGAGTACCAGGAGTGGCTGGTTTCCGGGGGACAGGTACTGCCTCTGGATCTGCCGCTCGAGAGTGCGACGGCCAGCCAGGGCATGCTGGGGTTGTTCAAGCGAATGATCCAGGTTTCCCCGGACAGCACGCTGAAAACTGAGGTAAACAATGGCTGATCAGCTTTGGTCGCCAACCGTGATTCAATCGGAGCATCCAGGGAGGATCGAGCATTATGCAAATCACTGAAGACAATCTACTCACCATCATGCCCAACGCCCGCCGCCAAGCGGGCGTTTTTGTTTCTGCACTCAACGATGCGATGGCGCGCCATCGCATCGACACGCCCAAGCGAGTTGCTGCGTTTCTGGCGCAAATCGGCCACGAGTCCGGGCAATTGCAGTACGTGCGTGAACTGGGCAACAACCAATACCTGAGCAAATACGACACCGGTACGCTGGCGTTGCGATTGGGCAACACGCCCGAGGCCGATGGCGACGGGCAGAAGTATCGCGGGCGCGGGCTGATCCAGATCACCGGCCGCACCAACTATCGCCAGTGCAGCCTCGGGCTGTTTGGTGACGAGCGCTTGCTGGCGCTGCCGGAACTGCTGGAGCAACCGCAATGGGCGGCCGAGTCCGCGGCGTGGTTCTGGGCGCAGAACGGCCTGAACGAACTGGCGGATCAGGACCAGTTCAACAGCATCACCCGGCGGATCAACGGCGGGTTGAACGGCTTGCAGGATCGACTGGAGCTTTGGGGGCGGGCGAGGGCGGTGTTATGCCAGCCTTCGGTTTGAGCGTCTGGCGGCTGCTCGGTCTGGTGCTGCTGGCCGCAGTATCGGCAGCGCTGGCCTGGCAGTTTCAGGACTGGCGCTACGGTCGCCAACTGGCCGAGCAGGCGCGGTTACATGCCGAAACCCTCAATCAGCTGACTTCGGCCGCTGCCACCGCGCAACAGGCCGAGCAGGACAAGCGTCTGGCCCTGGAGCAACGGCTCACGGCCAGTGAACAAACCCATTACCGAGCACTGAACGATGCCCAACGTGATCAGGATCGTCTGCGTGATCGCCTTGCCACTGCTGATCTGCGCCTGTCAGTCCTCATCGACGCAGGCGACGCTGCCCAAGGCTGTGGTGTGCCAGCCGCCTCCGGCGCCAGCGGCGTGGATCATGCAGCCATACGCGCCCGACTTGACCCGGCGCATGCTCGACGAATTGTCGCCATCACCGGCGAAGGCGACCGCGGACTGATCGCCTTGCAGGCCTGTCAGGCCTATATCAGAGCGCTGGCTCCTGCACATTTTGAATAAGCTTGTGTATTGAAAGCGCAACCGGCTCGTGTACGGTGGTACCCATTCCATCCGATCCGGAGCGCGCCGTGAAAGAAATCACTCAACTGGCGGCCGAACTTGGCCGACGTCTGCAATTGCTCAATGCCCACGTCACTACGGCCGAGTCCTGTACCGGTGGCGGGATTGCCGAAGCCATCACCCGCATTCCTGGGAGTTCGGCGTGGTTCGAGGCGGGTTACGTGACCTACTCCAACAGCCAGAAAACTCAGCAATTGAATGTGCCGACGGAGCTGTTCGGCACCGTGGGTGCGGTCAGTCGCGAGGTGGTCGAGGCCATGGTGCGGGGCGCCCAGGAAAAAAGCCTGGCGCGGTTTGCCGTGGCGGTCAGCGGTGTGGCCGGGCCGGACGGTGGTTCGCCGAACAAACCGGTGGGCACCGTATGGCTGGCGTGGGGCGTGGGCGACCAGGTTTCCAGCGAGATCCAGCACTTCCCCGGCAACCGCGACGAAGTCCGCCGACAAACGGTGAAGGCCGCGCTAGAGGGCTTGCTGCGACTAGCGGCACGAGAAATCGAAAATCAGGGGTAGGCGATCCGTGAACGCTGTGGAATAATACTGGCTACTTATACAGGTGTTGGCCGTCAGGCCTTATTGATTACGTGAGGACTTTAATGGACGACAACAAGAAGAAAGCCTTGGCTGCGGCCCTGGGTCAGATCGAACGTCAATTCGGCAAGGGTGCCGTAATGCGTATGGGCGATCAGGACCGTCAGGCGATCCCGGCCATTTCCACCGGCTCTCTGGGTCTGGACATCGCACTCGGCATCGGCGGCCTGCCAAAAGGCCGTATCGTTGAAATCTACGGTCCTGAATCTTCCGGTAAAACCACGCTGACGCTGTCCGTGATCGCCCAGGCTCAAAAAGCCGGCGCGACCTGCGCCTTCGTCGACGCCGAACACGCCCTCGACCCTGAGTACGCCGGCAAGTTGGGCGTCAACGTCGACGACCTGCTGGTTTCCCAGCCGGACACCGGCGAACAGGCCCTGGAAATCACCGACATGCTGGTGCGCTCCAACGCCGTTGACGTGATCATCGTCGACTCCGTGGCCGCGCTGGTACCGAAGGCTGAAATCGAAGGCGAAATGGGTGACATGCACGTGGGCCTGCAAGCCCGTCTGATGTCCCAGGCGCTGCGTAAGATCACCGGCAACATCAAGAACGCCAACTGCCTGGTGATCTTCATCAACCAGATCCGCATGAAGATCGGCGTGATGTTCGGCAGCCCGGAAACCACCACCGGTGGTAACGCGCTGAAATTCTACGCCTCGGTTCGTCTCGACATCCGCCGTACCGGCGCGGTGAAGGAAGGCGACGAAGTCGTCGGCAGCGAAACCCGCGTCAAGGTCGTGAAGAACAAGGTTGCTTCGCCGTTCCGTCAGGCCGAGTTCCAGATTCTCTACGGCAAGGGTATCTACCTGAACGGCGAGATGATCGACCTGGGCGTACTGCACGGTTTCGTCGAGAAGTCCGGCGCCTGGTATGCCTATGAAGGCACCAAGATCGGTCAGGGCAAGGCCAACTCGGCCAAGTTCCTGGCGGACAACCCGGAAGTCGCGGCCAAGCTCGAGAAGCAACTGCGTGACAAGCTGCTGTCGCCAGCCGTGATCGCCGACTCCAAGGCTTCTGCGGTCAAAGAGACCGAAGACGACCTGGCTGACGCCGACATCTGATTGCACCGATGACAACCGCCGTACTCGATACCCTCGTCGCGGTGCGGCGAACCGCCATGGACCTGCTCGCACGCCGCGAGCACGGTCGAGTCGAGCTGACGCGCAAACTGCGTCAGCGTGGCGCTCCCCCCGAGATGATCGAAACAGCCCTCGACCGTTTGACGGAAGAAGGGCTGCTTTCCGAAGCCCGTTATCTTGAAAGCTTTGTTTCCTATCGCGCCCGCTCCGGTTACGGCCCACTGCGGATTCGCGAAGAACTGAGCCAACGCGGTTTGCAACGCGCCGATATCGAACTCGCCTTGCGCGAAAGCGGTATCAACTGGCAGGAGCAACTAACGGACACGTGGCAACGGAAGTTCTCCGGTCAGCTTCCCGGCGATGCCAAGGAACGCGCCAGACAAGGTCGATTCCTGGCGTACCGGGGATTCTCGATGGAGATGATCAACCGTTTGTTCAGCGGCAGAGGGATGGATGATTAAATCGCTCCAGCTTCAATCAAAAAATAAAAAACGGCCCGCTATTTCGATAGCGGGCCGTTTTTTTTTGCCTTCACGTAACCTTCGACGGTTCGCGGGTGCGTTGCGCGGTCTGGGGTTTTGACTGGGCCCAGTTTTCCGGCAGGTTGATGTAGTCCACCAGTTCCCGCAGACGCCCGTGATTTCGCGCATTGAAGGCAAATGCCAGGCGCGTCAGGTGGCTGAATTGAGCCTCGTCGTGTTCTTCGCCAGCGTAGGCGTGTTGATGGAACTGATCGCTCAGGCACAGATCGGCAAAAGCCTCCTGCATATGGTCGAGGGCCTGATCGCTAAGTTTGTGATTCATGCGAATGACAAACTGGCGCTTGAGCCAGCGGCTGGAATGGAAGTTGCCGTAGAACTGGTTGATCTGCTCTACCGCCTCTTCAACGTTGTAGACCAGGCGCATCAGCTTCAGGTCGGTCGGCAGGATGTAGCGGTTTTCCTCCAATTGCTGACGGATGAAATCCAGCGCGCCTTGCCAGAACGTCCCGCCCGGTGCGTCCAGCAGAACCACCGGCACCAGGGGACTTTTGCCGGTCTGGATCAGCGTGAGCACTTCCAGCGCTTCGTCCAGGGTGCCAAACCCACCGGGGCACAACACCAGCGCGTCGGCTTCCTTGACGAAGAACAGCTTGCGGGTGAAGAAGAAATGGAACGGCAGCAGGTTGTTGGTACCGTCCACCGTGGGGTTGGCATGTTGCTCGAAGGGCAGGGTGATGTTGAAGCCCAGGCTGTGATCGCGGCCGGCACCTTCATGAGCGGCGGCCATGATTCCGCCGCCGGCACCGGTGATGACCATCATGTTCGAGCGAGCCAGCGATGCCCCGAGTTCCCGAGCCATGGCGTAAAGGGGATGTTCGACCGGTGTACGAGCCGAGCCGAACACCGTGACCTTGCGTCGTCCCTTGAACTGTTCGAGCGTGCGAAAGGCCTGTTCCAGTTCGCGCAGGGCTTGCAGGGTGATCTTGGCGTTCCAGCGGTTGTGGTCTTCCTGGGCCATGCGCAGCACGGTCAGGATCATGTCGCGGTAGATGGGGGAATTCGGGCTGTTGGGTGACACCAGGTTGAGTTGTTCTTCGACCTTGCTGATGAGGTCGTGGCCGCTTTCCTGAAAATGACGGCTGAGCAGGTCATTCGGTTGGTAAGGCATGCAACTTCTCCTTCTGCACAGAGCTTCCGGCCCTGACGTGCGACGTCAGTGCCGCGCTGCAAGAAAACAAACAGCCGGCAGCTCCTTTCCTGCCGTTAATAAAAGATCGGGAATACGTTGAATCTAGACCCTCAATGCATTTTTCGCTCACTGAGCATCGCGCCGCAAAGTCTTTGCTGGCAACTGCTTATTGCCGCTTTGCGAGGTGTTTTCACCGCTCGTCCGATGCAGCGTCGAGGGCTGAATGCTCTGATTTACTAAGTTAAAGGCGCCTTACGACAACTTTGCGTCAACGAGCGTACGCAAGGTGCACGCTATTCAAGGATTTGCGGGTGGCAAGGAGGCGGGACACATGGCCAGAGTCATTCTGGAGATCGATGCGCAGCTGTATCGATTGTTGAAAGCATCGGCCGAGACCAACCATGTGAGTCTCGAAGAGGAGTGCTGCCGACGCTTGGCGGGAGGGGAGCGCCGCTCGCGTTACTTGCAGGCCTTGTTGGCCGAGCTGCGCGCCGAGGATGAACAGCGGCGCGCCACGTCGAGATGATTACTTCTTCTTCGCTGGAGCCGCTTTCGGGCAATCCGATTCCTGGTAGCTGGCGGAGCCGATCGCCTTGTTGGTTTTCACTTCGGTGAAGTCGTAACGCATGATCGCGCCCTTGGCCATCAGCTTGCGGTACGACGGGTTGTTGCAGACCGAAGCGCCCAGCTGGAAATACACGGCTTTGGGATCGGCGCGCATTTTGTCGGCGTGGCTCTTTTGCACGCTCAGGTGATTGACCAGCGTGGTGCCTTCGACGGTGTAGCCCTGATCAAGAATGTCTTCGTTGATCGCCCGTGGCGTGCCGACGCTGCTTTGTGCGGCGACATTGCGCAGCTCTCGGTTCAGATTCTGCTCACTCAGGGATGCAGCCTGAGCGCTGAAGGACGAAGCCAGCAGAATGGCAGCGGTGGGAACGATAAGGCGCAGCATGAAACTCTCCTGGTTCAGTGACTGGTGGTTCGACCAGCCACGTGACTGTGCGTTCAGTGGCGGCGAATTATAGGGGAGCCGGTCGGGAGGGTACAGGCTTGTCCCCGTCGCTCTGGTAAACTGCCGCCCTTTATTGCCCTGCCGAGTGTCGTTCGTGTCGAGTTTTCCTGTCTGCCGGTGCCGCCTGCGATGAATCATGCCCCCAACGCCGTGGCCCGCCTGCGCGATCAGCGCGAGGACGAAGGCATCAAGCCGATCCAGGCCCGTGGCTTTCGTTCCCCGCGCTGCCGCGATTGCCGGGTGATCATCAGCCATTGCCTGTGTGCCTGGCGGCCGACGGTTGATGCGCGCTCTGGCGTTTGCCTGATCATGACCGGCAAGGAAGTGTTCAAGCCGAGCAATACCGGCTGGTTGATCGCCGACATCGTGCGCGACAACCATGCCTTCATCTGGTCGCGGACCGAGCCCGACGAGCAACTGCTGGCGCTGCTGAACGACCCGCAATGGCAGCCGTATCTGGTGTTTCCCGGCGAGTACGTCGAACCTTCGCGGGTGACCAACACCGTGGATCTCGATAGCAGCAAGCGCCCGCTGTTCATTCTGCTGGACGCAACCTGGACCGAAGCCCGGAAGATATTCCGCAAGAGCCCGTATTTCGACCGTTTGCCGATCCTGAGCCTGTTACCCGACAAACTCTCGCGCTATCGCCTGCGCCGCTCGACCCGCAGCGAGCACCTGTGCACCGCCGAAGTGGCGGCGCTGTGCCTGGAGCTGGCCGGCGATTCAGACGCGGCGTCGGCGCTGGATGCCTATTTCGATGTGTTCAGCCAGCATTACCTGGGGGCCAAGCAGCAACTGGAGGTCAATGTGTCGACGCCGGCGCACGCCGAATTGCTGCCCTATATCCGAAACGCGGCGCCAGTACCGGCCTGATCCTGGCCCATACTGCTAAAGCAGTGGCCGTGCGGCTTGACCACCCCGGCTTCGCTGGTCATGCTTGGCGCCGATTGGGGTGCGGCCAAGGTTTGAAACGCCGCTTTTGTTCGTGATTGGCGTTGAACGTGCCCCTGTGGATGCCGCTGCCGGGCGGTATCTGGATTTGCTTTGGCAAGGCCCGAATGCGCGGGCCTGCCATCAAAAACAGGATCATTTGAAAAATGGCCACATACGACATCCTGATTGCCGATGATCACCCTCTTTTTCGTAGCGCACTGCACCAAGCGGTGACGATGGGCCTTGGCCCGGACGTACGCATGGTTGAGGTGGCGAGCATCGCGGAGCTGGAAACCCGCCTGACCGAAAAGTCTGACTGGGATCTGGTGCTGCTGGACCTGAACATGCCGGGTGCTTTCGGGTTTTCCGGGCTGGTGATGCTGCGCGGTCAGTACCCGCAGATTCCGGTGGTGATGGTTTCGGCCCAGGAAGAAGCCTCGGTGATGGTCAAGTCCCGGGAATTCGGGGCCAGTGGCTTCATTCCCAAGTCCAGCGATCTGAGCGTGATTCAGGAAGCGGTGCGCAAAGTGCTGGACGGCGACGTGTTCTGGCCGCCCCAGGCGTTCGAGGCGGTCAGCGTTTCGGATGAAGCCAAGGCCGCCAGCGATGGCCTTGCAAGCCTGACACCGCAGCAGTTCCGGGTGTTGACCATGGTCTGCGAAGGCTTGCTGAACAAGCAGATCGCCTACGAGCTGAGTGTGTCGGAAGCGACCATCAAGGCCCACGTCACGGCGATTTTCCGCAAGTTGAACGTGCGGACCCGGACCCAGGCAGCTTTACTGCTGCAACAACTTGAGTCAATTCCGAGCCAGTAAGCACTGGCGTCTTCACGCTTTTTTGACTTTCGTTGCTCTAGCTTCCCCACTTCCTTTCGGTCGGTTATCTACTTTATGTCACCTTTCAAGGGCCAGACGGGCCTGAAACGCATCCTCAACGCTTCCGGTTACTCGCTGGACGGCTTGCGCGCCGCCTTCACCGGCGAAGCGGCTTTCCGGCAACTGGTGCTGCTCAACGTGGTGCTGATTCCGCTGACGTTTTTCCTTGATGTCAGCCGGGTCGAGCAGGCGCTGCTGATCGCCGTGTGCCTGCTGGCGCTGATCGTCGAGCTGTTGAATTCGGCGGTGGAGGCGGCCATCGACCGCATCTCGCTGGAGTTGCACCCGCTGTCCAAGAACGCCAAGGACATGGGCAGTGCCGCGCAATTCGTGGCACTGAGCATGATCGCCCTGGTGTGGGCGGTGATTCTGCTTTAAGCGATGCTCGGCAGAACGATCTCGTCGCTGCGCTGCACCCCGGCGGTGAAGGCGCGGCACAGGTCGAGGAATTCGCGCATGGCGGAAGTCTGATACTTCTGTTTGTGCCAGATGAAATAGAACTGTCGGGCCAGATCCAGATCCGGCGTCTCCACCGGCACCAGGCTGCCGCGCCGGAAGGCGTCACGCAGCGCCAGACGCGAAATGCAGCCAATCCCCAGACCTGATTCCACCGCGCGTTTGATCGCTTCGGTGTGCTCCAGCTCCAGCCGGATGTTCAGTGCGCTGCGGTGATGCCGCATCGCCTGATCGAACGTCAGGCGCGTCCCCGAACCCTGTTCCCGCAGAATCCAAGCTTCATGGGTCAGTTCCTCCATGGTCGCGCTGCCGCGTTTGGCCAACGGATGCTGTGGAGCGCAGAACACCACCAGTTCATCCTCGACCCAGCTCTGTACTTCGATGTCCGGGTGGCTGCAATCGCCTTCGATTAGACCCAGATCAATTTCGTAATGAGCCACTTGTTGCACGATATTGGCAGTGTTCTGCACATGCAGCTTTACCTGACTTTCCGGGTGGCGCTGCATGAAACCGCCGATCAGCAGCGTCGCCAGGTAATTGCCGATGGTCAGGGTCGCACCCACCGACAGCGAGCCGAAACCGGATTTGCCGTTGAGCAGGTCTTCGATTTCCTTGGCCTGATCGAGCATGGCCACCGCTTGCGGCAGCAACTGTTTGCCGAGGGCGTTGAGGCTCAGGCGTTTGCCGGCGCGATCGAACAGCTGGCAGCTGGACTGGCGCTCCAGTTCGGTTATGGATGTGCTGGCGGCCGATTGCGACAGGTTGAGCAGACCCGCAGCACGGGACACGCTTTCCTGCTGGGCGACGGCGACGAAGACTTGCAGTTGACGAAGAGTAAATCGCATATCGATATAACCGATAACCCTTATCTTAATAATCCAGTTAACAGATATTGTCGGCGCTATTAGAATGCGATGCAATTGCGCACCGTCGGCATTCTTCAATACGAGCCGGGCAGGCGCAGATCAATCTCCAGGAGTCCCACGTACATGAGCAACATGAACCACGAGCGTGTCCTCAGTGTTCATCACTGGAACGACACTCTGTTCAGCTTCAAGTGCACCCGCGATCCGGGCCTGCGCTTCGAGAACGGTCAGTTCGTGATGATCGGCCTGCAACAGCCAAACGGCCGCCCGCTTATGCGCGCTTACTCGATCGCCAGCCCGAACTGGGAAGAGCATCTCGAGTTCTTCAGCATCAAGGTGCCGGACGGTCCGCTGACCTCCCAGCTGCAGCACCTGAAGGAAGGCGATGAGATCATCATCTCGAAAAAACCGACCGGCACCCTGGTGCTGGACGACCTGAACCCGGGCAAGCATTTGTATCTGCTGAGCACCGGCACCGGTCTGGCGCCGTTCATGAGCGTGATCCAGGACCCGGAAACCTACGAGCGCTTCGAGAAAGTGATCCTGGTTCACGGTGTTCGTTACGTCAACGAAGTCGCCTACCGCGAATTCATCACCGAGCACCTGCCGCAGAACGAGTTCTTCGGCGAGGCGCTGCGTGACAAGCTGATCTATTACCCGACCGTGACTCGCGAGCCGTTCGAGAATCAGGGCCGTCTGACCGATCTGATGCGCAGCGGCAAGCTGTTCAGCGACATCGGCCTGCCACCGATCAACCCGCAGGACGACCGCGCGATGATCTGCGGCAGCCCGAGCATGCTCGACGAGACCAGCGAAGTGCTCGACAGCTTCGGCCTGAAGATCTCGGCGCGTATGCGCGAGCCGGGTGACTACCTGATCGAGCGCGCATTCGTCGAGAAGTAAGCTGTTTATAGGTGACGCAGAGCGTCACTGGATGCATTCCCACGCAGACGGTTCGACGCCTCGACGTGGGAACGATCAGCCCGCATTGCCTGAGAAGGCAGCGCGGGCTTTTTCGTTTTCGTGATTCAGTCTGCGGCGGGGATGACTTCCAGGACGCGGATCTGTTCGGGCGTCGGGTAATGCCAGCGCACATCCAGATCCCAGAACTGCGCGCCGTATTCGCGTTCGGGCGCGGGTGTCTGATAGGCCGGGCGCGGATCCTGGGCCAGGCATTGCTCGATCAACTCGACCAAGGGCTCGGCCAGGCGCTGAGCGTGCGTGTGCGCCTGTTGCAGCGCCGCGTCCGTCCACTGCACGTCGATCAGTTGCGGCGCGGCACTGGCGATGCTGTTGGAGGCGTCAGTAATGATGTCGGCGTACGGCACGTAGGGTTTGACGTCGAGAATCGGCGTGCCGTCCAGCAGGTCGATGCCGGAGATAAACAGGCGGTTGGCCTCGACCTTGTCCAGTTTCACCACCGACTGACCGATGCCGTTCGGCCGGTGCGTGGCGCGGGTGGCGAACACGCCCATGGACTTGTTGCCACCGAGACGCGGAGGGCGGACTTTGAGTCGCGGCTTGTCTTCCAGCGCCTGATGGAACAGGAACAGCAGCCAGACATGACTGACCTGCTCGAGCCCCTGCACAGCGTCGCCCTGATCGAACGGTGCCACCAGTTCCAGCACGCCACGGGCGGCGGGGGCCAGTTGCGGCTGGCGCGGGATGGCGAACTTCTCCTTGAAGCAGGAGCGGACGAAGCCGATGGGGGAGACGCTGTAAGTCATGGTGTGCATTCGAAGCGGAGCAGGGCGGGCATGATAACCCGGCAGGCTTCAAGTCTGGTGCTGACAGATCTGGCGCTATCGCCGCATCGCAGCGATAGCTTCACCGCCGATGTCAGAGGCTGAACCCGCCATCCAGCGGAATGATATTCCCGGTCATGTAGGCCCCGGCAGTACTCGCCAGGCTGATCGCCAGTGCTGCCATTTCTTCCTCGCGGCCCCAACGTTTCATCGGAATCAGCGCGGTGTCTTCGGCAAGTGCCTGCTGGTCGTTGCCGATGTGCTGGGTCATCTTGCTCGGGAAACGCCCCGGTGCGATGACATTGACGTTGATGTGCTGGCTCACCAGTTCCCTAGCGAGAATCCGCGACAGCTGATGCAGGGCAGCCTTGCTCGGCCCGTAGGCGTAGGCCTGTTCACCAAAGGAAGAAATCCCCGCCACCGAACCGATGTTGATGATCCGCGCCGGATTGGCCGCCGACCCGGATTTACGCAACAACGGCAGAAACTGCTGGATGCAGCTGAACACCGACGTCACGTTGAGCTGCATGACTTTCTCCCAGCCCTTGACCGGGTAGCTCTCCAGCGGCGCGCCCCATGTCGTGCCGGCGTTGTTCACTAGGATGTCCAGATGCGTGATCTGTTCGCCCAGTCGCTCGGCCAGCTCTTTCACGCCTTCTTCGGTCGCCAGGTTCGCCGCCATACCCAAACAAGTGCCCAGAGCACTGAGTTCTTCAGCGGTTTGATGACAGGCTTCAGCGTCACGGGAACAGACGTACACGCGGGCGCCGGCCTCGACAAAGGCCTTGGCGATCATTTTGCCGATACCACGGGTGCCGCCGGTCACCAGGGCGGTGCGGCCTTGCAGGGAGAAATACGGGTGCATGGCGAATCCTGAGGGCTAGGGTTCAGTACACCCTAGGCCATGCGGCCAGCTTCGAGCTATAAGTTTCAAGCTGCAAGCAAAGTCAAATGCTTGCAGCTTGCAGCTCGAAACTTGTAGCTGCTTTCTACGCTCTCACGCGGAGCGTGAGCCCCTTGAGGAAATTGCGCAGCAACTGATCGCCACACGGGCGGTAGTTGGTGTGGCCTACCTTGCGGAACAAAGCGCTCAGTTCAGGCTTGGATACCGGGAATTCGGCGGCCTTGAGGATTGCGTGCATGTCGTCTTCCTTCAGTTCGAAGGCCACGCGCAGCTTTTTCAGGATGATGTTATTGGTCACCGGCACTTCGATCGGCAGCGGCGGACGGCTTTCGTCCTTGCCGCGCTTGAAGATCACCAGACCGTCGAGGAAGTGCGCGATGACTTCGTCCGGGCAGCGCACGAAGCCTTCTTCGTCTTCTTCTTTTTTGTCGAGGTACGTCACGACATCAGCCAGCGTGACGTCCAGGCCGCCAAGTTTGATGATCTCGACCACTTT
This sequence comes from Pseudomonas sp. Pseusp21, assembly GCF_059492145.1. Lineage (NCBI taxonomy): Bacteria > Pseudomonadati > Pseudomonadota > Gammaproteobacteria > Pseudomonadales > Pseudomonadaceae > Pseudomonas > Pseudomonas sp. Pseusp21. The sequence continues at coordinate 5,065,433 of NZ_CP168520.1, forward strand.
CTTGTCGCTGATGTCGAGCATGTAGCGCACGCTGCGCAGAACGTCGTTGTGAACCATGTGTGCAATCCTGATTGTTCGCTGTGGGCATCGCGCGGGCGCGATGCCGGAAATGTAGGGTGGCTCGCGAGCCTTAGAATTTCTCTTTGCCGGACAGGTAGCGCCATTGGCCGACCGGCACCTTGCCAATGGACACGCCGCCGATGCGGATCCGGCGTATGCCGATCACCTTCAGGCCGACCGCTTCGCAGAACTGAGCGATGATCCCCGGCTGCGGGTTCTTCATGGCGAAGCGCAGACGGTTTTCGTTCTGCCAGCTGGCCTTGACCGGCGGCAGCTCCTTGCCCTTGTGGGTGAGGCCGTGCTGCAGTCGGTTGAGGCCGTGGGCAACCATGTCGCCTTCGACTTCGACCACATATTCCTGCTCGATCTTGGCCGCGTCGGCGGTGAGCTTGCGCAGCACCTTCCAGTCCTGGGTGAACACCAGCAGGCCGCTGGCCTTGGGTTGCAGGTCGGCGCTGGCGGTCAGCCGCAGGAAATGCCCGCGCAGCGGACGCTTGCCGTAGCGGTGTTCTTCGCTGAGGGTTTCGGCGCTCAGCGACTGCATGGCGCTGTCGACATCCATGCCCGCCGGCACGTTGAGGAGGAGGGTCACCGGCTCCGGCGCGGTGGCCTTGGCGTCCTTGTCGAGCTCGACTTTCTGGTCGCCGACCTTGAACTGCGGCTCGTCGATGACTTCGCCGTCCACGGTGACCCAGCCGCCCTCGATGAACAGCTCGGCCTCCCGGCGGGAGCAACCGACCAGCTCGATGAGGCGTTTGGAGAGGCGAATCGGGTCAGTCATGACAGGGGCCGTAACAAAAAAGGGGTGGGCATTGTACCTGCCTGGGGCCGGTTAAGCCCGGAACGATTTTTACCGCTTGGCTTTTTGTGAGAGCGAGCCTGCTCGCGATGAGGCCTTTAGTCTCGATATCAATGTCGACTGTCAGATCGCCATCGCGAGCAGGCTCGCTCCCACAGTTGATTTCTGTCTTGTCAGCCGTGTTGCGAGCGCTGCTGATTCTGCCGCAGACGCATATGCAGCAGTGGATACGGCTGGCCCATGCCATCGACCTCCGAGCGGCCGATCACCTCGAACCCTTGCTTGAAGTAAAACCCCAGGGCCTGCGGGTTCTGTTCGTTGACGTCCAGTTCGTCGGCGTTCAGGTGCTCCATGGCGTACTTCAGCAGTTTCTTGCCAAGGCCCTGGCCGCGATGGGCCGGGTCGATGAACAGCATTTCAATCTTGCCCGCCGCGACGCCGGCAAACCCGGTGATGCGCTGATGGCTGTCCCGGGTGCAGATCAGCATCACCGCATCGAGGTAGCGGGTCAGCACCAGATTCTTCAGCAGCTCGATGTAGGATTCCGGCAGGAAATCATGAGTCGCGCGGACCGAGGCCTCCCAGACCCGGGTCAGTTCCTGATAATCGCTGAGTTTCGGCGTGTGGATGACCGAATGCTGACGCATGCCCGATAGCCTCTTTGTCATGGATGAGGGAGTCCTTCCCCTCACAAACTCTAGCCGTAAAAAAGCCCCGCATCTCGTAAAAGAGAGCGGGGCTTTCTGTATTTTTCGCGCTTAGATCTGTTCGGCCCAGAGGTCGTATTCGTCGGCGTCGGTCACCTTGCACCAGACTTTGTCGCCCGGCTTGAGGTTGCTGCCGTTGTCGATGAACACGTTGCCGTCGATTTCCGGGGCATCGAAGAAGCAGCGGCCGACCGCACCTTGCTCGTCGACTTCATCCACCAGCACTTCGATTTCACGGCCGATGCGCATTTGCAGGCGCGCCGAGCTGATGGCCTGCTGGTGCGCCATGAAGCGTTCCCAGCGATCCTGCTTGACGTCGTCCGGAACCATTTCCAGATCCAGATCGTTGGCTGGAGCGCCTTCGACCGGCGAGTACTGGAAGCAGCCGACGCGGTCGAGCTGGGCTTCGGTCAGCCAGTCCAGCAGGTACTGGAAGTCTTCTTCGGTTTCGCCGGGGAAGCCGACGATGAAGGTCGAGCGGATGATCAGGTCCGGGCAGATTTCGCGCCAGTTCTTGATCCGCGCCAGGGTCTTGTCTTCGAACGCCGGGCGCTTCATCGACTTCAGGACTTTCGGGCTGGCGTGCTGGAACGGGATGTCCAGGTACGGCAGGATCTTGCCGGCGGCCATCAGCGGGATCAGCTCGTCGACGTGCGGGTACGGGTAAACGTAGTGCAGACGGACCCAGACGCCGAGGGTGCTCAGTGCTTCGCACAGTTCGGTCATGCGGGTTTTCACCGGTGCGCCGTTCCAGAAGCCGGTGCGGTACTTGACGTCAACGCCGTAGGCGCTGGTGTCCTGGGAAATCACCAGCAGTTCCTTCACGCCGGATTTGACCAGACGCTGGGCTTCGTCGAGCACATCGCCCACCGGACGGCTGACCAGTTTGCCGCGCATCGACGGGATGATGCAGAAGCTGCAGCTGTGGTTGCAGCCTTCGGAAATCTTCAGGTACGCGTAGTGACGCGGGGTCAGCTTGATGCCTTGCGGCGGCACCAGGTCGATCAGCGGGTTGTGATCCTGCTTCGGCGGCACGACTTCGTGCACCGCGTTGACCACTTGCTCGTACTGCTGCGGACCGGTGACGGCCAGCACGCTCGGGTGCACGTCACGGATGTTGCCTTCTTCCACGCCCATGCAGCCGGTCACGATGACCTTGCCGTTTTCCTTGATCGCTTCACCGATGACTTCCAGCGATTCGGCCTTGGCCGAGTCGATGAAGCCACAGGTGTTGACCACGACCACGTCGGCGTCCTGATAGGTGGACACCACGTCATAGCCTTCCATGCGCAGCTGGGTCAGGATGCGCTCGGAGTCGACCAGTGCTTTCGGGCAACCCAGAGAAACGAAGCCAACCTTTGGATTGGCCGGCGCAGGAGTGGTGGACATGTCTAACCTCGGTGTTTTGTGACATCGATTACCTGATTCAGGAACCGACGGACGGGCGCTTAAGGCGCGCCTCTGATCAAAAAGTGCGCAATTCTAGCGACGAGCAGCGCACTTGACCAGCTTTATGCAGGGAAATACGACGAGTGCTGCGCTATGCTTCGCGCCGTTGCGCTTTACTGAATTTTTACAGTCAAGAAAACGTCTGTTACAGGGCGTAAAAACGCGCATGCTGCACACAAAGCATAGTGCTTCATATAAGAAGCCGGTCTGGGAATCAGGAGTGTTGGATGGGTCAGGCAAGTAGTCACGCGGCAGGCGCCGAAGGTTCGGCCACCAAGCCGCTGAGCATGCTGGTCGCGGCGGTCGGGGTAGTTTACGGCGACATCGGCACGAGCCCGTTGTACACCCTCAAAGAAGTGTTTTCCGGCGCTTACGGTGTGCCCGTCAATCACGACGGAGTGCTCGGCATTCTGTCGCTGATTTTCTGGTCGCTGATCTGGGTCGTTTCAATCAAGTACATGATGTTCGTCCTGCGCGCCGACAACCAGGGCGAGGGCGGGATCATGGCGCTCACCGCGCTGGCCCGTCGGGCAGCGGCGGGGCGCAAGCGATTGCGTACGTTGCTGGTGGTCTGCGGGCTGATCGGCGCGGCGCTGTTCTATGGCGACAGCATGATCACCCCGGCGATTTCCGTGCTCTCGGCCATTGAAGGTCTGGGCCTGGCCTTCGACGGCATCGACCACTGGGTGGTGCCACTGTCGCTGGTGGTGCTGGTGGCGCTGTTTCTGATCCAGAAACACGGCACGGCGCGGATCGGCATTCTGTTCGGGCCGATCATGGTCACCTGGTTCCTGGTCCTCGGCGCCCTTGGCGTCTACGGTATCAGCCACTACCCGGAAGTGCTGCACGCGATGAACCCGGTCTGGGCCGTGCGCTTTTTCATGGTTCATACCGGCATGGGCGTGGCCATCCTCGGCGCCGTGGTGCTGGCGCTGACCGGTGCCGAAGCGCTGTACGCCGACATGGGCCACTTCGGTCGCAAGCCGATTGCCCGTGCGTGGTTCCTGCTGGTGCTGCCGGCGCTGGTGCTGAACTACTTCGGTCAGGGCGCCTTGTTGCTGGAGAACCCGGACGCCGCGCGCAACCCGTTCTACCTGCTGGCGCCGAGCTGGGCGCTGATTCCGCTGGTCGGTCTGTCGACCCTGGCCACGGTGATCGCCTCCCAAGCGGTGATTTCCGGCGCGTTCTCCCTGACTCGTCAGGCGATCCAGCTCGGTTACATCCCGCGCATGTACATTCAGCACACCTCCAGCGACGAGCAGGGCCAGATCTACATCGGTGCCGTGAACTGGTCGCTGATGGTCGGCGTCGTGTTGCTGGTGATCGGCTTCGAATCCTCCGGCGCGCTGGCCTCGGCCTACGGCGTGGCCGTGACTGGCACCATGCTGATGACCACGATTCTGGTGTCGGCAGTCATGTTGCTGCTGTGGAAATGGCCACCGATTCTGGCGGTGCCGGTGCTGCTCGGCTTCCTGCTGGTGGACGGCCTGTACTTCGCCGCCAACGTGCCGAAAATCGTCCAGGGCGGTGCCTTCCCGGTGATCGCCGGTATCGCGCTGTTCGTGCTGATGACCACCTGGAAGCGCGGCAAGCAACTGCTGGTCGAGCGCCTCGACGAAGGCGCACTGCCGCTGCCGATCTTCATCAGCAGCATCCGCGTGCAGCCGCCGCACCGTGTGCAGGGCACCGCCGTGTTCCTCACCGCCCGTTCCGACGCGGTGCCGCACGCGCTGTTGCACAACCTGCTGCACAACCAGGTGCTGCACGAGCAAGTGGTGCTGCTGACTGTCGTTTACGAAGACATCCCGCGCGTCCCGCCATCTCGCCGCTTCGAAGTCGAAGCCCACGGCGAAGGCTTCTTCCGGGTGATCCTGCACTTCGGCTTCACCGACGAACCGGACGTGCCGCAGGCGCTGAAACTGTGCCATCTGGACGATCTCGATTTCAGCCCGATGCGCACCACCTACTTCCTCAGCCGCGAAACGGTCATCGCCTCGAAACTTGAAGGCATGGCCCGTTGGCGTGAAGCGTTGTTTGCGTTCATGTTGAAGAATGCCAACGGGAACCTGCGATTCTTCAATCTGCCGCTGAACCGGGTGATTGAGTTGGGGACGCAGGTGGAGATGTAGGCCTCGTCGCAATTGAAAAGCCCCCGTCAGCTTTGCGGCTGGCGGGGGCTTTTTCGTTTTTGCGCCGTTACATGCTTTCTGGCAGCTCTGCCTCAGATTCGGTCTTCGTTCGCGCAGGTCGCGGCATCAGGGCCTTCATCACGTCGTCGACCAAGGCCTTGCCGATTATCGTCAGGTAATGCGCGGCCCAGGCGTGGCGGTCGCTTTCCTTGTCGTAGGCGGCTTCCTCGGCGAAGGATTTGGCGAGGAACAACAGGTCTGAAGCCTGGGACAGTGCTTCGACGATGGGGACGCCGGAGCGAACGTTGAGTAACGCCTGATCCGAGCTGTAGAGGAAAGAGGTGAAACCGATGGTCGTCAGGTCTGAAGGTGATGAAGGACTTTGTTTGCTCATTGTTTCGCTCCATAAAACGAGGAGCTGCCGCATTCGTTACCACACGAATGGGTGGCAGCTGTACGCAGGGTGGTAAACCGGGGGAGCAAAGAAACCGGCAGACCCGAAGGTCTCCCACGCACAGCCGCCATGACTCGAATTGCAGGCATAAAAACACCTGAGCCGTGTTTGGAATGCTGTTGCACTTTGCCTTGCCGGGTTACCACACCCGATCACTGAAATAGTCAGCGACCTCTGGAGAGTATCCCGTCGAAAAACAGTGCAATAGGGCGGCAAAGTGCCCAAACACGAGATTAGGAGTTTGCCTACAAGGTATGCGGACGTCATCTGATATTGCGACACCAGACGTAAACGAAACTAAACGTTGATGGCGGTTTTGCGCGGCTTTGGTGCGGCAGATGAATGTGGAGTTGACGACTCGAAAAGGCCAATGAAGCAGGTGTCCACGTTTTATGGAATGTGGACACCTGGCGTTTTCAGTTTCATGAAGAGTCAAGCATTGAATGAAAAAGCCCCCGCAACCATAAGGCTGCGGGGGCTTTTTGGTGGTGCGCTTCAGATCACTCTTCCGCCACCTGCGCCGTGTTCTGGCGCTTCTCGATCAGATCCACAAGACGCTTGGCCAGCGCCGGGTAGTTCTCGTCGAAGTGGTGGCCGCCAGGCAGCTTCACCGCTTCGCCCACCGCGGTTTTGTCGGTGCAGCCGCTTTCATCCGTCTCTTCTTCACCGTAGATGCACACGACCTTGGCCGGTGGCAGCTTGGCCATTTCCGGGCCGGTGGCGGCTTCTTTGCCGGCGTTGCCGAGCCAGCCTTCGACTTCGATTTCGAAGCTTCCGGTGCGGGCGAAGGCCAGCAGGATGATTGCGTCGACGCGTTGCTGCTCGGTTTCCGGCAGGCGGTTGTAGATGGCCGGGAGGACGTCGGCGCCGAACGAGTAGCCGGTCAGGATGAAGCGCTTGGTGCCCCATTTCTGGCGGTAGTGCTGCATCAGTTCGGTCAGGTCCAGCGCGCTCTGTTCCGGGCTCTTGTGCTGCCAGTAGTAGCGCAGGGTGTCGATGCCGACGACCGGGTAGCCGATCTTGGCCATTTCACCGGCCACGTCGCGGTCCAGATCGCGCCAGCCGCCGTCACCGGACAGGAACAGGGTCACGGTGTCCTTGGCCTGACCGGCCGGGACTTCAACCACTGGGATCTGCAGACCACCGTTGGCCTTGTCGCCGCCGACGAGGATCTTGCGCAGTTCGTTGTTCAGCACTTGCGGCAGGTTGATGTCGTAGTCGCTGATGCTGGTTTCGGCGTTCGGTTGGTCGCGCACGAAACCGGCGCTGGTGTCGTCCGGGTTGTCGTTCCACGCCACCAGCCAGTGGCCGTGGGCGGCGGCTTTTGGCAGCAGGTGGGTGCAGCCGGGTTTTTCCAGGGCCAGGTCGACGGAGACGGCCTGGGCCTTGTCGTCCTTCTGTTCGGACAGCCAGCGCCATGCCAGCACCGCGCCGGGGCCGATGCCGCTGACCAGGGTCGCCGGGCCGTTCAGTTCACGCAGGCCGGCTTGCAGGGCACGGCTTTGCAGCAGGCAGTCCTTGGGCAGGATCACCTGGACGATCTGCGCCGAGGCGCTGCGGCTCAGGGTGGTCAGTTGCTTGTCACTGAGCTTCTGGTCGTCGTTGACCGCCACCAGTACCTGAGCCTTGGGCTTGGTGCCAGGGATGACCCGGGTCATGGCGGCGCCATCGGCCGGGGTGAGCTGTTCGAGGGTCGGTTCCGGTGCCGGGCGTTTGAGGTACCAGAAACCGCCACCGGCAATCGCGGCCAGCACCAGCAGTGCGACCAGGATGTACTTCAGGGAGCGTTGAATCATCAGCGTTTCACCAATCCAGTCAAGCCGCCCGCGATCAGGGCAGCAGTGTCGGCCAGCGCCACCAGCGGATCCAGTCCGGCGGGCACGGCCATATAACGGGGTTCCCAGTCAGGCTGGAACTTGTCTTTGAAGCGGCGCAAGCCTTGGAAGTTGTACAGCTGCTCACCACGGCGGAAAACCATCGAGCCCAGACGCTGGGTCAGCGGTGCCCCGCGCCGGGGTTGCAACCCCGACAGCGGCACCATGCCCAGGCTGAAGCGCGCGTATCCGTGACTCTTATAGTGTTGAATCAGACCGACCATCATGAATTCCATGGTCAGCTTGGGGGCGTCCGGGTGCGCGCGCATCAGGTCGAGACTGGCCAGGTCGTGGCTGTAGGTCTCGAGCAGGTTGGCGAACGCTACCGGACGCCCTTCGAAGCGAATCACCGCGATGCGGAAATGCTTCAGGTAATCGTCGCTGAAACGGCCAAGGGAGAAGCCTTTCTCGCGCACGTTCTTGCCGGTCAGCCAGGCATCGGAAATCACCTTTAGCTCATCCATTGGCGCCTGGCCCGGCTCATGGATTTCCAGTGACAGGCCATCGCGAGTGCCACGGTTCCAGGTGTAGCGCAGGTCCTTCATCTCCTTGCCCTTGGCTTCCAGGTCAAAGCGATGCAGATCGACCCGGGCTTCCTCGCCCAGCTTGATCGCGGTCAGGCCGATGTCCATGTAGTACGGCAGGTTCTCGGCGCGCACCTGATAGAACACCGGGCGGGCGTGGTGGATGTCGCACAGGTCGCGGAATTGCCAGATCATTTCGGCCCGTTGCTGGCCGGGGCCGATCGGGTCGTACAGGGCCACCAGACTGCGGCCGCGACGGGCGTACATCAGGAAGGCTTCGTCGTTGGGATGAAACAGCAGCGCCTTGTCACCGGTCAGGGCCAGGCCGCCGTCCGGTTGCGAGGAGGCCATCAGAATCTTCGAGGCGCGTTCCAGCTCATCGGGTGTCGGCAGATGGATCACCGGGCGAGCGGTGCGCAGCAGCCAGGTCAGGGCGATCACCAGTAGCAATACGGCGGCGCCGAGCAGCGAGCGCAGGCCGCGCGGGGCGTCGGCGTCGAGGGTGAACTGCCACCACAGTTGATGGCTGTACGGAACGTCCTGATAAGCGAACAGCAGCAGCCAGGTCGAAGCACCGAGTACGCACAGGCTGGCCACCAGATACAGCGGCGAGAACGGCAGTTCGGTCAGACGGCTCGGGCGGTAGAACGAGCGACGGAACACCCCCAGCAGCGCGGCGGTGAGGGTCATCAGGGTCGCTTCTTCCCAGTCGAAACCCTTGAGCAGCGAGAGCAGGGCGCCCACCAGCAACAGAATGGTGGTCAGCATCCACGCCGCCGACAACCGGCGACGCAAGCCCTGGGCGAGCATCAGGCACAGCACGCCGATCAGGCTGGCGCCAAAGTGCGAGGCGTCGACCAGGCGGTGAGGAATCAGAAAGCCGATGTGTTCCAGACGGGTGTCGATCTCTGGCGTCGCGCCGGAAAACAGCAGCACCACGCCGGACAGGAACACCAGCACCGCGAGAATCGGTGCCGCCAGACCGGAAGCCGCACGCATGGTCTGCGACTGAAACAGGCGCTGGCCTTCGTTGAGCAGCAACAGCACGCACGCCACCAGCAACGGCAGCACCACATAGATCAGGCGATATAGCAGCAGGGCGGCAGCCAGTGGAGCGGCGCCGAGCTTGTCGGCGAACGCCGCGAGCAGAATCGCTTCGAAGACCCCCACGCCACCCGGAACGTGACTGAGTACGCCCGCCGCCAGCGCCAGCAGATAAACCAGCAGGAACGCACCGAAGGGCGGCGCTTCCGGCAGCAGCAGATAAAGGACGGTCGCAGCGGCGGCGACGTCGAGGGCGGTGATGACCAGTTGCAGGAACGTCAGGCGACGACCCGGCAGGCGCAGGGTGCGACGACCGGCCCGGACCAGCAGGTTGTCCGGATAAGGTTGTTCCGGCAGGCGACGGCGATAGATGCCGATGGCCAGGATCGCGCCGAGCAGCAGCACCACGCCGGCAACCGTCCCCAACAAGGTCTCGGAGAGCCCCAGTGCCTGCGACGCAGCAGGCAGGTTGCTCAGGGTCGCAAGCGCAGCCAGCGGCGGCAGGGCGCAGCCCAGCGACAGGCTGGCGAACAGGGTCATGTGCGCGACTTCGGAAGCGCCCAGGCCATGTCGTGCATATAAACGGTAACGCACCGAGCCACCGGACAGCATCGACAGGCCGATGGCGTTGCCGATGGCAAACGCGGTGAAGCCGCCAAGGGCCAGAACTTTCGGTGCCAGCGTCACGCGGGCGTAACGACTGGCCGACCATTCATAGCCGAGCAGAATGATGAAGCCGACGAATGTCGCACCGAGGGCACCGAGAAGGGCCGGTTTCGGCACCTCCAGAATCGAGTCGTGCAGTGCGTCAAGATCGAGTTCGCTGAGCAGATGGCGACAGGCAATCAGCGCGATGGCGAACAGCAGCAAAGTAACCGCCAGACCGATCGGTTGCCGGTATTTGCTGATCCGATCCAGCAGGCGCAGACGCTCAGGCTTGATCGGTGGGGTCGCTGTGACGGTGTCTTGTGAATCAGACGAGTTGGCGCGCATCAATCACCTCTTGGATTGTGCGCGACAGGATGGAGGTATCCAGCCAAGTAACCAATCCCTGTAGAAAAAAATAATCACAAAATACTACGCCTCTCACCGGGTATCGGCGAGGGCAGGTCTTGGATTGCAGATGCCTTGTCCGCGACTCAAGCATAGTCGCATCTCGGCGGGTCTGAAGATCCTGAACGGTTCACTGCACAGTGACAGATCATTGTTGCGAAAGGACTTTTTCCACAGATACAAAAAAGGCCACTCTTTCGAGTAGCCTTTTTTGATGTTTGGTTGCGGGAGCCGGATTTGAACCGACGACCTTCGGGTTATGAGCCCGACGAGCTACCAGACTGCTCCATCCCGCGTCTGTGTGGCGGCATTCTACAGGCGAACGGCGAGGTGTCAACCGATAATCCCGTGATGGGTCAAATAAGTGTGCAATCGCGGCAAACGGTCGCAGAGGAAGCGCTAAGTTTCGGAATCGGAACGATTTCCGCTTGGCGCGACTGGATTCAAAAAACCGACGCGCACAAAAAAGGCCAATCTTTCGATTGGCCTTTTTTGATGTTTGGTTGCGGGAGCCGGATTTGAACCGACGACCTTCGGGTTATGAGCCCGACGAGCTACCAGACTGCTCCATCCCGCGTCTGTGTGGCGGCATTCTACAGAGGAACGCCGGAGTGTCAACCTTCAATTCGGATAAAACCTGTTCAGCTTCAATCGGTTAGCGCTGACGGACGGTCTTTTTCCCGGCTGCAGGTCAGGCAGCACAAGGGTTTCAGCTCTATTGGAGGTTGCTTTTCGATTGAGAAAATAAATTCAAAGTCCGTTTCCTACAAACTGAAAAGAACATTCATACCACTGGTGCTATATACAGGTGTCAGTGAGATACTGCCGGTCCGGCTCGCCATGTTTCCTTTTCTGTCATGACTCAGCGAAAAATCATCCACGTCGACTGTGACTGTTTCTACGCCGCCATCGAGATGCGGGATGACCCGAGCCTCGCCGGCAAGCCGTTGGCGGTCGGTGGTTCGGCGGACCGGCGCGGAGTGATCGCCACCTGCAACTATGAGGCGCGGGCTTATGGGGTTCGCTCGGCGATGTCGTCCGGACATGCCTTGAAGCTGTGCCCGGACCTGACCATCGTCAAGCCACGCATGGATGCCTATCGCGAAGCGTCGAAGGAAATTCATACGATCTTCAGCGATTACACCGACCTGATCGAGCCGCTTTCCCTGGACGAAGCCTATCTCGACGTCTCGGACAGCGCGCATTTCGGCGGCAGCGCCACGCGGATCGCCCAGGACATTCGCCGCCGGGTTTCCAATCAATTGCACATCACCGTCTCCGCCGGCGTGGCGCCGAACAAGTTTCTGGCCAAGATCGCCAGCGACTGGAAAAAGCCCAACGGCTTGTTCGTGATCACCCCGGACCAGGTCGAAGACTTCGTCAGTGGCCTGCCGGTGAGCAAGCTGCACGGGGTGGGCAAGGTCACGGCCGACAAGCTGGGCAAGCTCGGTATCAGTGACTGCCTGCAATTGCGCGAGTGGGACAAGCTGGCGCTGGTGCGGGAATTCGGCAGTTTCGGCGAGCGCTTGTGGAGTCTGGCCCGTGGGATTGATGAGCGGTTGGTACACAACGACAGTCGCCGTCAGTCGATCAGTGTCGAAAACACCTACGACGTCGATCTGCCGGACCTGCGCAGTTGCCTCGACAAGCTCCCGGAATTGCTGGAAACCCTGAAAACCCGCATGGCGCGGATCGACAGCAGCTACCGGCCGGGCAAGCCGTTCGTCAAAGTGAAGTTTCACGATTTTACCCAGACCACGTTGGAACAGGCGGGGGCAGGGCGGGATCTGGGCAGTTACCAGTTGATGCTGACGCAGGCGTTCAATCGCGGTGGCAAACCGGTGCGGCTATTGGGAGTAGGCGTGCGGCTGGAGGATTTACGCGGCGGGTTCGAACAAATGGAGCTGTTCGAGCGATAAGCGGACAAAAAAATGCCCGAAGCAGGTTCGGGCATTTTTTCAGGGGTTCAGTTCGGCCCCGGATCCGCCACCAGACGCCCCGCATCCCGGGTCAGGGACTTGAGGAATTCGGCCTGCAACTCAGGATCGTTGCGGGTCAGTTCGATCAGGCTTTGTTCCAGTTCACTGGCTTCTTCTTCCAGACCCAGTTCCGACAGACGCTTGACCCGGTGCACCCATTGGCTCACTTCGTCGTCTTCCAGATCGTCGTAGATCAGCCCGTGAGCTTCCAGCAGCTTGCCGCGCAGGTGACTGCTGATCGCCAAAGACGAGTCGGAATGCACGTCATCCTTGCCGTCTTCGACGCTGATCTGCAGTTTGCCTACATGATTGAGGTCGTTTTCGGCGAACGGGCTGTCCAGCAGGTTCAGACGCAGCACGCCGTTGCGATCGGTGGTCATGTCGAAGGTCTGCTTGCCGGCCTTGACCTGAACCGGGCGCTCGCTCCACGGCAGGCTCGAATATTCCGTGCGCTTGTCGCGCTGGACTTCGTCGATACCGGCCAGGTTCTGTTGCGCGCGACCGTTGGATTGCACGTTCATGAACGGGTTGAGCCCGGCGAAACCGTAGCTGAGCCAGTCCCGTGTCACGCTGTCGGGCAGATTGCCGAGGGCAAACACGTTGACCACGTTCGCGCCGACGCCGCCGACCACCGCGACCGCGCCCAGCGGGATCTCGTAGATCTCCCGCCATGGCTGGTAAGGCGTGTAACGGTCGTAATGGCGGGTAACCTCGAACTCGGTGACTTCGAAAGTCTTCTGTTCGTTGATCTTCACGCGCCGTTGCGGCAGCTCAAGCACCTTGGGCTCGCCGACATCGATCTGCAGGCTGTGATCGAGCAGTTTGCGCTCGACACGTTCCTCGTGCTCGCTGCGTTGTGACATGTGATTGGCACAGCCGCTGACCAGCAGGGTGCCGCACAGGGCGGCACCACCGAGGCCTAAGGTGTTTCGCTTGAACATGACGTCTCTATCTGGTTTCAGCGGCGGATACGGGCCTGAAGGAAGGACAGCACGTCGGCAACCGGCAGCGCTTGCGCCTGGCCTTCGGTACGGCTCTTGTATTCCAGGTTGCCTTCGGCGAGGCCGCGGTCGCTGACCACGATCCGGTGCGGAATGCCGATCAGCTCCATGTCCGCGAACTTGATGCCCGGGCTGGTTTTCTTGTCGCGGTCGTCCAGCAGCACTTCGAAGCCGGCCGCGGTCAGTTCCGCGTACAGCTTGTCGGTGGCTTCGCGTACCAGCTCGGTTTCATAGCGCAGTGGCACCAAAGCGATCTGGAACGGTGCCAGGGCGTCGCTCCAGATGATGCCGTTTTCGTCGTTGTTCTGCTCGATGGCGGCAGCCACCACGCGGGACACGCCGATACCGTAGCAACCCATTTCCAGGGTCACCGGCTTGCCGTTCTCTCCCAGCACTTCGCACTTCATCGCCTTGCTGTACTTGTTGCCCAGCTGGAAGATGTGCCCGACTTCGATGCCGCGCTTGATTTCCAGGGTGCCCTTGCCGTCCGGGCTCGGGTCGCCGGCCACGACGTTGCGCAGGTCGGCCACGGTCGGAACCGGCAGATCACGCTCCCAGTTCACGCCGAAGTAGTGCTTGTCGTCGATGTTGGCACCGATGGCGAAGTCGCTCATCAGCTCCACCGAACGGTCGATGATGATCGGCAGCGGCAGGTTCAGCGGGCCGAGGGAGCCGGCGCCGGCGCCGATGGCGTCACGCAGTTCGGCATCGGAGGCCATGACCAGCGGGCTGGCAACGCCTGGCTGGTTGGCAGCCTTGATTTCGTTCAGCTCGTGGTCGCCGCGAATGATCAGGGCGATCAGCTTGCCTTCTTCTTCGGCGTGCACGATCAGGGTCTTGATGGTCTTTTCGATCGGCAGACCGAATTTCTCCACCAGGGCCGCGATGGTCTTGGTGTCTGGCGTATCGACCAGACGCAGCTCTTCGCTTGGCGCGGCGCGCGAGGTTTCACGCGGCACGGCTTCGGCTTTCTCGATGTTCGCTGCGTAGTCGGAACCGTTGCTGAAGACGATATCGTCTTCGCCGGACTCGGCCAGTACGTGGAATTCGTGGGAGCCGGCACCACCGATCGAACCGTTGTCGGCTTCCACCGGACGGAATTTCAGGCCCAGGCGGGTGAAGATGTTGCAGTACGCTTCGTGCATGCGGTCATAAGTGATCTGCAGCGACGCCTGATCCGCATGGAACGAGTAGGAGTCCTTCATGATGAATTCGCGACCGCGCATCAGGCCGAAGCGTGGACGGATCTCGTCACGGAATTTGGTCTGGATCTGGTACAGGTTGATCGGCAGCTGTTTGTAGCTGCTCAACTCGTTGCGCATCAGATCGGTGATCACTTCTTCGTGGGTCGGCCCCGCGCAGAAATCACGACCGTGGCGGTCTTTGATGCGCAGCAGCTCAGGGCCGTATTCTTCCCAGCGCCCCGATTCCTGCCACAGCTCGGCCGGTTGGGTGCTCGGCATCAACACTTCCAGAGAGCCGGCGGCGTCCATCTCTTCGCGAACGATGGCTTCCACCTTGCGCATCACTCGCAAGCCCATCGGCAGCCAGGTGTACAGGCCCGAGGCGAGTTTGCGGATCATGCCGGCGCGCAGCATCAGCTGATGGCTGATCACGACCGCGTCGGAAGGCGTTTCTTTCTGTGTGGCGAGCAAAAATTGACTGGTGCGCATGGTTGGCCGTTGTCGGTTGCTATGACTGGAAATGACGGAGCAGTGTAACGGCGAGATCCGCCGACGTACAGAAGTGCAGCCCCGGCGCAACCCCTCTCGCCGGGTGCGAGATGTCTTACGATTCTTCCACGACGGAGGTCGGTGCAGGTTCCGGCGTCGGCGTCGGGCCTTCGCGGCGGCTTTCCTGGAACCAGTGCAGGGCGATCAGCACCAGGGTCGGAACGCCGAGCAGCGCGGTGATCAGGAAGAAGTTGTGATAACCGAACTTCTCCACCATCACCCCGGAGTAGCCGCCGATCAGGCGTGGCAGCAGGAGCATGATCGAGCTGAGCAGGGCGTACTGGGTGGCGGAGAACTTCAGGTTGGTCAGGCTCGACAGGTAGGCGACGAACGCTGAGGTGGCCAGGCCGGAGCTGAAGTTGTCGAGGGAGATCGTCACCACCAGCATCTGCAGGTTCGGGCCCATGTCGGCGAGCATCAGGAACAGCAGGTTGGTGCCCGCCGACGCGGCACCGCCGATGAACAGGATCGGCAGGATACCGAAGCGCACGATCAGCAGACCGCCCATGCCGGCGCCGACGAGGGTCATGATCAGGCCGAAGATCTTGCTGACGCTGGCGATCTGGTCCTTGGTGAAACCCTGGTCGATGTAGAACACGTTGGCCATCACGCCCATCACCGTGTCGGACATCCGATAGGTGGCGATCAGGCCGAGCAGCAGCAACGCCTGCCAGCGGTAGCGCAGGATGAAGTCGTTGACCGGTGTCAGAACCGGCGCCAGACCACGGCGCCCCATGGCCGAGAGGCACAGGCAGGTCAGCGTGGTGTAGAGAATCGCGCGCAGGAACGCCCGGTCTTCCAGCAGCAGGTCCAGCGGGCTCATGTCGCCAAACAGCACGCTGGCGAAATCGGTGTTGTAGAGCTGGGTGAACATGGCCGGTACGGAGACCAGCAAAATGATCAGCACGAACACCGACATCAACTGATGCATGAAGGTGTAACGCCCCGCCTGCAACTGGGTGCGCAACGGCACCGGCGGCTCGCGCATCAGCAGGGTGGTGAGCAGGGCAGGCACCATCAGGGCACCGAACAGCACGTAGGTGCCGGTCCAGGCCGAATGCTGGTACTTGAAGCCTGTAGAGCCGAAGCCCTCGGCGAAGAACAGCGCACCCGCGGTCGCGAGCAGGGCGGCGATCCGATAGCCGGACATATAGCTGGCGGCCAGCGCGGCCTGACGGCTGTCTTCGGCGATTTCCAGGCGATAGGCGTCGACCGCGATATCCTGGGTGGCGGAAGCGAACGCCACGACCACGGCGATGGCGATCAGCCAGGACAGGTGTTTCTGCGGGTCGCAAAAACCCATACCGATCAGGCCGAGGATTACCAGCGTCTGTGAGAGCACCAGCCACGAACGGCGACGACCCAGCTTGCCCAGCAGCGGCAGGCGCCACTGGTCGAGCAGGGGCGACCAGACCCATTTGAAGGCATAAGCCAGACCAATCAGGCTGGCGTAGCCGATCGTCTCACGGGCCACACCGGCTTCACGCAGCCAGACCGAAAGTGTCGAGAACACCAGCATGTACGGCAGGCCGGCGGCGAAACCCAGCAACAACAGCACGAGCGTCGAAGGACTGGCATAGGCGGCGAGCGCGGCGCGCCAGGTTTTACGGGGCATGGGCTGAAGTCTGCCTCAAGATTGCGAAAACAAAGCGCGCACTCTAACCGCTGTGCTCTACCGGACGCCAGCCATGGCGCCGAATATCCACACGATTGTTCAGGACGGTGATGCCTTCCATGCGCAATCGCGCCCGCTGTTCGTCCCCGGACGGGCTGCCCGCCGGCAGGCTGATCCGACCGCCGGCGCCGAGCACGCGGTGCCAGGGCAGTTTGGTGTCGCCGGGCAATTGGCTCAGGGTCCGACCGACCCAACGGGCGGCGCGCCCCAACCCCGCCAGTTCGGCCAACTGACCATAGCTGACGACTTTGCCCTCAGGCACTTGGGCGAGGGTGGAATAGAGTGCCGTGCGTCGGATTTGCGGATCGTTTTCGCAGGCATGCATCGGGTCTGTCACGTGCGCGGTTCCTGAACTTGATCGCGTTATGTGCTTAAGCGTAATCGGTGGATGGGCAATTGAGAAATGAACTCAACAGAATTAGCCGGGTCACTCCTTGTCAGGGAATTATTCCTACGGATAATGCCGACCCTTTTTTCGCAAACTTGAGTCTTCGATTCGCTTATGTTGTCCAGAACCCTGCTGTGCCTTGCTGTCTTCAGTGCGTCCACACCCTTGCTTGCCGACACCGTCTGGTTGAAGAACGGTGACAAGCTGAGCGGTAAAATCACGCTGTTCGACGGCGGCAAGTTGCTGGTCCAGACCCAGTACGCCGGGGCCGTTACCATCGACTGGAAGCAGGTCAAGACCCTGGAGAGCGATCAGGAACTGCTGGTCAAGCAGGACGCCTACAACGGCGAGAAGGCCAAGTCCCTGAGTGCTGCCGAAGAGGGCAAGGTCACCCTGGCCAACGGCGAGGCGCCGAAAACCGTGGAGCTGGCGAGCATTCAGCAGATTCTCAAGCCGAAACCGGTGGTCGAGGATCTGGTGTGGAAGGGCAACGTCGATCTGGCGCTCGACTACCAGCGCGCCGAGAAAGATACCGACGACTACGATGTCGGCTTCAAGACCACTGCTCGTCACGGCCGCTGGCGCCATATCGCCGAGGGCGAATACAACCGCGAAGTGCAAGACGACGTGACCACCACCGATAACTGGCGCGCCGAGTACTCGCTCGACCGCTTCCTCACTGATCAATGGTTCTGGCAGGGGCGGTTGAACTACAAGCGCGATCACATCGAAGAGCTGGCGCGCCAGCGCGTGGTGGGTACCGGCCCGGGTTACCAGTTCTGGGATGACGAACTGGGAGCGTTCTCCCTGGGTTCGCTGCTCAACCGAACCGATTACGAGTACCGCGATGGCAGCAAGGACAACTTCTATTCGGTCGCCATGAAGTGGGACTACAACCGCTACCTGATCGGCAAGAAGGTCGAGTTCTTCACCAATGGCGAAGTCGGCAAGCCACTCTCCGGCGTCGCCGATTACGCGCTGGATGCGGAAATGGGCCTACGCTACAAAGTCACCGAGTGGGCCTCGCTCAACCTCAAGGCCGAACGCGACATCATCAGCGGCACCGAGGATGCGGACCTGAGCAAGACCCGCTACACCGCCGGTTTCGGCGTGGCCTGGTAAGCAACGCAAAAGATCGCAGCCTTCACGGGCTGCGATCTTTTTTTGCGCCCGGAAAAACAGACGCCCACAAAAAAGCCCCGCTTTTGAGGGCGGGGCCTTTTTCTAAAGAAGCTACAAGTTAGATAACTTGTACTTCTTCAGCTTGCATGCCTTTCTGACCGCGGGTAGCGATGAAAGAAACCTGTTGGCCTTCTTTCAGGCTTTTGAAGCCGTCGGATTGGATAGCTTTGAAGTGAACGAACAGGTCGTCACCGGATTGTGGAGTGATGAAGCCGAAGCCTTTTTCATCGTTGAACCACTTAACGGTACCGGTTTGGCGATTAGACATGGTGTAACTCCTTGAACAAAGATAACTGCGACTCAGGAAGAACCCTGGCCGAGACTGAGTGCAAAGAGCAGGAAAAATTCTTGTAGATGGTTGGATCGAAATTCAACATATCGTGTAGAGATTCTCAGTGACACAAGCAGCACAGTGGCGCCACCTTAACCCTTTTTCCGGAACGTGCCAATGCTTCTTGCGAAGGTTTCTCTGTTTTAGGGATCGACGGTGTGACGGTTCGTCGCGAAGCCGCGTAAATCCCGCACGTTCGGCGAGAATTGCACCCCGCACTTTGAACCCGGCGGCGCGCCCGGTAAGATGCCGGACAGATTTTTTCCACCTCGCTATTCAGGACACCCGCCATGAGCATCAAATCGGACAAGTGGATTCGCCGCATGGCGCAGGAACACGGCATGATCGAGCCGTTCGTCGAGCGCCAGGTACGTGGCAGCGACGACAGCCGTGTGATCTCCTACGGTGTGTCGAGCTACGGCTACGATGTGCGTTGCACCAATCATTTCAAGGTGTTCACCAACATCAATTCGGCCATCGTCGATCCGAAGAATTTCGACGCCGGCAGCTTTGTCGACGTCCACAGCGACGTCTGCATCATCCCGCCAAACTCCTTCGCCCTGGCCACGACCGTTGAATACTTCCGTATTCCACGCAACGTCCTGACCATCTGCCTGGGCAAGAGCACCTACGCCCGCTGCGGCATCATCGTCAACGTCACCCCGCTCGAGCCGGAGTGGGAAGGCCAGGTGACCCTGGAATTCTCCAACACCACCAACCTGCCGGCGAAGATCTACGCCAACGAAGGTGTGGCGCAGATGCTGTTCCTGGAATCCGATGAGGAATGTGAAGTCTCCTACAAGGACCGTGCCGGCAAGTATCAGGGCCAGCGTGGCGTGACCCTGCCGCGTACCTGATCCGTCCATCCGGCAGTTACCGGGAATTCTTCGGCGGGTAGACACTCTATGAGGTGTACTGCCCGTTTCGCGAACAGCGGGACGGGCCTTCGCCGAGGAGTGCTCCATGAAGATCGATCCGCAAATCACTGCCGAACTGGCAAGGCTCGAGCCCAATCAGGTTGGCGTAATGGCCTGGTCGTTGTTGGCACACCCCCCCATCACCACGGCCGGCGGAATCCCTCACCAGCCCGATCCCGATACCCCCAACGAAGAACCGACAGAGCCCGGCGAACCTACGTTGCCGGATAAACCGCCACCCGCGCCCGTCGCCTGATTGAACGTATGGCCCGTCGGCTGAATCCTGAACAGGACGTCAGCCGACGGGCCATATGTCGTTGTCGCCAATGACGAAGATCCGACAGCTGTCTTCCTTCTCTACCGGATAACCGCCGGTGAAGGCGCCGAAGGCCGGCAACAGGCTGATGCGTTCCCCCAGCCTGAAACACGCCAGCCGCAAACGCTGGCGCCCCTTGCCGTTCAATCGATAAACCGGGTGAACGTGGCCTGCGAGGACGTGACGCTCAGGGTGCGGATCGGGTTCGTGCTGCAAGGCGAAGGGGCCGAGCAGCAACGGCTCCGGCACCACCCGAATGTTCAGCGTCGCTGGCGGATCACCTGCCCGTTTATCGTGATTGCCGCGAATCAGTGTCATCGGCAGATCGGCGTAGCGTGAGCGCCACTCATCCAAAACGCTCAAAGTGCCCGGGGCATGCGAACCCGGCCCGTGCAGAAAATCCCCAAGAAAGATCAGTTGCCGACACGGCAGTTTCGCCAGCAACTGCTCGATCACGGCGATATTGCTCGTCGTAGTGCCCTGCGGCACCGGCTGCCCCAGGCGACGATAAGCGGCCGCTTTGCCGAAATGCACATCGGCAATCAGCAGCGTCTGCTGCGTCGGCCAGTACAGCGCCTTTTCCGGCAGCAACCAGAGTTCTTCGCCCGCCAGACGCACCGGGTAGGGCGCGTTCATCAGGATTGGCCCTTGTCGGCAGTTTGTTCCAGATCGCCAACCATTCGACGGATGCGGTCAGCGAGTTTTTCCGAGCTCATGCTTTCGCGCATGCGTTCCACCAGCAATGGAAAGCCGAGCGGTGTCGGACGTTTGATCAAGTGCATATCGAGTTCCATCCGGTTGATTCGCTCCAGTGTCTGCTCCAGCCGACGAATATCCAGTTCTTCCCGCAGGACTTCTTCCCCAGCCTGGGCCAGCAGCAGATTGTCGGCGTCGTATTGTTTGAACACTTCGAAGAACAGCCCGCTGGAGGCCTGGACCTGACGGGTACTTTTCGGCGCGCCGGGGTAACCGGCGAACACCAGTCCGGCAATCCGCGCGATTTCCCGAAACCTGCGCAGCGCCAGTTCGCCCGCGTTGAGGCTGGCCAGCACATCCCTCAACAAACCCTCGGGACCGAGCAGGGCGCCATCCAGTTGCACAGACCAGTCAACGGGCGTGGCGCTGAGCAGTTCCAGTCCGTAATCGTTGACCGCAATCGAGAAGGTCACCGGCAGGCGCTGGCTCACCCGCCACGCCAGCAGGCTGGCCAGCCCCAGATGCACCTGACGTCCGGCAAACGGATAGAGGAAAAGGTGCCAGCCTTCTCGGGATTTCAGCACTTCGGCCAGCAGATTGTTGACTGTCGGCAGGCCTGACCAGCGCATCTGGGTTTCCAGCAGCGGTCGCAAGGCCTGCATTTCCGGGCCGGCAAACTCGCCTTGTGCCGCCGCGCTGAACCGGTTGACCACCGCTTCGGCCAATTCATTGGAGAGCGGCATGCGCCCGCCATTCCAGCGCGGTACGGCAGCTTTTTTCGCCTTGCTGCGTTTGACGTAGGCGGTCATGTTTTCCACCCGCACCAGCTCCAGCAGGCGCCCGGCGAACAGAAAACCATCGCCGGGTTTGAGGCGTGCGATAAAACCTTCTTCAACACTGCCCAGTTGTTTGCCGCCACCGCCCTTGCTCCAGAACTTCAGATGAATGCTGGCATCGCTGACGATGGTGCCGATGCTCATCCGATGGCGGCGCGCCAGGCGGGCATCGGGGACGCGCCAGATCCCGTGTTCATCCGGCTCGACCCGGCGGTAATCCGGATACGCCGTCAGCGACATCCCGCCGTGACGCACGAACGCCAGCGCCCAGGCCCAGTCGGCGGGTGTCAGGTCGCGATAGGCCCAGGCGCCACGGACTTCTTCGTACAACTCATCGGGAACAAAGCCACCGCCCAGGGCCATGCTGACCAGATGTTGCACCAGCACATCCAGCGGTTTGTGCGGTGACAGTCGCGGTTCGATCCGCCGCTGTGCCACGGCATCGCCAGCGGCCGCAGCTTCGATCAGCTCCAGGCTGTGGGTCGGCACCAGGGTGACCCGCGACGTTCGACCGGGCGCATGCCCCGAACGTCCGGCACGCTGCATCAGCCGCGCCACGCCTTTGGCCGAGCCAATCTGCAGCACCCGCTCCACGGGCAGGAAATCCACCCCCAGATCCAGACTTGAAGTGCAGACCACGGCTTTGAGCTGGCCATTCTTCAGCGCTTGCTCGACCCAGTCGCGAGTGTCCCGGGACAGCGAGCTGTGGTGCAGGGCGATCAATCCGGCCCAGTCCGGCCGCGCTTCCAGCAAGGCCTGGTACCAGATTTCCGACTGCGCCCGGGTGTTGGTGAACACCAGGCTGCTGGCGCAGACGTCCAGTTCGGCGACCACCTGCGGCAACATCTTCAAGCCGATATGCCCGGCCCAGGGAAAACGCTCGATGGCCGGTGGGAGCAAGGTATCGACCTTGAGCGACTTTTCGCTTTGCCCCTGAATACTCACGCCACCGCCCTGTGGGATCAGCACCTGTTCGGCGTGGGACTGATTGCCGAGCGTCGCGGAAACGCCCCAGACGATCAGCCCCGGCTGCCAGCGCCGCAGGCGGGCGAGGGCCAGTTGCAATTGCACGCCGCGCTTGTTGCCGAGCAATTCGTGCCACTCGTCCACCACGACCATGCGTAGCGTCGACAGCGCCGTTTGCGCGTCGGCACGGGCGAGCATCAGGGTCAGGCTTTCCGGGGTGGTGATCAACGTGGTGGGCAGGCGCCGGTTCTGCCGGGCGCGTTCGCTGCTGCCGGTGTCGCCGGTGCGCAGGCCGACGCTCCAGGGGATCTGCAGATCGTCCAGCGGCGCTTGCAGGGCGCGCGCGGTGTCGGCGGCCAGCGCCCGCATTGGGGTGATCCACAAGACAGTCAGCGGTTCGGCGGGCGGTTTGCGTTTACGGGTGGTTTCAGCAACAGGCCCGGAGCGGGCAAAGCGATTGAGCGCGGCAAACCACACCGCGTAGGTTTTACCGGCGCCGGTGCTGGCATGCAGCAGGCCGGATTCGCCACGTTTGACCGCGGCCCACACCTGTTTCTGAAAGGCGAACGGCTTCCAGTCGCGGGCGCTGAACCAGTGTTTGGCGAAGTCGGTGGAGGTGCCCATGCCGGCGACGTGTGCTCTGAAGATGTTCCTTCAATGACCGCGCCGACCGGGCAATAGTTTTACTTGAGATTGCCGCTGAGAAATTGCTTCAGGCGTTCGCTCTTCGGATTGCCCAGCACTTCTTCCGGCGCGCCTTCCTCCTCCACCAGCCCTTGATGCAGGAACAGCACCTGGCTCGACACCTTGCGGGCAAAGCTCATTTCGTGGGTGACCATGATCATGGTCCGACCTTCTTCGGCCAGGCCCTGAATCACCTTGAGCACTTCGCCGACCAGCTCCGGATCGAGCGCCGAGGTCGGTTCGTCGAACAGCATGACTTCCGGCTCCATCGCCAAGGCTCGGGCAATCGCCACCCGTTGCTGCTGGCCGCCGGAGAGGAACGCCGGATACTGATCGGCCACCCGTGCCGGCAGACCGACCTTTTCCAGATAACGCCGGGCGCGGTCGTCGGCTTCCTGTTTGCTGCAGCCCAGCACCCGGCGCGGGGCCATGGTGATGTTTTCCAGCACGGTCATGTGGCTCCACAGGTTGAAGTGCTGGAACACCATCGCTAGCCGTGTGCGCAGGCGTTGCAGTTCATCGGCGTCGGCGACGTGCATGCCGTGGCGGTCGGTGACCATGCGGATCGCCTGGCCATCGAGGCTCATCGCGCCGTCGTTGGGTTGTTCGAGAAAGTTGATGCAGCGCAAAAAGGTGCTTTTGCCCGAGCCGCTGGCGCCGATCAGGCTGATCACGTCGCCGGTCCTGGCCTTGAGCGAGACGCCTTTGAGCACCTGATGGTCGCCATAGCTTTTGTGCAGGCCTTCAACGGTCAATTTGTACATGGGACAGACATCCTCAAGGCGAAAGTAGATAGCCGCTGCGATAGGCTTCGGCGCCCGCGACGTGGGCGATCACCATCCCGGCGGTGGCCATGCGCCGCAGCGAGCGGGCATAGAGCAGACCGGAAGCGGTGCAATGGACTGGCGTGACCCGGTCACTGATCGGGTCGATGATTTCGGCGATTTTCTGCCCGGCTTCCAGCCACTGGCCGGGCGTGGCGCTGTACACCAGCAGCCCGCCGACAGGAGTGGCCACCGGTTCCACACCGGCCAGCGGTGTGGCGGGATGTGCCAGGGCCGGCAAGGCTTTGGGTTCGCCGACGATGGCGCCGAAATGGATCAGGTAATCGATCAGCGCCTGGCAATCGCGACTGGCCAGCGGATGGGTGACATCCCCCTGACCGCGCAACTCGACGGTGACCGAGAAACTGCCCAGTGGAATCTCGAAGTGGTCGCCGAAGCGCTCCTTCAATTGCCACCACAGCAGGGTGAAGCACTCGTCGAACGACTGGCCGCCGGAGTCGGTGGCCAACAGGCTCGCCTGGGATTCGATATAGCGCGCCAGCGGCTCGACCTGCGACCAGGCCTCGGGCGTGGTGTAGAGGTGAACCACGGATTCGAAATCGCAATGCAGGTCGAGCACCATGTCCGCATCGCAGGCCAGCCGTTGCAGGGTCAGGCGCTGGGATTGCAGTTGGGTGCTGGCGGTCTGGCGGGCGAGGGCATTGCGCAGGCTGGCGCGGATCAGCTCGAGGTTGCGCTGCGGGTCGTCGCACAGCTGTGTTTCGATCTCGTTGCCGATTTCCTCGCTGAGGTCGACGAACCAGCGGTTGAAATTCTGTCCGCTCTCCAGTTCGTAGCGGCCCAGCGGCACGTCCATCAGCACCTGTTCGAGGCCGACCGGGTTGGCTACCGGCACCAGCACGATTTCGCTGCGCAGGCGGCCGGCGGCTTCCAGCTCCGCCAGACGCTGCTTGAGGTGCCAGGCCACGAGCATGCCGGGCAGTTCGTCGGCGTGCAGCGATGACTGGATGTAGATCTTGCCCTGGGCCTTGTCCGGGCCGAAATGAAAGCTGTGGATCTGTCGAGCGGTCCCCGGCAGCGGGGCCAGCAGGTCGTGTATCTGATGACGCATCTCTAAAGGGTCCTAGTGGGTCGGGCCGAGGAACGCCAGCCATCGGCGTTCGGCAAGACGGAACAGGCCGACCAGCGCAAAGGTGATGGTCAGGTAGATCAGCGCGGCGATGCCGAACGACTGGAAGGTCAGGAAGGTCGCCGAATTGGCGTCCCGCGCGACTTTCAGGATGTCGGGGATGGTCGCGGTGAAGGCCACGGTGGTCGAGTGCAGCATCAGGATCACTTCGTTGCTGTAGTACGGCAACGAACGGCGCAGCGCCGACGGCATGATCACGTAGGCATACAGCTTCCAGCCGGTCAGGCCATAGGCCTTGGCTGCTTCGACTTCGCCGTGGTTCATGCTGCGGATCGCCCCGGCGAAAATCTCCGTGGTGTAGGCGCAGGTGTTGAGGGCGAAGGCCAGGATCGTGCAGTTCATCGCATCGCGGAAGAAACTGTCGAGCAGCGGCTGCGCGCGCACGGCGGCCAGGCTGTAAATCCCGGTGTAGCAGATCAGCAGCTGGATATAGAGCGGCGTGCCACGGAACAGGTAGGTGTAGAACTGCACCGGCCAGCGAATGTAGAAGTGCGGCGAGACCCGGGCGATCGACAGCGGAATCGACACGAGGAAACCGAAGAAGATCGACGCGCTGAGCAGCCACATCGTCATCGCCAGCCCGGTGATGTTCTGACCGTCGGTATAAAGGAAGGCTTTCCAGTATTCCTGCAGGAGTTCGATCATCGTACGGCCTCCCGGGCACCGGCGGCGTAGCGGCGTTCGAGCCAGCGCAGGATGATGTTCGAGGCACTGGTGATCAGCAGGTAGATCAACGCGGCGAGGACCAGGAAGTAAAACAGTTGATAGGTGCTCTTGCCGGCGTCCTGCGCGGCCTTGACCAGATCGGCCAGGCCGATGATCGAAACCAGCGCGGTTGCCTTGAGCATCACCATCCAGTTGTTGCTGATGCCCGGCAGGGCGAAGCGCATCATTTGCGGGAACACCACGAAACGAAAGCGCTGGCCGCGCTTGAGACCATAGGCGGTGGCGGCTTCGACCTGACCGCGCGGCACGGCGAGAATCGCCCCGCGGAAGGTTTCAGTGAAGTACGCGCCGTAAATGAAGCCCAGGGTCAGGACCCCGGCGCTGAACGGGTCGATCTCGATGTATTCCCATTCCAGGTAATCGGTGAGCGTCGTCAGCCAGGTTTGCAGGCTGTAGAAGATCAGCAGCATCAGCACCAGGTCCGGCACCCCGCGAATCAGCGTGGTGTAGAGCTGGGCGGGCAGGCGCAGCAGTTTGACTTTTGACAGCTTGGCACTGGCGCCGAGCAGGCCGAGCAACACGGCCACCAGCAGCGACAACGCCGACAATTTGATGGTCATCCAGGTGCCTTCCAACAGCAAAGGGCCAAAGCCCTTGAGGCTGAAGGCGGAGAGCCCCAGATTTTGCAGGAGGTTTTCGAACATAAATCAGCAACCTGACTGAATGAAAAAGGCGCCCATCGAGGATGGGCGCCGGGGCATTATTTGCCGCTGTACAGATTCAGATCGCCAAAGTGTTTCTTTTGAATCTCGGCGTATTTGCCATCATCGTGTAACGCTTTGATACCTTTATCCAAAAGCGCTTTCAGCTCGGTGTTACCTTTCTTAATACCGACAGCGGTCTTGGCTGGCAGCAAGTGGTTGTCGACCGGCTTGCTGACTTCATAATCGGCGCCCTGCGGCGACTTCAGAAAGCCCAGTTCGGCCTGCAACATGTCCTGAATGCCCGCATCGAGACGGCCGGAGGTCAGGTCGGAATACACCTGGTCCTGGTTCTGATAGGCCTGGGTTTTCACACCGGCCTTGTCCAGCACGGCTTTGGCATAGGCTTCCTGGATGGTGCCTTGCTCGTAGCCGACGGTTTTGCCTTTCAGCGAAGCGACGTCGTCGGTGATGCCCGAACCTTTTTTCGACACGTAGGCCGTCGGGCCGGAGAACAGCTCGCTGGAGAAGTCGATGACTTTTTCACGGGCTTCGGTAACGGTCATCGACGAGATCACGCCGTCGAATTTATTGGCCTTGAGGCCCGGAATCATGCCGTCGAAGTCGCTTTCGACCCATTTGCACTTGACCTTCAGCTCGGCGCAGATGGCGTTGCCCAGATCGATGTCGAAGCCAACCAGGCTGCCGTCTGCCGCTTTCGACTCGAACGGTGCGTAGGAAGGGTCAACGCCAAACCGCAGTTCTTTGTATTCCTTGGCCAGCGCGGAGCCGGCGGCCATGCACAACGCCAGTGCAGAAAGGGTCAGCAATGCTTTTTTCATTATTCAATCCCTAAGAACCAATATGAGCGCTTGTGGCGCGGAATGATTGTTACTGGAGCGCTTACGACTTATAGAAAGTAGCAATTTCCGAACCAGAGTCCCGAACAAGTGTTTTAAAAGGTGTAGGAAGTGCAGGCCGGGGTGGGTCAGTGCATGAAAACGGGCACGCCTGAAATGCTGCACCAGGTTGGTTCGTGTGTGATCGTTCCCACGCTCCGCGTGGGAATGCCTCAATGGACGCTCTGCGTCCGCTTTGGGACGCGGAGCGTCCCGGGCTGCATTCCCACGCAGAGCGTGGGAACGATCGGGGAGGCGTAAGGAAAGGATCAGACCAACAGGTTTTGCAAGGTCGCCAGGCTGTCGGCTTCGTCCACGGTCTTGTCCTGGCGCCAGCGCAACATGCGCGGGAAGCGCACGGCGATGCCGCTCTTGTGTCGGCGGGAGAGGGCAATGCCTTCGAAGCCCAGTTCGAACACCAGACTCGGCTTGACGCTGCTGACCGGGCCGAATTTTTCCACGGTGGTCTTGCGCACGATGCTGTCGACTTCGCGCATTTCCGCGTCGGTCAGCCCGGAATAGGCCTTGGCGAAGGGCACCAGCGCCCGGGCACTGGAACCGGGCGGGCCGTCCCACACCGCAAAGGTGTAATCGCTGTAAAGGCTGGCGCGGCGACCGTGACCGCGCTGGGCGTAAATCAACACCGCGTCGACGCTGAACGGGTCGACCTTCCATTTCCACCACACGCCCATGTCCTTGGTGCGGCCGACGCCGTACATCGCGTCCCGGGCCTTGAGCATCATGCCTTCGACCCCCAGGCGCCGGGAGGCTTCACGTTGGCGGGCGAGATCGAACCAGTCGTCACCGGTCAGGGTCGGCGAAGGCAGCAGTACCGGGTTGTTGCAGTGGGCGATAACTTGTTCCAGTTGTTCACGACGCCTGGCCTGGGGCTGGTTGCGCCAGTCTTCGCCCTGCCATTCGAGCAGGTCGTAGGCGAGTATCACCACCGGCGCGTCTTCGAGGATTTTGCGGTCCAGTGACTTGCGGCCGATCCGTTGTTGCAACAGTGCGAAGGGTTGCACCGCCGGGGCTTCTGTCGACTGCGGATCGAACGCGTCTTCGGTGACCGGGCGGTTGTTCTTCCAGACCACGATCTCGCCGTCGATCACCGTGCCGTCGGGTAAACCGTGCAGCAGCGTGTCGAATTCGGGAAAACGCTCGGTGACCAATTCCTCGCCGCGTGACCAGACCCACAGTTTCCCGTCACGCTTGACCACCTGTGCGCGAATGCCGTCCCACTTCCATTCCACCTGCCAGTTGCTCGGCGGCCCGAGCAGGGCCTCGAAGGTTTCAACCGGTTGCGCCAGCGCATGGGCGAGGAAGAACGGGTAGGGTTGGCCGCCGCGCTGGGCGTGCTCGTCGCTGGATTCGGGGGCGATCAGTTTCAGGTAAGCGGCGGCGTTCGGCCGGTTGGACAGGTCGGTGTAACCCACCAGCCGTTGCGCCACGCGTTTGCTGTCGAGCCCGGCCATGGAAGCCAGAGCGCGGGTCACCAGTAGTTTGGACACGCCCACCCGGAAGCTGCCGGTGATCAGTTTGATGCACAGCATCAGGCTCGGCCGATCCAGCTGCGCCCACAGAGCGGGCAATTGGTGGGCGAGGTATTCCGGGGTTTCACCACGCAGGGGCAGCAGTTTGTCTTCGATCCATTCGGCCAGCCCGGCCTCGGAGGTGTGCGGGTGTTCCGGCAGCACCAGCGAAATGGTTTCCGCCAGATCGCCGACCGCTTGATAGCTCTCCTCGAACAGCCATGGCTCAAGCCCGGACGTTTCAACAGCGAGTTCGCGCAGAACTCTCACCGGAACCAGTTGCCGTGGCCGCCCGCCGGACAAAAAGTAAACGGCCCACGCGGCATCCTGCGGTTGCGCCTGGGCGAAGTAGGCTTGCATGGCCGCCAGTTTGGCGTTGCTCGAGGTGGTGGCGTCGAGTTCGGCGTACAACCCGGCGAAGTCTTTCATGGTTGCACCTCGGCCATCGCAGGCGTGGCGCTGGAAAGCTCTTCTTCATCGTCACCGTATTCGGTGTTGAAACCTTGTGCGTCCAGCCCTTTTTCGCGCAGGTGGCGCACCAGCACGCCAATCGAGCCGTGGGTGACCATCACCCGTTCGGCTCCGGTCTGTTCGATGGCCCACAACAGGCCGGGCCAGTCGGCGTGATCCGAGAGCACGAAACCGCGATCCACTCCGCGCCGCCGACGGGTGCCGCGCAGGCGCATCCAGCCGCTGGCGAAGCTGTCGCTGTAATCGCCGAAACGGCGCATCCAGCTGCTGCCGCCGGCTGAAGGCGGGGCGATGACCAGCGCCTGGCGCATCATCGGGTCGTTCTTTTTCACCTCGCCGGCGTAGATCGTCGGCGGCAGGTAGACGCCGGCCTCGCGGTACACGCGGTTCAGCGGCTCCACCGCCCCGTGGCTGAGGATCGGCCCGAGGGTTTCGTCGATGCCGTGGAGAATCCGCTGGGCTTTGCCGAACGAATAGCAGAACAGCACGCTGGCCTTGCCGGCCTCGATGTTGGCCTGCCACCACTGATTGATTTCGGCGAACACCTGCGCCTGCGGCTGCCAGCGGTAGATCGGCAGGCCGAACGTCGATTCGGTGATGAAGGTGTGGCAGCGCACCGGTTCGAACGGCGCGCAAGTGCCGTCCGGTTCGATCTTGTAATCGCCTGACGCGACCCAGACTTCGCCGCCGTATTCCAGCCGCACCTGGGCCGAGCCGAGCACATGACCGGCGGGATGAAAGCTCAGGGTGACGCCGTGGTGGGTCAGGCGCTGGCCGTAGTCGAGGGTTTGCAGGTTGATGTCCGCGCCCAGACGCGCACGCAAAATCCCTTCGCCGGCGCTGGCGGCCAGGTAATGCTGATTGCCGCCACGGGCGTGGTCGCCGTGGGCATGGGTGATCACCGAACGCTCGACGGGCCGCCACGGGTCAATGTAGAAGTCCCCGGCGGGGCAGTAGAGGCCTTCGGGGCGGGCGATAACAAGGTCCATGGCGTTACCGGAATGGAGGGACTTGTTAGCTATGAGGTTGGCGCGAAGTCAGAAGTTCTATTGATTTTCTGAACTGTCGCATGATCGTTCCCACGCTCTGCGTGGGAATGCCTCAGGGGACGCTCTGCGTCCAGTGACGCGGAGCGTCACGGGCTGCATTCCCACGCGGACGGTTCGACGCCTCGACGTGGGAACGATCATGGGGGGTTACTTGCCGGGAGTCAGGGTCAACCGCGTCTTGCCATACACCCGGTCAAAGTTCTGCGGCTGCATCGGCAAGCCGATGTACTGGCCCTTGAGCCAAGCATCGATGCCGTTCAGGTAGTTCGGGCTCACTGGATTTCCGGATTGCCCCGTCCCGTTCTGGCCCATCAGTGGCTCGCTCTGACCGAAATCGACAATGAAACGCATCGACGGCGCACGCGTGGTGTTGAAATCCTGGCCCCAGGCAAACGCCGCGGTGTTGAGGGTGGTGTGGTCGCCGCCTGCCGCGAGCGGGCCGCGGACGGTCTGGCCGTTGGCATTCTTCCACTCGTAGCGGTGCAGTTTGCCCCACTGCCAGGCCCGGCGGTCGCCGCCCAACTGACTGTCGCCGGCGCTGATCGCTGCCGCCAGGCTGCGGGCGAGGATCGCCGGTTTGTCTTCTTTTTGCGGGGTGCGGGCGTCGTCCCAGAACGGACTGTCTTCGCGGCCCAGCAAATGATCGGCCTGGGCGGCGTAGGACAGATCGCCATTGGCGACAAAGGCTTTCCACGCCGGGCTGCTCTGCGGGCCGAGCTCGTCAAGGAAGATCTGTTTCATGCTTTCCTGCAGGAACAACTCGTAGATCGCCGCATCGGCGGAAGTCGGGCTGAGCTTGCCGTCGAAAGCCATCAGGCGGGTATAGGCCTCGCGCGCCTTACTGCGCTCGGCTTCCGGCAGTGCGTCGATCGCCTGTTTCAGCGGCTGCGCCATGCCCGGTGCTTCAAACATTTTCTTCAGTTTGGCGGCGAAGGTGGTGGTCTGGTCGTACTGCATGGCAATCACGCTGCGACTGTCATGCTTGCCGCTGCCGGCCAGTTCGGCCAGGCGCTCGCCACGCTCCGGCGCGGCCCAGGAATTGGACAGTTGCATGCCGTAGCCGTGGGGAATGACCCGCTGGTTGGCGGTGCCGAGCCAGCCCTGGGCCGGATCCTGATCGTACGGGTGCAGCATCGGGTCGGCGTAACCGTCCCAGTCGTAGCGACCTTCCCAGCCCGGCGACGGCAGCAGGCCCTCGCCTTCGCGGCGGTTGGGGAAGCGCCCGGTAACTTGCCAGCCGATGTTGCTGGCGTCAGCAAACACCAGGTTCAGCGCGATGGCGCGGATTTCCCGGCTGGCGTCCGAAGCGCGTTCCACGTTCTGGGCGCGGCTCAGATCGAAAAACGCATCGAGGGATTTGTCATCGGTGAAGCTCGGCGTCTGCAAGGCCAGGCCGAAGCCTGCGCCCTGAGCGGCGGCCTGGGTGCTGTTGAGCAGTGCGCCATGGCGGGTTTCGTACACCGCTTCGCGAATCGGCCGCTGGCCTTTGACGAAGTAGGTTTCGTTGCGCACCGCAACCGGTTGCCACTTGCCGTTGACCTCGTAGGACAACGTGCTGCCCTGACGACGGATTTTTTCCAGGAACAGGTCCTGGTTATCGCCGAGCACGCTGGTCAGGCTCCACGCCACCTTGCCGTTGAAACCGCCGAGCACCATCGGCAGACCGGCCACGGTCACGCCGGCGGCCTGGTATTTCGGCGCGCGGATCTGCACGAAACTCCACAGCGACGGCGCGGCCAGCGGGCCATGGCTGTCGCTGGCCAGCAGGCTCTTGCCGCTGCGGCTGCGTTGTGGGGCGATGGCCCAGTTGTTCGACGACTGAGTGCCCAGCAGGTTGATGGCGGCCAGTTGTTCGCTGGCGTTGCTCAGCTCCGTCAGCCCCGGAATCTGCCCGTTGAGCTTGATGCCTTGCAGCTTGTCGGCCTCGGCCAGCGGCAGGTTTTCATCGGGAGCGGACGGGGTCAGCCACGCCAGTTTGTCATTGGTCACGGTCTGCGCCAGCACCAGCGAAGCGATTTCTTCCGGCAGGTTGGCCGACTGGCTGAAGTTCAGCAGGCAGAAGATCAGCGCCGAATCTTCCGGTTTCCAGTATTCAGGCTTGTAGCCGCTGGAAGCCAGATCCCCCGGCAACTTGTCGGCGTAGCGGAACAGGTAGGCGTTGACGCCCCGGGCATAGACCTCGAAGAAGCGCTTGAGCCGTGGCGACGAAGCCTTGTACAGCTCGCCGGCGCTTTTCTTCAGGTTAACGGCGCGCATATAGCGGTCGGCGTCGAGCATCGACGAACCGGACATTTCCGCCAGACGGCCCTGGGCCAGCAGGCGCAGGGTGACCATCTGATTGATCCGGTCGCTGGCATGCACGTAACCGAGGGCGAACAGTGCGTCGTGGAAGCTGTTGCTTTCGATCAGCGGCATGCCCATGGCATTGCGGCGGACCGAAACGTTCTGCGCCAGGCCCTTGAGCGGCTGCACACCGGAGGTCGGCGGGAGGGTGTCCTGGGCGTTCCAGGTCTGACAACCGGTCAGGCTCAGAACACCGGCCACTGCTGCGGCAACGCCGAACCGGGGAAGAAAATGTGAAAGGGCTGGCGAGGCCATGGCAAAGCTCCTGCGGGGGGGTAGAGGCTGGGGGCGCAATAAAGCCGCTACGTTAGTGAGCAGGAGGGGGCCGCGCAAGCGGGGCGAGCGGTTATTTCTTCCCGCTCACGCAGATCGTTCCCACGCTCTGCGTGGGAATGCAGCCCGGGTCGCTCCGCGGCCCATTTCTACGCGGGCGGTTCGACGCCTCTACATGGGAACGATCAAGGCAGGTCAGGACTTCGGCGGATTGATCTTCTGCACCAGCGCGTAGGCTTTCACGGTCGCCGGGCGATCCTTTATGTGGTTGAACCAGCGCTGCACGTTCGGGAAGTCTTCCAGGTTCTGGCTCTGCCATTTGTGGGAGACGATCCACGGGTAGATCGCCATGTCGGCAATGCTGTATTCACTGCCGGCGACGAACTCGTTGTTGGCCAGTTGCTTGTCCAGCACCCCGTACAGGCGGGCGGTTTCATCGATGTAGCGCTTGATCGCGTAGGGGATTTTTTCCGGAGCGAACTGGCTGAAATGATGATTCTGCCCGGCCATCGGCCCCAGCCCGCCCATTTGCCAGAACAGCCATTGCAACGCCACCTGGCGGCCACGCAGATCCTTGGGCAGGAACTTGCCGGTCTTTTCCGCGAGGTACAGCAGGATCGCCCCGGACTCGAACAGCGACAACGGTTCGCCGCCGTCAGCCGGTTCATGATCGACGATTGCCGGGATGCGGTTGTTCGGGGCGATTTTCAGAAAGTGCGGCTGGAACTGCTCGCCCTGGCTGATGTTGATCGGGTGCACGTTGTAGCGCAGGCCCGCTTCTTCGAGGAACAGGGAAATCTTGTGGCCGTTGGGCGTGGTCCAGTAATACAGGTCGATCATGGAAAGCTCCAAATCAGGAAAATGGCTTACGTGCGGACAGCAAACGCCGGCTTCAGGTTGTCCTGTGTGCGTTCGATAGCTTGCTTAATCCCAGGAGGTGATGCTCAAGTACGGGAAATTCAATGACCCCGCGTGAGAAAAATCGCCATGGAGCTCAAGGCCAACGCTGCACTGATCATCATCGACCAGCAAAAAGGCATTCTGGAACCGCGTCTGGGGCGGCGGAATAACCCGTCGGCCGAGGAGCGGATTCTTGAGCTGTTGAGTTTTTGGCGGCGCAGCGGTCGGCCGGTGATCCATGTGCAGCACCTGTCGCGCTCGCCGGATTCGGTGTTCTGGCCCGAGCAATCAGGCGTGGATTTTCAGGAAAGGTTTTTACCGCAGGAAGGCGAGTGGCTGATCCAGAAACAGGTGCCGGATGCGTTTTGTGCGACGGGGCTTGAGGCGAAGTTGCGTGAGGCGGGGATCGGGCAGTTGATCATTGTCGGCGTGGCGACGAACAACTCGGTGGAATCCACGGCACGCACGGCAGGCAATCTGGGGTTTGACGCGTGGGTGGCGGAGGATGCGTGCTTTACCTTCGACAAGGCCGACTATTTCGGCACTTTGCGTTCGGCGCAAGAGGTACATGCGATGTCGCTGGGGAATCTGCACGGGGAGTATGCGACGGTGGTCGGCAGTGCCGAGATTCTCGGGGCAGCCTGATACTGATCGGGGAGTGCGCGGGCCTCATCGCTGGCAAGCCAGCTCCCACATTCGACCGAGTTGCTCCTGATGGAGCGCGATCCCCGTGGGAGCGAGCTTGCTCGCGATGGCGGTGTGTCAGGCGAAGAGGATAATTGCCTGAAACATCAAGCGCCGTGGCACTTCTTGAATTTCTTGCCATTGCCGCAGGGGCAAGGGTCATTGCGGCCAACGTCTTTCAGGGCGTTGCGCACCGGTTCCTGGTGAGCGTGGCCGCAGTTCGGGCCGTGGACATGGCCATGGTCGTGATCATGGTGGTGATGGTCATGATCGTGGTTGCAGTCTGGGCCATGGACATGAGGTTGCTGGGTCATCGGGGTCACTCCGTAATCAAATCGGCGGGGATTATCACGCCATTGCGCGCCAGGTGCACGTAGTGAGCGATGAATAAACCGGTTTCCATCTCGCCCTCCAGTCGATAGGGAATCTGCTGGTTCGGGTTTTTCAGCATTTTCACCACCTCTTTCACCTTCGGCCACAGGTTGGTACGGATCGGCACCTTGTAAAACGCGCTGCTTTTGGGGTTCACCGTGATCCAGTGTTCGTGCTCGCCTTCGGCCAGCAGCATGTCGGCCAGGTGTATGCGGTATTCCAGGCCGCGCACGGTCAGGTCGCTGTCATTGGGGTTGTCGATGCGAAAGTGCAGGATGAATTTCTGTTCCAGCAACTTGGCGCGCACCACTTCGACTTTCACCAGGTGCACGGCGGGGTCGCGGGCGTCGTCGGTAAACCAGGACGCGCAGCCGCCGAGCCCCAGAAACATGAGCAGTGAGAAGACCTGGATTGTGCGCCAATGACCGAGCATGGTTTAACTCCCTTTGCTGCCCAGTCTAGCCTCAGCTGCTGAAATACCCCGCACAGCATTTCTTGAACTTCTGGCCGCTGGCGCACGGGCAGGCGTCGTTGCGGCCCAGCTTCAGTTGCACGGTCGGGTCGATGAAGTACCAGCGCCCGCTGTTCTGCACGAATGACGAGCGCTCGCGGTGGCTGTGTTCGCCCTGACCGTCATGCCAGCGCGCGGTGAAGGTGACGAACGCGTGCTCCGGCTGGCCGCCGAGCACTTCCGAGCTTTCCACGTCCAGACCGAGCCAGGTGCTCTGGGCGCTCCAGTTGCTGATCGACTGGCGATCCAGCCCCGCTTGCTGGGCGGGCAGGGTGGTGGCCACCAGATAATCGATCAGGCCCAGCACGTAGGCGCTGTAGCGCGAGCGCATCAGGGCTTCGGCGCACGGGGCCGGGTGGCCGGCGTGATAGTGACCGCAGCAGGCATCCAGCAGGTTGCCGCTGCCGCAAGGGCAAATGGCTGTACTCATTGCATTACCACCAGTATTTCCCGAAGTTTTCCGGATTGGCCCAGAACCGCGAGTTGAGCCAGTCGGGGACTTGTTTGTAGTCAAGCAGATCGTAGGTGAAGAGTGTCAGTACCTGCTCGTCACGGGCGAAGCGTTCGCTGGCTTGCAGGGCCAGAGAGTAAAAATCGGTTTCCTGCCAGCCGCTGGCCGGCAGATCCGCCAGCACGGCGATGCGGCTGGCGTTGAGGTTGCGGATCCCGCCCAACAGATTCAGGCCGTCGCGCTTGGGCAAATGTTCCAGGCAATCGACCACCAGCGCCAGGTCGAAACGGCGGGCCGCCAATTCCGCCGGCAGCGCACCGGGCGCGGCGTGCGCGACGCAGGTGTCCGGGTGCGCTTCCTTGAAGGCAGCCAGCGCCGGGAACTCGCTGGCGCCGATCAGCAGCAGACGTGCAGGGGCGTAGCGGTCGAGCAGGGCGGCCAATGCCTGCTGCGGCGTGCGGGAAGAAATGGCGACGTTCATCGAAGCTCCTCAATCAGAGCGCCAAGACTAGCCTGCCCGGGCGCCAAGGCCTAGATCTCTGTCCTGCGGGTTTGCGGCAAATTCGTCGAAGTCCCGTGAACAGGCGCACAAACAGCAATGGCCTATTGCTGGCGGAGATTAAAACTCCGGTCTTTACTCCCTGAATCGGTTCTAAGCCGATCCCTCAGGAGAAAACTAGATGAGCATAGTTCGGACAGCATTACCCTTGGTTCTGCTAACCAGTGTGTTGACTGGTTGCGCAGGTTTGCAGAAAACCGACTGGCCGACCTGTGCGGCAGTCGGTGGTGTCGTCGGTGCGGGGCTCGGTGCGACCGAAAGCTCCGCATGGGCGGGGTATGGCGCGTTACTCGTCGGCGGTACGGCAGCGGCCTATTGCTGGGTTCACGGTGACGGCGATGAAGACGGCGATGGTGTGCCGGACAGTCGCGACAAGTGCCCGGGCACGCCTAAAGGCGTACAGGTCGATGCCGACGGCTGCCCTCCACCAGCCCCTGCACCAGTGGTCGAAGAAGCTGTAGTGGTCAAGGAAGAAACCATTGTCATCCGCGATGTTCACTTCCAGTTCGACAAGGCCACGCTGACCCCGTCCGACAAACTGGTCCTGGATAAGGTCGCTTCGCGCCTGAAACAGGAATCCAGCACGGCGCAACTGACCGTGACCGGCCACACCGACAGCGTCGGCAGCGATGCCTACAACCAGAAACTGTCGGATCGCCGCGCGCACTCGGTGGTCAAGTACCTGGTTGAAAGCGGCGTACCGCAAAGCAGCTTCGTGTCGGTGACCGGTGCCGGTGAAAGCCAGCCGGTGGCAGACAACAAAACTGCTGACGGTCGCGCGCTGAACCGTCGTACCGAAATCAAAATCAACCGCTAGCCCCCTCGCATCCGCGGCTTGTGCAGTCGCGGATGCGGGTCTTTACTCCTGTGTAACCGGTATGGGCCGGTGACACAGGAGCTTTAACGATGAGTGTTCTTACAAGGTCCGTCTTGCCGGTTCTGCTGCTGGGCAGCCTGTTGACCGGTTGCGCCACCCACAGCGATGGCACCGCTCCCCTCAATCAACGTACCTGGCCGATCTGCAGCCTTATTGGCGGGCTGGTCGGCGGCGGTCTCGGCGCGCTCGAAAGCAGCGGTTGGGCCGGCGGTGGCGCTGCGCTGGGGATCCTCACCGGCGGATTGATCTGCTATGCCCAGGATGGCGATGAAGACGACGACGGCGTGTTCGATCGCCGCGACCGTTGCCCCGATACCCCGGCCAACACACCGGTTGACCACCGTGGCTGTCCGCTGCCGCAATATCCGGTCACCGAGAAACCGGCCGAACCGGCCCCGCAAACCGAAGTCATCACCCTCAACGATGCCGGCAACGTGCTGTTCGACTTCGACAAGTCGGATTTGAAACCGGCCGCAAAAAGCCAGCTCGACACGCTGATGGACAAACTGCGCAATGCCGATGTGGTGAGCATCAAGGTCATCGGCCACACCGACAGCAAGGGTTCGGATGCCTACAACCAGGCGCTTTCGGAACGTCGCGCCAGCAGCGTGGCGGAATATTTGCTGAGTCAGGGCCTGGCGCCGAACAAACTCACCAGTGAAGGGCGCGGCGAGAGTGAACCGGTCGCCGATAACAATACGGACGAAGGGCGTGCGCAGAACCGTCGGGTGGAACTGCACATCAATCGTTAGGATGAGTCTGTAGTCCGCAGGCTAGAGCTGTCGGTCGATGAACGTCATCGAACCGGCAGCCATCCGGCGGCAGTCCGCATTTTTTCATTTTCCCCTCTGGCTTATCCCCTGCAGAAGCCGTTACTGTGCGCCCAAAGAATAATTCGCAACACGGGGGAGCGTATGAAGGTGTTCTGTGGGCTGGGGCGATTGTTGACCCTGCTGTTCTGCTGCGTGGTGCTGGCCAATCAGCTGGTGCCGTTTGTTCATCCGCTGCACCTGCTGGTCAATCTGGCCGGCGCTCTGCTGTTGGCGATCCACGTGCTCGAAGTGTTGCTGTGCAATCGCAGCCTGAAGGGGCGTCCGCACCCCTGGCGTGATCGTGGCCGCATCCTGTTGTTCGGCGTATTCCACCTGCAAACCATCCCGGCCCCGGCCGCTCCGGAGGCTTCCCATGCGTAAACTCTGCCTGCTTGCTGCATTCATCAGTCCCCTGGCCTGCGCCCAAGTGGTCAGCGTCGAAACCAACTCGCTGATGCGTCTGCCGAACACCGCCAGCACTCTGCAACTGGAGAAACTGGTGGTCGCCGAT
The DNA here is from genome assembly GCF_059492145.1 of Pseudomonas sp. Pseusp21. NCBI lineage: Bacteria > Pseudomonadati > Pseudomonadota > Gammaproteobacteria > Pseudomonadales > Pseudomonadaceae > Pseudomonas > Pseudomonas sp. Pseusp21. Next base: position 5,103,812 of record NZ_CP168520.1, read on the forward strand.
TACGGCACTTTGCTGATTCCCTCGAACGTGACCGAACTGAGTGTCGGCGAATTGCAGCTGGGCCATGAAGCGCGCATTGCCATCGTGCCGAGCGAACAGGCGCTGGAGATGAAAGTCAGCCGCGCCGAACTCGCCGAAGGCAGCCAGATCACCGCCCGTGGCGCACCGGGCACCTACGAAAAAGCTGCCCGCGCCGGGCGCAATCTGAATCTGCAGTTCAAGGCGTTGAACGCGCCGAAACTGGTGGTCGATGCCCGTGGCGGCACCGGTGCGCCGGGATTTGTCGGGCTTGATGGCGCCAACGGTCAGGAGCCGGGTTGCACCTGGGGTCAGGCGGGACACGGTTTTGATGGCAGCAACGGCAGCGATGGCCAGCCGGGTGCACCGGGCGCGCTGGTGCGTCTTGAAGTGCCGCGCGAGTTTCCGGCCGAGCTGATCAAGGTCGAAGTCGCCGGCGGTGCCGGTGGCCCGGCCGGTCCTGGCGGTAAACCGGGGGCGGGTGGCAAATCCAAGGGCTGCCTGGTGTATCGCGCCGACGGCGGCAAGAGCGGCAAGCCGGGGGCTGACGGGCAGCCGGGGCCTGCGGGTGCGGCGGGGTCTGTCACCGTACAGCGCCTGTAATCGATTGCTCCCACCCTCTACGTTGATCGTTCCCACGCAGAGCGGGGGGAACGATCAGGTAAAACGCGCTTGTCAGAACGAGGGGCGCGCAGCAGCCACGGCCACCAGCAGCACCCCGATCAGCAGGTTGAACCCGACCACCTTGCGAATCCGCCCCAGCACTGCCGCACCCGCCGGCCAGTCCTTCGCCTGCACCGCCGTGCGCAGTTCCGGCAGCATCAATGCCTGAATCCGGATGAACAACGCGGTCATCACCACATACAACCCCATCATCACCTGCACATAGCGCGGTGCGTTGTCGAAGGCGATGTGTTGCAGGTGCAGCATGCCCACCCCGGTCACCGGCAGCAGAATCACCGCTCCCCACACCCAACGAAAAAAACCTTGAAACACTTCCACCCAGAGCGTCAGGCGCCCGGGACCGTCCAGGGCCTTCATCGCCGCAGGGCGCAGCACCATCCAGGCGAAAAACATACCGCCGACCCACACCAGCGCGGCCAGTACATGGATGGGGTAAACGAGGCTAAAAGGTGTCATTGGGGTACTCCGATCTGCGCAGGATTGATTCGCGGGGTATGATAGCCCCCCATCCGAACCACTGAAAATTTATCCAGCGTTTTTTGCGCCCGACACTCAATGATCAGCACTGAACTCAAAACCACGATCCAGGGCGCCTACTCGCGTTTTCTAGAGGCCAAGAGCCTCAAGCCGCGTTACGGCCAACGCCTGATGATCGCTGAAGTCGCCAAGGTCCTCGGGGATATCGACACCGACGACGAAGGCCGGCGCAGTGGCGACCCCGCGATTGTCGCGGTGGAAGCCGGCACCGGTACCGGCAAGACCGTGGCCTACAGCCTGGCCGCGATCCCGACGGCCAAACTGGCCGGCAAGCGCCTGGTGATCGCCACCGCCACCGTCGCCCTGCAAGAGCAGATCGTCTACAAGGATTTGCCCGACCTGATGCGCAACAGCGGGCTGAACTTCAGCTTCGCCCTGGCCAAGGGCCGTGGCCGCTACATGTGCCTGTCCAAGCTCGACATGCTGTTGCAGGAAGGCCACGCACAGACCGCCACCGCCCAGTTGTTCGAAGAAGAAGGCTTCAAGATCGAGGTCGATGAGGCCAGCCAGAAGCTGTTCACCAGCATGATCGAGAAACTCGCCGGCAATAAATGGGACGGCGACCGCGACAGCTGGCCCAACGCGCTGGAAGACGCCGACTGGGCGCGCCTGACCACCGATCACAGCCAGTGCACCAACCGTCACTGCCCGAACTTCGGCCAGTGCGCCTTCTACAAGGCCCGCGAAGGTATGGGCAAGGTCGACGTGATCGTCACCAACCACGATATGGTGCTGGCTGACCTCGCACTGGGTGGCGGGGCCGTGTTGCCAGACCCGCGCGACACCATTTATGTATTCGACGAAGGCCACCACCTGCCGGACAAGGCCATCGGCCACTTCGCTCACTACACGCGCCTGCGTTCCACCGCCGACTGGCTGGAAACCACCGCCAAGAACCTCACCAAACTGCTGGCCCAGCACCCGCTGCCGGGCGATCTCGGCAAGCTGATCGAGCAGGTGCCGGAGCTGGCGCGGGAGATCAAGACCCAGCAGCAGTTCATGTTCACCGCCTGCGAACAGATCGCCGACTTCAAGCCCGGTGAAGATGTCGAAGGCCGCGAACGTCCGCGTCACCGCTTCATCGGTGGGGTGATTCCCGAGCACATGCGCGAGATGGGCATCGAGCTGAAAAAAGGCTTCGCCCGCCTCAACGACCTGTTCACCCGCCTGACGGATCTGCTCAAGGAAGGCATGGACGGCGAGGTCAACATCGGCATCGCCAGCAATCAGGCCGAGGAATGGTATCCACTGTTCGGCAGCCTGTTGTCCCGTGCCTCCGGCAACTGGGAACTGTGGACCGCGTTCACCGCCGAAGACCCCGAAGACAACCCGCCGATGGCCCGCTGGCTGACCCTGGCCGAAAGCGGTTCGCTGTTCGACATCGAGGTCAACGCCAGCCCGATCCTCGCCGCCGAAACCCTGCGCCGCAGCCTGTGGAACGTGGCCTACGGCTGTCTGGTGACCTCGGCGACCTTGACCGCCCTCGGCACCTTCGACCGCTTCCGCATGCGTGCCGGCCTGCCGAAAAAAGCCGTCACCGCCGTGGTGCCGAGCCCGTTCCATCACGCCGACGCCGGTGTGTTGCGGGTGCCGGACCTGAAGGCCGACCCGCGGGATGCCGCTGCCCACACCGCCGCGATCATCCGCGACCTGCCGGAACTGGTCGAAGGCTCGCGCGGCAGTCTGGTGCTGTTCTCGTCGCGCAAACAGATGCAGGACGTGTTCGACGGCCTCGACCGTGACTGGCGCAAGCAAGTGTTCATTCAAGGCAACCTGTCGAAACAGGAAACCCTGAACAAGCACAAGGCGCGGGTCGATGGCGGCGATTCCAGCGTGTTGTTCGGCCTCGCCAGTTTTGCCGAAGGCGTGGATTTGCCGGGGGCCTACTGCGAACACGTGGTGATCGCCAAGATCCCGTTCTCGGTGCCGGACGACCCGGTCGAGGCGGCGCTGTCGGAGTGGATTGAGGCCCGTGGCGGCAATCCGTTCATGGAAATCTCGGTGCCCGATGCCTCGCTGAAGCTGGTCCAGGCCTGCGGCCGACTGCTGCGTACCGAAGAAGACCGCGGCACCATCACCTTGCTGGATCGGCGGCTGGTCACCCAGCGCTACGGCAAGGCGATCCTCAATGCGTTGCCTCCTTTCCGTCGTGAAATATCCTGAGACATCGGTGGGCAGTTTTGCCCGCCGCGCTGTCTATCTCTCTGTCACTGCTTTTCCATTGGCCCTTGCGGGTCGTTAGGGAGAATTCCGTTCTCATGATTCGTCGTTCGTTGCCTGCCGTTTTTGCCCTGGTTTTCGCTGCGCCTTTATTCGCGGCACCTGCCGGCCAGCAGACCCTGTTCAACTTTGTTCGCCCCGCCGATGTGGTGAAAGTGGCGACCGAAAACGCCGACCTGCCGCAAGCCAACGCCGAGCAGACTCCCGAGGGTGAAGTGCTGCGCCGGGTGACGTTCAACCCGACGGCTCGCCCGACCTTGCGTCTGTCCCCGCAGACCGGTGCCTGGGACTGGTCGCAGTCCGGCATGATGAGCCTGCGCATCCAGAGCGCGATGAACTGGGCGGTGACCGTCTACGTGCAAATCCAGAGCAACGACGGCAAGACCCTGGTCAGCCGCGTTGACCTGCCGGCCGGTCCGGCGCAGACCTTGCTCGTGCCGTTGACCGCGACCTCGCCACTCAGCCAGGGCATGAAAGCCGGGCCGGTGATGCCGATGACGATCGACGGGCAGCGCATTCTGCTGGCGAGCAGCAGTGGTGAGCTGGATCGCAGCCAAGTGGTGTCGGTCAGCCTGTCGATGGACCAGCCGAAAGCCGCGCAAAGTCTGTTGCTCGAGCGCTTTGGCGTGCAGGACGAGGGCGAGGTGATCAAATCCGCCTACGGCAATCTGGTGGACGCCTATGGCCAGTCGACTCGCGGCAAGTGGCCGGAGAAAGTCGCCAATGACGAACAACTGAAATCCGCCGCCGCCAAAGAACAGCAACAACTGAACACCTGGCTGGCCGAGCGCGAAAAATCCTCGCTGGACAAGTTCGGTGGCTGGAGCAAAGGCCCGGCGTTCAAGGCCAGCGGTTTCTTCCGCACCGAGAAACGTGACGGCCGCTGGTATCTGGTGACGCCCGAGGGCCATCCGTTCTATTCCCTGGGCGTGAACACCGTCAGCCCGGAGGTCAACCAGACCTACGTGGCAGGCCGCGAATACATGTTCGAATCCCTGCCAAAACCGGAAGAGCCGCTGGCCAGCCACTTCGGCGAGGGTGATAACCGTGGCGGCAACGGCGCCGATCAGGGCCGTGGCTACAACTTCGGGCGTTGGTACGACTTCTACGGCGCCAACCTTCAGCGTCTGTATGGTGAGCCGTGCACCCCGGACAGTGGCAACAAGGCCGGAGTGGCCGAAGCCGCCAAGGCCGGGGCCGCTGAAGAAGCGGCGACCAACGCCAGTGCGCCGGTCGCCGCCTCCGAACAGCCGAAAGCCGGGGTTGCCGAGTCGGCAGCCACCAGCGGGCAAAGAGTTGCGACGCCGTGCAAAAACACGGTCGACGAGCAAAAGTGGGCCAGCCACACTCTCGACCGCCTGCAAGCCTGGGGCTTCAACACGGTCGGTAACTGGAGCGCGCCTGTCCTCGGTGACGCCGAGCGCATGCCGTACACCTTGCCGCTGTCGATCGTCGGCGATTACACCAGCATCAGCACCGGGACCGACTGGTGGGGCGGCATGCCTGACCCGTTCGATCCGCGTTTCGCCATGGCCACCGAACGCGCCGTGGCGATTGCCGCCCGCGATCATCGCGATGATCCGTGGCTGATCGGCTACTTCGCCGACAACGAACTGGCCTGGGCCGGCCCCGGCGATGACCCGAAATCCCGTTACGCGCTGGCCTACGGCACCTTGAAAATGACCACCGACGTTCCGGCCAAACGCGCGTTCCTCAAGCAGTTGCGCGACAAGTACCGCAATCAGGCGGGGCTGTCGAAGGCCTGGGGCATTGATCTGCCGGCGTGGGAATTGATGGAAGACCCGGGTTTCGAAGCGCCGCTGCCGAACCCGGAGCATCCGGAAATCGAGGCCGACTTCAAATACTTCCAGAAGGTCTTCGCCGACACCTACTTCAAGACCATTTCCGACTCGCTGAAATGGCACGCGCCGAACCAGTTGCTGCTCGGCGGCCGTTTCGCCACCAGCACCCCGGAAGCCGTGACGTCCTGCGCCCAGTATTGCGACGTGCTGAGCTTCAACATGTACACCCTGCAACCGCAGGACGGTTATGACTTCGCCGCGCTGCGCAGCCTCGACAAACCGGTGCTGATTACCGAATTCAACTTCGGCTCCACCGACCGAGGCCCGTTCTGGGGCGGTGTGACCCCGTTGAGCAAGGAAGAAGATCGCGGCCCTGCCTATGCCAACTTCCTCAAACAGGCGCTGAGCGAACCGTCGATTGTCGGCGTGCACTGGTTCCAGTATCTGGATCAACCGGTGACCGGGCGCCTGCTCGATGGCGAGAACGGTCACTTTGGTCTGGTCGGGGTCACTGATCTGCCGTTCCAGGGTTTTGTCGAAGCCGTGCGCAAGAGCAACCTGGCGACCGTCGATCAGTTGAGCAAAGAGGCGCAGAAGGCGGCTGCCGCAGCGGACAAGGCCGGCCACGAAGCCGAAGGCGGCCGTAAAGCGGACGCCGGCAAAGGCCCTGGGCAGGGCGCAGGCCACACCGGCGGGCATTCCGGCAACGGCCACTGATCAATACGAAACCTGAAGACCGCCCGGCCCGCAGCGGTTCCCAAAAGCCTCACGGGCTGGAACAATGCGGGCCACTTTGTAGAGCGTTTTCGCGGGGGAGTTGCGGGTGCAGATTCAGGGACATTACGAGCTTCAATTCGAAGCGGTGCGCGAAGCCTTCGCTGCACTGTTCGACGATCCCCAGGAACGCGGCGCCGCGTTGTGCATCCGGGTCGGCGGCGAAACCGTCCTCGACCTCTGGTCCGGCACCGCCGACAAGGACGGCGCCGAGGCCTGGCACAGCGACACCATCGCCAACCTGTTCTCCTGCACCAAGACTTTCACCGCCGTCACCGCGCTGCAACTGGTTGCCGAAGGCAAGTTGCAGCTCGATGCGCCGGTTGCCCGTTACTGGCCGGAATTCGCCGCCGCCGGCAAGGAATCCGTCACCCTGCGCCAACTGCTTAGCCATCAGGCCGGTCTGCCGGCCCTGCGCGAATTGCTCGCGCCTGAAGCACTGTACGACTGGCAGACCATGGTCGACGCCCTCGCGGCCGAAGCACCGTGGTGGACGCCGGGCACCGGTCACGGCTATGCCGCGATCACCTACGGCTGGCTGATCGGCGAATTGCTGCGGCGCGCCGACGGTCGTGGACCGGGGGAGTCGATCGTCGCGCGGGTCGCCAAACCTTTGGGGCTGGATTTTCATGTCGGTCTGGCCGACGAAGAATTCCATCGCGTGGCGCACATTGCCCGTGGCAAAGGCAACACTGGCGACGCCGCCGCCCAGCGCCTGCTGCAAGTCACCATGCGCGAACCAACAGCGATGACCACTCGGGCCTTCACCAATCCGCCGTCGGTGCTCACCAGCACCAACAAGCCGGAATGGCGCCGCATGCAGCAACCGGCGGCCAACGGCCACGGCAATGCGCGCAGTCTGGCCGGGTTCTACGCCGGTCTGCTCGACGGCAGCCTCCTGGAAAGCGAAATGCTCGAAGAACTGACCCGCGAACACAGCCTCGGCGAGGACAAGACCTTGCTGACCCGCACCCGTTTCGGTCTCGGTTGCATGCTTGATCAACCCGACGTGCCGAATGCCACTTACGGCCTCGGCCCGCGTGCATTCGGGCATCCGGGTGCGGGTGGTTCCATCGGTTTTGCTGATCCGGAGCACGATGTGGCCTTCGGATTTGTGACAAATACCCTGGGGCCGTACGTCTTGATGGATCCGCGCGCGCAGAAGCTGGCGCGGGTACTTGCCACTTGTCTGTAAAGCATCGTCCGAGGTTCCAGGGCCGGAACCTCATGGCGAATTTCGTTTCAAAGCGTCTGTTTATCCGGGCGAAAGTCCTCTGATTGTTCACTAATTATTTTTGTGGGTTTCCAATGTCGTCCAAACAAACTCTCGCCCTGGCCCTGTGTTTCGCAATCACCGGTTGTGCACAGACTCCGAAGAACGACGCCGATGGCGGCAGTTGGTGGCCGTTCGGTTCTTCCGACAAAGTTGCTGCCAAGGAGCCGGCTCCGGCGCCTGCGCCGTTGAAACCGGCCGCCACCGAGCCGGTGGCCAAGGCCGAGAGCAGCAGTCCGTGGTACTGGCCGTTTGGCTCGGACGACTCGGCGGCAGCCAAGCCAGAAGTGAAAGCTGAAGCCAAGCCCGAAGCAAAACCGGTCGAAGTCGCCAAGGCTGAAGCCGACAAGGGCGGCAAATGGTGGTGGCCGTTCGGCGGCAAGGAGCAGGACACGGCCAAAGTCGTGCCGATGCCCGATCCGAAAGTCACTCAAGCCTGGCTGGATGACTACGAACCGCGCCTGCGCACCGCAATCAAGGACAGCAACCTGCAACTCGAACGCCGTGAGAACGTGCTGGTCGTGACGGCGCCGGTGGAAGGCTCGTTCAACCCGGATCGCCCGGCCATGCTGCTGCCAGTGACTCTCGGCCCGTTCACCCGCGTGGCGAAAATCCTCGAAGCCGACCCGAAAACCGCCGTACTGGTGCTCGGTCACAGTGACACCACCGGTGCCGCTCCGGCCAACGTCAAGTTGAGCCAGGAACGCGCCCAGGCTGTGGCGGCGATCTTCCGCCTCAGCGGCCTGCAGCGTGATCGCCTGATGTTGCGCGGCATGGGTTCCGAAGCACCGCGTGCCGCCAACGACAGCGTTGAAGGCCGTGCCCTGAACCGCCGTGTCGAACTGCTGGTGACCCCGCAGAACACCATGGTCGCGCTGCTGAGCAAGTACAACATGCCAGCACCGAAGCCAGTGACCATGGTTGCTGCCCAGGACGTCAAGCCTGCCGCCAAACCGGTGACCCCGGCGCCGGCGGCGAAGAAAGCCGCTGTACCGGCCACCAAAAAGGCTCCGGCCAAAAAAGCTGCTGCCAAGGCTCCAGCGAAGAAGGCCCCGGCCAAGGCTCCGGCGAAAAAGACCGCACCCGCCAAAGCCGCTGCAACCGACAAGAAAGTCGCTGCGACCGATACCACCAAAAAGTGATCCGCTAACGAAAAGGAATGCGCCGTGACCCAGTCTCTGGCAGATATGCGTCGTGATTACACCCGGGACGGCCTGACCGAGGCGCAAGCCCCGGCCGAGCCCTTTGCGTTGTTTCACCAGTGGTTTGCCGAAGCGGTGAAAACCGAACAGGCGCCAGTGGAAGCCAACGCGATGACCCTGGCCACGGTGGATGCGGACGGCCGTCCGCATTGCCGCATTCTGCTGCTCAAGGGGCTGGACGAGCAGGGCTTCACCTTCTTCACCAACTACGAAAGCGCCAAGGGCCAGCATCTGGCGGCGAACCCGTTTGCTGCCATGACATTCTTCTGGCCGACCCTGGAGCGCCAGGTGCGGATCGAAGGGCGGGTGGTGAAGGTCACGCCCGAAGAGTCGGATGCGTACTATCAGGTGCGACCGCTGGGGAGCCGACTCGGCGCCTGGGCGTCACCGCAGAGCCGGGTGATCAACGGCCGGGGTGAACTGGAAGACTTGCTCAAGGCGACCGAGCAACGCTTCACCGACACTCAGCCTCACTGCCCGGAACACTGGGGCGGTTACCGCCTGCTCCCCGAGCGCATCGAGTTCTGGCAGGGCCGCGCGAGCCGTCTGCACGATCGCCTCAACTACCGTGTGCAGGGCGCCGACTGGATTCTTGAACGTCTGGCACCCTGAGCAGTCTACCGAGCGGGATAGCCTGCCGCAGCGGCCTCAAGCCACTTCGGCAGGTCCCGGCGCTTGATCTTCTGCGCCTGAGCCTGCTTCAGCCGTTCGAGCATGAAGGCGCGTTTGCCTTCATCCTTGCCGGCCAGTGACAATGCCAGATCGCGATCCATCCAGCGTTTGATCCGCACATACAGCCACCAATGAAAGTACAGGCCGGCGGCTGTGGTGACGACAATGATGAAGTAATCCATGGAAATCCTTGGGTCGGCGGCGCAGGAAATGGAATTTGGCGCTACTGTTGGGTGAGTTCGCGGGCGCCTGTACCGGGCCTGAATGAAAGCAACTTAATCCGGGCGACGCCGTGACAGGCGTCAAGCTGCGGAGTTTAATGAATACCTGTCCTTTGGAGTTGATGCTATGCGTAAGTCTGTTCTGCTGGTTGCTTCCTTTTCCACGATGGCGATGTTGCTGACCGGCTGCCAGTCGAGCCTGACCGGTGACTCCTACTCCCGTGACGAAGCGCGTCGCGTGCAGACGATTCGCATGGGCACCATCGAATCCCTGCGTCCGGTGAAAATCGAAGGCACCAAGACCCCGATCGGCGGCGCTGCCGGTGCAGTGGTTGGCGGCGTCGGTGGCAGCGCGATCGGCGGCGGCAAAGGCAGCATCGTTGCAGCCGTTATCGGTGCCGTGGCCGGCGGCCTGATCGGTTCGGCCACTGAAGAAGGCCTGACCCGCACTCAAGGTGTTGAAATCACCGTGCGTGAAGACGACGGCAGCATGCGCGCCTATGTGCAGCAAGTGCAGGAGAATGAAGTGTTCCGCGTCGGTGAGCGGGTACGGATTTCGACTGTTGGCGGCACCAGCCGCGTTTCGCACTAAACGCAAACGAGTGGTAAAAGAAAACCCCGATCAGGTGACTGGTCGGGGTTTTTCTTTATATGTTCACGAGCTCGCACGAGTACCAATGAAGTATTCCAAGCCTTGCGGAAAGTCGACTTTAAGTAGCTCAGCTGCCTGTCTGACCTGACTCTCTGTCATCTCCAGCTCTCCTGGTTCTATTTCCTCAAGTGGTTTGGATTCAGTGATTTGCGCTAACGCTTGGCTCAATCCGTAGTCTTTGACCTTAAGCTCGAATTGCAACGAGTCATCCTGTTTCTCATCGGGGAAAAATCCGGTGATCGATAAATAGCGCATCTCTTTCTCTTTAGTGAGTTATTTGGGAGTCGTTCTGCCTGGCTTTGCTTTTTTTGTTCGCTCTCCGGTCAAATGATTGAATTCTCCCAAATGAATTCCCAGCTTGTCGTACAGCTCAATAGCGCCGGTTTTGGAGTCCCATTCATATATCCGGCCTTTTCCATCAAGCCAGCGGGCTCTCTTTTTCCCACCACCTCGTACTGAGGCCTTTGACTTCACCCTTTGAGTGTCGGGGAACGCAGGAAGTGTTTCGGGATCATCGTAGTACTTATGGTCTCCAGGTTTGCTGACAACAATGTACAGCGGCTTAACCCCGGACTCCGCCGGAAACACCAATATGAAATCCCGATACTCCGGCGGATAAACCGGATTCACCAGAATCCCGTCCGCCGCTTTCGTCGGCGGGTACACCCAGATATGCGGCGCCTGCGGAGCAGCCTCCAGTTCCGGAATACCAAGAATGTCGGAACCATCCACGGCAGGCGTCCAGACCAGCTCAACACCTTCACCAAGGTCTGCGACAAACCGGCTATCGCGTGCAGCGAACTGCACAACATCAACCATCTCCCAATCGCGATTCTTGCCGGTGTAGAAGCCGTAGCCCTTAAGGCTGCCATCGGCCTGCTGTTCAACGCGCAAGCGCACACGGGTTCGGACCTGTTTGAGGGCGAGCAACTGGTCTTCGGTATAGAGCGCGCTGTCGCCCAGGTTCGAGGGCACGAACATCGCCACCAGCCCGAGCAGCGGGCTGATGACGGCAGCAGAGGCCAGCGCGGGCAATGCCTTGAACGCCTCACCGGCAAGGGCAAAAGTGCCCAGCCCCGCAGGAATGGCAGTGCCGCTGATTTTCTTGAGTTCAATCCCACCGCTGTCATTGGCCTCACGCCCACCGAGCAAAATCAGCTCGCCGTAATCCTTCAGGCTGTCTGTCGGCACCATCCCCGACGGATTCGAGTAATCGATGATCGCGTCCGGCAGCTTGCACGACTTGGCAAACACGCAGCCCGCGCGCACCGGCTCAGGCTTGTTCGCCGCCACCTCACGGCTGCGCTCGAAGGCGTCCTGCCTCGTCAGCATGGCGTCGTACTTGTCTTGTCGTTCTTGCTGATCGGCCAGTTCGGTGGCCGTCATGTAGCGGTAGGTAACGTGATGCCCGTCGCCCGCCGGTGGGTTGGGAACCCGAGGAATGTCCTTTTGACCAGCCACTAATTGTCCTTTCGTTCATGCATCGGCAACCCCTCGCAAGGGGCTGCACGACGTTAACGAAGCAGGAAAATCGTGGCTGTAGGACGTATCTCTAAAGACGTGGGGATTGTTCGCTACGGCTATCGCAGCGCGCTGTTCTTTCTGCTCGCCGCCAATGTCACCGCATAACCGATCAATGCCGCGAACACCGACCCGGTGAGAATGCCCATCCGGTCCATCCCGGCGTATTCACTGGCGCCCGGCACGAAGGCGAGGGAGCCGACAAACAGGCTCATGGTGAAGCCGATCCCGCAGAGGATCGCCACGCCCAGCACCTGGCCCCAGTTGGCGCCTTGGGGCAGGGCGGCGATGCCGATTTTTACGGCGAGCCAGGTCAGGCCGAACACGCCGAGGGTCTTGCCCAGCAGCAGGCCGACGGCGATGCCCATCGGGACATGGTGGGTGAAGCTTTCGGCGGTCACGCCGGTCAGCGACAGGCCGGCGTTGGCGAAGGCGAACAGCGGCAGAATGCCGTAGGCGACCCACGGGTGCAGGGCGTGTTCGAGGGCCAATAGCGGCGAAGGCTCGGCATTCTTGGTGCGCAGCGGGATGCAGAACGCCAGGGTCACGCCGGCCAGCGTCGCATGGACACCGCTCTTGAGCACGCAGACCCAGAGGATCAGACCGATGATCATGTACGGCCCGAGTTTGACCACGCCGAGCCGGTTCATCGCCACCAGCGCCGCGATGCAGGCGGCCGCCAGGCCCAGCGACAGGGTCGAGAGCTCACCGGAGTAGAAGATCGCAATGATCACGATGGCACCGAGGTCATCGATGATTGCCAGGGTCATCAGGAACAGCTTCAGCGACACCGGCACGCGCTTGCCGAGCAAGGCCAGTACGCCAAGGGCGAAGGCGATGTCGGTGGCGGTCGGAATCGCCCAGCCATCCAGGGCTGCGGGATTGTCACGGTTGAGAAACCAGTAGATCAGCGCCGGCACCAGCATGCCGCCGATAGCCGCCGCGCCGGGCAGGACGATCTGCGACGGTTTCGACAGCTGGCCGTCGAGGACTTCGCGCTTCACTTCCAGGCCGATCAGCAGGAAGAACAGCGCCATCAGACCGTCGTTGATCCACAGCAGCAAGGGTTTGGCGATCTTCAACGCGCCGATCTGCGCCACCACCGGGGTGTCGAGCAGGCCGTTGTACAACCACGACAGCGGCGAGTTGTTGATGATCAGAGCCAGGATGGCTGCGGCGATCAGTAACAGACCGCTGGCAGCTTCCAACTGAAAGAAACGCGTGAAAGTGCTACGCAGAGGCAAGGTCGCTCTCCATCGATAAAGTCAAAAGGTGGCACACCCTAACCCGTACCGTTAGTTGTTAAAACAAAAGTTATATTCTTTTTTGTTATATATGATTGCAGGGCATCGGCCCCACGTGCAGGAGAGCCTAGCAGTTGCCCAAGGGATTGAAGTTCAGCTGTATCTGTCGGTGCCGTAGGTTTTTTCCTAAGCTTGGGGGCTGAGCCTGTGAAGGCACTTCTGCCCGATTCAACGAGAACGACAGCCATGAGCGACAACCGACAGTGGGCCCGCGAAGCCATCCGGATCATCGAAGCGGACTTCCAGCGCAGCGCCGACACCCACCTGATCCCCTTGCCGCTGCCGGGTTTTCCGGGCATCGAGTTGTATTTCAAGGACGAGTCCAGCCACCCGACCGGCAGCCTCAAGCATCGACTGGCCCGTTCGCTGTTTCTCTACGCCTTGTGTAACGGCTGGCTCAAGCCCGGCGCGCCGGTGATCGAGGCGTCCAGTGGTTCGACGGCGATTTCCGAAGCGTACTTCGCGCGGATGCTCGGCCTGCCGTTCATTGCGGTGATGCCGGCGACCACTTCCAAGGAAAAGATTGCGCAGATCGCCTTCTACGGTGGCCAGAGTCATCTGGTGGATGATCCGACCCAGATCTACGCCGAATCCGAACGCCTGGCCCGCGAACACGACGGTCACTTCATCGACCAGTTCACCTACGCCGAGCGCGCCACCGACTGGCGGGCAAACAACAACATCGCCGAATCGATCTTCCAGCAAATGCGCTACGAACAGCATCCATGCCCGGCCTGGCTGATCTCCAGCCCCGGCACCGGCGGCACCACCGCGACCCTCGGGCGTTACGTGCGTTATCGCCAGCACTGCACCCGCGTGCTGTGCGCTGATGCCGAGCGTTCGGTGTTCTTCGATTTTTACCAGACTGGCGACGCGAGTTTGCGTCTGGACCACGGTTCGCGGATCGAAGGCATCGGCCGGCCTCGGGTGGAGGCGTCGTTCCTGCCCAAGGTGATCGACGCGATGGTCAAGGTGCCGGATGCGTTGTCGCTGGCGGCCATGCATTACCTGGCGCAGCGTCTGGGCCGGCATGTGGGCGGGTCGAGCGGCACCAACCTGATCGGCGCGCTGATGGCGGCGCAGCAGATGAAAGCGGCGGGGGAGTCAGGCTCGATCGTGGCGATCCTGTGCGATGGCGGCGAGCGCTATGCGGACACCTATTACGATCAGGCGTGGCTCAAGGCGCAGGGCTATGAGCTGGAGGGATTGATGGCGGCTGTAGCGGCGAGTGCCGAGAGGGGTGAGGCGCTGCCGACCTCGGTTCTGCGCGCCAATATTTGATACACCCGGAACCTGATGTGGGAGCAAGCCCGCTCCCACAATTTTCCGGTGTCAGGCCTCGAGACCGAGGATGTCACGCGCCACTGCTTCCGCAATCCGAATCCCGTCAACACCCGCCGACAGAATCCCGCCCGCATAACCCGCGCCTTCACCGGCCGGGAACAGCCCTTTGACGTTCATGCTCTGCAGCGCCTCGTTACGCGTGATGCGCAGCGGTGACGAGGTGCGGGTCTCGATTCCGGTCAGCACTGCATCGTGCAGCGAATAACCGCGTATCTGCTTCTCGAACGCTGGCAGTGCTTCGCGGATCGCTTCGATGGCGAAGTCCGGCAGGGCAAGGGCCAGATCGCCCAGGGCCACGCCCGGTTTGTACGACGGTTCGACTTCGCCCAGTTCGGTCGAAGGAATGTCGTTGATGAAGTCGCCGACCAGTTGCGCCGGTGCCTTGTAGTCACTGCCGCCGAGGATGAAGGCGTGGGACTCCAGACGTTCCTGCAACTCGATCCCGGCCAGCGGGCCGCCCGGATAATCGACTTCAGGAGTGATGCCGACGACGATGCCGGAGTTTGCGTTGCGCTCATTACGCGAGTACTGGCTCATGCCGTTGGTGACCACGCGGTTCGGCTCGGAGGTCGCCGCCACCACGGTGCCGCCCGGGCACATGCAGAAGCTGTAGACCGAACGGCCGTTCCTGGCGTGGTGCACCAGTTTGTAGTCGGCGGCGCCCAACTTGGGGTGACCGGCGTACTTGCCCAGACGCGCGCGGTCGATCAGCGATTGCGGGTGCTCGATCCGGAAACCCACCGAGAACGGCTTGGCTTCCATGAACACGCCACGGCTGTGGAGCATGCGGAAGGTGTCGCGGGCACTGTGGCCGAGGGCCAGGACCACGTGTTTCGAATGCAGGATTTCGCCGCTGGCCAGCTCGACGCCGACCAGTTGGCCGTCTTCGATCAGCACGTCGGTGACGCGTTCCTGGAAGCGCACTTCACCGCCGAGGGCGCGGATTTCTTCGCGCATGGTCTCGACCATGCCGGTCAGACGGAACGTACCGATGTGCGGTTTGCTGACGTAGAGGATTTCTTCCGGCGCACCGGCCTTGACGAACTCGTGCAGGACTTTACGGCCGAGGAATTTCGGATCCTTGATCTGGCTGTACAGCTTGCCGTCGGAGAACGTGCCCGCGCCGCCTTCGCCGAACTGCACGTTGGACTCGGGGTTGAGCACGCTTTTGCGCCACAGGCCCCAGGTGTCCTTGGTGCGCTGGCGCACTTCGGTGCCGCGTTCGAGGATGATCGGCTTGAAGCCCATCTGCGCCAGCAGCAGGCCGGCGAAGATCCCGCACGGACCGAAACCGACCACGATCGGGCGCTGGCTCAGGTCGCTCGGCGCCTGGCCGACGAATTTGTAGCTGACATCCGGCGCCACGTTGACGTTACGGTCGTCGGCGAACTTGCCCAACACTTTGGCCTCGTCGCGCACTTCGAGGTCGATGGTGTAGATGAAGCACAGTTCGGAGGACTTTTTGCGCGCATCGTAGCTGCGCTTGAACAAGGTGAAGTCGAGCAGGTCATCGCTGGCAATGCCCAGGCGTTGCACGATGGCAGCGCGCAGGTCTTCGTCGGGATGGTCGATCGGCAGCTTGAGTTCGGTGATTCGTAACATGACAGGATCCGGTTCGCGGGGCGCACAACTGCGCCAGGGCGTTTGAAGGCGGCGATTATAAGCCGCATCGGCCGGATCCCGTGAGGGTAAAACGATCAGTCGTTGCGCGAGCCGCCGAAATACCCGCAACCGCGCTGTACCTGGCCGTCGATACGCAACTCGGCGCTCATGTGCTGCACGCTGCCGGTGCTGCTGTCGACGCAGCGCTGCGGCGCCACCCACAGTTCGATGCGCTGGTTGTTGGCTTCGCTGCTGAGGTTGAAGCGGCCATCGCCCAGTTGTTCTTCGACGTAAGGCACGGCGAGCGGCGGCTGGCCTTCGCGGTCGATGACCAGGCCCTTGCCGCTGACTTTTACGTTCCATTCCGGGCCATGGCCGGCGGCGCGCAGGATCAGCTGTTTGAAGTTGGGATCGTCGCAGGCGGTGCCGGAGCGTTCGACGCGATAGAGCTGGGTCAGGTCGAGGCGATCGCCGGCGATCTTCCCGCGTACGTCGGCGAACAGTTTGCCCTGCTCATCGGCCAGCGTGGCGGCCTCTTGCAGGACGCTGGTGCCGCCGATGTCATTGACTACGTATTGGCGCTGCTCGCCGCAGGCCTGGAACACCAGTTTGCCGTCGGCAGCGGTCAGTTGCCCCTGCATCCGCGTCTGGCCGACGTGGGAGGCGCTTTCCCGCGCCCCATCGAACAACTGGCACGCGGCAAACAACGGGAGCAGGGCAACAACGATCAGGGAACGGGCAACACGCATCTTCGGCTCTCCAGACAAGTGCCGCCACGTTACGCAGGCTGACCGTTCATCACAAGGGTTTAGCCCACGTGAAATGTCTGACCTGTCTGCAAGCCTTCGACACTCTTGGCGTAGGCCAATGCCACATCCGCCGCAGGAACCGGCTTGTAGCCACGGAAGTACGGGGCGTAGCTGCCCATGGCTTCGACCAGCACGGTCGGGCTGATCGAGTTCACGCGCAGACCGCGTGGCAGCTCGATGGCGGCGGCGCGCACGAAGCTGTCCAGCGCGCCGTTGACCAGTGCAGCCGAGGCGCCGCTGCGGATCGGATCGTGGCTGAGCACGCCGGTGGTGAAGGTGAACGAGGCGCCGTCGTTGGCGAATTCGCGGCCGATCAGCAGCAGATTGACCTGGCCCATCAACTTGTCTTTCAGGCCGAGGGCGAAGCTGTCTTCGGTCATGTCACCCAACGGGGCGAAGGTTACGTTGCCGGCGGCGCAGACCAGCGCGTCGAACTTGCCGGTCTGTTCGAACAGCTTGCGGATCGATGCGCTGTCGCTGATATCCACCTGCAAATCGCCGCTGCTGCGACCGATACGAATGACTTCATGACGCTGCGACAGCTCTTTGTCCACGGCCGAACCGATGGTGCCGCCCGCGCCGATCAACAGAATTTTCATCGTGATTGCCTCAAGTGATTGAACGAGGTTTCAGTCTAGAGTGGTTTTTTCTGCGGATAAGCGCACTAATGGGCAACCTTTGGTTTTCAAATGGAAACAATCCATGAGCGAGATGGATGATCTGGCGGCGTTCGCGGTGTTGATCGAGGCGGGCAGCTTTACCCTGGCGGCGCAGCAACTAGGGTGCAGCAAGGGACAGTTGTCCAAGCGCATCAGTCAGCTGGAGGCGCGGTTTTCCGTGGTGTTGCTGCAACGCACCACGCGTCGGCTGAGCCTGACAGCGGCCGGCGCGGCGTTATTGCCACAGGCTCAGGCACTTGTAGTCCAGGTGGAGCGAGCCCGTCAGGCTTTGGCGCGATTGAAGGACGACATGGCCGGCCCGGTGCGTATGACGGTTCCGGTGTCGCTGGGGGAAACCTTCTTCGACGGTCTGCTGCTGGAGTTTTCCCGGAAATACCCTGAAGTGCAGATCGAACTGGAGCTGAGCAACAGCTACCGAGACCTGTCCCGCGAAGGTTTCGATCTGGCGATCCGCACTGAAGTGGCCAATGACGAGCGACTGGTGGCCAAGCCGTTGCTGGCCTGGCAGGAAATGACCTGCGCCAGCCCTGAATATCTGGAGCGCTTTGGTGAGCCGCTGACGCCGCAGGCGCTGGCCGAACACCGTTGCCTGCTCAACAGTCACTACAGCGGTCGCGAGGAATGGCTTTATCACCAGCAGCATGAACTGCTGCGGGTGCGGGTGTCGGGGCCGTTCGCCAGCAATCACTACAACCTGTTGAAGAAAGCCGCTCTGGCTGGCGCCGGCATTGCCCGCCTGCCTTCCTATCTGCTGCAGGCGGAATTGGCTGACGGCCGATTGCGCTGGCTCCTTCGCGATTTTCAGACCCGCCGCATGCCGATGTACCTGGTGCATCCGTACCAGGGCGGGTTACCGAAACGCACCCAAGTGCTGGCGGATTATCTGATCGGCTGGTTCAAGCTCAGCGGCGAGGCGCTGGACCGGTTGTAGTGCCGGGCGATCAGGTGGTCGATCGACAGTTTGCCCGGTCCGGTGGCCATCAGGTACAGCAACACCGCCATCCAGGCGCCGTGGGTCGGGTAGGCATCCGGATACACGAACAGCTGAATGGTCAGGGTCATGCCCAGCAATGCCAACGCCGAAAAGCGCGTGGCGAAGCCGATGAGGATCAGGATCGGGAAAAAGTGTTCGGCGAACGCTGCCAGATGCGCGGCGATTTCCGGCGACAGCAGCGGCACGGGGTATTCGCTCTTGAACAGTGGAATCGTCGAGTCGGCCAGGCGCGGCCAGCCGAACTCGAAGGTGCCGTCGATCAGGTCGACGGCCAGCCCTTCGACCTTGGTCTGCCCGGATTTCCAGAACACCGCCGCGATGGAAAAACGCGCGATGAAAGCGATCGGACTGTGGGGGATTTTTTCCAGCAGCGCGATGGCGCGGACAATGAGGCTGTTCATGACGACACCTTTGGATGGAAATGAGTGATGACTTGGCGACTGATCAGCAGGGCGAGGGTCTGGCTGAGGTCGAAGGCCTCGGTGGACTCCAGTGCCCGGGTCAGTGACAGGCCGGTCTTGAGCTGGCGAATAAATTGACTGGCGCCGCGATCCACGGCGAACACCTCGACTTCCAGTCCATTGCGCAGGATCAACGCGTGTTGGGCGTGATGCAGATTGATCCCGGCCAGGGTCGCGTCGTGCTGATGCGCCGCCCAGATGTCCACCACGGCGAAGTTTGAATCGAGCAGATACAGCGAAGGGTGCAGGCCAATGCGCAGTTCATTCAGCGCATCGGCGTCTGCAAATACAGTGGCGATCCGCTCCTGACTCAGGGGCAACGCATCGGCCGCGTGATAGGCCAGCGTACGCAGGCGTTCCAGTCGCGCGACATCGGCCAGATAGGGGACGCTCAAGGCAGGTTCGAAGCTGCTGATGAAATCCGCCAGCTCACTGCCGTAGTCACTCATCAATGGACTGCGTGGCGGATGGCTTTGCACGAAAATTCCGGCCATGGCCCGGAAGAATTCGTCCCCCACCAACTGCATCACCACGGGATAACTGTCGGTCAATGCGTTGATCTGCGAACCCTGCACGTTGTTGCGGTACACCGCGAAACGGCTGGCCGGATCGGCGCCGTTGGCGCTGCACAAACCGTCGGGGCAGGGCAGGTCGATATCGAGCAACGCTGCGCTGAATGCGGCTTGAGTGTTCATGGCCGACCTCCCGCGCACAGCAACAGCTCATCGGCCTGATGCGCTTCGGCCAACAGCACCTTGAAGGCCGGCACCTGATTGTCCCGTTCGATCAGCGTCGCCACCGGGCCGGCACGTTCCAGCGCTTTTCGATACAACGACCAGACGGCTTGATCGATAGGCGCGCCGTGATCGTCAATCAGCAAGCGATCACCGAGGCTGTCGGAATCTTCGGCAAACCCCGCCAGATGAACCTCGCCTACCGCGTGCAGCGGCAGTGCATCGAGGTAAGTCAGGGGATCGCGCTGATGGTTGATGCACGAGACGTAGACATTGTTCACGTCCAGCAACAGCCCGCAGCCAGTGCGTCGGATGACTTCACGGATGAAATCGGCTTCGTCGATGGTCGAGCGCTGGAACGCCAGATAGGTCGCCGGGTTTTCCAGCAGCATCGGACGTTTGAGGGTGCTTTGTACCTGGTCGATGTGGTCGCAGACGCGGTTCAGCGTCGGCGTGTCGTAGGCCAGGGGCAACAAGTCATTGAGAAACACCGGTCCATGGCTCGACCAGGCCAGGTGTTCGGAAAAGGAGTGGGGTTGATAGCGCTCGATCAGCGCGGCCAGGCGTTTGAGGTGCTGGACATCCAGCGGGCCTTCGGCACCGATGGACAGCCCGACCCCATGCAGCGACAGCGGATACGCCTCGCGGATCAAACCCAGAAAGTGGTGAAACGGTCCGCCGGCCACCATGTAGTTTTCGGCGTGGACTTCGAAGAAACCGATGTCCGGACGTGAGTCGAGCACTTCGCTGAAGTGCTCGCTCTTGAGCCCCAGCCCGGCACGGGACGGGAGCCCGGTGAGGGCTGCCCGAGTGCGGCGCAAGGCATGGTCGCAGGATGTGATCATGATCGACACTCGGGCGGCTCCCGGATCAGGACTTGGCTTTGAACGCTTCGAGCTGACCGAAACCGGTCGGCGAGGTTTTGCTTTCAGTGGTGGTGCAGGTGCCTTTCGGGACCAGTTTCCAGGCGTTGGCCTGATGATCCATTTTCGCGGTGCCGGCACAGGTGGTGCCCGCGCCTGCGGCGCAATCGTTCTTGCCTTTCATGGCCACGCCGAAGCATTTTTCCATGTTGTCGTCAGCGGCGTGGGCGGTGGAGACGGCAGCGATGCTCAGGGCGGAACCGAGGGCAAGAACCAGGGCGGTGGCGGACAGGGTGCGGGTGGTAGCAGTCATGATGTTTCTCCGGTTTGAACTTGGGTTTGAACAAGCGATTGCGCTTGCTTGCCCCACTAGAGAAACGACTCGGCGATGCGTTACAGCGATCGGTAAAAGTTTTTTGCCGGGCACAAAAAAAACGGCCCGAAGGCCGTTTTTTGTTTGAAGCGATCGATCAACCGCCGAGGTACGCCTCGCGTACTTTCGGGTCGGTCAGCAGCGCTTCACCGGTGCCTTGCATCACCACCCGGCCGTTCTCCAGAACGTACGCACGGTCAGCGATTTTCAGCGCCTGGTTGGCGTTCTGTTCGACCAGGAACACCGTCACACCGTCCTTGCGCAGCTGTTCGATGATGTCGAAGATCTGCTGGATGATGATCGGTGCCAGGCCCAGCGACGGTTCGTCGAGCAGCAGCAGTTTCGGCTTGCTCATCAGCGCACGGCCGATGGCGAGCATTTGCTGTTCGCCGCCGGACATGGTGCCGCCGCGCTGGTTGAAGCGTTCTTTCAGGCGTGGGAAAAGTCCGAGAACCTTGTCCATCTGTTCCTGATAGTCGCCCTTGTCGGTGAAGAATCCGCCCATGGACAGGTTTTCTTCGACGGTCAGACGGGCAAACACCCGACGACCTTCCGGCACCACGGCGATGCTCTTGCGCATGATTTGCGACGAGTCCTGGCCGACCAGTTCCTCACCCATGTAGCGGATGCTGCCGCTGTGGGCCTGCGGCGAACCGCACAGCGTCATCAGCAGCGTGGACTTGCCGGCACCGTTGGCGCCGATCAGGGTCACGATCTCGCCCTGGCGGACTTCGACGTTGACGCTGTGCAGGGCCTGGATCTTGCCGTAGAAGGTGGAAACGTTTTCGAACTGCAGCATTTACGCTTCCCCCAGGTAGGCTTTGATCACTTCAGGATTGTCACGGATCTGCTCCGGCGTGCCGTCGGCCAGGGGCGTGCCCTGGTTGATTACGACGATGTGGTCGGAAATGCTCATGACCAGTTTCATGTCGTGTTCGATCAGCAGCACGGTCACGTTGTGCTCTTCACGCAGCACGCTGATCAGCGCCTTGAGGTCTTCGGTTTCCTTCGGGTTCAGGCCGGCGGCCGGTTCGTCGAGCATGAGGATCCGCGGACGGGTCATCATGCAGCGGGCGATTTCCAGACGACGCTGCTGACCGTAGGCCAGGGTGCCGGCGGGGCGGTTGGCGAACTCTTTCAGGTTGACCTTTTCCAGCCAGTACTCGGCGAACTCCATGGCCTCGCGCTCGCTCTTGCGAAACGCCGGGGTCTTGAACAGGCCGGACAGGAAGTTGGTGTTCAGGTGACGGTGCTGGGCGATCAACAGATTCTCGACCGCCGTCATGTCCTTGAACAGGCGCACGTTCTGGAAGGTGCGCACCACGCCTTTGAGGGCGATCTTGTGGCCCGGCAGGCCGTGGATCGGCTCGCCGTCCAGCAGGATGCTGCCGCCCGATGGCTGGTAGAAACCGGTCAGGCAGTTGAACACGGTGGTCTTGCCGGCGCCGTTCGGCCCGATCAGTGCCACCACCTGTTTTTCCTTCACGGTCAGGGCCACGCCGTTGACCGCCAGCAGGCCGCCGAAGCGCATGCTCAGATTTTCGACTTTCAGGATCTCGCGGCTCATTTGCGCAGCTCCATGTGAGGACGTTGCATGGGCAGCAGACCTTGAGGTCGCCAGATCATCATCAGCACCATCAGGGCGCCGAACATCAACATGCGGTACTCACTGAACTCACGCATCATTTCCGGCAGCAGGATCATCACCACGGCCGCGAGAATCACGCCCAGCTGCGAGCCCATGCCACCCAGCACCACGATGGCGAGGATGATCGCGGACTCGATGAAGGTGAACGATTCCGGCGTCACCAGACCCTGACGGGCGGCGAAGAAGCTGCCGGCGAAACCGGCGAAGCTCGCGCCCAGGGTGAACGCCGAGAGCTTGATCACGGTCGGGTTGAGACCCAGCGCGCGGCAGGCGATCTCATCTTCACGCAGCGCTTCCCACGCACGGCCGATCGGCATGCGCAGCAGGCGGTTGATGATGAACAGCGCAGCCAGCGCCAGCAGCAGAGCAACCAGGTAGAGGAAGATCACCTTGTTGATCGAGTTGTATTCCAGGCCGAAATACTCGTGGAAGGTTTGCAGGCCTTCCGCAGCCTTGCGCTCGAAGGTCAGGCCGAAGAACGTCGGTTTCTCGATGTTGCTGATGCCGTTCGGGCCGCCGGTGATGTCGGTCAGGTTACGCAGGAACAGGCGGATGATTTCCCCGAAACCGAGGGTCACGATCGCCAGGTAGTCGCCGCGCAGACGCAACACCGGGAAGCCGAGCAGGAAGCCGAACGTCGCCGCCATCAGACCGGCAATCGGCAGGCAGATCCAGAAGCTCAGGCCGTAGTAGTGCGACAGCAGCGCGTAGCTGTAGGCGCCGACGGCGTAGAAACCGACGTAACCCAGGTCGAGCAGACCGGCCAGACCGACCACGATGTTCAGGCCCAGGCCGAGCATCACGTAGATCAGGATCAGCGTCGCGATGTCCACCGCGCCACGGGAGCCGAAGAACGGCCACACCAGCGCACCGATGATCAGCGCGATGATGAAGTAGCGCTGGGTGGAAGGCAGGGTCAGGAAGTTGCTGGCCTTGGCCGGGATCAGCGGCATGCCCGGCGAAGAACGCCACGCCTTGCTGATCTGCTGGTTGAACAGCACTCGCAGGAACATCAGCACCGAGCAGATGGCGATGGTCGCCAGAATGGCCGGGCTGGTGTTGTGCACTTCCAGGTTGATGCCGACGATGGTCAGTTTCAGACCCAGTACCGGATAGGCCACGGCCCAGACCAGCAAGGCGCTGAACAGCGCCTGTTTAAGATTCCTAGTCATACTTTCTCAACCTCCGGACGGCCCAGAATGCCGGTCGGACGGAACAACAGCACCAGAACCAACAAGCCGAAAGCCACGACGTCCTTGTACTGGTCGCCGAAGATATCGGCGCCAAAGGCCTCCGCCACCCCGAGCACCAGCCCGCCGAGCATGGCGCCGGGGATGCTGCCGATTCCGCCCAGTACCGCGGCGGTGAAGGCCTTGAGGCCGACCAGGAAACCGGCGTTCGGGTTGATCACGCCGTATTGCATGCTCAGCAGCACGGCCGCGACGGCCGCCAGCGCAGCACCGATGACGAAGGTCAGGGCGATGATGTTGTTGGTGTTGATGCCCAGCAGGTTGGCCATCTTGATGTCTTCGGCGCAGGCGCGGCAGGCGCGGCCCAGGCGAGAGCGGGAGATGAACAGCGTGAGGCCGAGCATGGCGATCAGGGTCACCACGAACACCACGATTTGCATGTAGGAAATCAGCACTTCATGTGCGCCACCCGGGCCGAAGGCGAAGTTGCCCGGAATCAGGTTGGGGATTGCTTTGTCCTTGGAGTCTTGCGCCAGCAGAACCGTGTTCTGCAGGAAGATCGACATACCGATCGCGGAAATCAGCGGGATCAGACGGTTGCTGCCGCGCAACGGGCGGTAGGCAATGCGTTCGATGCTGTAACCGTAGGAACTGGTGACGACGATGCTGGCGATGAACGCCACGGTCATCAACAGCGGGACGCTTTCGAGTCCCATCATGGTCAGCCCGGCGATGGCGATGAACGCCACGTAGGAACCGATCATGTACACCTCGCCGTGGGCGAAGTTGATCATTCCAATGATGCCGTAGACCATCGTGTAGCCGATGGCGATCAGGGCATACATGCTGCCAACGTTCAAGCCGTTAACCAGCTGTTGGAAGAAGTGATAGATGTCAGGCATTACAGCGCTCCTAAAAACCTGATACGCATTTCACTGGTGGAGTCATTTTCCCGCCCGGTCCCGTGGATCTTTATCCACTTCGAATCCGGGTTTTGCCAGCGAACCGCTGATGACGGTTTTGAGATTTTCAGGTGGGGAGACTGGCGGATCACGCCAGCGCGGCCCAATACATTCGTAAAACAAAGCCCACGGCACGCCGTGGGCTTTATTGGCAGTCAGTCAGGCAGCGCCTTACTGAGGCGACACTTCGGTTTTAGGTTTGCCGTTGTGCCACTCGTAAACCACGAATTTGAAGTCCTTCAGGTCGCCCTTGTCGTCGAAGCTCAGGTCGCCGGTAGGTGTCTTGAACGTGCCTTTGTGGATGGCTTCAGCCACTTTGGCAGCATCTTCGGACTTGGCAGCCTTGATACCTTCGGCAATCACTTCAACGGCCGAGTAGGACGGGAACACGAACGGACCGCTCGGGTCTTCTTTCTTGGCCTTGAATGCATCGGCCAGGGCCACGTTGGCCGGATCCTGGTCGAAGGACTTCGGCAGGGTCACCAGCAGGCCTTCGGACGCGTCCTTGGCGATCTGGGTGATCGAGTCGTTACCCACGCCTTCCGGACCCATGAACCTGGCTTTCAGGCCTTTTTCCTGGGCTTGACGCAGGATCAGGCCCAGCTCCGGGTGGTAGCCGCCGTAGTAGACGAAGTCGACGTTGGCTTGCTTGAGCTTGGCGATGATCGCGGAGAAGTCCTTGTCGCCGGCGTTGACGCCTTCGAACACGGCAACCTTGGTGCCTTTCTTCTCGAGGGTGGATTTGACGGCGGTGGCGATGCCTTCACCGTACTGCTGCTTGTCGTGCAGCACGCCGACGATTTTCGGCTTCACGTGATCGGCAATGTAGTTACCGGCGGCAGGGCCCTGGGCGCTGTCCAGACCGATGGTGCGGAAGACCATTTTGTAACCACGGTTGGTGATGTCCGGGCTGGTGGCAGCCGGGGTGATCATGATCACGCCTTCGTCTTCGTAGATGTCCGAAGCAGGCTGGGTGGAGCTGGAGCACAGGTGACCGACCACGAACTTGACGCCGTCGTTGACGACCTTGTTCGCGACCGCTACCGCTTGTTTTGGATCGCAGGCGTCATCGTATTCAACTGCTTCGAGCTTCTTGCCGTCGACGCCGCCCTTGGCGTTGATCTGTTCGATGGCCATTTTCGCGCCACTGAACTGCATGTCGCCGTACTGGGCTACTGGACCGGTTTTAGGGCCGGCGATACCGATCTTGATGGTGTCAGCTGCGAACGAATGGCTGGCAACCCCGGCCAGAACCATAGCGGCAAACAGTTTGGAAATCTGCTTAGTAGCCTTAGTCATAGTGCTCCACTCTTACTGTTGTATTTTTTTAGAGTCCTGACGCCGTAGCAGCAGAACCGGGACAGATATCTGGGCGATACCCTCCGGAAAAGCCCCCGGCAACTGTACCGGTACAGTGTAGAGCGCCGGTTGTTGGCCTGGGAAGCTGGCGCCAGGGGGCAAAACCTGAGGGTGTCGCTTTAGTGAAAGAAAAAGACAGAATTGCGGCGGGACGTTCAGAGGGCTTATGCCCCAATCATCAGCATTCCTTGGCGTTCCTGCTCTTTTCGTTCGGTACGGCCTTTTGCAACCGGGTTTTTCTGCCGGACCACCGACGTTATCATTCGCGCCGATTTCTTTTCCGGACAGTCCCATGAATCAAGAACCTAGCACCCTCTATGCCAAGCTGCTTGGTGAAACCGCATCTATTACCTGGAAAGAGTTGGAGCGCTTCTATGCCCAGGGTGCCCTATTGTGGGTCGACGCCGGCCTGGATTTGATCGCGGTCGCCGAGGCCGTGGCGTCGGATCAGGGCGAGAAAGTCGCTGCCTGGCTGGCCGAAGACAAGGTCGCCAAGCTGTCTGAAACGCGGGCGCTGGATATCTTCGAGCGTGATCCCGAGATGTGGGCGGTGGTAGTCCGGCCGTGGATCCTGATCCAGGAAAGGGCAGCGACCTGACGGGTTGCACCTTGTTGGTGCGAGCGCTGAACGGCAAAAAGTGTGTAGCGGAGTAGCGTGATGGCCGATTGCCGTAGAGAAATGCCACAGGCGGGGGTGGCATAACGGTGACGTAAACGTAACGGGCACAGTTCAGTGAGCAGCCTGACGGCTGCTTAATTGTTTCGGGATGTTGGAAAAACTGAATAAACCGGGAATTTGAGCGCCTTATCGCGAGCAGGCTCGCTCCCACAGGAAATGCATTCCATTGTGGGAGCGAGCCTGCTCGCGATGGGGGCGCCTCGATCTGGTGTCAGACCGAGTAAGACTTGCCAGTATGGTTATTAAGGGAAATAACCTTGGTCTTGCCGATCCGGTGACGGTAGATCTCACGCAGGTACTTGATCGACTTCTTCACGCAATCGCGCGACAGGCGAATGTCATTGATCGAGACAAACTTCTCTTTGTCGTTGATCAGTTCGCGGTACTTCTTCTCATACATCGGCTTGATCGCGTACCAGTTGGTATCGAGGATCTTCGCCGGGTTCTCGAATTCGTTGAGCAGGTCGTCGATGCGGTCCTCATCGAACTCTTCCTGAATGATGAAATCGAGGATCGAATTGTCCAAGGTCTCGTCGAATCGGTACGGGGTCTTGGCGAAGCAACGCTTGATGAACGCCACGATCAGCGTCAGGAAGTCGTCCGACAGGCACGGACTCTTGGCGATAAGGGTGGTCAGCGACAAGTTGGCGGACGCACCGATCACCAGCGCATAACGCTTGAGCGTGGTGTTGGGGAACAGGCTGTTGAGGTGAGTCTTCAACCGGTTCAGGTCCATGTACGACAGCTTGTAGTCTTTCGGCAGCGAAACGATCGAGACCACCGACGAGCAGTTCTTGAAGAAGTGCAGGTCGTGCAGCGCGGCCGCGTCGTAACCGGAATTCTTGTACTGCTCAAGCGAGGCGCGATAACGCTTGGACTCGATCGGCAACAGGCTGATGCCTTCGATGGCCTGGGTCACTTTATTGAAGTGCGGCAGGTCGATCGAGCGGAAGAACAGGTCGTCGATGTTCAGGCGCTGCGGCTCTTTGTCGAACACCTTGAACTTGTCGCTGCTCGGCGGCGGGGTTTCCGGCACCACGGATTCGGCGTAGGCAATCGCCACCGGGCCGGCCAGACTCATGAACAGGTCGTTGGCGTCCAGGCGAATGGTCTCGCCGATGTCGATGCCGGCGCGACGGAAATAGTTCTGGTCGTAGTCGGTCGTGACCGCCTGGGCCGTCAGAATGTTGAAGATCTGCTGCGAGATGTATTGGTTGGCGTGCTTCTCCATCGCATTGACATCAATGTTCTGGATGTTGCCGTCATCGCTCTCTTCGGCGTAACGCATGATGTCGTTGGAAATCAGCATCATCGCGTTCCATGGGCGGATACGGCCCATGACGCTGGCTTCGCTGCTGTCTTCGTTGGCGAAGTTGTACGAGAAATCCCATTCTTCCGAGAGGTATTTGCACAGCAGACGACCGGCGTTGATGTGCAGCGCCTCGGACATTTCGCTGCGGTGATCGGAAATGTTCGGCAGCACGCAGATGCCGCTGGTGAAGATCGGTTCGAACACGAAGGAATGACCGCTCTTGCCGTCATGCTCGTCCATCGGCTTGGTGTCGAACGTCTTGTTCATGTACGAGTGCTGCTGGGCCAGGCCGAATTCCGAGGCCATGCCCGAACCGGTACCACCGCCGGCACTGAAGATCGAGAAATACAGGCGCGACTGGTTGGCCTTGATGCCGCAGCTGTCGATCAGGTACGAGTGGATCATTTTCCAGTCGGGGCTGGAGAAACGCTGGGTGTCCTTGTTGAGGATGATCTTCGCCAGGTACTGGCCGAGGATCGGCGCGTTACCGGCGCCACCGGCGTGGACTTCGGACAAGTCCATGATCTTCATCTTGCTGTAGTCGCGCAGGAAGCCGCTTTTTTCGCCCTTGCGCGAGAAACGGATACGCCCGGCAATGTCCTTGTCGAGGTCGCCGAGCATCACCAGCGGCTCCACCAGGAACACCGGTTTGGTCGACTTGTTCGGGCCGATCCGCAGGTTCTGCTTGATCCACTGGGCCGGGCTGTAGCCCTTGTCGGCCAAGCGACGATCGCTTGAGGGGCGATCCTCGTTGTTGAATTCGTTGAGGTAGAACTTGCGCGCGTTGTACACCAGCTCCGCCACGTCGAGGGCGATGTTGGAGCCGCAGCGACCGAGGCCGATCAGGCACACCGAGGGGAATTCCTGATCGTTGTGCTGTTCGTTGTCGCCTTCCAGGTGCGGCGGGCGCGGGAACACCAGGTCACGCAGGCCATCGAGGTTGTCGAGGATGCGGTCGGTGTTGGTTTCGGTGAAGTACAGGTATTGCTGGGTGCCCAGCGGGCGCGAGGGGGGCAATGGCTTCATCGGGGCAGGGCTGTTCGCCGCAGGGCTCAGAGTCAGATCGGATACCGCAGTGGCCGGATTGTTTTTAGAAGTCATTGAGCGCCATCTACCTGGACTGGTTGGTTCAACGACCGCTGTCGTCGAACCTCACGGAATGGGAATCTCGCGTCTTTTTTCTGCGCGTGTTTGGCCCGTGCGTCAGGGGTCTGGCCTGAGTGTCGCGCGGGGGAATCCTTTCCTGATTGATGATGGATCGGCCATTATTCGGCGATCTTTAATCAAAAGGAGGCTAAATGATGTCAACGCGACCTTCGTTGGGTTTTGCCGGAATCGGCCTGATGGGCCTGCCGATGTGCCGCCGTCTGCTGGCCGCCGGTTACCCGCTGACGGTGTGGAACCGCAACCCGGCCAAGTGCGCGCCGCTGGTCGAGGCCGGCGCCCGGCAGGTGGCGACGCCCGCTGAGCTCTGTGAGCAGGCTGACGTGGTGATGCTGTGCCTGGCCGACACGGCGGTGGTGCGCGAAGTGGTGTTCGGTCCGGCCGGCGTGGCTGAGGGGGCGAAACCCGGTCAGTTGCTGGTGGATTTTTCCAGCCTTGAACCGACGGCCACCCGTGAAATGGCCGCCGAACTGGCCGACAAGGCAGGCATGGCCTGGCTCGATTCGCCGGTGTCCGGCGGGGTGGTCGGGGCCGAGGCCGGCAGCCTGGCGATCATGGTGGGCGGTGATGCAGCGGATCTTGATCGCGTACGACCGGTATTGCTCGAACTCGGGCAGCGCGTCACGCACATGGGTGGCGTCGGCGCCGGTCAGGTGACCAAGGCCTGCAATCAGATGATCGTCGCCTGCAACGCTTTGGTGATCGCCGAAGTGGTGGCGCTGGCCGAGCAGGCCGGGGTCGATGCCAACCTGATTGCCGAAGCGCTGGCCGGTGGTTTTGCCGATTCGAAACCGTTGCAGATCCTCGCCCCGCAAATGGCCGAAAGCCGTTTCGAACCGGTGAAGTGGCACGTGCGCACGCTGCTCAAGGATCTGGATACCGCGGTGAAATTTTCCCGGGAAACCGGCTCGGCCACACCGATCAGCGGATTGGCCGCACAACTGATGCGCCTGCATGGGGCACAAGGTTTTTTGCAGAAGGATCCAGCGACACTGGTGCAAATGTACCGCGCGCCAGACTCAGCGGATTGAGCACGTGCGCGTGTTTGCGCTGGTTGATTTCCTCCAGTACCGGGCGCAGTTCGGCCAGTGGCACCGGGCGGCTGAGCAGGTAGCCCTGAATGAAGTCGCAGCCCGAGCGCTCGAGGAATTCGTATTGCTCCAGGCTTTCGACGCCTTCGGTGACCACCTGCAAATGCAGGGTGTGCGCCATGACGATGATCGCCTGGACGATCTCCATGTCGGCGGTGGCCTTGGGAATATCGAGGATGAACGAGCGGTCGACCTTCAGGGTGTTGAGCGGCAGGCGCTTGAGATAGGCCAGCGACGAATAGCCGGTGCCGAAGTCGTCGATCGACAATGACACGCCGAGGGCGCGGATCTGCCGCAGCAGCACCAGGGTGTTGGCGATGTTGCCCATCAAGGCGTTTTCGGTGACCTCCAGTTCCAGCCGTTCCGGGGCGACCCCGGCGCTGCGCAAGGCGTGCTCGATTTCATTGGCCAGCTCTTCCCGGGCCAGATTCAGCGGTGAGCAGTTCCAGGCGATCTTCAGCTCTTCACAGCCATGGCGCGACAGCTCGCCGAGATCTTCACAGGCCTTGCGCAGGACCCAGTTGTCGAGCTCGGCAATCAGGCCGTTGTTTTCGGCGATGGCAATGAAGCGATCCGGGGTGAGCAGGCCGTGTACCGGATGCTGCCAGCGGATCAGCGCTTCGAGCTTGGTGACCTTGCCGGTCTTGAGTTCGAAGATCGGCTGGTAATACAGCAACAGACCGTTCTCCTGACGCAGCGCGTGGCGCAGTTCTTCCTCCAGTTGCAGTTCGAGGCTGGCGCGGTTTTTCAGGTTGGAATCGAAAAAGTGCACGCCGTTGCGCCCGGCGCCTTTGGACTGGTACAGCGCCAGATCCGCATGCTTGAGCAGTTCATCGCAGGTCGAGCCGTCCTCGGGAAACAGGCTGATGCCGATGCTGGTGGTCATCACCATGCGTCGTCCGGCCAGTTCGATCGGTTCTTTCATCTTGAGCATGATGCGCTGGGCCAGATTGCGCGCTTCTTCGCGGTCGCGCAGGCCGATGAGGATGCAGAACTCGTCGCCGCCGAATCGCGCCACCACGTCTTCATGGCTGCGCACCGAGCCCTTGATGTGCTGGGCGATGACCTTCAGCAGTTCGTCGCCGGCGTCATGGCCGAGGCTGTCGTTGATGCGTTTGAAGTGGTCGATGTCGAGGAACATCACCGCGAGCATGCCGCCTTCGCTGGTTTTCTGGCTGAGTTTTTCAGCGAAGATCTGATTGAAGCCGCGCCGGTTGATCAGGTTGGTCAGGGCGTCATAGTTGGCCACGTGCTGCAGCGACATGCGCGCCTGATCGAGCTGGCTGAGCAGAGCGTTGACCCGGCGCAGATCGTGTTCCTTGTTCTGCAGCTTCTTGTCGGCCAGCGCGGCGCTGATCGCGCTGCCCAGGATCAGCAACGTGATCAGGGCGACGGTGAGGCCCAACTGCAAGTGACTGGATTGCGACGCCAGGGTCGGCAATTGCCCCTCGGGCAGCACCAGTTGCAGCGCTGCCATGCCGGTGAAATGCATGCTGAGGATGCCGGCGCCGAGAATCAGCGCGGCCAGGTATTTGAGCATCTGGATGTGCAGGCCACTGCCTTCGCGCAAGTTGCCGGCGACCCACAACGCCGCGAAGCTGGCGCCGATGGCGATCACGATCGACGACAGGAACAGGGTGGGCTCGTAGTAGGCCGTGGCGGCGGATTCGATGGCGGCCATGCCGACGTAGTGCATGCCGGCGATGCCGAGGCCGATGACGATGGCGGTCTTGAGGTACTGCAGCAGACTCGGCTGCGGATGGCTGAGGGTGTGCATGGCCAGCCAGGACGCCAGTAACGCGATCACCAGGGAAAACAGGGTCACGGGCAGATCGTACTGAATGTCGATCGGCGCCTGGAACGCCAGCATGCTGATGAAGTGCATGGCCCAGATCCCGCCGGCCAGGCAGGTCGCGCCGATCCAGCGCCACAGTCGCTGCGAACCGGGTTCTTCAGCGTGGGCGACCCGTTCGGCCATGTCGAGGGTGGCAAAACTCGCGGCGCAGGCGACCAGGTAGGCCACCAGCACCAACAGGGGATTGTGTGTGCAATTGAGGATGACCTGCCCGCTCTCCGGCTGCTCGGCAACAAATTGCAAACCAAGCCACTCCATAGCATGCCCCGTCTCTGAATACGTCCTTACTGCGTCATCAACGCAGGCGAATGTTTGCAGTATAGAGGCGGTTTTTGCCGTGCAAGCGGTAGTGGCACATTGGCGCTAATGATTTCGGCATTAGCGTCATAGCGTTTGGCACTAAGCGTTGAAAGGCCTGGACTCAGGCGACTTCGTTCCAGTGCGGTTGCAGCGGCGGCAGGCCGAACCGGGCACGTGCCTTGTCGCAGTCGGTATTCTGTTCGCCGTTTTCCCACGACGCTTCGAACTCCCGGCAGGGGCTGGAACGCTTGTCGTAGATCGTGCAACTCACGGCTGTTCCGACTTCGCCTTCCAGCGCGGTGCAGCGCGGCGCCTTGCGGTCGGTGCCGATCATCGCGACCCGGCTGGGCGTGATCTGGGTGACCAGTTCATCGGGCACGGTCCCGCCGGAGGATGCGCATTCACCCCAGAAAAATGACACACGAAAATGGGAACAGCAGGCACCGCAATTCAGACACGGACTGACTTCGGACATGGGCGGGATATCAAAGGGGTTGATCGGCAGGATCCGGACGGATCCGGCGGCCATTCTAGGCTTCGCCACGGCGTTGGGAAGGGGGGCGTGAAAGTATTTTTTCATTGCCGGATTTTTCTGCAAAACCCCCGTTTTTCGGGGGATTCGAAGCATTTCAAGGGCTTACGTTTCGTTACACGGCCATGGCCCGTCATCAGGCTGGCGAATGATCACAGACAGCCCCGACGAGCGTGACTAGATTGCAGGTTCCGGGCTCGATGCGTTGGCAGTGAAGCCCTCATAACAATAAAGAGACGGACCCATGCAGAACTCGACCCAAGCGGCGAATGCCTGGCGCATTCTGTTCCTGCTGTTCCTTGCCAACCTGTTCAACTTCTTCGATCGCACCATCCCGGCGATCATCATCGAGCCGATCCGCATGGAATGGCACCTCAGCGATTTTCAGCTGGGGATCGTCGGCACCGCGTTCACTCTGGTTTACGCGATTGCCGGATTACCACTGGGCCGCCTGGCCGACACCGGTTCGCGCAGCAAACTGATGGGCTGGGGCCTGGCGACCTGGAGCGCGCTGACGGCGGTCAACGGTCTGGTCGGCAGTTTCTGGAGCTTCCTGCTGGTGCGCATGGGCATCGGCATTGGTGAAGCCAGTTACGCGCCCGCCGCCAACTCGCTGATCGGCGATCTGTTCCCGGCCCATCGCCGGGCCCGGGCCATGGGCATTTTCATGCTCGGCCTGCCGCTGGGGCTGCTGCTGGCCTTCTTCACCATCGGCTGGATGGTCAAGGCGTTCGACAGCTGGCGCGCGCCGTTCTTCATCGCCGCCGTGCCGGGGCTGGTACTGGCGGTGTTCATGTTCTTCATCAAGGAACCCAAGCGCGGCGCGGCGGAAACCGTGCAGGTGTCCCAGGAGAAAGTCGACAAACCGATCCGCCGCGTCCTCGCCGTGCCGACCTTCCTGTGGCTGGTGATGGCCGGGCTGTGCTTCAACTTCGCGACCTACGCCTGCAACTCGTTCCTGGTGCCGATGCTCCAGCGTTATTTCCTGATGCCGTTGCAGGACGCGGCGGTGGCGACCGGGGTGATCGTCGGTGTGACCGGATTGATCGGCCTGACCCTCGGTGGCTGGATCGCCGACAAGATTCACCAGCGGGTGGCTAACGGGCGACTGCTGTTTGCCGCGTTCAGCCTGATCATCTCGACCCTGTGCACGGCGTGGGCGCTGCATGCCGGGCGCATCGAGATCGGGGTGTTTGTCGCTGTGTTCAGCGTTGGCTGGCTGTTCGCCTACAACTTCTACACCTGTGTGTACACGGCGATTCAGGACGTGGTTGAACCGCGACTGCGGGCCACGGCGATGGCGCTGTTCTTTGCCGGGTTGTATTTGCTCGGTGGCGGCTTGGGCCCGGTGGTGGTCGGTGGTTTGTCGGATCACTTCGCCAAGTCGGCGATGGCCTCGGCGGGCGCCGAGCAGATGACCGAAGCCTTCAAGGCCGTCGGCCTGCATGATGCGATGTACCTGATTCCGGTGGCGCTGTTCCTGACCATGGTGTTCCTGTTCCTCGCCTCGCGCTGCTTTGTGCGGGATGCGAAGCGGATGAAGGACGGGATGGTGGCGGTGGTTGAGCCGCAGAGTCAGGCCGTTACCGCTTGATGACCTGCATCGCCTGATCGTTCCCACGCTCAGCGTGGGAATGCAGCCCGGGACGCTCTGCGTCCGATTCGAGAACTGGAACGCGGAGCGTCCCTTGAGACATTCCCACGCGGAGCGTGGGAACGATCAGTGAGGGGGGCAGACAAAAAAAGGCCCGCATCGCTGCGGGCCTTTTCGTTTTTGGCGATGGAGCAGGGCAGTTTAGCCCGCCACCAGCACCCGGATCGCTTCCAGTCGCAGCGCGGCCTTGTCGAGCATCGCCAGACCTTGTTCACGCTGCTTGCGCAGGGCATCCAGTTCGCTGTCGCGCACGGTCGGGTTGACCGCTTGCAATGCGGTCAGGCGTGCCAGTTCTTCGTCGGTGTCGGCTGCCAGACGGCGGCGGGCCTCGGCGACGCGCTCGGCGTGGCGCGGGGTGACCTTGTCTTCACCGGCGTTGATCCGTGGCGTCAGCTGATCGCGCTGGGCCTGGATGAACTTGTTGGCGCTGGCGCGCGGCACGCTTTCCAGTTGATCGTTCAAGGTCTCGAACGCCACGCGCGATGACAGGTCGTTGCCGTTGGCGTCGAGCAGGCAGCGCAGGGCGGCCGGCGGCAGGTAACGGCCCAGTTGCAGCGAGCGTGGGGCAACCACTTCGCTGACGTAGAGCAGTTCCAGCAGCACGGTGCCTGGCTTGAGCGCCTTGTTCTTGATCAGCGCAACGGCGGTGTTGCCCATCGAACCGGACAGCACCAGATCCATGCCGCCCTGCACCATCGGGTGTTCCCAGGTGATGAACTGCATGTCTTCGCGTGACAGCGCCTGGTTGCGGTCGTAGGTGATGGTCACGCCTTCGTCGTCGCCCAGCGGGAAACTGGCGTCGAGCATCTTCTCGCTCGGCTTGAGGATCAGGGCGTTTTCCGAATGGTCTTCGCTGTCGATGCCGAACGCGTCGAACAGGGTTTCCATGTAGATCGGCAGGGCGAACTGGTCGTCCTGTTCGAGGATGGCCTCGACCAGCGCTTCACCTTCGCCGGCGCCGCCGGAGTTGAGTTCCAGCAGGCGGTCGCGACCGGTGTGCAGCTCGGCTTCCAGGCGCTCGCGCTCGGTGCGCGCCTCGTCGATCAGCGCTTGCCACTCGCCGTCGTCGGCCTCTTCGAGCAGCGGCAGCAGGCGCGAGCCGAACTGATGCTGCAAGGCGTTGCCGGTCGGGCAGGTGTTGAGGAATGCGTTCAGTGCTTCGTGATACCACTGGAACAGGCGCTCTTGCGGGCTGGTTTCCAGGTACGGCACGTGCAGTTCGATGATGTGCTTCTGGCCGATCCGGTCGAGACGACCGATCCGCTGTTCCAGCAGGTCCGGGTGCGACGGCAGATCGAACAGCACCAGGTGGTGGGCGAACTGGAAGTTGCGACCTTCGCTGCCGATTTCCGAGCAGATCAGCACCTGTGCGCCGAACTCTTCGTCGGCGAAGTAGGCGGCGGCACGGTCACGCTCGAGGATGTTCATGCCTTCGTGGAACACCGTGGCCGGGATGCCGGAGCGCACGCGCAGGGCGTCTTCCAGGTCCATCGCGGTTTCGGCGTGGGCGCAGATCACCAGCACTTTGGTGCGCTTGAGCATTTTCAGCTGGTCGATCAGCCACTCGACGCGCGGGTCGAATTTCCACCAGCGTTCTTCTTCGCTGGCGTCCGGCTGGGCCTGGAAGCTGACTTCCGGGTACAGCTCGGCGTGTTCGCCCAGGGGCAGTTCGAGGTATTCGTCCGGGCATGGCAGCGGGTACGGGTGCAGTTTGCGCTCCGGGAAACCCTGCACGGCGGCGCGGGTGTTACGGAACAGCACGCGGCCGGTGCCGTGGCGGTCGAGCAGTTCACGCACGAGGCGGGCGCTGGCTTCGGTGTCGCCATCGTTGACGGCGGTGAGCAGGGCTTCGCCTTCGTTGCCGAGGAAACCGTGGATGGTCTTGTGCGCGGCCGGCGACAGGCGACCCTTGTCCAGCAGCTCCTGAACGGCTTCGGCCACCGGGCGATAGTTTTCGCTCTCGGCGCGGAAGGCGGCCAGGTCATGGAAACGGTTCGGGTCGAGCAGGCGCAGACGGGCGAAGTGGCTGTCCTGACCGAGTTGTTCCGGGGTAGCGGTGAGCAGCAGCACGCCGGGAATGACTTCGGCCAGCTGTTCAACCAGCGAGTATTCCGGGCTGACTTTCTCTTCGTGCCACACCAGGTGGTGGGCTTCGTCGACCACCATCAGGTCCCAGCCGGCAGCGAACAGGGCGTCCTGCGCCTTTTCATCGTCGACCAGCCACTCCAGTGCCACCAGGGCCAACTGGGTGTCTTCGAACGGGTTGGTGGCATCGCTTTCGATGAAGCGTTCTTCGTCGAACAGCGCGACCTGCAGGTTGAAGCGGCGGCGCATTTCCACCAGCCATTGGTGCTGGAGGTTTTCCGGCACCAGGATCAGCACGCGGTTGGCGCGGCCCGACAGCAACTGGCGATGG
The DNA here is from genome assembly GCF_059492145.1 of Pseudomonas sp. Pseusp21. NCBI lineage: Bacteria > Pseudomonadati > Pseudomonadota > Gammaproteobacteria > Pseudomonadales > Pseudomonadaceae > Pseudomonas > Pseudomonas sp. Pseusp21. The sequence goes on from NZ_CP168520.1 coordinate 5,140,714, forward strand.
ATCACCAGACCGGCTTCGATGGTCTTGCCCAGACCCACTTCGTCCGCCAGCAGTACGCGCGGCGCGATGCGGTCGGCGACTTCACGGGCAATGTGCAGCTGGTGGGCGATCGGTTGCGCACGCACGCCGCCCAGGCCCCAGAGCGAAGACTGCAACTGGCGGCTGGTGTGTTCCAGAGTGTGATAACGCAGGGAGAACCACGCCAGCGGATCGATCTGCCCGGCGAACAGACGGTCGCTGGCCAGGCGGAACTGAATGAAGTTCGACAGCTGGGTTTCCGGCAGGGTGACCGCTTCGTTCTGTGCGTTGAGGCCGTGGTAGACCATCAGGCCGTCGACGTCGTCGACTTGCTGGACGGTCATCTTCCAGCCTTCGAAGTGAGTGATCGAATCGCCCGGCGAGAACCGCACGCGGGTGAGGGGCGCATTCCGTAGCGCGTACTGGCGAGTCTCGCCAGTGGCCGGGTAAAGCACGGTCAACAAGCGGCCGTCCTGTGCCAGAACGGTGCCTAAACCAAGCTCTGCTTCGCTGTCACTGATCCAGCGTTGCCCCGGTTGATACTGCTGCGCCATGCTGCCTGACTCCCACCTTGAAAAAGCGGGCTATCTTAACGGAATGAGGGCCCGAGGCCAAAGGATAAGGAGCGGTAACGAGCTTTTGGCTGCACGCTGCAAGTAAGGCAAATGTGGTCATCTGTCAGTTTTACGCAGGGCCGGGGCACCTGTGAGTGCCAACCCGGTCACAAGTTTGCGACAGATGGTTCAAGGCAACCTCGCCCCAGCCGATAGCTTGCTGACAGGAGACCCTTCATATGCTGCCACCGATGCTCCCCCTGAGCGCCGTGCCGATCACCTCCCAGCAGGATCCGATCCGCCAGCGACCGGACATTCCCCCTGTGGTGCCGGTGCAGGAAAGCTCCAACGAAAGCACCATCGACCTGCAAAAGCGCGACCCGGAAGAGGACGGCTATCTGCTGCGCGAAGAGCAGCGCCGCCAGCAGGAACGCGATCGCCGCCGCCGCGAAGCCGACGACGACCCCGAAGCGCACCTCGCCGTTCCCGGCACCGAACTCAATGCCGACAACACTGTGCCGGTGGCGCCGTTGATGGAAGATCAGCCGCGTCAGGGGCTTTGGGTCGACATCGAAATCTGAGGCCGGGCGGCCAGCTCTGTCAGGTTTTCCAGCAACACGTCGATTTCTTCTTGTGTGTTCAAGTAGCTCACCGCCACCCGCGCAATATTTGTCAGCCCGCGCGCCTGCATGTCCAGCGGCGTGTAGGCCACGCCATTGGCGCCGATGTTGATTCGCCGTCCGGCCAACGTCTGCTTCAGCGCCACGCTGTCCCAGCCCTCAAGCGTGAAGGCGATCAGCCCGGATTGTTGATTGGCCGCGCCGAGATTCCGCAGTGTCAGACCGGGAATCGCCTTCAGGCGTTGGCGCAATCCGCTGCTCAGTTGTTCGATGCGCTGGCGGACGGGGATCGCGCCGAGGCGGTTGTACTCCTCCAGCGCATTGGCCAGACCGGCCAGCAGGGCCAGCGATACCTCGCTGGTTTCAAAGCGGCGGGCGTCGTCACGCAGGGTAAAGCGCTTGCCGTCCCACGGCGCCGACAGTACATCGCGTTGCACGGGGAGCAGCCGTTGCAGGAATTGCGGCCGGATGTACATCAACGCCGTGCCGCGCGGCCCGCGCAGAAACTTGCGTCCGGCACCCTTGAGCACGTCGCACTGCAAGGCCTGAACATCGCAGGGCAACTGTCCCAGTGCCTGGCCGGCGTCGATGAAATAAGGGATGCCGTGGCGCCGCGCGACATTGCCGATCTGCGCGGCGGGGTTGATCAGACCGCCGTTGGCCGGCAGCCAGGTCAGGGCGATCAGACGTACCTGGCCGTCGATCATCTGCGCCAGGGCTTGCGGATCGACCGCACCTTTGGCATCGCAAGGAATCACTTCGAGCCGCGCGCCGGCCTTCACCGCTTCGGCCATGCACGCCAGGTTGCCGGCCCATTCATGGCGACCCACCAGAATCCGTTCGCCGGGCTGCCACGGCCCCAGCGCGTTGAACGCCTGACTCCAGGCTGCCGAGCCGCTGCTGGCGAAGGCGATGTCTTCGGGCTGGGCGTTGAGCAGGACGGCGGCCGCATTGCGCGCGCGTTCCTGGACCCGGTTGTCTGCCGACTCCATCGGCCCGCCGAGTGCTTCGCGTTGCAGCTGTTCGATCACTGCATCGAGGGTGGCGTGGCTTGGCAGCGAGGCGCCGGCGTGGTTGAAGTGGATCACCTGGGCGCAGCCGGGCGTGGCGGCGCGCAGACGCAAGATGTCGTCGATGTTCACGGCTTGAGCTCGAAGATTGCGTCGATTTCCACCGCGACGCCGGCCGGCAGGCTCGCCACGCCGACCGCGGTACGCACGTGTCGGCCCTTGTCGCCGAGGGCGTTGACCAGCAGATTCGAGGCGCCGTTGGCGACGATGCCCTGAGCCTTGAAGTCCGGCGTGGCGGCCACGAAAACCCCGAGGCGCAGGATGCGCACTAGCTTCGACAGGTCATCGCCCAGCGCATGGCTCAACTGGGCGAGCAGGCCCAAGGCAGCCAGTTCAGCGGCGTTGGCGCCTTCTTCGTCGGAGATCGCTTCGCCCAGTCGTCCGATGAACGCAGGTTTGCCGTCGAGCAATGGAATCTGCCCGGAGATGAACAACTGGTTCTGGCTGACCACGTGGTTGACGTAATTGGCGATTGGCTGGCTCGGCTCGGGCAGGCGCAGGCCGAGTTGTTGCACGCGTTGGCTGAGGGAATCGGTCATGGGAAGTCCTCCTGAGTGAGGGCTTCAGCATGTTGGGGCGAGCGAAGGGCGACAAACGGATAGATTTAATCCGACGCATCCAAAAAACTCATGCGTTCGCGGTTTCCTCCAGCCATTCGCAGAAACTCTGCGCCGCCGGCGTGGGCGGGCGTTGCGGCGTGACCAGCCAATAACCGATCTCGCCGAGCATCGGCGGGGTGTCGAAAGCCGGTACCAGCGCGCCTTCCTTGATCCGCCGTTCGATCATTCGCTGGCGACCCATGGCAATGCCCTGACCGGCGACGGCCGCTTCGACGACGATGTTGTAGTCGTGGAGCATGACGCTGGGCACATGAGCCAGATCGATGCCGCTGTGTTGCTGCCAGTCGATCCATTCGAACGGCTGGTGCGACTTGGCCATCAGCAAGGGGCCGTTGGTCACGCCTTTGGCCTTGAAGGCCGGGCTGCAGACTGGCGTCAGGGTTTCAGCCATGAACCGCCGGGCCTGGACTTTCGGCCAACCGCCCTTGCCGTAGCGGATCGCCAGATCCACCTCGCCGGCATCGACGTCGGCCAGTTGCACGGCGGGCAGCAGTTCGACATGGATGTTCGGGTATTTCGCGTTGAAGTCCGCCAGACGTGGCGCCAGCCACAAGGTGGCGAAGGAGGCGAGCAGGCCGATGCGCAAGGTGGTGGGGCGCTCGCCGCGCAGGTCGTGGGTGGCGGCGGCAATCGCGGCGAGGGCCGGCTCGATCTGCCGATAGTAATGTTCGCCGGCGGCCGTCAGATCGATCGCCCGGGTGCGGCGCACGAACAGTCGCTGATCGAGGAATTCTTCGAGTTTGTGCACCTGATGGCTGATCGCGCTTTGGGTCACCGACAGCTCATCGGCAGCCTTGATGAAACTCAAATGACGGGCCACGGCCTCAAAGGCACGCAAGGCCATCAGCGGTGGCAGGTCCTGATGCAGGGGCACGGCGCAGATCCTTCGGATTCAGGGCGAGGCGCCGATTGTGCAAGCAAATCCGGTGGGCGGTACATGAAATGTTGTAGAGGGTTCAGGCGAGTGGCTGGTCAGCGTTCGCGCCAGGCCGCATTATTGGCGCAGTCCTGCCGTTGAAGCGGCAGTTGTGATTCAGTCCAAGCGATGCACCGAACGCCATGAGCCAAGACGACAAGCTGATCGACCTCAACACCGAACGCGCCAAGCGGGTTCATGACCTCAACGAGAAGCGCCTGAATGAAGTGCGCCAGGCTTTCGAGCAGGCCATGCCGTTGGGTAAACCGAAGAAAAAGCCGAAAAACAAACCGAAAAAGCGTTGATCTCCCCTGCATCCGTTGATGCAGGTCAGTTATTTCCCTTCCTTTCCTCCTCTCTGTGACCGGCATTGATCCCGGTCAATTCCTGCGCCTGCCTGATTGGTTAACTTAGTTCCATCGCAGCAAAGCAGGGGCCAGGAGGCCAGTCATGTTTTTCGATAACGTGGTGTTTGCCGGGGTCCTGACTGTGGGGCTGATGGTTCTGTTTTTTGCAGGGTTTGGATTTTTTATCTGGAAGGATGCGAACAAGCGCAAGAAGCCTTGATTCTTCTGGATTTGATGAGCACGCAAGGCATTTTGGGCAACTTCGGTTGCCCTTTTTTTTTGTGTCTTGGCGGCCTTTGGGCCGACCATGCTCTTGGGGTTTTGGGTGAATATCCGTTTCTTCGGGGGTTGCGGCTGGCGGTTTCGCCCTTACGGCGAGTCCCTTTTTCAGACGCCAAAAAGGAACCAAAAGGCTGGGCCCCGGCGTTCGGCACCTCGCTTTGGCTCGGTGTTCCTTCGTTCCGGGATTCATCCGGGGGCATCGCCTACGGTTTGCTTCGCTGCACCTCCTCTCGATGTGTTTGGCTCCGCCAAACGGTCGCTGCGCTCCCACCCCCGGATAAATCCCTCCACTCAGCCTTCCGATGGGGCCGGCACGTCAAGAGCGGTACTCGAGCTAACGCTCATCGTGTTGAGTGGTGGGAAGCGGGAGCTAACAGCTTGATCGTTCCCACGCTCCGCGTGGGAATGCAGCCCGGGGCGCTCTGCGTCCCATTTCTGGAAGCAACAAAAAAGGCGTGATCCTCTCGAATCACGCCTTTTTCATTTCAGCGGTCTATCAGCTGCCCAGCGCTTTCGACGCCAGCCAGAACAGGCCGGCCGACAGGGCCACGGTGGCTGGCAGGGTCAGAACCCAGGCCAGCAGGATGGTTTTCACCGTGCCGCCTTGCAGGCCGCTTTTGTTGGCGACCATGGTGCCGGCCACGCCCGAGGAGAGGACGTGGGTGGTGGATACCGGCAGGCTGAAGATGTTGGCCATGCCGATCAGGCTGGCGGTGGTGATCTGGGCCGACATGCCTTGTGAGTAGGTCATGCCTTGCTTGCCGATCTTCTCGCCGATGGTCAGTACCACGCGTTTCCAGCCGACCATGGTGCCCAGGCCCAAGGCCAGGGCGACCGCCAGAATTACCCAGAACGGGGCGTATTCGGTGGTGGTGGTCAGGTCTTTGCGCAGTTTGTCCAGGTCAGCCTTTTCACGCGGGGCGAGGCCTGGCAGTTTGCTGACTTTCTTCGCGGTGTCGTCCAGGCAGAGCAGGTAACGACGCACTTCGATGCGGCTCTCCGCGGACAGCGAGTGGTAGTCGGCTACGCCTTTGAGGGTGTCGAGCAGGGCGGCGATGGTCGGTTCGGTCTGTTGCGGGTTGCAACGGAATTTCTCCGGCAGGTCGCCTTCCACGCTTTTGCCCAGGGCCAGGAATTCACCCAGGGTGTCGGCGTTGCGCTTGTAGAACTGGCTCAGGTGCAGGGTCGCATCGCGAGTGCGTTCGATCTGGTAGGTGGTGCTGTTCAGGTCGAGTACGAACTGCGCAGGCACGATACCGATCAGTACCAGCATGATCAGGCCGATGCCTTTCTGGCCGTCGTTGGAACCGTGCACGAAGCTCACGGCCATGGCCGAGATCACCAGGACCAGGCGGTTCCAGAACGGTGGGTGCTTCTTGTCGTCGATCTTGCGGCGCTGTTCCGGCGTCTTGTGCATCTTCGACAGCGGACGCCACCACTTCAGGCCGATCAGCACCAGCGCGGCGATCAGGAAGCCGGCCATCGGCGAGAACACCAGCGAGGCGCCGATATCGATCGCTTTCTGCCAGTTGACGCCGTCAGCCAGTGGAATTTCGTTGATCAGGGCGTTGGCCAGGCCGACACCGAGGATCGAACCGATCAGCGTGTGCGAACTGGAGGCCGGGATACCGAAGTACCAGGTGCCCAGGTTCCAGGCGATCGCGGCGGCGAGCAGCGAGAACACCATTGCCAGACCATGGCCGGTGTTCACGTTGATCAGCAGTTCTACCGGCAGCAGGTGCACGATGGCATACGCCACGCCAACGCCGCCCAGCAGTACGCCGAGGAAGTTGAACACGCCCGAGAAGAACACCGCCAGATGAGGCGGCATCGCTTTGGTGTAGATAACAGTGGCTACCGCGTTAGCGGTGTCATGAAATCCATTGATGAACTCGAAGGCGAGGACAAATGTCAGGGCGAGCAGGAGGCTCACAAGCACCCAGGCATCCAGTCCGCTGAATAAATCGATCATGAAGGTTTTCTGACCCGGTCATAAGGGGGCGCGATTATGCCAGAAAAGACTGGAAATCGATCCCCTACCTGCTCATCGGTAACATTCTTCAACGAATTAATTTGTGTCAGGGGGCATTACCCAAGCTTTTTGCAGGGTTTTGCAAGGTGTTGATTTGGTTGATAAAAATTTGAGACGCCGGCGGATTCGCCAGTTGTCGGGAGGGGACTGAAACTTGTGTGAAATATCTGAGAAATGCGTCTGACATGCTCCAGACCTGTGCAATACAGGGGAGTTGGCCGCTGCCCGCGGGTAGCGGGCGCGCAAGGCATCGTCAGTCCACCGTGCTTGTAGCCCGGTGAGTACGCTTACCTTCGGAAGGTGCAAAGGACGGCTTCAAGGCTCTTCGGCTTTGAGTTCCTCTTCCATTTTTTTCAGTTCTTGCTGAAAGACCTGATCCTGAACGGTAGGGCGTTTACGCCAGGCTTTGCGTTCTGGTTCGGGCTGGGCAGCGTAGGTGGTGACTTCCCCGCCGTAAACTTCCTTGTAACGTTGTTCCTGGCGCTCAAGTTCCGCGCGCAGTTCGTCTTTCGTCACAGTGCTACCTGTATGAGTTGAGATAAATGTCTGGTGAAACGCACTGCAACGAATCATTTAACCGGTTCATCAACAAGCGCTTGCCCGGACAGGCAGCGGTGTTGTCGGGAAGACGGTCAGGACTTCCATGTTGCAGGCGGCTACGGCACCAGATTAAAACTGACGCAGCATCAGTTTCCTGTTTCAGCGAGCGCGCTGGCGGTGCATGAGTAATGAGCGTCAGGCGCTGGCCGGGGCCGGCAGCGATGGACATCGCGCCAGCGGGTGGCACCGTCGGCAAATAAGAGCGCGGTGCCACTGAGGTGCATTATAGCGGGCGAATCGGGATTGCCTATCTTTGCCAAGTTAAAAACGGTTCTGGATGTGTGATTGTTTTGTGACGTGCAACTTTCATCAATAGTTGCATCGCCGTTGCGCAGTGTTTGATTTCTGGCGCCATTTAGTCGGACAACTAAGGCGCTTAAACCGCACCGGCGTTCCAAGTTCAAATCTGTTGCGCACAACCCAAACGAGGAGGTGAGGGCGATTGCGATTATCGGTCGACGGTTCGATAATCGCCCGGTGTTGGCGGTCTGTCGCTTGTGTATCTGCCGACGAGCCGCTTGTATAGCCGTTGATCCGAACAAGAAAAAAAGGACCTGACATGAACGATCAAATGCGCAATTCCTTCACCTCGGTAGCGCCGCCGATCGTCGCTTCGCCGGCCAAGCGTATCCAGGCCCTGACCGGTGATCCGGATTTCATGACCTCCCTGGCCCGTGGCCTGGCGGTGGTGCAGGCGTTTCAGGAGCGCAAGCGCCACCTGACCATCGCCCAGATCAGCCATCGCACGGAAATTCCCCGCGCCGCCGTGCGCCGTTGCCTGCACACACTGATCAAGCTCGGCTACGCCACCACCGATGGGCGCACTTATTCGCTTCTGCCGAAAGTGCTGACCCTCGGTCACGCCTATCTGTCGTCGACGCCGCTGGCGGTCTCGGCCCAGCCGTATCTCGACCGCATGAGCGAGCAACTGCACGAGGCCTGCAACATGGCCACGCTGGAAGGCGACGACATTCTCTACATTGCCCGTTCGGCCACCACCCAGCGTCTGATTTCGGTGGACCTGTCGGTGGGCGGGCGCTTGCCGGCGTACTGCACGTCTATGGGGCGAATCCTGCTGGCGGCGCTGGACGACACCTCGCTGCGCGAATATCTCGACCACGCCGAACTGGTGGCCAAAACCAGCCGCACGATTCACACCCCCGACGCCTTGCTCGAATGTCTGCAGGAAGTCCGGCAGCAGGGCTGGTGCATCGTCGATCAGGAACTGGAACAAGGTCTGCGTTCGATTGCCGTGCCGGTGTATGACGCTTCCGGCCAGGTGGTGGCCGCGCTCAATGTCAGCACCCACGCCGGTCGTGTCAGCCGTACCGAGCTCGAGCAGCGCTTTCTGCCGGGCCTGTTGAGCGCCAGTCGCGACCTCAGTGCGCAATTGTTTGCCTGATGAAGCTGTTCGATAAACGCACAGAGTTGCGTTTATCGAATTGACGCTAAAACCCCCGGATCATTAATGTCGCGGCAGCGTCATCCGGCGCGAATGTGAATGAGCCCGCCGGATCGTCGACTCCCATAATAATGACAAGAGGCAACCTCCCATGCGCACGTTCCCCGACTGTCGCCGCCCCCGTTCCTGTTGCCGGTATTAGCGCAACGCCTGATTTCTTCCTTATATAGTTGTGACCGTGCCGCTCTCTGGCCGGCCGCCGTTCGACTGCGTTTTCTTGCGTGGAATAAAAATAATGAACCAGCCTCAGTCCGCTGTAGGTCACTGCCTCGACGTGCAGTCCTTCATCAACGCCCAACCGATCTCGCGCTATCAGTGGCGAGTGGTGATCCTGTGTTTCCTGATTGTGTTCCTCGATGGCCTCGATACTGCGGCCATGGGGTTTATCGCGCCGGCCCTGTCCCAAGACTGGGGCATCGACCGCGCCAGCCTCGGCCCGGTGATGAGTGCCGCGCTGATCGGAATGGTCTTCGGTGCGCTGGGCTCCGGGCCATTGGCTGACCGCTTCGGGCGAAAAGTCGTACTGGTCGGCGCGGTTTTTCTGTTCGGTGCTTTCAGCCTGGCGTCGGCCTACGCCACCAATGTCGATCAGTTGCTGGTGCTGCGTTTCCTCACTGGTCTGGGACTGGGCGCCGGGATGCCGAACGCCACCACGCTGCTGTCGGAATATACCCCGGAGCGCAAGAAGTCCCTGTTGGTGACCAGCATGTTCTGCGGCTTCAACCTGGGCATGGCCGGTGGCGGGTTTATTTCGGCCAAGTTGATCCCGGCATTCGGCTGGCACAGTCTGTTGCTGATCGGCGGGATCCTGCCGCTGATCCTCACCGTGGTGTTGCTTCTCTGGCTGCCGGAGTCGGCGCGTTATCTGGTGGTGCGCAATCGCGGCACCGACAAGGTGCGCAAGACTCTCGCACCCATTGATCCTGCCATCGTCGCTCAGGCCGCGAGTTTCAGCGTGCCGGAACAGAAAACCGTGAAAGCGCGCAACGTGTTTGCGGTGATTTTTTCCGGCACCTACAGCGTCGGCACGTTGCTGCTGTGGCTGACCTACTTCATGGGTCTGGTGATCGTGTACCTGCTGACCAGTTGGCTGCCGACCCTGATGCGTGACAGCGGCGCGAGCATGGAACAGGCGGCGTTTATCGGCGCGCTGTTCCAGTTCGGCGGAGTGTTGAGCGCGGTGGGCGTAGGCTGGGCGATGGACCGCTTCAATCCGCACAAGGTGATCGGCATTTTCTACCTGCTGGCCGGGGTGTTTGCCTACGCGGTCGGGCAGAGTCTGGGCAACATCACGCTGCTGGCGACGCTGGTGCTGGTGGCGGGCATGTGCGTCAACGGTGCGCAATCGGCGATGCCGTCGCTGGCAGCGCGGTTTTATCCGACGCAGGGCCGGGCGACGGGGGTGTCTTGGATGCTCGGGATCGGCCGGTTTGGCGCGATTCTCGGAGCGTGGATGGGCGCGACCCTGCTGGGCCTGGGCTGGAATTTCGAGCAAGTGCTGACGGCGCTGGTGGTTCCGGCGGGCCTGGCCACGGCAGCGGTGGTGATCAAGGGTCTGGTCAGTCACGCGGACGCGACCTGAGTTTCATTGCAGGATCGTTCCCGCGTCGAACTGGCCGCAGAGAATGCTCCGCGTTCGGTTTCGGAAGGGACGCGGAGCGTCCCGGGCTGCATTCCCACGCAGAGCGTGGGAACGATCAGTGACGGAATGATAGGCAGATAACAATCTGTTCGATAAACGAACACTCAGTCGATTATCGGATTGTTTGGTGAAAATCAGCGGCTTAATCTTCAGTGACTCCGGCGCAGAACCTCGCGCCTTTTTATTCACTGGCGATTCATTACAAAAACGGGAGCCCGCTCCATGGCTGAGATCCTTTCGCTGCACGACGCGGTGAAGCAATTCGTCAACGACGGCGATACCGTCGCGCTCGAAGGCTTCACTCACCTGATCCCTACGGCGGCGGGTCATGAAATCATTCGTCAGGGCAAGAAAGATCTGACCCTGGTGCGGATGACGCCTGACCTGATCTACGACCAACTGATCGGCGCCGGCTGTGCACGCAAGCTGATCTTCTCTTGGGGCGGCAACCCTGGCGTGGGTTCGCTGCACCGTCTGCGCGACGCGGTCGAGAAGCAATGGCCGCACGCGCTGGAAATCGAAGAACACAGCCACGCCGACCTGGCCAATGCCTACGTCGCCGGCGCCTCCGGCCTGCCGTTCGCGGTGTTGCGGGCCTACGCCGGTTCCGACCTGCCGAAGGTCAACCCGCTGATCAAATCCGTGACTTGCCCGTTCACCGGCGAAGTGCTGGCGGCGGTGCCGTCGGTGCGTCCGGACGTGACCGTGATCCACGCCCAGAAAGCCGACCGTCAGGGCAACGTGCTGCTGTGGGGCATTCTCGGTGTGCAGAAAGAAGCCGCACTGGCCGCCAAGCGTTGCATCGTCACGGTCGAAGAAATCGTCGACAACCTCAACGCCCCGATGAACGCCTGCGTGCTGCCGACCTGGGCCTTGAGCGCGGTCTGCCATGTACCCGGTGGCGCGCATCCGTCCTACGCCCACGGTTACACCGAACGTGACAACCGCTTCTATCAGGCGTGGGATCCGATCGCCCGCGACCGTGAGACGTTTACCGCGTGGATCAACGAATACATCCATGGCTGCGCTGACTTCAGCGAGTTCCAGGCCAAGTTGGCCGCTGCTTCGGAGGCCAAGTAATGACTTACACCACCAATGAAATGATGACTGTCGCCGCAGCCCGTCGCCTGAAGAACGGCTCGGTGTGCTTCGTCGGCATCGGCCTGCCGTCGAAAGCCGCCAACCTGGCGCGCCTGACCTCGTCGCCGGACGTGGTGTTGATCTACGAATCCGGTCCGATTGGCGCCAAACCCAGCGTATTGCCACTGTCGATCGGTGACGGCGAACTGGCAGAAACCGCTGACACTGTCGTGCCGACCGGTGAGATTTTTCGCTACTGGCTGCAGGGCGGGCGCATCGACGTCGGTTTCCTCGGCGCAGCGCAAGTCGACCGTTTCGGCAACATCAACACCACCGTGGTCGGCGATTATCACCAGCCGAAAGTTCGTCTGCCGGGTGCCGGTGGCGCACCGGAGATCGCCGGCTCTGCCAAAAGTGTGCTGATCATCCTCAAGCAGTCGGCGCGTTCGTTTGTCGACAAACTCGATTTCATTACCTCGGTCGGCCATGGCGAGGGCGGCGATTCGCGCAAACGTCTGGGCCTGCCGGGCGCCGGCCCGGTCGGGATCATCACCGACCTGTGCATCATGGAGCCGGAAGAGGGCACCCACGAATTCGTGGTCACCGCGCTGCACCCGGGCGTGACTCGCGAGCAAGTGGTCGCCGCCACCGGTTGGCCGATCCGTTTTGCCGACAGCGTGGCAACCACCGCTGAACCGACAGAAGTCGAACTGACTGCGCTGCGCGATCTCGAAGCGCGCACGGCCGCTGCCCACGGCCAGGCACCGGGAGAAGCATGATGCGCGACGTTTATATCTGCGATGCGATTCGTACCCCCATCGGCCGTTTCGGTGGCGGTCTGGCGGCGGTTCGCGCCGACGACCTGGCCGCCGTGCCGATCAAGGCCCTGATGGAACGCAATCCGTCGGTGGACTGGAGCGCCATCGACGAGGTATTCCTCGGCTGCGCCAACCAGGCCGGTGAAGACAACCGCAACGTCGCGCGCATGGCGCTGCTGCTGGCCGGTCTGCCGGAGACCGTGCCGGGCGTCACCCTCAATCGCCTCTGCGCGTCGGGCATGGATGCCATCGGCACCGCGTTCCGCGCCATCGCCAGCGGTGAAATGGAGCTGGCGATTGCCGGTGGCGTCGAGTCGATGTCCCGCGCACCGTTCGTGATGGGCAAGGCTGATGCGGCGTTCTCGCGCAACATGAAGCTGGAGGACACCACCATCGGCTGGCGTTTCATCAACCCGTTGATGAAGGCCCAGTATGGCGTTGATGCGATGCCGCAGACCGCCGACAACGTCGCCGACGACTACGAAGTTTCCCGCGAGGATCAGGACGCTTTCGCCCTGCGCAGTCAGCAACGTACGGCCGCTGCCCAGGCTGCCGGCTACTTCGCCGAGGAAATCGTCGAAGTACGGATCGCCCACAAAAAGGGCGAAACCGTGGTCAGCCAGGACGAACACCCACGCGCCGACACCACGCTTGAAGCCCTGACTAAACTGAAACCGGTCAACGGCCCGGACAAGACCGTCACCGCCGGCAATGCTTCGGGCGTCAACGATGGTGCCGCCGCGCTGATTCTGGCCTCGGCGGAAGCGGTGAAAAAACACGGCCTGACCGCTCGCGCCAAAGTGCTCGGCATGGCCAGCGCCGGTGTTGCGCCACGGGTGATGGGCATCGGCCCGGTGCCGGCGGTGCGCAAACTCACCGAACGCCTCGGCGTGGCGGTCAGCGATTTCGATGTGATCGAACTCAACGAAGCCTTCGCCAGCCAGGGTCTGGCGGTATTGCGCGAACTGGGGCTGGCGGACGACGCGGCGCAGGTCAACCCGAACGGTGGCGCTATTGCCTTGGGCCACCCGTTGGGCATGAGCGGCGCGCGGCTGGTGCTGACTGCGCTGCATCAGCTGGAAAAGACCGGTGGCAAGAAAGGTCTGGCGACCATGTGCGTCGGTGTCGGCCAGGGTCTGGCCCTGGCCATCGAACGCGTCTGACGCAAGCCGTGATGAAAAGAACAGAGGAAAGCGAAATGACTGACAAGCCTGGTTACCGCCGCCCGCAGGAAGGCACCCAGCCGCCGTACCTGCACCCGACCTATCAATCCACCAATCTGCGCTCGCCTTCCAAGCCGTTGGTGTTTCTGCCGCATTCGCTGTCGGAAATCACCGGCCCGACCATCGGCGCCGAGCGTGTTGCCGAAACCGACAACGATTTGACCGCCCAGCATCAGGGCGAACCGCTCGGTGAGCGGATCATCATTCACGGGCGTGTGCTCGACGAAGACGGTCTGCCGGTGCCGGGGATTCTGGTGGAGATCTGGCAGGCCAACGCCGCCGGTCGCTACAACCATGCCCGTGACCTGCACGACGCACCGCTGGATCCGAACTTCACCGGCACCGGCCGCACCGTGACCGACGCCGACGGCTGGTATCAGTTCCAGACCATCAAGCCCGGCGCCTATCCGTGGGGCAACCACCACAATGCCTGGCGTCCGGCCCATGTGCATTTCTCGCTGTTCGGGCCGAGCATCCTGACGCGCCTGGTCACGCAAATGTATTTCCCGGGCGACCCGCTGCTGGCCTACGACCCGATCTACAACTGCGTGCCGGACACCTCGGCCAAGGAACGCCTGATCGCCGCTTTCGATCTGGAAAAAACCATTCCGTCCTACGCCCTCGCTTATCGCTGGGACATCGTGCTGCGCGGCCGCGAAGCCACGCCGATGGAGAAATGAGATGACCCTGACTGCGACCACGTCCCACACCGTCGGGCCGTATTACCACATCGGCCTGACCTGGCTGAACCGTGAAAACCTCGCCAACGAACTGACCCTCGGCCAGCGCGTGGCGATCACCGGGCAAGTGGTGGACGGCAACGGCGATGTCGTCAACGACGCCATGCTCGAAGTCTGGCAGGCCAACGCCGCCGGCAAATATGACCACCCGGAAGACGAGCAGGCCAAGCCGCTCGACCCGAATTTCGAAGGCTTCGGCCGGGTGCCGGTGGATGCGGAAGGGCGCTTTCGTTTCACCACCATCAAGCCGGGCACGGTTGAAGGCCTCAAGGGCTCGACCCAGGCGCCGCATCTGGTGGTGCTGGTGTTTGCACGCGGGTTGGTGAAGCACTTGCTGACGCGGATTTACTTCGAGGGCGATCCGGCGAACGTCAATGATCCGCTGCTCGAATGCGTACCGGCCGAGCGCCGCGATACGTTGCTGGCGAAGCCGGATGCGGCGGGTGTCTATCAGTGGAATGTGATCCTGCAGGGCACTGATGCCGAGACGGTGTTCTTCGATTACTGAACCGGATACTGATCGTTCCCACGCTCCGCGTGGGAATGCATACCGTGACGCTCCGCGTCACATTGGACGCAGAGCGTCCATGGCGGCATTCCCACGCGGAGCGTGGGAACGATCAGAGATCGGGTCTGGCTGGTGATCCAATGTGGAACGGGGCTGTTGCAAAGTGTGTCTAGACTCTCACTGTCCCTATCGAGTGAAAAACAATGACAACCCTCACCTCCCATTACACCGGTGAAGAGCGCAGCAAGCGCATCTTTGCCATTGTCGGCGCGTCGTCCGGCAACCTCGTCGAATGGTTCGACTTCTACGTCTACGCCTTCTGCGCGATCTATTTCGCCCCGGCGTTTTTCCCCTCCGACAACCCCACGGTGCAGCTGGTCAACACGGCAGGCGTGTTCGCCGCCGGGTTCCTGATGCGACCGATCGGCGGCTGGATTTTCGGCCGGGTCGCGGACAAGCACGGGCGCAAGAACTCGATGCTGATCTCGATCCTGATGATGTGCTTCGGCTCGTTGCTGATCGCCTGCCTGCCGACCTACAAGGACATCGGCGTCTGGGCGCCGCTGCTGCTGTTGTTCGCGCGTCTGCTGCAAGGCCTGTCGGTGGGCGGTGAATACGGCACCACCGCGACCTACATGAGCGAAGTCGCGCTCAAGGGCCAGCGCGGGTTCTTCGCCTCGTTCCAGTACGTGACCCTGATCGGCGGGCAACTGCTGGCGGTGCTGCTGGTGGTGATCCTGCAACAGTTCCTCTCTGAAGAAGAATTGCGTGCCTACGGCTGGCGGATTCCGTTCGTGGTCGGTGCGGCCGCCGCGCTGATTTCGCTGTTCCTGCGTCGCTCGCTGAAAGAAACCACCAGCAAGGAAATGCGCGAGAACAAGGACGCCGGCAGCATCCGTGCACTGTTCCGCGATCACAAGGCTGCGTTCATCACCGTGCTCGGCTACACCGCCGGCGGCTCGCTGATTTTCTACACCTTCACCACGTACATGCAGAAGTACCTGGTGAACACCGCCGGCATGCACGCCAAGACCGCCAGCTACATCATGACCGGCGCGCTGTTCCTGTACATGTGCATGCAGCCGCTGTTCGGCATGCTCGCCGACAAGATCGGCCGGCGTAACTCGATGCTCTGGTTCGGCGGCCTCGGCACGTTGTTCACAGTGCCGATCCTGCTCAGCCTGAAAAGTGTCGGCAGCCCGTTCCTGGCCTTTGTGCTGATTACCGTGGCGCTGGCGATCGTCAGTTTCTACACCTCGATCAGCGGTCTGGTGAAAGCCGAGATGTTCCCGCCGGAAGTCCGCGCCCTCGGCGTCGGCCTGGCCTATGCGGTGGCCAACGCGATTTTCGGCGGTTCGGCAGAATACGTGGCCCTGAGCCTCAAGGCTGGCGGAATGGAAAACGCGTTCTACTGGTATGTCACGATCATGATGGCCGTGGCGTTCCTGTTCAGCCTGCGCCTGCCCAAAGAAGCGAAGTATTTGCACCACGACCTTTAAACCGATGCGCGCGGGCCACACCGGCCCGCGCCGGCAAGGACTGTTTATGACTCAGCGACCGGGCAATCAATTGTTCGATGCCTACTTTACTGCCCGCGATATGCGCGACGTGTTCTGCGATCAGGGCCGGGTGCAGGCGATGCTCGACTTCGAAGCGGCACTGGCCCGGGCCGAAGCGCGGGTCGGGTTGATTCCGGCGGGTGCTGTCGCGCCGATTGAAAATGCCTGCCGCGCCGGGCTGTTTGATTTCGCCGCACTGGGCGAGGCGATTGCCACGGCCGGCAATTCGGCGATTCCGCTGGTCAAGGCCTTGGGCAAACAGATCGCCGCGACCGATGCCGAAGCCGAGCGCTATGTACATCTGGGTGCCACCAGTCAGGACGTGATGGATTCCGGGCTGGTGCTGCAATTGCGTCAGGCGCTGGAATTGATTGAAGGGGAGCTGGCGCAACTGGCTGACTCCCTCGCCACTCAGGCGCCGCGCCACGCCGCGACGCCGCTGGCCGGACGTACCTGGCTGCAACATGCGACGCCGGTGACGCTCGGCATGAAGATCGCCGGTTGGCTCGGTGCGATCACGCGCAGCCGTCAGCGTCTGCGCGAGCTCAAACCGCGACTGCTGGTGCTGCAATTCGGCGGCGCGTCCGGCACCCTCGCGGCGCTCGGCGAACAGGCGTTGCCGATCGCCCGGGCGCTGGCCGAAGAACTGAATCTGACCCTGCCGGAACAACCGTGGCACACCCAGCGCGATCGCATCGTCGAGTTCGGCGCGGTGCTCGGTCTGATCGCCGGCAGCCTCGGCAAATTCGGCCGCGACATCAGCCTGTTGATGCAGACCGAAGCGGCGGAAGTGTTCGAACCGTCGGCGCCGGGCAAGGGCGGTTCCTCGACCATGCCGCACAAACGCAATCCGGTGGGCGCGGCGGTGTTGATCGGCGCCGCCACCCGCGTTCCGGGGCTGGTCTCGACGCTGTTCAGCGCCATGCCCCAGGAACACGAGCGCAGCCTTGGTCTGTGGCACGCCGAATGGGAAACCCTGCCGGAAATCTGCTGCCTGGTGTCGGGCGCACTGCAACAGGCGCGGCTGCTGGCCGACGGTCTGGAGGTCGATGCCGCGCGCATGGCCCGCAACCTGGAACTGACTCAAGGCCTGGTGCTGGCCGAAGCAGTGAGCATCGTGCTTGCGCAACGGGTCGGCCGCGACACCGCGCATCATCTGCTCGAACAATGCTGCAAACGAGCGGTGGCCGAACAGCGCCATCTGCGAGCGGTCCTCGGTGACGAACCGCAGGTGACCGCCGAACTGAGTGCAACCGAACTGGATCATCTGCTCGATCCCGCCCATTACCTCGGCCAGGCACAGGTCTGGGTCGAGCGGGCAGTGGCCGAACACAACGCATTGTCTGACTGAAAGGAGAGGGCTGTGGCTTTCGTTCAACTCGCCGATGGCGAACTGCATTACACATTGGAAGGCCCGGTCGATGCGCCGGTGCTGGTGCTGTCGAACTCGCTGGGCACCGACCTGCACATGTGGGACGTGCAGATGCCGGCCTTCACCGAACATTTTCGCGTGCTGCGTTTCGATACTCGCGGGCACGGCCAGTCGCTGGTGACGCCGGGCCCTTACAGCATCGAGCAACTGGGCCGCGACGTGCTGGCGTTGCTGGATGCGCTGCACATTGAACGCGCGCATTTCTGCGGTCTGTCGATGGGCGGCCTGATCGGCCAGTGGCTGGGGATCAACGCCGGCCAGCGGTTGAACAAACTGATCGTTTGCAACACCGCGGCAAAAATCGGCGATCCGTCGGTGTGGAATCCGCGCATCGAAACCGTGCTGCGCGACGGTCCGGCGGCGATGGTCGCGTTGCGCGATGCATCCATTGCCCGCTGGTTTACCCCGGACTTTTCCGCCGCCAATCCGGCAGCCGCGAAGCAGATCACCGACATGCTGGCCGCGACCAACCCTGAAGGTTACGCCGCCAACTGCGCAGCGGTACGCGATGCGGATTTCCGTGAGCAGTTGGCGTCGATCACGGTGCCGCTGCTGGTAATCGCCGGTACCGAAGATGCGGTGACGCCACCGTCCGGCGGGCACTTCATCCAGGAGCATGTGCGCGATGCCGAGTACGCCGAGTTTTATGCGGCGCACCTTTCCAACGTTCAGGCCGGCGACGCGTTCAGCGACCGTGTGCTGACATTCCTGCTGGCTGACTGAAGGAGGATTTTCGTGGACGAGAAACAACGTTACGACGACGGCATGCAAGTGCGCCGCGCGGTGCTTGGCGACGCTCATGTCGATCGCAGCCTGACCACGCTGACCGAGTTCAACTCGGAGTTCCAGGAGATGATCACCCGTCACGCCTGGGGCGACATCTGGACCCGCCCGGGCCTGCCACGCCACACCCGCAGCCTGATCACCATCGCCATGCTGATCGGCATGAACCGCGAAGGTGAACTCAAGTTGCACCTGCGGGCGGCGGCCAACAATGGCGTGAGTCGCGGCGAGATCAAGGAAGTGATCATGCAGAGCGCGATCTACTGCGGGATTCCGGCGGCGAATGCGACGTTCCATCTGGCCGAATCGGTGTGGGATGAGCTGGGTACCGAATCCCGGGATTAACGGCGACTGAGCGGACGCCATCGCTGGCAGGCTAGCTCCCACAGTGAAATGCGGTCCATTGTGGGAGCTAGCCTGCTAGCGATGGCGGTATTTGCCGCGCCGATTCAAACCTTGGCGACAATGAAAATCCGCTTGAACGCAAACAACGTATGTCCGTTTTTCTCCTGCGGATAATGCGCGTGCACCCGCATCAGGTAGTGATAAATGAAGCGCGCCTGTTCCTCTGACGTCAGTCCCTGCATCACCGGCCGCAGCGCCGACACCTTCACCCAGTCATAAACCGGCGATTTACCGTCGACCACCTGCAATTGCTCTGTTTCCCAGATATCCAGTGACTGGGTCAGCGGGGCCAGCAGCCGGTAGTAAGCCTCCAGCGACAACAACGGCCGCGCGGCCATGCGCTGGCGCAATTGTGCAGTGCCGATGGGGCGACCGCAGGGTCCGGCGTCGTCGAGGGTGTCGAGCATCAGCTGATACCACAGCGCATCACGCCAGTCCGGCATGTGCGCGGCGAGGCACCCGCCAGGGTTGAGGTGGCGAAGCAGTCCCGGCAACAGCGTTTGATGGTCATCGATGAAATGCAGCACGGCCGCGGCGAACAACAGGTCGGCCGGCTTGCGGGGTTTCCAGTGCTGCAGTTCGGCGTGTTGCCAGCGCGCCTTGATCGGCAGGCAACGGGCGACCTCAAGCATGTCTTTCGAACTGTCGATGCCTTTGATATCTGCCTGCGGCCAGCGATCGGCCAGAACCTTGGTGGCAATCCCGGTGCCGCAACCGAGGTCATAAATGCGCTGAGGATTGTTCAGGTCGACACGGCCGAGCAATTCATCGACCGGTTGTTGTCTGAGACGGGAAAACTGCTGGTACGCCCGGGCATCCCAGTCAGAGCAGGGCTTGCCCGGCGTTTCGAGTTTTACGCTCATGAGGTGATCCTCTCTGGCGAGTTAAAGTTGTCTTCCGATGACGTTGAGCGCTTTCAGGACAACGGCTACTCCTTTGCGTGTATCGCTGTCGTTCAACAGTTTGAGCAGTGCAACGGCGCTTGGTGCCTGGTGGTGCGCAGCGACTTCAGCCTTCGCCAGACGCAGAGCATTGGCCATCTCCCAACTGCAGGCTGCCGCCTGTTCGACCAGCAAGGACAGCTTCTCCACCATGGCTTCGTCCAACAGGTCGACCAGATCCGACAGCAGGGAAAGCAGATCGATAATGTTCTCCAGCCGTCCGCCATCAATCAATGGCTGTAGTTTGGCCATCAGGGCGGTGTAGCCGGGTGTGGCCGACAGGGCTTCAGACTCTTTCATCAGCAATCACTCCTCCCTGTGCAGGGTCAAAGCATTCCACGGGCCACCGCCCAGTACAGACCGCGATTGAAGCTGTTGCGCAGCAGACCCCCGAGTTTGGTCGGTGGCGTCGGCAGTACGTCACGGCTGTAGTCGTACCAAAGCGGCATTCCGGCATTCAGGCCCATTTGCGCAACGGCCTGAACGCGACCGTCATAGGCACTGATGGGGTGCCCCAGACGGATTTCGGCGGCGATGTTGTTGGCGATCACCGGTGCCTGGTTATGGCAGGCGCCTCCGGCCTTGCTCACTGGCAGGTCAACGGTGTCGCCGATCACATAGACCCCCTCATGGCCATAGACCTGCAGCGTTTCGTGGTTGGTCGGCAACCAGCCTTCGTTGTTGGGTGCCTTGGAAATTCCGGACTCCAGCACCGCATCCACGGCGCGGATCGGCGGGGTTGCCATCAGGATGTCGAACTGTTCGTCCGCGCCTTCATGGGAGTAGGCGATTTTTGCGTCGGGATCGACCTGGCTCAGAGTGAAACCGCGCCGATACTGGATGCCCGCTTTGTCGAAAATGCCCGGCAGGATCTCTCCGGTCGGGCGTTGCAGGAACAGACAGTTGCGCAACAGCTGGGCGGTAGTCGGGTAGGTGTAGATGATCTCCACGTTCTTGCGAACACCACGACGGCACAGAAAATCATGCAGCATGAGTGTCGTTTCTACCGGAGCAATACCGCATTGGTGCGGCACATTGGGAGTCTGCGGAAAAGACACGGTAATGAAAATCCGACCTTTTTCAATCGTGCTCAGACGTTGCGCCAGTTGGCGCGCCGGTTCGTATTGATAGAAATGGTCGCCGGCCTCTTTCAACCCTTCGATGCGTTCCGGAGCGGGTACACAACCGGTGGCGATGACCAGAAAGTCGTAGACAAAAAACTTGCCGCTATGGGTTTTGAGGCGCTGGTTGTTGAAGTCGAACCGTATGACCTTTTCAACCTGAAAGTCGATTTCAGGGCGCAACAACGAGCGTTCCGGGCGTTTGAGTTCTTCTTTGAAGAACTGGTTGAACGCCACGTACATGAACGCAGGTTTGTAGTAATGATCGGGGGATTCCGACAGGAGGATGATCGAGACTTCGTCGCGCAGGAGTTCGGGATACAGCTTGCCGACCAGTTGATTGGCCAGCATGGTTCCGCCTACACCGCCACCGACGATCACTATTCGCTTTTTCATACCTGACCTCCATGGTCAAGGTGTGCTTCGCGTACGGCATCCGGAGATAACGGAAGGTAAATGACTCCTACTGCAGGCTGGAGAATAAAAAGTACCGCTTAAATGTAACCGGGTCTTGGTGGCTTGCCAGACTCAAATGACCAGCGGTCAAAGACGGCGCTCGCTGGGAGCGCCGTTTTCACAGTCACAGCAAACTGATCGGATAACTGATAATCAGGCGGTTCTCGTCGAACTCGTTGTTGCTGAAGTCGCGGCGCATGGTCGAGTTGCGCCATCTGACGTTCAGGTTCTTCAGCGCGCCGCTCTGCACGGTGTAGCCCAGTTCCGATTCGCGGCCCCATTCCTTGCCGTCGGTGATGGTGCCGGTGTGCACGTTGTCGCCGCTGATGTAACGGTTCATCAGGGTCAGGCCGGGGATGCCCAGGGCAACGAAGTTGTAGTCGTGGCGGACCTGCCAGGAGCGTTCCTGCGCGTTGTCGTAGCTGGCGTTGTAGCTGTCGTTGGCCAGGGTGCCGCCGCTGGTGCCGTTGACGCGCATCCAGGCGCTGTCGCCGGTGAGTTTCTGCAGGCCGACGTAGAAGGTGTGGCCACCGTATTTTGCGGAGAACATCCCCGACCAGGTCTTGTTGTCGAGTTCGCCGGCGCGGGCGCTGCCGTCGTCCTTGCCGTAGAAGAAACCGAGGTTGGCGCCCAACGTCCAGTCGCCGAGCGGCTGGCTGTGGATCAGGTTGACGTATTGCTGGCTGTAGATGTCCTTGAGCTCGGCGTTCCACAGGCCGATCTGGGTGCGCTTGTCGTTGAACACGTATTCGCCGCCCTGAAAGTTGAAGCGATCGGAGGTGAACGCGGCTTTGCCGGTCATCGACATGTCGCTCATGCTGCTGTCGTCGCGCGGGCTGTTGGCGCGGAACTGGCCGCCGTAGAGGGTCAGGCCGTCGATTTCCTTCGAGGTGATCTGGCCGCCGCGAAAGGTCTGCGGCAGCGAGCGGCCGTCGTCCGAACGCAGGATCGGCAGCACCGGCATCCACTCGCCGACCTTCACTTCGGTTTGCGACAGTTTGGCTTTGAACGCGACGTTGGTGCGGCCGAAGTTGTCCGCCGGGCGTCCGTCATGATCCAGCGGCAACAGTTGCGTGCCGCCGGTGCCTTTGCCGCCATCGAGCTTCACCGAGTACAACCCCAGCACATCCAGACCGAACCCGACGGTGCCCTGGGTGAAACCGGATTTGGCGTCGAGGATGAAGTTCTGCGTCCACTCTTCAGCCTTGCCCTGAGCCTTGGTCGGGTTGGTGAAGTTGCGGTTGATGTAGAAGTTGCGCAGGTTCAGGTTGACCTTGGCCCCGTCGATAAAACCGGCTTCTTCAGCCGCAGCGGGCAGCGCGATGCCGGCCAGGGCGAGGGCGATCAGACCGGGAAGTGCGTAGGGCGCAGGGGAGGTTGTCATGGGCTCGGGTCTCTCTTGTTTTTTTGGGGCAAACGGGGGCGCTGCGGCCGTTTTTCAAGGCGCAGACATTCGATGGATTCAGAGGCGAAGCGGCGGCGATCAGCCGGGAGGAGCAGGGCGCGGGAGCATGGTGTCGAACCTGTTGTTATTGGTTTTGTGGCTTGAATGGTGCGGGGCGCGGGCGAGGCGATTCAATCGGCGAAAGTGAAATTTGGGCGATTATCGAACGCAAGATTTGCGGGCAACAAAAAGCCCACCAAACGGTGGGCTTTTTGTATTCAGCAGATGATCAGAACAACTTCATCTTCGGCGCTTCTTCTTTGAGCGGCTCGTTCTGCGCGGTCTGCGCATTCCAGCCACCGCCCAAGGCCTTGTACAGGTTGACCGCACTGGTCAGCTGCGCGAGGCGGTCGGTGATCAGCGATTGTTGCGCGCTGAACAGCTGACGCTGGGCATCGAGGAAGGTCAGGTTGCTGTCGACGCCAATACGATAGCGACGCTCGGCGAGGCGGTAGTAATCCTGGTTCGCCTGAACGAAGTCCCGCTGGGCCTGCAACTGCTCGGTGTAGGTCTGGCGCGCGGCCAGGCCGTCGGCGACTTCCTGGAAGGCCGTTTGAATGGACTTCTCGTAGTTCGCCACGCCAATGTCCTTCTGGATCTTGGCGTAGTCGAGGCTGGCGCGCAGGCTGCCGGCGTTGAAGATCGGCAGGTTGATCTGCGGCTGGAACAGCCACGTGCCCGAACCACCCTTGAACAGGCCGGACAGGTCCGGGCTCAGGCTGCCCGCGTTGGCGGTCAGGCTGATGCTCGGGAAGAACGCTGCACGGGCCGCGCCGATGTTGGCGTTGGCGGCCTTCAGGTTGTACTCGGCCTGCAGGATGTCCGGACGACGTTGCAGCAGATCCGACGGCAGACCGGCCGGTACGTCGGCCAGCAGGTCATCCGACAGCGGCTTGGCCGCTTGCAGGTTGGCCGGTATGCCGGTGCCGAGCAGCAGGGTCAGGCTGTTTTCGTCCTGGGCGACCTGGCGGGTGTAACGCGCCAGTTGTGCCCGGGCGTTTTCCACCGAGGTGCGTGACTGCGCCAGGTCCAGCGCCGAGGCCACACCGACTTCGTTGCTGCGACTGGTCAGCTTGTAGCTTTCCTCGAAGGCACCGAGGGTGTCCTGCGTCAGCTTCAGCAGTTCCTTGTCGGCCTGCCAGGTCAGGTAGGCGTTGGCCACGCTGGCCACCAGGCTGATCTGGGTGCTGCGGCGCGCTTCTTCGGTGGCGAAGTATTGTTGCAGCGCTTGTTCGCTCAAGCTGCGAACCCGACCGAACAGGTCGAGTTCGTAGGCGCTGATGCCGACGGTCGCGGAGTAGGAGCTGGTGATGCTCGACTCGCCGGTCTGCGACGCACGGGCCGGAACCCGCTGACGGCTGCCACTGGCATTGGCCGACACGGCCGGGAACAGGTCGGCGCGCTGGATGCGGTATTGAGCCGCGTAGGCGTCGATGTTCAGCGCCGCGACGCGCAGGTCGCGGTTGTTTTCCAGGGCGACCTGGATCAGCTGCTGCAGGGCCGGGTCATGGAAAAACTGCTTCCAGCCCTGTTCGGCAGCGGCCTGCGCCGGTGCCTGGGCCGGCGAGTACGCCGGGCCCTGCGGGTATTGGCCCGCCACCGGTGCTTGCGGCTGCTGATAATCCGGTATCAGCGAGCAACCGCTCAGCACGAAGGCGGCGACTGCGATGGAGAGTAGCGACTTGCTCATTGGCCAGCCTCTTTAGGAGTTTCTATGGCGTCATCCTTGCCAGCGTTTTTGCGCTGACCCATGGACGACACAGTGACGAAGAACAGTGGAACCCAGAATATCGCCAGGATCGTCGCGGTGAGCATACCGCCAATCACGCCGGTACCGATCGCGTGTTGACTGCCCGAGCCTGCGCCGGTGGAGATAGCCAACGGTACAACACCGAGGACGAAGGCCAGCGACGTCATGATGATCGGTCGCAGACGCATGCGGCAGGCTTCAATCGCCGCATCGCGCAGACTGCGTCCCTGCTCGTGCAATTCCTTGGCGAACTCGACGATCAGAATGGCGTTTTTAGCCGCCAGACCGATGGTCGTCAACAGACCCACCTGGAAGTACACGTCGTTCGACAGACCGCGCAGGCTGGTGGCCATCAGCGCACCGATGATCCCCAGCGGAACCACGAGCATGACCGCGATCGGAATCGACCAGCTTTCATACAGCGCCGCCAGACACAGGAACACCATCAGCAGCGACAGGGCGTACAGCGCCGGAGCCTGCGAACCGGACAGTCGTTCTTCGTACGACAGACCGGTCCACGAGATACCCACACCGGCCGGCAGTTTCTTGGCAATCGCCTCGACTTCGGCCATCGCTTCACCGGTGGAGTAACCCGGCGCCGGGGCACCGAGGATCTCGACCGCTTCAACGCCGTTGTAACGCGCCAGCTTCGGCGAACCGTAGATCCACTCGCCCTTGGCGAACGCGGAGAACGGAACCATGGTGCCGGCGGCGTTGCGTACGTACCACTTCTTCAGGTCTTCCGGGCTCATTCGCGAGTCTGGCCGGCCCTGCACGTACACCTTCTTCACCCGACCGCGGTCGATGAAGTCGTTGACGTAGCTACTGCCCAGCGCAATCGACAGGGTGTTGTTGATGTCGGAGATGGTGATGCCCAGGGCACTGGCCTTCTCGTCATCGATTTCCAGCTGGAACTGCGGTTCATCGTTCAGACCGTTCGGACGGACCTGCGTGAGCACCTTGCTCTGCGCGGCCATGCCGAGGAACTGGTTGCGTGCAGCCATCAACTTCTCGTGACCGATACCGGCGCGGTCCTGCAGGAACACGTCGAAACCGGTGGCGTTACCCAGCTCCAGTACTGCCGGCGGGGCGAAGGCGAACACCATCGCATCGCGGAAGCTGAAGAAGTGCTGCTGGGCGCGGGCGGCGAGTTTGAACACGCTGTTGTCGGCGTTACGTTCGTCCCACGGCTTGAGCATGATGAACGCCATACCCGAGCTCTGGCCACGGCCGGCGAAGTTGAAGCCGGTCACGGTGAACACCGAGGCTACTGCGTCGCCTTCACCGCCGTCCTTGGTCGGACGCAGCAGGAATTCACGCATTTCATCCACCACCACCTGAGTACGCTGGGCACTGGAACCGGCTGGTGTCTGCACCTGGGCGAACAGAACGCCTTGGTCTTCTTCCGGCAGGAACGCGGTCGGGATGCGGGTGAACAGCCAGATCATGCCGACCACGATCAGCAGGTACGCCAGCAGATACGGCGCCTTGCGCGACAACATGTTGCCAACACCGCGCTCGTAGCTGTTGACGCCACGGTCGAAGTTGCGGTTGAACCAGCCGAAGAAACCTTTTTTCGGCGTGCCGTGCTCACCGTGCGGAATCGCCTTGAGCATGGTGGCGCACAGCGCCGGGGTGAAGATCAGCGCGACCAGTACCGACAGCGCCATGGCCGACACGATGGTGATCGAGAACTGCTTGTAGATCACACCGGTGGAGCCGCTGAAGAATGCCATCGGCAGCAACACCGCCGACAGCACCAGGGCGATACCGACCAGGGCGCCCTGGATCTGGCCCATGGATTTTTTGGTCGCTTCCTTCGGTGACAAGCCTTCTTCGCTCATCACCCGCTCGACGTTTTCCACCACGACAATGGCGTCGTCCACCAGCAAGCCGATGGCCAGCACCATGCCGAACATGGTCAGGGTGTTGATGCTGAAACCGGCCGCTGCGAGGATGCCGAACGTACCGAGCAATACCACCGGCACGGTCATCGTGGTGATGACGGTGGCGCGGAAGTTCTGCAGGAACAGGAACATCACCAGGAACACCAGCGCAATCGCTTCGACCAGGGTGTGAACCACGCCTTTGATCGACTCGGTCACCACCGGGGTGGTGTCGTACGGGAACACCACTTCCATGCCTTGCGGGAAGAACGGCTTGAGGTCGTCAATCGTCTTGCGCAGTGCCTTGGCGGTGTCGAGAGCGTTGGCGCCGTTGGCCAGTTTCACCGCCAGACCGGACGCCGGGCTGCCGTTGAACTGGGCGCTGATCGCATAGTTCTCGCCACCCAGGCCGACGTCGGCGACGTCTTTCAGACGGACCTGAGAGCCATCCTTGTTGACCTTGAGCAGAATCTCTTTGAACTGCTCGGCGGTCTGCAGACGGGTCTTGCCGATGATCGTGGCGTTCAGCTGCTGGCCCTGCACGGCAGGCAAGCCACCGAGCTGACCGGACGACACCTGGACGTTCTGCGCCGCAATCGCGGTTTTCACGTCGACCGGGGTCAGGTTGAAGTTGTTCAACTTGGCCGGGTCGAGCCAGATGCGCATTGCGTACTGGGCACCGAAGACCTGGAAGTCACCGACACCGGCGGTCCGCGAGATCGGGTCCTGCATGTTCGACACGATGTAGTTGGACAGGTCGTCCTTGGTCATGCTGCCGTCACGCGACACCACGCCGATCACCAGCAGGAAGTTCTTCACTGCCTTGGTCACGCGGATACCCTGTTGCTGCACTTCTTGCGGCAGCAGCGGGGTGGCCAGGTTCAGCTTGTTCTGGACCTGGACCTGCGCGGTGTCGGAGTTGGTGCCTTGCTCGAAGGTCGCGGTGATGGTCATGCTGCCGTCGGAGTTACTTTCCGAGGACACATAACGCAGGTTGTCGATACCGTTGAGCTGCTGCTCGATCACTTGCACCACGGTGTCCTGAACCGTCTGTGCCGAAGCACCCGGGTAGGTCACGGAGATCGCAATGGCCGGTGGCGCAATGCTCGGGTACTGGTTGATCGGCAGCTTCAGGATCGAAAGTGCCCCGACCAGCATGATCACCAGGGCAATTACCCAGGCGAAAATCGGACGGTCGATGAAAAATTTTGACATGGATTACTCCCCTTTGCCGCCGGCGGCTTTGTCAGCTGCCTGAGCGGGGGCCGGGTTCTTTTTGCCGACGTTGGTCGCTTCGGTCGGTTTGACCTCAACACCCGGTTTGACGAATTGCAGCCCTTCGGTGATCAGACGATCTCCGGCCTTCAGGCCGTCTTCGATCAGCCACTGGCTGCCGACGGTGCGGCTGGCCTTGAGCTGACGCAGCTCGACCTTGTTGTCCGGACCGACGACCAGCGCAGTCGGGGTGCCCTTGAGGTCGCGGGTCACGCCTTGCTGCGGCGCGAGGATCGCGGCGCTGTTCACACCGGCCTGCAACTGCGCGTGGACGAACATGCCCGGCAGCAAAGTGTGGTCGGGGTTCGGGAACACGGCGCGCAGGGTCACGGAACCGGTGGTCTGGTCGACCGACACTTCGGAGAATTCAAGCTTACCGTCGAGTTTGTACTGGCTGCCGTCTTCGAGGGTCAGCTTGACCGCAGCGGCGTTGTCGCCGGCCTTCTGCAGACGACCGCTTTCCAGTTCGCGGCGCAGTTCCAGTAGTTCCACCGAGGACTGGGTGACGTCGACGTAGATCGGGTCCAGTTGCTGGATCACGGCCATCGCATCGGTCTGGCCGCTGCTGACCAGCGCGCCTTCGGTCACCGAAGAACGGCCGATGCGACCGGAGATCGGTGCGTAGACCTTGGTGTAACGCACGTTGATCTGCGCGCTTTGCAACGACGCTTCCGATTGCAGGCGGTTGGCTACGGCGGTGTCGTATTCCTGACGGCTGACGGCCTGCTCGTCGACCAGTTGCTTGTAGCGGTCGGAGATCGACTTGGTCGAACGCAGGTTGGCTTCGGCGCTTTTCAGGGTCGCTTCATAGACCGACGGATCGATCTGATACAGCTGTTGGCCGGCTTTGACATCGCCGCCTTCCTTGAACAGACGCTTGAGAATGATGCCGTTTACCTGTGGACGAACTTCGGCGATTCGGAACGCGCTGGTGCGGCCCGGCAGTTCGGAAGTCAGGGTAAAGGCTTGTGGTTGCAGGGTGACGACGCCGACCTGAGGAGGTGGTGCGGCGGGAGCCGCCTCTTCCTTTTTACATCCGCTGAGCAGCGATGCCAGGGCGACGGCAGTGACCAGAGCGGTAACAGCTGGCTTGAATTGCATGAAGATCCTCGGGTCAGGCGCGCGAAAAGCGCACAAGAAGTGTGGAAGGGTAAAAAAGGGTTACCGGGTGGATAAGTAGCTTGCTAATGAATATACTTACGTTCATGGTTGTTTGTAAACACCTTGGCGTCGTATCCATCCTGTTACAAAAGTCGTCGCAAGGTCTGAAATTGTAGGCCGGGGAGCCGATCCGCGAGAGATCGACCCTTTTTTATTCAGCGGATATTCAGCCATCCCTGAAACATCCTGTTTGAGGTTTTACTGCCATGGTCCGTCGTACCAAAGAGGAAGCTCAGGAAACGCGCAGCCAGATTCTCGAAGCGGCCGAGAAAGCCTTCTATGAGCGGGGCGTGGCGCGCACGACGTTGTCGGATATCGCAACCCTGGCGGGGGTGACGCGAGGTGCCATCTACTGGCACTTCAGCAACAAGGCCGATCTGTTGCAAGCCATGCTCGATACTCTGCATGAGCCGCTGGACGAACTGGCCAAGGCCAGCGAAAGCGAGGACGAACCTGATCCACTGGGCTGCATGCGCCAATTGCTGATTCATTTGTTTCATAAAGTTGCACTGGATCCGAAGACCCGGCGTATCAACGAAATTCTGTTTCATAAGTGCGAGTTCACCGATGAAATGTGCGATCTGCGTCAGCAGCGCCGGACCGCCAGCCTCGATTGCAATGTGCGGATCGCGCTGACATTGAGTAATGCGGTCAATCGTGGACAGTTGCCGGCGGACCTCGACACCGCCCGGGCAGCCATCAGCATTCACGCCTATATCGACGGCCTCCTTTATGGATGGCTCCTGGCGCCGGACAGCTTCGATCTGTACGCCGAGGCGGAGCGTTGGGTCGATACCGGGCTGGACATGCTGCGCTGGAGCCCCAGCCTGCGCAAATGAAACAAAATTCGTTATTGGTCCGTGGGTGTCAACCGTGATGTTGAAAATGAACGGTGCTTCACGCACGGTGCGGTAATGGGCTGTTTTTATATACGCACGTTCACTTGATTGACAGATTGCTAGCTCAGTATTTTGTAGGAATTTTGTGTCTGGAATGTGAGAGAGGGTAAGTGCCAGACAATCAATCCTGACGTGACCCCCTATTGGAGCTGCGTCAGACCTACGATAAACAAAAAGCCCCGACTATTAAGAGCCCAGGGCTTTTTTCGTATTTCTGTAATTGACGAATGCTATCGGTAGTCGATGTGGCCGACCGTGGAGCATCCTTGAGTGCATACCGCTTTACGATCAAAGGGATCTTTTTACTTGAATGGTTGCGAACTAAGTAATCTCGGTTCACAACAGCCCAATAATTGGTTATACGGGCGGTCGTGCTTAACCTAAGTTGATCACTATGGCATAGCTATAAGGACGAGCGGACTGGTGCCGGGTTATATGAGATTTGACGGTGAGTGGTTCTTTACCAATAGAACGAACGTTATGTTCGCGGTTGGGGATTATTTTCGTGTCAAAGGCGAACGGTTCATAGGGAGCCGTTAACTTTACTGAGGTTGTGAAATGAAAGGCTTGCTTTTCACCGGAGTAAGTAAACGCATGTCCGACGGGAGTTGATCTTCGCCGTTTCGCCCCACCAGAAAGCGCTGGAGGCTTACTGCGTAGTATGAACTGCATGTATTGCCAAGGGTGGATGACCAGATCCTCTCCTTGGAGTCCACTGGTATCCCAGCTGCATTGAGTGAGTGAAAATGTTTCCGAAGTTCCATTGTAAATATTGATTAGAATACTGTTGTTGCCTTCGTGTTTAATCGTATTCCAGGTTTTTTCTTCCTGTTGTTGAGCTTTTTTGATAACGGTTTGAAATTCGTTTTCAAGTTCTAAGTGAGTAGTAGTCTTGGTGTGTTCGTCGTCGGTGATGTTGGAAAGCACAGTGCCTAATATACTGGCGGCGACTGGGCTGATCAAGTAAGTTGAGCTTGACAGAATGGAGGTTAGAGTAGTGTTTTCAAATGTTTTGATTTGAGTTTCTTCATGATTGTTTTCGTCTTTTGAAATGGTGTCGTTTGTTGTGTCATTCATGACGGTTTCTCTTTTTGTTTAGTTGGAGGGTGCGAAAATAACAGTGCCAAGGTCGAAGTGCATGCGATCTATGTAATGGTTTATTTCGCAAGTAGTCGCCCCCCTGATAAACAAAAAGCCCCGGCTCTTGCGAGTCCGGGGCTTTTACATTGCAAGGCGTAGTGATTACAACGTTGGGTAGTCGATGTAGCCGACCGGGCCCTTGCCGTAGAACAGTTCTGGACGCGGTTCGTTCAGCGGAGCATCGGCCTTCAGACGGGCCGGCAGATCCGGGTTGGCAATAAACGGGATGCCGAATGCCACGGCGTCAGCCTTGCCCTCGGCCAGCCACGCGTTGGCGCTGTCCTTGGTGAAGCGCTCGTTGGCAATGTAGGCGCCGCCGAAGGCTTCCTTCAGTTGTGGGCCGAGGCTGTCGGCGCCTTCTTTCTCGCGGGAGCAGATGAACGCGATGCCACGCTTGCCCAGTTCGCGAGCGACGTAGGTGAAGGTTTCCGCCAGGTTGTCGTCGCCCATGTCATGGGAGTCGGCGCGCGGAGCCAGGTGCACGCCGACACGGCCGGCGCCCCAGACTTCGATGGCCGCGTCGGTCACTTCCAGCAGCAGGCGTGCACGGTTTTCCAGGGAGCCGCCGTAGTGGTCGGTGCGCTGGTTGGTGCTGCTTTGCAGGAACTGGTCGAGCAGGTAGCCGTTGGCGCCGTGGATTTCCACGCCGTCGAAACCGGCGGCCTTGGCGTTTTCTGCACCGACGCGGTAGGCGTCGACGATGTCGGCGATTTCAGCGTTTTCCAGTGCGCGCGGGGTTGGATAGTCGGCCAGCGGGCGAACCAGGCTGACGTGGCCTTTAGGCTGGATGGCGCTCGGTGCAACCGGCGTTTCGCCGTTCAGGTACGACGGGTGGGAGATCCGGCCGACGTGCCACAGTTGCAGGACGATCTTGCCGCCGGCGGCGTGAACGGCCTTGGTCACGTTGGTCCAGCCGCGCACTTGGTCGTTGGACCAGATGCCCGGGGTGTCCGGGTAGCCGACGCCCATCGGGGTCACCGAAGTGGCTTCGCTGAGGATCAGGCCGGCCGAGGCGCGTTGTACGTAATACTCGGCCATCAGCGCGTTCGGTACGCGGCCTTCGTCGGCGCGGCAGCGGGTCAGCGGCGCCATGATGATGCGGTTGGACAGCTCGAGGTCGCCCAGTTTGATCGGATCGAAAATTGTTGCCATGAGATACAACCCTCGTGAGGTAAGTGAGTGAATCAGTTAGCGGTGGCCAGCTCGGGATTGCCGTTCTGGCGGAATGTGATCAGGGTCACCAGCAGCGCGAGAACCGCAAGCGCTGCAGCGGCGAGAGGCACGCTGGTCAGGCCGTAGCCGTGGGCGATGACGCTGCCGCCGACCCAGGCACCGAGGGCGTTGCCGACGTTGAAGGCGCCGATGTTCAGGGTCGACACCAGGTTCGGTGCGGCCTGGCCGTAGGTCACGACGTTCACTTGCAGAGCCGGCACGGCGGCGAAACACGCGGTAGCCCAGAGGAACAGGGTGATTTCGGTGGGGATCAGGGCGATGCTGGTCCAGGTCAGGACGGTGGAGGTCACGGCCATGGCGATGAACACGCCGATCAGCGTCGCGGCGAGGCCCTTGTCGGCCAGTTTGCCGCCGATGATGTTGCCGACGGTCAGGCCCAGGCCGATGAGCATCAGGGTCCAGGTCACGCCACGGGGCGAGACGCCGGTGACATCGCCCAGCAATGGAGCGACGTAAGTGAACAGGGTGAATACCGAGGCGGCGAACAGCGCGGTCATGCTCAGCGACAGCCAGATGCCGGCGCCCTTGAGGGCGGCCAGTTCGGCACGCATGTCGAGTTTTTCTTCGTCACGCTTGGCCGGCAGGAAGCGGATCAGGCCGATCAGCGCGATCACCCCGATCACGGTCACTGCCCAGAAGGTTGAGCGCCAGCCGGCTTCCTGACCGAGGGCGGTGCCCAGCGGTACACCCAGCACGTTGGCCAGGGTCAGGCCGGTGAACATCAGGGCCACGGCCGAGGCGCGCTTGTTCGGTGCCACCAGGTTGGCCGCCACCACCGAGCCGATGCCGAAGAACGCACCGTGGCAGAGGGCGGTAACCACTCGGGCGAACATCAGCACGTTGTAATCAGTGGCGATGGCGCAGAGCAGGTTGCCGATAATGAAGATGCCCATCAGCGTTACCAGTGCAGCCTTGCGCGGCAGTTTTGCAGTGGCCATTGCCATGAACGGTGCACCAATCGCCACGCCCAGGGCGTAGCCGGTCACCAGCCAGCCGGCACCGGGAATCGACACGCCGAGGTCAGCCGCCACATTGGGCAGCAGGCCCATGATGACGAACTCGGTGGTGCCGATGGCGAAGGCGCTCAAGGCGAGTATGAGTAGCGAGAGGGGCATCGTTTAATCCTTTTGGCTGGCTGACGTTAAGGGTCAGAGCTCTTTGCTGAGGGTGCTGAGGAACGCCTGGATCACGTCCTCGTTGCGTTTGAAAAAGTGCCACTGGCCGGCTTTCTGGCTGCTGATCAGCCCGGCCCGTTGCAGGGTGGCCAGGTGGGCGGAAACGGTCGATTGCGACAGGCCGCAGCGTTGATCGATCTGCCCGGCGCAGATGCCGTACTCGTGGTTGTGGATCTGTTCCGGAAACTGGGCTTTCGGGTCTTTCAGCCAGTTGAGGATGTCTCGCCGTACTGGGTGTGCCAGGGCTTTTATTATTTCGTCGAGGTCAATGTTCATGGCTGGGTGCTCGTGATGTGTGTAGCGCTATATCGCGATGAGGCGAACTTTATATCGGTACTTCGCGATACACCAATATGAATTTGATCTGATGACCGCATAAATCGGTATATCGGGTTATAACGATATGTGAGGTGTAAACAATTGCGGGCGCGGTGCTAAGCTGCGCCCATGAACTATCTCGCACATTTACACCTCGGTGGCCAGCGCCCCGGTCAACTGCTCGGCAGTCTGTATGGCGATTTCGTCAAAGGGCGGCTGCAAGGGCAGTTCGAGCCGGAGATCGAAGCGGCGATTGCCCTGCATCGACAGATCGACGTGTTCACTGATCGCCATCCATTGGTGGACGCTTCACTGGCGCGGTTTTCCACGACTCGCCGCCGTTACGCGGGCATCGTCCTCGACGTGTTTTTCGATCATTGCCTGGCCCGCGACTGGACGCAGTACGCCGACCGTCCGTTGGGCCAATTCACCACCGACGTTTACCGCGTGCTGTCCAGCGAGCGGCAATTGCCCGAGCGCCTGGCGAAGATCGCCCCGCACATGGTCGCCAATGACTGGTTGGGCTCGTATCAGGAGTTCGAAGTGCTGGAGCAGGTGTTGCGTGGAATCTCCCGGCGCCTGACCCGACCCGAAGAGCTGGCGGGGGCGATGGAGGAGTTGCGGCGGTTGTATGAGCCGTTGAGCGAGGACTTTCGTTTGTTCTACCCACAGCTGCAGGACTTTGCCGGCCGGCAGCTGTAGATAGACGTTGCCGATCAGGCCGCTATCAGATCCCGGGCATGTTGTGCTTCGACCGGTTTGAGCACATCACCGAACAAGGCTTTCTGCACCGCTTGCTGGGCCTCGTACGCCAATGCCGCGCGCTCCCGACCGTGGCAGGCAATCGGCTTGAGCAGATGAATCTCGACATCGCCGCAGTCGTTGCTGAACAGGCGCATCAGGTGCGACAGCAGATCATCGTCACCAATGAACGGCGCCAGCGAATCGATCTTGCCGTCGCGCAGGTAACGGATCGCCACTGGTTGCAGCATCACCTCGGAATCAATCGCCGCCGACAACAGGCGACCATGAAAGGTGCGCAGCGAACGGCCATCGGTGGTGGTGCCTTCCGGGAACATCAGCAGCGGATGATCGGTTTGCAGGTGACGGGTCATCTGCTTGCGGATCAACTGGCTGTCGCCCGATCCGCGACGGATGAACAGGCTGCCGGCCTTCGCCGCGAGCCAACCGGCCACCGGCCAGGTGCGTACTTCGGCCTTGGACAGAAACGACAGCGGCGTAAGCATGCCGAGCAGCGGAATGTCGGTCCACGACACATGGTTGCTGACCCACAGCATCGGCTGCTTCGGCAGCTCGCCATGCACGGTCACGCGAAAGGGCAGGGCATTGCTCAGACGCGCCATGAAAAACCGCGACCAGCGCTGCCGACGCTCCATCGAATGGGCCAGACCCAAACGCTCGAACACCCCGAAGACACCGGCCATGCTCAGGCCCAGCGTCACCACCAGCAGCACTCGCGCGATCCGCGCGTACACCCGCAGCCGGCTCATTACACGGCCGCCTTGAAGTGCTTGGCGTAGCGCGGGCAGAGTTCGTCGCGCTTGAGCAGGATGAACACGTCGGCGACCTGGAAATCTTCGTCCCAGCACGGCTCGCCGCAGATCTTCGCGCCCAGGCGCATGTAGGCCTTGAGCAGCGGCGGCATTTCGGCGATCACGTTCGACGGAATGTCGAGGCTCGGCAGTGGATTCTTCGGTTCGGCGCGCAGGTGTTCGGTGCACAGATAGCGTTCGCGCAGGCGCTGCATGATCGCGTGGGCCTGTACACCGCCGTCCTGCATCGGGATGCTCGCGCAACCCATCAGGTAGCTGTAGCCGCCCTGATTCAGGACTTCGGCCAGTTCGCCCCACAGCACGGCGATGGTGCCGCCGTTGCGGTAGGCCGGGTCGACGCAGGTGCGGCCGATTTCCAGGATCGGGCCTTGCAGACCGGCGAGGCCGTGCAGGCTGAATTCTTCTTCGCTGTAGAACTTGCCCAGGCTGCTGGCGGCGGTGTGATCGAGCAAACGGGTGGTCGCCACCAGGCGGCCGGTGTTCAGGTCACGCACGCCGATGTGGCTGCAGTGAACATCATAGTCATCCATGTCCAGACCCAGCTCCGCGCCGTTCAGCTTGGCGTTGAACTCGCCGCTGAACACGTTGAAGCGCAAGGCCTGGGCTTGCTGCAAGGCCTCGGCGCCGATCAGGCGTTCGGCTTGCAGGCGGCGTTCATTGCCGGTGTCGCTGATGCGGGCGATCTGAGTCATGTGAATCTCCGTACGGGCCTTGAACCCGTCATGGGTTGCAGCCGATCGACTTTCTTTATGCAGCCGTGTTGTGCAAAGTCAGGCTATGTAGCCCCGGTGTCATCGCCATGAATGTTTGGTGATGCTTATATGACAGCCCACGAGGAGCCTCTGATGACCTGGTCGACCCTGCTGGAATGCCGCGAACGCCTGCCCGCCGTTGCCGATCTGGCGGAGGACTTCGCCACGTTGCTGCAGCAACTGGGCAGCGTGACGCCGTTCGAACTGGCGGTGGCGGGAGGGCGGCGGATGGCGACGCCGGGGCTGGCGTTTCTGGTGGGTTATCAGGCGGCGCTGCGCATGCTCTGGCCGAGCGCGCCGCCGAGCCTCGGTGCGATGTGCGCGACCGAGCAGCGCAGCCTGCGCCCGGCGGACATGCAGACCCGGCTCACGGATCTGCGCCTCACCGGGCAAAAGGATTTCGTCACCGCCGGCGATGCGGCCGACTGGCTGCTGATCGCCGCGCGCAGTGAACAACCCGGCGAATCACCGCGCCTGAGCCTGGCGGTGGTGTACCCCGGCGAACCCGGCGTGCGGGTGGAAAAACTCCCGGCGCTGCCGTTGATGCCGGACATCAGCCATGGTCGTCTGCATCTCGACGATGCGTTGTGCGAGTTGCTCGCCGGGGACGGTTGGGATGCTTACGTCAAACCGTTCCGCACCCTTGAAGACGTTTACGTGTTGAGTGCAATGACCGCGTGGTTGTGCGGCGTCGGTCAGGACAGCGGCTGGCCGCAGCCGCTGCAATTGCGCTTGCTGGCGCTGTTGGCCGGATGTGCGGAAGTCAGTCGGCAGCCGCCGAACAATCCGGCGGGGCATGTGTTGCTCGGCGGATTGTTTGCGCAGTTCGACGGGCTCAAACCGGAGGTTGATCAGGCACTGCGCGACGGCAATCCCGAATGGGCGGCGATGTGGCAGCGCGATCAATCAGTCATGCAACTGGCGGCAGGCGCGCGGGCCAAGCGTCTGGCCAAGGCGTTGGCGGCAAACCAAAACACATCTGTCATGAACGCCGGCTAGTCTTCTCAGGTTCATCCCCAGAGCCCTCACCATGTTCAAAGGCCTGTCCCTGTTTCTGCTGCTGATCAGCTTCACGGTTCAGGCCGAACAATGGCCGGGCAAGCAATGGCCGACCGGCGCGAAACTCACCGGTCCAGCCGTCGATGCACTGGAGGCCTATGCCTTCCCGACCCGCGATGACAACACCCGCCAAGGCATCCGCACCGACGCCTTGCTGGTGATCCGCGACGGTCAGCTCATCTACGAACGCTACGCCGCCGCGACCACCGCCGACACCCCGCACCTGACCTGGTCGATCAGCAAAAGCCTGATGGCCACGGTGCTCGGCGTGGCGTACGGCGAAGGCCTGTTCAAGCTCGATGATCCCGTCGCGAAGTTCTACCCGACGCTGGAAAAACACCCGGCCATCACGATCAAGGATCTGCTGCACTGGGCCTCGGGCATCGAATGGCAGGAAGACTACGAGTACGCCCCACTGAAATCCTCGGTGGTGGCCATGCTCTACACCCGTGGCCACCGCGACATGGCTGCCTTCACCGCCGATCACGACCGCTACGCGCCAGCGGGGCAGGTGTTCCGCTATTCCAGCGGCGACAGCAATCTGTTGGCGGCGGCGCTGAAAACCATCGTCGGCCCACAGCGTTATCCCGACTATCCGTGGACAGCGCTTTTCGATCCCTTGGGCATCCGCCATGCCACGTGGGAAACCGACGCCACCGGCACCTTCGTCGCCTCTTCCTACGCTTATATGACCGCCCGGGATCTGGCGCGAATCGGCCTGCTGATGGAACGGGACGGACGCTGGAACGACCGGCAGTTGCTGCCCAAAGACTGGGTCGCCTTCAACCGCCAACCCTTCGCCGGCTACAAGGCCCATCAGGATGAAGCCGTGCCCGGCGGCCAGTGGTGGCTCAATCGCCCGGCAGACGGCGCGCCGACGCCATGGCCCGACGCACCGCCCGACACCTTCGCCGCCCTCGGCCACTGGGGCCAGGCGCTGTACGTGATTCCGAGCGAAAAACTGGTGATCGTGCGCTACGCCGATGACCGCGACGGCAGCTATCGCCACAACGAATTGCTCAAGCGCGTGCTCGGGGCGGTGCGGCCATGAAACTGTTCAGACGTGTTCTGCTGGTTCTGTTAATCGTGCTGCTGGGCTGGGGCTGGCACGAGCGCGAAAACCTGTGGGCCTTCCCGGACATCATCAGCGCCTACACCGCCAAGGAATATTGTTCGTGCCGCTACGTGATGAACAACGACGCCGAATATTGCCGGGGCTACGTGAAGCAGTGGCTGCCCAGTGAACTGACCGATGACCGCACACAAAAGATCGTCACCGCCAGCGGCCTGGGACGCAGCAACAGCGCCCAATGGCAAGGCGAACGCCAGGGCTGTCGCCTGCAACCCTGATCCCGTTCCACCCTGTGGAACCACATTCGATTGTCCTCTCGCGTGTCTCGCGTTTATCTGGCGGTGAGCACGACCTGCCGTTCACGTGTCGTGAAACAACACCGAACAAAAAGACCGGGAACACCCGCGCGAGGAGAACCGTCATGCCCCGACATCAGCACATTCTTGCCTGGCTCAACGATGTGGCCAGCGACCTGCACGCCACCCGCCAGGACATTCACGCCCACCCTGAACTCGGTTTCGAAGAAAGCCGCACCTCGGCGCTGGTCGCCCGTTCGCTCGAAGAGTGGGGCTATGAAGTTCACACCGGGGTCGGCAAGACCGGCGTGGTCGGCGTGCTGCGCAACGGCAGCAGCACACGCAAGCTCGGGCTGCGGGCCGACATGGATGCGCTGCCGATCATCGAGAACACCGGCGTCGCCTACAGCAGCCGGCATCAAGGCTGCATGCACGCCTGCGGCCACGACGGGCACACCGCGATGTTGCTCGGTGCGGCGCGTTATCTGGCGGCGACCCGCCAGTTCGACGGCACCCTGACGCTGATTTTCCAGCCCGCCGAAGAAGGCCAGGGCGGGGCCGAAGCGATGCTCGCCGATGGCCTGCTCGAACGCTTCCCGTGCGATGCGCTGTTCGGCATGCACAACATGCCGGGCCTGCCGGCGGGGCATCTGGGCTTTCGCGAAGGGCCGATGATGGCTTCGCAGGACTTGCTCACCGTGACCATCGAAGGCGTCGGCGGCCACGGTTCGATGCCGCATCTGGCGGTGGATCCGTTGGTGGCCGCAGCCAGTGTGGTGATGGCTTTGCAAACCGTGGTCGCGCGCAATATCGATGCGCAGCAGGCGGCGGTGGTAACGGTCGGCGCATTGCAGGCCGGCGAAGCGGCGAACGTGATTCCGCAACAGGCGATCCTGCGCCTGAGCCTGCGTGCACTGAACGCCGAAGTCCGCGTTCAGACACTGGACCGCGTGCGCTCGATCATCGAGTCCCAGGCCGAAAGCTTCGGCTGCACCTCGACCATCGAACACCGTCCGGCCTACCCGGTGCTGGTCAACCACGCCGCCGAAACCGAGTTCGCTCGTCAGGTCGGCGTCGAACTGGTGGGCGCCGATGCCGTCGATGGCAACACTCCGAAACTGATGGGCAGCGAAGACTTCGCCTGGATGCTCCAGCGCTGCCCCGGCGCGTACCTGTTCATCGGCAACGGCGTGGCGCGGCCGATGGTGCATAACCCGGCGTACGATTTTAACGATGACATTCTGCTGACCGGCGCGGCGTATTGGGGCGCGCTCACCGAGAGCTGGCTCAAGCCGGCCTGATTTCTTCACTTTTTGCTGCCGCTGGAACGCAGGTGCGCATGTGCCTGCGTGGTCAACCCACAGCTTCTGGAGAATCCCCATGCAGACTTCGAACGCAGGCGTTTCGCGCACCCGGCAAGTGGTCGCCGCCGTCATCGGCAACGCCCTGGAATGGTACGACTTCATCGTTTATGGCTTTCTGGCGAGCATCATCGCCCGGCAGTTTTTCCCGTCCGACGACTACGCCTCGCTGCTGATGGCGCTGGCGACCTTCGGCGTCGGCTTTTTCATGCGCCCGGTGGGCGGCATCCTGCTCGGCATCTACTCCGACCGCAAAGGGCGCAAAGCCGCGATGCAGATGATCATCCGCCTGATGACCGTGTCCATCGCCCTGATCGCGTTCGCGCCGAACTACGCCGCCATTGGCATGGGCGCGCCGCTGCTGATCGTGGTGGCGCGAATGCTTCAGGGCTTTGCCACGGGCGGTGAATATGCGAGCGCCACGGCGTTTCTGGTGGAGAGCGCACCGGCCCATCGCAAGGGTTTGTACGGCTCGTGGCAACTGGTCGGGCAATGCCTGGCGGTGTTCAGCGGCGCGGCGATGGTGGCGCTGGTCACGCACCTGTTTTCCCCAGAAGCGCTGGACAGTTGGGGCTGGCGGATTCCGTTCGTGCTCGGCCTGTTGATCGGCCCGGTGGGCTTGTGGATTCGCAAGCACATGGAAGAACCGGAAGAGTTTCTCGAAGCACGCAAGAAAGCCAAAGGCGCAGCGCCAGGTCTGTGGCAGGTGTTGCGCGAACATCGCCGCAGCCTGCTGGTGTCGATGGGCCTGGCGTGCGGGGCGACGGTATCGTTTTACGTAGTGCTGGTGAACATGCCGACCTTCGCCCACAAGAACCTCGGCCTGCCGTTGGATCAGGTGTTGCTGGTGCAGATGCTGGCGGTGGGGTTGATGACCGTGGTGATTCCATTGTCCGGCGCGCTGTCGGATCGCCTCGGTCGGCGGCCGGTGCTGATGGCTTTCACTTTGGCGTTTTTCGTCATGGTCTATCCGCTGTATGTGTGGGTGGCGGCGGCGCCTTCGATCGAGCGCTTGCTGGTGATGCAACTGCTGCTGTGCGCGGCGATTGGCGGGTTCTTCGGCCCGGCTCCGACGGCGCTGGCCGAGCAGTTTCCGATTGAGGTGCGCTCCACCGGCGTGTCGGTGGCCTACAACGTGGCGGTGATGGTGTTCGGTGGTTTTGCGCCGCTGATCGTCACCTGGCTGAGTAAAGTTCTGAACACCCCGGTGGCGCCGTCGTTCTATGTCTTGTTCGCTTGCCTGCTGACCCTGCTCGGGACTTACTGTTTGCAGGAGGCTCCACGCGCGAAGAAATCCGTTGCGCTCAACCTGGGAGTGAAGCCGTGAGTCCGTTGGCCATTGATCCGATTGTCGCCCTCGACGCCGATGCGCTGTCCCGGGCGATCCATGCCCGCAAGGTGTCGTGCCGCGAGGTGATGCAGGCGTATCTGACGCACATCGACCGTTTCAATCCGGCGGTCAACGCGCTGGTCTCGCTGCGCCCTCAGGACGTGTTGTTAAGCGAGGCCGATGAGTGTGACCGGCAACTGGATCGCGGCGAGTCCCGAGGCTGGATGCACGGCATGCCCCAGGCGATCAAGGACCTGGCGGCCACTGCCGGGTTGCGCACTACTCTCGGCTCGCCGCTGTTCGCCGAGCAAGTGCCGCAGCACGATGCGATCAGTGTGGCGCGGGTTCGCGACTGCGGCGCGATCATCATCGGCAAGAGTAACGTTCCGGAGTTCGGCCTCGGTTCGCAGACCTACAACAGCGTGTTCGGCACCACCACCAACGCCTACGATCCGGGCCTGATCGCCGGCGGCAGCAGCGGCGGGGCAGCGGTGGCACTGGCCCTGCGCCTGCTGCCGGTGGCCGACGGCAGTGACATGATGGGCTCGCTGCGTAACCCGGCGGCGTTCAACAACGTGTTCGGCTTCCGCCCGTCCCAAGGGCGTGTGCCCCATGGGCCGATGCCGGAAGTGTTCGTCCAGCAACTGGCCACCGAAGGGCCGATGGGGCGCACGGTCACCGACGTCGCGCGATTGCTCTCGACCCAGGCCGGCTACGATCCGCGCGTGCCGCTATCGCTGGCCGATGAACCACGGGACTTCAGCCTGGATCTGCAACAGGACTGCAACGGCCTGCGCCTCGGCTGGCTCGGCGATTACAACGGCTATCTGCCGATGGACGATGGCGTGTTGAGCCTGTGCGAGTCGGCGCTGGCGGATTTCAGTGCGCTGGGCTGTCAGGTCGAGGCCTGCCAGCCGGACTTTTCCATGGAGCGCCTGTGGCAGACCTGGCTCACCCACCGGCATTTTCTGGTGCAGGGCAGCCTCGGCGCGGCGTATGCCGATCCGCAAAAACGGTCATTGCTCAAACCCGAAGCGCAATGGGAAATCGAGGGCGGTCTGCGTCTGACCGCTGCCGAGGTCTATCAGGCGTCGGTCGCGCGCAGCGAGTGGTATCGCGCGTTGAGCGAGTTGTTCGAGCGTTACGATTTCCTGCTGCTGCCCACCGCCCAAGTGTTCCCTTTTGATGCACAGCAAGCGTGGCCGCGAGTCGTCGGCGGGCAGACCATGGACACCTATCACCGCTGGATGGAGGTGGTGATCGGCCCGACGCTGGCGGGGCTGCCGAGCATCAGCGTGCCGGTCGGTTTCAACCCGGCCGGGTTGCCGATGGGCCTGCAAATCATCGGCCCGGCCCAGGCGGATCGGGCGGTGCTGCAACTGGCCTACGCTCATGAACAACTGACCCGTTGGGTCGAACGGCGACCGCCGGCATGCCTGCAATCCGCCTGAGCGGCCCGCATCTTGCTGCACGAAGTGATCTTTCATCCGTATCCATGGAGGTCGAACACATGGGCAGCAAGGCAGACACCGGTAGCGTGCGCTCGGTCGAACGGGCGCTGGCCATCGTCGAGTTGCTTGGCGAGCATCAGGCGTTGGGGCTGGAAGAGTTGCACTACCTGACAACCCTGCCCAAGGCCACGGTGTCGCGGATGCTCGCGACCTTGCAGGAGCAGGGCTGGATCTATCGCGGCCTCAGCGACCGCCGCTACCGGTTGTGCGCCAAACGGCTGTTCGGTGATCGTCAGCAACGTTTCAAACGCCACCTGGTGGAAAGCGCCGCGCCGATGCTGCTGGAGCTCAGCGAGCGCACCGGGCTGGTGGCGGATCTGTCGTGCTTCGACGGCGAACGGGTTGAAGTGATGGAAAGTGCGATCCCGCAGGTGTTGCGCAAGCGCTATCCAACGAACTGCCAGATCGTCGGCCATCACGCCAGCCTGTTTCATTCGGCCATGGGCCGCGCGTGCCTCGGCGAACTCGACAGCCAGGACGTGAAACGTCTGGCCGAGCGCGAACAATTGGCGGATGACGGTGTATTGCAGGCCACCGAACAAGCCTTGCATCAGGGTTTCGGCCAGCGCACTGAAGGTTATTGGGAATACCCGGTGCGCCTGCCGTTCCTGATTCGCGCGGTGGCGTTGCCGATTCGTGCGCAAGGGCGGCTGGTCGGCAGTATGGCGCTGCACTGGCCAATGGATCAGGCGCCGGTGGAACGGGTGCTGAGCCTGCACCTCAACAGCCTCGCGTCGACTATCGGCGAGGTGCAGCAGGCATTGGCCTGAGTGTTTGCACAGACTGACAGTTTGCAATAACGCCAAGGCCAGTTAAGGTTCGTGCACGTTTATCGGCCCCACGAGTTTTCAATGTTCAACCGTTCTCTGTGCAACGCCTTCGCCGGCCTGCTGCTGGGCGCCGCTGTGCTGCCGGCCCAGGCCAATTGGTATCTGGACGGCGAGTCGTCGCGGCTGTCGTTCGTCAGCACGAAAAACGCCAATATTTCTGAAGTGCAGCGCTTTCTGGTGCTGCACGGCAAGGTCGATCCCGACGGGCGCGCCGTGGTCGAGGTCGAGCTGGACTCGATCAACAGCGGCATCCCGCTGCGCGACGAGCGCATGCGCAAGGAGTTGTTCCAGATCGAACAATTCCCCGAAGCGACCATCACCACCCAGATCGACCTGCGCCCGATCAACGATCTGGCCCCCGGCGCGCAGCTTGAATTGCGCCTGCCGCTGACCGTCAATCTGCACGGCAAACAGCATGAATACCCCGCCGAACTGCTCGCCACGCGCCTCGATGACCGACGCTTTCAAGTGGTGACCCTGGAGCCGCTGGTGATCAGCGCCGAGGATTTCGATCTGCTGCCGGGCCTGGAAAGCCTGCGCAACCTGGCCGGCCTGTCGGCCATCAGTCTGTCGGTGCCGGTGGGTGCGGTGCTGATCTTCACGGCGCGCTGACATGCGCGGCGCGGTGTTTCCGTGGCGTGATGGCAACCGCTTCGAGCTGTTGATCGACGGCCCGCAATTCTTCCCGCGCATGCTCGACGAAATTGCCCGTGCCCGCGAGCAGATCGAGCTGGAGCTGTATCTGGTGGAAGCCGGCGCCTGTGCCGAAACCATCGTGCAGGCGCTGGTACTGGCGGCGGAGCGGGGCGTGCGGGTGCGTTGCCTGTTCGATGATTACGGCAGCCTCGCGTTCACTCTCACGCTGCGCCGGCGGCTGACCGGGGCCGGGGTCGAGCTGCGTTTTTACAATCGGCTGAACTGGCGGCGCTGGGTCGGCAATTTCTATCGCGATCACCGCAAGCTGTTGTTGGTCGACCAGCGTCTGGCGGTGGTCGGTGGCACCGGGGTCACCGACGAGTTCTGGACGCCGGGCCACGACACCAGCGAATGGCACGAGGTCATGGTGCAGATCACCGGCCCGCTGGTGCTCGACTGGCAACTGCTGTTCGACCGTCAATGGATCGCCAACCGCCATCGCCGGGCCTGGCGGCCCAACGCGCATTTCGGCCTGCCACGGTTGCCCCGCGTGCCGGACACGGGCGAG
Organism: Pseudomonas sp. Pseusp21; assembly: GCF_059492145.1. NCBI lineage: Bacteria > Pseudomonadati > Pseudomonadota > Gammaproteobacteria > Pseudomonadales > Pseudomonadaceae > Pseudomonas > Pseudomonas sp. Pseusp21. The sequence continues at coordinate 5,185,213 of NZ_CP168520.1, forward strand.
GGCATGGGCCGCGTGGCCTACGCCGACGCCCGCCAGCATCGCGACATTCTGCAATCGCTGTTCCGCGCGCTGAACAGCGGCCAGCAGCGGATCTGGCTGGCCACACCGTACTTTCTGCCGACCTGGAAAATCCGCCGCTCCCTGCGTAAGGCTGCCGCCCGTGGCCTCGATGTACGTCTGCTGCTGACCGGGCCGCGTACCGATCATCCGTCGGTGCGTTATGCGGGGCACCGTTACTACCCGCGCCTGCTCAAGGCCGGGGTGAAAATCTACGAGTACCAGCCGTGTTTCCTGCACCTGAAAATGGTGCTGGTGGACGACTGGGTCAGCATCGGCTCGTGCAATTTCGATCACTGGAATCTGCGCTTCAATCTTGAGGCGAATCTGGAAGCGCTGGACCCGTCACTGACGGCAGCGGTGGCGGCGAGTTTCGAGAAGGACTTCGGCCTGAGTCAGCAGGTGAGCCTGGAGGAATGGCGGAAACGGCCACTGTGGCGGCGGGTGAAGCAGCGGGTGTGGGGTTGGGTAGATCGGGTGGTGGTCAACTTGCTCGACAGACGCGGCTAGTCGCTGTCCCCGATTGATCGTTCCCACGTCGAGGCGTCGAACCGTCCGCGTGGGAATGCAGCCCGGGACGCTCCGCGTCCCAAAGCGGACGCAGAGCGTCCATTGAGGCATTCCCACGCGGAGCGTGGGAACGATCGGTTACAGGTTTTGCAGCGCTTGGCTAATTACAGCAGTTCAAAGCTCTGCTGCGTCACGTCCTGGGAATCCAGGCCGATCTGCACGTTGAACTTGCCAGGCTCGGCCGCGTACTTGAGCTGGGCGTTGTAGAACTTCAGGTCATCTTCGGTGATGGTGAAGTGCACGACTTTCTGCTCGCCGGCCTTGAGCATGATTTTCTGGAAGTTCTTCAGTTCCTTGACCGGACGGATCATCGACCCGGTGACGTCCTGGATATACAGCTGCACCACGGTTTCGCCGTCACGTTTGCCGGTGTTCTTGACCATGACACTGGCGTCGAGCTTGCCGGTGGCGTTCAGGGTGGTCGAGGACAGCGCCATGTCGCTGAGGCTGAAGTTGGTGTAGCTCAGGCCATAACCGAACGGGAACAGGGGCCCGGTGGTGTCATCGAAATACTGCGAGGTGTAGTTGCCCGGTTTGCCCGGCGTGAACGGCCGGCCAATGCTCAGGTGGTTGTAGTAGGTCGGGATCTGGCCCACGGAACGCGGGAAGGTCACCGGCAGTTTGCCCGACGGGTTGTAGTCGCCGAACAGCACGTCGGCGATGGCGTTGCCGCCCTCGGTGCCGCTGAACCAGGTTTCCAGAATCGCGTCGGCCTGTTCCTTCTCCTCGAGGATGGTCAGCGGACGGCCGTTCATCAGCACCAGCACCAACGGCTTGCCGGTGGCTTTCAGGGCACGGATCAGCTCGCGCTGGTTTTCCGGGATGTTCAGGTCGGTGCGGCTCGACGATTCGTGGGACATGCCACGGGACTCGCCCACGGCCGCAACCACCACGTCAGCATCCTTGGCGGCTTTCACCGCTTCGTCGATCAACACGTTGGCCGGACGCGGGTCATCGACCACTTCCGGGGCGTCGAAGTTGAGGAAGTTCAGGTAGTCGAGAACCTTCTTGTCGCTGGTGATGTTGGCGCCACGGGCGTAGATCAGGTTCGCCTTGTCGCCGATCACATTGCTCATGCCGTCGAACAGGGTCACCGATTGCGCCGGACGACCGGCGGCCGCCCAACTGCCCATCATGTCGATCGGAGCCTTGGCCAGCGGGCCGACCAGCGCAACTTTGGCGGTTTTCTTCAGCGGCAGGGTTTCGTTCTGGTTTTTCAGCAGCACCAGGCTGCGACGCGCCACTTCACGGGCGTCGGCGCGGTGCAGGCGACTTTCGGCGTAGGTGTCGGCCGGATCGTCTTCAGCCTTGCCGATGCGCAGGTACGGGTCCTTGAACAGGCCCATGTCGTACTTGGCGGCGAGGACTTCACGCACGGCGTTGTCGATGTCTTGCTGTTCGATCTCGCCGGACTTGAGCAGCCCCGGCAGCTCTTTGCCGTATAAGGTGTCGTTCATGCTCATGTCGATGCCGGCCTTGATCGCCAGCTTCGCCGCTTCACGACCGTCGCGGGCTACGCCGTGCTTGATCAGTTCGAAGATCGCGCCGTGGTCGCTGACCGCCAGGCCCTTGAAGCCCCAGTCCTTGCGCAGCAAGTCGTTCATCAGCCAGGTGTTGGCGGTGGCCGGGATGCCGTTGATCGAGTTCAACGCCACCATCACGCCGCCGGCGCCAGCGTCGATGGCTGCGCGGTACGGTGGCAGATAGTCCTGGTACATCTTCACCGGGCTCATGTCGACGGTGTTGTAGTCGCGACCGCCCTCGACCGCGCCGTACAGGGCGAAGTGCTTGACGCTGGCCATGATGCTGTCGGCCGCGCTCGGGGTCTCGCCCTGATAGGCCTTGACCATGACTTTGGCGATGCGTGAGGTCAGGTAGGTGTCTTCACCGAAACCTTCGGAGCTGCGGCCCCAGCGCGGGTCGCGGGAGATGTCGACCATTGGCGCGAAGGTGATGTCGAGGCTGTCGGCGGCGGCTTCCTTGGCGGCAACGCGCCCGGACTGGCCGATGGCGTCCATGTCCCAGCTCGACGCCAGGGCCAGCGGAATCGGGAAAATCGTACGGTGACCGTGGATCACGTCGTACGCGAAAAACATCGGAATCTTCAGCCGGCTGCGCATGGCAGCATCCTGCATCGGACGGTTTTCCGGGCGGGTGATCGAGTTGAAGGTGCCGCCGATGTTGCCGGCGGCGATCTCTTTGCGGATCAGCTCGCGGGGCATTTCCGGGCCGATGCTGATCAGGCGCAACTGGCCGATTTTCTCGTCGAGGGTCATCTGTTTCATCAGATTACTGATGAACGCATCCTTGTTTTCCAGGGGGACCGGGGTCGTGGCGGCCAGTACTTGATGACTGGCCAGGCTGACGAACAGGCCCAGCAAACACAGCTTCTTCATGAATAGTTTTCTCAAGGGCCTAAACGGCGTTACAACACCGGCCAGCCAAAATGTAGGGAGCGACTATTGTTGTTCGGGTGCTGATTCAGAAAACGACAGCCGAATGTACGTCGAACGTTTCGGCGACGTGATCGCGCAGGGCCTCTTTTTAGCCCATCGGCCCGCTGCAATCCAGTGGCGGGGGCGATTATGCCCCAACCGTCGGCTGAGAATGTTTCGCGATTCATTATTCATGAAATGTGCAAGGGAGCACCCGTCCGATGAATGTCAGTCCTGTCTACCGCTCGCGTTTGCAGGTCGCCACCTTGCTGGTGCTGGCCACGTTGTTGACCGCTTGCGGCATCAACAACATTCCGACCCTCGACGAACAGGCCAAGGCCGCCTGGGGCCAGGTGCAGAACCAGTACCAGCGGCGCGCCGACCTGATCCCCAATCTGGTAGAAACCGTGAAGGGCTATGCCAAACACGAGGAAGCAACCCTGACGGCAGTTATCGAGGCGCGGGCCAAGGCGACGTCGATCCAGGTCGATGCCAGCACTCTCGACAATCCGGAAAAACTCAAGCAGTTCCAGCAGGCCCAGGATCAACTGACCGGTGCCTTGAGCCGGTTGATGGTGGTGTCCGAACGCTATCCGGACCTGAAAGCCAACCAGAACTTCCTCGCCCTGCAATCGCAACTCGAGGGTACGGAAAACCGCATCGCCGTAGCCCGACGGGATTTCATTCTGGCGGTGCAGAAATACAACACCGAGATCCGCACCTTTCCCGGTCGTCTGTGGCACAGCGTGATGTACAGCAATTTGCCGATACGCGAGACCTTCGAAGCCACCAGCCCCGGCGCGGACAAGGCCCCGGAAGTGAAGTTCTGAGCCGGGGATGCCCATGCGTGTGTTGAAGATGGGCCTGGTGCTGATGCTGTGGCTGTTTGCCGTCAGCGCCCGGGCCGAGTTGACCTTTCCGGCGCTGACCGGGCGGGTGGTGGACGAGGCGCAGATGATCGAGCCGTCGGTGCGCACGCAACTGAGCCAGCAGTTGCAGGCCCACGAGCAGGCGACCGGCGAACAGTTGGTGGTGGTGACGTTACCGAATCTGCAAGGCGCCACCATTGAGGACTATGGCGTCGAACTCGGCCGGCATTGGGGCATCGGCCAGAAGGACAAGAACAACGGCGCCCTGTTGATCATCGCCCGGGACGAGCGCAAATTGCGCATCGAAGTCGGCTACGGGCTGGAGGACCGGCTGACCGACGCCCAGAGCTCGGTGATCATCCATCAGGTAATCACGCCGTCGTTCAAGGCCGGCAATTTCAGCAAGGGCATCAGCGACGGCGTGGCGGCGATGCTGGTAGTGCTGGGCGGCAATCCGCTGGACGAACCGTCCACGGTGTATGAATCGGCTGGCGATCCCGCCGATGATTTCGTCTCGCGCCACCCGGCGTTGTTCGTATTTCTGGTGATGTTGTTCATCCTGACTGTTTTTGTCTGCCAGATGCTCGGTATCCTTCCCGCCGGCCGGGGCGGCTCCGGAGGAGGGGGCGGCTTCGGTGGCGGTGGTTTTGGCGGCGGCGGTGGAGGCGGGGGCTTCAGCGGCGGCGGTGGCAGTTTCGGCGGGGGCGGTTCCTCCGGCGGCTGGTGATAACAATAATGAGCAGGCACTTCACGACATGGCATTACTGACTGAACACGAACAACGCAAGGTCGCCGAGGCTATCGCCCGGGTCGAGCGCGAGACCGACGCCGAACTGGTGACGGTGCTCGCGGCCCGCGCCGACGACTACGCGTATATCCCGTTGCTTTGGGCGAGCCTGCTGGCGCTGGTGGTGCCGGGGATCGTGCATTACCTGACCGGCTGGCTGACGATGCACAGCCTGTTGCTGGTGCAGTGGGTCAGTTTTGTCGTGCTGTGCCTGGTGTTTCGCCTGCCCAAGGTCACTACCCATCTGATCCCGCGCCATGTCCGGCACTGGCGCGCCTCGAACCTGGCACGTCGGCAGTTTCTCGAACAGAACCTGCATCACACGGTGGGCAGCACCGGCATGCTGATTTTTGTCTGCGAGGCGGAGCGGTACGTGGAAATTCTGGTGGATGAAGGGATTTCCAAAAAGCTGGATAACAAGAGCTGGGACTCGATTGTCGCGGCGTTTACCGAGCAGGTAAGGCAGGGGCAGACGTTGCAGGGCTTCGTCACTTGTATCGAGGCGTGCGGCGAGTTGCTGAAGGTGCATGTGCCGGTGACGCAGGTCAGGAATGAGTTGCCGAATCGGTTGGTGGTGTTGGGATAAGCCGTTCGGGAAATTAGCCGTGCCCTCGAACGCCATCCCCCCTAAACTAGCGCCCATTCCCGATTTGCCCGTCCGAGGCCGCTTTTTCCCATGTCCGTTACCGCTCCCTCCGCATCCGCCAAACCGGCGCCCGATCACCACACCCGGTTCATCGAGCTACTGCAAACCAGCCTCGAACTGAATGGTTTCATCAAACTGGTGCTGGCCAAGTATGTCGGCGAAGAAGCGGATCTGCAGCGGATCATCATCAAACCGGTGACGGTCAAGGCGCAGCCGTGCCTGTCGTTCGTTTACCGCTACAAGACCCGCGACATCACCAAGAACCTGCCGCTCGATGAAGCCGTGGCGACGATTGCCGGGCTGCTGCCGGCGGCGTTCAAAAATGCGCATTTGCTGGCGCTGACTGACGAAGCCCAGCTCGAATACAGCAAAAAGGGCAAGAGCTCGCTGTTCATGAGCAAACCTCAGCAATTGCGTGAAGTGCCTTCCGCCGAACACAACCGCGAGAAAAACCGCTTCCTCGATCTGAACCGACCGTTCCTCAAGGATCTGGGCGTGACCAACGCCCAGCATGAGCTGATCCCGGCGATGTCGCGCAAGTGGAAGCAGATCAACAAGTTCATCGAAGTCTTCAGCCACGCGCTGACCTCGTCGCCGCTGGCCCTGGACAAACCGGTGCGGGTGGCGGATTTCGGTTCGGGCAAGGGGTATCTGACGTTCGCCATTCATGACTATTTGCGCAACACCCTGAAGGCCGAAGGCGAAGTCACCGGCGTCGAGTTGCGTGAAGAAATGGTCAACCTGTGCAACAGCGCCGCGCAGAAACTCGAACACCCGGGGCTGGTGTTCAAATGCGGTGATGTGCGCAGCGTGGCGCCGAGCGAGCTGGACGTGATGATCGCCCTGCATGCCTGCGACATCGCCACCGACTACGCGATCCACACCGGCATCCGCTCCGGCGCATCGATCATCATGTGTTCGCCGTGCTGCCACAAACAGATCCGCTTGCAGATCCAGAGCCCGGCGCTGCTCAAGCCGATGCTGCAATACGGCTTGCACCTGGGCCAGCAGGCGGAAATGGTTACCGACAGCTTGCGCGCGCTGTTCCTCGAAGCCTGCGGTTACGAGACCAAGGTGTTCGAGTTCATCTCCCTGGACCACACCAACAAGAACAAGATGATCCTCGCCGTGAAGCGCGCCGAGCCGGTGGACCCGACTCAGTTGCTGGTGAAGATTCAGGAGTTGAAGGCGTTCTACCAGATCAGCGAGCACTGCCTCGAAACCCTGCTGCTCGCTGACGGCCTGCTGAAGCTCAAGGCTTGAGCTGAACCCCGGCCGGTAATGTGCCCGGTTGAGCCGGGCGCACCGCGGTCTTGCGCCCGAGCATCACCGTCGCGATCACCCCGCAGGCGAACAACCAGGTGATCGGCTCCACGTGTTCCCCAAAGAACAGCGCGGAAAACGCGATGGTGAAGAAGATCTGCAACAACTGGATCTGACTGACCCGGGCAATGCCCCCCATGGCCAGCCCGGCGTACCAGGCGAAGAAACCCAGGAACTGCGAAAACAGCGCGACGTAGCCGAAGGCCCACCAGGTTTTCGCCGACACCGCGCCCTGATGCTGGAAAGCCAGATAGAGCACCGGGCCGATCAGCAACGGCGTGGACAGCACCAGCGCCCAGCAGATCACCTGCCAGCCGCCCATCTCCCGGGCCAGGCGCCCGCCCTCGGCATAACCCAGACCGCCTACCGCGATCGCCCCGAGCATCAACAAATCCCCGGCCTGAATGCTGCCGGCGCCGGTGTACAACGCATACCCCAGCACCAGCGCGCTGCCCAACGCGGCGCAGGCCCAGAAGGCTTTTGAAGGACGTTCATGGGACAACCACGCGGCATAAAGCGCCACGCACAACGGCTGCAAACCGTTGACCAGCGCGCCATGGGAGGCCGGCAAGGTCTGCATGGCCCACGCCGACAGCACCGGGAAACCGAGGATCACCCCGGCGATCACCAGGCTCAGGCCTTTGACTTGCTTCCAGGTCGGCCACTTTTCCCGTTGCCATAACAACAGCGCCGCCGCCGGAATCGCCGCGACCAATGCACGGCCCAAGCCGTTGAGCAGCGGGTGTAATTCCTGCACCACGATGCGGGTGAAGGGCAGGGTAAGGCTGAAAATCACCACGCCGAGCAGGCCGAGGGCCATGCCGGTGTTTTCGCGCGAAGACATGAGGGCAACCAGATTCGAAGGTGACAGGAAGGTGTCTTCATCTAGCCACAAACCACGGCAGTCGGGCTGTTACAGCTGAGCGCAGAGTTATCCATACAGTTTGCGAACGCCATCGCGGTCCTTGGGCTACTGTGAATATTCCTGCGCATTCACCAGAGGAGTTCCTGCCCATGGCCGCGAAAAAGATACTGATGCTGGTCGGCGATTACGTCGAAGACTACGAAGTGATGGTGCCGTTCCAGGCCCTGCAAATGGTCGGTCACACCGTGCATGCCGTGTGCCCGGACAAGGCCGCCGGCAAGACCGTGCGCACCGCGATCCATGACTTTGAAGGCGACCAGACCTACAGCGAGAAGCCCGGTCACCAGTTCGCCCTGAACTTCGATTTCGCCAAGGTCGATGCCAAGGATTACGACGCCTTGCTGGTGCCCGGCGGGCGTGCGCCGGAATACCTGCGGCTGAACGAAAAAGTCCTCGAACTGGTGCGTGCTTTCGACAAGGCCGGCAAGCCGATTGCCGCCGTCTGTCACGGCGCGCAACTGCTGGCGGCGGCGGGGATTCTCGAAGGCCGCGAGTGCAGCGCCTATCCGGCCTGCGCCCCGGAAGTGCGCCTGGCCGGCGGCACCTACATCGACATCCCGGTCACGGACGGCCATGTCCAGGGCAACCTGGCCACTGCGCCCGCCTGGCCGGCGCACCCGAAATGGCTGGCCGGGTTCCTCGGGTTGCTTGGAACCAAAATCACCCTGTGACACATCGAAAAGGAGAAACACCATGTCCGGATGGTATGAGTTGAGCAAAAGCAGCAACGGCCAGTACAGGTTCGTACTGAAAGCGGCGAACGCCGAAACCATTCTGACCAGCGAGCTGTACACCAGCCGCACGGCCGCCGAAAACGGCATCGCCTCGGTGCAGGCCAACAGCCCGCTGGACGAACGCTACGAGAAAAAATCGACGAAGGACGGTCACCCCTACTTCAACCTCAAGGCGGCCAATCACCAGATCATCGGCAGCAGCGAATCCTATTCATCGGACGCGGCGTGTGACAAGGGCATCGCCAGCGTCAAGGCCAACGGGCCGTCCAAGGTGATCAAGGACAAAACCCTGCCGGTGCTTTGAACCACCCATGACGTTCAGTCGCCAAATCCTTGGCGACTGAATTCTGGCTATGTGCCATCATTTCGCTTATCCTCCGCCGCCAATCCATGGAAGGGGCGCCGAGATGACTCTTTCGCGGAATTTTTGAACAACTGCCGCCAGAGTTTTCCCACTGATGATCCGCCTTTTCGCTGTCCTGACCCTGCTGCTCGGCTTGAGCGGCTGCTATAGCCTGTCCCCGACCCAAATCGATGATGAACTCGCACCGAGTGCCGATTCCGGCACCGCGTATCTGGTGGGCGTGGTCGGCATCTGGCCAAAAGCATCCTATGCGGCCCAGGAACAGATGCTGCTGATCCGCAAGCGTGGCAGTGACGAATTCGCCAGCGCGCGCCTGCACAACGAGTTCTATGCCCGTACCGCACGAGACGTGCGCGAGACCGGTCGTGGTATCGGCACGCTGTTCGTGATGCCGCTCAAACCCGGTCGCTACGAGATCTACAACGTGCGATTCGATCGCGGCAGATCGGTGTCCTGGAGCCGTGAAGACTTCACCATCGGCATGCAGCTTGAAGCGGGCAAGGCTTACTACATCGGTGACTTCCGTGCCGGCTGCGTGTCCCCCAGCGACAGCACCTGCCTGTTTCTGCACAGCGATCATCTCGAACGCGACGCCGCGCTGGTCCGCGCCAGATATCCGCAAGTACCCGGCCTGCAACGACTGGACATGCCGAACCTGTACACCGCCACACCGTTTATTCGTGAAGAGAACGGCACCAGCGCCTCCGTCTACAAAGCCATGCTCTCGGGGAAATTCTGATGTTCATCAAACGTCTGCTTCTGGGCTTGCTTCTGCTGCTCGGTGGCTGCCAGGCCACCCATTCGCTGAAGGCGCCGGACGTCGACTACAGCAGCCAGCAATTGCCGGCCATCAACGTCAGTGTGATCGGCATGCCGAGCTGGATGCTGCGTGACGAGCTGCGTCGGCGTGGCACCTTTGAAGAAGTAAAGGCCGGCCGCAGCGAAGATGGCTACAACGTTTTGGTGATTGCCAACAGCGATGTCGGCGGGATTCAGCCGCAGATGCTTCTGAGCGCCTTCACCCTGTTTCTGGTGCCGGTGCCAGTGAGTTTCGACAGCACGGTGGTGTTCAGCCTCAGCCATGGCAAGCAGATACTGGGCGTCTACACCGTGAAGAACCACACCGAATCCTGGCGCGGCGCATTCAACGCCTCGGGCGGTCAGTTCGAACACATGCGCTTGATCAGCGACACGTTCATCGCGCAGATTCTCAAGGATCAGCCGTTCCACCGCGAAGCCATGAAGCGCGCCGCCAGCCTCTGATCGACGGCCACAAAAAATCCCGCCCGGCGTAAACCGGGCGGGATTTTTTTCGTTCAGCGCAAGGTGTTCAGCAAGGCCTGCAATTGCGTACGCCCCGCCTCAGCCAGCGGGAACACCGGCAAACGCGGATCGCCGACCTCCAGACCGGTCAGTCGCAGACCGGCCTTGATCGTCGCCGGCAAGCCGCCCTTGAGGATGAAGTCCAGCAGCGGCAACTGGCGGTAGAACAGCTCTCGCGCCTTGCCGAGATCCCCTGCCAGTGTGGCTTCGTACAAATCCAGGTTGAGCTGCGCAATCAGGTTCGGTGCCGCCGTGCACCAGCCTTTGGCCCCTGCAGCGAAGGCTTCCAGCGCCAGCGGGTTGCAGCCGTTGTAGAACGGCACCCGGCCTTCGCCCAGCAGTTGCAGCTTGTGCATGCGCTGGATGTCGCCGGTGCTCTCCTTGACCATGGTCACGTTTTCCACGCCGTTGACGATGCGCAGAATCAGCTCCACCGACATGTCGGTGCCGCTGGTGGCCGGGTTGTTGTAGAGCATGATCGGCACGCCGATGCTGTCGCCGATGGCGCGGTAGTGGGCGAGGATTTCCGCCTCGGTGAGTTTCCAGTAGGACGTCGGCAGCACCATCACCACGTCGGCGCCATGGGCTTCGGCGAAGCGTGCGCGGCGCACCGCTTTGGCGGTGGTCAGGTCGGACACGCTGACCACGGTCGGCACGCGCTTGGCCACGTGCTTGATGCTGAATTCGGCGACCTGGTCCCACTCCGCATCGCTCAGGTAGGCACCTTCGCCGGTGCTGCCCAATGGCGCGATGGCGTGGACGCCGCCGGCGATCAGACGGTCGATGGAGCGGCCGAGGGCCGGCAGGTCGACGTCTTCGCCATTGGCGCCGAACGGGGTGATGGTGTAGCCGATGATGCCGTGAATGTTGGACATGAGAGTGCTCCGCAAGGATGAAGTGTTCAGTTCAGGCAATCGGCGTGCTGACGCAGGTTCTGCCGGGCGTAGTAGTTGAAGGCTGCGGCGTGGCGTTTGGGTTTCGAGACCCAGTCATGGGCCTCGCGGCCGAGCTCGGGAATGATCGGCTTGATCGTCCCGGCGGCCATCGCCAGCAGTTGCAGTTTGGCGGCGCGTTCGATCAATTGCGCGATGACACAGGCTTCCTCGATGGTCGTCCCGGTGGACAGCTGTCCGTGGTGGGAAAGCAGGATCGCCCGTTTGTCGCCTAACGCCCCGGCAATCAGTTCGCCTTCTTCGTTACCCACCGGCACACCCGGCCAGCCTTCAAGGAACGCGCAATCGTCGTACAGCGGGCACAGGTCCATGTGGGAAATCTGCAGCGGCACTTCCAGCATCGACAGCGCGGCAATGTGTGTCGGGTGGGTGTGGATGATGCAGTTCACGTCCGGTCGGGCGCGGTACACCCAGCTGTGGAAACGGTTGGCCGGGTTGGCCATGCCGTGGCCTTCGAGCACTTCGAGGTCTTCGTTGACCAGCAGCAGATTGCTCGCGGTGATTTCATCGAAACCCAGGCCCAGTTGCTGAGTGTAGTAAGTGCCTGGCTGCGGGCCACGGGCGGTGATCTGCCCGGCGAGGCCCGAATCGTGGCCGTTTTCGAACAGGATCCGGCAGGTCAGGGCCAGCTTTTGCCGGTCTGTCCACGTATTATCCGCCAGGGTTTTTTGCATCTGGGTCAGCGCTTGCTTGACCAGTTCGTCTTTGGGTAGTGCTAATGTCTTCGCCATATCCGTGTCCTGTGGTGGTTGCCATGTATGACACTTACGAGGCTATATGACACTTTGTGTCATTGGCAAGGACAAATCGTCTTTCCTTTGCTGGATTAATCGCTTCGCATGTCTATCCGTTTGAAATTATTGAGAAAAAAACTTGGCGTAACCCTTGAGGCGCTGGCCGAGAAATCCGGCATGACCAAGAGTTACCTGTCGAAGGTCGAGCGCGGGTTGAACACGCCGTCGATAGCCGCTGCACTGAAACTGGCCAAGGCGCTGAACGTGAAAGTCGAGGAGCTGTTCTCAGAAGACAACGTCAGCCTCGACAGCTACAGCCTGGTGCGCAGCCACGAACGCCAGTCGCTGGCGGCCAACGACCACAGCCCCGGCTACGCGGTGCTGGCCCATCAGGTCAGCGAGCGCAGCCTGCTGCCGTTCATCATTTACCCGCCGAGCGAATTCACCGACAAAACCTTCAAGGAACACTTGGGCGAGGAATTTCTGTTCGTCCACGAAGGCCAGGTCGAAGTGGACTTCGTGAACGAGCGGGTGCTGCTGGAACGGGGCGATGCGCTGCACTTCAATGCGCAGAAACCCCATCGCATCCGCTCAGTGGGCGAGGTGCAAGCGCAGTTGCTGGTGGTGGTGCACAGCGGCGAGGAGTGATCAGACCTCGACCGGCACCGACAGCTTCGGATGGCCCAGCGTATGGCTCTTGGAATCAAAGAAGCGCAACTCGACACCCGTGCCCTCGAACACCTTGGCGTAGTGGCGTTTCTGGTGCTGGATGAACGCCGCGCTGCGCGGGTAGATCGAGATCGCCACGGTCTTCGGTTTCGCCAGACGCAGGGCGCGCACGAGGTGGCTGTCCTGCTCGCCGAGGGCGTGGCCGAAGATGCACAGATTGTCGCCGTGTTTGAGTAACTGGTCGTAGCAGAACGACAGGTAATCGGAACTGCGGATGGTCTTGAGCTTGTCCGCGCTCGGCCCTTCATTGACGAACAGCGGCACGTCGTCCAGCGTCTTGATCGTGTTGTTGATCGCGAAACTGCCGAGCAGCGTGCCCTCGGTCGCGGTCAGTTTGCGCGCGGTGCCGTCCTGGTTGCGCACCAGATGCAGGCCACCGTGCAGGTACAGCAGACGCGGTTTGTCCGTGCTGCTGTCGCACAGATCGAAACTCGCATCCGGGCCGTTGAACAGGTCGTCGATCGCCTCGGCCTGATGTTGCAGGGCCCAGTAATTGAGCAAATCGTAATTGGTGGTGAACACCGTGCGATAACGCGCCAGTTCACTGTTCAGGGTCGCCAAAGTCGAGGCTTCGATCAGCCGCCACGGGATGTGTACCGCGTGCACGGTGTTGATCAGCGCTTCCTTGATCGCGTAGTAGCGGTTGCGCGGTGCGGCCGAACTGACGGCCAGCGCCTTGTTGACCCGGCTGGTGGTTTTCAGCGCGCCGAGCACCTGCTCGAAGCTGCGCGTTTGCAGGGCGTCGAACACGCTCAGTTCCGACGGGGTCAACGGTTTTTCTTCCACCGTGCGTGCGTTTTCGAACAGCGAGTCGTAGCCGAAATCGTCCCACACCGCGCGACTGGCGCCGTTGCCCAGCAGCAGGCCGCTGAAGTCGGTGGTGGCGCGCAACGCGTTCCAGTCTTCGAGGGTGGCGTCGACATCCAGAAAATCGGTCATTGCAGGGCACGTCTCAAAACAAAGGGCAGATGGACGGCGACTTTATCACGAGCGGGCATTGAGCCAGATCAACATCCGCCGTGACCGATCGGTCGATCCTGTGTGCATCTGCCGAATTGCACTAGTCGATTCGGCCCCAGTCAGGAGACGCGCCATGAGCAGCACCTTTTTCATTCCCGCCGTAAACATCATGGGCAGCGGCTGCCTTGACGACGCCATGAACGCGATCCGCAACTACGGTTTTCGCAAGGCGCTGATCGTCACCGACGCCGGGCTGGCCAAGGCCGGCGTGGCGACGATGATTGCCGAAAAACTGGCGATGCAGGACATCGACTCGGTGATCTTCGACGGCGCCAAGCCCAACCCGAGCATCGCCAACGTTGAGTCAGGACTGGCGCTGCTCAAGGAGAGTCGCTGCGATTTCGTGGTTTCCCTTGGCGGCGGTTCGCCCCACGACTGCGCCAAGGGCATCGCGTTGTGCGCCACCAACGGCGGGCAGATCCGCGACTACGAAGGCGTCGATCAATCGGCCAAGCCACAGCTGCCACTGATCGCCATCAACACCACCGCCGGCACGGCCAGCGAGATGACCCGGTTCTGCATCATCACCGACGAAACCCGCCACGTGAAAATGGCCATCGTCGACCGCAACGTCACGCCGCTGCTGTCGGTCAACGACCCGGCGCTGATGGTCGCCATGCCGAAAAGCCTGACCGCCGCCACCGGCATGGACGCACTGACCCACGCGATCGAAGCCTACGTCTCCACCGCTGCCAACCCGATCACCGACGCCTGCGCGCTGAAGGCGATGACCCTGATCAGCAACAACCTGCGCCTGGCCGTGCGCGACGGCAGCGACCTGGCCGCGCGGGAAAACATGGCCTACGCGCAGTTCCTCGCGGGCATGGCGTTCAACAATGCGTCCCTCGGCTACGTGCATGCGATGGCGCACCAGTTGGGCGGTTTCTATGATCTGCCTCACGGGGTGTGCAACGCGGTATTGCTGCCGCATGTGCAGACATTCAACGCGCAGGTCTGCGCCGATCGTCTGACCGACGTGGCCCACGCCATGGGCGCCGACATTCGTGGTTTCAGCCCGGAGGAGGGTGCAAAAGCCGCGATCGATGCGATTCGTTGCCTGGCCAGGGACGTGGAGATTCCCGGTGGCCTGCGTGATCTGGGCGCCAAATGCACCGACATCCCGGTGCTCGCCGCCAACGCCCTGAAAGACGCCTGCGGCTTCACCAATCCGCGGGCGGCGGATCAGCGGCAGATCGAGGAAATTTTTCGCAGCGCGTTTTAAGCGGGCAGGCGAACGGGCGTGCCTCTCGTACAGAGCAGCGCGCCCATCGCCAGAGTGCAGCACAGCAACGACAGCGGCCACGCTTGCGGGCTGGCGAACACGCTGGCCACCGCCCCGATCAGCGCCGCCATCAATTGGTGGATGAACCCGCTCAGGGCCATCGCATAGGCGCCGGCAATCGGCGCGCCATCGTTGGCCCGTGAGAGGCTGATCGGGTAATTCAGCGATTGCCCGAAGACGGCCACGCAATAGGGCAGCCAAAGCAACCAGGCCATCGAGCTGGCCAACAGACTGCCAGCCAGCATCACGCCAGTGCCGGCCATCACCAGGCTGACCCCCAGTGTCATCAGTCGGTGCTGACCGGTACGCAGCACAAAGCGATTGACCGCCAGCGCCCCCAGAAAATATGCGGCGCTGATCGGCCAGCCCAGCAACCCGTATTCCGTCGCCGACCAATTGAACGGGCCTTGCAGAATCACTGGCGCAGCGCTGTTGAACGCGATGATCACGCCATAACCCAGACCGCCCGCAAGCGCCGGCAGCAGAAACGCCCGATGGATCAGGATCGTTCGATAGACCGCCCACGGCGAAGCGGTTGCGGGCGCTTCGACGAGTTTCGGGAAACTCAGGCGCGAGACTATCGCGGCCATCAACAGACTGACCGCGCCCAGCAGATAAAAGATCGCCTGCCAGCCCAGCGTCACCTGAATGAGCGAGCCGGCGTATTGCCCGATGCCGAGCGCGACAACGAACGAAATCGAAATCCACGACAACGCCTTCGCCAGCAGATCCCCCCGAAAGCTGTCTCGAATCAGCACCCGCGCCATCACCGAAATGCCGCTGGCGCCGATCCCCTGAAGCAGTCGCAGCAACAGGAATGTCTCCAGCGTCGAGCCCAACGGCAGAGCCAGATTTGCCGCGCCATAAATTCCCAGCGCCGCCAGCAGCACCGGCTTGCGGCCGATGCGCTGCGCCAGACTGCCCCACAGCAGCATCGGCAGCGCCATGCCGATCAGGTACAGCGACAAGCCCCAGGCCACCTGCGTCGCACCGACCTGCAAATGCCCGGCGATCTGTGGCAGCGCCGGCAGATAAATGCTCATGCCCAGTTGGGCGAGGAACACGGTGGAACAGGTGATGAGCAGGATGAGGCTGGGCTTCATGAGGCGTCCGTAAAGGTTCAGCGGTGGCGAGGGTGACCGCGCGTCATTAACAGACCGGTGATCAAATCACAAAAGCGGTGGATCAGGGTCGATTCCATGTCGGCGCGCAGGGTCACGCGGATCGCGGCTTTACCTCGGGCCACTACCGGGAAAAACACGGCGCTGGTGAAAAAGCCGTGTTCGGCCAGTTCAACGGCGATTTGCGTGGCCAGGGCGGCTTCGCCGCAGTTGATCAAACGGATGGCCATGGAGCTGCCGTGCTGTTCGGTGCTCAAGAGGCTGTCGAACAGGCGAATATTGGCCTGGAGCCGAACCTGCAAAGCCCTCAGTTCTGCACTGCGATGCAGCTCGATCGACGCGAGGCCCGCACCAATGGCCGCGCAATTGAGGCTCTGCGACCAGTTGCTCGGCCCGCCGTAACGCTGGATCAATTTCTTCTGCCGATCATTCCCGAGCATCACCAGGCCGCCGCTGGCCCCGAATGATTTGGCCAGAGATGCGACGATCAGACAGTCCTCTTCCAGCGCCGGCATTCTCGGCCGTACCAGACCGGCACCGTTGCTGCCGACTGCCGACAACGCGTGGGAGTCATCGAGATAAAGAAACAGGCCATATCGCTCCTTCAAATACAACAGACCATCCAGATTGGCGACGCCACCCATGCTGTAGGCACCGTCGGCGACATAGGCGACGGTGGAATGGCGCTGGCACACCGATTCGAGAAAATCCATGTCGTTGTGGGGGCAGGTCAATACCTGGGTCTCGTCGGCGCAACTGGCCTTCAGGTGATTCATCGAGTAATGGGCCAGGCGATCAAACACCATCACCGGCGGGCGGTTCTGGGTGAACACGCCACTGGCCAGCAGCGGCAGGATACCGGCGCTCGCGGCGCTGCAGGACAGAGTGGTCAGACACACCGCGCCAAACAATTGCGACAACTCGCTTTCGTATTGTTCGAGCAGCGCCAGCTTGCAGCGGTTTTTCGAGTTGGCAACGCGCAGTGTCCCGGTTTCACGCAGTGCCGCAATGGCGCCTTCAAGCAGAGCGGGGTGGTGATCGAGACCCAGATAGGAGGTGGTGCAGAAATGATGGAACTGGCGCCCGTGCTGATCGAGCAAGTGATTACAGCCTTTGACCTCGACGTTGAGGGCGGCGATTTTTCCAGCTTCCGCAGCCTCCCAATCGTGGTCTGCCAAAGCGATGACCTTGCGGTAATTGGAGAAAGTGTTGGCGGATTCCGACAGGTGATTCATAGGCAGCTCTCCTTGAGCAGGGCAATCCATGGGGTGTTGCAAATTGTGTGTGTTGCCAGACTTTACAGAGAGCTATGCAGGGTCAGAATCGGCCGCGTCCGATAGCATTGACGGCTGTTGGAGATTTGCTTGTAGGGCGAAGCCTTGCCGGGCTGTGAGACGATGAAAAAAACGACAAACCCGGCGCGTCAGTGCCTACGCCCGAACCCTTATCCAACGGCTGTGGCGCTCTTTTCCAGCACTGGGGAGAACTGAATCAACAATACTCCCGCCACCAACAACAGCGCGCCGAACAGGCGCGGCAATGTCAGGTGCTTCTCCACCAGCCCGAACAGGCCGAAGTGATCCAGCACGATTGACGTGATCATTTGCCCGGCCAGGGCCAGCGCCAGAAATCCCGAGGCCCCCAGCTTTGGCAGCAACACCACCGCCAGGGCGACGAAGCACACCCCGAACGCCCCGCCGGTCCACATCCACAGCGGCAGCTTGCCGAGCGGGGCCAACGACGGCAGTGGCAAGCGCAGGACGACAATCACCGGCAACAACACCAGCACGCTCACCACCAGCGAGGTGAACGTCGCCCACAGCGGATGCCCCAACCCCCGCGCCAGATTGATGTTGATCGCACTCTGAAACGGCACCACCGCCCCGGCGAATACCGCCAACAGCAGCAATCCGACCCACTGCATCGTTCCCATGATCGTTCTCCGGCAAGGTTTTGCTGGACTGTAGGGTATTCGTCGCGCAGATTTAAATTCTGTTTTGGTATCCGGAACATGCATCGAATGAATGATCTGCGCCGCATCGACCTCAACCTGCTGGTAATCCTTGACGCCTTGCTCGGCGAGCAACACGTGACCCGCGCCGCCGAGCGTCTGCACCTGAGTCAACCGGCGGTCAGCCACGCGTTGGCGCGTCTGCGCGACTTGCTCGGTGATCCATTGTTGGTGCGTGCTGGTTCGGGGCTGGTGCCCACCGCGCGGGCGCTGGAGCTGGCGGCGCCACTGGCCGAAATTCTGGCCCAGGTGCAATCGCTGCTGGCGCCGAACACCTTCGATCCGGCCAGCGCCCGTCGGACCTTTCGCCTCGCGATGTCGGACTACGGCGCGGCGATCATCCTGCCCGGGTTGATTCGCACCTTGCGCGCGGAAGCACCGGGCATCGACCTGCAAATCAGCCATGCCAGCCGCGAAGGCATGGTCGAAGGCCTGCTCAATGGCGACATCGACCTCGCCGCCGGCGTACTCCCCGAATTGCCCGGCGAATTGCGCAGCACGCCGCTGTTCGAGGAACGCTACGTGTGTTTGCTCGATCGCCACAGCCTGCCGGCCGACGGCCAGCTCGACCTGCCAACTTATCTCTCCCGTCCCCATGTCTTGCTGGAAATGCGCGGCAGCGGCACCCCGGAAATCGAACGCACCCTGACTGCCCTGCGCGAACGCCGCCGCGTCGCCATCAGCCTGCCGCACTGGAGCGCCGCGCCACGTTTCATCAGTGGCACGGACCTGATCCTGACCGTGGCTTCGCGGGCGTTGAATGAGGTGGATGACCAATCGCTGATCGTCCTGCCGCCGCCGTTTGAAATTGCACCGTTCACGTTTGTCTCGGCGTGGCACAAGCGGCGGGGCGGGGATCAGGCGTTGAACTGGTTGAATCGGCGGATTGAGCAGGGGATAGTGCGCGGCTGACAAACATCAAGGAGCGGGGCGTGACAGTGAAGTCTGGGGTTGTTGTGGGGCTGGCGCTTTGTGGGGCGCTGATGGCGGGGCAGGTGTTGGCTGATTGTGTGCCTGCGCCGGTGACGGGCGCGCGGGACTTTTCAGTGTGCAAGGCGTGGCCCGCTTATCCTGGCTTGACGCTCAAGGCTGTCTCTAAATTTGCGCCGGATCCGGTTTATGGCAAAACCGGTGATGTCGGCAGTTACGATCTTTCCCTCTCTGTTGTCTCGGTCGAGGATTCGGAGCCTCTGGCCACCTATCACAAGCCTTCTGCATTCCAGTCCGATGCCTTCGCGCTGGACAGTGTGGAATTCGATACCGCGCGCTACAAATTGACCCCTGAAATTCGGGCCTTTGGTGTTCGGGTCGTCTTCAAAGGCTCCTCCCGCGTCAATCCCATGGATGAGGCTTCGCTGTCGCTTTACGTGAAGGAAGGAGACACCTTACGCCCTGTGCTGGACCGACTTGTGGTGTATGGCTACAACGGAGAGTGGGACGGAAATTGTGCGGGAGAACGCGCGAGCACCCTGCGCACGATCGAGATTGGAAAGACCAGTTCGCACGGTTATGCCGATCTGATCGTCAAATCGGTGACTACGGGAATTGTTGGCAAAGGTGATCCAGACACTTGTGATGAGAAAACCACAACCAGTAAACCTGTGCTGACAACCCTTCGCTACGACGGAAAATCATACGTTTTGCCTAAAGGTTTCAAAGCCATCGAGTGATACAGAGCCAACGCGACTTAATTCAAGGAAGAACAATGCTCACCCCAACCCGACTTTTCATCGCCCTCGGCTTGCTGGCCATCACCGCTCCAGCCCAGGCCCAGGTTTCCTGCGTCACCAAGGATTACAACGACCAGTCATTGGCCCGCTGCAAGGCATGGCCGGCGTTCAAGGATCAGGCGATTGCCCTCAAATCCACCTACGTGCCGGATGCTGGTAGTGACGATGCCGGTGTGTTTGATCTGGATCTGGCGATCATCGACACCAGCAACTGGAAGACGCTGGCGACGTATGCGAAACCCGGTGCCTACAATTCCGATGCCATTCGTTTCACCGATCTGCTGGTCGATACCGCTCGCTATCGGCTGGCCCCGGATGTTCGCGCGTTCGGGCTGCGGTCAAAGTTCTCGCACAATTCAAGCGCCATTCCCTACGAAAAAACCGACCTGACACTTTATGTGCGCGAGGGTAATAAACTGCGCCCGGTACTTGATGGCCTGGTGGTCTACAAGAACAACGGTGAGTGGCTTGAAAACTGTGTGGGTGAAGGTCAGCAAATTCGCCGAACCGTGGAAATCGGCCCGACCAGCCACAATGGTTATTCCGACCTGATCGTCACCTCAAGCGGCACGGCTATGAAAACCGTCAAGGCCGGCAAGGAGTGCGTTTCCCATGATTCCCCACTGAAGAAAACCCAAATCACCCTGACCTACGACGGCAAGCAATACTCCATCCCCGAAGACCTCCGAGGTTACTGACCGATGCTCACCGGCCTCAATCACCTGACCCTCGCTGTCACCGACCTGGACCGCAGCCTCGCGTTCTACCGCGATATGTTGCAGCTGCGAGTCGAGGCCACCTGGGACGCCGGTGCCTATCTGTCGCTCCCGGGCCTGTGGTTGTGCCTGTCCTTCGATCCGAAGCGCCATCCCGACCCCGCCGCCGACTATACCCACTACGCCTTCAGCATTGGCGCGGCGGATTTCCCGCTGTTTGTGCAACAGCTTCGTGCCGCTAACGTGCGGGAATGGCGCGACAACCGCAGCGAAGGCGCGTCGTTCTACTTCCTCGACCCGGACGGGCACAAACTCGAAGCCCACGTCGGCGACCTGGCCTCGCGACTGGCCGCGTGTCGGCAAAAGCCCTACGCGGGCATGGGTTTTTTCAACGAGTCGTGAATATTCACAAACTGCTGGGATAGACTGGCGGCCACGTTTTCCGGGACTTGCAGGTTTTCCATGACTCCATCGTTGCTAATGGCCGTGCTGGCTTCGGGTTTCATTTACGGCATCACGCCGGGGCCGGGTGTGCTGGCGGTGTTCGGTATCGGCGCCGCACGTGGGCGGCGGGCTGGGGCGGGGTTCTTGTGCGGGCATCTGCTGGGCGACGTGATCTGGTGCAGCACCGCGCTGATCGCGATTGTCGGCGCCCGGGAAATCGGCAGCACCGCGTTCGATGTACTCGGCGTACTCAGCGGCCTGTACCTGTTCTGGCTCGGCTGGCGTGCGGTACGGGCCAAGCGCAGCAACGGCGATCAACCGCAGGGCGCGGCGCGTCAGCCGTTCTGGCACGGCATCCTGTTCGGCCTGACCAACCCCAAGGCCTACCCGGTGGCGGTGGCAACCTTCACCGCGCTGCTGTCGAGCCGCGCCGAACTGCTCAACTGGTCGATGCTGCCGATGCTGATCGCCTTGAGCTTCCTCGGCGGATTGCTCGCCTACGCTATCCTCATTGGCATCGTCGGGGCGCGACAGGTGCGTACGTTGTACCAGCGTCATGAACTGGCGATCACCCGGTTGTGCGGGATCATGTTCATCGGTTTTGCCATCAACGCGCTGGTGCATGCACTGCCGGGGTTGATGCCGAACAAGGCTTGAAATCGATCGCAGGATGCGAGGTCGGGGTCAGGGACGGTGGATCAGCGCTGCATTGTCCGGACACCTTTTCTGAACCATGGAAAGCCGAAATTCCGCGCCGTTGGCGAGTTACATCGATCTGTTGCTGGACGCCGTCTGTGCCGTGGACAAGCAGGGCCGTTTCGTTTTTGTCAGCGCAGCCTGCGAGCGGATTCTCGGCTACACGCCTGACGAGCTGATCGGCCAGTCGATGATCGACTACGTCTACCCGGCCGACCGTGAGCGCACCCTGGCTGCCGCGAACGACATCATGGGCGGCGAACCCAAGCACAATTTTGAAAACCGTTATGTGCGCAAGGACGGCAGCGTCGTGCATATCCTGTGGTCGGCGCGCTGGTCGGAGGTCGACCAATTGCGCATCGCCGTGGCCCGGGACATCACCGAGCGCAAACTCGCCGAATCTCGGCAGGCGGCGCTGTACGCCATTTCCGAAGCGGCCCATGCGGCGGAGGATCTGCTGGCGCTGTTCAAGCGCATCCACATGATTATTGGCGAGTGGCTGCCGGCGCTGAATTTCTCCGTGGCGCTGTACGACGAACATTGCGCGCAGCTGAACTTTCCCTATCACGTCGACGATGACGAGTTGCAACCGGAGCAACCCGGCACCGTCACCGGTCGCCTGTGTGCGGAAGTGATCCGCAGCCGCCAGCCAATCCTCCTGACCCCGGATTGTCCCCACGCGCCGCCGGAGTTCGCCGCGCTGGTGGCCGGGCAGCAATCGCCGTGCTGGCTCGGCGTACCGCTGAGCTCGAAAAACCGCACCATCGGCGCGCTGATCGTCAAAAGCCTGCCCGGTGGCGAGCGCTACACCGAACGCGACAAGGAACTGCTGCAATACGTCTGTGCCCAGGTCGCCACCGCCATTGAACGCCAGCAACTGCACGCCCGCCTGCGGCGCATGGCGCAATACGATCAATTGACCCAGTTGCCCAACCGCGAACTGCTGCGCGAACGCCTCAAGGCTGCTCTGAACCATGCGCGGGAACAGTCCGGGCACATGGCGCTGCTGTACGTCGATCTGGATCGCTTCAAACAAGTCAACGACACCTTTGGCCATGCGGTGGGCGACATGCTCTTGCAGGCGGTGGCCAACCGGCTCAAGGGCTGCGTGCGCGAGACCGACACCGTGGCGCGGATTGGCGGCGACGAATTCGTGGTGCTGCTGCACAGCGTCCACGCCGCCGACGATGCCGACAACGTGGCGGAAAAAATCCGACAGGTATTGGTGCAACCCCTGCGCCTGGACGGGCACAACCTGAGTATCGAACCGAGCATCGGTGTGGCGCGGTATCCCGAGCACGGACGTGAGGAACAGCAACTGTTCCGCCACGCCGACCAGGCCATGTACGCCGCCAAACGTTTGAATCATCGGGCGCTGGACCACTGACTGGCAGCTCACCGTTCGTCGCGGCGACGGCAACTTTTCTAAACCTTTGGCGGTCAGGAAATTCTCAATCTAGGCGGGCACCTGCTCGCCGCGATCAAATACCAAGGGGTAGAGAATCATGCCTAATTCAAGAAACTCGAACTCGGGAAACTTCGCCAACGATAAGACCAAGGCGTCTGAAGCCGGTCGCAAAGGTGGGAAAACCACCACCACGACGGTCGACAAAGAGCCTAAAACCGACATGGGCCGCAAGCCTGCTCAAAAGTCGAAGTAGTCGGTGAAGGTTGTTTTGATTGAGAGGCGGGGGCGCAAGCTCCCGCTTGAATCTGCAAAGAAGGAGGGCGCGACCATGAGCCGGATGGCCACCCGAGTACGCCACATCAGTTTTGTCAGCCTGCTGGGGTTGTTCGCCAGCAGCGCGTTTGCCCAGTCGCCTGCCGACTTCATCAATGAGGCCTCGGCCAAAGGCATGGCCGACATCGAGGCCAGTCGTCTGGCGCACAGCAAGGCCGAGTCCAAAGAGGTCAAGGATTACACCATCGTCGTCATCAACGACCGCACCACCGCCAACCAGCATCTGGCGAAAATCGCCAAGAAACTGGACCTGCCGGTGGCGCCCCGCGAAGAAGTTGCCGACAAGGCCAAAGCGCTGATGCCCGAAGTCAAAGAAGGCGCCAGCTTCGATCAGGCCTACGCCGCCAGCCAGGTCAAAGCCACGGAAGAGGCGATTCAGCAGATCCAGCAGGAGGCTCAGACCACCGACGTGCCGGAGATCAAGGCGTTTGCCGACGAGACCCTGCCAAAACTGCAGAGTCATCTGGAAATGGCCCGAGCCCTTCAGGCCAGTCGCTGAATCCGCAGCAATGAAAACGGCGCTTTTTTAGCGCCGTTTTTTTTGCCTGTCAGCATTCATTCAGATCCTGCTTCGGCTTGCTCTTGTCCCCCAGACCTTCCAGGTCAAACACCTCATTCTCACCCATCGCCCGGTAATGCCGACGCAGTGCCTCCAGCTGCTTGAGATCCAGCGACTCCAGCCCGAGCATCGCGTTCTGCGCTTCCTTGTTCACCCGCAGCAGTTCATCGAGTTTCAAATGCAGGATGTCGGTATCGCGGTTCTGGGTGTTCTGGATCAGGAACACCATCAGGAACGTGATGATCGTGGTCGAGGTGTTGATGATCAGTTGCCAGGTGTCGTTGTAATCGAAAATCGGCCCGCTCAACCCCCAGAGCCCGATCAGAATCAACGCCCCCATGAACGTCTTGGGGCTGCCGGCCCAGAGGGCGAGCTTCTGGGAGATTTTTGCGAATTTCATGGCCGTTTTCCTTGTTGGGGGCGCTTGAAATTCAGACATCGGAGGGGGGCGGAAAATTCTACTTACAGTTTTCTGAGTTCCTGTGGGCACGGCGAAGACAGCGGTCCCGGCGATATCGGACATACGTAGGGGAGGGCAGATAAACGCGATCGCTGTATCGTGTCGGCAGCTGCTTTTCTACGTTTCGCCAAAACGTCCAAGACAGGAGAACGCAATGACCTGGTCCGCCAAGCAATACGTCACTTTCGAAGATGAACGCACCCGCCCGGCCCGCGACTTGCTGGCGGCAATTCCCACGCCCGAGGCGCGTTCCGTGGTGGATATCGGGTGTGGTCCGGGCAACTCGACCGAGTTGTTGGTGGAGCGTTTTCCGGGGGCGAAAGTGCAGGGGCTCGACAGTTCGCCGGACATGATCGATGCCGCGCGCAAGCGTCTGCCGCAGTTGCAGTTCGCGGTGGCGGACATCGATAAATGGGCGGATGCAGGGCCATTCGATGTGATCTTTGCCAACGCCGTTTTGCAGTGGGTGCCGGATCACGCGACGTTGCTGCCGGCGCTGGCGGGCAAGTTGGCGCAGGGTGGCAGCTTGGCGATTCAGATGCCGGACAACCTCAACGAGCCGTCCCATCGGTTGATGCGTGAAGTGGCGGCCAACGGGCCGTGGGCCAGCAAACTGGCGGGCGCGGCGGGGCAGCGGACCGAGATGGCGGATGCCAGTGCCTATTTCTCGATGCTGCGGCCGCATTGCGCACGGGTCGATGTGTGGCGCACCACGTATCACCATCAGCTGGCGGGCGGGGCTTCAGGCGTTGTCGAGTGGTTCAAGGGCAGCGGTTTGATTCCGTTCCTCAGTCCGCTGACGGAAGCGGAGCGGGCGGACTATCTGGCGCACTATCTGGCGGAGGTCGCGAAGGCGTATCCGGCGCTGGCGGACGGTTCGGTGTTGTTGCCGTTTCCGCGGTTGTTCATTGTCGCCACACGTTGATACGAAATAGGGCCGATTTGATCGGCCCTTTCTTTACGGTCAGCGCTGTACAGCGACCAGCATCATCATCGGCCGCTCGCGCTCTTCAGCGAGGGCCGGTTGCGCAGCCACTTCCTCATCGCTCGGGCCCCATTCATTGACGTGTTGAATCGTGAACCCGGCGTCGATCAATGCATTAAGCAGCGTCCCGACCGTGCGGTGCTGCTTGATCACCCCGTCGGCCAGCCAGTTGGTCACCCGCTCGCCTTCCATCTGATAACTGTCCAGCGGCCAGCGCTTGTTGCCCTCGCTGTCGATCAGCCAGCCCGGATTGCGCGGCGCCATGAAGATCGGGTGCTCGATGGAAAACACAAAATGCGCACCGGGTTTAAGCGCCGTATGCATGTTGGCAAACAGCCCCGAGAGATCCTTGATGTAGTGCAGGGCCAGTGAGCTGTAGGCCAGATCGTAAGTGCATGCAGGCAAGTCGAGGTGTTCCAGGTCGGCACGTTCGTAACGGATGTTCGCGGCCGAAGTGGTTTCCTTCGCCCGTTCGAGCATTTTCTCCGAGACATCCAGCCCCAGCACTTGGGCAGCGCCGTTTTCGCTGGCCCAGCGGCAGAACCAGCCGTAGCCGCAGCCCAGATCCACCACCTGCAAACCGTGCAGGGAGGGCAACAAGGCTTTCAGCGCCGGCCATTCCGGCGCGGCATCGAGGCCGCCGATGGAGCGGTTCATCTGGCTGTAGCCGTGGAAAAATTCGGGGTCGTCGTAGATGTTCTGGGTCATGGATTTGCTGCTCTTTTGAATTTGATTTGGGTGGCTCGCAGGCCACGGTTTTGAATCCCTCGAAACGTGATGGCGCGTATTCGTCGATGGCCGCGCAGGGGGAGGGTGGTGGGCGATGGGGAAATGCTAGCGGGTCGTGGCGAGTGTGAGAACCGGGGGAGTGTTGGGGATCTGTAAACGCGGTTTTTCGATACGGGATGTTTAAAGAGTTGGCCCTGTTTACTGAACCTTCCCACAAGGTTTTCAGGTTGTCCGTCGGAAGTGCGGACTCTAGCCTGTAAGGGTCGCTGATGAATCGGCGATCGGGATTGGAACCCCGGCGACTTCCCAAAAAAGCAAAAGCAGCTTTCATGACGTATGCTTGCCCGCCTTCATGGTGTGCACTCTGTTATGGCGGCTGTGCGCGAGAGACTTCGAGTCTGTCGGGCTTTTGGCTTTTTTCGCCCGGGTTCCAACTCGCGTACAGCTGCCACCTCTTCGATTGGAACCGAGTAGGTCAGCTCCACCTATCGACTAGAAAGAAGCCATTATGAAGAAGCCAACCCCGAATCCCCCCGAAGTCGAAACCGACCCAACATCCCCGTACGTCTCGATCGACTGCAGAAAACTCCACGACGCCGCCAACCGCGCCCTCGATCACTACCTCTGCCCCGGCGCCCATGTCATGGGCACAAACAACCAGCCCGACCCGATGTACTTCGCCAACCCGGCCTACGACACCGAATCCCTGCTGGCCAACGCCAGCGAATCACTGGGCTCGGCATCCGAGATGCTCAACAACTTCGCCGCCACCCTCGACCCCACCCACCGCAGAACCGCGATAGGCATTGCGCAACTGGTGATGCTGGGTGAATTGGCGGTGAATCAGGCGTTGGATCATGTTGAGGTGAAGGACTGAATTGCAGCTGTTCTGGCAGGCATAAAAAAACCGGTCGTAGCGACCGGTTTTTTCATTTTTGGCGCTTTGGCAGAGCAATCTCAGCGAAGCCGCTCGACGTTTTCATCGATTCGTTTCTGGATGGTCTGCAACGTGTCCTGAGTGATGACGCCGGGGTACATCGTTCCTGCCATCGTCACGAACTGATCAGCCACCTCGCAGAACCGGGCGATGATGTCGTCGGCCGTTTCAGCCGAAACCTCTGCTTCCTCTGCAAGAGCGAGCATGGCTTTTCGGCCGATCTCCAATGCTTCGCCCATAACGTCCATCTGGTGGTATCCGCCGGGACCCTCGCAGAAGGTCACATCGTAGGCTGGGGCCAGCGTCCACTGGCCGGATTTCGACATGATGTAGGCGAAGTTCTTCGGGTGGTCATCGCGATTGTTGAACGCGACGTTGAAGACTACACGCTCAAACGCGAGCGCTTTCTCTCGTACGTCATTGGTGCAGAGATGGGTCGCACGCAAGAAATTGACGTAGTCCAGCGCTCCGGCATTCTGGAAATCGGCAGCCGTGAAGGCTGCGAGACTTTGCATAGGCACGCGTAAGTCGTCTTCGCGATCAAAGCGTTTGGTAGCAAACGCTGCCAACCCGTTCGGCAGGCTGAAGTACTGAGTGTCAGGTGTCTTTATTCCACACATCCGCAAGCATTCGGCGTAGACCATTTCGATGGCACACACCTCGGGATGCTCCTGCCGGGCGGGAAACTTGACCAGCCAGGCCTCGAAGCCTGATCTGGCTATGGTGGTAAAGGTGCCTGTTCGCGGATCGCGATAGACCAAGGCTTTTGGTCTGGCACCCTGCGGAGATCCACCCACCAGCAACAGCTGTTGCAAGAACTCGCCACCCTCACCCTTGAGGACTTCCTGCACCTCGGCAGCCAGCAGATCAATGGAGACCTCAACTTGCGGCTCCAGCGCCTCGGGTGCCACCGGCTCGAACGACATTGCGCCCATGGCATTGTTGCCGATGTAAGCGAGGCGCTCGAGTGCGCCGATGCGTGCGGAATTAAGGCCGCGCCGCTTGAACAAGCGATCCATCAGCAGCATGCCCCAGCCATCCGGCAGCGCATCGTAGACCGGTCCAGGCAAACCCAATTGATGGATCGGAAAGTCACGCCGTAACTTGGGGCCTTCCAATGGAAGTCTGTACGCCGACAATTCCAGGCCTCTGTTCTTTGCCTCGTCGCTGTACTCGAACACGATCAGTGGGCGACCGGTGATAGCCGTCGTGGAAACGAGCGTGCCCCACCGCCAGTGTTCACCCCAGCCATCGTAGTAGACGTCCACTCGTTCAAGCATTTCCTGATTTCCTTTTTATGCGCTGACGCCTGGAGCTGTCTTCGTAACGAAGGATGTCGTCCAGGCTGTCCAGTTTTGGCAAGAACAGGTCTTCGATTTCCTGGACGCGCCCCACAACCATGGCCACTCGGACTACGGTTTCGAAACTGACATTCCGCCCGGCTTCAAGGTTGGCCACCGTATTGGTGCCGACACCGGCGCGAGCAGCCACATCGGCTTGCGTCATCTGCAGGGCTATCCGCTCTGTGCGCAGGCGTTGGCAGAGCCGTTTGACGATCTCGCTTGGTTTGCTGAGGCTTAATTCCAGCATGGTGTGCCTTATGTCGCATAAAGGTCGGTTAATACCCAAAATTATAGAGTTAACCTTCATTGCGTCAAATCAGTTAACTCCATTTTGATATGAGTTAACTGCAATTTATGTTGATAAGCCACAATAATGCAGAATTAAATTGTTGGTGGTGAAACCGCTCCAGCCTGGCTTTACGTTGAGCACTCCATCGAAACCATTTCAATCTCATACCCTTGATCGTCTCCGGACGAGATGCAGCCGGGGAGGCATGCGGATCTCTCCCCGAATCTCTCCCTTGAGGCCGAACGCTTCGATAACGAGCGCTCACGACATGAGTGACTGACTGTCAGGAGCGTAAGCGCAGACGGAGGGAATTCAATCAACGTGTTGTTTCTGAATGGTTCAAAGCTGGCTGCTCGGTACCAAATCCCGGACACAAAAAAACCGGCCATCAAGGCCGGTTTTTCTGTTTCCGCATCCCCCGTCAAACCACGACGCAGGACATAAATTCGATTGGAGCGGGTGAAGGGAATCGAACCCTCGTTATCAGCTTGGGAAGCTGGAGTAATGCCATTATACGACACCCGCTCAGAGCGGCTGACTTTGTACCAGACTCGGCCACGGATTTGAAGTTTTCTTTGCACGCCAACTACGGAAAGTCTTGAAACAGAGCCGAAATCGGTCAATCGCGGGCAAGCGCTGCGGGCTGGAGGACGGCTGAATCTCAGCCTCGCAGGCTTGCTCGCGACGACACTGTTTCAAATGGCCAATGCATGGTGATCCTGGACAAACTGGTAACGCGTCCGGCTGGCCTGTTGCGCCGGTTTCAGGAAACCGAGCAGGGCGTTCTGGCTGTCCCGGCAGGCGGATTTGTGTTCCATGTCGAGGAAGTGCCCGGTGGCCTGCAGGGTAGTGAAGGTGCTCTGCGCGACATGGTTGCCGAACAGTCGGGCGTCTTCGGCGGCGGTGTATTCGTCCCATTCGCCGTTCAGGAACAGCACCGGTACGTTGATTTTCTTCGCCGCGTTCAAATAGCACTGACGGTCGCTGTGCAGCACGTCGTTGATGTGGAAATGCATCTGCCCGTATTCGTGCTCAGCGAGGCTGCTGACGTGGCGATAGTTGAAGCGCTTGAACAGCGACGGCAGGTGTTTGCCGATGGTGTCGTTGACGAGGTGCCCGACTCGGTCGCCGTCGCGTTTGCCGAGGCATTCGACGCCGCGTTCGAGGTAATCAAGCATGTGCGCGTTGATTACTGGCGAGAACGAGCTGATCACGGCTTTTTCAATGCGCCGAGGCTGATGCGCGAGGGCGACCATGGTCGCAGCGCCGCCCCAGGAGAACGACAGCACGTGTTCGGCCGCGAAGTGATCGATCAGCTCCAGCAGGATCAGACCTTCGACTTCTTTCGTCAGATGTTTCTCGTGGCGGTTGTGGACTTTCGACTTGCCCGCGTAGGGCTGGTCGTAGCAGACCACGTTGAATTGCGGGTGCAGATTTTTCACGGTTTGTGCAAACGACGCAGTCGTGGCCATCGAGCCGTTGACCAGGATGATGGTCTTTTCTGCGGCGTCTGCGCGATAGAACTCCGTGTAAACCCGATACTGACCCTGTATATCCAGCACAGCGATTTCTGGCCTCATGTCATAAGACTCCTGGCAAGCAAGCGGGTATGCGCGCAAATGAGATTGCACGAGCTTTGTGACAGGTAGGCATATGCCTGGAATTTTGTGGCCCATGTCGATCCGGTACGGCAGGTCGACGGGTGTTGTTATTGGCGGGCAGTCTGTCGGCTGAGGCGCAGCCCTGATGGGCTGTCTACCGACAAAAAGTTTCTTGGATGTTATGTGTGACTCATCGGTCACAATTTGGCCGACGACCTGATTCAAGCAGGGGGATCCGGATCGCGCAAGTGCCGTTGGTAAATTGTTCGACAACTTCTGCTGAGCGGTCGGCTGCTTAGAACAAATGAATCTCTTCGGTGCGCAAAGCGCGGTACTCGCCCGGTTTTAGCGCGTTGTCCAGCGCCAGCGGGCCCATGGATTCGCGGTGCAGGCGCAGCACTTTGTTATTGAAGTGGCCGAACATGCGCTTCACCTGATGGTAACGACCTTCGACGATGCTCAACCGCGCGGTTCGCGGGCCGAGCACTTGCAGCTGCGCCGGTTGGGTGGTCAGGTCCTCAAAGGCGAAGTAGATCCCCTCGGCGAACTTGATCGCATATTCCGGGCCGATCTCCTGTTCGGTCTCGACGTAATAGACCTTCGGCAGTTTGGTCTGTGGCTGGGTCAGGCGCCGCGACCAGCTGCCGTCGTTGGTGATCAGCATCAGCCCGGTGGTGTTGAAATCCAGACGCCCGGCGATGTGCAGGTCGTCTTTGTCCGGCTCGTGGATCAGGTCGAGCACGGTCGGATGCTCGGGATCGCGGGTGGCGCTGACGCAGCCCTGCGGTTTGTACAGCATGAAGTAGCGCGCCGGTTTGCCGGGTTGCAGCACTTCGTCGTCGACCTCCACGCGGCTGAACTCAAGGACTTCGCTGTGGGGATCGCTGACGACTTTTCCGTCAATGCGCACGCGCTTTTCCACCAGCAACAGGCGAACCTGCTTGCGGTTGTAGCGGGGCAGGTTACTCAGGAAACGGTCGACGCGCATGATCAGGAATCGGCAGGAAGCGGGCCGCGCATCTTACGGGATCGACGGCCTGGCCGCTTGCAGTTGCGCCTCGACCTGAGCGCAGCGTGGGCACAGGCAGGACTTGTCACGCAGTTCCGCCGGCAGGGCTTCGAGCACTGCCGGATCGATGGAAACGCCGTAGCACCAGCAGGCGCGGTCGGCGGTGCGCGGGTCGGCCAGGGTGCAGTCGTTGCGGGCGCCGCAGGCCGGGCAGAGGTCAGGTGTCTTCTTGGCGTCAGGCATAGGTCGAGTGAGGCATTTCCACGCAGGTGCGGTTACGGCCGGTCTGTTTGGCCCGGTACATCGCATGATCGGCCCGGGACAGCAGGCTGTGCAAGGTGTCATCCGGTTGCAGGGTGGTGGCGCCGATGCTGACGGTCAGATTCAGGGTGTGACCGTTGTAGGCATATTCATGCTGTTCGACGTGCTGGCGGATCTTCTCGGCAATCTTCTGACCGGTCTCGCCGTCGGTGTCCTTCAGCAGCACGATAAATTCCTCACCGCCCCAACGGCAGACAATGTCGGAATGCCGCAGACAACTTTGCAGGTCCCGGGCGAAACCGATCAGCACCTGATCGCCGGCCATGTGCCCGTAGGTGTCGTTCAAAACCTTGAAGTGGTCCAGATCCAGCAGCAGCGCGGTCAGCGGTTTCGGCTCTCGATGGGCCTCAGTTAAAGCTTGCGCGGCGAGCAGGTCGAAGCCGCGGCGGTTGGGCAGTTCGGTGAGGCTGTCGAGGGTGGCCTGGGCGTGGATCTTTTCCTGATAGCGGCGGATCAAGCGGTTGACCAGGGCCAGCACGATCAACGTCACCAGCAGGCAGATCAGCAGGTTGAGGTACAGCGACTGGCGGATTTCGCTCAGCGCGCCGTCTTCGCGTTTGTCGACAAACAGGTACCAGTTCAGCTCCGGAATGAACCGCACGTTGAGGAAATGCCCCTGGCCGTGGGTGGAATATTCATAGCTGCCGCTGTGGGGTTTGGGCAACTGGCTGACCAGGCTTTTCATGCTGTCGAGGTCGGTCAGGCTTTTCCCGACCCGCGCCCCTTCCGGCCCGCCCTCGGCGCCGGTCAGCACCAGTCGGCCGAAGGTGTCGACGAAGTACACACTGCGTTGATAGCGCTGCTGGTACTTGTCGATCAGCTTGATCACCGCATCCACCGTCAGCCCCACGCCAGCGGCGCCTATGAAGCGATCGTTGTAGTCGTAGACCTTGTAGTTGATGAAGAAGGTCATGTTGTCTTTGTTGGCCAGGTCCGGGTCGACGTTGATCTCGTACGGATCCTTCATGTCGCGCACGCGGAAGTACCAGGCGTCGCGCGGCTCGTCGATTTTCACCTGCTTGAGCACGCCCTTGGCGTGGTAGTAAGTGTGGGTGCTGTTGGACACGAAGAACGCGGTGTAGGCGCCGTAGTGGGTCATGACCTCGTCGAGGTAGCGGGTCATCTGGTCGCTGTCCTTCTCGCCGTTCACCACCCAGTCGCGCATGAAGGTGTCGCGGGACATCATCGAGGAAATCAGGATCGGTCTGACGAGGTCTTTCTGGATTTCCGAGTACACCGTGTCGGATGTCAGCGGCAGTTCGGTGTTGACGATGTTGTCGCGGATCGACGCCCGTGAGGCGTAGTAGCTGAGCAGCGAGGTGGCGAGGAAACCTGCGCCGAGCAGGGCGATCAGGGTCAGTACCAGCGAACGTTGGGAGTGAAACGCAGATCTGAGCGGCATTGGCAATTCCGTTGACAGTGACCCGATGGGCAGCATTCTAGTGGCACGGCGGGGAAAAGACTGCGGGATTTGTGCCTGAAATGCGGGGGGATCAGCCGGGCAGGGGTGTCTGGAGAATGGCTCGCTCATCCAGCCCCCTCCCGGAACGAAAGGAGGCCGGTTTTCGAATCAGTTTCCGGTTTGCAGATACGCGCGCCACTCACCCAAGTGGCTGATATCGATTGCACCTTCCAGGCCGTAGGGTTCGCAGATGAAACCGCTCTCCCAGCGGCCATCCGCCAGTTGCACCTTGCCCAGGCCCAGCGGCGCCGGGATGCCGGTCAGGAACGAGCCCAGCTCACGGCTCGGCAATTCCCAGACTTCCACCTCGATGGCCACGCCACCGTCGGCCACGCGCAGCATGCCGGGGCGCAACGGCGGGCCACCGGCCAGGGCATAGAGTTTGTAGTCCTTCGAGCTGTAGGTGGCCTCGATCAGGCGTGCGTCGCGCTGGCGCAGTTGCCAGTTCAGGGCCAGCCCGTCCAGGTGCGCACCGCAGACCACCAATCGTGCACGGTCATGGCGCGCCGGGTTGGTTGGCGTCGGCAGCCCGGGATTCTGCTGGCGCTGCAGGGCATCGGCGACACCCAGCAAGTACTGATCGGTGAACGCCCGGCCAAACAGCGTCACACCCCACGGCAGCCCGTTGGCCATGAAACCGCTGGGCACGGCGACGGCGGCGTAATCGAGCAGGTTCATGAAGTTGGTGTAGTAGCCCAGTTCGGAATTGCGCAGCACCGGTTCGGCGTCGAGTTCCGCCAGCGTCACCGGACGACCGATAGTGGGCGTGAGCACGCAGTCGAGTCCTTCCAGCGCTTTATCGCAAACGGCTTTCAGCGCTTGCAGGCGGTATTGCGCACGGAACGTCTGCACGCCGCTGACGGCCGGTGCTTTGGCCAGCACCGCGCGGATCACCGGCAGCACCGCTGCGGGATTTTCTTCCATCAACTCGCCGGCCACGCTGTAGCGCTCGGCCACCCACGGCCCTTCATAGAGCAACCGCGCCGCTTCGAGGAACGGCGACAAGTCCAGCTCGACCGCTTCACCGCCCAGAGCTTTCAGACGGTCGATGGCATCGCCGAACAGCCGCGGGCCTTCCTCACAGCCGAAAAAATCCAGGTCTTGCGCACGTGGTACACCGAAGCGGAACGGCCGTGGCACGCCGAACGCGGTGCCGTCGTTCCATGACGGATTGCTGCGGCTGTATTCGTCCCGTGGATCGAGGCGCGCGGTCAGCGCCAGTAGCTGACTGGCTTCCCGCGCCGTTGCGGTGAACGTGGTGACGCAGTCCAGCGTGCGACAGGCCGGCAGCACGCCGGCGGTGGAGATCAGGCCTTTGCTGGCCTTCAGTCCAACCAGATTGTTCAACGCCGCCGGCACCCGGCCGGAGCCGGCGGTGTCGGTGCCCAACGCGAAACTGGCTACACCGAGCGCCACGGCCAGTGACGAACCGGCGCTGGAGCCGCCCGACGGATACTCCGGCAACACGCTGTTCGGGCAAGCGCCATAGGGCGAACGGCTGCCGTTGAGGCCGGTGGCGAACTGGTCTAGGTTGGTCTTGCCCAGCGGGATCGCCCCCAGCGCCAGCAGTTGCTCGACGATGGTCGCCGAACGCTCCGGCACATAGGCGAACGCCGGGCACGCGGCGGTGGTGGGAATGCCGGCGAGGTCGATGTTGTCCTTGATCGCGAACGGCACGCCATACAACGGCAGGCTGTCGAGGTCGCGACCGTCGAGGGCGGCCAGATACGGTTCCAGTTCTTCGACGCTGAGCAAGTGGATGAACAGGTGGTAGTCCGGGTTCAGCGCCGCCGCTTTGTCCCGCAGCGCCAGCAGCAATTGCCGCGGTGTGGTGTCGCCATTGCGGTAGGCCTGGCGCAGGGCATCGAGTTGCAGATTCATGGGTTGATCCTTTGGCAAATGGTTTCAGTCGAGTTCCAGCACCACGACCCGTTGTCCGGCACGCACCGCCGATCCCGGCTGCACGCGAATGTCCTGCACCACCCCGGCCATGGGCGCGAGCACGGGGATTTCCATCTTCATCGACTCCAGAATCACCAGCACATCACCGGCCGCCACGCGGCTGCCGACCTCGACCTGCACCTGCCAGAGGTTGCCGGCAATGTGGCTGTCGATACTTTGCTGGCCGCTGGTCAGCGGTGTGTCTTCGCTGCTGTCCGGCACGGCTTCTTCGCTGTCGAAGTGCGCCTGGCCACTGGCGATCCAACGTTCGCGCTCCGCCTGGAAGGCGCCCTGTTGCTGCATCCGGAAAGCGTCGATGCTCTCGGCTTCGCGTTGCAAAAAGGCCTGGTAGTCGGCGAGGTTGAGCTGGCTATGTTCGATGTCGAGATCGAAGCGCCCGAGGGGAAAGTCGCGGCGGATGCGCAGCAGTTCTTCGGCGCTGACCGGGTAGAAGCGGATCTGGTCGAAGAAGCGCAGCAGCCACGGTTTGCCGTCGAACGCGGCGACTTCGCGATAGCGGTTCCACATCTGCAAGGTGCGCCCGACGAACTGGTAACCGCCGGGCCCTTCCATGCCGTACACGCACATGTAGGCGCCGCCGATGCCCACCGAGTTCTCGGCGGTCCAGGTGCGTGCCGGGTTGTACTTGGTGGTCACCAGCCGATGGCGCGGGTCGAGCGGCGTGGCGACCGGCGCACCGAGGTAGACGTCGCCGAGGCCCATCACCAGATAGCTCGCGTCGAACACCGTGCGTTGCACCTCGTCGAGGTTGGGCAGGTCGTTGATGCGGCGAATGAACTCCAGGTTGCTCGGGCACCACGGCGCGTCCTTGCGCACGGTGGTCATGTATTTCTCAATCGCCAACTGGCAGGCCGGATCGTCCCAGGACAGCGGCAGATGGACGATGCGCGACGGTACTTGCAAGTCCTGGGCGGCGCACACCGCATCCCATTCACCGGCGACGATGCCGAGCAGATCGGCCAGCGGCAATTGTTCGGGCTGGTAGTGGATCTGCAGCGAACGAATGCCCGGTGTCAGGTCGATCACGCCGTGCAGGTTTTTGCCTTCCAGCGCCTGCATCAGGGCATGGGCGCGAAAGCGCAGGACCAGATCCAGTTCCGGCGCGCCGATTTCCAGCAGCAGATGGGTATCGCCGGATACACGCCCGACCAGCCGCTTGTCGTCCTGACCCAACTCCAGAACCACAGGCGAAACCAAGCCATGTGGGAGCTGGCTTGCCAGCGATGGGGCCCGAGCAGACACCGCGTCAACTTCATCGCTGGCAGGCCAGCTCCCGGAGGCATCCCATTTCAGGGCGAGATCGCGGGCAGTCTTGAGATCGACCGGCTCAAACTGCACCTTGTCCCCGGCCTTCAGTTGCCCGAGCTGCCAGAGATCCGCTTCGATCACGGTCACCGGGCACACGAAACCGCCAAGGCTCGGGCCGTCCGGACCGAGGATCACTGGCATGTCGCCGGTGAAGTCCACCGCACCGATGGCATAGGGGTTGTCGTGAATGTTCGATGGATGCAGCCCGGCTTCACCGCCGTCGGCGCGCACCCACTCTGGTTTCGGCCCGATCAGGCGCACGCCGGTGCGGCTGGAGTTGAAATGCACTTCCCATTGCGTGGCGAAGAACGTGTCGATGTAGTGTTCGGTGAAATATTCCGGCGCGCCGTGGGGGCCGTAGATCACCCGGATCCGGCGCACGGCGGGCAATTCGCTGACGTGATGCGGGGCCAGGGTCTGCCCGACGCTGCGGTCGCTCAGTGGGGCCAGGTGCAACACGTCCCCGGCGCGCAGAGCGCGCCCGCCATGACCGCCGAACTGACCGAGGGTGAAGGTGCTTTTGCTGCCCAGATAATCCGGCACCTGCAGGCCGCCGCGCAGGCACAGGTAGCTGCGGGCGCCAGCGTCGAGCAAACCGCCGAGATGTAACTGGCTGCCTGCTTCGATCAACAGCACGGTGTTCATCGGCACCGCTTCGCCGTCGAGGGCCAGCGTCAGCGGCGCCCCCGTCACCGCCACCACCGCGTCGCAATTGAAGCGCAGCAGCGGCCCGTTCATGGTGATTTCCAGTGCCGCCGCGCCTTCGTCATTGCCCAGCAAGCGATTGCCCAGACGCAACGCGCGGCTGTCCATCGGCCCCGAGGGTGGCACGCCGACCGCCCAGTAACCGAGGCGACCGGGGTAGTCCTGGACGCTGGTCTGGGTGCCGGCGCTCAGCACTTCAAAGGTGTTGGCCTGGTACACCAGACCTTCCAGGCAACGGGTCCAGGGCTGACCGCTGGCAAACGGCGTATCGAGCAGAATCTGCCGCAAGTAGTCGCGGTTGGTTTCCACGCCGTACAGCAGGCTGTCGCCGAGGGCCTGATGCAGATCGGCGCGGGCCTGTTCGCGGGTCGGCGCCCAGCTGATGACTTTGGCGATCATCGGATCGAAGTAGGGCGGGATCTCGCAACCGGCCTCGACCCAGGTGTCGATGCGCAGTTGAATGCCGTTGGCCGCAGGAAACTCCACAGCGGTCAACAGCCCCGGACTCGGCTGGAAATCTCGCCCCGGATCCTCCGCATACAGCCGTGCCTGAATCGCGTGGCCTTGCGGTTTCAGGCCTTCAAATAACTCGGCCAGCGGCGGCAAGTCACCGGCCGCCAACTCGACCATCCAGCGCACCAGATCAACGCCCCACACCTGTTCGGTGACGCCGTGTTCGACCTGCAACCGGGTGTTCACTTCCAGAAAATAGAAGCGCTGCGCATCGCTGTCGAAAACGAATTCGACGGTGCCGGCGCTGCGGTAATTCACCGCTTTGGCCAGTTTGATCGCCGCCGCGCACAACTCATCCGCCATGCCGTCGGGCAGGTTCGGTGCCGGGGTTTCCTCGAGGACTTTCTGGTTGCGCCGCTGCACCGAGCAGTCGCGCACACCGAGGGCGATCACCTCGCCGTGGCCATCACCGAACACCTGGACTTCCAGATGCCGCGCACGCTGGATGTACTTCTCGATGAACACCCCGGCGTCGCTGAAATTGTTCTGGCCGAGACGCTTCACCGCCTCGAACGACTCGCTCAGTTCGCTGGCGTTGCGGCACACGCGCATGCCGATGCCGCCACCGCCAGCGGTGCTTTTGAGCATCACCGGATAACCGACCTCTGCGCCGGCAATCAGCGCGGCGTCGAGGCTGTCGAGCAGTTCGGTGCCTTCGAGCATCGGCACGCCGTGCTGTTTGGCCAGCGCGCGGGCGGTGTGCTTGAGGCCAAACACCCGCAGCTGTTGCGGAGTCGGGCCGATGAAGGCAATGCCCTGGTTGGCGCAGGCTTCGGCGAATGCGGCGTTTTCCGAGAGGAAGCCGTAGCCGGGATGGATCGCTGTGGCACCAGTGGCTTTGGCGATGGCGAGGATCTTTTCGACGGCCAGATAGGTGCCGGCCGCTGCGCCTTCACCGAGGCTGTGGGCTTCGTCCGCTTGCAGGATGTGCAGGCTGGCGGCATCGGCTTCGGAGTACACCGCGACGCCTTCGACGTGCAGTTCACGCAAGGTGCGCAGAATGCGGCAGGCAATCGCGCCACGGTTGGCAATCAGGACTTTTTCGAACATGGAGAAACCCCCGGAGTCCGCGCTGGGTGCGGGCTCGACTGGGAGGCGGGCCGTCCCGCCGTTTTTGTTCAGGCGCCAGGGTCGTCCCCGACGGCGAAATCACTTCACTTTTTCAGGCACTGGCCCGAGCGCGCCTGGCACAGGGCGAAAAGCCAACGGCGCAGACGGGCGAATGTCAGTTCCATACCAGCAGCTCCGCAGGCGTCGGGTTGTAGGCGTTGCACGGGTTGTTCAATTGCGGGCAGTTGGAGATCAGCACGATCACGTCCATCTCCGCGCGCAGGTCGACGTATTTGCCGGGGGCGGAAATCCCGTCTTCGAAGGTCAGGCCGCCCTCGGCAGTCACCGGCACGTTCATGAAGAAATTGATGTTCGGCCCGATGTCACCTTTGCCCAGGCGCCCGTCGTGGACGCAGGCACGCAGGTAGTTATCGCGGCAGCTGTGCATGTAGCGTTTTTCCAGGGCGTAACGCACGGTGTTGCTCTCTTGCGCGCAGGCGCCGCCGAGGGTGTCGTGGCGGCCGCAGGTGTCGGCGATGATGGTCAGCATCGGTTTGCCAAGGTTGGAATACAAAACGCTGCCGGTACTCAGGTACACGCTGTTCTGCCGGCGCAAAGTGCGTTGCACGTCGTAGCGCTCGCGGGGATTGGCGAGGCTGTAGAACAGCGTATCGACCGCCTGGTTGCCCTCAAGGTCGAGGATGCGCAGGGTCTGGCCGGCCTTGACCTCCATCAGCCAGGGTTCGCCGGCCGGGATGGTGGCGCGGTACACCGCAGCGTCGGGTTGTTTTTGCGAAGTGGCGATAGCAACTGACATGGCGATGATCCTCAGGCGAACAAACGGTCGGTGTTGATAAAGCCGCGCTCGTTCTCCGGGCGCGAGGTACGGCAGTGCTCGGCGACGCTGGCGTCGGCGTTCATCCAGCTCAGCTTCAGTGGTTTTGGCGCGTAGTCGGGCGACGGGTCCATCGGGTGTTGCAGGGCAGTGAGGACGACGAGGGTGTCCATCGGTGCATACAGCTCGATGTAATCGCCGGCCTTCGAATGGCCTTCGACGAAATGGAAGCGCCCGGCTTCATCGACGTTGACCCGGCTGAACAGGTTGAGGGTCATCAGCAGGTCGGACAGGCCCAGGCCCCACTTGCCCAGTTCCACCAGCAGGTTGTCGGTGCCGTTGCGAAAGAAGCCGTTGCGCAGTTCCTGATAGCGGCCCTGGCCGTATTTTTCCGCGACCTCTTCAGCGCACAGCACACCGCCGAGGCTGTCGCTCCAGCCGCAGGTGTCGGCGGTGATTGCCGCCAGCACCCGACCCATGTCCGAGTACAGGCAATGGCCGGTGGTGAGCTTGGCGGTGTGTTGGCACTTGAGGCTGTCGGGCAGGTTCAGGCGCTCGGTTTTCTCGTTGGCGTTGAGCAGGGTCAGGCTGACGTTGGCACCGCCGCGCAGGTCGGTCAGGCGCAGCAACTGGCCGCGTTTAAGGACGAAGGAACGGTGACCGCCACCGGGCAGGGTTTCTTCGGCGAAGGGTGGAAACAGTTGGGTCGAATCAGTCATGGGAGCAGTCCTCTCAGGCAATACGAAGCGTGCCGGCCAACGCGGCGGGCAGGGCGTCGACGGCGGCGCGTTGGGCGCGGCGGTCGCTGTTCAAAGGGATGTCGTAGGTGATGCGGGCGCCATAGGCGCCGGGGGCGTGCGGGTCGAGGCGGACCTTGTCGAACACCAGCAGGCGAGTGCCGAGGCTGAAGCCTTCGGACAGGTCGTGGGTGACCATGAACACGGTCAGTTGCGTTTCGCGCCACAGCTCCAGCAGCAGCGCGTGCATGTCCTTGCGAATGCCCGGATCGAGCGCGCCGAACGGTTCGTCGAGCAGCAAAACCCGCGGTTTCATGATCAGCGCCTGGGCGATCGCCAGCCGCTGTTGCATGCCGCCGGACAGTTGCGCCGGGTACTTGTCCAGCGCATGGCCGAGGCCGACTTTGTGCAGCAGCGCCGAGGCTTGTTCGCGGGCGTCCCGTTTGGCGCTGCCGAACAGACGACCGAGCAGTGGCGCCCGGGGCAGTTCGAGGCCGAGGGCGACGTTGTCCAGCACACTCAGATGCGGGAACACCGAGTAGCGCTGGAACACCACGCCACGGCTGGCATCCGGCTCGCGCGCCAGTGGCTGGCCGTCGAGCAGAATCTCGCCGCGACTGGCGGTTTCCTGACCGAGCAGCAGGCGCAGGAAGGTCGACTTGCCGCAGCCCGAAGCACCCACCAGCGTGCAGAACTCGCCCTCATTGACGTTGAGGTTCAAGCCTTCGAGCACCACTTGGTCGGCGTATTGCTGCCAGACGTTTTTCACCGTGATGAAGCTCATTTGGCGGCCCCCTCATACCAGGGAAATGCCCGACGGGTCAGGTATTTGAGGCCCCAATCCATCAGCCAGGCGAGCAGGGTGATCCAGACCACGTACGGCAGGATCACGTCCATCGCCAGGTAACGGCGCACGAGGAAAATCCGGTAGCCCAGACCGTCGGTGGAGGCGATGGCTTCGGCGGCGATCAGGAACAGCCACGCCGAACCGAGCATCAGCCGCAGCGAGATCAGCAGACGCGGCAACAGTTGCGGCAGCACCACACGCAGCATCAATGTCCAGGTCGAGGCGCCGAGGGTCTGGGCCTTGATCAGCAGTTCGACGGGGATGTCCCGGGCGCGCTGTTCCAGATCACGGGCGAGGGCCGGGGTAATTCCGATCACGATCAGCATCACTTTCGACAGCTCGCCGAGGCCGAAGACGATGAACAGAATCGGCAGAATCGCCAGCGGTGGCACCATCGACAGCACCGTCAGCAATGGCGACAACGGTGCGCCGAACAGCGGCAGGGTGCCGGCGGCCATGCCCAGGCATAACCCGGCCAGTGCCGCGATGCCGAGCCCGATGGCCAGGCGTCGCAGGCTCGACGCGGTGTCTTGCCAGAGCAGGTATTCACCGGTGCGGCTGTCGGCGTTGAAGGCCAGGCGTTTCACCGCGTCCGTCATCTGCACCGCACTGGGCAGCAGCTTGTCGTTGGGATTGTCCGCCAGGCGTTCGGCCGAGCCCATAAAATAGGCGAACAGCACCAGGGCGAACGGCAGGATCACCAGCAACAGGCGACTCGGGCGATCCGGGTGGCGATTGATCAGGCGCATGGCCAAATCCTCCGTGGCTTACAGCTTGGCGTCAGCGGCCATCTGCACGTAGGTCGGATCGAAACGCAGCTTGAGGTTGCCGGTGTCGCCGCTGGTCACGCCGTTGGCGAAGGTCATGCCGACGGCGCTGGTGTCCTTCGCGCCTTCGCCGAGCAAACCGTGCTGGAACGAGAACTCGGCAACTTTGCGCATGGTTTCCGGCAGTTGCTTGCTGGTGGCGAACGCCAGGGCTTCTTTCGGCGTGGCGAACAGTTTGGTGGTGTCCAGTTGCGCCTGGAATCCGGCCAGATCGGTGCCCGAAGCTTTGGCCATGTGCTCAAGTGCGGCTTTGCCGGCGGCATTTTTGGCGTTCATCAAGTCGACCACTTCGAACCACGCGCCGGTCAGCGCCTTGCCCAGGGCCGGGTTGTCTTTGAGGGTGGCGCTGTTGACCACCATCATGTCCATGATTTCGCCGGGGATCTGGCTGGAGTTGAAAACTTCGGTCACACCGGGTTTGGCCTTGATGTCCGAGAGCATCGGGTTCCAGGTGGTAACGGCGTTGACCTGCTCGGTGTTGAAGGCGGCGGAAATGTCGGCGTCGGAGGTGTTGACCACTTTCAGGTCTTTTTCGGTCAGGTCGACCGAGTCCAGTGCGCGGGCCAGCAGGTAGTGGGAAACCGACAGCTCGACCAGATTGACGTCCATGCCCTTGAGGTCGGCGACTTTCTTGCCGTCGCCCTTGAGGACGATGCCGTCATTGCCGTTGGAGAAATCGCTGACGATCAGCGCGGTGCTGTCGACGCCGCCGGCGGCCGGAATGGTGAGGGCATCCATGTTGGTCATGGTGCAGCCATCGAACTGGCCGGCGGTGTATTGATTGATCGACTCGACGTAATCGTTGAGTTGCACGACATCAATCTTGATCCCGTACTTCTTCGCCCATTTGTCGACGATGCCCTGGCTGCCGGCGTATTCCCATGGCATCCAGCCGGCGTAGATCGTCCAGCAGACACTGAAGTGGTCTTTCTGCGCGGCGGGGGATTGAGTGCTGATAAACGCGGCGAACGCGGCGGCGAGCAGGGCGGGCAAACGTAGTCGGGACATGGTGGCTTCTCCAGTTGATCGAGGGCGGACAGGAAGGCAACGCGGCACCGCGAACGGTGGCTTGTCTCCCGGGCTTTTGTCCCGCCGTGTAACCTCAACTGGAGGTCGCCAACTCTCGGACCAGCCACTCGCAGATGCGAGCCGGAACCCTAGTCAGCCATTGCAAATTGTGGTGCCGCGAACCTGTGATGACTCCTGCACGGGTTTGTTAAAGCGAGAGGCGTGCCAAGTCGGGACGGGCCCTCTGTTACGGGCTTTCGTGACGTTGCGGCGGATGGCAAACGCCTGTGGGTGCTTTGTGTTGGTGCGCGGTTGCACCGTCATGCAGCGTCCGCTGCCGCTGATCCGATGCCCGAGAGGGTTGGGCACTCGCTGCCGGTCAGCCAGTCAAATCTGATGTCAGCCGGTCTGTGCCGACTGCTGTCACAGGTCTTTCAGGAGGCCGCCATGCGTATTTCAAAATTGCTGCGTCGGGTGCTGCTGGGAGCAGTGCTCGGTCTAGGGCTGTCCGGCTGTTACTACTACGCCGGCGGTTACGATGTTTACTCCACGCCCTACTACTATCCCGGCTATTACTCGCCCTATTACTACGGTGGATATTACGGTCCGCGTTACTACGGTGGCGCTCGCTATTACTACGGCGGCCATGGCTATCGCGGCGGCTACGGACGGGGTTATCACGGCGGCGGATACCACGGTGGGCACCACTAATCAGCGGCTGAATGACGGCGTTTCTGTATGAACAAGGTTTCATCAATCACTTGTTTCAAGTTGTTGCAGAAACGCACCGGATGCCGAAATCGCTGTCAGATATTTCGTCAGTCGCCGAATGAAAGACTGACGCCTGCCAGCGTCGCTGGTGTGGCTACCCGCGGTCCAGGAGGCCGCCATGTATCGCCGAATTCTTCTGTTTACCGTGATGCTTTTTTCCCTTGGCGGATGCGTCCCTTATTCCTACGGAGATGGCTACTACAGCTCAGAGGTCTACACATCGCAGGCACCTTCGTATTACAGCGGTGGCACTTATTACAGCGGCGGCAGCACGTACTACTCGGCGCCGCGCTACTACCAGCCAGCACCGCGCTATTACCAACCGGCTCCACGCTATTACTCGGCGCCTCGTTACTACCAACCGGCCCCGCGCTACTACGAGAACCGTCGCTGGCACGGTCATGATCGCGGACGCTGGGACGACCACCGTCGCGGTGGCTGGGATGACCGCCGGGGTCGTGGCAACTACGACCGTCACAGTGGACGTGGCGATTACAACCGACACGGCAACCGCTGGTAACCCCCCGCAAAAAAGCGGCGCATTGAGCGCCGCTTTTTTTGTGCCTGTTTTTTATGTGGGTGTGGATTGCACCATCTCCTAGGAGGTTCTCGGAACCCTCCTACAGTTTTATTTCTGACCATTTGTTAGCGTTTGTATGCACATGTTGACGTTGAAAAACTTCAATTTCATGGAGGTGTATAAGCGC
Source organism: Pseudomonas sp. Pseusp21 (assembly GCF_059492145.1). Lineage (NCBI taxonomy): Bacteria > Pseudomonadati > Pseudomonadota > Gammaproteobacteria > Pseudomonadales > Pseudomonadaceae > Pseudomonas > Pseudomonas sp. Pseusp21. The sequence continues at coordinate 5,229,388 of NZ_CP168520.1, forward strand.
GGGATATTGCTCGGATATGAATCTTCTTATCATTCATCAGAATTTTCCCGGTCAGTTTCGTCATGTGGCGTTGGAAGCATTGCGCAGGCGTCTGGGCGTCATTGCAATTGGACGCGATACAGCGCCAGGTATTGCCGGGGTAAAGTTATTTCGATACCGACCATCAAGGAAGATGACTAATGACGCTCACGACTATTTACATAGATATCAAGAGGCTGTTTCGGACGGGCAACAAGTTCAGCGAATACTGAAGAGGATCAGTCAGGCAGGCTTTCGGCCTGATGTAGTTCTCGCTCATCCTGGGTGGGGTGAATCGCTATTCGTCAAAGATGTTTACCCCGATGTGCCGCTAGTTCATTTCTGTGAGTACTATTACCGAGCGCGTGAGGCGGACTCTGGTTTCGATCCTGAGTTTCCCTGTGCGATGGATACGTTCTCAAGGCTTAGAGTCTTGAATTCAATGCATCTCCTGAATGTTGAGCAGTGCGATGCCGGGATTGCACCTACACAATGGCAGCGCGGTCTTTTTCCTAATACATATCAGTCTAAAATCCGCGTCATTCACGAAGGCATTGTTCAATTTGCCGAATCAGAAAAGGTCGAATCTGTAACGCTGCCGAGTGGGCGCGTGATAAGAGCAGGTCAGCCTATCTTGACTTATGTCGCCAGAAACCTGGAACCTTACCGAGGCTTTCATAGTTTTATGAGATCCATTCCCTATATTCAGGAAAAGTGCCCGAGCGCGCAGGTCATTGTAGTGGGTGGGGATGATGTCAGTTATGGGCGGATGCCCATTGGATACCCGAACTGGCGAAGCAAGATGGTCGCCGAGGTGGATGTTGATATTTCCAATGTTCACTTTGTTGGGAAGTTGCCTTATCAAACATACAGGTCGGTTCTGAGTCTTTCAAAGGCTCACGTGTATTTGACATATCCGTTTGTTTTGTCTTGGTCTCTGTTGGAAGCAATGGCATCTGGCTGTGTTGTCGTAGGTTCAAATACCGCTCCCGTGCAGGAAGTTATCGAAGATGGAATCAGCGGGATACTTGTTGATTTTTTTGACGCTGAAGAAATCGCCACGGCAGTGTGCAGGGTTTTAACGTCTTTCGCTGGTTTTGAGTCTATGAAGGATGCGGCGAGGTTGAAGGCAAGCGAATTCGATGTGGTTAAAGGAGTAAGCGGTTACTTTGGAGTGTTTAAGGAGTTGATGAGGTGAGTTGTTTCAAGTGATGTGATTGGTCATTTTAAAATGGAGATTTGAAATGCTTAAGATGTCTCGCAAGGAAGTTTTTCGCCAGTGCAGAAGGGGAATTAAATATGGAGTGTTACTAGCGATCTGTTATTGGGTCGTTGATTTCTGTATTCGATGGGAGGAGGCCGCAGTAGCGCGCGAGATTTATCAGAAGAAACAAGGGGCGTGCAGCAGGAAGCTGGCGGGTATGGAGCAGGTCCCGATACTTGGCGGCAGCCTGCTGGACCGGACAAAGATTCCCGGATTCCATTTTGGATCGACATTAAGGAGCGACGGCTCCTGTATTGCCGATCTTCTTTCAGGGTCATTCTGGTGGACGGGAAAAGAACTGTTTCCGGAATATGAAGCTCACGGGGTAGAACCACCCATTAGTTGGACGTATTACAATGTTTCCGCCAGACTTTACACCAGAAGGGATACCACGGAGCCGCATAATATGGGCGGACGGCATGTGGATTGGCCGGATGATCTGGTTGTAAAACTGAAGAACTATCCAGGCCTTGAACTTTGGCTTACCGCGCCACCACCCAGTATCAAAAATGAATTCTCTGTTGTAACTTTTGTTATGCAGGACTGGCGCCGGCGTGATGGAACGCCACGGAGGATAAATTGTAATGGTTTGAATTCGCCAGAATCTAAAGCTTCGGCCAGTGGTTTGAGTAAAGCATATCTTTTGAAAATGAATAAGGAGCAGTTGGAGAATTTGGAGTTTGGGAGTTTACGTACGTATTGTACGGTCGAGTTGCACCATTTCGACTTTGCAGGTGGGGATGCTCGCATACATTTGGGTACCGAGGGCTTGCGGGGTGCTCCAGAAGCGCTTAAGGCTGTCAGCGACTATCTTTCACATTCAATTATTACAGGGAAGTGAATATGAGCTATATATTCAGTGATTTGGAAAAGTCGGAAATTTTGCAGGCTGCAAATATTTGTGAGGGAATGAAATTCAATGTCGAGGAGGAAAAGTATATTGCGATGGCAGTGGAGGGGCGAAGCTGTGCTGTACTTTATCGCACATTGTCGAATATTTTGGGTGAGAAATTTTTAGACGGTTCTGCGTTCGATGAGAACGTAATGGGAATTTTTAAAGATGCCAAACTCTGGCTCGATGTAGCAATTGATGCAAATGGCGGGGTGGGCGCTTACTCTGCGTTGATCCGAGCCTACACCCTGCGGCAGGGGGAATTGAGGTTAAATAAAAAAATCAGCGATTCGAAGATGCAAGAGTCATCTAATCAGGTGGCTGTCAATCTCATGAATACGTTGATAAAAGGCTCCGTTGAACATGATTTGGCTCCATGGACTGTGCCCTCCATAAGCCAAATTGCAGAAATCGATGCGAGCGCGATTGGTGAAGTACTATTTCGTGATGATATTGGCAACGTTGATACAGCGACCCGTCATAACGCCGGATGGTCTGGAACAATCGGCTTCAGCCTGTTGGGTGGAGAAAAACCATATGAAACTTGGAGGTTGATCTCCGCGGGTGATCCGGACTCCCACATCAAAGGTAATCATGACCTCGCCAAGTTCAATAGGCTGGACGATCTAAAGAATATTCTGTTTGCCGTGGACTCATACAGTGTTGCATTGCAGGCAGTGATTAAAAACTTCGGGTCGAATATGGTTGAAAGCCTGTTTTCAGTCCTGCCCGAACAGATAAACATCGCTCTTGCCAGTGGCAACATCAATCCGCTGATTCAGCATGTGGTGAAAGGTACGCCCATCTCACCTATTGTCAGCCTGATATTGCGATATAACCTGAATGATTTCTTTGACATGCTCAGGCGAACCTACGACGGAAACTCGGCCGCCACGCCTACCACCGACGAAACCTTCGCCTCCAATGCCTACACATTTTTCTCCGCACTTTCTCCGTCTCAATCGCAAAGCATCGTTACCAGAACCATTGGCGAGTATGGCAGTGCCAAGGACTGGGCAACGTTGGCCAGTCAGGCAACGCCAATCGGCGCCGCGTTACGCAATTCCCTCAAGCAACTAAGCGAAATCGTGATTGAGCGGGCCGACGGTTTTTCCGGACGCGAACTGGAGCTTTACGATCCCGAAACGGGGGAGGGTTTCATCACTGAGCAGTGGCTTGCTGATCGCTCGGAAATGCTGGCCCGGCTGATTGCCCGAACCAATGGATCGTTCGGTCGAAATACTGTCCAGACCTTTTCCTATTCGGATTTGGCTTCGGGCAAACAGGCCCCGATGACCACAGGCGTCTCAAACCCTCTGGTCATGTTTGGTGATGACGGCGGTCGATCATTTGGTGGCGGAACGAATACCGATCATCTTTACGGCGGTGGCGGCAACGATTCCATGAGCGGACTGTCAGGTAACGACTTTATCCAGGGGGCTCGCGGCAATGACTATTTAACGGGAGGCGATGGGAATGACGCGTTACACGGGATGGCCGGTGATGATGTTTTGGTGGGTGGCAAGGGTAACGACTTCCTGACTGGCGGGCCGGGTAACGATCGGTATGAGTTCTCCACCGGAGATGGAATAGACGAAATTTTTGATGCGGACGTTGGGGGCGGGTTGTTGATAAATGGACTTCCGATCCCACCTCTCGAACGCAGTGATCCGCTCAGCAATATCTGGCTTACGGAAGATCGAGCCATCAGCTTGACGCTCATTGAAGATCTGGCTGAAAACACGCTGAACATTAAATACGGACTGAGTGATCTCATCGTCGTAAAGAACTTCAAGCCGGGGATGCTCGGCATTGATCTTCCTGATTACCAGAGCCAGACGTTCCCCGCTCCCGATCTGGTCCTTCAAGGCGACTGGAAAGTCAAAGATTCCGACCCGAATGTTCGTGGGGATCAGCCTTCCTATGATGAGTTGGGTAACGCCAAGCTTTTGCCCAATATTAAACAGAGAAACAAAGCCGACTTGCTTTACGGATCACCGAAAGACGACCTGATCGTTGGTCTTGGCGGGTCTGATCGATTGTTCGGCAAAGAAGGCAACGATCGTTTGTTCGGCGACAAGCAGTCGTCTCTTGAAAAAGCCTTTGCCGATGCAACAAAAGGAAAGGCCAGCCGCGGCGACTGGCTGGATGGTGGGCAGGGTGATGATTTGCTTGTGGGCACTGCCTCGCGAGATGTGCTGCTCGGTGGCAATGGTCAAGACACGCTGATTGGCGGAGCAGGTGATGACAATTTATCCGGTGATGAAGCAACGGGCGCACATGAGCAAAATTGGGAATACAAGCAGATCAACGTTCAAATCCCCGGTGGAGTCACTAGCTTTCGTACCGTCTTCGAGAACTCCTCTTTGAACCAACCCTTGGAGGGAGGCAATGACGTTCTCTATGGCCAAGGGGGCCGGGACTTTATCAATGGAGGCTGGGGAGATGATCTGCTTGACGGCGGAGGTGAAGACGACACGTTGGCCGGGGAGGGAGGTAATGACACGCTGGCTGGCGGGAGTGGCAATGACACATTGTTTGGAGACAACCTCGATTGGGGTGGCGGTCTCCACGGCATCCATCATGGCAACGATTTTTTGCAGGGCGGCGATGGCGATGACGCTCTAGCCGGCAACGGTGGTAACGACGTGCTGTACGGTGGCGCTGGCAATGATGTTCTGAGCGGAGATGACAGCGTACTGCAAGGAATTTCGGGTGATGCGGCGCATTTTTTCGGGAGTGATTTTCTGGATGGCGGCGCGGGGGACGATACCCTCTGGGGCGGAGGTGCAGATGACTTACTTTTCGGTGGCAGCGGTAACGACGAATTGGTTGGTGATTACCATGAGCACCCAATTCGTTACCACGGTGATGATTATCTCGATGGCGGTGCGGGTGACGACAAACTCCGTGGGTTGGGTGGCTCCGACACACTGATAGGCGGATCAGGCGCCGACGCTCTGGATGGCGATGAGCCCAACTTGAAAGCGGGAGGAACCAACGATGACCACATTCAAGGTAATTCAGGAAACGATACGCTCTGGGGTGGTTTGGGCGCCGATACGCTCTTGGGCGGTGCCGATGATGACTTTTTGGTGGGGGACTACGAGCTAACATCCGAAGCAGAACATGGCGCCGATTATCTTGACGGCGGCTCAGGCAACGACACTTTGCTGGGCAGTGGTGGAAACGACACGCTGGTTGGCGGGGAGGGAGTCGATTATTTGCGCGGCGGCCCTGGCGATAACGTGTTTGAGGGTGGCGCCGGCAACGATTATCTGGAAGGGATGCAGGGCAACGATGTTTTCTACTTCGGAGTAGGCGATGGACTGGATGTTGTTACCGATACAGGTGGCAACAATGTCGTAAGTTTTGGTGATGGATTTTCTGCGGAGAACTTGCAGGCCAAGATCGTCAATCTTGATGTGGGCACGGCGTTGCGGCTGTCGAATGGTATTGGTGACGCGCTTCTGATTCTTCACCATGAAAAGTGGGCAGGTTCTACGTTCAGGTTAAGCGACGGCGTGATCCTGAATTTCCAGGATGTAATCAAATTAACGGTGCAACCGGTAGATGTAAGAGATCCGTCCGCGACAATTGCTACGGTGCCCGATGCCGGAAAAATGCAGGACATTGAGAGCGAAGCAGTCGTCCAGACACTGCCCGATGACTTAGCCGCTTCTACTGAGAGGGAAGGTAGTGAAACCAGTCGTCACATCGACTGGGATAGCCTTTTTCTTTCGGAACTGAAAGCAAAGCACTCAGCGGCCCGGCAGGCATCAGGATTTGCACTGAACGATCAGGGTGTTTGGGTTAGAAGTCATATTGCTACCGACGAAAGTGGCTATGCCATCAGCGCCGAACTGATCCATGAGGACGTTGAAGCCGGAGTCTTTTCCAATACACCTGAGTGGATGAAGGCGATTGCCGCAGACGCCGTGGTGAGTGAAAGGCAATCAATTTCTGCAACGAAAACCACGTTCAAGTTTGTAAAAGCTGAAACTGCGCAATTACCGAAACAAAAGCCAAAATATTACCCGTCTGGCTCCAGTTATTCGGGGTTCTCGTTCAACGTGGGTGATGCTGTAGTCGAAGATATAGACCACTCGGGCGCCATTAAGGGGTGGTACGTGTACCCCGCTGGCAGTTTTGAAAATCATGAAACTGTTCGTAAAGCGTTTCGCTGGAGCTCTACTACCCAAACGATCAAGCATAAAGTTGTTCATGGTAATGACGCTGGCGGCAGGGTAAATCTCGAAGTGGGAAATCTCTTTCATGGCGGTGCAGGAGATGACTTGGTGGTTACCTATGCTGATTCAGTGCTTGAGTACGGCGGAGTGAACGATAGGATCCCGGGTGCATTTTTATCGGCTGGCGCAGGCAACGACACGCTGCTCGGCTCTGCGGGAACCGATTATTTGATCAGTGGGCCGGGAGAAGATTGGCTTTACGGCGAAAACGGTCCCGACACTTACATAGTTGAAGCGCATGATGGCGCAACCACCATTATTGCCGACGTGCTTAACCCTGTTTTTTTGCGTCCCGAGGTTGGAGTCTCTGGGTGGCATGAAGAGTTTGCGGGGCTTGATGTTGATACAGTCGTTCTTCCGGAAGAGGCGAAACCCGATAAGTTGAAGCTAACCTGGGGCGCTGTGTTGGTTGAGACGGTAAATATTGAACTCTCACCGGCCCCACTGCGTGGCGCTCATCGTCAACCGCCTCGAGCCCAGATGCTGTACACCACACTCGATATCGAATGGGGCGGAACTCAAAAAGTACGAATCGTTTTGCCCAATCCGAACGATCTCAGTGGTTCCGGAATTGAAAGGGTGAGGTTTGCTGATGGCTTGAGCATCAATTTTAAAGACGTCGTTAGCCGCTTAGGCATTGCCCCCGATACTTATCATCATGGCATCACCGTTCAGTACGCTACTCAGGTTAAGTCTTTTCGAGACAACCGTTTTCTACCGCTCGTGGGCGGTCGCGGTAATGACACCCTCAGCGGCGCTGGTGAAATAAGAGGGATGCAAGGAGATGATCTGCTCGGCGGTGGTTCAGGCGATGACGTGCTTTACGGTGGGCCGGGCAATGACACCTTGTCCGGTGGCGGGGGCAATGATGTTTATAAATATGATGGTCTCGGACGAGATCTGGTAGTCAATGCCGGTGGCGGAACCGACGGTATAGACTTTTCGGAGGTCGGACTGTCGATTGATCAACTCAAGTTTCACCGTGAACGGGATGATCTCGTCATCGTAGTGAGTTATGGCATGTCTCCAAAGATACGTGTCTCCGAACACTTTTCAGGAGACGATGCCGCTATCAGCTTCATCAGCGTTCAAGGAGAAGAGGGCGCTGTTAAAAGTTACACGGCGAACCAACTCGCTGAGCTTTTGCACCCTCTACCTCCGTTACGGGACGTAGAGGACATCTTGCCGAGAAATGATGAGGAGGCGTTGCGGGCAATGAAGGAAATAATCGCGTTTTACGAGTTGAATGTTTGATCGCAGATAGTTTCGCAACGGGCTCAAACTTCCCGCGACAGAGCTTAGGAGACTGCCATCGCGGGCAATGATCGGTTTTAGTATTGCGACAGATCCGCCAGCGGATGCCGCCCCTCCCACACCTTATGAAAGTGCGCCTCGACCACCGCGTCCGGCACCCGGGCGATGTCCGGCCAGTGCCAGTGCGGTTTGTGATCCTTGTCGATCAGTCGCGCCCGGACACCTTCGCTGAATTCCGGATGCCGGCAGCAATTGAGGCTCAGGGTGTATTCCATCTGAAAGACTTCGGCCAGCGACATGTGGCGGGCGCGGATGATCTGTTCCCAGACCAGATGCGCGGTAAGCGGCGAACCTTCACTCATGGTTTTCGCGGCACGGGCAATCAACAGATCGCTGCTGTCGCGATGCAGGCTGATGGCTTTCCAGGCGCAGGTCACGTCGCTGACATCCAGCCATTCATCGATCTGCTGCCGACGCGGCAGCCATTGCGCCTCGGGCATCTGCGCCACGGCTTCCTGCTGCAGCGCCTTGAGCAGGCTGTTGAGCTGCATGGCGGTCTGTTCCTGCCAGTTCAACTGCAACAGGCCGTCGATCAGTTCCTGCTGCTGTTCGTCGAGCAGGAAGCGGTCGGCCAGGTCCAGATCGATCGCATCGCGACCGTTCATGTGCGCGCCGGTCAAGCCAAGGAACAAACCGAGCTTGCCCGGCAGCCGCGACAGAAACCAACTGGCGCCGACATCCGGGTACAGGCCGATGCTGATTTCCGGCATTGCCAGACGACTGCTCGGCGTGACGATCCGGATGCTCGCGCCTTGCAAGAGGCCCATGCCGCCGCCGAGCACATAACCATGGCCCCAGCAGATCAACGGTTTCGGGTAGGTGTGCAGGCTGTAATCCAGCCGATACTCAGCGTTAAAAAACTGTGCGGCCAGCGGCGGCACCTCACCGGGATGGGCCCGGCAGGCTTCCACCAGGCTGCGGACTTCGCCGCCGGCGCAGAACGCCTTGGCACCGTTGCCGCGCAGCAGCACGCAGACGATTTGCGGATCCTTGGCCCACGCGTTCAGTCTGTCGCTCAGGGCGTGGATCATCGGCAGGGACAGCGCATTGAGCGACTTTTCGGCATCCAGCGTGGCCACGCCGATGCGCGCGCCGTCGGTGCCGGTGAGTTCTTCGAAGTGCAGATTCATCGTGACCTCGATCGGGAATTTGAACGATCAGTATGATCGCTGTGTGGGAAAGTGCCGGATCTGCGTCAGATCAATTGACAAGCGTGGTCGGCTTTCCTAGGGTTCGCCCCATTGTTTTTGCCGGGTATGACCATGAATGCTGACGACCGTATCAAACTCGAACCGAGCTGGAAGGAGGCACTGCGTGCCGAATTCGACCAGCCCTACATGGCAGAGTTGCGCACTTTTCTGCAGCAGGAGCGGGCGGCCGGCAAGGAAATCTATCCGCCGGGACCGATGATCTTCAACGCGTTGAACTCGACGCCGCTGGACAAGGTAAAAGTGGTCATCCTCGGCCAGGATCCGTACCACGGCCCGGGCCAGGCCCACGGCTTGTGCTTTTCGGTGCAACCGGGCGTGCCGGCGCCGCCATCGCTGGTCAACATCTATAAAGAGTTGAAGCGCGACCTGAACATCGACATCCCCAATCACGGCTATCTGCAGAGCTGGGCCGATCAGGGTGTGCTGATGCTCAACACCACCATGACCGTCGAGCGGGCCAACGCCAATGCGCACAAGGACAAGGGCTGGCAGTTCTTCACGGATCGGATCATTGAAGTGGTCAGCCAGAAACAGCCGCATCTGGTGTTCATGCTCTGGGGCGCCCATGCGCAGAGCAAGCAGAAGCTGATCGATGCCACCAAACATCTGGTACTGACCTCGGTGCACCCGTCGCCGCTGTCGGCTTATCGCGGTTTCCTTGGTTGCGGGCATTTCAGCCGCACCAATAAATTCCTGGAGCAGAATGGCGAAGCGCCGATCGAGTGGCGCCTGCCGTCGGTGGTCTGATGCTCAGGGGCTGGCGGCTAATTTCGTTCCCACGTCGAGGCGTCGAACCGTCCGCGTGGGAATGCCTCAATGGACGCTCTGCGTCCGCTTTGGGACGCGGAGCGTCCCGGGCTGCATTCCCACGCAGAGCGTGGGAACGATCAAAAACCGGCTCAGGCTTCGGGATTACGGTTCCAGTATTTGAACAACGGTTCCGCCAGAAACAACACGAACAGCAGCCGCATCACCTGCATTGCGGTCACCAGCGGCACCGACAGTTGCAGGGTTTCCGCCGTCAGACTCATCTCGGCGATCCCGCCGGGCATCATGCCCAACGTCAGCGAGCGCAGGTCCAGATGGGTCAGCGCACTCAATCCCAACGCCGCCAGTGTCGCGATCAACATGGTGAGTGCCGTGCCGATCAACGTGCGCCCCATGAACGATGGCGCGCGGCGGAAGAACTGGCGGTTGAAGTGGCAACCCAGCCCACTGCCGATCAACCACTGGCCGATCTGGCTGCCGCCATTGGGCAGGCCGATGTGCAGGTCCCAGCCGATGCTCACCGCCGCGCTGACCAGCAGCGGACCGAACAGCCATGGGTTAGGTTGACGCAGACGTTGCCAGAGCCAGGCGAGCAGGCCGCCCGCCGGAAAAAGAATCGCCAGCCAGCGCCAATCGACGCTGCCGGCGTGTGAAATCGGGGTGCCGTCACCCAGCAGATACTTGAACGCCGCCGGAACACACAACACCACCACCAACACCCGCAGACTCTGCCCGGCCGCGACATGGCTGAGCAGCGCGCCGTTGCGGGCGCCGAGGTTGACCATCTCCCCGGAGCCGCCGGGCATGCTGGAGAAAAACGCCGTGGCGCGATCCTCGCCGGTGCGGCGCATCAGCCACACGCCGACCACCGCTGACAGGCTGGTGACCAGCGCGCCGAAGAAGATCAGGCCGAAGTGGCCGAGCACCTGCTCCATCACCAGCGGGGTGAAATGCAGGCCGATGCCGATCCCGACGATCCACTGGCCGCACTTGCGGCCGCCAGGGATTTCGGTCAATTGCCACGGGGTCAGGCAGCGCACCAGGATGATCGCCAGCAACGAGCCGACCATCCACGGCAGCGGCCAGCCGATCTGGCTGGCGATGTAACCGCCAAGCAGACCGACCAGCGGGGTTCCCCACCAGGTTTTGAGGGAGAGCCGATCAGACATCGGCAACGGCGCGTTGCGCGGCCGAGCGTTTGCGCCAGATGCGCAGCAGCGGCATCAGCAACATGATGGCAGTCAACACCCAGACGCCGAAGGTGATCGGGCTCGACCAGAGAATCTCCAGCGCACCGTTGGAAATCGACAGCGCCCGGCGCAGGTTCTGCTCCATCAGCCCGCCGAGGATGAACCCCAGCAGCACTGGCGACAGCGGGAAATCCAGTTTGCGCAGGATATAGCCGAAGATGCCGATGCCGACCATCAGGAACAGGTCGAATGTGGTCGCGTGTACGGCGTACACACCGATCCCGGTGATGATCGCGATCACCGGCACCAGAGCCCAGTTCGGCACGGCGAGGATGCGGGTGAAGATGCGGATCATCGGGATGTTCAGAATCACCAGCATGATGTTGGCGATGAACAGCGAGGCGATCAGGCCCCAGACGATGTCCGGTTGTTGCTGGAACAGCAGCGGGCCCGGAGTGATGTTGTACAGCGACAGGGCGCCGATCATCACCGCCGTGGTGCCCGAGCCCGGAACGCCGAGGGTCAGCATCGGCACCAGCGCGCCGCAAGCGGAGGCGCCGATGGCGGTTTCCGGTGCAGCGAGGCCGCGGGCGTCGCCCTGACCAAACTTGCCGCTGGTACCGGCGATGCGTTTCTCGGTCATGTAGGCCACGGCGCTGGCGAGGGTCGCACCGGCACCCGGCAACACGCCCATGATGAAACCGAGCAGGCCGCAACGGATGTTCACCACGAACACCGACGCCGCTTCCTTGAAGTTGAACATCATCCGCCCGGTGGCTTTCACCGCTTCCTGGCCGCGGTGGGTTTTCTCCAGCAGCAGAAGGATTTCGCTGATCGAGAACAGGCCTAGTACCAGCACCACGAACTGAATGCCGTCAGTCAGGTGAATGTTGTCGCCGGTGAAGCGATAAACACCGCTGTTGGCGTCAATGCCGACGCTGGACAGGAACAGGCCGATCAACGCCGCGATGAAGGTTTTCAACGGTCGGTCACCGGCCATGCCGCCGAGACAGACAATCGCGAACACCATCAACACGAAGTATTCCGCCGGACCGAAGGCAATCGCCCATTTCGCCAGCAGCGGGGCGAACAGCACCATGCCGCAGGTGGCGATGAAGGCGCCGATGAACGAACTCCATGCCGACAACGACAGCGCCACGCCAGCCAGGCCTTTGCGGGCCATCGGGTAACCGTCGAGGGTGGTCATCACGGTGGAGGCTTCGCCCGGAATGTTCAGCAGGATCGAGCTGATCCGGCCGCCGTATTCGCAACCCAGATAAACCGCTGCCAGCAGGATCAGTGCCGATTCCGGCGGCAGCCCGAGGGCGAATGCAATCGGGATCAGCAACGCCACGCCATTGATCGGGCCCAGGCCCGGCAACAAGCCGACCACGGTGCCGATCAGCGTGCCGGTCAGGGCCGTGACCAGGTTGTACGGACTCAGCGCGACGCCGAAGCCCTGACCCAAATAACCGAGAGTATCCATATCAGTTCTCCAGAACGTCGAGCAGGCCGAGGGGCAGCGGTACGTCCATCACGCGGTCGAACAACATGTACAAACCAATCGCCATCAGCGTCGTGACAATGACGCTGGGCACCCAGCGCCCGCCATACAGGCGCGCCATCGGAATACCGATCAGAATGCTGCTGAGGATGAAGCCCAGCGGTTCGAACAAACCGGCGAACACCAGCAGCAGGGTGACGCAGATCGCGATCTTGGTCAGGGTTTCGCGATCCAGCGGCGGTTCGTCCTCGCTGTGTTTGATCGGCGCCGGGCGGAACACCATGTACAGCAGCGCCAGGCTCATCAGGCCGAGCATCAGCAATGGAAACGCCCGAGGGCCCACCGGTTCGTAGGAAAAAGCCGCCTGATACGGCCACGCCATCAGTGCCAGGCCGGCACAGGCCAGCAACAGCACCGAGGCAAAAATGCGTTGAATAAGCATGAGGGAACTCCTGCCATGGCCCCGGCGAGAGGGCCATGGACGCTAGACCGAGACGATCACTGAATCAGGCCGAACTCTTTGGCCAGCACCTTGTAGTCCGCCACCTGTTTCTTGACGTAGGTGTCCAGCTCGGGACCGGTCATGGCGAACGGGAACAGTTCACGCTGATCGCGCAGCTTGGCGAAGTCGTCGGAGGCCAGCAGTTTGTCGAAGGAGTCTTTCCACCAGGCGTAGTCTTCATCGCTGACTTTTGGCCCGAGGTAGAAACCGCGCACCACCGGCCAGACGATGTCGTAGCCTTGCTCGCGCGCGGTAGGAATGTCCTTCATTTCCGGCTCGTCCAGGCGTTTCTCGGCAAACACGGCCAGCAGGCGCATGTCACCGCTCTGGATATGCGGCATGGAGTCGGAAATGTCGGTACTGCCGACCTGGATATGACCGCCGAGCAGGGCGGTGGCGATCTCGCCGCCCCCTTCGAGGGCGACGTAACGCAGGTCGCGCGGGTTGATCCCGGCGGCTTTGGCGATCAGCGCAGTCTGCATCCAGTCCTGGCTGCCGACGGTACCGCCGGAGCCAATGACCACGGAACTCGGATCTTTCTTCAGCGCCTGCACGAGATCATCGAGGGTTTTGTAGGGCGAATCGCTTTTCACCGCGATGGCGCCGTAGCTGGTGCCGACCGCCGCCAGCCAGCGCACGTTGGATTCATCGAACCGACCAAACTTGCCCTGGGCCAGGTTCAACAGCGATCCGCTGGACCACGCCACCAGCGTGCCGGCATCGGCCGGACGCTGCGCCACAACGGCGTTGTACGCCACCGCACCGACGCCACCGGGCATGTAGGTCACGCGCATCGGTTTGGTCAGCAGTTTTTCGTTGACCAGCGCGCTTTGCGCCAGTTTGCAGGTCAGGTCGAAACCACCGCCGGGGGAGGCCGGGGCAATGCATTCCGGACGTTTAGGTTCGGCCATCAGTTGGCCGGCGAACAGCACGCAACCGGCGGCGAGGGCGAAACGGCGCAGGGATCGGTTCATGAGAGTCTCCACGGGAGTTGTTGTTTTTGGGGATATTTCAGGTGCGGCAGTTTCGCGCGCGCAGGCTAACAGGCTCAGACCCGGACGGGTTGAACGCCGCGCAGCCGACGATGGCGCTGACAAGCGAAAACGGGGAAATTCGAAAGGAAGAATGAAACGGGTCAACCTGAAGCTGTGTGGACAGCATGGTGCAGTACCTCGTTATTGTTCTTATTGGCGAAAACGCATCGAGGCGTTTTTCGAGAGCTACGGTTTGAAGCTACGGTGTATGAACAGGCAAAACGGCGAAGGTCGGCAGTCGGGACCTTCGGTAAAGCGACTCTAACGGCCCAACCTTTCGCTAACCTTTCAGTATTCTTTCGCGTGTTTTCAGGCTTCACAGTGGCGGTTGCGGCTGTAAACTCCGCCGCAAAGAATGGCGTCGGCCATCCCTGAATGAGGTAGAGATCCATGCGTGTCCTGCTCGTCGAAGACCATTTGCCGCTGGCCGAAAGCGTCGCCCAGGCGCTCAAGAGCACCGGTCTGACCGTGGACGTCTTGCACGACGGCGTGGCTGCCGACCTGGCCCTGGGCAGCGAGGAGTACGCGGTGGCGATCCTCGATGTCGGTCTGCCGCGCATGGACGGTTTTGAGGTGCTGGCGCGCCTGCGGGCCCGGGGCAAGAACCTGCCGGTGCTGATGCTGACGGCCCGTAGTGACGTCAAGGATCGGGTCCATGGGCTCAATCTCGGCGCCGATGACTACCTGGCCAAGCCGTTCGAACTCACCGAGCTCGAAGCACGGGTCAAGGCGTTGCTGCGCCGCAGTGTGCTTGGCGGCGAACGCCAGCAGCGCTGCGGTGTGCTGGCCTATGACCTCGACACCCGGCGCTTCACCCTCGGCGATGAATTGCTGACACTGACTTCTCGCGAACAAGCGGTGCTCGAAGCGCTGATCGCCCGTCCGGGTCGAGTGATGAGCAAGGAGCAACTGGCTGCGCAGGTGTTCGGTCTCGACGAAGAGGCCAGCCCCGATGCCATCGAAATCTACGTGCACCGCCTGCGCAAGAAGCTCGACGGCCATTCGGTGGCCATCGTGACCTTCCGCGGTCTGGGCTATTTGCTGGAAAGCCGCGATGCATAAGCCCAGCAGCCTGCGCTGGCGGTTGCTGTGGAACCTCGCACTGCTGCTGGTGGTGTTGATGCTCGCCAGCGGATTGAGTGCGTACTGGAACGGTCGCGAAGCTGCCGACACCGCCTACGACCGCACGCTGCTGGCCTCGGCGCGGACCATTGCTGCCGGTCTGTCGCAGCGTGATGGCAGTCTCAGTGCCGACGTGCCGTATGTGGCGCTCGATACCTTTGCCTACGACAGTGCGGGTCGCATCTATTACCAGGTCAACGACATCAACCAGAAGTTGATTTCCGGCTATGAAAATCTGCCCGGCCCACCACCGGGCACCCCGAGAACCGACAGCTATCCCGCCCTCGCGCGTTTTTACGACGCGAAATATCAGGGGCAGAACGTGCGTGTGGTGAGCCTGCTCAAAGCGGTCAGCGAGCCGAACATGAACGGCATGGCTGAAATCCGCGTTGCCGAAACCGATGAGGCGCGCGTCAGCATGGCCCGCAGCCTGGCGGCCGACACCTTGCTGCGGCTCGGGATGCTGGCGATTGGCGCGTTGTTGCTGGTGTGGTTTGCGGTGAGTGCGGCGCTGCGGCCGATCGAGCGTCTGCGCACGGCAGTGGAAGAGCGCCAGCCTGACGACTTGCGTCCGTTGCCGCTGGTGGAAGTCCAGCATGAGTTGTCGCCGCTGGTGCGTGCGCTCAATCACTTTACCGAACGCCTGCGCGGGCAATTCGAGCGGCAGGCGCAATTCATCGCCGATGCGGCCCATGAACTGCGCACCCCACTGGCAGCGCTCAAGGCGCGGCTTGAACTGGGCTTGCGCTCGAACGAGCCGCAGACCTGGCGCGAAACGCTGGAATCCTCGGCACAAAGCACGGATCGCCTGACCCATCTGGCCAATCAGTTGCTGTCGCTGGCCCGGGTGGAAAACGGCGCCCGGGCGATTGCCGAGGGCGGTGCACAGTTGCTCGATCTGAGTCAGTTGGCCCGTGAGCTGGGCATGGCCATGGCGCCGTTGGCCCACGCGCGTGGCGTGGCGTTGGCGCTGGAAGCGGACGAGCCGGTGTGGCTGCGCGGCGAGCCGACATTGCTCAACGAACTGCTGAGCAATCTGGTGGACAACGCGCTGGCGCACACGCCGCCGGGCGGCAACGTGATTCTGCGGGTCACTGCGCCGGCGGTGCTGGAGGTTGAAGACGATGGCCCGGGCATTCCGCTGGAAGAGCGGGATCGGGTGTTCGAGCGCTTTTACCGGCGCAACCAGCAGGTGGCCGGTTCCGGGCTGGGGCTGGCGATTGTCGGGGAAATCTGCCGCGCGCATCTGGCGCAGATCAGTCTGCACGATGGCGAGCAGGCGGGTTTGAAGGTGCGGGTGAGTTTTGTCGCCGGTTGATCAGTAGAACATCGACCGCGATTCTTCCAGATCGGCGCACAGCGCCTTGTTTTCCGGATCGATGCCGAGCTTGCGGAATGCCGGCACGCTGAACGGATCGATGCGGGCGATCGGGTGATCGGTGTCCTTATGGCAATACAGGCTGGCCACTTGCACGATGTCGACGTAATCGATCTGCTGCGATTCGCGCTTGAGGTCCTGATACAGCCCCGGCAGCTCCACCAGACGCTCCGGAAACTCCCAGACCCGCAGCAGCTTGTCGCCGAGCAACGGGTGAATGTGGTCGATCACATGATTGAGGCTGACCGGGTCGGACAGCAATTCGTAGTGGTCTTCGGCGTAGGTCAGGATCGGCAATACGCCGATCTGATGAACCAGTCCACCGAGCGCAGCCTGATCGGGCTTGAGCTGGGTGTAACGGCGGCAGAGGGCGTAGCTGACGCCGGCGATCTCCAGGCTCTTGCGCCAGACTTCGCGCATTTTCTGTTCGACCACGTCGGAGCGGGCGTGGAAGATCTGCTCCATCACCAGACCGATCGCCAGGTTGCTGCTGTAGTTGACGCCGAGCCGGGTGATGGCGGTGTGCAGGTCGGTGACTTCCTGGGTGGCGCGCAGCAGCGGGCTGTTGACCACTTTGATCAGACGCGCCGACAGCGCCGTGTCACGGCCGATCACTTTGCTCAGGTCG
This sequence comes from Pseudomonas sp. Pseusp21, assembly GCF_059492145.1. Lineage (NCBI taxonomy): Bacteria > Pseudomonadati > Pseudomonadota > Gammaproteobacteria > Pseudomonadales > Pseudomonadaceae > Pseudomonas > Pseudomonas sp. Pseusp21. The sequence continues at coordinate 5,246,463 of NZ_CP168520.1, forward strand.
CTGACGCTGATGTCCGGATCTTCGGCGGCCTTGCGAATCTGCAGGGCCACTTCCGGTAACGTTGGCAGAACCAGGTCATCGTTATCGATGGCCTCAACCAAATCCTGTTGGACCTTATCCGCCAGCTCACTCATGTCGTTTCTCTAGGGTGTTGCAACAAATGCTGCGATCAACGCTGGATTTCGCGGTCGCGATCCAGTTCGTATGGCAGGTCGAGCAAGTGCAGCGCCGGACCTTCGGCCGAGCCCAGATGCAAGTCGCCCGCTTCGGCAGCTTCGGCCTGCAACACCGCCAGCAGTTCAATATTCTTTTCGGTACGGGCGGCCAGCACCACTTCGCCGATCGAACTGCCGTGGCTCGGGGCGAACAGCGGGGTGCCGGGCTCCGGCAGCTCAGCGGCGTCCAGTTGCACGCGGTACAGGCGACGCTTGAGTTTGCCCAGGTACTGCATGCGCGCGACGATTTCCTGGCCGGTGTAGCAGCCTTTCTTGAAACTCACGCCGCCGACGGCTTGCAGATTGAGCATCTGCGGGATGAACAACTCGCGGGTGCTCGGCATGACCTGGCCGATCCCGGCACGGATCTGGCCCAGCAGCCATTGATTGAGTTCGGCTTCGGTCAATTGCGCGGACAGCTTGCCTTTGATGGTGTCGGCCTGATCGGCGGGCACCCAGAGTTCGGCACGGTTCGGGGAGACGCGAATCGCGATCAGCCCTTCGTGGCGGGCCACGCTGTCGGTTTCTGCCGGCAGTTCCAGGCCCAGACTGCTCAGGACCGCATCGCCATCATCGAGGCCGAAGCGCACCCAGGAGGCGCTTTCGTCGGTCAGTTTCGATTTGGAGAACACCGCGTACTTTTTCAGGTCCGCCAGTTGCGGCTCCAGCAGCTCGCCGGCCATCGCCAGCAGCACGCCGTCGCCTTCCAGCACGATGCGGAAACTCGACTGCATCCGGCCTTTCTGCGTGCAGCGGGCGCCGAGGCTGGCCTGGGTTTCGCTCAGATAATTGATGTTGCAGGTCAGCTGGCCTTGCAGGAATTTGCCGGCATCCGCGCCGCGAACCGCGAGAACGCCTTCATGAGACAGGGTGCAGAAAAAAGCAGAATCGGCCATGGGTCATCGCAGGGTAAATAGACTGGGGCACATCATAAGGGGGCGGTGTTGAAATGGGTAGTTCATAAAGGATCGATGGTGCCCGACCAAAGCCGACTGTTCGGGCCGCTTCGGGCCTGTATACTTGCGGCCTATTTGAGGAGGGCTCCATGGTCGAACAAGTTGAACTGAATCGCCTCTTTTGGCACAGCCGTCGCGGCATGCTGGAACTCGACGTGTTGCTGGTGCCGTTCGTGAAAGAGGTCTACGCCAATCTGAACGAGGTGGATCGCGCGCTGTATGTCCGCCTGCTCGAGTGCGAGGATCAGGACATGTTCGGCTGGTTCATGGAGCGCAGCGAATCGGAAGATCCCGAGCTGCAACGCATGGTTCGCATGATTCTGGATCGTGTCCAGCCCAAGTAACACGTTTGAATGCCGCTGGCATGCCTCACGGCAGTTGCTGGCGGCGTATCTGCTGGCCCAGGCATTCGCGCTGGGTTCTCTGTTTCTGTTATCGATTCCATTCTGGGCCGGGTTGCTCGGGGCTTTCGCGTGTCTCGGCCATGCTGCGCGGGTGTTGCCGCGGCAGATTCTGCTGAGTCATCCCAAGGCATTTTGCGGATTGCGTCGTGACGTCGATGGCTGGCAATTGTGGAATCGGGCCGATGGCTGGCAGGCGGTGCAATTGCGCCCGGACAGCCTGGCGCTGCCATTGATCGTGGTGCTGCGCTTTCGCTTGCGCGGTGAGCGGCGGATCAGGTCGATCTGTGTGCCCCGGGATTCGCAGGCGGCGGATCTGCACCGACGCCTGCGCGTACGCCTCAAGTTCAGCCGACGTAGGTGGGCGGCACCAGAATAGTGTCGAGTGCTTCGGGCAGCAGGTCCGGATAGTCGAGGGTGTAATGCAGGCCTCGGCTTTCCTTGCGCTCCATGGCCGAGCGGATCATCAGTTCCGCTACCTGCGCCAGGTTGCGCAGCTCGATCAGGTCGCGACTGACTTTATAGTTGCTGTAGAACTCGTCGATTTCGTCCAGCAGCAGACGCACCCGATGCTGAGCCCGTTGCAAGCGCTTGTTGGTACGCACGATGCCCACGTAGTCCCACATGAAGCGCCGCAATTCGTCCCAGTTGTGGGCGATGATCACGTCTTCGTCGGAGTCGGTCACCTGGCTGGCGTCCCAGGCGGGCAGGGCGTGCGGGATGGCGACGTCGGGCAGTTGCTCGAGAATGTCCGCCGCTGCCGATCGGGCGTAGACGAAGCATTCGAGCAGCGAGTTGCTGGCCATGCGGTTGGCGCCGTGCAGGCCGGTGAAGCTGGTTTCGCCGATGGCGTACAGACCGGGGACGTCGGTGCGGCCCTGTTGATCGACCATCACGCCGCCGCAGGTGTAATGCGCCGCCGGCACGACCGGGATCGGTTGTTTGGTGATGTCGATGCCGAAGCCGAGGCAGCGCTCGTAGACGGTCGGGAAGTGCGATTTGATGAAAGCTTCCGGCTTGTGGCTGATGTCGAGGTAGACGCAATCGACACCCAGGCGCTTCATCTCGTGGTCAATGGCGCGGGCGACGATGTCCCGTGGCGCCAGTTCTGCACGTGAGTCGAAGCGCTGCATGAAGCGCTCGCCGTTCGGCAACTTCAAATGAGCCCCTTCGCCGCGCAGGGCCTCGGTTACCAGGAAACTCTTGGCTTGCGGATGATAGAGGCAGGTGGGGTGGAACTGGTTGAACTCCAGGTTCGCCACCCGGCAACCCGAACGCCAGGCCATGGCGATGCCATCACCGCAGGCTCCGTCGGGGTTGCTTGTATATAGATAGACTTTGGCGGCGCCGCCGGACGCCAGGATCACGAAGCGTGCGCCGAAGGTATCGACTTCGCCGGTTTTGCGGTTGAGCACGTAGGCGCCCAGGCAACGTTCGCCCTCCAGCCCCAGCCGGCGCTCGGTAATCAGATCGACTGCTACGCGCTGTTCGAGCAACTCGATGTTCGGGCGTTCTTTGGCCTGGGCCAGCAGGGTCGTGAAGATCGCGGCGCCTGTGGCGTCGGCGGCGTGGATGATGCGTCGATGGCTGTGGCCGCCTTCGCGGGTGAGGTGAAATTCGAAGCCGCCGTCTTCAGTCCCGGACTGATCGTCGCGAGTGAACGGCACGCCTTGATCGATCAGCCACTGGATCGCTTCTTTACTGTGCTCCACGGTGAAACGCACCGCGTCTTCATGGCAGAGGCCGCCGCCGGCATTCAGGGTGTCATCGACATGGGATTCGACGGTGTCGGTGTCGTCCAGTACGGCCGCGACGCCACCCTGGGCCCAATAGGTCGAGCCGTTGGCGAGGTCGCCTTTGCTCAGTACGGCGATGCGCAAATGACCGGGCAGGGTCAGCGCCAGACTCAGACCGGCAGCGCCGCTGCCAATCACCAGAACATCGTGTTGAAACTGTTGGCTCATTTCAGGATTCCGCTCAAAGCGACCCGGGTCGGGGTTGGCGCAGGACAGGCGGATGGGCGAGTCGAGACAGCCACACAGCCCACTAGTATATAGAGGGGTTGGGCGGCACAATAGTCGGGCCGATATGGCATTGTGAAACTACCGTGACGAAAAAATACGGACGCTTTGTCGGGAAGTTTTTTTCATCGGTTTTAGGAAAAAGCGACTGTATCGCATATGAAACACGCTTTTTCAGCTCACGGTTGCACAATGTCGGCGCGGCACGTCTATAAATATTTGGAACTTTTGCCAAAGGCCCAAGATCAATAGACAGTTGCCCGAAACAAGGGACAGTGTCGGCTTCAATGCGGAACCTGCGGTTGGGTTCTTGCCGGCGAGCCGATGACAAGATTATTCGCGCAGCCGGTTCATCCCGCGCTGCGTTTTTCGTGCGTGCCAAATCAGAGCCCGCAGGAAACTTGCTTGGAGGGGGAGAACTTTTGCGAAAAGCCCGAGTCTATGTTTGCAAGTCCGGTCGTTTGGTCATGCAAGCCTCCTTCGAGTTTATCGAGGAGTGTTCATGCTAACCCAGGAAGAGGATCAGCAGCTGGTCGAACGCGTTCAGCGTGGCGACAAGCGAGCTTTCGATCTGCTGGTGCTGAAGTATCAGCACAAAATTCTCGGGTTGATCGTGCGTTTTGTGCACGACACCCATGAAGCCCAGGACGTCGCACAAGAAGCCTTTATCAAGGCGTATCGAGCGCTTGGAAATTTTCGCGGCGACAGTGCGTTTTATACGTGGCTGTACCGCATCGCCATCAACACGGCGAAGAACTATCTGGTTTCACGCGGCCGACGGCCGCCGGATAGCGATGTAAGTTCCGAGGACGCAGAGTTCTATGATGGCGATCACGGCCTGAAAGATCTCGAGTCTCCAGAGCGGGCATTGCTGCGGGATGAGATCGAAGGCACCGTCCATCGAACCATTCAGCAATTGCCAGAGGATTTGCGCACGGCGTTAACTTTGCGCGAATTCGATGGTCTGAGTTACGAGGACATCGCGAGCGTCATGCAATGTCCAGTTGGTACCGTGCGCTCCCGGATTTTCCGCGCCCGGGAGGCCATCGATAAAGCCCTGCAGCCGTTGCTGCAGGAAAACTAAAGACAGCGGCGACAGCCAAGAGAGGAACGCCATGAGTCGTGAAGCCCTGCAGGAATCGCTGTCCGCAGTGATGGATAACGAAGCGGACGAACTGGAACTGCGTCGAGTGCTCAATGCACTGGACGATGTTGAAACCCGTGAAACCTGGGCTCGTTACCAGATCGCTCGGGCAGCCATGCACAAGGATCTGTTGCTTCCACGTCTGGATCTCGCTGCGGCGGTTTCTGCTGCACTGGAAGATGAAGCCACTCCTGCCAAAGTGTCTCGTGGCCCATGGCGCAGCCTCGGTCGTCTGGCCGTAGCCGCTTCGGTGACTGTTGCCGTTCTCGCGGGTGTTCGCCTGTACAACCAGGACGAAATCGCCGGCGTCGAACTCGCTCAGCAATCCAATCAGCCAGTGTTGGCCACACCTCAGGTCAAAGGCCCGGCTGTATTGGCAGGCTATAGTGAGAGTTCGGAAGCTACTGGCCCAATGGCCAATGGTGTATTGCAAGGTCAGCCAGGCTGGCACGATCAGCGTCTGCCAGGTTACCTGCGTCAACACGCTCAACAGGCTGCCTTGAAAGGCACCGAGAGCGCGCTGCCTTATGCACGTGCAGCAAGCCTGGAAAACCGTTAAGGGGGATCATGCGCGCCATACCTCTACTTTCGCTTCTGCTCAGCGGCTGGTTCATTGTTCCAGCCCACGCCGACGAGGCTCAGGACTGGTTGACCCGCCTGGGCCAGGCCGAGCAGCAGCAAAGCTTTCACGGCACATTCGTTTACGAGCGTAACGGTAGCTTTTCTACCCACAACATCTGGCATCGCGTCCAGAATGGCCAGGTCCGCGAGCGTTTGCTTCAGCTCGACGGTTCGGCTCAGGAAGTCGTGCGCATTGATGGGCATACTCAATGCGTCATTGGCACCCTGATTGCGGGTCTGGGAGATTCTCCCAATTCTGCCGCTCGGCCTCTCGATCCTCAAAAGCTGAAGAACTGGTATGAGCTTGCCGTCATTGGCAAGTCGCGTGTGGCCGGGCGTGAAGCGGTGATCGTATCGCTGACGCCGCGTGATCAGCACCGCTACGGTTTCGAACTGCATCTGGACAGGGAAACGGGTCTGCCGCTCAAGTCGCTGCTGTTGAACGACAAGGGGCAGTTACTCGAGAGATTTCAGTTTACGCGACTGGATACCTCTGAAATTCCATCCGACAAAGATCTGCAAGCCAATTCCGATTGCAAGACAGTCACCCTCGACAGCGACAAGGCTTCTGCGGTCAAGACCGCTCAGGTATGGCGTTCCGACTGGTTGCCTCCTGGCTTCGAACTTACCAGCAGCTCCTCGCACAAGGATCCGGAAACCAAGACCCAGGTCAACAGCCTGATGTATGACGATGGTCTTGCACGATTTTCTGTCTTCCTGGAGCCGCTGAACGGCGCAACCGTCACCGATACCCGGACTCAGTTGGGCCCGACCGTTGCCGTATCCCGCCGTTTGACTACGCCTCAAGGCGAAATGATGGTGACGGTGGTTGGCGAGATTCCAATCGGAACCGCCGAACGGATTGCCCTGTCGATGCGCAATGATGGCGCTGCAACCAGCAAGCAGTGAGCTGATTCCAGCTATCTCCACTTCGTCGTCGAGACGTGAAATGTTTGCTGAGCATTTTCATTTGCAAAACACCCGAAAATTTTTTATAGGTCAGAGCCTCTCGGCTCTGGCCTTGTTTGTTGTTCCCGGAACAAAAATGCCGGCCTGTGGTTTCCGGTGTTCCTTGCTCCATATCGCTTAACCCTGCTCGTCGTAACGGGAGCTGTATGTCGATACCAAGCTTGAAGTCTTATCTCTCCATTTTCGCCACGGTGCTGGTGCTCGGTCAGGCTGTTCCTGCAGCCATGGCGGCTGAAGCGGTCAGCCCGGCCAGCCTGCCTGATTTCACCCAACTGGTCGAACAGGCCTCGCCTGCGGTGGTGAACATCAGTACCACGCAAAAGCTGCCGGATCGCAAAGTTAACCAGCAGATGCCTGACCTTGAAGGCTTGCCACCGATGCTGCGCGAGTTCTTCGAACGCGGCATGCCGCCACAGCAGCGTTCTCCGCGTGGTGATCGCCAGCGTGAGGCGCAATCGTTGGGTTCGGGCTTCATCATTTCGCCGGATGGCTACATTCTGACCAACAACCACGTGATCGCCGATGCCGACGAAATCCTCGTGCGTCTGGCAGATCGCAGTGAAATGAAGGCCAAGCTGATCGGCACCGACCCACGTTCCGACGTCGCGCTGCTGAAAATCGAAGGCAAGGATCTGCCAGTGCTGAAGCTTGGCAAATCCCAGGACCTGAAGGCCGGCCAGTGGGTCGTGGCAATCGGTTCGCCATTCGGCTTTGACCACACCGTGACCCAAGGCATCGTCAGTGCCGTCGGCCGCAGCCTGCCGAATGAAAACTACGTGCCTTTCATCCAGACCGACGTGCCGATCAACCCGGGTAACTCCGGTGGCCCGCTGTTCAACCTGAACGGTGAAGTGGTCGGGATCAACTCGCAGATCTACACCCGTTCCGGTGGCTTCATGGGTGTGTCGTTCGCCATTCCGATCGACGTGGCCATGGACGTTTCCAACCAGCTGAAAAGCGGTGGCAAGGTCAGTCGTGGCTGGTTGGGCGTCGTGATCCAGGAAGTGAACAAGGATCTGGCCGAGTCGTTCGGTCTGGACAAGCCGGCCGGTGCGCTGGTTGCACAGATTCAGGATGACGGCCCGGCCGCCAAGGGCGGCCTGCAAGTGGGTGACGTAATCCTGAGCATGAACGGTCAACCGATCGTCATGTCCGCCGACCTGCCACATCTGGTGGGTGCGTTGAAGGCTGGCGCCAAGGCCAATCTCGAAGTGATTCGTGACGGCAAGCGCAAGAATGTCGAGCTGACTGTCGGCGCCATTCCTGATGAAGACAAGGAACTGGATGCCCTGCCGAAATCCGGTGCCGAGACCAACAGCAATCGTCTGGGTGTTTCGGTTGCCGAACTGAGCGCCGAGCAGAAGAAAACCTACGACCTGAAGGGCGGTGTGGTGATCAAGGAAGTGCAGGACGGTCCTGCGGCGCTGATCGGTCTGCAACCGGGCGACATCATCACGCACCTGAACAACCAGGCCATTGGCTCTTCGAAGGAGTTCGCCGAGATCGCCAAGGCGCTGCCGAAAAACCGTTCGGTGTCGATGCGCGTTCTGCGTCAGGGTCGTGCCAGCTTCATCACCTTCAAACTGGCTGAATGATCCAGTTATCGAAGAAGTAAAAGAAACCGCCTCGAAAGAGGCGGTTTTTTTGTGTCCGGAATTTGTCTTGGCGCGGGTTTAACCCATCATGTCCTTGACCATGCGCTCCTGTTCCATCAGCTCGCGCTGGCGGGCATCGATACGCGACGACAGCGGGAAGTTGCTGCCGGCCTTGCGCTTGGCGAAGTCCAGTTGCTGGATGGCCTGGCGGTAATCGCCGACCAGCGCGAAATATTCGGCACGGGCCTGATGCAGACCAATGATGTTGCCGGACAGCCCGCGAGTTTCTGCGACCTGATACCACACGTCCGGATCGTCAGGACGCGATTTCAACAAACCTTCCAGCGCCTTCTCTGCATCGGCGGTGCGGTTCTGTTTCAGCAACAGATCGACGCGCACCTGATTCAGCGGGTAATTGCCAGGGTACTGACTGAGCATCCGGTCAACCCGGGACTGGGCATCGGCCAGCTTGTTGTTGGTGATGTCCAGATCGACCTGCGCCAGGTTGTAGATGATCTCGTTCGGCGATTTGGCCAGCAGTTGCTTGAGATTCTCTCGTGCCTCGTTCAGCTGACCGCCCTTGATCTGGGCGATCGCCAATCCGTAACGGGCCACATCGTTATTCGGATTATCGTCCAGTTGCGCGCGAAAGCGCTTGGCACCAAGGCCCGGCGTTTCTTCGTAGATCAACTGCACCCGCGCGCGGATCAGTTGATAGCGCTTGCTGTCTTCGATGCCGCCGGGTTTAGCCTGTTCGGCGCGGTTGCGGGTGTCGGCGATCCGCGATTCAGTGACCGGGTGAGTCAGCAGGAACTCCGGCGGTTTGGCGTCAAAACGGTATTGGCGCATCAAACGCTCGAACATGGTCGGCATCGAGCGCGGATCGTAGCCGGCCTTTTCCAGGTTGAGGATGCCGATGCGATCGGCCTCCTGCTCGTTCTGACGCGAGAAGCGCCGTTGCTCCTGGATGGCCGCCGCTTGGGTGCCGGCAATCGCCGCGATGCCAGCGTCGCCCGCGCCGGCAGCGGCGATCACGATGCCGGCCAGCAGCGCCGCCATCATCGGCACCTGCATCCGCTGCGAGGCCTCGACGCCACGAGCGAAGTGGCGTTGGGACAAGTGAGCCAGTTCGTGAGCCAGTACCGAGGCATATTCGCCCTCGGTCTGGGCATTGAGGAACAGGCCGCCGTTGACCCCGACAATCCCGCCCGGTGCCGCAAAGGCGTTGAGCTGCGGGCTGTTGATCAGGATGAATTCCAGGCGTCGGTCATTGACCTGGCTGGTTTCCACCAGCTTATAGACACTGGACTCGACGTAGTCCTTGAGTTGTGGATCGTTGAGCTGCGAAACCTGGCTGCGCAGCAATGCCAGCCAGGCGCGACCCAGTTGATATTCCTGTTGTGGTGAGACGATGGCAGAGCTGGCGTCACCGAGTGACGGCAGGTCGTCGGCGAAGCCCGGTGAGGCGAGCAGGCAAGCGAGCGTCAGCAGGGTAGGGCGCAGAAATGTCATGCACAAAGCCTTAGTCGACAAAGACCTTACTGTAGCCGGACACCGGGCTTGCGACCAGATATTCTAGGCAGCCTGACTACCTGATCCGGAGTGACGCATGACCGACGCTGTAGCCCATGACTGTGAACTGGACGCCAGTGGCCTGAATTGTCCGTTGCCGTTGCTCAAGGCCAAAATGGAGCTGAACAAGCTGCCCAGTGGCGCAGTACTCAAGGTGATTGCCACGGATGCTGGCTCGCAACGCGACTTTCGCACCTTTGCCAAATTGGCCGGTCATACGCTGCTGCGTGAAGAGGACGAGGCGGGTGTCTACCGTTACTGGCTGAAAAAAGCCTGAAACCGACCGCGTAAATGACCTAAGGAAAATTGATGTTCAAAGTGTTGCGCGACTGGATTCAGCGCTACTTCTCCGATGAAGAAGCCGTGGTGCTGGCGGTTTTGCTGTTTCTCGCCTTCACCGCGGTGCTGACGCTTGGCGGAATGCTTGCGCCGGTGCTGGCCGGGATGGTGCTGGCGTATCTGATGCAGGGGCTGGTGCTCACGCTCGAACGTCTGCGCGTGCCCGGTGGGGCGGCGGTCGGTCTGGTATTTGCGCTGTTCATGGGCGTGCTGATGGTGTTCATCGTCGTGGTGCTGCCGCTGCTCTGGCATCAGTTGATCACGCTGTTCAACGAATTGCCGGGGATGCTCGCCAAGTGGCAATCGCTGCTGTTGTTGCTGCCCGAGCGCTATCCGCATCTGGTCTCCGATGAGCAGGTGCTGCAAGCCATCGAAGCGGCGCGAGGCGAGATCGGCAAGTTCGGCCAGTGGGCGTTGACGTTCTCGTTGTCGAGCCTGCCGCTGCTGGTGAACATCATGATCTATTTGGTGCTGGTGCCGATCCTGGTGTTCTTCTTCCTCAAGGACCGCGCGATGATCGGCGAGTGGGTGCGCGGCTATTTGCCACGAGAGCGGGCGCTGATCACTCGAGTCGCCGAGGAAATGAACCGGCAGATCGCCAACTACATTCGCGGCAAGGTCATCGAGATCGTGATCTGTGGCGGCGTGACCTATATCGCTTTCGTCGCACTGGGCCTCAACTACGCGGCGCTGCTGGCTCTGTTGGTCGGCGTGTCGGTGGTGGTGCCGTATGTCGGGGCCGTGGTGGTGACCGTGCCGGTGCTGCTGATTGCGCTGTTCCAGTGGGGCTGGAGCGATCAGTTCATCTATTTGATGGCGGTTTACGGGATCATTCAGACGCTGGACGGCAACGTGCTGGTGCCGTTGCTGTTTTCCGAGGCGGTCAACCTGCACCCGGTGGCAATCATCTGCGCGGTGCTGTTGTTCGGCGGGTTGTGGGGATTCTGGGGCGTGTTCTTCGCGATTCCGCTGGCGACGTTGTTCAAGGCTGTGCTGGATGCCTGGCCGCGCAAGGAGCCAGTTGTAGCTCCGCTGCTTTGAAAATGAAGCGGCGCCCGCAAGGGCGCCGACAGCATCAGGCCTTGTTCAGCGCCTGAGCAGCAGCCAGTACTGCATCCACGTGTCCTGGCACTTTCACGCCGCGCCATTCCTGACGCAGTACGCCGTTCTTGTCGATCAGGAAGGTGCTGCGATCAACACCCAGGTATTCCTTGCCGTAGAGTTTTTTCAGCTTGATCACGTCGAACAGCTGGCAGACGGCTTCGTCCTTGTCGCTGATCAGCTCGAACGGAAACTCCTGCTTGCACTTGAAGTTCTCGTGGGATTTCAGGCTGTCGCGGGAAATGCCGAAGATTTCCGTGTTAGCAGCCTTGAATGCTGCGTATTGATCACGAAAGCCCTGGCCTTCGGTGGTGCAGCCCGGGGTGCTGTCCTTCGGATAGAAGTAGATCACCACTTGCTTGCCCTTGAGGGCCGACAGGCTGACGGTCTGCCCGCTGGTGGCAGGTGCTTCGAAATCCGGAACCGGTTGGTCGATGACAACGGCCATGAAAGCTTCCTTACATTGGGTTCTGTGGGCGCCAAGGTTCGATCAGTGCATCCAGGTTCATGGCGTCGGCGAAATCCAGGAACTGGTCACGCAGCCAACTGATCTGGGTGCCGGCGGGCAGGGTCACGGTGAACGTGGCGTTGAGCATGGTGCCGCCGGTCTGCGGTGCCTGATAGGTATCGCAGGTCAGGTTTTCCAGCTCGACGTTGTGATCCATGAAGAACTGGCACAGCTCGTTGATGATGTCCGGACGGTACGCCGAAGACACGTAAGCCACGTACGGCAGGGCCTGCGGGCGGTTTTCCAGGGCGGCGCTGCGCACCACGTTGACGGTGAACGCATGACGCTTGGCCAGCACCGGCAGGCTGCCTTCCAGGCGGGCCAGGGCGTCCCAGCTGCCGGAGACTTCGAGCACGAGCGCGCTGCACTCGCCGTGGCGGGTCAGGCGCGAAGTGACGACCGCACAGCGGTTTTCATGGCTGGCGCGGCACAGGACGTTGGTCAGCTCCATGGGATTGGCGCCGAGGGCACTGATGACAAGGAATTGTTCGCGAACTGTGGGGGTGGACATGCAGCATTCCTAAAGCGATGAGCGGTCGGTAGCGAGAGGGCGTTGATTGCCGGGGCAATGACTGTCCGGAAGGCCCGATTCGTGTGGCGTTACGGCTCCATCAACAAGCAAGCGTACGGCAACGACACTGGAACGGGGCCCGGGAGGCCGAAACGGGAGACTGGAACCCGGCGTACAAGCTGATCAGTACCGATCAAAGTCTGAAGGGTAGCGAAAAGCGGCGCCAAGGGGAATGGCGGCACAGTACTTCGCTTGTGCAAGCATCTTGGCGCCAGTACCATTACCGCTCTCTTTTTCCGGCAGGAGCGGTTTCATGATTGCGGGCAGTATGGTGGCACTGGTCACACCCATGGATGCACAAGGGCGTCTTGACTGGGACAGCCTCAGCAAACTCGTGGACTTCCATCTCAAGAACGGCACCCATGCCATTGTCGCGGTCGGCACCACCGGCGAGTCGGCAACCCTTGATGTAGAAGAACACATCGCCGTCATCAAAGCCGTGGTCAAACAGGTTGCCGGTCGTATTCCGGTGATCGCCGGTACTGGCGCCAACTCGACCCGCGAAGCGGTCGAGCTGACCCGCAACGCTAAAGAAGCCGGCGCCGATGCCTGCCTGCTGGTCGTCCCGTACTACAACAAGCCGACTCAGGAAGGCCTGTACCAGCACTTCAAGCACATCGCCGAAGCGGTCGACATCCCACAGATTCTCTACAACGTTCCTGGCCGCACCTCCTGCGACATGCAGGCCGAGACCGTGATCCGCCTGTCCACCGTGCCGAACATCATCGGCATCAAGGAAGCGACCGGCGACCTGAAGCGTGCCAAGGCAATCATCGACGGCGTGAGCAAGGACTTCATCGTGCTGTCCGGCGATGATCCGACCGCAGTCGAGCTGATCCTGCTGGGCGGCAAGGGCAACATCTCCGTCACCGCCAACGTCGCCCCGCGCGAAATGGCCGACCTGTGCGAGGCAGCGCTCAAGGGCGACGCCGAGACCGCACGGGCCATCAACGAAAAACTGATGCCGCTGCACAAGGACCTGTTCATCGAAGCCAACCCGATTCCGGTGAAGTGGGCTTTGGTCGAAATGGGCCTGATGCACCAAGGCATCCGCCTGCCGCTGACCTGGCTGAGCGCTCCTTGTCATGAAACGCTGCGCTCGGCCCTGCGCCAGTGCAACGTCCTGGTTTAATTGAGGAAGTACAACGCATGAAGCGAATGGCCGGACTTTCCGCACTTGCCTTGATTATCTCCAGCACCAGTGGCTGCGGATGGATCTGGGGCCCGGAAGGTTATTTCCGTGACCGTGGTAGCGATTACCTGGAAGCGCAACAGACTGCACCGATGCAACTGCCACCGGACGTCAGCACCTCCAAGCGTCTGGATCCGCTGCTGCCGATCCCGCGCAACGTGGCCGACGACACCGCCAAGGGTGAGTACATCGTTCCGCGCCCTCAACCACTGTCGACCGTGGCCGACGCCAGCGACTACTCACTGCAGAAAAGCGGTGATTCGCGTTGGGTCATGGCCCAGCATCCACCGGCCGAAGTCTGGCCAGTGGCGGTGCAGTACTTCCAGGACAACGGTTTCCGTCTGGATGAACAGCGCCCGCAAACCGGCGAATTCACCACCACCTGGCAGCATTCCGACGAACTGTCCGCCGCCATGGCCAAGCGCCTGAGCGCCGCCGGCGTCAGCACCGACAGCGAAACCCGCGTGCGGGTGCGCATCGAACCGGGCGTGCAGCGCAACACCAGTGAAGTCTATGTGGTCAGCGCCGAGCGTCCTGCCGGCAGCACCGCCAATGTCGATTTCACCAACCGTTCGGTCAACACCGGCCTCGACGCTGCGCTGGTCGACGACATGCTCGCGAGCATGAGCCGAACCTCCGAGAAGGGTGGTTCGGTGTCGATGCTGGCTTCGCGTGATTTCGATACCCCGAGCCGTGTCAGCCTGAGCGAAGACGGCAGCGGCAACCCGGTACTCAACGTCGGTACGGACCTGGATCGTGCCTGGTCGAGCGTCGGTCGTGCGCTGGAACAGGGCGAGTGGCGCGTTGAAGACATCAACCGTAGCCTCGGTCTCTACTACATCAACTTGTCCGAAAAGGCCGAGAAGAAAGACGAGAAGCCTGGTTTCTTCAGCAGCCTGTTCGGCAGCGCGCCGACCAAGGAAGAAGTTGAAGCCCGCGCCGAGCGTTATCAGGTTCGCCTGAGCAAGGTCGGCGAGAACGTTCAGGTGACCGTCGAGAAAAACATCAACACCGTTGCGCCGGCCGATGTGGCCCGCAAAGTGTTGAGCGTGATTCAGGACAACCTGGGCTGATCCAATGCGTTTTGCCGTTCTCGGCAGCGGTAGCCAAGGGAACGGCACGCTGATCGCCAGTGCTGATACGTATGTGCTGGTGGATTGTGGTTTTTCCCTGCGGGAAACCGAAAAACGCCTGTTGCGCCTGGGTGTGAACCCGGCGCAACTGAGCGCGATACTCGTAACCCACGAACATGCCGACCACGTGCATGGCGTGGGTTTGCTGTCTCGGCGCTACAATCTGCCTGTCTACCTCAGTCGCGGCACACTGCGCGGGATGCGCAAACCGATTGAACCTGCCGGTTTCGTGACCGGTGGCGAGCAGTTGCAGATCGGTGCTCTGAACATCGGGGTCATTGCCGTGGCCCATGATGCACAGGAACCGACCCAGTACGTATTCAGCGATCAAGAGCAGCGGCGCTTCGGCCTGCTGACCGACCTGGGTTCATACTGTGAGCGGGTGCTGGACGGCTATCGGGACCTCGATGCGTTGATGATCGAGTCCAACCATTGTCGCGACATGCTGGCCCGTGGTCATTACCCGTACTTTCTCAAGCAGCGGGTGGGCGGCGAGCTGGGACATTTGAACAACCATCAGGCGGCATTCCTGGTGGCCGAGTTGGGCTGGCAAGGCTTGCAACACCTGGTCCTGGCCCATCTGAGCAGCAAGAACAACCTGCCGCAGCTGGCCCGGCAATGTTTTGTCGACACCCTCGGGTGCGACCCGGACTGGCTGCAACTGGCCGATCAAGATTCAGGGCTCGACTGGCGCCACATCGCCTAGCCCATCTACTTAGCAAGCGGAGCCCATCATGGAAAAACGTGAAGAACTCTACCGCGGCAAAGCCAAATCGGTTTACAAGACCGACGACGCTGACCGCTTGATCCTGCTGTTTCGCAACGACACTTCGGCGTTCGACGGCAAGCGCATCGAGCAGCTCGACCGCAAAGGCATGGTGAACAACAAGTTCAACGCCTTCATCATGCAGAAACTCGAAGCGGCCGGAATTCCGACCCAATTCGACAAACTGCTGGCCGACAACGAAGTGCTGGTGAAAAAACTCGACATGATCCCGGTCGAGTGCGTCGTGCGTAACTACGCCGCCGGCAGCCTGGTCAAGCGTCTGGGCGTCGAGGAGGGCATGAAGCTCAACCCGTACACCTTCGAACTGTTCCTGAAGGACGACGCCAAGGGCGACCCGTTCATCAACGAATCCCACGTCGTTGCCTTCGGTTGGGGCACCGCCGAGCAACTGGTGCGCATGAAAGAACTGTCGCTCAAGGTCAACGAAGTCCTGAGCAAACTGTTCGACGACGCAGGTCTGCTGCTGGTGGACTTCAAGCTGGAATTCGGCGTGTTCAGCGACGGCTCCATCGTCCTGGGCGACGAATTCAGCCCGGACGGCTGCCGTCTGTGGGACAAGGACACCAAGAAGAAGATGGACAAGGACCGCTTCCGTCAGGGCCTCGGTGACGTCATCGAAGCCTACGAAGAAGTCGCCAACCGTCTGGGCGTACCGCTTTAATCGACGCAAGCATCTGATAGCACGGAAAAAATTTCGTCTGGGGGTTTCCCATTCAGCGAAAGTGTTGTTATGATGCGCGCCGTTGGAGAGATGCCAGAGTGGCCGAATGGGACGGATTCGAAATCCGTTGTACCTTCACCGGTACCTAGGGTTCGAATCCCTATCTCTCCGCCATATTCAGAAAACCCCTGTAATTCAATGAGTTACGGGGGTTTTTCTTTTTGGGTTGTACTACTCGGTTTTACTACTCAAATCTCTATAGCTGCACGCAAAATTCTTCCATGCAACATCATCCCAATTGAATAAAAATGAGGTTTCAAGCTCCTCCGGTTAGCTCGCCTACCAATGCCGCGTGGCAATTGGAAAATAGCTCTGCAACCTGCTTCAACGTACCGATGATTCCTTTGGCCTGTGTGTCGTCGTGTGAGAAGGTTTCGACCACGTTGTCATGCTGATCAAGCATCAGTAGCGTCTTGGTCGGCTTTTGGTGCTGTCTCATTCTTGAAAGCAGGGCATCGTAATCGTCCTCCCGGATGACGGACTTCTGTTTGTCTTTTTCCTTGTCCTTTGTAACTGGGTAGCGGAAGAACGTACTTGATGAGTCCGTTGCCTCGATTTCACTGATCCATTGCCCTAGCTCGGTGGGTAAGCTCCAATCTGTGTTTGTGTGGGTAGCTAGGTACTCGGCGTGGTCTTCAAAAAGCGAGCAGACGTGTTGATAAAGCAGTTGAAGGCCGTGGACGTTATGCAAGGGCTTCCACTTCTCCCCCGACAAGGATTTGAGGTTCGCCGCTTGCTGGTATGGCGCCGTACGGGATTTTGAGTTTCCTGTGAAAAATGATGATCGCTGACTTCAGGAAAAGCTCTATAGCGTGCCGGTAGAGAAAGCTCACTGGCAGATGAGCATTCAAGGTTGGGGTACTCTCTCTGGAGTCTTCAAGAGCGTCAGCAGCGTCCCTGAACTAGTCTGCGACTGCACCAAACCCTGAGTCGAAATGCCTATCTAGCGGCAGCATCATGTAAAGCATTACTGGCCTCCTATGGAGATGGCGTGTAAGCGAAAGTTCTATCCCCCAGTTCTTTGCTGCCCTGAAGGCTCCATGACGCATGATGAGGCGGTCTTGGGGAGCTGTGTGGTAAACAGAGTCGTGTTCCTGAGAGTGTGACAGGATCGGTGCGAGACGCACGATGTGTATTCGAAGGGGGGAGCTCTGCCCAGAAGTTGGCGGCAATCTCTGTAAAGGCCGGCTGATCAAGCAAGGTTGCTGTTAGACCCCTGTATAGGTGGGTCATTCTTCTCAACGCCTGATCGTTCTGCAAAGATGGCGTTCTGCTTAGCGGTACTTCGCCGAGACATCCGAAAAGCCAAGACGGACTAACGCCTTTTCATAAAATCAGGAGCTAACCTTGGACGAAGAGCATCAGAACTACTTCCTAAAGCTCGAAGCGATTCCGCCTAAGTTGCTGGCTAAAATCCTAATCGAAAAGCGTCAGCCAAAAGGCTTTTCGGGCTGGATTCTAAAAAACGAAATTAGACCAATAAGCATCTACTGTTATCTATATGCCAAGTATGGTCCACCTAATGGCTTCATGAATTTTTTGAGGAATGATTCCTCCGACAACTTGGTACATTGGGAATGGACTTTGATGAATGATGACGGCATGGTCATGTTTCAAGGTCATAACTACCGTACCGAGGTTCAATTTTTAGGAAACTTTAACCGGCCAGAGATTACCAAAGCTAATCTGGTATCGCAAATCAAGGCAGACCTTGGTGCTTATGGCAAAAAAATGACGGCCATTCGCATGCAGCTTGAAAAGTGGACTGAGTTTGTTAATCCTTACCACAGCATAGAATCAACGATTGAGACTCAGTTCAACAAGCTGAGAGAGCTTAACTTATCACCAGCAGTAGATAGAGTGCATACCCCAACTTCCGCAGATGAGCTGAAAACTTATCAAGAAAGATTCTCGAAAATGGCTGAAAGATACACCTTCGGCACCGGACTTGCGTTCGGCTTGAGATGCATGCTTCCCGTACAGGCAGAAACCTTCATCAATCTCTTAATCTTCGCACTAGCCAAAAGCGAGATAAGGGAAGACGATATCAAGTACAGAGATTTTGTCTCAGACACCATATCTAATAGACTGCAACTTCTGCACATTAACTGCATGGGGTTTGAGCGGCCCGTTGATCATTCGCACGTCTCTTGTAGGAACTTCTATCAGCTCATGAGTGACAGAAACGATTTGCTGCACGGAAACTTTAACGTAAATAAGCTAAAAATCGGTGACGTGTACTTTAATGGTAGCGTGCCAGTGAAGTATGAGTATGGCGATCTATGGCAGGACACTCTTGGTGTTAGAATCGAAAGTGTTAAGCTTGACCATATAGAGGCTAACTACTCTATCGTTCGCGAGTTTATCTCCTATTTATTGTCACTGCTCTCGCAGAGGGTTAAAGGTCAGATTGAACTCATCATGAGCGTTCGTGATCTTGGGTATAGCGAAAAGATGAGTAGAATGGGGGTGCTTTTCTCTTCAAGAGCTATAGAGGGTTTTATGTTCTTTGAGAGTGAATTCATGACCTCAGGGTCTCCATCGGGCGAATGACCTTTTACGGCATAAAACTCCGCCGCCGCCCGGAGAGACTTTGCATTGTTAGGGCTGCTTCAAATTCAGCTGGCAAAAATAATGTGATGGGGCGTGGCGTTTGGAAAGTGGGGTTATCGCCTGAGCTACTTAACGCAAACACGGCCACCCTGTTTTAAAGGATGGGAAAAGCAGAAATAAGTGATGGACACCCTACGCACGACTTACCTTCTGTGGCTGGCTTTGACGCTGTTTGCGGTGTGTGAGCAGGTGGTGTTGGGCACACGGTGCAGTGACGTATCAACGTATCTTGTCGGGGCTGTATGACGCTCTGTGGCAGCGTGAGGGCATGAAAATGCCCGCTCATTGGCGGGCTACCTCTTAGCTGTCAAAGGAGAATGCTCGTTGCATTCAGCGTAGGTGTTCGCACTCCGGTATGCATGACGGTGTAAGCTGAAACCCTTACAGGCTTTGGCCTGTGGAGGTATTACTCTTCAATCTTCATTCCGGTATACAGCTATCTTGAGGGGGGCGAATCTTTCAGGGCGTTAGGATTTATTCCAGTGCCGCTTGACTGTGGCAATACCAATCCCCAGTTCAGCGACTACTTGTGCCTGTGTCATGTCCTTAGCCTTCAGGCGTTGCACCGATGCTGTCGTGTCGGTTGCTTCTGGGCGTCCTAGCTTCTTGCCTTCAGCCTTGGCACGGGGCAGACCCGGAAGGGAGCAGCCGCAGCGGGAACATCGTGTGCCGGGGTGTGGCTGGTGGGGTTGCCACTTATCTCTAAGCCATTAATTTTACAAGGATTTTTTGTAAAAAAACTCGAAGTGTGACAGCGTTTAGCAACTAAGTGGTGCATTACTCAGTATGATTTGAGTTAACGCAATTGCAGTCACCAAGCCCTGTTCGTTAATCGCTTTTCGTCTCTACTGGTAGGCACGCCTCCTTGCTACGTGGTCACGTCTTTTTGCTGGCTGTGTTGGGTTTTCTGCTACGGCACGCTATAGTGGCTATGTGCCTAGGTGGGCTCGTTGGCATCGCTATGCGGGAAAGGAGTTCATGCAAGCTACTGCGTTTATGGATGAACAATCAGCAATCCGTTTTCTATAAACTCCGTTATCTTGTCTTAAAGTCTTCCTCGTAAAGGTTGGTTGGTTGCCGAATTTCTATTGGTAGCTGATTTTTATTTATTGAGGTGGAGATTGTATGCAGGGTAATATCGTGGTTCCGCTAGAGTTGATAGTTGATTCTGGGGAAAGTAAGTTTCGCGGTCTTGATCTTTACTACGGGGCCGACGCAATTGGTGGTCTTGCAGAGGCCGTTGCGTTAACGACTCATGCTATTGTTAATGATAATTTTGTAAAGCAAACGCCTTCTGTTAAAGGGTTCAGCCTGAACTTTAAAAATTCTTTCGTGGGGTCGTTCAGACAGAAGATTGAGTTAGAGTTTAATGGTGATGAGTCTATCAGGGTTATCAAGTATATCGGTATGGATGCATACCTCGAGTTACTTAGGCTTCATCTGCGGATTCCGATTGGTGGTAGCACCAAGCTTGAGCTTCGAAAGGCGAATCAGTGGTACAGACAAATGAAGTATTCGGATGAGTTGCTAGAGCGTTTAAAAAGGCCGCTGGAAAGAATTCATCATCCGGTAACAGGACAGGGTTATAAAATCACTCTGAATAAAGCAAGAACTCCGCTTTTGTCTTTTGATAAGAATACCGGAAACTATCTTTTTGCGGAAACAAAGAGCCCCAATAAGAAAACCATTGAAGTTGCGGTTAGTCGGTTCAATGCAAGAAGAGGAACTGGAAGGTTTATTGAGGAGGAGGACTCGGAATCAATAAGCTTTTCTCCGAAGAGTATTAAGCTGATGCCGAGGGCACAAAAAAATGCGTTGGCGGATAGTTTGAAGCGATTGGCCAATGATGACTTTTATAAAGTGAAAGCGGTTGTTACTGAGGTGCTTGCATTTGATGGTCGTGTAAAACACTACATTCTTCACTCAGTCGATGCGTAAGTATAGTCCTGTTGTTCTGGCTGTCACCTTTCTATCTATAGTTTGGGGTGTGTACTATTACGCGTTTGGTGGAGAGCTTTCGAATGAGCAGGGGGTTTGGGGGACTTTTGGTGATTACACCGGAGGTATCCTGAATCCGCTGTTGAATTTTATTACTATTTATCTTTTGATAAAGAGTTTTAGCTCTCAGGAAAAGGCTCTAGAGCAAGCGATAAGTCAAGCTGAGCAAGCAAAGTCGGATTTGGCCGAAGCGCGCTATAATGAAAGGCTTAGAGCGTTTGAGGGGTCTCTGTTTAATTTTTCTGAAATGGCCTTGGCTGAATATCGGAGCTTGAAACTTAAAGTGGGACCCGGGAAGGATGAGTTCATCGAAGCTGGTGAGGCGGTAGGGTTTATCCAGCGGGCAATTACGCAGAAAGAACGGTCTTTTGTGGAGGCGTGTGAGCTAATAAATGAACTGGATGAGCGGACTCATGGTTCTCTTTATTCTGTCATTAAAGCTTTTTGTGCTCTATTCAAGATTGTCAAAGATTTGTGTCCGGAGGAGGAGCATTCTAGGTACGTGGATATGATTACAATAATGCTACCGGTTAAGGTTCATCATTTGCTTGGGATGGCTGAAGCATACTCCGAATGGGCTATTTTGCGTTATCCTCGTGAGCTTGGTTTTTTTGAAAAAGAGTCAATAAAAAACATGACCGCTCAGTTTCGCTCTGTACTGAATTGATCCTGACTTCTGTTTTCAACGACGATTCCCACTAGATGCAGACGGCGCTTTGGACGATTGATCACAATGCAATTGCGATGTCCGCGAAGAATATGGTGTTCAAGATGGTTTTAGTGAAGAATTCTGTAATCCGAACGCCACACTCCAGCAACATCCCAGCCCTGCCGAAATTTTCGGTGAGCTTAGATAATCGTTTGGTTCGTCACTGAGAAATATAATCTAGTGTTTTTGCCTGAGGTGCTTAGCCAAGTGCGTGAGTGTCAAACGAAAATCGCTGGTTTTTGAAAATAACCTTCTTTTCCTGCTCTAAAGCTGCTGATAAATACAACAGCTATAGGTTGTATATTATTCATGCCACCTTCGTTTCTTTCCTGATCCTGTACACCGTGGTAACACCGCAGTCAGCCAATTTGGCTATTTGATCAGCGGACATGGTTGGATGTTTCTGCATCAGCGTTTGAACCTCTGCCCATTTGGCGGCATTCCTTCCCTTACCTGCTGGCTTCCAATCAGGGTCAGCAGCTTTCTTGTTTTCCAAACCCTGCTTGATGCGCTCCACGCGCTTCTCTTGATCCAGTCGGGCCATGGTTGCCATGAGGTCGATCAGCATGTTGTTGATCACGTCCATGATTTGACCGGTGATTCCCTTTGCCTCAACGAGCATGTGGCTTGTAGGCAGATCAGCTACAACCAACCGAAGTCCCTTGGCTTTGATGGTGGCCTTGAGAGTGTCCCAATCACCTTGTGAGAGGCGACTGAGGCGGTCTACAGACTCAACCAATAGCACGTCTCCATTCTTGGCAGTATCGAGCAAGGCAAGCAGCTCAGGACGATTGAGCTTGGTTCCGCTGATGTTCTCTGCATACACGCCAACGATGTTCAAACCCTTCTCGATGGAGAACTGCTCCAAGGCCACTTTTGCACGGTTGGCGTCTTGGTCTTTGGTCGATGCTCGGAGATAGAGGTTGGCGTTCACTGCTGGCTATCCTTTAGTCTTGAATTTGATAGATAAATGATAATTGAATCATATATCTATCAGTAATAGATATTTGATAGCTGTTGGTGAGCGGCAATCGGACTATCAGTAAGGTCTACTTCTCTGATAGTAAGTGAGGCTAGCATCCTGCCGAGATGGGGTGGGTTTCTAGAAAATCCCGATACTTGGCTTGAAAATCAGAAAATCGCCCCAACCTGAATTTTTTGGGCGTCGAAGAAGAGTAACAGTCTCAGCAGCATCGTTACTAAGAGTTGGCCCCGTCCCCCCCCCCCCTATATATGAGGTATGAGCGTGGCCGTACATCTAGACGAAGCTGAAAAACAAATCCTTGGTGCATTGATAGCGGATTTTTCCGACCGCAAACTGACTGCCGATCAATTGACCGACGGATATGAAGGTCCTCAAGTATCTGATCTCAACGCGGCAGTCTGTTCGGGTGGAGATATCACACAAGTTGACTTTGATATCGCTTTTTCGGACCTTGAGAAAAAGAAAATGATCAACACAGGACCATATGCGATTTATGAGAACGATCCAAACAGTAGCGTGATGATTTTCGGGGGTTACAGCAAGAGAGAGTATGCGGGTTTGACTCAACTGGGGTACAAGACTGCTAGGCAATCACCTAATCGACCAAGCCGAGTTCCTCGCATTGTGAATAACGTGAACATTTCTGGCGGCCATTTTTCTAACTTGCAGCTTGCCGCTGGCAACAGTGTCACTCAAAAGATGGACTCCACATTAGGCGTGCATAGTGACATCTTAACAACATTAGTTTCGATACTTGAAAAGCAAGGGCAAGTGGTTTCAATAGATCAACGAAAAGATTTAGCATCAGCTTTAGAAGAAGCGAGCGAGGGTAACGGAAAGCAGGCCAAGAGCATGCTTGAAAAAGTCTGCGGGCCAGCATGGGAATCCGTACAGCCTGTGATGTGGCCAATTGTTGGCGAGCTCGTTAAGAAAAGCCTCGGTCTATAGATGCCTGCCCGAGTATCTCCTCAACCAAAGAATGCCGGCGGTTATAGCCGCCGCGTTTAACTCTTGCTTAGGTGAGGTTTCTGTCTCCGGGGGGGGGCACGTGGGATATGGGTACTCGTGACGCTCAAATTGTAGCGTTCCCCGGATGTGCTGCTCTGGTTGGCTTTCAGACGAACGACTCAGTTAACATCCGCGACATTGGGCAGGTACAGGTACAGGTGAGAGATGCAGACGGACAACGCAAAGCAGGGCTCTGGATTGAAGAAAATTGCAGGGTGGACGGTCGCAACTATCGCAGCTGTGCCTGTGACAAAGATGGTCGAGAGCTACTTCGACGTTTCGTTTTTTACCTCAATGTTCGCGGCGGTGGGAGCATGGCTAAACCAGACGATACCGATATATCTGTGGTTGTTTTGGGTTGCGGGGATCGGTTCAACACTGGCGATCGTGTTCGGGGTATGGGCGCTCTCTGAAAAACGTCTCGCGGTGGGCGTTGCAAAGGCCGAAGAGGAAAAGGCATATGCGAAGGCGAGGGAGGCTATCGGGAAGCTAAACACCGTAGATGCCACGCTGAACGCGACTATGAAGGAGCTGAAAGTCACACGTAAGAAACTGGAAGCTACTGAATCGGAGCGAGCTGAAGCCATCGCTAAAATCGCTGAGCTACAGACTCCCAAGGAGCAAGTTCTAACTGAGCATCAACGTGTCGTCCTTGCTGCCGTCGCGTATTACGACAACTCCAACGAGGAGTGCGATGTGATAGGTCTCAGCCAAAGGATCAAATTCACTGTGGTTCAGACTGAAGGTGCCGTTGATGTGCTGGTGAAACGTAAGCTCGTTAATGAGTACTACGCCAGCTACGGCGGTAGGATCGTTTCCTTGTCTCCAGACGGTCGGGCATATGTACTTCACCCGGATTTCGATATGTCCTTCTTGCCTTTGTGATGAGGTCCGTTGACAGGCGTTTTCAGGCTGCCAGAGAAGGGAGCTTGGAGATTGCTGCCAGCTTCTGTGCCGTGCTCGCACCTTGTGAGTAAACATCGAAGGTCACGATCCCAGCTTCATGACCTACCAGTTCAGCGATTAGCGTACCTTGTACTTCAGCCCTGACTAGCTGAGTGATGACCGTTTTACGGATCGAATGGAATACGTGTTGGGCGCCGTAACCTTGAGCTTCCTTGAGCCTGTCAAACGCTTTAGAGAGCACGTCAGACCGTATGCCGTACTTATTTTTGCTTTAGGAGGGGATGAGGAAGCCGTCTTTCGAATCCTCTTTCAAACGCTCGACAATGCTCGACAGGGCAGGGTGTACAGATACGACACGGATGCCCGCTGCTGTCTTCGAATCAACAATGTCGAAGCTGGCGATTCCATCTGGCTCAATCAGGTGCTCAACCCTCAACTGGCAAAGCTCTTCAATGCGGGCGCCTGTGTACGCACCCAAGAGGATCAAGTCGGCCAGTTTCGTGTGGTTGGCAGCTAAGGCAGCAGCATGAAGCTTTGCAATTTCTTTCGGCTGGAAGTCCTTTCGCTGACGGTCTGCACGTTCCTTACCACGGGTCTGCGGTAGTACATGGTTTTCAAACGGGTTGGCGTTGTCCTTGAAGTCGTCTCGCCAACGAATGTCATGCTTCATCGCCCACTTCCAGAATACGTTGCCTGCCAGTAGGTATTGGGTGAGGGTCTTGCTCGCCAGCTTGAGGGAGTCGAGCCACGCTGACACGGCGTCGAAGTCGAGTGGCTTACCTTCTTTAGCTAGATACGCGGAAAGCTTCTCCAGCTTCGATTGCTGCTGATCTACTGTCTTGGTGGCGACATTCCGCGTTTCACGATACTGGCGGAACGTAGCGATACGCTGCTTGGTGATCGGTGACTTTACTTTGCAGGCGGAGGGATCAGCTAGGATGGCTTGCATCTCTTCGGCTTCTGGCTCCGAGAAGTCGTTAGCGTGAGCAATCAACCCGCCCCACATTTCGAGCACCATTTTGTGGGTGAAGTTATGGGCAGCAAGCTCGCCTCCCAGTCCCTGCTTGGCATATACAGCGTCCGCTTCTGCCCGACGTCGTCGCCCGCTTTCTGTATCGCTGAAGACGAATTGCCGAAACTCTTCTAGGTCTGCTGGATCAATGGCGAGAGGTGTAGGTTTCAGTTCACCTAATGCTGTATCTATCTTTAGCTGGCGGATGATCTGGCTAAAATCTTTAGAGTCATCGGCGACTCGTTCCTTCCAAGCGTCTCCACGGTTGGTGCGTTTGTCCCGTGCTGCTTGAATCTGGGCTTTCCAGTTGGCGAGGATCGGAAGGCGTGCATCCATTGCTTCTTTGCGAAGTCCGGTCTTCAACGACTGTATCAGCACCTTGCAGCCAATGGCTTTCTGTACATCCACAGGCACGGCCAGTCGCACGTACCATGTGGGTTCACCTTTCTTCTGAATCAGGTTGTCTGCCATTGGAGCGCGTGTGAAAGTGATTGGAGCGAATTGTACTACTGTGCACGGTTAAAACCCCGTAATGCTAGTCTTGTTGGTCGAAGCTCTTCTTTATGGTGAATCCCTATCTCTCCGCCATTGTCTAGTCCTGAAATAGGTTTACACCTGTCTCATCCTAACGCCCGATGCACTGCATCGGGCGTTTTGTATTTTAAGGACAGGTGCGGGCGCTCCTGGTTGTAGATCAAGATCGCCTCCCGCACCATTTGCTCCGCTTGCGCCAAGTCTGTCGGCCGGTGGAGCAAGAGCTCTGTCTTCAAGATGCCGTTGACCCGCTCTGCCAGGGCGTTTTGGTAGCAGTCGTAGCCATCAGTCATTGAGCACGTGATGCCATGCTTGGCATGGAGCTTTTGATAAAGCGCCGAGCAGTACTGCACACCTCGATCTGAGTGATGAACCAGTTTCTGGCATGTTCGACGCGTCTTCAAAGCCATGCGCAAGGCTTGAGCCACCGAGTCGGCATGTAAGCTGCTATGCACGTGATAGCCGACTATTTTTCTCGAGAAGGCATCCGTCACCAGACTCAAATAAACCGGATCGTCACGCTTGGTGGACAGATAAGTGATATCGGCCACCCAGACCTGTTCCGGACCGGTAGCGACAACTTGCGACGGGCCTGGTTTGAGCAGATTGGGATGGCAGCGGAAGTGATGATGACTGTCGGTCGTTTTGTGATAAGCCCGCTTCCTGCGGACCAGTTGGCGGTAATCACGCAAGACCGCCAATAACCGATCGCGGCCGACATGCAGCTCCTGTTTCTCACGCTCCGCGTGCATCAACGAGTGCAATTTGCGGGCGCCAATGCAGGGTTGGCGTACTCGGATTGTCTGCACAAACTGGATGAGTTTCTGATCTTGCTCGATGCGAGCCCGATAGACGCGATTACGTTTGTAAAAGGCTTGGCGACTGATCCCCATAAACTGGCAAGCCCTGCTGACACTCAGGGTTTGGGTTTGCGCAACGACTTGCCGGGCCGCTTTTTTACGACAGAGACGCCGTAGTCGTTCTTCAGTACATCCACCACGTCTTCAAAAAACTTGGCTTTCTGATTCGCCAGCGCCAACTGCTCCTCAAGCTCTTTGATTCTCTGCTCGGGAGTTAAGGGCAAAGTGGGCTCGTCCATCGGTCGGTTCCTTTGGGAACGAATGGAGGCGCCTTGGCTCCAGTCTTGCCGACCATGCTTGCGTAACCAAACCAACACCGTCGACCGACCCTGAATTCCGTAGCGCCGTTGAGCCTCTTTATAACTCAACTCGCCTTTTTCGACTTGGTCGACAACCGACAATTTAAAAGTCAGCGTGTAATCGCGTTGACTGCGTTTTGCGCCCGAATCCATTGCACCCTCCTGATAAGAAGCCAGAAGGTGTAAACCTTATTCAGGACGAGACACATACATAGAAAAAGCCCCGTAGCTGAGAAGCTACGGGGCTTTTTCGTTTCCGATCCAGCGCAATTCGACACCCCAACTACTTCTGCCCCAAATCCACCACCTCCCAACTATCATCCGGATCAAACCGCTTCATCGCTTTCGCCACTTTCTCCCCATCCGGCCCGAGATCCTTCTGAAACACCTGGCCCTCATGGCTGATCATGAAGCTCATCACTCCGGTGTCGCCATACTTCGCTGGCCACGCGATCAAGGCGAACCCGCGGCTCATCTTGTCTCCAATCAGATAGCTGTAAGCGCCGCCCGGGGCTGACGGGCCTTGGGCGTCGAGGATGCGGAAGTGGTAGCCGTGCCAGTCTTCGTCGTTGATGGCCTGGCCGAAGGCGGGGCCGAGGGGGCTGATCTGGCCGCTGTCGTCTTCTGGCCAATAGAGGCCGTCGTGTTTGCCGGGGGAGCTGAAGATTTTCTGTGCGTATTCGAGGGCGCCGTCGCCGTCGCGGTCTTCCGAGGCGTAGTCCATTTGCGCGTCGTGGTAGGCCAGCGCCGATTGCACTGCCGCCAGTTCGTTGCGGCCGATGCGGCGGGCACGGATTTCGGCCTTTGCGGCGTTCATGTCGAAGCGCCAACCGGTTTTGTCTTTGATGAGCGGGATGGGCAGCGTCCAGTGATCGGGCCCGACGGAGAGCACGGCCTTGCTGTCGCCGGTCTTTTCCAGGGTGTGCTGTTCGCGGTATTGCTGCAGGAAGGCATCGACATCGCTGCGCTGCACGCCTTCACGGGGAATGAAGCTGTGCCATTCCTCGCCCAGCAGTTCGGTCAGGCGTTTTTGGTCGGCGTGTTGCGTGCCGAGGGCTTCGACGAAGGCGTCCGCGGCTTTTTCCGGGGTTGGAAATACCTGCTGGGCCGAGGCGAAGCTCGACAATGCGAGGCCGGCCGCGAGGGTCAGGCAGTTTTTGACCAGAGAATGGATGTTCATCGACGGCCACCTCCTCTCTGACGCATGCCCCCGCCGGATGGCCGGCTGATCTGATGTCCGGCGGCGCGGGAGGTATTGGGACGTTGCGCAGAAATCTGGCTGGCCCGGCCGCGATCGGCCTGGACTCGGGTTTGTGACGGGGAACGCGCGCCGGCGAAGGCGTTGTTTCGTGCGCTGCCTGCTGCGGGTCGGGCTTGAGATGCACGGGTATCACGTTGATTCGCGCTCGGTTGCCGCGCTTCCCGCGTGTTGCCTTGAGCGCGGTCGGCGGCTCGGGGCCTGTCCGCGCCGCCTTGCATGCGGTTGCCGACATTGGCAGATTGCGCTTCGCGGACTTGATTGCGGGCTTCGCGATTGCTGGTGGCGGGACGTTCGATGCCGGCCCTGTCCATCGAACTGCGGGCCCGTTCCCGAGCCTGCGCCCGCTGCGCGTTGTCGCCGCGATAGACGTCACGCTGAGCCGCACCGTCCAGCTGCCGGCCATACTGCGCGCGGCTGCGGTTGTCACGGTAGGGCACGCCATCGCGATGCACGGTGTTGTGCTGCCATTTGTTCTGGTTGTTGGTGATCCGGTTGTTGGCGTTGATGTTGTTGTAACGGTTCACATCGATGTCGATGTCGTTATTGCCCCAGTCGCAGTCGCCCCACAACGACGCGACGACCGCCACGCCCGTACCGAAGGCCAGCCCGGCCACCAGTGCCTGACCCGGATAGTAAGCGGGCGGCGGCGGGTAATACACCGGCGGCGAGGCCGGATAAGGCCAGGTGCCGTAAGTAGTAGTCGGGTTATAGGTCGGAACGTAGACCACCTGCGGATCGGCGGGCTGAATGATGATGGTCGTGTTGTCGGCCGGCTTGGTTGACCCGGAAGAGATGGGCGGCGTTACGTTCTGCACCGTCACATTCTGATATTGATTGCTCTGTAGATTGCCCGCCGTCTGGGCCTGACGCCGCAAGCGCTGAACGCCGGCCATGAGTTCGTCAGGCTGGGCCAGGAAGGCATCCCCCAGACGTTGCACCCAGACCGGATCCTGCCCCAGCGTCGCCAAAACCTGCGGAAACGCCACCAAGGCCTGCACGCTCGGATCCCACGTCTGGCTGGCCACTTGCTTGACCGCATCATCGCCCTTGGCGTCCGGGTGGGCCTTGGACCAGGTCACGGCTTCGGCGACCTCTCCCGGATAGGTGGCGGCCATCAGCACTTGAGCGAGCAGTGGATCGGGATACAGGGCAATCGACGCGAGCATCTGATCGAGCTGTTCCGTGGTAAACACGGCATCTTTGGTCGCAGCGCTGGCAGCTGCCGGGGCCGCAGGCGCATCGGCGGCCTGCAACAAGAGCGGTGCAGCGCTCAAGGCGAACATGAGCGACGCGGCACGCAAGAGCGAACTGTGCATGACCTCTTTTCCACATCCAGATGGCAGGTTTGCAACACGCGAGGCATCAACGGCCGACATCGGACGCTGCGCCGTGATGGAGGATGGTTGGCGATTGGCGTTCCGTCAAAAACTGCACAGGCTTTTTCGAAATAAGCACGTTGTCTGTGACTTACTGCACGTTTCCTTGCGTTTTGCGATAAATGACTAAACTTTCCGGTTCCAGGTCATGCATTGCCAACGAGCCTGGCTGTCGTTCCAACCCGAGAGGTCTGGTCATGGCAAAGGGAAAGAAGAAAGACTCGCCCCGAGAAAAACCTGACGAACATACAAAACTGTCGAACAAGGACTACCTTGCCGAGTTGCGCCGCCTGCATATCGAACTGGTGAAAATGCAGGAGTGGGTGAAGGCCGAAGGCATCAAGATCTGCATCATCTTCGAAGGCCGCGACGGTGCAGGCAAGGGCGGCACCATCAAGGCGCTGACCGAGCGGGTCAGCCCGCGAGTCTTTCGCGTCATCGCGTTACCGGCCCCGACCGATCGCGAGAAGAGCCAGATGTACATGCAGCGCTATTTGCCACATTTGCCGGCGGCCGGCGAAGTGGTGATCTTCGATCGCAGTTGGTACAACCGCGCCGGCGTCGAGCGGGTGATGGGCTTTTGCACGGACAAACAGGTCGACAAGTTTCTCAAGACCGTGCCGCTGGTGGAGCGCGCAGTTGTCGGTTCTGGGGTGATCCTGCTCAAGTACTGGCTCAACGTCAGTCAGGAAGAACAGACCCGGCGCCTGGAGGCGCGCATTGTCGACGGTCGCAAGATCTGGAAGCTGTCGCCGATGGACCTCAAGTCCTACAGCCGCTGGTATGACTACTCCCGGGCGCGGGACGACATGATTGAAGCGACCGACACCGATTACGCACCGTGGCTTGTGGCCAACTCGAACGACAAACGTCGGGCGCGGCTCAATATCATCTCCGACCTGCTCAGTCGCATCCCCTACAAAGAGGTGCCGCGAGAGAAGGTGACATTGCCCAAGCGGCAGAAACCGGGGGGATACAAAGAGTCGGATTATCCGTTCAGGCACATTCCCGAGAGGTTCTGAAACCGCATTCGTCAAGTCGCCGGAGCTGCCAATACAGGCAGCTCGGCGTCTTGGGTTTTCCTCAGATCTCCTTGACCGGTGTCTCACCCTTCACACCTTTGATCAACTCGATCACATGCAGACAATCCGCCTTGTTCACATACGATTCGCCACTGGCGACCGTCTCGTGATTCCCCGCCCTTAATCTCCAGCGCCATTGGCCTTTACCGGTGCTCGGGGTGCCTTTGGATTGCCTGTAAATCTCGAAATACATTCAGTTCGCTCCATGCGATGCGTTTGTGCGACAACCTGTCGCTTCGACGCAAGCCTAGCGGAGCGCGGTTTTTTGGCTATCGAGGATTTGTTTCCAATCGTTCGTGAATGTTTCTGAAAGGCACGGGCCAGAGCGCAGGGATCGTCCTCCGGATTGGCCGGAACGCCCTCGTTTCACCCTTGCATGACATTCAGGGCTGCTGCTTAATACGGTGCGGCTCATGGCGTCGAACAGCGTTCGGCGACCGACAATCACTATAAAAAAGAGCAGTCCATTGACCCACTCGAATGGAACGCAGCACGCGGGCCCGGTGACGTTGTCGCTGGTAGTGCCCGTATTCAATGAAGAGGAGAGTCTCGACGGCTTTCTCCTGCGCATTCATCAGGTTTTCGAGCAAGAGGCGCTCGTCCAGCTGGAACTGGTGTTCGTCAATGACGGCAGTTCCGATACGACGCTGGAACGCTTGCTGCATTGCCAGCAGAGCGATTCGCGCATCCGCATTGTCGATCTGAGCCGCAATTTCGGCAAGGAAGCGGCGTTGTCCGCCGGATTGCAGGTCGCAACGGGACAGATCGTGGTGCCGATCGACGTTGATCTGCAGGATCCGCCCGAGGTCATTTTGCAAATGATCGAGCGTTGGCGTGAAGGCTTCGAGGTGGTGCTCGGCCATCGCCTTAGCCGGCGCAACGATACTTGGGCCAAGCAAACTTCCGCCAGTTGGTTCTATCGCCTGCACAACAAAATTGCCGAACAGTCATTGCCGGAAAACGTCGGTGATTTCCGGCTGATGGATCGCTGCGTGGTCGACGCGCTACTGACGCTGCCCGAATCCCGGCGCTTCATGAAAGGCCTGTTCGCCTGGGTCGGATTTCGCACCACCCAGGTCGAGTACGAACGCCCGGAGCGGGCGGCGGGGCATAGCAAGTTCAATGGCTGGCGGCTGTGGAATTTTGCCCTGGAGGGCATCACCAGTTTCAGCACCGAACCGTTGCGGATCTGGACGTATCTGGGGGCGCTGGTCTCTCTGGTGTCGTTCGCCTTTGCGATGTTCATTGTGCTGCGCACGCTCATTCATGGCGTTGACTTGCCCGGTTACGCCTCGCTGATGGTTGCTGTGACGTTTCTCGGCGGCTTGCAGTTGATCGGCATCGGCGTGCTCGGCGAGTACCTGGGCCGCACTTATATCGAAGCGAAGCGCCGGCCGGTTTTCCTGGTGCGCCGCATTTACGAATCCAAGGACTGAAGCATGGATCTCAAGGAAACCGACATCCTCGGCGACAGCATCGGCGAGCATTGGTATTACTGCTCCAAAGCGGCCGCCACCCGCCGCCTGCTGGGTGAGGCGCCGATCAAACGAATTCTCGACGTCGGCGCCGGTTCAGGATTCTTCTCTCATCATTTGTTGACCCACACGGCGGCGCGCGAAGCGTGGTGCGTGGACATCAGCTACCCGGCCGATTCAAGCGCCACCACCGTCGGCAAACCGGTGCATTACCGTCGCTCGATCGACAACGTCGACGCTGATCTGGTGTTGCTGATGGATGTACTGGAACACGTCGAAGACGACCTCGGCCTGCTCAAGTCCTACGTCGACAAAGTGCCGTCCGGCAGTCGCTTTCTGATGACCGTGCCGGCGTTCCAGTTCATGTGGAGCGGGCACGATGATTTCCTCGAACACAAGCGTCGCTACACCCTGGGGCAATTCGAGGCTCTGGCGGGCAACGCCGGATTGACGGTGGAGCGGGGCGCCTATTATTTCGGAGCGGTGTTCCCGCTTGCGCTGGCGTCGCGCCTGATGCCCGGCGGCACTCGGGGTTCGGCACCGCGTTCACAGCTGAAAAAACACCATCCGTTGGTCAATATGCTGCTGAAAACCCTGTGCAGTCTTGAGCTGCCGTTGATGGGTATCAATCGCCTCGCTGGTCTGAGTGTCTTCGTGCTGGCGCGCAAGCCGTGACACCCACTGAAAGATCCGCCTTGATCCAGCGCGGCTTGCGCTTCGCCGTGACCGGTCTGTTTGTCACGGCGCTGCACGCGCTGGTGGCGGTGCTGTTCATCAACTTCGTCAGCCCCCTGCCTCCGTTGGCCAATGGTGTGGCCTTTATCGTGGCGACGGTGGTGTCCTACATCATCAACACCACCTGGAGTTTTTCCGCCCGGTTGCACGGCAAGACCCTGCTGCGTTTTCTGATGGTTTCGGCGGGTGGCTTTCTGTTGGCGATGTTCGTGGCCTGGGCGGCGCAGATGGCCGGGCTGCATTATCTGGCGGGTATCGGTGCAGTGGCGCTGACGATTCCGGCGTTCACGTTTGTACTGCATAACTTCTGGACGTATCGATGAAGGATTCACGCGAGCATCCGGCTCTATTTCTATTGCCCGTGTTATTGGGTGTTCTGGTGTTTTTTCTGGTAGTCGGGCCGCAGGCGCTGAACCCGCAGAACATTGCCTGGCTGCAGCAGGGCGATCCTGCAACGCATTATCTGGGCTGGGCGTTTTTCCGGCATTCGCCGTGGGTTTTTCCGCTCGGGCTCAATCCTTCTTACGGGTTGGAACTGGGCAGTGCGATCATTTTTTCCGACTCCAATCCTTTGCTGGCGCTGCTGTTCAAACCATTCAATGCCTGGTTGCCGGACACCTTTCAGTATTTCGGATTGTGGCTGCTGGCCTGCTGTGTCCTGCAGGCCTGGTTTGGCTGGAAACTGATGGGGCTGATGACGGCCAATCCCGTGATTCGACTACTGGGTGCCGGGCTGCTGGTGTTCTCGCCAGCGATGTTCTTGCGCATGGGCGGGCATCTTTCACTGGCCGGCCATTTCCTGATCCTGGCCTCGCTGTACCTGGCGCTGCTGCCAAATCTGCGCCGACGGCGCCTCGCCTGGGGAGCCTTGCTGGCGGTGACGGCATGGGTGCACGCCTATCTGCTGGCGATGGTTGCGCTGATCTGGGTGGCGGATCTGCTGGGCAAGACATTCAATCAGTCTTTGAGCCGGCGTCAGAGTGTGATCGAAGGGGGCATGCTTTTCGCCCTGGTGAGCGTGTGTTGCTGGCAGGCCGGTTACTTCAGCATTGCCGATGGTGCGGCCTCCGGCGGTTTTGGTTTGTACAGGATGAATCTGTTGTCGCCCGTCGACCCGGCTGGCTGGTCATTGATCCTGCCTGACCTGCCAAAGGCTGACGGGGATTACGAAGGTTTCAACTACCTTGGCCTGGGCGTTCTCTTGTTGATGCCGCTGGCGCTGATGGCCTGGTTTCGCAACCACCAATCGCTGAACCATCAGGTGCGCGCACGTCCATGGCTGTTGATGGCGTTGTTGGGTTTATGGCTGTTCGCGCTGTCGAATCAGATCGGCATCGGGGCGTGGAACTTCGGTTATCCGCTGCCGAAAAGTCTTGTCGCGCTGGCCAATATCTTTCGTGCCTCGGGCCGGATGTTCTGGCCGGTTCTGTACGTCTGCATCCTGGCTGCGATTTTTCTGGTGGTGCGCGGTTATCGACCGCGTATCGCCATTGGTCTGCTTGCGGTGGCGCTGCTGATCCAGGTCGCCGACAGCCGCAACGGCTGGATGGGGCTGCGGCAGGGAAAATGGGTGGCGCCTTCGTCGGTCTGGGCCAGCCCGATGACGGATCCTTTCTGGACGAGTGCCGCAGCGCGTTATGCCAATGTCCGCAGCCTGATGCCACGGAATCAGGGTGAGCGCTGGCAGATGATTGCCGGTTTCGCAGCGACCCACGGGATGAAAACCGACGCGGTCTATCTGGGACGCATGAGCACTTCGGCGCTGGCGCGGGCACAGCAGAAAGCTCGCGCGATGCTTGACTCGGGGCAGTACGACGCGGACTCCCTATATCTCCTGGACGATGATGTTCTGGTCGATGCCGCCAGAACCATCAACAGTGAAACCGATCTGCTGACTCGCGTGGACGGGATGGCAGTGCTGGCGCCTGGCTGGAAGCGTTGTGCGCAGTGTCTGTCCGTGCAGGATGAGGGGCGGCGGATGTCACTGATCCCCCTCACTCGCCCGGGACAAACGCTCACCTTCAATTATCGAAACCGACAACTGGTCAGCGGCTGGTCGACGCCGGAAAGCTGGGGGACGTGGACGGAAGGGCGACAGGCGAAAATCCAATTGCGGGTGCTCCCTCCGACACGCTCGATCGTGATCGACGCATTGGCATTCATCCAGCCCCGGCACCCCGGCCAGCGGGTGATAGTCAGTCTGAACGGCCAACAGGTACTGGAGACCCGTTTGACGCAGTTTCAAGATAATCGCCTGGAAATCCCGATCAGCGCCCAGCTCAGCCAGCGCCTCGGGAGCGATGACCGGCTCGATATCGAATTGCAGCTGCCGGATGCCATCAGTCCCCGACAACTGGATATCAACGACGATTCACGGGTCATGGGCCTGGGGCTGAAGACGTTGACGGTGCAATGACGCCGCGTTTCGATGGACGCCGCCCTCACGGCCTTTCTACACTGCCGCCATCTGGGAATCGGGGGGGCAATGGATGAACCGCAATGAACTTCGCAAGGCCGACATCAACCTGATGGTGGTGTTCGAGACCTTGATGCTCGAACGCAACGTGACCCGGGCCGCCGAGAAACTGTTTCTCGGCCAGCCGACCATCAGTTCGGCGCTCAACCGTCTGCGCACCCTGCTTAACGATCCGTTGTTCATTCGCGTCGGCCATCGCATGGAGCCGACCGCCCGTGCCGAAGACATTTATCGCCATCTCAAGCCTGCGCTCGACTCGCTGTCGGTGGCGCTGAGCCTGACCCGGGATTTCGATCCCGCCGTCAGCACCATGACCTTTCGCATCGGTCTGTCGGATGACGTCGAATTCGGTCTGCTGCCACCGTTGTTGCGCGCCTTGCGCCAAGAGGCGCCGAGCGTGGTGTTCGTGGTGCAGCACGTCGATTACTGGCGGATTCCCGATCTGCTGGCCGCGGGCGATATCACCGTCGGCATCAGCCAGACCCGCGGCCTTCCGGCCAATGCCAAGCGCAAATTGTTGCGGCACATTCAGCCGAGCATCCTGCGTGCCGACAAGTCCGACACGCCACTGACCCTCGATGAATATTGCGCACGACCGCACGTGCTGGTTTCCCACACCGCGAATGTCAGCGGCTACGCCGATGAGTGGCTGGCGGACATCGGCCGCACCCGTCAGGTGGTGCTGTCGGTGCCGCAGTACAGTTCGTTGCCGGCGCTGCTGGCCGGCACCGATCTGATCGCCAGCCTGCCGGACTACACCGCCGATGCCATGGCCGCATCCGGGCTGCTGTTCAAGGAGCCGTTCCCGTTCAAGACCCCGACCCTCGACCTGTCGATGGTCTGGCTCAGCCACGTTGACAGCGACCCGGCCGAGCGCTGGTTGCGCTCGCGGCTGGAGCAGTTCATGAGTGAGCGTCCGGTGATGTCATCGCTGGAGTGAGTCAGACGATGCTGTGTTATATGTACGACCTTTCTGCCGAACCGCTGGAGCACCGAGATGCCACATCTGCACCTGGAATACACCGCCAACCTGCCGCAACTGAACGCCGACGTGGCGTTGAT
Source organism: Pseudomonas sp. Pseusp21 (assembly GCF_059492145.1). Lineage (NCBI taxonomy): Bacteria > Pseudomonadati > Pseudomonadota > Gammaproteobacteria > Pseudomonadales > Pseudomonadaceae > Pseudomonas > Pseudomonas sp. Pseusp21. The sequence continues at coordinate 5,282,700 of NZ_CP168520.1, forward strand.
CCGGCTCAACAACACGCTGGTGGGTTCCGGTCAATTCGCGGCGGAGTTCGATATCAAGAGTCGTGCCACCAAGGTTGAAACCTTCAAGGTCGGCACCGCCATGAACGAGCGCGCCTTTGTGGCGGTAAGGCTGGCGCTGCTCAGCGGTCGTTCCTCGGAGATCAAGACGCAACTTTCGCAGAGCCTGCTGGCGGTGTTGCAGGAACTGTGCGAATGGCCGGTCGGGGTCGAGGTGCAGTTGAGCGTGGAACTGCTCGACATCGACCGTGGGTCCTACAGCAAGACCGCCATTGGCGTGTAGGACTCAGGCGGCTTCCAGCTCCGCGCAGGTCTTGATGACCTGCTCGCGCAACCAGAGGTTGGCGCTGTCCTGATCGACGTTGTGGCTCCACTGCATGTCGAGGGTGAAGCCCGGCAGACCATTGGGCGCCTCGCAGTGCTGGAACACCGCGTCGTTGGTCAGCAAACGCTGAATGCGCCGGGGCAGGGTCAGGATGAAGTCGGTGCCGGTGATCATCTTCAGCGCCGCGCTGTAACTGTTGGAACGGGCGACGATCTGGCGTTTCTGCGCCTGCCGTGCCAGCCAGCCATCGACCATGTTGGTGGTCGACGTCCACGGTGTCGGGAACACATGCCGGCGTTCGGTGAAGGCTTGCAGGCTCAGGCGCGGTTCCAGCGGCGTGGCGCGTTTGTCGAAGACGCAGACCAGGTCATCTTCCAGCAGCATGCGTGATTTCAGGTCGGCGTGACTGCGATGGAAGTTCGGACCGAAACAGATCACCAGATCGAGACTGCCGTCGCGCAATTCTTCGACCGGCACGTCGGTTTCGAACTTGTGCATGTTGACCATCACCGGCAAATCATCGAAGTCGAAGCGTTTCAACATTCGCGGCAGGATCAGTTGCTCGAAGTATTCCGGTGCGCAGATGTTGAAGGTCACCGGTTGCGCCATCGGGTCGAAGGTCGGGGCGCCGGCGTGGCACAGGTTGATGCTTTCGAGGATTTTCTGCACATGGCCGTACATGCTGCTGGCCTTGTAGGTCGGACGCATGCCTGTGCGGGTGTTGACGAACAATTCGTCTTCGAAGCTGGTGCGCAGTTTTTTCAGGCAGTAACTGACGGTGGACTGACTGACAAACAGCGCCTCCGAGACATCGGTGACGCTGCTTTGCTCATACACGGCGACAAACACCATGAGATCCTGCATGTCGAGCTTTCTAAGCAAGTTACTGTTCAGCATCCGTTCTGTCTCGCTGTGCTCCTTGCGCCGAATCTGCGCAAACGTGTGCGCATGATCGTAACGGAACGATGGTGCCAGGAGAAAGCCCTGTAGGACGTTTCACGGTCAGTTGTGGGACAGAAAGTTTTAGTAACACGACGTGCCCAATCAAACCAGGCAAAGATGGCCAGAAGCCTTTATCCAGACGCGTCGGCCTGCCATTCGCTCGATCAGCCCATGTGCCGGGCGTAATGCTGCGGGTTGAAACGCAGCACCATCAGCAGCATCAGCGCCATCACTGCCGTCAGTGACCACCACGCCCACTCGAAGCTGCCCAGTCGATCGCGAACCACGCCGGCCATCAGCGGTGAGAGCCCGGCAATCAGGTAACCGATACCTTGTACGAACGCGGTCAGCCCGCCGGCACGTTGTGGTTCCTCAAGGTGATCGAGGGATACGATGAGACTCATCGGGAACAGTCCGCCGATGCCCAGCCCGAGCAGGCAGGGCCACAGCAGGCTCAGGTGCTGCGGGCTGAGGATCAGCCCCAGGAATCCGGCGATGATCAGGCCGAGCAGGGCGCCAAGCACCAGGCGTCGGTCACGGCTGCGATTGGCGATGGCGGGCACCGCCAGCCCGGAAATCACCTCCATGGCCGTCAGAAAACCCAGCATCAGGCCGGCGTTTTGTTCGTTCCAGCCATTTTCCACGTAGTACGGCGCCAGCCAGGCGAGCACGCAGGTGTAGGACGCGGTGCCCAGACCGAAGAAGATCGCGAGCAACCAGGCGCGGGAATTCGTGAAGAAGGATTCTTTTCTCACAACAGATCGGGTGGTGTCCGGTGACGTGTCACGAGTTGCCCACCAGACAGGCATGGCGAGCAGTGCCAAAACTGCCCAGACGGCCAGTCCCGCCCGCCAGTTGCCGGTCTGCATCAGCACCCACGGTGCGAACGAAGCGGCCAGCGCCGCGCCGCCCATGATCGAAGTGACGTAAAGCCCCATGCACAGCGCCACGTTGTCGGGAAACCGCGATTTGATCAGCGCGGGCATCAGGGCCTGGATCAGTGCAATGCCGATCCCGGCCAGCACGGCGCTGGCGATCAATCCGCCCGCCGAGTCGAGAAACAGTCGCGACAGCGTCGCCCCGCCAATGATCAACAACGACAGCAGCACCGTGCGCTGTTCACCGAGGCGCTGGCTGACCGCCATGCCGAAAAACATCGCCAGCCCCATCGCCATCACCGGCAGCAGGGTCAGTAACGCTGCAAGGCTGAAACTCAGCGGCACATCGCCGCGAATGGCCGAGAGCAAAGGCCCCACCGCCGCCATCGACGGACGCAGATTGAGGGCGACCAGGATGATGCCGAGCATCAGCCAGACAGCGGGGCGGGCAGTGGCGCGAACGTTTTCCATCTTCAGACCTTTGAACCGTAGGCGGTCGATTAGGCGGGCAGGCGAGCAGGGCGGCAAATCAGAAAGTCAGGAGCGCTATCGAGAAATTCGATACGGCGTTTTCGTTGCCCGCGACTGAACCACAGCTGAATCATTCTCAAATACTCTGCAAGTTTCATGGTTGTTTCATGTGCCAACTAATCGTTGGCTTCTTTTTCACAAAAAATTGATGGTTGCCTGCATAAAGTTTGTGTGGTCTGAGTCAATGAAATTTTCACAATTGACGATGGCACTTATTTCAAGGAAATCGCCACTCGCCATGTTCAAGTTAAAAGCCGTGCGCCCGGAATGGGTGACGTTGTTTGCCAGCGCCTTTCTTTTGGCCGGATTCAATTTCGTTCTCTGGCAACACCTGTTCGACATCACCGCTGCGGACGGCAAGGGCATTGCCATGCGCATTGCGTTCGGGGTGATGATCTTCGCGGCGTATAACATCGTGCTGACGTTGCTGGCGTTTCGACCCGTGTTGAAACCCGTATTGACGTTGTTGTTCATGGTCAGTGCCGGCGTGGCGTATTTCATGAGCCAATACGGGGTCATGATCGATGCCGGCATGTTTCGTAACTTTGCTGAAACCAATGCCACTGAAGTGCGCGATCTGCTGTCTTTGAAGTTGCTGGCTTATATCGTGTTTCTGGGTGTCTTGCCGTCCTGGTTGTTGTGGAAAGTTCCAGTCAACTATCGTCGCTGGCATCGCGAGTTATTAAGCAAAGTTGTGGTTAGTGTCGCGTCGGTCGCGGTCATTGGCGGCGTTGCGCTGGCCAATTATCAAGGGCTGTCGTCGCTGTTTCGCAATCACCACGAAATTCGCCTGATGCTGGTGCCGAGCAACTACATCGGCGCCTCGGCCGGTTATCTGCGTGAGCAGGTGGCTTCGGCGCAGCAACCGTTTGTCACGATCGGCGAAGACGCCCAGCGCAATGCCGCCGTGCAAAATCATCCGCGCAAATCCCTGACGGTGCTGGTGGTGGGGGAAAGTGCCCGGGCGGAAAACTTCGGCATCCTCGGTTATAACCGCGACACCACGCCGAAACTGGACAAGGAAGCCGGCCTGATCGCCTTCACCGACGTGCATTCCTGCGGCACGGAAACCGCCGTGTCGGTGCCGTGCATGTTCTCCAACATGGGCCGCAAGGATTACGACGCCAGCAAGGCGAAGAATGAGGAAGGGCTGCTGGACGTGCTGAAACGGGCCGGGATCGACGTGATCTGGCGCGACAACCAGTCCGGCTGCAAAGGCACCTGCGATCGCGTCACCCTGCAGGACGTCAGCAACCTCAAGGATCCGGCGCTGTGCGCCAACAGCGAATGCCGCGACGAAATCCTCTTGCAAGGCCTGCAAAGCTTTATCGATCACCTGGACAAGGACACCGTGCTGGTCCTGCATCAGATGGGCAGCCACGGCCCTGAATATTTCAAGCGCTATCCGAAGGAATACGAGCACTTCACCCCGGTATGTGAAAGCAACGCGCTGAACAATTGCAGCCGCGAGAGCATCGTCAACGGCTACGACAATACGCTGGTGTACACCGACCATGTGCTGTCGAGCCTGATCGACGTACTGCGCAGCAATCAGGACAAGGTCGATACCGCCATGCTGTACCTGTCCGACCACGGCGAATCCCTGGGCGAGTACAACCTGTTCCTCCACGGCACGCCGTACATGCTGGCGCCGGAGCAACAGAAACACGTGGCGATGCTGGCGTGGTTCTCCGACAGCTATCAGAAGTCCTACTCGGTCGACACCCATTGCCTGCAAATGAGCCGTGACAAGCCGCTGAGCCAGGACAACCTGTTCCACTCGATGCTCGGGCTGCTGGAGGTGCAGAGCAAGGTCTACCAGCAGGATCTCGACATGTTTGCCGGTTGCCGGGGCGCGGTGATCGACGGGGTGTTGGCCAAGGACTGAGCCGGCAGACTCACTCTGTAAGACTATTCTTTCCCTCAGGCAGGAGATTTCATCAAGCTCTTGCCCTGTAGAGGCGCGGAAAGCGCCGGTGGCGATATATACTGCGCGCCATTCTTGAAGGGAGAGCCGTGTGGCCATCGATATTCACTGGATTCGCGACAACGATAGCCTCGCGCAGTTTTGCGCCGAGTGGCAGCAGCTGCCGTTCGTTGCCCTCGACACCGAATTCATGCGGGTCGACACCTTCTACCCGATTGCCGGGCTGTTGCAGGTCGGCGACGGCAAACGCGCCTACCTGATCGACCCGCTGACCATCAACGCCTGGCAACCCTTGGCCGCGTTGCTGGAAAACCCGGCAGTGCTCAAAGTCCTGCACGCTTGCAGCGAAGACCTTGAAGTCCTGCTGCGCCTGACCGGCAGCCTGCCGGCGCCGCTGTTCGACACCCAACTGGCCGCTGCCTACCTGAACCTCGGGTTCTCGATGGGCTATTCGCGTCTGGTGCAGGAAGTGCTCGGCATCGAACTGCCGAAGGGCGAAACCCGTTCCGACTGGTTGCAGCGTCCGTTGTCCGACACGCAAATCAGCTATGCCGCCGAAGACGCCGTGCATCTGGCGGAGGTTTTCGTACAACTGCGTCCGAAACTGTCTGACGACAAATACGCCTGGGTACTGGAGGACGGCGCCGAACTGGTTGCCAACCTGCGCCGCGAGACCGATCCGTACGAGGTGTATCGCGAGGCCAAACTGGCGTGGAAACTGTCCCGTGCCCAACTGGCCGTGCTGCGCGAACTGTGTGCCTGGCGCGAGCGCGAAGCCCGCGCCCGCGATCTGCCGCGCAACCGCATCGTGCGTGAACACTCGCTGTGGCCGCTGGCCCGGACCCAACCGGACAACCTCAGCGCGCTGGGCAAGATCGAAGACATGCACCCGCGTACCGTGCGTCAGGACGGCGAGTTTCTGCTTGATCTGATCAAGCGCTCTGGCAGTGTGGGGCCTGATCAATGGCCGCCAGCCGTGCCGGAGCCGCTGCCGATCGAAGCTGCCGCGCTGATCAAACAGCTGCGGGCGCTCGGTCAGGCCGAAGCCGAACGTCTGGGCATCGCGCCGGAACTGATGCTGCGCAAGAAAACCCTCGAAGCGCTGGTCAAAAGTGGCTTCCCCGAGGGCCCTTACCAATTGCCTGATTCGCTGCGTGGCTGGCGCCGCGAATTGATGGGCCAGAAGCTGCTCGACAGCCTGGCCACCGCCGGAGAACAGCCTTGAAACGTATTTGTTCCATTTATCAAAGTTCGAAGAAAAGCGGCATGTACCTGTACGTGCTCAAAAGCGATGCGCTGGAGCGCGTGCCGGAAGGCCTGATGGCGGCGTTCGGCAAGGCGAAGCATTCCTTCGATCTGGTGCTGACCCCCGAGCGCAAGCTGGCCAGCGAAGACATCGCAGTGGTCCTGGAAAACCTCGAAAAGCAGGGCTATCACCTGCAAATGCCACCGGCCGAGGAAGAGTACATCGAGCACTTGCCCGAAGAGTTGCTGCGACGCAACGACCCGGTCTGATCCGCGAGGCCCTGTCCTGGGCCTCTGGTAACCCCTGGAACGGTTTTTACGGCGACGGCTGCCACGAAGTGGACGGCCGCCTGCACGGTTTGCGAAAGGTTTGAAGATGCGCGTTCTGATTGCTGAACACGACCACGCGATATACGCCCGACTGCTGCGTCAGGCGGCCCCCGAGCTTGAAGTGCTGACCAGTGGCGACTCCGCCGAACTGGCCCGCCAGGCTGCCGATTGCCCGGTGTGGCTGGGCCAGCCGGATCTGTTGGCGACCCTGTTGCGTCAGGGCCACCAGCCACAATGGCTGCAATCGACCTGGGCCGGGATCACGCCGCTGCTGGCTGACGGCTTGCGCCGGGATTACCGCCTGACCCGGGCGGTCGGCATTTTCGGTCAGGTCATGGCCGAGTACGTGCTGACCTACATGCTCGGCCACGAGCGCGAAGTGCTGGCGCGGCTGGTCAGCCAGGTCGAGCGCAAGTGGGACAACCGCACCGGCCAGAGTCTGGTCGGACGCAAGGTGCTGATCGTCGGCACCGGTGACATCGGCCAGAGTGTGGCGCAGTTCCTGCTGCCGTTTGGCGTCGAGTTGTACGGCATCGCCAGCAGCGCCCGCGAGCAGGCGCCGTTTGTCGAAGTCGGTTCGATGGCGGACTTGCCGCGTCTGGTCGGCGAGGTGGATTACGTGGTCAATCTGCTGCCCAACACCGAGCACACCCACGACATTTACGATGCGGCGCTGTTCAAGCAATTCAAGCCGACCGGGTTGTTCATCAACGCCGGACGCGGTGTGGCGGTAGTCGATGCAGATCTGGTCGAAGCGTTGAAGGAAGGCCATCTGGCTGGCGCGGTGATCGACGTCTGCCGCCAGGAGCCGCTGCCGCAACGGCATCCGTTCTGGACTGCGTGGGGCTTGCTGCTGACCGGGCACAGCTCGGCGCCGACCTCGCCGCCGATGATGGTGCAGTTGTTTCTGGATAACTTGCGGGCGTATCAGGCGGGTGAAGCGTTGCGCGGGGAAGTGGATTTCGCACGCGGTTACTGACTAGAGATCGTTCCCACGCTCCGCGTGGGAATGCCTCTATGGACGCTCTGCGTCCGCTTTGGGACGCAGAGCGTCCCCGGCTGCATTCCCACGCAGAGCGTGGGAACGATCATGTGGTGAAGCTTTAAAGGGTGAAATCGCCTTCAGCCGCCAGTTCGCTCAGCGGACGACGCGGGCTCGGCGTTTCCCGTGCTTGCAGGTATTCGGCCAGGGTTGCCTTGTCACCCAGCTTGCCCACCGCCACGGCGGCATGCAGCGCGTAACCTTGCGGAATGTTCAGCTCCTTGCGGGTCAGCTCCTGATCGAAACCGGCCATGCCGTGGGTGTGCCAGCCGCTCAGGCTCGCTTGCAGCGCCAGATGGCCCCACGCGGAACCAGTGTCGAAGGTGTGCCACAGCGCTGGCGTTTCTTCGGTGGCGCCCGGTGCGGTGAAGGTGGTTTTCGAAATCACGATCACCAGCGCCGAAGCGTGCTGTGCCCAGCTGCGGTTGAATTCATTGAGCAGGCCCAGGTAACGCTCCCAGTTCGGCGTGTCGCGACGGGCGTAGAGAAAACGCCACGGCTGCGAGTTGTACGCCGATGGCGCCCAGCGCGCGGCTTCGAAGAAGCTCAGCAGGGTTTCTTCCGGGATCGCTTCGCCGGTGAAGGCGCGGGGCGACCAGCGATCGGTGAACTGCGGGTGAATGGCGTATTCGGCAACGCGAGGGTTGGCACTCATCGAAAGATTCCTTGCTACGTTTGAGGACAGGTTGGAAGCGAAACCCGGCGGGATCAGTTGGGCTGAACGATGGGGTTGTGGCGCAAGCCTGCAGTTCACCGGATGCGACGCGGTCGAGCGTTAATGGCATCCGGCAAAGGCCTGGTGTGACCGGCAAAGCTACTTGGCCGTGCAAAAACTGACAAGCCCCGCACAACCGGCAGTCGCCAGCGCTTGGCCCACGGGGCCTTGGGCACTAGACTGGCGGCCTTTTCACCACCTGATGTTGATGCTTGAGCCATGGCCGCCAAAGTCGAACCGTTCTGGATACGCAAAACCCTCGATCAACTCGATCACGAGGAATGGGAATCGCTGTGCGACGGTTGCGGCCTGTGCTGCCTGCAGAAGCTCGAGGATGAAGAAGACAACAGCGTCTATTACACGCGCATCGCCTGCAAACTACTGGACCTGAAAACCTGCCAGTGCAGCGATTACCCGAACCGCATGAAGTTTGTCCCGGACTGCATCCAGCTCACCCCGGGCCAGGCCGAAGCGTTCAAATGGCTGCCGCCGACCTGCGGTTATCGGTTGGTCAGCGAAGGCAAGGACCTGCCGCTGTGGCATCACCTGGTCTGCGGTGATCGCGACGCGGTGCACCACGAACGGATTTCCCAGTCCGGGCGCATGCTCGCCGAAGGCAGCGTGCCGGAAGACGACTGGGAAGATCACCTGATTTTCCGCGCAGGCTGACGATTGACCAAGGAGCAGGTATGGCGACGGGATTGCGCCGGGCGCTGATCGTCACGCTGCTGGCGCTGAGTGCGCCGGTGTGGGCGGCGAAGAAAGTCGATCTGGATTATCAGGTACGCCTGCTGCCGCAGAGCGATCAGGCCGAAGTGCGCCTGACCCTCGCCAAAGGCGAAGCGGTGCGCAGTCTGGATTTCGACCTGGGCGATGGCAGCCATTACAGCGACTTCAAGGCTGACGGCCAATGGCAACTGACGCCGGGCAAACCGGCGCGCGGGGTCTGGCGCCCGACGGCGGACAAGGCCAGTCTGACCTACCGCGTGCGCATCAGCCACGGCCGCAAGAACGGCAGCTTCGACACGCGCATGACCCCGACCTGGGCGTTGATGCGTGGCGATGAACTGGTGCCGCCGGCCAAGCTTGATCAGCAGGATGGCATCGAGCTGGTCGCGCGCCTGCACTTCGAATTGCCCGACGGCTGGAAAAGCGTCGAAACCGCCTGGCCGCGCATCGGCAAGAACAAATTCCGCATCGACAATCCGTCACGCCTGTTCGACCGCCCGACCGGCTGGATGCTCGCCGGCCACCTCGGTAGCCGCCGCACGCGGTTGGGGGAAACCGAAGTCACCGTGGCCTCGCCGCAAGGGCAGGGCATGCGCCGGATGGACGTGCTGACGCTGCTGACGTTTGTCTGGCCACAGGTGCAGGCGGTGTTTCCCCGCCATCCGAGCAAACTGCTGATTGTCGGCGCCAATGACCCGATGTGGCGCGGCAGTCTGGCGGCGCGGGAGTCGATCTACCTCAACACGCGGTTGCCGCTGGTCAGCGAAAGCGGCAGCAGCGCACTGGTGCGCGAGCTGGCGCAGGTGTTCGGGCGGATCAACGACGAACAGCACAGCGACTGGATCAGCGAAGGGTTCGCCGAGTATTACGCCATTGAACTGGTGCGCCGTGCCGGTGGCATGAGTGACGAGCGTTATCAGAGCTTGCAGGCGAAACTGGCCAAGGACAGTCAGAAAGTCACGACCCTGCGCGGCGAGCAGATCAGCCCGGCGCAGGTGGCGAAAGCGGTGTTGCTATTGCAGGAGCTGGACGGCGAGATTCGCCTGAAGACCCGCAACAAGCGCTCGCTGGATGATGTCCTGCGCGGGGCGATGCATCTGGGGACGGTGGACACCAAAGAGTTTGTGCAACTCGCCGAAAGCATTCTCGGCGAGTCGTCCAAGGTCCTTGATAGCGGGTTGCTTCGGTAGCGGTCAAACCCCGGCTTTCGGCGATTTCACCGAGTCATTGCCGGTCACGGTGGCGGTGTTGGTCGCCGCCTCGGCATTGGCCTTGAGCTTGCTCAGCTCTTCACCGGCCCGCTCGATCTTCGCCCGCACGTTGTTCATGTCCTGACGGCTTTTCTCCAGCAGGCTTTTCACCGAACTGTGGCCGGTGATGCCGCGGGCCATGGCCACGCCGCCAATCGCCACCTGAATCAGCCCGAATACGCCGCCACGGCGCAGGCCCTTGCCGACCATGATCACGCCGCCGGCCAGCGAGCCGATGCGCTCCCAGCCTTCGACGTTCTGCTCAGGACGGCTCTGAAACGGGGTGGATTCGATACGTTCGACGCGTTTGAGCTCGGTCATGATCTTTCTCCAGGCAATGAGTAATCGATAAACAAGCTGACTGCGCAGGCGGTCAGCTCGTTCCATCGGATGTGCGGCGTTTCAGCGGAATTTCGGTCCGGAGCGGGTGTTCAGGCCTTTGGCCATGCGGTCGTAGAGCACAACGTTGACCGTGGCGGCGAGGTTCATGCAACCGGTGGTCGGGATGTACACGACGTCTTCGCACCAGTCGCGGATCTCCTGATCCAGCGAGCCGTCTTCGGGGCCGAAGATGTACAGGGCGCGATCCGGGTGGGTGTATTCCGGCAGCGGGCGGGCGCCGTCGACCAGTTCCACGGCGACCGGGACGCAATTGAGCGGCAGGATCTTTTTCAGGTCGTCGATGCCGATCAGCGGGATGTCGTAGTGCACGCGCTTGGTATCGGTGACGAAATCGGCGGCGCGCTCATAGCGCTTGCCGGTGTAGAACACGGTCGACACGCCGTAGCAGCCTGCGGCGCGCATCACCGAACCGACGTTTTCCGGTGATTTGGGGTTATACAAACCAATGCAGCTGTACCGTTTGTCTGCCACGAGCGGGGTGCCTTCGGGAAAAAGAGGGCGATTATACGGGGATTGGGGGAGGGCGGGCAGATTCAGGACAGATCGTTCCCACGCTGTTGATCGTTCCCACGCTCCGCGTGGGAATGCAGCCCGGGACGCTCCGCGTCCCAAAGCGGACGCAGAGCGTCCATTGAGGCATTCCCACGCAGAGCGTGGGAACGATCACATCAGAGTTGGGGAACTCAGTCTTCTTTTTTCATGAGACCGGCCAGTGCCGCAAACGGATTGTGCGTGGCCTTGGCGATTTTCGGCGTGCTCAGCGAGCCTTCGCCGAAATACTGCTGATCGGTGTAGCGCGAGTGTTCGTTGTCGTGGCAGTACAGGCATAGCAGTTCCCAGTTGGAACCGTCCTGCGGGTTGTTGTCGTGGTTGTGGTCGCGGTGGTGCACGGTCAGTTCGCTCAGGCGCTTGCCGGAAAACTCACGGGCGCAGCGACCGCACACATGCGGGTACATCTTCAGGGCCTTGTCGCGGTAGCCCATTTCCTTGTCGCGCTGGTTGTCGGCGAGGATGCGATCCAGCTTCGAGGTGTTGGTCGGGGTGGACGAACTCATGGGTTCACCTTTGCAGAAGACTAATGACGGTTATGACGCAAGTTTAGCTCAGCCCTTGAGCTTCTCGGCAATCCAGATCGTGTGGCGTGTGCCCTTGTTGCCGTGGGCGAAGACCTGGACTTCCTCGGCCTTGAAACCGGCCTTCTTCAATTTGTCGGAAAACTGCCGGTCGGCGCTGGCCGACCACACCGCCAGCACGCCTTTGGGCCGCATCGCCCTGGCGCAGGCGGCCAGGCCTGCGGCGGAATACAGCCAGCTGTTGGCCTTCTGGGTCAGGCCTTCGGGGCCATTGTCGACGTCGAGCATGATTGCGTCGAAACCGTTCGGCTCACTTTGCAGCACCTTGGCCACGTCTTCCTGACGGATCACCGTGCGCGGATCGAGCAGCGGGCGCCCGGACTTTTCACCGAGCGGGCCACGGTTCCACTCGACGACGCCGGGCACCAGTTCGGCGACCACCACTTCGGCACCTTTGCCCAGGTGCTTGAGCGCGGAGGCAAGGGTGAAGCCCATGCCCAGACCGCCGATCAGCACCCGCGAGTTCGGCCGGCCGGCGACCTTGCGGCACGGGATCTCGGCCAGCGCATCTTCGGAGCCGTGCATGCGGGTGTTCATCAATTGGCCGCCGTCGCCGCCCTGGATCTTGATGACGAAGTCCTCGCCATACTCGAACAGGCACAGGGCGCCGCCGTTGTCAGGGATCGGCGTGGTGTCGAGCAGAACGAAACGTTTCATGGAAATCTCTACAGGGGGGAAGGCAAGCCGGCGCGTTGGGAGTAGCCTGAAGGCAGACTTCAGGCCAACGGAGCCCTTGATGAAGCGCACCATTCTAACGGTCATTACCCTGGCCGCGCTCTCGATAACTGCCGTACAGGCGCAACAGACGATTCCCGTCAGCCCGACACCGCAACCGGGCTCGCCCGGTACTGCGACGCCAACCCCGTATCCGCAGATCAGCCCGGTGCCGATTCCCAAGGCCGGCCCCGGCAGTGGCGGCCCGCCGCTGGTGCCGATCGAAATGCCCAGCCCGCCGTCCAAGGATCAGCCATTGCCGGGCCTGGAACAGAACGACAGCAAGCCCAAATCCCCAGGGGGCTAGATCTGCTGGGCGGCGAGCTGGCCGTCGGCCATGCGCAGGCGTTTGGACAGGGAGACGGCGAGGGCGCGGATGATCTTGGCGGCGATCTTCGGCGCGTCGTTGAGCATTTTTTCCAGCGAGTCCTTGCCGAGGTTGAGCAACTGGCAGTTGCTCGCCGCCACACAAGTCGCCGAACGGCGTTCGCCGTCGAGCACGGCCATTTCACCGAATGCCCGACCGCTGCGCAGGGTAGCCATGGTAACGACCTGACCGTCGCCGCCGGTTTTCTGCACGGCCACCTGGCCGGTGTGGATGATGCACATGAAACTGCCGGCATCGCCTTCGCGAAAGATCGCTTCGCCTTCAGCCACGGTGCTGATGCTGAAGTAACCCGAAGCGGCGGCGAAATCCGCCAGTTGCAATTGATCGAACAGGCCGCAGTCCATCAGCCAGTCGCGGATTTCGTTGTTCAGTAGGGTGGGTTCTGACATGTCGTGCGGTCTTTTTTTGTTTTCACTGTTTCAAGGCGTTGCACAGAACTCCTGTGGGAGCGAGCCTGCTCGCGATGGCGGAGTGTCAGCCAACATCAACATGACTGACAGATTGCTATCGTCGGATCGCCGCCCGGAGCAGGCTCGCTCCCACAGGGGATTGATGTGCTATCGGCCTATCGGGTCTGGAATTAAGACCCAAGTGACCGGCGGAGTTCCTCAGGCAATGCCCAGAACCTTGAAAACAAATGCATATTCGAGCGCTACGTCACGTAATCCCTGATAACGCCCGCTCATGCCGCCGTGGCCGGCGCCCAGTTCGGTCTTGAGCAGCAATGGATTGTCATCGGTCTTGGTCGCGCGCAATTTCGCAACCCACTTGGCTGCTTCCCAATATTGCACGCGGCTGTCGTTGTAGCCGGCGATCACCAGTGTTGCGGGATACGCCTGTGCAGTGACGTTTTCGTACGGCGCATAGGCCTTGATCCGCTCGTAGACCTCCGGCTCTTCGGGATTGCCCCACTCGTCGTATTCAGTGACGGTCAGCGGCAGATCCGGGTCGAGCATGGTGTTAAGCACGTCGACGAACGGCACTTCGGCAATCGCCACACCGAACAGATCCGGACGCTGGTTGAGCACAGCACCGATCAGCAGGCCACCGGCGCTGCCACCGCTGATCGCCAGTTGTGGCGCGGTGGTGATGCCGTTGAGGATCAGGAATTCGGCGCAGGCGATGAAGTCGCTGAAGGTGTTGTGCTTGTGCTCCTGCTTGCCAGCGCGGTACCACGCTTCGCCCAGCTCACCGCCGCCGCGCACGTGGGCGATGGCGAACGCCATGCCGCGATCCAGCAGGCTCAGGCGGGCGTGGGAGAACCACGGGTCGAGGCTCGAACCGTAGGCGCCGTAACCATACAGGTACAACGGCACGGGTTTGCCGACCATTTCCCGTTTCATCACCAGGCTGATCGGCACCTGGGTGCCGTCCGGCGCGGTCGCCCACAGGCGCTGGCTGACGTAGGCGTCGGCGTCGAACGGGCCGAGCACCGGGGTTTCCTTGAGGACAGTCTGCTCGCCGGTGGCGAGGATCAGTTGCCGAACCTGAGCCGGACGATTCAACGCCTCGTAGCGCAGGCGGATGCGGTCGCTTTCGAATTCCAGGCTGTTTTGCACGTAGAGGCTGTGGGCCGCGTCCGGCAATTGCACGCGATAAGGCGCCAGACCGTGTGGGCGAACTTCGATGATCGGCAGCCCACCTTCGCGCAGGCTCAGGGTCAGGGCTTCGGCGTTGAGGGTCACGCCATCGAGCATCACCGAATCGCTGTGCGGGATCAGGTTCTGCCAGTCGGCTTCGCTGGGTGCGATGCCCGTGTCCGGCGCCTGATACAGGGCGAAGTTGATGCCGTCGCGGTTGGTGCGGATGAACCAGGTCCATTCGCCATCGAGCTTGCCGTGATCGACGTCGTATTCGTGATCCTCGACCCGTCGCGCCAGGCAAGTGAATGGCTGCTGCGGCTGATGGGCATCCAGCGCCCAGACTTCGCTGGTGGTCTTGCTGCTCAGCGACAACAGCAATTGCTGCTCGGAGCTGGCGCGGTAGCAGTGCAGGAAGAAACGCCCGTCCGGTTCGTGGAACACCTCTTCGGCGGCCGTGCCGTCGAGGCGATAGCGGAACAGCTTGTGCGGGCGATGGGTGTCGTCGAGCACACCGAAGAACAGCGTCAGGCTGTCATTGGCCCAGGTCATGCTGCCGTCGCAGTCCTGGAATTCCAGTTCGCTGACGCGCTCGCTGGACAATTCCTTCACGAACAGCGTGTAAATCTCATCGCCCGAGGCGTCGACGCTGTAGGCCAGACGCTGGTGATCCGGGCTGATGCTGAAGGCGCCGAGGGAGAAAAAGCCGCCGTTGGCCAGTGCGTTCGGATCGAGCAGCAGTTGTTCGCGGCTTTCGTCGAGGGTCAGGCTGTCATCGGCCGGGCGCGGGCAGCGGTAGTGGCGGGCATATTCGTCACCCGCTGTGGTGCGGGTGTAATACAGGTACGGGCCCCATGGCGAGGGGAGGGACAGGTCGGTTTCGAGGATCCGGCCCTTGATCTCTTCGAACAGGGTTTCGCGCAGTTCGGCCTGATCGGCGGTCTGCGCCTGCTGGTAGTCGTTTTCAGCCTTGAGGTAGTCGAGCACCGCGTCGGTGTCGCGTTCCTGCAGCCAGGCGTACGGGTCGTGACCGGCGGCCTTGTGGGCAATCGGGGCGCTGTTGACGTTGGCGGATACGGGCATGGAAAGCTCTCGGACATGACAAATAAGGGCCGCACGGACGGCGGGGAAGCCTGACGTGCGAAAAGTCGTTACTATAAGCGCCTCTTTGCCTGCCTTGCCATGGACACCATGACCGAGAACGACTATCTGATCGCCTGGGGCCTTTACGCCTTTGCCGCCGTGGGCTGCCTGCTGGTGTGGATGCGCATGACCCGCTGGATGTGGCGTTGGCTGCGCGAGCCGCTGCGTGTGCTGATGGCGGTGTTGCTGTTCAGCCCGACCATCATTGACCCGGTGAAGGAAAAATTTGCCCCGGCCATCGCCATCACCGTGCTGGATCTGGCGTTCAAGGTCGGCAATAACGCCTGGCGCGCCATTTCCGAACTGCTCATGTACGCCATGATCGCGTTCGGTCTGTATCTGATTTTTGTGCTGATCCGCCTGCCGATCGAACGCGCCTCCAAGGCCCGCCGGGAGCAGGCTGAAGCCGCCCGCGCAGCGGCCCGTGCCGAAGACGAGCGCGACGCCGATCAACCGTTCGGCGGCGCCGGCGATGACCGCTACGGTCGCCCGCCGGTGCCGAGCAATCCGCAGCGCATGCGGGTCGAGCCGCGTCTGTAATCACGAGAGTCCGCACATGTGTGAATTACTGGGCATGAGTGCCAACGTGCCGACCGACATCGTGTTCAGCTTCACCGGGCTGATGCAGCGCGGCGGCCGCACCGGCCCGCACCGCGACGGTTGGGGCATTGCCTTCTACGAAGGTCGTGGGCTGCGCCTGTTCCAGGATCCGGCGGCCAGCAGCGAGTCGGAAGTGGCCAATCTGGTGCAGCGTTATCCGATCAAGAGCGAAGTGGTCATCGGGCATATCCGTCAGGCCAACGTCGGCAAGGTCTGTCTGTCCAACACCCACCCGTTCGTCCGCGAACTGTGGGGGCGCAACTGGTGCTTCGCGCACAACGGTCAGCTCGCCGATTTCACCCCGATCAAGAGTTTCTACCGCCCGGTCGGCGATACCGACAGCGAAGCGGCGTTCTGCGATTTGCTCAACCGGGTACGTGCAGCGTTTCCGGAACCGGTCGATATAGAAGTGCTGCTGCCGGATCTGGTCGCGGCCTGCGCCGAATATCGCAGCAAAGGCGTGTTCAACTGCCTGCTCAGCGACGGCGACTGGCTGTTCTGCTATTGCTCGACCAAACTGGCGCAGATCACCCGACGCGCACCGTTTGGCCCGGCGCGGCTCAAGGATGTCGATGTGATTGTCGACTTCCAGGCCGAAACCACGCCCAACGACGTGGTCACGGTGATTGCCACCGAACCCTTGACTGAAAACGAAACCTGGACCCGCTACGAACCGGGCCAATGGAGCCTGTGGCGACGCGGCGAATGCGTCAGCCAGGGCACGACCGAATAAGGATTGCACCCCCATGTTGCTCAGTTATCTACGGCTGGTGTTGTTTGCGGCGGGCCTGTTGATCGGTGTCCAGGTGCCGGGCTTCATCAACGATTACGCCAAGCGGGTCGAAGCGCACCTGATCGAGGCGCAGACTGGTCTACGCGGCTTCCAGGGCACCGCCGAGCAGTTTTTCAAGGGTGATATCCAGGCACTGGTCGCCCATTACCGTGCCAGCGAAGACCCGGTGTTTCGCAGCGATGCCGACAGCCTGAGCACCTTGCTCAACCGTCAGCTGGCGCTGGACAAGCAATTCCAGGCGATGCAGGGCCCGTGGTACATCCGCTTCCTGCAAGTGGTGCTGGCCGCCGACCCGGACATCCGCAAGGAAACCTGGAACGGCTACAGCTACCAGATCCTGCTGACGCCGGAGGCGATGATCTGGGGCATGAGCGGCGCGATGTTGCTGTCGTTCGGCCTTGAATGCCTGTTCCGTCTGATCGACTGGGTGGTGCTGGGCGGCAAGCGCCTGCGCCAGAGCCGGCCGATCGAAGACCGGGATGTGCGCGGGCTGTAAGACTTATGAAGATCGTTCCCACGCTCCGCGTGGGAATGCAGCCCGGGACGCTCCGCGTCCCTTCCAAAGCCGAACGCGGAGCGTCCGTTTAGGCATTCCCACGCAGAGCGTGGGAACGATCAACTTAGAACGATGTAATCCGTACCTACCTTGCGCGCATATTCCTCCAGCACCTGCTGACACAACGTCACGATCTCCTCGACCCATTCCACACCGACCCGCCACGACACCACCACCTGCAGGTTCGGCGGACGCTGTTCGATGTCAAGCAGGGTCAATTCCCCTCGCGCCAGCTCCTCGGCCACCAGCACCGGCGGCAACGCGCCAATGCCGAACCCGTCGCGTAACAGCCGGGTAATCGCCGACACCGAATTCACACAGTTCAACCGTGGCGCCAACACACCTTGGGCCTGCATCAACGCCAGGATGTCCTGGTGCGGCCGGGAGTTTTTCGAGTAGGTGATGATCCGCTCCTGCGCCAGGTCGGCGAGGCTTTGGTAGTCGCGGTTGTAGATCGAGTTGCTGGCGACGATCCAGCCGATGGGGTGGCTGGCCAGCTCCAGGCTGCGCACGCTTTCCTGGCGCACCAGGTCGGTTTGCAGGATCAGGTCGAGAAAGCCTTTTTGCAGATGATCACAGAGGTTCAGCGAGGTATCCGCCACCAGCTCGATTTCCACCCTTGGGTACAGATCGGTCATCTGCGCCACCAGCGGGCTGAGCCAGGTGTGGATCACCGTGTCCATCACCCCGATGCGCACCCGGCCGACCTTGCTCGATCGGGTCTCGATCGACTGCTTCAGCGCCTGCATCGTGTCGAGCATCTGCTCGGCATAATCCAGCACTTTCAAACCTTCGGGCGTCAGACTAACGCCGCGTGAGTCACGCAGGAACAGCTTCACCCCGAGCTCGCCTTCGAGTACTGCAATCCGGCTGGAAATCGAAGCCTGGGTGGTGAACAGCTTGTCGGCGGTCAGGCGAAAACTTTTCAGCCGGGCGACCCAGACGAAGGTTTCGAGAAACTTCAGGTTCATGGCAACAAATTTTTCTTATGTCTTGGGCGGGTTTTTATTCGTTGGACGCGACCGGGTGACGCACCCAAGAATCGACGCATCCGGTTCCCACGATAGGCGTCGTCGGAGCTTCGAACAAGACTAATAAAAGCCTGCGGAGACATGCCATGAGTGCGCCCGACACCCTCGACCTCCCCAAGACTGCGGCCCGTCCCGGCCCGTTCGACTGGTATCGCAACATCAATCAGCAGGAGCGCCGAACCTTCTGGAGCTGCAAGATCGGCTACGGTCTGGACGGCATGGACACCCAGATGCTCAGCTTCGTGGTGCCGACCCTGATCGCGATGTGGGGCATCACTACCGGCGAAGCCGGCCTGATCCACACCAGCACCCTGATCGCTTCGGCCATCGGCGGTTGGGTGGCGGGGATTCTCTCCGACCGCATCGGCCGCGTGCGCACCCTGCAACTGACGGTGCTGTGGTTCGCCTTCTTCACTTTCCTTTGCGGCTTCGCCCAAAACTACGAACAACTGCTGATCGCCCGAACCCTGATGGGCTTCGGTTTCGGCGGTGAATGGACCGCCGGCGCGGTGCTGATCGGTGAAGTGATCCGCGCCAAGGATCGCGGCAAGGCGGTGGGCATGGTGCAATCCGGCTGGGCGCTGGGTTGGGGGCTGACGGCGATTCTGTACGCGCTGCTGTTCTCGGTGCTGCCACCGGAAGACGCCTGGCGCGCACTGTTCATCCTCGGCATCGTGCCGGCGGTGTTCGTGATTTTTGTCCGGCGTCTGGTGAAAGACCCGGAGATCTACCGCGAAGCCAAAGCCAAGCAAACTCTGGACAGCCCTTCGAAGTTCTACGAGATCTTCGCCCCCGGCATGCTCTTCACCACCATTCGCGCCTCATTGCTGACCACTGGCGCCCTCGGCGGTTATTACGCGATCACCTCCTGGCTGCCGACTTTTCTGAAGAACGAACGCGGCTTGAGCGTACTCGGCACCGGCGGTTATCTGGCGATGGTGATCATCGGTTCCTACGTCGGTTATGTGATCAGCGCCTATTTGACCGACCTGCTGGGCCGCAAGAAGAACTTCATCCTGTTCGCGGTCGGCTCGTTCACCATCGTTCTGCTCTACACCCAATTACCGGTCAGCAATGGCGTGATGCTGTGGTTGGGTTTCCCGCTGGGCTTCTTCGCCTCGGGGATTTTCAGTGGCATGGGCGCGTTTCTCACCGAGCTGTTTCCAACCCGGATTCGCGGTTCGGGGCAGGGCTTCTGCTACAACATCGGCCGGGCGCTGGCGGCATTGTTCCCCCTGCTGATCGGCCTGCTCAGTCAGAAGGTGCCACTGAGCGTAGGCATCGGTGCCTTTGCGGCGGTGTCCTACGGGGTGGTGATCCTCGCGGCGTTGAGCCTGCCGGAAACCCGTGGCAAGCAACTGGACGCGCAGTAACTGATAACCTGCGGGACACTGTCTGTCCCACAGCAAAAAAAGAAAAGAACTACAGGAGTGTTCACCGTGAGCCGCCTGCTATTGAACTGTGACATCGGCGAGAGCTTCGGCAGCTGGACCATGGGTCTGGACGCGGAAGTCATGCCCTTCATCGACTGCGCCAACATTGCCTGCGGCTTTCACGCCGGCGACCCGAGCATCATGCGCAAGACCGTCAGCCTGGCCCTGAGCCACGGCGTGCAGATCGGTGCGCATCCGGCCTATCAGGATCTGGTGGGGTTCGGCCGCCGCTCCATGGCCTACACCGCCCAGGAACTGCAAGACATCCTGCATTACCAGATCGGCGCCCTCGACGGCATTTGCCGTGCCCAAGGTGGCAAAGTCAGTTACGTCAAACCCCACGGCGCGATGTACAACGACATGATGGCCAACCCGGCGCAGTTGCGGGCGGTGATTCAGTCCGTCGCGGCTTACGATCGCAGCCTGCCACTGATGCTGATGGCGACCCGCGATAACACGGCCGCGCAACAGCTCGGCGACGAATACGGCGTGACCCTGTGGTTCGAAGCCTTCGCCGACCGCGCCTACGACAGCGTCGGCCGACTGGTTTCGCGACAACTGCCGGGCGCGGTGCACCACGATTCCGAAACCATCATCGGGCAAGCGCTGACCATCGCCCGTGGCGACAACCTCACGGCCAGCGACGGCAGCGCGCTGCACCTGCAAGCCAACACTTTGTGCGTGCACGGTGACAACGCCAGTTCAGTGGCCGCCGTGCAGCGCATTCGTCAGGCCCTGAACGAGCAGAGCGCGCCATGAATCCGCGGGTGGAAGTGGTGGCGCTGGATTGCCTGATGCTGCGCCTGTTCGATGAAATCGCCGAAGCCAACATGCCGTGGATGCTCGCCGCCAGTGAGCGGTTGCGCACGGTGTTCGGCGCACATCTGATCGATCTGGTGCCGTCGTACACCACGTTGATGGTGCATTACGACCTGACCGAGCTGAATCCGAGTCAGGCCCGGGAATTGATTGCCGAAGCGCTGATTGACCTGTCGCCGAATGCGCGCACCGGCGGCCAGTGTCATGTTCTACCGGTGTGGTATGACCTGAGCGTCGGACCGGAATTGAGTTTGCTGTCTCAACGCAGCGGCTTGGCAGTAGAGGAGGTGATCCGCCGCCACAGTGCCCGTGAATATCAGGTGTTCGCGCTCGGATTCGCACCGGGGTTTGCCTTCATGGGGCTGGTGGAAGAAGTCCTGGCAGCACCGCGTCTGAATACCCCACGCAAGAAAGTCGCCGCCGGCAGCGTCGGCATCGCCGAGCGGCAGACGGCCGCGTATCCGGTGGTGTCTCCCGGTGGCTGGAACCTGATCGGTCGCACACCGGCAAAACTGTTCGACCGTGAACGCGATGGCTACAGCCTCATGCAGCCGGGCGATACCGTGCGTTTCGAAGCGGTGAGCCACGCCGAATTCATCAATCTCGGCGGTGATGACACGCCTCTGGAGGCCCTGGCATGAGCCGACTGACGATTGATGCGAGCACACCGCTGTGCCTGTTGCAGGATGCCGGGCGGTTTGGCGTGCGCCATCTGGGCGTGACCCAGGGCGGCGCGGCGGACTGGCGGTCGATGGCCTGGGCCAACTGGCTGCTGGGCAATGGCCTGGACTTGCCCGTGATCGAAATCACCCTCGGCGGGTTCACGGTGGTGGCTGAAGAAGATTGCTTGCTGGCATTGGCTGGCGCCGACCTTGGCGCGCAGATCGACGGCGAGGCGTTGGCGCCGTGGCGCAGTTTCAAGCTGCGCAAAGGGCAGACCTTGAAGTTCACCCAACCGTTACTGGGGGCGCGGACCTATCTGGCGGCGCCCGGCGGTTTCAGTGCGCCGAAAGTGCTGGGCAGCAGTGCCACGGTGGTGCGTGAGGAGCTTGGCGGTCTTGATGGTTTTGGCTTGCCATTGGCCAAGGGCGCTTCGCTGAGTTATCAGGGCGAAACCCTGTTGGTGCGTGAAGTCCCGGCGCAGCATCGACCGGACCTGCGCCTCGACGCGCCGCTCGATCTGGTGCTCGGCGCGCAGATCGGTCAGTTCAGCGGGCAGAGTCTGTTCGATGCCTTCAACCGTGCCTGGACGCTGGACAGTCGCGCCGATCGCATGGGTATTCGTCTGTTGGGCACGGCGTTGCAATATCAGGGCAAACCGATGATTTCCGAGGGCATTCCGCTGGGCGCGGTGCAGGTGCCGCCGGACGGGCAGCCGATCGTGTTGCTCAATGATCGGCAGACCATTGGCGGCTATCCGCGATTGGGTGCCTTGACGCCGCTGGCGCTGGCTCGACTGGCACAGTGTCTGCCGGGGGCGAAGGTCAGATTGCGCCCGGTGGTGCAGGACGTCGCACACCGGGAACACCTCGAATATCTACAGCGCTTTACTTGATCGTTCCCACGTCGAACGCGTCTGCGTTTGATCGTTCCCACGCTCCGCGTGGGAATGCCGCCCGGGACGCTCCGCGTCCCAGTGACGCAGAGCGTCACTTGATGCATTCCCACGCAGACGGTTCGACGCCTCGACATGGGAACCATCCGCTTACTTGGACAGAAACCGCATCCCCTCTTCCAGCCCGCGCAACGTCAGCGGATACATCTGATCCTCGATCAAGTCCCGCACGATATTGGTCGACGATGTATAGCCCCACGTATCTTTCGGGTACGGATTGATCCAGATGAGCTTCTTGTACTTCTCCATGAAGCGCTGCATCCACACGTAACCCGGCTCTTCGTTCCAGTGCTCGACGCTGCCGCCAGCCTGGGTGATTTCATAAGGCGCCATCGCGGCGTCACCGATGAAGATCACTTTGTAGTCGGCGCCGTACTTGTGCAGCAGGTCCTGGGTCGACGTGCGCTCGGAAGTGCGGCGCATGTTGTTCTTCCACACCGATTCATAAATGAAGTTGTGGAAGTAGAAGTACTCCAGATGCTTGAACTCGGTCTTGCAGGCCGAGAACAATTCCTCGCAGATCTTCACGTGGGCGTCCATCGAGCCGCCGATGTCGAACAGCAGCAACAGCTTCACCGTGTTGCGCCGTTCCGGGCGCATCTGGATGTTCAGCAGGCCGGCATCCTTGGCGGTGTGGTCGATGGTGCCGTCGATGTCCAGCTCTTCCGCCGCGCCCTGACGAGCGAATTTGCGCAGGCGACGCAGGGCGACCTTGATGTTGCGGGTGCCCAGCTCCACGGAGTCGTCGAGGTTCTTGTACTCGCGCTGATCCCAGACTTTCACCGCTTTGCCCTGGCGCTTGCCGGCATCGCCGACCCGGATGCCTTCCGGGTTGAAACCGCCGGAGCCGAACGGGCTGGTGCCGCCGGTGCCGATCCATTTGTTGCCGCCGGCGTGGCGTTCCTTCTGTTCTTCCAGACGTTTCTTGAACTCTTCGATCAGCTTGTCCAGGCCGCCGAGGGACTGGATCTGCGCGCGTTCCTCGTCGCTCAGCGAACGCTCGAATTCCTTGCGCAACCAGTCTTCGGGGATCAGCGCCTGCAAGTGATCGTCGAGCTTTTCCAGACCGTTGAAGTAGGCGCCGAACGCACGGTCGAACTTGTCGAAATGCCGTTCGTCCTTCACCAGAATCGCCCGCGACAAGTAGTAAAACTCGTCCATGTCGGCGAAGGTGACGCGCTGTTTCAGCGCGTTGATCAGGTCGAGCAGCTCGCGCACCGAGACCGGCACCTTGGCTGCACGCATTTCATTGAACAGGTTGAGCAACATGGCATCAGCCTCTTAGCGGGTGCCGCGACGGCTCATGAACGCCAGGCGCTCAAGCAGTTGCACGTCCTGTTCGTTCTTCACCAGCGCACCGGCCAGCGGCGGGATGGCTTTGGTCGGATCGCGTTCGCGCAGCACCGCTTCGCCAATATTGTCGGCCATCAGCAGTTTCAGCCAGTCCACCAGTTCCGAGGTCGACGGCTTCTTCTTCAGGCCCGGCACCTTGCGCACGTCGAAGAACACGTCCAGCGCTTCGCTGACCAGATCCTTCTTGATGTCCGGGTAGTGAACATCGACGATTTTCTGCAGGGTGGTTCGGTCGGGGAAGGCGATGTAATGGAAGAAGCAGCGGCGCAGGAACGCGTCCGGCAGCTCTTTCTCGTTGTTGGAGGTAATGATGATGATCGGACGCTTCTTGGCCTTGATGGTCTCGTCGATCTCGTAAACGTAGAACTCCATCTTGTCGAGTTCTTGCAGCAGGTCGTTGGGGAACTCGATGTCGGCCTTGTCGATTTCGTCGATCAGCAGGATGACGCGCTCTTCGGACTCGAACGCTTCCCAGAGCTTGCCCTTCTTCAGGTAGTTGCGCACATCGTGGACTTTTTCATTGCCCAGTTGCGAGTCGCGCAGACGGCTGACCGCATCGTACTCGTACAGGCCCTGATGAGCCTTGGTTGTGGACTTGATGTGCCAGGTGATCAGCTTGGCGCCGAACGATTCGGCCAGTTGCTCGGCGAGCATGGTCTTGCCGGTGCCCGGTTCGCCCTTGACCAGCAGCGGCCGCTCCAGGGTGATGGCGGCGTTGACCGCCAGCTTCAGGTCATCGGTGGCGACGTAGGCCTGGGTGCCTTCGAACTTCATCTGCTAATCCTCGAACGGTAACGCCGACCTGAACGGGCAGGGCGGGGGCGAAATAATCGGATGCCCGACTATAACGCGCGGCCCGGTCGACTGTGAACGCAGACGGCTTATTCAGTCTCTGAATGGGGCGTCACATGTTGACTCAGTTTCGGCACGAGGCCAGTATTCCTGGTATCGCCGATTTGGCGATAGCCTTCGGGCATGACTACCAAATACCGATTTCGCGAAAAATACCGCATTCAGTTGCGCGAGAAGGATCACCCTCCACCCCATGTTCACCTGACCGGTGGTGGAGTGGATGTGATGCTGAGCCTGGAAACCGTCGAGCTCATGATGGGCAAGGCACCGCCACTGATCGTCAAGGAAGCGTTGGCGTGGGTTTCGGCCCATCAGACGCAATTGCTGGAGGACTGGAAACGATGTTACCCATGAAGCGGCCACGATTGGCCGCAGTGCAGGCTGTTGGCGATGCTTGCCTGTCGCTGACCTTTATTGATGGCCAACGGCTGAACTTGGACTTGAGCCGCGATCTGCAAACCTATCCGGGGCTCGCTCCGCTACTGGACGCTGAAGTGTTTGCAACCGCTGAGTTGGGTGACGACGGCTGGAGCGCGGAGTGGCTGGAACCGGATATCCAGATTGGTGCCGATACCTTGTATCGGGACGCGCTCGCGCAAAATGCGCCGGACGAAAACACACGGATTTTCATGGATTGGCGCGCTCGCACCGGTCTACCGTTGAATGAGGCGGCCGAAGCATTGGGTATCAGCGCCCGCAGCATCAGTCGCTACAGTAATGGTCGGGAAGCGGTGCCGCGATCATTGGCCCTGGCCTGTCTGGGTTGGGATTCGTTGCAGGAGAAACCTGCACTGATCGCGGCAGAGGATACCGGGCGCTACATCGTCAACCGTAAAACTTAGCCCGCATCCGGCTTCGGCCGTTCATACCGGGCATTGAAGGCTTGAATGAATCCGTTGCGCAAAATCTGCAAAAACGCTTCGAACGCGCTGATATCTTGCTGATGCACGCTGCCGCTGAGTTCGACTCGGGTGGCGAACTGGTTCTTGCCCTGGTTTTTCAGCACGGTTTCCGTGCCGCCGACCAGTGCTTCCCAGATCGAGCGGAAGATTCCCTTGTTCTTGTTCTCGACATCCTGCTGCCAGTTGAACACGTCCACGTCGCGCAGCAGCGGTTTGATGTAGCCCTTGAGCTGGCCCTTGTTGGCGGCGGCTTCGATGACCACATCGCCGTGGCCGGCGTTGAAGTCGAATTTGCCGTAGGCCGAGGCGAAGTCGTTCATGCGCTTGAGTTCGATGTCGCGGGCCCGCAGGCGAAATTCGAAGTCTTCGAAATTGCTCAAGGGGTCGAAGGTGGCTGTGGTTTCCAGCGGGGCATGCCCCAGCAGCAGAGCCTTGCCTTCGAAGCGAGCATCGCGTTTGCCTTCTTTGTCGACCACGTTGGTCAGGTTGTAAATGCTGGCGTCGACGTTGGTTGCATTCATGTTTACCGGTGGTTTGGAGTTGAAGTTGCGAAAGCTGATCCGCCCATCGCTGATCTGCACTTCGTCGAGCGTGATAGGCAACAGTTTGCCCAGTTGCTCACGCCAGTCGGTGCCCTGACCGGTCTGGGAGTTCTGCCTGTTGGCACCACCATCGACGAAGTTCACCTGAGGTTTAAAGAATTTCACCTGCGCCACGACAGCATGGTCGTACCAAAGCGAGTGCCAACTGACAGACAGGTCGATAACCGGCGCATCGACGAATGGCACCGGCACCTTGCCGTCGGCCTTGACGATTTTCAGGCCATTGATCTTGTAGGCCCCGCGCCAGAGCGCCAGATCGACGTCGGTGATCTGGCCGCGGTAGTCGCCCATGTTGGCCAGCTTGTCATTCAGATAGTCGCGCACGAGGTAGGGCAGGGCGATGTGCAGGGCGACCAGCAACACCACAACAGTGGCGAAAATCCACAATGGCCAACGGTAGCGACGCTTCATGGCAGCAAATTCCGAACGATGTAAAGCGATTGACTGCCGCCTGCCGCAGACGTTCGGCCCGACTGGACTGACACGGGCAACAGGCTTACCTTGGAAGGCTGAATTCAACGCTGCACAAGGACCCAGCCATGAGCCGTATTTTTGCTGACAACGCCCATTCCATCGGCAACACGCCGCTGGTGCAGATCAACCGCATCGCGCCCCGTGGCGTGACCATTCTGGCCAAGATCGAAGGTCGCAACCCGGGCTACTCGGTCAAGTGCCGGATTGGCGCCAACATGATCTGGGACGCCGAAAGCAGCGGCAAACTCAAGCCGGGCATGACCATCGTCGAGCCGACCTCCGGCAACACCGGCATCGGCCTGGCCTTCGTGGCGGCCGCGCGCGGTTACAAATTGCTGCTGACCATGCCGGCCTCGATGAGCATCGAGCGGCGCAAAGTGCTCAAGGCGCTGGGCGCAGAGCTGGTGCTGACCGAGCCAGCCAAGGGCATGAAAGGCGCTATCGAAAAGGCCAACGAGATCGTAGCCAGTGACGCGGGCAAATATTTCATGCCGGCCCAGTTCGATAACCCGGCCAACCCGGCCATTCATGAAAAGACCACCGGCCCGGAAATCTGGAATGACACCGACGGCGCCATCGATGTGCTGGTGGCGGGCGTCGGCACCGGCGGAACCATCACCGGCGTGTCGCGGTATATCAAGAATACGGCAGGCAAACCGATTCTGTCGGTGGCGGTGGAGCCGGTGTCTTCGCCGGTGATTACCCAGGCGCTGGCAGGTCAAGAAATCAAGCCGAGCCCGCACAAGATTCAGGGCATCGGCGCCGGTTTTGTGCCGAAGAACCTTGATCTGTCGATGGTTGACCGGGTCGAGCTGGTGACGGATGACGAGTCCAAAGCCATGGCCCTGCGCCTGATGCAGGAGGAAGGGATCCTGTGCGGGATTTCCTGTGGTGCGGCCATGTCGGTGGCGGTGCGCCTGGCGGAAACTCCGGAAATGCAGGGCAAGACCATTGTGGTGGTGCTGCCCGACTCCGGTGAGCGTTATCTGTCGAGCATGCTGTTCAGTGATCTGTTCACCGATCAGGAGAACCAGCAGTAAGGGGTGCGTTGATTCAGGTCAGCCAGGGTTCAGGATCGTTATGTTAATAAGTGCTTTGTTGCGCAATTCTTAACACTGAATCTTGAGTCGGGCGGGTTTTTCCCGGAGCCGGTAGTGTTTATCATGGCCGGCCGCCATCTCGGGTAAATGACATGGCGTGGCGTTGTCTTATTTCAAGGAGTTGTTGATGACCTTTTCGTTAGCCGCCAAGGTGTCGGTGTTGCTGCTGTTTGTGGGCAGCATCCTCTACGTGCATTTGCGCGGCAAGGCGCGTTTGCCGGTGCTGCGGCAGTTCGTCAACCACTCGGCGCTGTTCGCCCCGTATAACGCCTTGATGTACCTGTTCTCGGGCGTGCCATCCAAACCATATCTGGATCGCAGCAAGTTTCCGGAGCTGGACGTGTTGCGTGATAACTGGGAAACCATTCGCGACGAAGCGATGCACCTGTTCGACGAGGGTTATATTCGCGCCGCCGAGAAGAACAACGACGCCGGTTTCGGCTCGTTCTTCAAGAAAGGCTGGAAGCGTTTCTACCTCAAGTGGTACGACAAACCGCTGCCATCGGCCGAAACCCTGTGCCCGAAAACCGTGGCGCTGGTCAGTGCCATCCCCAACGTCAAAGGCGCGATGTTCGCGCTGTTGCCGGGCGGCAGCCATTTGAACCCGCACCGCGATCCGTTCGCTGGTTCCCTGCGTTATCACCTTGGTCTGTCAACGCCAAACTCCGACGATTGCCGAATCTTCGTCGACGGTCAGGTCTACGCCTGGCGCGACGGTGAAGACGTGATGTTCGACGAGACCTACGTGCATTGGGTCAAGAACGAAACCGAACAGACCCGCGTCATCCTGTTCTGCGACATCGAGCGGCCGCTGAGCAATCGCCTCATGACCCGCATCAACCGCTTCATCAGCGCCTGGCTGGGCCGTGCCACGGCACCGCAGAACCTCGACGACGAGCGTGTTGGCGGGATCAACCAGGCTTATGCGTGGAGCAAGAACTTCAGCGACAAGTTCAGCGGTAAGGTCAAGCAGTGGAAACGCCGTAATCCAAAAGCCTACCGCGTGATGCGGCCAGTGCTGGCGGTGGTGGTGCTGACGTTGCTGGGGTATTGGCTGTTTGGTTGAGGCTGGAATTAAAAGCATAAAAAACCGCTCGTTTGAGCGGTTTTTTGTTTTCGGAATCAGGGACGGCCAGCAAGTAAGCTTGGTTCATCGATAGAGGTGCCGGTTGCAATGATCTGTAAGAGCCGTCTTTGACTGGCTGTCAGAACCGCCGGATCAGATTCACCCCTTATTGCATGCGCTTTTTTCTTTCTGGGGGATTTTTTTATTTCTTTGCGCATATTCCCACCTTGGTTGATCAATATTTGAGCGTTTTTCACAATACTAGGCTCCCTACTGTTTTGACAAGGCGACCCTCGTTATCCAAACCGAAGCCGAGCTGTTCGTAAATTGGTATTGCTCCCTGGAATGGTTCTTGAGCCTCGATCAAGCTACTGCCAATGATGCGCGCGTATTGCTCAATTGCCAGAACGGATAGCGGTGCAACACGGTTCTTCAATGGATGTGTTTCTGTTGGCCGCCCCTCCAGTCGTACGATTCGGATGCGTTGTCGACTTTTATTCGGGTTGGCAAAGCAAAGTCCGCACAGTTCAGATTCAAACCAGATTGCGATGTCGAGAGCGAGAGGTTCGCGCGCTTTCCATCCAATGACTTCTTCCCATGAAAAATGCGGGCTCTCCCAACACTCAAAAGCACTCAGCGCCAACGAGTCGATGGGTTCGAAACGTACTTTCGAAAGGTCAAGCGTTGTGGGGCCAGCCATCTCCAGGTCAATCTGGAGTTGAGTAGTGGCAAGGCGGGCAAGCTTCCTGGCTTGCGATTTGTACAACTGATACCGCAGATGACTCCGTTCCCTTGGCATATGATCTCGCGCATTCCATGTCCCCCATCAATGGTCGTTGCAATTGCAAACGAGCCTATGCGCCTGCCTCCTGCCTGTCGCTACTGGCCCTTTGTCCAAGTCGTTGCAATCCATGTCGCGGGCTGGTTATAGTCGGCGCTCGTGAGTCGTATGACTCACCTTTCAACCCTTCAAAAAAGATCAGCCCAGATGCCTGCATCCCTCATCAACGCGGTAGTCGATTCAGCGGTCAACGCTGGCGTCGTGCCGTGCGGGAATCAGCAGCCTGTGCAGATCAGTCATTACCCTCCACCTGTCAGTAGCACGCCGGTGTGCGCAGTCGTATCACCGCCGGGCGTTGGTGTTTCGGGCTGATCGGCGTTTTCTGCTGACCCCTGTGCCCGCCTGAAAAAACCTACTGAATTTCAGCTTCGGCTGAATTGGCTATTTGCCTGACTACAGGTGGTATTCATGTTTGTCCTTTCGAAAAAATCCGCGCTCGCGGCGGCGTCCACGAGCCTGTTCGTTCTGCTGTGGAGCAGCGGGGCGATCTTCTCCAAGTGGGGGCTGGCCCACGCTTCGCCTTTTGCCTTTCTGCTGATCCGTTTTGTGATTGCCCTGTGCGGGTTGGTGCTGCTGGCACCGTTGCTCAAGTTGAAACTGCCCAAGGGCGGCAAGCCGATGCTGTATGCGATGGCCACCGGGGTGGTGCTGTTGGGGGCTTATCAGATCTTCTATCTGCTGGCGCTGGATCTAAAAGTCACGCCCGGAGTGATGGCGACCATCATGGGCGTGCAGCCGATTCTCACGGTGGTGATCATGGAGCGGCAGCGCTCGGCGAGCCGGATGTTTGGGCTGGCGTTGGGATTGGCCGGGTTGATCATGGTGGTTTACCAGGGCATCGGTCTGGCCGGGATGTCGCTGGCGGGAATGCTGTTCGGGCTGCTGGCGCTGGCGAGCATGACCTTCGGCTCGATCATGCAGAAGCGCATCACCGACAATCCCCTCGGCACGCTGCCGGTGCAGTATCTGGCGGGTCTGTTGCTGTGCGGGGTTTTCGTGCCGTTTCAGCCGTTCCACTTCGAGCACAGTGCCGGTTTCATCGTGCCGGTGTTGTGGATGGGGCTGGTGGTGTCCGTGCTGGCGACGTTGCTGCTGTACCGGCTGATCGCCCGGGGCAATCTGGTCAATGTCACAAGTCTGTTCTATCTGGTGCCGGCCGTGACGGCGGTGATGGACTACTTGATCTTCGGCAATCGCCTGGCGGCGTTGAGCGTGCTGGGGATGCTGTTGATCATCGTCGGTCTGGTGTTCGTGTTCCGTAAATCGGCCTAATAGCCGCGCATGAAAAAGGCCCGGGAGGAAACTCCCGGGCCTTTGTGCATCTGTGAATCAGCGAGTGGCGATTTCTGCCGGTTTCACCACAGCGGGTTTCAGCACCAGCCACAGCGCAATGGCGATCAATACCCCGCCATACAAGTGGGCCATCGACAGCGGCTCATCGAGAAACAGCGCCCCCCACAATACGCCGAATGGCGGAATCATGAAGGTCACGGTCATCGATTTCACCGGCCCGATGGAACTCAGCAGGCGGAAGTAAATGATGTAGGCAAACGCAGTGCAGCCCAGCCCAAGGCCCAACAGCGACAGCCAGACATTCCAGCCACCCCAGCTCACCGGCGGCGCAGTGATGACGCTGTAACCGAACAGCGGCAACAGAAACAGGGTCGCACCGAGCATGCTGCCCAGCGCCGACAGACGACTGTCGAGCCCGCCGGCCTGATCCAGCCAGCGTCGGGCGAGAAACCCGGCGAAGCCGTAGCAGGTGGTCGCGAGCAGGCAGGCGACCGCGCCCATCAGCAGGTGCAGATCGAACGCGACCGGGCCGGCGCGGGTCAGCACGCCCACCCCGAGCAGGCCGAGGGACACCCCGGCGAGTTTGGCCAGCGTGAGTTTTTCACTGAAGAACAACCCGCCGATCAACACGCCCATCAACGGCGTGGTGGCATTGAAGATTGCGGAGTACCCGGCCGGAAGCACCTGGGCGGCGACCGAATACAGCGTCGCCGGCACGCCGGAGTTGATCACGCCGAGCAACATCACAGTCTTGAGCTTGCCTTTGAAATCCCAGCTGATGCGCATCAGCCCGAGGATCACCAGCAAGCCGACGGCGGCGATTGAAACGCGGAAGAATCCGGTCGGAACCGTACCGATCGCGGGAGCGATGATGCGCATGAACAGGAAGCTCGCGCCCCAGATGGCAGCCAGCGACAACATGCGGAAAATATCGACAGGGCTCACGGGCCACTCCTTCCTTGATCGGGACGAGAGTGTTGCCGAGGGCCCCGGCGATGGCAACCGCTAATCGGGCATTTAATTGTCTGATCAGATCACGAAGCGCGTGACCAGTGCGTTCAGGTCGACGGCCAGGCGCGACAGTTCCTGACTGGCGGCAGACGTCTGGGTGGCGCCGGCAGCAGTCTGGGTCGACAGATCGCGGATGGTCACCAGGTTTTCGTCGACTTCCCGGGCCACCAGCGCCTGCTGCTCGGCGGCGCTGGCGATCACCAGGTTGCGCTGGTTGATCTGCGAAATCGACGCGGTGATTTTCTCCAGAGCCTGGCCGGCGCTGTTGGCCCGGCGCAGGGTGTGGCTGGCCTGCTCGGCGCTGTTTTGCAAGGCGCCGACGGTGGCACTGGTGCCTTGCTGAATGCTGCTGATCATCAGCTCGATTTCTTCGGTGGAGTTCTGCGTGCGCTGGGCCAGCGAACGGACTTCATCGGCAACCACTGCGAAGCCACGTCCGGCCTCGCCGGCGCGCGCGGCTTCAATCGCAGCGTTCAGAGCCAGCAGGTTGGTCTGCCCGGCGATGCCGCGAATCACCTCCAGCACCTTGCTGATGTCCTGAGCCTGAGTCGCAAGGCCCTCGGCCTGTTCGGATGCGCCGAGCACGGCGCTGACCAGTTCCTGAATCGAGCTGATGGTCTCGCTGACCTGCACATGCCCGTGCTTGCTGTCCTCGTTCGATGCTTCGGAGGCCTGGGCACTGGACACCGCATTGGCGGCCACTTCATCCACCGCCGTGCTCATCTCGGTGACCGCCGTGGCGGCCTGCTCGATCTGGTCATTTTGCTGTTGCAGGCCGCGGGTGCTCTGTTCCATCACCGAACTCATTTCCTCGGCGGCGGAGGCCAGTTGCTGGGCCGACTCGCTGATGCCGCGAATGGTCGAACGCAGATTGCCCTGCATCTCGGCCAGAGCCGTGAGCAACTGCGCCGCTTCATCACGACCGTCGCTGTCGATGCGACCGCTGAGGTCTCCCGAAGCAATCCGCCGTGCGACGTTCAGCGCCTGATTGATCGGCGTGGTGATGCTGCGTGTCAGCAACCAGGCCAGCAACAACGTGGCAATCAGGGCGATAACGATGATCGTGGCGACGATCCACAGCGCCTGCTGGTACATCGCCGCCGCGGACTTGGCGGCGGCATCCGCACCTTGCTGATTGAGGCTGATCATTTGCTCCAGCGTCTTGTCGAGCACCGTGCCCTGGGGCGCCAGTTCAGTGGTCAGGCGCGCGTAGGCTTGTTCGTTTTGTCCGGCATCAAGCTGTTTGATGATCTGGTCGAGGATGCTCAGGTACTTGGCGGTGTCGGCGCCCAAGCCTTCCAGCATCGCCCGTTCCTGATCGTTGGCAATCAGGGCCTTGTGATCGTCGAGGCGCTTGAGCAATTCCTGACGTTGCGCCGTGAGAAGGCCCTTGCTGCGTTCGCGAACGGCAGCCTGAGTACTGGTGATCAGGCGCAGGGATTCGAGACGAATACTGGCAATGTTCGCCGCTGCGTCATGGATGCTTTCGATGCTGGGCATCCACGATTCCTCGATCACCGCCGCGCTCTCGCGCAAGGTTTTCATCTGGCCCAGACCAAACAGGCCGACCACCAGCAGCAGACAGGCCAGAACGGCAAAACACAAACTGGCGCGCAAACCGATGCGCAGATTCCGGATAGACATCAATGTGCTCCTTGGGGATTGGGGGAGAGGTCGTCCTCGTGGGCCGAGGATCTTGTTGTGAGGCGGGTGATGGCGGGGTGTATATCAAAGTGCCACTATCTTGGTAAGGCCAGTCGCTGACGGGAATGGGCAGGCATGAACAACTCGGGCAAAAGCGCGGGCTAGAGATGTCGCCGCTGAATTGGATCCGAAACCCAGAGAAGACGCGGGCTGGCGCCCAGTGGTGGGGGGAACCGAAGTGGGTATTTATTGACCGAACGGTCGATTAAAAAAAACTTTGATAAAAACTGTGTCGCTGTACAACCCGCAAGAGCATTTGGCAGAAATTGCGCTTCTCCTGCGCCCGCTTCCGTGGCTAAGCTCAGGCCTTCGAGCACAGATTCTCCAATTCCCGCAGAGGTCTCATCTATGCCGCAGCAATGGCCAGCCACCGACATCGCCCGTCTGATCCTCGATGGCTTTGACGATTACCGCGAGCATTTCCGGCGGATCACCGACGGCGCCCGGGAGCGCTTCGAGCAGGCCCGCTGGCAGGACACGCAAACGGCGTCGGCGGCGCGGATCAACCTCTACGAAGAAAAGGTCGGTGAAACCGTCGCCCGTCTGCGCGAGTACTTCGAGCCGGACACCTTGATGGACGTCACCTGCTGGCCGCTGGTGAAAAGCGCCTACATCAGCATCATCGACCTGCGCTTCGACGATGAACTGTCCGAGACCTGGTACAACTCGATTTTCTGCAGCCTGTTCAGCCACGACCTGATCAGCGACGGTTGCATGTTCATCCACACCACACGCCCGACCCTGCGCCGGGCCCGGGCTGCACAGACCCGCACCTATAAGCCGCAAGGGCAGATTTCGGCCATGCTCGCGAGCATCTTTGCCGATTACCGCTTCAGCGAGGCCTACGCCGATTTGCCCGGCGACTTGCTGCGTCTGGAAGCGCAGCTGCGCGAAAACCTGCCGGACTGGGTGTGCAAGGACCCGGAGTTGAGCGTCGAGCTGTTTTCCTCGGTGCTGTATCGCAACAAGGGCGCATACCTGGTCGGGCGCATCTACACCAACGACGATCAATGGCCGCTGGTGATTCCGCTACTGCACCGCGAAGGGCGCGGGATTCAGATCGACGCATTGATCACCGACGAAGCGGAGGTGTCGATCATCTTCTCCTTCACCCGTTCGTATTTCATGGTGGATGTGCCGGTGCCGGCGGAGTTCATTGGCTTCCTCAAACGCATCCTGCCGGGCAAGCACATCGCCGAGCTGTACACCTCGATCGGTTTCTACAAGCACGGCAAATCCGAGTTCTACCGCGCCCTGATCAACCACCTGGCCAACACCGATGACCAGTTCATCATGGCGCCGGGCGTGCGCGGCATGGTCATGAGCGTGTTCACGCTGCCGGGCTTCAACACCGTGTTCAAGATCATCAAGGACAGGTTCTCGCCGTCGAAAAACGTCGACCGCGCCACGGTGATCGAGAAGTATCGATTGGTGAAAAGCGTCGACCGGGTAGGGCGCATGGCCGATACCCAGGAATTCGCCGACTTTCGTTTTCCCCTGAGCAAATTCGAGCCGGCGTGCCTGGCGGAGCTGCTGGAAGTCGCGCCGTCCACGGTGTCGCTGGAAGGTGAAACCGTGCTGATCCGTCACTGCTGGACCGAGCGCCGGATGACCCCGCTTAACCTTTACCTGGACAACGCCAACGAAGCCCAGGTGCGCGAAGCGCTGGAGGATTACGGCCTGGCGATCAAGCAACTGGCGGCGGCCAACATCTTTCCCGGCGACATGCTGCTGAAGAACTTCGGCGTCACCCGCCATGGACGGGTGGTGTTTTACGACTATGACGAGATCTGCTTCCTCACCGAAGCCAACTTTCGCCACATCCCGGCACCGCGCACGCCGGAGGACGAAATGGCCTCCGAGCCTTGGTATTCGATCGGGCCTCTGGATGTGTTTCCCGAGGAATTTCCGCCGTTCCTGTTTGCCGATGCAGCGCAGCGCAAGCTGTTCGATCAGTTGCATGGCGAGTTGTACAACGCCGATTACTGGAAGGGATTGCAGGAGGCGATTCGGGCGGGGAAAGTCATCGATGTCTTTCCATATCGGCGCAAGGGCCTTGATAACGAATAAAGCAGCCGCGAGCCGCAAGCTACAAGCCTCAAGTCAAAGACCGCATTCAACTTGCGGCTTGTAGCTTGCCGCTTGTAGCTGCTTTTCTGCGACAATCGCGTCCTTGCGCCACTAGACGACCGAATTGCGTACCCGATGACCGACGAATCGCCCTCCATCGACAAACTGCTGAAAAACCTCGATCACGCCATGCTCGCCGACCGCCACCGGCTGCGGCGGCAGTTGCTTGAGCTGCGCAAGAAACCCGACGAGGCCAAGCTGGCCCAGTGGGTGGCGCGCATGCAGGCGTCCTGCGATCAGGTGCTGGCGCGCAAGGCCAGCCTGCCGGTGATCCGTTACGACGACAGCCTGCCGATTGCGGCCAAGCGTGACGAAATCAAGAAGGCCCTGGAAAAGCATCAGGTGCTGATCATCGCCGGTGAAACCGGCTCGGGCAAAACCACCCAGTTGCCGAAAATCTGCCTGGAAATCGGTCGCGGCCAGCACGGTTTGATCGGCCACACCCAGCCTCGGCGGATCGCAGCGCGCAGCGTGGCCAGCCGGGTCGCTGAAGAACTCGGCACGCTGCTGGGCGCGCTGGTCGGCTATCAGGTGCGCTTCGAGGATCAGAGCGATTCCAACACCCTGATCAAACTGATGACCGACGGCATCCTGCTGGCGGAAACCCAGAACGATCGCTACCTCGAACGCTACGACACGATCATCGTCGACGAAGCCCACGAACGCAGCCTCAACATCGACTTCCTGCTCGGTTACCTGAAAACCCTGCTGCCGCGTCGTCCGGACATGAAAGTCATCATCACTTCGGCGACCATCGATCTGGAGCGCTTCTCCAAGCATTTCGACGATGCGCCGATTGTCGAAGTGTCCGGCCGCACCTTCCCGGTTGAAACCTGGTATCGCCCGCTGACGCTCGAGCAGGACGAAGAAGGCAACCGCGTCGAGGACGACCTGACTGTCGATCAGGCGATCCTCGCCACCCTCGACGAAATCGCCGCCTATGAGCGCAGCGAGCGCCGCAGTCCCGGTGATGTGCTGGTGTTCCTGCCCGGCGAGCGCGAGATCCGCGACGCCGCCGACATGCTGCGCAAGGCCCAGCTCAAACACACCGAAATCCTGCCGTTGTACGCGCGCCTGTCGCCGGCCGAGCAGCAGCGGATTTTCCAGTCCCACCCGGGCCGTCGTGTGGTGCTGGCAACCAACGTCGCGGAAACCTCGCTGACCGTGCCGGGCATCCGTTACGTGATCGACAGCGGCACCGCGCGCATCAGCCGTTACAGCTATCGCGCCAAGGTCCAGCGGCTGCCGATCGAAGCGATTTCCCAGGCCAGCGCCAACCAGCGTAAAGGTCGCTGCGGCCGGGTCGAGCCGGGTATCTGCGTGCGCTTGTACAGCGAAGAGGATTTCCTCGGTCGCCCGGAGTTTACCGATCCGGAAATCCTGCGCACCAACCTTGCGGCGGTAATCCTGCAGATGCTCCATCTGCGTCTCGGCGAGATCACCGATTTCCCGTTCATCGAGCCGCCGGACGGCAAGGCGATCAGCGATGGATTCAACCTGCTGCAAGAACTGTCGGCGGTGGATCGCAACAGTCAGCTGACCCCGCTCGGCCGTCAGCTGGCGCGTCTGCCGGTGGACCCGCGCATGGGCCGCATGCTGCTGGAAGCGGCCAAACTCGGCAGCCTGCAGGAAGTGCTGATCGTCGCCAGCGCCATGTCGATTCAGGATCCGCGCGAGCGTCCGCCGGAGCGTCAGCAGGCCGCTGACCAGGCCCACGCTCAGTGGAAGGACGCCGATTCGGACTTCGCCGGGCTGGTCAATCTGTGGCGCGGTTTTGAAGAGCAGCGCCAGGCGCTGACCGCCAGCCCGCTGCGCAACTGGTGCCGCAAGAATTTCCTCAACTACCTGCGCCTGCGCGAGTGGCGCGATTCCCACCGTCAGTTGAGCCTGATCTGCCGCGACTTGCAGCTGAGCCTGAACAAAGAACCGGCGGATTATCCGAAATTGCACAAAGCGGTGCTGGTCGGCCTGCTCAGCCAGATCGGCCAGAAAACCGAGGACGGCGATTACCTTGGCGCCCGTCAGCGGCGGTTCTGGATTCACCCATCGTCGGGCATCGGCAAGAAACGCCCGCAGTGGGTGATGACCGCCGAACTGGTGGAAACCACCAAGCTTTATGCGCGGATGGTGGCGAAGATCGACGCCGACTGGATCGAACCGCTGGCCGAGCACCTGATCAAGAAAAACCATTTCGAACCGCACTGGGAGAAAAAGCGCGGCCAGGTCGTGGCGTTCGAACAGATCACCCTGTTCGGCCTGATCGTGGTCGGTCGTCGACCGGTGCATTATGGCCCGGTGGATCCGGTGGTATCGCGCGAGTTGTTTATTCGTGAAGGCCTGGTGCGGGGCGAGATTCAATCGAAAGCCAAGTGCCTGAGCGCTAACAAGCAACTGCTGGAACAGCTCGACGAACTGGAAGCCAAGGCCCGGCGCCGGGACATTCTGGCCGACGAGGAAACCCTCTACGCGTTCTACGACGCGCGACTGCCGGCGGAGATCCACCAGACCGCGACCTTCGACAGCTGGTATCGGGTCAACAGCCAGAAAGACCCGCAACTGCTGATCATGCGCGAGGAAGACGTGCTGGCTCGCGAGGCCAGTGAAGTCACCGCCCAGCATTACCCGGACACGCTGCACATCGGCGATCTGGAACTGGCCCTGAGTTACCACTTCGAACCGAATCACCCGCGCGACGGTGTGACCCTGCGAATGCCGGCGCCGCTGTTGCCGATGCTGCCGCCGGAGCGCCTGGAATGGCTGGTGCCGGGACTGATCGAGGCCAAGTGCATCGCGCTGGTGCGCAACCTGCCCAAGGCCTTGCGCAAGAACTTCGTGCCGGTGCCGGACTTCATCAAGGCCGCGCTGCAACGCATGACCTTCGCCGAAGGTTCGTTGCCGCAAGCGCTGGGTCGCGAACTGCTGCGCATGACCGGCGCGCGGGTCAGCGATGAAGCCTGGGCCGAAGCGACGCAGCAGGTCGAAAGCCACCTGCGGATGAACCTGGAAATCGTCGACGGGCAAGGCAAGTTCCTTGGCGAAGGCCGGGATCTGGCCGAACTCACTGCACGTTTCGCCGAAGCCAGCCAGGCCGCGTTGGCCGTGCCGCAAAGTGCGAAGAGCCAGCAACCGGTGGAGGCCAAGGTCTTCGCGCCGGTGGCGGAAAAGACTCAGCAGAAGATCGCCGGGCTGTCGATGACGGTCTATCCGGCGCTGGTGGAAGAGGGCGGCACGGTCAAGGAAGGGCGATTCTCTACCCCGGCCGAAGCCGAATTCCAGCATCGCCGCGCCTTGCAACGTCTGCTGATGCAGCAACTGGCCGAACCGGCCAAGTTCCTGCGTGGCAAGTTGCCGGGCCTGACCGAACTGGGCCTGCTGTACCGCGAACTGGGGCGGGTCGATGCGCTGGTCGAAGACATTCTGTTGGCCAGCCTCGACAGCTGCATTCTCGAGGGCGAAGACCCGTTGCCGCGTGATGGCGCAGGTCTGGCGGCACTGGCCGAGCGCAAGCGCGGCAGCTGGACCGAACACGCCGAGCGCGTGGCACGCCTGACGCTGGAAATCCTCAAGCTCTGGCACGGTCTGCAAAAACGCTTCAAGGGCAAGATCGATCTGGCTCAGGCCGTGGCGCTCAACGACATCAAGCAGCAGCTCAGCCATCTGGTGTATCCGGGCTTCGTCCGGGAAACGCCGATGCTGTGGCTCAAGGAGTTGCCGCGTTACCTGAAAGCGGTCGAGCAGCGTTTCGAGAAGCTGGGCGCGCAGGTGCAGAAGGATCGGGTCTGGAGCGGCGAACTCGCCGGCCTCTGGACGCAATACCAGACCCGCGCGGCCAAGCATGCGCAGGAAGGCAAACGCGATCCGCAGCTCGAGCTGTATCGCTGGTGGCTGGAGGAGTACCGGGTTTCGCTGTTCGCCCAGCAGTTGGGGACGAAAGTACCGATCTCCGACAAGCGGCTCAACAAGCAATGGACGCAGGTCGAACCCTAGCGAGTGCCTGATCGCTCCCACGCTCTGCGTGGTAGCGCTTCCCCGGACGCTCTGCGTCCGTTTTTGGGACGCGGAGCGTCCCTGGCTGCATTCCCACGCGGAGCGTGGGAACGATCAGCAAAAGGCGCCAAAAGCCAAGGTTTATGGCAAACTTCGCGCCTATAAACGCCGGCCCCGCGGTTTTGAGCCTTCTCAACTGCGGGCGAGGTCGGAATAAAGCGATGCCAGGTTTTTGCGTCCCTTAGACGGGAATGGACCCTTTGCGTGTTGGCACGTCGGTGCCAGCACTTTCTGCCTGAACAGATTAGAGAAACGACCATGCATAACGTCGTCATCAGCGGCACCGGCCTGTACACCCCGGCCAACAGCATCTCCAACGAAGAGCTGGTGCAGTCTTTCAATACCTACGTCGCCCAGTTCAATGCGGACAACGCCGAAGCCATCGCCAACGGCGAAGTCCAGGCCCTGACCGAGTCCAGCGCCGCGTTCATCGAAAAAGCTTCCGGCATCAAGAGCCGCTTTGTCATGGACAAGGACGGCATCCTCGACCCTGCGCGCATGGCGCCACGCCTGCCGGAGCGTTCCAACGACGAATGGTCGGTGCTCTGCCAGATGGCCATCGGCGCTGCCGAGCAAGCCCTGCAGCGTGCCGGCAAGACTGCCGCCGACATCGACGCTGTAATCGTCGCCTGCTCCAACCTGCAACGCGCCTACCCGGCCATCGCCATCGAAGTCCAGGAAGCGCTGGGCATCCAGGGTTTCGGTTTCGACATGAACGTGGCCTGCTCGTCGGCGACCTTCGGCATCCAGCAAGCGGCCAACACCGTACAACTGGGTCAGGCCCGGGCGATCCTGATGGTCAACCCGGAAGTCTGCACCGGTCACCTGAATTTCCGTGACCGCGACAGCCACTTCATCTTCGGTGACGCGGCCACCGCCGTGATTATCGAGCGCGCCGATCTGGCCACCTCCAAGCACCAATTCGACGTGGTCAGCACCAAACTGCTGACCAAGTTTTCCAACAACATCCGCAACAACTTCGGCTTCCTCAATCGCGCGGCGGAAGAGGGCATCGGCGCCCGCGACAAACTGTTCGTGCAGGAAGGCCGCAAGGTGTTCAAGGATGTCTGCCCGATGGTCGCCGAACTGATCGGCGAACATCTGGAAGAGAACAAGCTCAACGTCGGTGACGTGAAGCGCTTCTGGCTGCACCAGGCCAACCTGAGCATGAACCACCTGATCGTGCGCAAGTTGCTGGGCCGCGAAGCCACCGAAGAAGAAGCCCCGGTGATTCTCGACACCTACGCCAACACCAGCTCCGCCGGTTCCGTGATCGCGTTCCACAAATATCAGGACGATCTGGCGGCCGGTTCGCTGGCGGTGCTGAGTTCGTTCGGTGCCGGTTACTCGATTGGTAGCGTGATTCTGC
This sequence comes from Pseudomonas sp. Pseusp21, assembly GCF_059492145.1. Taxonomy (NCBI): domain Bacteria; kingdom Pseudomonadati; phylum Pseudomonadota; class Gammaproteobacteria; order Pseudomonadales; family Pseudomonadaceae; genus Pseudomonas; species Pseudomonas sp. Pseusp21. Next base: position 5,323,583 of record NZ_CP168520.1, read on the forward strand.
GTAAACGCTAAGAGCGAGTTCATTTCCTCTTAATCGCGCTGACGTTTCCTACATCCGAATCGGCGCGAACGCTGTAATTTTCGAAACTGGCGGCAGGAGAGATCCTGCCGCTATCATTTTCGGAGTCAGGAAGAGGGGATTGATGGATGGCGGTTGACGACACACAACTGCTCGAGCGGTTGTTGGCAGGCGAACAGAAAGCCTTCAAGGAACTGGTCAGCACCTATCAAAGCCCCATGCGCGCGGTGGCCTACGCGATTGTCGGCCAGCGCCATGTCGAGGAAGTGGTGCAGGATGCCTGGCTGTCGGTGGTGCGCAATATCGGCCGTTTCGAGGGGCGCTCCAGTCTCAAGACATGGCTGCTGACCGTCACCGCCAACTCGGCCAAGAGCCGCTACAAACTCAATCGTCGCGAAGTGTTGCTGGATGATCTGCCGTCCCCCCACGGAACCATCGACGACGATCGCTTTTCTCCCGGCGACGGCCACTGGCTGGTCGCACCGTTCGCCTGGCACCAGGACACCCCCGAGGCATTGCTGACCGAAGGCGAGCTGCGTGAATGTCTGGAGCATACGTTGCTCAGTCTCTCCGAACTTCAGAGCAGTGTGCTCACGCTGCGCGAGCGTCAGGGTCTGGAGCTGGAGGAAATCTGTAATCTTCTGGAGATCTCGCTCTCCAATGTCCGCGTGTTGCTGCACAGGGCACGCTTGAAGGTCTTCGCGACCGTGGAGCATTTTGAGGAGACGGGAGAATGTTGACCTGCAAGGAGCAAGTGGCGCGATCCAGCGATTATCTCGATGGCCAGTTGAGCTTTCGCGAGAAGTTGATGGTGCGTCATCACCTGATGTTCTGCCGCAATTGCCGGCGGTTCATTCGCCAGATGCGTTTGATGCAGGCGACGTTGCGAGCGATGCCGCAAAAGCCTGAAGAGGGCGTGGACGCGTTGGCAGAGCAGCTGGCAGCGCTGCGGCGCAAGGACAGTCCCTGAAAACACAGCCTGGCGCGACCGCAGCGAACGGATGATGGGGATCGCTGCGGCCGCGCCAGTCTGTTGAAGCCGCTTCAAACGATGGAACCGGATGTACAACCCATCGTTTGAAGTCTGTTGCCGGGTTGCTTAGAACTTCGCTTCCGCGTCCAGCTGCAGGGTGTTGGTGTCTGCATCACGCTGGGTACGGCTGGAGAAGTCGGCCTTGGTCAGGAAGTAAGTCGCACCGATGGCGAAGTTCTTGTCGATGTCGTAGCCGACCTTGAACTTGTGGCCACGGGAACCGGTGGTGCCGTTGGCGAAGTCCGAATCGGTGAAGGCACCGACCACCGCGTTGCGCTGCACGTCACGATAGTTGTAGTCGAGGTTCAGGCCGAAGACTTTCGACTTGGCACCTACCAGCCACGCGGTGTCCTGATCGGTCACTGCATCGTTGTTCTTCACGTACTGACCGTAGAACGACAGCGGCATTGGCAGGCCGCCGATGTCGACTTGGCTGAAGCCTTCGTACAGACGGAATTCGTTGTCTGCCGAGTTACCGTTGACGGCCAGGGCGCACGGCGTGGAAGTGCCGGTGCAACGGCTGTCTTCGTCGTTCTGGTAGGCGTAGACGCTGCCGCCCAGGGTCAGTTTCAGGTTGTCGGTGATGGCGAAGCGGCTGCCCAACTGGCCGGCGGTCAGGCGCAGGTCGTGACGGAACTGCACGCCGTCGCCGTCGACGTTGTCCTTGAGGTTGTAGTTACCCAGGCTGCCGAACAGCTCGACGCTGCTGCCCAACGGATACTTGTAGGTAACGGCCAGACCTTCCGGGTTGATGTCGCTGTCCCAGATCACGTCGCCCATGCTCACCCACGGTTGCAGCATTTTGCCGCCGATGATGTGCAGGTTCTTGATCTGATCCGGGTGGTAGTCGATGTAGCCCAGGTCGAGCCAGATTTGCTTCTTGTCGAAGTAATTGTCCTGGTCCTGGTTGGTCGAACGGGCGTCGTCGCCGCCGCCGGTGGCGATACGGATGCCGGTGTCGACTTGCGGGTTGATCTCGGTGTACGCACCCAGACGGGCACGGATGCGCTGGCGATCCTTGTCGCGGCCGCCGTTGTTCGGCTCGCCATCGATCTTGATGGTTTCCTGACGGATACGCACGTCGCCCTTGAACTGGGTCTTGGCGGCCCAGGCCAGTTTCTGGTCGAAACTGCTGAGTTCGTTGGTTTTCTTCGCGGTCGCCGCGATTTGCTCGTTGGTCTCCTGCTGCGCCTGCTGCGCGATTTGCTGGGCCTTCTGATCCTTGGCCAGTTCGGTTTGCAGTTCTACGTACTGCGCCTGGGAAATCGAACCGTTAGCCTTGAGCATGTCGAGCAGTTTGGCGTCGACTGCGGCACTGGCCGGAACACTCATGGCCAGCAACAGGCCACCGCACAGGGCCGCCGCAGTTTTCGTGGAAGCAAGACGCATAGCAATCTCCGAAGATGAAAAGGGGATGGCTGAACCATCCTGGGCACAACCGACGGTTTGACGGTCGGAAAACAGTGTCCGGGGTAGAACCCGGCGCTCTAAAAACAGGCGCCAGTATCGCGATGGTTTATGACAGAGCAGTGGCACGATGATGGCAGGTTGATGACGATACAAAGCTGCCGTGAACTATTGATTTAGAGCGCTGTCGCGTAATCGGACGTGGGCAACGCCCCGCCGATCAGCGATACTCGCCGGGCGTTCACGCCCGAAAGTGGAGAGGAAAATGCCGCTGCAACGTCTGCATAAACTGTCGGAAATTCCAGCGTCCGACTGGGATGTTCTGGTCCCGCAAAACCAGCCGTTTCTGCGCCACGCCTTCCTGGCTTCGCTGGAGGACAGCGGCAGCGTCGGCCCGCACACCGGCTGGCAAGCGGAGCATTTGCTGCACGTCGAAGCGGGGCGCGTGATCGCCGCGTTGCCCGGTTATCGTAAGTGGCACTCCTACGGCGAATATGTGTTCGATCACGGCTGGGCCGATGCCTGCGCTCGGGCCGGCATTGATTACTACCCCAAGTTTTTGAGCGCGGTGCCATTCAGTCCGGTCAGCGGCCCACGGTTGTTGGCAGCGAATGTCGAGGACGGATTCGAGCTGCTCAAGAGCCTGCCGGGGTATCTGGAAATCGAAGAACTCTCCAGCGCCCACATCAACTTCACCGACGCGTTTACCGATGCCGCCATGGCCGAGCAGCCGGGCTGGCTGCAACGCATCGGCTGTCAGTACCACTGGCAGAATCGCGGCTATCGCGACTTTCAGGATTTCCTCGACGTGCTCGCCTCGCGCAAGCGCAAGCAGATGCGCAAGGAGCGCGAGCAAGTGGCGGGACAGGGCTTCGAGTTCGAATGGCTGGAAGGCCGCGAACTGGACGAGACGCAGTGGGATTTTGTCTACGCCTGTTACGCCAACACCTACGCGGTACGCCGGCAGGCACCTTACCTGACCCGGGAATTCTTCAGCCTGCTGGCCGAGCGCATGCCGGAATCGATCCGCGTGGTACTGGCCCGGCAGGGCTCACGGCCGGTGGCGATGGCGTTCAGCCTGGTGGGCGGCGACAGCTTTTACGGGCGTTATTGGGGATGCCTGGCCGAGTTCGACCGGCTGCACTTCGAGACCTGTTTCTATCAGGGCATGGACTATGCGATTGCCCAGGGTTTTCAGCGCTTCGATGCCGGTGCCCAGGGCGAGCACAAACTGATTCGCGGCTTTGAACCGGTGATCACCCATTCCTGGCATTACCTGCGTCATCCCGGTTTGAAAGCAGCGGTCAAAGACTTCCTGCACCAGGAGCGCGCCGGTGTCCTGGCCTATGCCGAAGAGGCGAGGAGCGCCTTGCCGTATCGGCAAGCCTGATCCTCGCCGACTCCCTCAGCTGTCTTCCTTGCCTAACCAGCGATAGATCACGCCACCAATCACCGCACCGAGCAGCGGCGCGACCCAGAACATCCACAACTGGGCGATGGCCCAGCCGCCGACCATCAGCGCCGGGCCGGTGCTGCGGGCGGGGTTGACCGAGGTATTGGTGACCGGGATCGAGATCAGGTGAATCAGCGTCAGGGCCAGGCCGATGGCGATCGGTGCCAGTCCCGCCGGAGCGCGTTTGTCGGTGGCGCCGAGGATGATCACCACGAACATGGCGGTCATCACCAGCTCGGTGACGAAGCCGGATGCCATCGAGTATTTGCCCGGGGAGTGCTCGCCATAACCGTTTGAGGCAAGGCCAGCGGCGATGTCGAAGCCTTCCTTGCCGCTGGCGATGTGGTAGAGCAGGGCCGCTGCCAGAATCCCGCCGATCACCTGGGCGATGACGTAGGCAGGCAGTTCCTTGGCCGGGAACCGACCGCCGACGACCAGACCGACCGACACGGCCGGGTTGAGATGACAGCCGCTGATGTGGCCGATGGCAAACGCCATGGTCAGCACCGTCAGACCAAAGGCCAGGGCCACCCCCAGCACACCGATTCCCAAGGGTGAAGACGCGGCAATGACCGCACTGCCGCAACCGCCCAACACTAACCAGAACGTACCCAACAACTCAGTGACTGAACGTTTGAACAGAGACATGAGAGTGTCCTTGATAGACGTACTATCGAGACTGGATCGAGTGGTGCTTCCTTGCAGATTTACGACAGGTTCCGTTCCGGAGCCTTGGGTCAGTACAGCAGGGTTCATGCGAATTTCCAGCAGGCGATAAAAAACCGCCAGAGCCCATAGTTAAAGGGCTCTGGCGGTTTTATCTCACGTTGATCGTTCCCACGTCGAGGCGTCGAACCGTCCGCGTGGGAATGCCTCAGGGGACGCTCCGCGTCCAGGCCCCCGTCGCGTCACGGGCTGCATTCCCACGCGGAGCGTGGGAACGATCAGTGACCAGGCGTGAAAACGATCAGTCGATGCCGACAAACCCTCCGGTCTGGTGCGCCCACAACCGCGCATACAACCCGCCATGGGCCAGCAGTTCGGCATGGTTGCCGCTTTCGGCGATCTTGCCGTTTTCCAGCACCACCAGCCGGTCCATGCGGGCAATGGTCGAAAGGCGGTGGGCGATGGCGATCACGGTCTTGCCCTGCATCAGGGTTTCCAGGCTTTCCTGGATCGCCGCTTCGACTTCCGAGTCCAGCGCCGAGGTCGCTTCGTCCATGATCAGGATTGGCGCGTCCTTGAGCAGCACCCGCGCGATCGCGATCCGCTGACGCTGACCACCGGACAGCTTCACCCCGCGTTCGCCGACATGCGCATCGAATCCTGTGCGCCCCTCGGCGTCCGACAGCAGCGGAATGAACTCATCGGCACGGGCCTTGCGCACCGCTTCCCAGAGTTCGGCGTCAGTGGCGTCGGGCTTGCCGTACAGCAAGTTGTCGCGGATCGAGCGGTGCAGCAGCGAGGTGTCCTGAGTGATCATGCCGATCCGCGCGCGCAGGCTTTCCTGGCCGACTTCGGCGATGTTCTGGCCGTCGATCAGGATCCGCCCGCCCTCGACGTCGTACAGGCGCAGCAGCAGGTTGACCAGGGTTGATTTGCCGGCGCCGGACGGGCCGATCAGACCGATTTTCTCGCCGGGTTTGATGGTCAGGTTGAGGTCGCCGATGATGCCTTTCTTCTTGCCGTAGTGAAAATCCACGTGCTCGAAACGCACTTCACCACGGGCCACGGCCAGCGGTTTGGCCTGCTCCCGGTCGGTGACGCTGACCGGTTGCGAGATGGTCTGCAGACCATCCTGGACCATGCCGATGTTTTCGAAGATGCCGGTGACCACCCACATGATCCAGCCGGACATGTTGACGATGCGGATGACAAGGCCGGTGGCCAGGGCGATCGCGCCGACACTGATCAGCGATTGCGTCCACAGCCACAGCGCCAGCGCCGTGGTGCCGACGATCAGCAGGCCGTTCATGGTGGTGATGGCCACGTCCATGCTGGTGACCACGCGGCCGGCCAGCTGGGCTTTTTCGGTCTGCTCCTGGATCGCCTCTCGGGCGTAATGCTGTTCGAAGTTGGTGTGGGCGAACAGCTTCAGGGTGGCGATGTTGGTGTAGCCGTCGACGATCCGGCCCATCAGCTTCGAGCGCGCATCGGAGGCTTCCACCGAGCGGTCCTTGACCCGTGGCACGAAGTAATAGAGTGCGCCGACGTAGGCCGCGATCCACGTCAGCAGCGGGATCATCAGGCGCCAGTCGGCCTCGGCGAACAGCACCAGCGAACTGATCGCGTAGATCAGCACGTGCCACAGCGCATCCACCGCTTGCACGGCGGAATCGCGCAGCGAGTTGCCGGTCTGCATGATGCGCTGGGCAATGCGCCCGGCGAAGTCGTTCTGGAAGAAATTCAGGCTCTGCTTGAGCACGTAACTGTGGTTCTGCCAGCGGATCAGGCTGGTCATGCTCGGGCTCAGGGTCTGGTGCACCAGCATGTCGTGCAGCGCCAGGAACAGCGGGCGCAGCAGTAACGCTACCACCGCCATCCACGCCAGTTCGACGCCGTGCACCTTGAAGAAGTCGACGTTCGGCGTGCCCTGGGCGAGGTCGATGATGCGGCTCAGGTAGCTGAACAGTGCCACTTCGATCAGTGCACCGAACAGGCCGACGATCAGCAGGGCGACGAAACTCGGCCAGACCTGCTTCAGGTAATAGGTATAGAAGGGCAGAACGCGGTCCGGCGGAGACGCCGTCGGGGCGTCGCGGAATATGTCGATCAGTTGTTCGAAACGGCGATAGAGCATCAGATAACCGCCCGGAGCACGGGCTCTCCTTTTATCAGTGTGAGCGGCGTGACATCAGGTCAGCGCCGCTCGATATGCCCTGTAAAGCTTAGTCGATGCGCTTGGCCGACTTGATGATCACAGGGTCGACCGGCACGTTTTGCATGCCCTGTTTGGTGGTGGTCTGGGAGTTGACGATGATGTCGACCACGTCCATGCCCTTGACCACTTTGGCGAACACCGCGTAACCGGCGTCACGGCCCGGATCGAGGAAGGCGTTGTCGGCCACGTTGATGAAGAACTGGCTGGTGGCCGAATCCGGGTTGGAGGTACGGGCCATCGACAGGGTGCCACGAACGTTATGCAGACCGTTGCTGGCTTCGTTCTTGATCGGGGCCTTGGTGTCTTTTTGCTGCATCTGCTGGGTGAAGCCGCCGCCCTGGGCCATGAAGCCCGGGATCACGCGGTGAAAAATCGTGTTGTTGTAAAAGCCGCTGTCGACGTACTCGAGGAAGTTCTTGGTACTGATCGGCGCCTTGACCGGGTCCAGTTCGATTTCGATCTGGCCGTTGGTGGTGTCCAGCAGCACGTGCGGCGCTTTTGCCGGCGTGGCAGCCATCAGGTTGGCGGCGAACAGCACGGTGCCGGCGGCGAGGGCGAGTTTTTTCAGCATGGGTCAGTGATCCTGAGGGTGATTATCGGCTGTGGCGAGGAACTCCAGCAGCGTTTGATTGAAGCGTTCGGGCTGATCGAGCGGGGTGGCGTGGCGCGAATCGGCGATCACCACCAGCCGCGCATCGGGCAGCAGTCTGACATAGGTTTCTTTCAGCGAAACGGGGGTGTAGTCCCGGTCGGCGCTGACGACGAGGGTTGGACAGGTGACCCGGGAAAGTCGTTCCTGGACCCCCCAGCCAACAATCGCATCGAAGCTGGCGAGATAAGCACGTTTGTCGTTTTTTGCCCAGCGCTCTGCCATCTTCTGACGCAAATCCGTCTGCTCCGGTTTGGGGAACAGCTTGGCGCCAAGGGCCTTGCCGATGGTGGCGAGGCTGAGCACACGCATCAGGCTCCAGCGCTTGAACCACTGCCAGTAATCGTCGCGGCTACGCACCTTGACCTCGGGCGCGCTGTTGACGATGGTCAGGCTCTTGAGCATCCGCGGCTGATCGACGGCGAGCTGAAAGCCGATCATGCCGCCCATGGACAGCCCGGCGTAGTGCACCGGGCCGAGTTTCAAATGCTCGATCAGGGCGACGATGTCAGCGCTGAAGCCGGCGATGCTGTAGCGCTCGCGGGGTTTGTCGGAGCGGCCGTGACCGCGCACGTCCGGGACGATCACCCGGTAATGCGCGGCCAGCGCCGGAATCTGCATTTCCCAGTCCAGAGTGCTGGAGCCCAGACCGTGAACCAGCAGCAACGGATCGCCGTGGCCATATTCCTCGTAGTGCAGGTTGCAACCTTCATGCTCGAAATACGCCATCGGTGAACTCCGTGTCAGGCTTGTTCGGGGGCGGCGAACGGTGCGTCCAGCGGCAGGGTGTCGAAGGTGCGCAGCAGTTCGATGAGGATTTGCGTGGCTGGGCCCAAGGGTTTGTCCTTGTTCGAATACAGATAGAAGCTGGAGTTGCGGTTGCCGCCTCTGTCCAACGGTAGCAGCTTGAGCGAGCCGTCTTTCAGTTCCCGCTCGATCATGTGTCGAGGCAGCCAGGCGAATCCCAGGCCACTGCTGACGAACGTCGCAGCCGTGGCGAGACTGCCGACGGTCCAGCGCTGCTCGGCGCCGAGCCAGCCGACGTCCCGAGGTTGCTGGCGGCCGGAGTCGCGGATCACCACTTGCATCTGGGTTTCCAGGTCCTGAAAGCTCAGCTCGCGGTTGAGCCGGTGCAGCGCATGATCAGGATGGGCGACGGCGACAAATTCGACATCGCTCAATTCCGCGCCAAGATAACCGGGAATGCTCAGCCCGGTGATGGCCAGATCGGCCACGCCTTCGAGCAGCACTTCTTCGACGCCCGACAGCACTTCCTCACGCAGACGCACCCGGCAGCCACGGCTCTGCGGCATGAACGCGGTCAATGCGCGCACGATACGGGCGCTCGGGTAGGCGGCGTCGACCACCAGCCGTACTTCGGCTTCCCAGCCCTGCTCCATGTGATGGGCAAGGTCTTCCAGCTGGCTGGCCTGTTTCACCAATTGCCGTGAGCGGCGCAGCAACACGCCGCCGGCTTCGGTCAGCACAGCCTTGCGACCGTCGATGCGCAACAGTGGCACACCGAGTTGATCCTGCATGCGGGCGACGGTGTAGCTCACCGACGATTGCGAACGGTGCAGGGCCTCGGCGGCCTGGGCGAATCCGCCGTGGTCGACCACGGCCTGCAACGTTCGCCATTGATCAAGGGTCACGCGGGGCGCTTTCATCAATAGCTCCTCTTGTCCTAAGCTGGCGGTCCCTCATGGAGACTGCCGAATGAAAAAATTCTGTTGTGTGTTGCTGGCGCTGCTTCCGCTGACTGCGTTCGCCTACCCGATCGATGTGGAAAAGGACCTCAACGGCCTGAAGATCGACTACAACGCGTTCGACACCGATAACGACATCGGCTCCATCCAGGTCAACAACTACGGCGACGTCGACGCGACCTGCAAGGTGGTATTCACCAACGGCCCGGAAGCGCCGCGCACGCGCAATATCGAGGTGGCGGCGGGCAAGCATAAAAACGCCACGGCCAAGTTCACCCGGACCATCATCAAGCTGCGCATCAAGCTGAGTTGCACCCCGAAATAGCGTCACGGGCCTGTGGGAGCGGGCTTCCACAGGCTACGGCTTGCATCTAAACGAATTTTTCGATGCTTTGCAGCAATTATTTGCGCTTTTTCATCGATACGGCACTGTTTAACCTTCACTCCATCGACTTACAACATTCTCGGATGGAGGCTACACAACATGTCCCGCGTTCTGATCATCGAAAGCAGCGCCCGCCAGCAAGACTCGGTTTCCCGTCAACTGACCCAGACCTTCATCAGTCAGTGGAAAGCGGCGCATCCGGCCGATCAGATCACCGTACGTGACCTCGCCGTGAACCCGGTACCGCACCTGGACATCAACCTGCTGGGCGGCTGGATGAAATCCGCCGAGCAGCGCAACGACAGCGAGCAGGCCTCGCTGGACCGTTCCAACGAATTGACCGATGAATTGCTGGCCGCCGACGTGCTGGTGATGGCGGCGCCGATGTACAACTTCGCCATTCCGAGCACCCTGAAGGCCTGGCTCGACCACGTACTGCGTGCCGGCGTGACCTTCAAATACACCGAAACCGGCCCGCAAGGCCTGCTCAGCGGCAAGCGTGCCTACGTGCTGACCGCTCGCGGCGGGATCTACGCCGGCGGCCCGGCGGATCATCAGGAACCGTACCTGCGTCAGGTGATGGGCTTCATCGGCATTAACGACGTGACCTTCATCCACGCTGAAGGCATGAACCTGGGCGGCGACTTCCAGGAGAAAGGCCTCAACCAGGCCAACGCCAAACTGTCCCAGGTCGCCTGATATGTTAATCGCCAGATAATCGCCGATTGTTCTAGTGACCTGGCGCAACCCCTTCAAGGCTCTACGCGCATCGAACCTCCCTTTGCACTTGTTGCTCCTGAGTGCTGTAGCCCGATTGAACGCTTTAGCGAGATCGGGCTTTTTTTTGCCCGGGATTTAGCGATGGCTGGCAAAAAACGCTATCGTCGCCGCCATTCGAAATCGAGGCGAGCATGGGCTATCTACTTTTTGTCACGCTGATCCAGGCGTTTTCCTTCAGTCTGATCGGCGAATACCTGGCCGGTCATGTCGACAGCTACTTTGCGGTGCTGGTGCGGGTGGTGCTGGCCGGGCTGGTGTTCATCCCGCTGACCCGCTGGCGCTCGGTGGAACCGGCGTTCATGCGCGGCATGCTGCTGATCGGCGCGTTGCAGTTCGGCGTGACCTACGTCTGCCTGTACTTGAGTTTCCGCGTGCTGACGGTGCCGGAAGTGCTGCTGTTCACCATCCTCACGCCATTGCACGTAACGCTGATCGAAGACGCACTCAACCGACGCTTCAATCCGTGGGCGCTGATCGCCGCACTGGTGGCGGTCGCAGGCGCGGCCGTGATCCGCTACGACCGGATCAACCCGGATTTCTTCATGGGCTTTTTGCTGCTGCAACTGGCCAACTTCACCTACGCCGCCGGGCAAGTGCTGTACAAGCATCTGGTGGCGAAACACCCGAGCGATCTGCCGCACTACCGGCGCTTTGGTTTCTTCTACCTCGGCGCACTGGCGGTGGCGCTGCCGGCGTTCCTGCTGTTCGGCAAATCCAATTTCCTGCCCGAAGCACCGCTGCAATGGGGCGTGCTGGTGTTCCTTGGTCTGGTCTCGACCGCGCTCGGTTTGTACTGGTGGAACAAGGGCGCGTGCCTGGTCAACGGCGGCACCCTGGCGGTGATGAACAACCTGCACGTGCCGGTGGGCCTGCTGCTGAACCTGCTGATCTGGAATCAGCACGAAGAGCTCGGGCGGTTGTTCCTCGGTGGCAGCGTGATTCTGGCGGCGGTGTGGATCAGCCGGTTGGGGATTCGCAAACCGCAGGCCATTGGCTGAATTGTCATTCCACCCCTTATTTCCACCGCGATAACTATGTACCGCACCTGACTACCGCTTGATCGACACGCTGTGCCCTACAGACAAGGAGTGACTGTATGGCACAGAACAATTTCAACGATGGAACGTCGGGAAGCGTCGTCATCCGAACCGGGCCGCCTGCTTCGGGTGGCGGCTCGGGTGGTGGTTTTGGTGGCGGTGGCGGGGTTTCGGGCGGCTTCGGCAAGGTCAGCAAGAGCAAACAAAAGGCTCGGGCGCGGGCCAAGGCGGCGCACCGGCAAAAACAACAGCAAGAGCAAGCCCAAGCGGCGGCTCAGGCACAGGAAGCTGCAAACCAGGCACAGGCCGCCGCCGCACAGGCTCAGGAACAGGCCCGCCAACTGGCGCACAGGCAGTTTTTGGCGGGGCTGGTTCAGCGACATGACGCCATCAGGGCCGAGGTCGATCGTCGCTTTGCCGAAAGGACCAGGCAACTTGCGCCGCTTCTGGATCAGGAGATTTTGGCGGCGCGCAGGGCCCCTGACAGCCGCTACAGCGAGCGCTGGCAGCTCTACCTGATTACCAAGGAAAAAAATGAAATCGACGGGCTGATTGCCCGCAAATCCGTAGACCTCGATGCAAAGAACGCGACCGCCCGCGCCTTCGATGGTCAGGATCCGCTGATTCGAACTTCCAACGATTACCTGACACGACTCGGCCAGTTCGGCCAGGCGCTCGACGACGGCCACCGGATCTGGGAAAGCGCTTACACCGCCGCCCATGAGGCGCGATTACTTACCTCGCAGATCCATGCCCTGCGGGAAAAGTCCGCAGCTCTAGGCAGGCATCACGCCGAGCAGACCGTGGTCTGGCGTGCAAGGGAAGCGGTTTGGGAGGCTCAGCGCCAATACGCTGCGCAACGCGAGGCACGGGTTCGATTCAAGCAACAGGCCGATGAAGATGCGCGGGTCAGTCGAACCCGGCAGGCCAATACGCTGACCGTTCCGATGTCGTCGATGACGCACGGCGCGATGGTGTTGACGCGTTCCGGAGCACTCGTCGCCCAGCAAGCGGGTGCACTCATCGAGGCAGGTGTACGGCAAGCGGTCAAACACCTTCCCCTCGCCATGCTGGTTCCCCATCCGTCCACGGTATTGATCGGCGGGTTGGTGTATTCGCCAACGCTGGGTGATGGAGAACTGACGCCGGAGCAGCGACGACGATTGTTTCAGTCTGTCGCCGTGCCTGCCGAGGTGCTGGGGCTTTCTGATGAGCAGACGCTGCGCTCGATAGCCGATTCCGGCGGGTCGGTGGACATGCCTTATCGGCTCAAGCCTGAGGCCGTTGCGCAAGGCACCGCCGTCATTGCCGTCACCACCGGTAACGAGATCAGCCCCAGTGTGCCGGTCATCAATGCGGTGCCTGATCCGCTGACGGGCAACTACACCGCAGAAGTCCCCGGTTCACCACCCCGACACCTGCAGTTCACGCCCGATGCGAGCATCACCAAAGAGGTTCCGAGTCAGGGCCGGATAGCGCTGCTGCCACCGGTTGTTCAGGACTTGCCGAAGGGCGTCGACCTGCGCATTCAGGACTGCATTATCTGCGTGCCGGGTTCGGCGCCGATGTACCTGTCCTTCAACTTGCCACCCTTGGGCGCGGGCGTTGTCACCGGTAACGGTCAACCCGCGACGGCTGACTGGTGGAACACCGCCAGCCGCAGCACCGGTGCAGCCATTCCCAGTCAGATCGGCGACCAGTTGCGTGGGCGGGAGATTCAGTCGTTCGGCGCGTTTGACCAAGTGTTGTGGCAAACACTCGGTGAGCAATCCGCGTTGACCAGCCAATTCGACAAGGTCAACAAAAAACGCGTCGAGCAAGGTTTCGCCCCCTATGCGCCGAAGAGCACATGGGTGGGAGAACGCCGCGAGTTCGAACTGCGTTTTCAGGACGATGCATCAGTCGGCGAAAACCCGTTCAATCTTGACCGGGTCAGCATCGTCGCGCCGCAAAGTGCCCACGGACGACGTGGTGTTCTACCCGCCGTTCAGCCATGGCCGGTTCCTACAGTGGGCATTGGAACCTGGACCCCGTTGGTGCCGCCGGGCAGCGAACACCTCGGGCCGACCACCACACCGATTTCCCCGTCGACACCCACGGCTTATCCCGGCAACCCGTTCATCCCGATCCTACCGGCAAACGAGACGTTTCCGGCTGTCGATGAAGGGCAGGCGGGTGCGAGTATTCCGGGGTTCCCGGGGGATATGGAGCTGCCTTCACCGGATCTGGTGTTTGCCGGTCCACCGGTTGAGCCGCTGGAGGTCGGGCCGTACAACGAACTCAGTGGGCGAAGCAGGGGGGATGGGTTGGATATTGACCATATTCCTTCGCAGAAGGCATTGGAGTTGTACCTGCGGAATAATTTTCCCCATATGTCTCCGCGTGAGCGTCGAAATTTTCTTCAACGGGCTCCTAGCATTGCCATACCGTTTAATGTGCATCGAAAATTTAGTGAAACCTACGGGGGGCGTAATACCTCTTCAAAACAAGGACAAGATGCGATCAATATCGAGAGTTCAGTCGATCAGAATTTTGATGCGATAAAAACTGGATTGTTGGAAGCAGGGTTTGCTGAGGCGGAAGTTGAAGCTGGACGTAAAAAACTACATGGTCTTCACAAAGAGCAGGGGTGGTATTGATGAATTCTTTGAAGATTAGTGAGCTTATTGCAGGTGTAGGGCTTCCTTTTGGCGCTCTAGTCACACAGGGGTTGCTTGATGAACAGCCTCTGGTGGAGCTATATCCGGGGTGTGACTTGCAAGATCTTGAGATTGAAAACGGGGTGGAGCTGACATTTCTCGCCGAGTCCAAGAAGCTGGAGAGCGTATTTATCACCTTGGTCAAAACGATGCCTATGACTGTCATTTACGAAGGTGATCTTCCAACGCCCTTCAAGTCGGTTATGACACAAACCGATGTTCATGCAATTTTCGGAGCGGCTATGGAGACCCGGGGGCCGATAAAGATGCCCAAGCCAATGGGTCAAACTGGAGGTTGGGAATCCTATCTACTCGATCAAAATACCTATCCAGGTAAAAAGGTGGTGTTTCAATACACCGCTGACATGCAAGTCAAAACGTTGGTTTTTACCATGGTGGAAAAGTAGCAAAACTAAGTGTCAGAATGGTGTTTTCCGGAGATATGTTGTGATTTTTAAAGACAATCTTGAAGACTACACCGAGGTGGAGTTTTTAGAGTTTCTGCGCGCTCTTTATGAAGAAAGAGATGATATGTCTGCTGACGATTACGACGCTTTTATAATCAAGGGAGTAGAACACTTCGAGCGGGTGACGCAGCATCCTGATCGCTCGGATGTGATTTTTTACCCGAAAGAGGGGCAGGAAAGTTCGCCTGAAGGTGTTCTGCGTGTCGTGAAAGAATGGATCGTGCTCAGCGATAAGCGGGGATTTAAGCCAGAATGATTTTTCATAAGGAAAGGGATATGCAATGAAAAATACTGCACGTATCGAAGACTACACAGAGTCCGAATTCCGAGCGTTTCTTACAGAGCTTTTTGAGGGCGGAGAGGAACTGTCTGGTGACGAGTTTGATCGCTACATGATGAGACGCGTAACACATTTCGAGCTTGTCACCGAACACCCCGACCGCTCGGACGTCATCTTCTACCCCAAGGAAGGACGTGAAGACAGCCCCGAAGGCATTCTGAAAGAAGTGAAAGAGTGGCGCGCGCTCAATAACAAACCTGGCTTCAAACCTGAGTAACTTTGAAGCAAGTGACCAAGGACGGAGGGCATTCGCTTGAATGCCCTCCGGTGTCATGCGGACCTACAAGGAAGTTAAAAACCATGAAACTCAAACCAACCCTCGGCGATTACACCGAGCCGGAGTTCCTGGCACTGGTCGAGCGGATCTGGGCCGTCGATATGCCCAAAGCGGATCACGACCGATTGATCAATCATTTCGACCGGATTTCAGGTCATCCCAAAGGGGCCGATCTGTTGTTCTATCACCCCGAGGATGATCCCAATCCGAACTCCAGTGGCTCGGTCGTTTACTACGTCAAAGACTGGCACCGCAAACAGGGCCGGGTTGCGTTCAAAGGGCAGGCCGCTTCTGCGGCGGTTGCGCCTGCGCAAGGGCCACGGGCGCCGCTGGACCAAGCGCAGATAATCCGACAACGCATTGCCCAGACTCAGGCTGAGGTGCAAAAAATCATTGCCGATCTGGCCGTTTCCGAGCGCGCCGCCCAGGCGGCACTCGCGGATCTGCAACTGCGCATCAGCCATTTGCGCCAGCAACTGAGTACGCAAGTGCTCATTGCTCAACGAGAACTGGATATACGTGCGCTGGAGGGAAGCGAATTTGAGTCCCGCCTTGCCCTGCAACGCTATCAATTCTGGAAGCTGCGCGTGCAACTCAAAAGAGACAATGCACAGCGCGAAGTCACGTACGCTCGGGCGGAAAAAGGACAGTGGCAAGGTATTGCGCAGCAGATCAGTGCTGTTTATGACGGCTATGGGGCGAAGTTGAATCAACTTAATGCGCGTCTCAGACAGCTTCAAACTGAGGCCGAAGCGCTGTTGTCTACGGCGCAGACTCAACTTGTTGGTCTACGCGATCAGCAGCAACTCGGGCCCGCGCAGGTCGGAGGGCAGCTGTTTGCCCCGCTGGCTTTCGTCAATGCACGCCCGGCAATCCTGGTCGATGGCGCACTTTCACGAACATTGGAAGGACCTCGTGTCGATCTGCAAAAAGCCATTCGCTCGGCGGTGGCAGAGTTCACCTGGCAGATCACTTCAAACGCCCGGACCGATCAAGTTCAGTATGCGGCAGTGCTACGGTTCGACTTTCGCAGCCGAGCGGAAGTTGGCCGTTATGGAGTTTGCGTTCCTCTGGCGGAATTTCTGCCGATTGAAGGAACGGACTGGTTGTCTCTGGCGGCAACCCTTGGAAGGGTCAATGTTCCGTTCAGAATGACTAGCGGTACTTATGCCGTGCCGGTCGGCACCCTGTCGCAGGGCGTCAGAGAAATCAAAACCTTGTTTCAGGTGGAACTGGCACCGAGCAGTGTTGCAATTACGGCGTCTGGCGTAAGAGTTCGCTCCGCGATCTGGAATGAGTCTTCTCAAACCTACCGTTTCACCGCCGATGGAGCCACACCCATCACTGTGAGCTGGTGCCATCCGGACACGCTGGAGGTTTTCCGGCCACCCACCTCCATTGCTGATTATCGACTGGGCACGGTTCGATCATCGCCGGTGCCATTACTGGAAACATTCACCGCTCCGGCAACGCTTGCTTACGATGACTATGTCGTGGTGTTCCCTGCCGATTCGGGCCTGGAACCTGTGTATGTGATGTTCAGGAATCCACTGGAGTTTGCCCAGGAAGCCGGCACTACTCCGGCGCCAATTGCCCCACCAGAAACTCGATAAACGCCCGGGTCTTCTGCGGCACCCGCCGCGCTGACGAATACACCGCGTTGATGGTGATCGCCGGGGCTTGCCATTCGCACAGCACCGGCACCAGCCGCCCGGCCGCCAGCGCCTCTTCGACGATGAAGTCCGGCAGCAGCGCAATGCCCATCCCGGCCTCGGCCGCTTGCGCCAGCAAGTCACCATTGTTGGCGTGCAACGGCCCGGTGACGTTGACGCGCTGGGTCTCCTTGCCGTTGCACAGTTGCAGGCTGACGCCACTCTGCAGATAGCCGTAGTTCAAGCATTGATGTGAGCGCAGATCCTGCGGAGTCTGCGGCGTGCCCGCCCGTTCGAGATAAGCGGGGGAGGCGACCATGATTCGTGGGGCAGGCGCCAGTTGCCGGGCGATCATGGTCGAGTCGGGCAGGCTGGCGATGCGGATGGTCACGTCGAACCCGCCGCGCACCGGATCGACCTGCTGGTCGCTGAGCACCAGTTGCAGCTCGATGTTCGGGTGCTGCTCGTGGAACAGCGGAATCAGTTTGCCCAGCCGCCGCAGGCCGAACGACATCGGTGCGTTGACCCGCAACACCCCGCGCAATTCGCCCACCCCGTCCCGCGCCCGCTGCTCGGCCTCGTCCAGTGCCGCAATCACTTCCCGCGCCGCTTCGAAATATTCGGCCCCGGCCTCGGTCAGGTGCAGGCTGCGGGTGGTGCGTTGCAGCAGCTGCACACCGATGGCTTCTTCCAGTGCCTGAATCTGTTTGCTGACTTTCGAGCGGGGCACGTCCATGGCCCGGGCGGCGGCTGCAAAGCCGTTTTCGCCGACCGTCACCACGAAGGCGCGCATGCATTCGATGCGATCCATGATTGTCCCTATTTTAGAATCAATGATTCTCGATTTTAGGGAATTGTCCCTTTATCGGCTAGCCCCTAAAGTGACATCCAAGCCGAGACAACAACGCCGAAGACGGCAAGCCGCCTCGACTCACCAATACCTGATCGAAACTTTGAATCGACATCAAAAGGAACGCGCCATGTCTATCCGTGAACTGCTGAACCCAACCAACTCCGCCCTGATCCTGATCGACCACCAGCCGCAAATGGCTTTCGGCGTACAGTCGATCGACCGCCAGACCCTGAAGAACAACACCGTCGGCCTGGCCAAGGCTGCCAAGATCTTCAACGTACCGACCATTTACACCTCGGTCGAAACCGAAAGCTTCAGCGGCTACATCTGGCCGGAACTGCTGGCGGTACACCCTGAGCAGAAACCGATCGAACGCACCTCGATGAACTCCTGGGAAGACAAGGCGCTGGTTGACGCGGTCAAGGCCACCGGGCGCAAGAAACTGATCATCGCCGCGCTGTGGACCGAAGTCTGCCTGACCTTCCCGGCCCTGGAAGCCCTGGCCGAAGGTTACGAGGTGTACATCGTCACCGACGCGTCCGGCGGCACCACCAAGGAAGCCCACGACATGTCGGTACAGCGGATGATTCAGGCCGGCGCAGTACCGGTGACCTGGCAGCAAGTGCTGCTTGAGTACCAGCGTGACTGGGCCCACAAAGACACGTATCAGGCCGTAATGGACCTGGTGCTGGAACACAGCGGCGCGTATGGCATGGGCGTCGATTACGCCTACACCATGGTGCACAAGGCGCCGCAGCGGCAGGTCAAGTAACCCGACATTTCGAAACTGAAGACAGTAGACCCTGTGGTAGCCACTCCCACAGGGCCTACTGTCGTCTGAGGATTCGTAGTCTGAATTAAAAGCCGCTATCGTCGCCGCCATTCGAAATCGATGCGACTATGGCTACCCTGCGGCTATAGATGAGCACGAAACCAAAGGATGACTTGTGTGAGATCTGCGCATTGCAAAGTGGTTTTGGCTGTTTTCCTGTTGGGCTGCCTGGTGGAACTAGGCCATGTGGGAATGAAACATCAAGACAAAAGCGATTCAGCCAAGGCAAATTCGACGGCTTCATTCGAAACGGAGCAGTCGGTTGCTGAAAATGGAGCGTCGGCGTCGGCAATTGCAAAAAAACGGCCTGTAGCGAGCCGTTCCAGAATCCTGGATGCCCGCCTATTGCAGGGCGCAACGTTCTTAACCGTAGCAACCATTGTGGATGTCGAAGTCTTCAAATCAGAACATCCTGTTTTCGAGATCGTAGGCGAAAGTCAGGCGTTCATCGACTCGATAAAAGCGGACTTTGCAGAGGGCGACCTGATACTCAGCCATGAACTGAGTTCGCCGCTCAAACTCAAGTGTGGGAGCACTCCGGTATCGACGGATTCCACCGGGAGCTCTTTGGTGATCAATGCACGAACAGAAAGCAAGGCTCTGCCTTGTGCGTTGGTCAGGATCGGAGTCAGTAAAGTCCCTGACATCACGGTCAAGAGCAGTGGTGATGTAAAAGTGATGGGTGTGGCTCAGGAGCGGCTTGCTTTGAACATCTATGGTGCTGGAGATATTTCGGCTGATGGCAAGGTCAGGGAGTTGTCGATCCAGATCCATGGCTCGGGTGATGTAAACACGACAAAAATGTCGGCGGACAAGGTATCGATCCTTTCACAGAGATCGGGCGACGTCACGGTGATGGCCAGCGGCCGACTGCAATCGAAGCTGCAAGGTTCGGGTGACATAACAGCCATGAGACGCCCGAATAGCCCGCAAGGTTAAAAGAACGGGTCCGTTAGTTATCGATTAGTAGGTGAAAGTGTAAGGTAAAGTGTAAGTTTTTTGGATTTGCAAGGAATGTACTTGCTAAAGGTTAGAAGCCTTTGCTATGTCTTTTTTTAGATGCAAGAGATGGAAGGGCTGGCTCTCGAAAAAAAATAGTAATAATTACTATCGGCTGGTATTGCCTTCGGTTTGTAACGCAATTATGATCCCGCGCCTCGGACCAGCCGTCTTTGAACGGTACTTCTATTAGCTAGGGATTGGCTATGATTTCCTCTCCAAACATTTAACTAACGCACGCACATCGATTCCAGTGACACGCTGTGAGTCGGCATGTCTGTGCGCGAAATTTACCTCTATCTAAGTTTTCGTGAAACTGTTTTCACGAATAAATGGGCATGTTTAGTCAAACTTAAGCGTGCCTGCAACATTAAGACAGCAAGGAATAGCCGTGGAAAATAAAGCCAGTGGTACTGAACTCGTTGAGTTTGACGAGTATGGGTCGTATGAAATTACAGACTTGGAAGTACTGGATGCCGTTGCCGGTGGCTGGGAAGTCAACATCGGCTGTAACGGTGGTTCGGTCAATGCCAAGTGCGGAGATACTCCCGTGAACGGTGGTTGCGGTTCGCCACCTGTTAACTCGAGTTGCGGTGATGACCAGGATGGTTGATTGATGTGATAAGCGTGGAGTACCAGTCTGGTACTCCACTCACATAAATAGAATGATGAGTAAGTTAGATGGATCTAGATAAAAATATTCTGGCAACACTCAATCCGAAAAGCCTGGAGCTCATTCTTTATCCTACCGAGCAGTGTAACTTTAGGTGCACCTACTGTTATGAGGATTTTCTGATAGGGCGAATGGATGAAAAGACTCAGGAAGGAATAAGGAATCTCATCGGCAGGCGGTTGCCAAAACTGGATAATCTCCATCTCCAGTGGTTTGGTGGCGAGCCGCTTGCAGCGAAAGATCTGGTTCTCGGATTAAGTGAATTCGCAAAAAAAGCCTGTGATCAGGCCGGTGTGAATTTCAGTGGGGCTCTGACCACCAACGGATATCTCCTGACACTCGATCTGGCAGAAAAACTTTGTGGCTTGAATCAGCGGAACTATCAGATTTCGCTGGACGGATTTGAGGCTGGCCACGACAAGACCAGAAAGCTTGCCTCAGGCGCTGGCACGTTCAACAGGATATGGTCAAACCTCCTGGCATTGAAAGATTCAACCCTGGATTTCAATGTTACTCTCAGGGTTCATCTCACCAAAGAAAACGTCTCGTCTGTAAAAAGACTGGCTGAAAAAATAAAGCAGACATTCTTGTCTGATTCGAGATTCAAGGTATTTCTGAAGACCATTGAAAACCTAGGCGGTCCGAACGATACGTCAGGAGTTTTGCTGTCAAAAAGCGAAAGGCTCACAACGATTGCAGAGCTGAATGAGCTGTTGAATGAAAAAACCGTCAGCAAGTCTGATAACGGTACTTACGTTTGTTATGCGTCGCGTCCCAACTCTCTCGCGATACGCGCAGATGGAACGATACAGAAATGTACTGTGATGCTTTCAGATGACAGAAACTCTGTCGGGAAAATAAATGAGAACGGAACTGTCGAGCTGGATTCGGAACGGATGAATCTATGGATGAGGGGGTACTCGGATGACAAAAAAATACTAAGTTGTCCAGCGGTCGGTTTGCCCAAGTTACCGAATCTGATTCCTGTTGTAAGTGCCAGCTAATCCGTAATTCCATCCTGCCGCAGTCGAGAGATTTGAATGCTTATTGATCTTGGAGTGTCGAATGAGTATTTCTTGAATAATATTCAGGAAAAAAACTTTTTTCTTCGTCGGGGCGCGGTTAAAGCCGATGTCTTCACGCTCGCCGATATAGATAATATTCTTGGTACGATCGAGCCGGAAGCCCCCGGTGTCAATCTCCATAATGGCACGTTTATACCGGAGAATGAGTACGTTTTTACTTATAACGAAGTAGGAAAGCCACGCAAGACGATCATCAAGCCAAAGTTCTACAAACTGATGCAGGAAGGGGCAACGCTGATTCTAAATAGAGTGCACAAAAGCTCTCATTACATAGATAGCCTCTGTAAGGAAATTTCCGGCGTGGTGAATCAGGAAACACTGGGTAACGGCTACTTGGCGTTCAACCCGCAGGCAGCCTTTGGAAACCACTGGGACTGCCATGATGTGTTTGCCATTCAGTTGGTAGGGCGGAAAAGGTGGAGGATCTACCCACCTACGTTCGAACTTCCGATGCCAGGACAAACCAGTAAGGAATTCAAGAGCGAGTGCTCTGAAATACCTGTCCTGGATACGGTGCTGGAGGCGGGTGACCTTCTATATGTCCCTCGTGGCTGGTGGCATAGTGCAATAGCCCTGGGAGAGCCGACTTTTCATGTGGCGGTAGGGGTGCACACTACGCATATCAGCACCTATGTCGAATGGGTATGTAACAAGTTTCTCGAAAAGCATCTTGAATGCAGAAAAAGAATTGGCTTTTCGGAAAGCGATTCTAATGATCTCGAGCTGGCGTTTGAAAAAGTCAGGTTGGAAGTCATGAGTGAAGAGAATCTCAGTCTGTTCAAACAGACAATTATTTCCTCAAGCAGAACGAACACGAGATTTGACATAAATGCGAATGTGTTTGGGCAGGATGATAATCTGTCTACGAGTTCGAAATTAAACTTGAGCAGTCATTACGCTGCTGTCAGTGATGAAAGCTGCGTGGTCAATGGAATAAAAATACCGATCAATAGTATTGAGTGGAAAGTGATCAAGCTGCTTTCAGCGCAGAATGGCTTGTCCATTGACGAGTTGTCGGTGCAACTTCGTGTGCCACAAGCGCCCCTGACAAAAATCGTAAGCTCATTGATTTTTCATGATGTTCTGTATCTTGCCAGTGCGTAAAATTTCATGAGTAATATTATGTTCAGGAAAGAGGCGCTGGTTGCCAAGGCGAGCAAAAATGAAATCTACGGAGAAATTATACTTGCGAGCCCGATCAATCATACGCTGATATCTATTTTCGCTATTGTATTTACCCTGATAACAGTTGCATTTCTGTTTGGTGGGCAATACACGAAGCGTGTTACAGCGCATGGAGAGCTTATTCCAGAGAGTGGTGTTACCCAGATATATGCGGTCCAAAGCGGGTTGATCAAGACCAGATCTGTCAGTGAAGGGCAGACAGTCAAGGCCGGTGACACACTTTTTGTTTTGTCCAGTGACAGGAAGAGCCAAAAAAAACTGGCCATACAAGAAACCATCAATGCTGCTCTTCAAGACAAACGAAGTAGCTTGGCGTCTGCAATAAGGACGACAGAGCATATTCATGAGCTAGAGATGGAAGCGTTGCGTAATAATGCCTCTACGCTGACGCGTGAAAGAGATAATCTTGATCAGCAGATATCGCTCGCTGTCCGAAAGATGGCGTTGTCGGAAAGCTCGGTGAAACGCTACAAAGGGTTGATGGAGCAAGGGTATATTGCTCCAGAACAACTTGATCAGAAACAGGAAGAGTTACTTGAACAGAAAATTCGCCTGAAAGATCTGGAGCGGAGTCGTGCAGATGTTGATTATAAATATGCGACCGTTTTACGTAATATATCAAGCACGCCGCTGACGCAATCGAATGTCAGAGAGGAACTCGTACGGAGCTTGCAGGTTATCGATCAGGAAGTAGTAGAGAATGAAGCGAAATATGAAACCGTTGTTTCCGCTCCAAGTGATGGCATCGTTACAGCGATAAGAGGAAACGTTGGTCAGACGGCAAAGGTTGACGAGGCACTGGCAGCCATTGTTCCAAGCGGATCAAAGTTTCAGGCTCATTTGTTTGTTCCCAGTCGTGCAATCGGATTTATCCGCAAAGGTGCGGTGGTAGGCGTGAGATACCAATCCTTTCCTTATCAGAAGTTCGGACAGGCCAAAGGATCGGTTCTGGAGATATCCGAGGCTCCTCTTCTTCCCACTGAGTTGCCGCCAATAGCGAATCCTGAATCCAGCAAAGAACCGATGTACAGAGTGACGGTTGAACTTGAACGTCAATATATAAAAGCCTACGGCGACGTCACGCCTTTACGAGCGGGAATGCTGCTGGACGCGGATGTCATGCTGGAGAAGCGAAAGTTATACGAGTGGATTATTGAACCGATCTATTCGATAACGGGCAAGATATAACTGGAAGTGACAATGAAAGAGTTGCTTGGAAAAATAAATTTTCATTCCGAAAACAGTACACCTGTCATTCATCAGTCCGAGCGTTCGGAGTGCGGGTTGGTGTGCGTCGCGATGATTGCGAGTCATTTTGGATATCACACGGATTTAAGAGAGATCCGTCAGCGATTTTCGGTTTCCCAGCAAGGATTGACTCTGCGTGGGCTCGTAAAGATCTCAAATGCAATGAATTTGAATAGCCGTCCGGTAAAGCTGGAAATGGCCGGTTTGAGCAGTCTCAAGTTACCCTGTGTACTCCATTGGAATTTTGACCACTTCGTGGTGTTGGTAGAGGTCAACAAGACGGGATTTGTCATACATGATCCTGCGCTTGGAAAGAGGACGGTTGCATACGAAGAAGTTTCAAAATTTTTCACTGGTATCGCCCTTGAGCTATGGCCGAATCCAGGCTTCGAATTAAAGGAAAAACCGCCGCGTGTTGGGATAACATCGGTCATCGGGAATGTTCGTGGAGCCTATCGATCAGCGGCAAAGGTTCTGGCGGTGGCATCAGCATTAGAATTAATGTCGCTCATGTCCCCTTTGTTTCTGCAACTGACGCTGGATAATGTCTTGCCGGCGTTTGATGTCGATCTGCTAGTCATGCTTGCGCTGGCTTTTGGGGGGCTTATGTTGGCCCAGGAATTCATGAAGCTTATAAGGGCTCGAATGCTGTTGTATTTTGGTACGCATTTGAATATACAGCTCAAGGCCAATATATTTAAGCACCTTATAAGTTTGCCGATCGAGTACTTCGAGAAACGGAGTCTCGGCGATATAACGTCGAGATTCTCTTCTATTGATCAGGTTCAGAGAACGCTCACTACATCGCTGTTGGAAGCGCTGCTCGACGGTGTCATGTCGGTCGCGATTGTCTGCATGATGTTTTACTACAGTGCATTCCTTGCTTCGATTTCGGTTATGGCTCTTGCGTTGTATCTGGCAATACGTTTTTTATGGTTTGTGCCTTTGAAGAAGGCGACAGAAGAGCAAATCATACATTCCGCCCGACAGGAAACCCATTTTCTGGAAACAGCGAGGGGTATTCGTGCGATAAAGTTATTCCAACGTCAGGAGGATAGAAGGGCGTCCTGGCTATCGATGCTTGTAAGCCAAGTTAATCTGGATTTGAAAGCGCAGCAGATTCATATTTTATATCATGGCGCAATAGGTGTAATTACTGGTATAGAAAACATATTGATCATCTACTATGGTGTCAGTATGGTAATCGATGGGAAGTTTTCTATCGGTTTTTTGATGGCATTCATAGCCTATAAGTCGATTTTCAATTTGAGGCTCACCGCGCTGATCAATAAAGGTTTTGAAGTGAAGATGCTTCAGGTTCAAGGTGAGCGGCTTGCAGATATAGTGCTGACGAAGCCAGAACTCATGGTCGAAGATGCCGGGTCTTATAATAAAGGTGTCGAGCCAAGTATCGAAGTGATAGGGCTGAGCTACAAGTATGGTGATCATGAAAAGGAAGTTTTGTCGGATGTAAATTTCAAAGTGCTTCCAGGTGAATTTGTAGCCATTACCGGGCCTTCTGGTTGTGGAAAGACGACCTTGCTGAATTTGTTGCTTGGTATTTTCAAGGCGACTTCTGGAGAAGTTCTGGTCGGCGGTCTGGATATTAACAAGGTGGGGATCGAGAATTTACGAAGCATGATCGGTACTGTTCTTCAGGATGATGATCTGTTCTCTGGATCGATTGCCGATAACATTTGCTTTTTTGATCATCAACCTGATCAGGAGTGGATGGAGACGTGTGCGAAGATGGCCGCTATCGATGAGGACATACGGTCAATGTCGATGGGCTACAACACATCTATTGGCGACATGGGAAGTGTTCTTTCCGGCGGTCAGAAACAAAGAATTCTTCTGGCCCGTGCATTGTATAAACGTCCCCGGATTCTTTTACTCGATGAGGCGACGAGTCACCTCGATCTGGAGAAGGAAAAAGAAGTTAACAGTGCTGTGGCCAGCTTGAAAATGACACGGATTATTGTTGCTCATCGACCTGATACCATTGCAGCGGCCGACCGCGTGATTCAGATGAGGCGGTCTTGAAATGCACAAGTATTTTTCGCCTGTGTTATTGGCAGCACTGGGTCTGGTGCCTTTACTTTCTTGCGCGGCGCCGATGTCTGACGTTTCCCGGCGCGGAGAGGTGGCTTATCTCGATACATCAATAAATCCAGGCTCGAGTCCTGAGAAAACGAGGGAAAACTTCTCCTCTGGATGTGCATGGGATGAGTCTCTGAGTATTGATGAAGCATTGGAACTTGCGCTTTGTGCGAATCCAAACTTGTTCAGAGCGAGAGCTAATATAGAAATTCAGAAACATAAGGTGGCTGCGGCCAGGTCTGCTTATTTGCCAAGCCTGTACTTGAATAGCGACGTACTCAAGGACGTGGCGGCTGCAAATGAACAGTCTTCATGGGGCTCTTCGTTGAATCTGTCGTGGCTGCTGCTGGATTTCGGTGGAAGGCGCGGCAGTGTTGAGGAAAACAATAGTCTATTACTGTCGGCAGTCCTGGCTCAGGATTCAGAATCGTTGTCTCTGGTGTCCGATGTTTCCAGAGACTATTTTGCCGTTGCCGCGGCGAAAGGTGTGATTGTCTCGAGCCTTGATAATGAATCGGCGGCCAAAGAAAGCTTTCTGGCTGCGCAGGCCAAATACATTGCGGGAGTGGGCGCGCGAGCAGATTTGCTGCAGGCTCAAACAGCTCATTCAGAGGCGATCCTTGATCGCGTCAGAGCACAAGGAAACTACCAAAAGGCAGTGGCGCAATTAACCTATACATTAGGTGTGGATCCGGGAGCGAAAATAGCGATCGACAAGCTTGATGAGTCTGTCTTTTCCGATGACTTGAACAAATCGCTAGAATTATTGATTCAGAAGGCGGCAGCGCAGCATCCATCCGTTCTTTCTGCCAGAGCCCAGCTTGAAGCCAGTAGGTTTCATCTGCAAACGGTTATCTCCGAAGGGAAGCCCAGTCTGTCTTTTGTAAGTTCTTATTCCGAGAAACGTTACACTCAGGAAAATTCCAAGGACTACAACGCGATGGAGGTTGGGCTAAAACTGACATTTCCGTTATTTGAAGGGTTTCGAAACAGCTCCAGAGTTTCCGAAGCCTACGAAAACATACAGCTTCAAGAGGCTCTGTTAAGGCAGGCTGAGCTGAGCGTTACCAATGCCATATGGGTGAATTACTCGGACCTAAAAACCGAGAACGAGAGTATCAACATAGCAAAAAGTCTGGTGCGTTCGGCCGAGGAGTCTTCGGGAGTGGCCAAGGGGCGATACAGGGCCGGGGTTGGTTCAATCATCGAACTTTTGAACGCTCAGACTGCACTCGCCAATGCAAACCAGCAGTATGTACAGTCGCTGGCACGATGGAGAGCCGCCAGAATTCGATTGGCTGCGAGCGTTGGTGTACTTGTACGCAATGACCAGAATATATCCATGTGATCATGATTTCCCTTGGTTTGGTGCTTTTGCATGATTAATAATTTCGATTTGAATTTTTATAATAAAGTTTTGGCCATTGTTCTGATGAGTGTCGCTGCTACCGGTTCTGTATTGGCTAAGGATACTCACAAGGCCGGGTTTGTAGACCTGGCTGTCAAAGATCTTGCCGCGGTTCATCAACTGATAGTTAGCTCCCATCCGGGGGCCATAGATAAAGAAAATAAAGACTTCACTGACTGGGTCGAACGGGGCTATCTGGAGGCAAGGCAATTGTCCCTCCTTGTCGGTTCCAGAAGAGATACCCAAGCTGTTCTGGGTTTCTATATTTCAGGGTTCAAGGATGGCCATGTAGGCATTTATCAATCCGAAAAGGACAAGTCTTCGTGGGCCGGTTTCATTCTGGACAAGAGAGGGGAGGATTTTGTTGTCAGTCGTGTTGCGAAGGGCTGGCCGGTACCGTTGCCGCCAATCGGTTCCAGAGTCATTTCATGTGACGGTAAAACAGTTCGCGAGATAGTGAGCAATGAGATATCACCCTACATAGATCGCCGACTGGATTTGCAATCCACCTGGAATCACCTTGCGAAGCATTTGACTGTTGATGATGGGGACTATCCAGTGTTGGCCAGAAAACGGGCGGGCAAATGCCAGGTTGTTCTGTCGAGTGGAGTAAAGCAAAACTACGATCTGTTATGGCAGGAGGATGGCGGGCAATTAGCGGATTTCCTGTATCAACCTCAACCACCTCAGACGGTCCTGAAACTCGGCGACGGACGTTATTGGGTTCATGCGTCGAATTTCGCACCTTCGGCATCCGAAAACGCATCCCTCGAGGAGATGCTTGATGTTCTCGAAAGTATTGATGATGCCAGACTGGTTGTACTCGATACACGCGGCAATCGTGGCGGTAACAGTCTGGTCGGAGCGAGGATTCTGTCTGCGTTGTTGGGTGAAAGGTTTGTAGAAAGTCTGGACCGATCCTCTCGTTCGTATGCAATGTGGCGAGTGTCTCCTCTTGCACTTTCAACGCTCGATAGCGCTTTGGCCAGTACCGAACGTGATTACGGGAAAGGCAGCGATGCCTATACCTTTGTTTCAGGCTTGCGTAAGTCCATGAACGCTGCACTGCAGGAGAAGGCCGACTGGTTGCGACAGCCCGATACATCTTCGCTCGATCAAGATCGCTCGAAAGACCTGAAGCAGAAAACTTTCAAGGGTCAACTCGTGCTGGTGACTGATTCGTTCTGTGCGAGTGCCTGTCTGGATTTTGCAGACGCCGTACTGGCCGTTCCAGGAGCGATCCAGTTCGGGTTACCAACGAGTGCTGACACCGTATATATCGATATTGGCGCTCAGGTTTTGCCGAGCGGGGCCCAGTTTTGGTTGCCATTGAAAGTCTGGAGAGGCCGGGTGCGGGGAAACAATCAGAGTTATGAACCGCGGTATGTTTTCGATGGCGACATAAATGACACTCCCGCTGTTCAAAAGTGGGTGCTAGGTCACTTTTGAACGGGCCTGCTCCAAACCTCCGGTCACTCGACGCATTTTGCCGAGCGTTTCCGGAGGTGTTGTGTCATTACATGATCTGTTTCCCGGCCTCGGGAATATGGCTCGCGCCAAGGACTGCCGGCAATATCCCGGAACGCAAATCCCCACCACTCGGCTGCTGATACAGGCTCAAGCCAAACTCCGGCAGCACCGCCAGCAGGTAATCGAAAATATCCCCCTGGATCCGCTCGTAATCGGCCCACACCGTGGTGGTGGTAAAGCAGTAGATCTCCAGTGGAATACCCTGAGCCGTGGTCTGCATCTGGCGGACCATGCAGGTCATGTTCGGCTGGATCTCCGGGTGGCTCTTCAAGTAAGCCAAGGCATAGGCGCGGAACGTACCGATGTTGGTCATGCGCCGACGGTTGGCCGACATCGCCGCGACATTGCCCTGCGCCTCGTTCCAGGCCTTGAGCTCGGCTTTCTTGCGGCCCATGTAGGCGGTCAGCAGGTGCACCTGGGAGAGTTTCTCCTCTTCATCGTCGCGGATGAAGCGCACACCGCTGGCGTCGATGAACAGGCTGCGCTTGATCCGCCGCCCGCCGGACTGCTGCATGCCGCGCCAGTTTCTGAACGATTCGGACATCAGGCGCCAGGTCGGGATCGAGACGATGGTCTTGTCGAAATTCTGCACCTTGACCGTGTGCAGGGTGATGTCGACCACATCGCCATCGGCGCCGACTTGTGGCATTTCGATCCAGTCGCCGACCCGCAGCATGTCGTTGCTGGTCAGTTGGACGCTGGCGACGAACGACAGCAGGGTGTCCTTGTAGACCAACAGGATCACCGCCGACATCGCACCCAGACCCGACAGCAGCAACAGCGGCGAACGGTCGATCAGGGTGGCGACGATGATGATCGCGCCGAACACGTACAGGACCATTTTCGCCAGTTGCACATAACCCTTGATCGAGCGGGTGCGAGCGTGTTCGGTACGGGCGTAGATGTCCAGCAGTGCGTTGAGCAGGGCGCTGACCGACAGCAGCAGGAACAGAATGGTGAACGCCAGCGCCACGTTGCCGAGGAACACCATGGCGGTCTTGCTCAGTTCCGGCACCAGGTGCAGGCCGAACTGGATCACCAGCGACGGCGTCATCTGCGCCAGACGCTGAAACACCTTGTTATGGCGAAAGTCGTTGATCCAGTGCAGGGCGGGCTGGCGACCGAGCATGCGGCTGGCATGCAGGATCAGGTAGCGCGCCACTCGTCCGAGTACCAGCGCGATCACCAACAACAGGAGCAGTGCCAGGCCGGCGTGCAGGAGCGGGTGCTGATCGAGGGCACCCCAGAGGTCTTGGGCGTTGAGCCAGAGCTGTTTGAAATCCATGAGAGAAACGATTCTTCTGTAAGACGCGACGGGCGATTAGAGCATTTAAGACGCTGTGTATTACCGTTGGAGACAAATCGAGCAACAAAAAGCCACTGATTACCGTGGATTTCACAAAGAAACTCGGCCTGAGCGCTCGAAACCGGTAACCTATGCAGCTGATTTTTTGCATATCTTCGAGGTAGCACCCGTGTTTTCCCAATTCGCCCTGCACGAACGCCTGCTCAAAGCCGTGGCCGAGCTGAAATTTGTCGAGCCAACGCCTGTGCAAGCCGCGGCCATTCCGCTGGCGCTTCAGGGGCGTGACCTGCGGGTGACGGCGCAAACCGGTAGCGGCAAGACCGCCGCTTTTGTCCTGCCGATCCTCAACCGCCTGATCGGCCCGGCCAAGGTTCGCGTCAGCATCAAGACCCTGATCCTGCTGCCGACCCGCGAGCTGGCCCAGCAGACCCTGAAGGAAGTCGAGCGCTTTTCGCAGTTCACTTTCATCAAGTCCGGCCTGATCACCGGCGGTGAAGACTTCAAGGTCCAGGCCGCCATGTTGCGCAAGGTGCCGGACATACTGATCGGCACCCCGGGCCGGATGATCGAGCAACTGAACGCCGGCAACCTCGACCTCAAAGAAGTCGAAGTGTTGGTGCTCGACGAAGCCGACCGCATGCTCGACATGGGTTTTGCCGAAGACGTGCAGCGTCTGGTCGACGAATGCCCGAACCGTCAGCAGACCATGCTGTTCTCCGCCACCACCGGCGGTTCCGGCCTGCGCGAGATGATCGCAAAGGTGCTGAACAACCCCGAGCACCTGCAGCTGAACGCGGTCAGCCAACTGAACGACACCACCCGTCAGCAGATCATCACCGCCGACCACAACCAGCACAAAGAACAGATTGTGAACTGGCTGCTGGCCAACGAGACCTACCAGAAGGCCATCGTCTTCACCAACACTCGGGCCATGGCCGACCGCATCTACGGTCGCCTCGTCGCTCAGGAATACAAGGCGTTCGTGCTGCACGGCGAGAAAGACCAGAAGGATCGCAAACTGGCGATCGACCGTCTGAAGCAGGGCGGCGTGAAAATCCTGGTGGCTACCGACGTGGCGGCCCGTGGTCTGGACGTTGACGGCCTGGATCTGGTGATCAACTTCGACATGCCACGCAGCGGCGACGAATACGTGCACCGCATTGGTCGTACCGGCCGTGCGGGCAACGACGGTCTGGCGATCTCGCTGATCTGCCACGGCGACTGGAACCTGATGTCGAGCATCGAGCGTTATCTGAAGCAGAGCTTCGAGCGCCGCACCATCAAGGAAGTCAAAGGCACCTACGGCGGACCGAAAAAGGTCAAGGCCTCGGGCAAGGCCGTCGGCGTGAAGAAGAAAAAGACCGACGCCAAGGGCGACAAGAAGAAAACCGCCGCCAAGACCCCGACCAAACGCAAGAGCGCCAACCGTCCGAAACCGGACGCACTGGTGAGCAGCGACGGCATGGCCCCGCTGAAACGCCGCAAGCCGGCAGCGCCAGCGGCGGAATAAGCCGTTTCAGGCAACCCATAAAAAACCCGGACATGGTCCGGGTTTTTTATTGCCAGGGTTTATCAACTGCCCAGCAGGCCAGTGGTGTCGGCGTCAAAACGCCGCTTGGCCTGATCGGCTGCCGGTTTGAGCTGTGCGAGGAGGGCGGCCTCGCTGTACAGCCCGGTCAGTGCCAGCTCTTTTGGCGTTGGCTCGATCGGGATCAGCACGTCTTCGCCCGCCGCATGCAGCCAGATCGCCACAAGGTGCAGCGCCGACACAAACAGCATCCGCAGCTCAACGGTTTTGCCCTTCAGCTGCGGTGATTGTTCCGCCAGTTTCAGCGCACCGACCGTGGCGGCCGCCAGGTTGCCGTGGTTCAGCGAGGCGAACTCGACGTGACCGCGTACTTCGGCCAATTGCGCATCGGCAATTGATACCCCGCCAGAAAACACCAGGTAATGCCAGTCGCCGACTCGGGCGTTTTTCAGGCCTTTGCCCTGGCTCAAGTCGTCCAGACTGAGCGAGTAGCCGCGATAGGCCTCGCTGAGGCTGATCCCGGTGGGCGCGGCGCTGGCGAACTGGCGATTGACGCCGAAACCCTGGGTCTGCAACGCGGCCTGCAGGGCCGGACGCAAGGTCTGGACGCCGTTGGAAGGCGCTTTTGGATAAGTCAGTTTCATGATGCCGCCCCCTGGTTTTTCGCCGTGAAGTAGGTGTGGGTCCAGTTACCGCCGCCGTTGTAGGAGCCGGGGAAGGCACTCAGCGCGCGGGTCGAATAGCCGTAGATCGAGTCCGCGACCAGCACGTAATTGCCGTTGGTGCCATAGATCGCCAGGAAGTGCGCACCGCCACCGTACCAGGCACAGCGCAGGCCGATCGGGCGACCCATGTTGATCTGGTTCTGGATGGCCGACATCTGTAGCGAGCCCGAATTCATGCCGTTGAAACTGCGGGTGATCTTCAGCGCTACGTCCAGATAGCCGTACACGTTGCACGGCCCCGGTTGATTGCAGCAATTGCGATCCAGCGCGGCACTGGCAACGGCGCATTGGGTCCAGGACCCGGTGCCGTAATAATTGCCGACCGAGGCGGAAGCGGCGGCCCAGCACCAGTTGGTCTGGGTCTGTTGCTGCATGATGAAGTTCAGGCTGGCGGCCGCGAGGGCGCGTTGTTGAACAGCTGCCTCGACCTCGACCAGTTGCGGGTCGAGCAGATGGCTGATCAGACATTCGGGCAGGGTGTTGCCAGTGAATGCCGTTGTCTCAGTGGTTAACATTTTTCAATCCTCCATGAATGAAAACAAACGTTCCGCGTTTGCGGGATAACGCTATTGCCGAGCGATCGGTGCTAAAGGGTTGCCATCTCCGATGGCCGGTTCCGATCAGGCTCGGGGTAACCCTAGGTGTGAATATGCATTTGTGCAAATAGCAAAATGCACCAATGCAAATTTAAGGACAAAAGAAAGCAGGCCTTGGTATCGATCCAGCCGGATCGATACCAAAGCCTGCCGTTGTCTGCGCGGGTGCTATCCCTCGGTTTTCTTCTCGGCCGAACCCAGTTCCTTCAAGCGCTGATCGATCAACTGGCATTTGTCCGGCAGATCGGCGGAGGCAGTGCCCAAGTCCATTTTCTGCAACTCGGCGTTGATCTCTTTGGCCTTGGTCGGGTTTTGCTCGGTGAGCTTCGCGACTTCCTTGGCCAGTTGCTCGCGTTTGGCGGTGGCTTCTTCCGGCGTACAGGCCCAGACGGGCAGGGCGCAGGCAAGCGTGGCGGCGAGGGTGAGCTTGAGCAGGGTTTTCATGGGGGCAGGCCTCAGTTCCGGTTAAGGCGGGTTAACCGGTTGAGGGTTTTGGCCGAGCGAAAGTTCAGTTTCTGTATTGAAGGTTTGCCCTGTAATTGACCGTTTTCGGGGGCTCCACTAGGATGCGCCACCATATTGATATCAACTGGCACTGAAGGATCGAACATGCTTTCTAGAGTTGTCACCGCGGGCCTGCTGCTGGCGCTGGCCGGTTGCACCAACGTCAAGGTCGAGCCGGTGGCTCCTCAATACAAGATCTCGACACTGTGCATCGAGGAAAATCCGAAAGTGGTCGTGGGCGACTTCGTTGCTGGCGTTCAAACAGTGTTGCGTCGCCACGGCATCGACAGCCAGGTGTATACCGCTCCGGTTCCTGCCAACTGTGAATATCGCTTGAACTACACCGCCATCCGCTCCTGGGATCTCTCCATGTACTTGTCCGATGCCACCGTTCGACTTTACAAGGGCGAGCAGCAAATCGGTTTTGCCCATTACAACCTGACAAACGAGGGCGGTTTCGATTTGTCGAAACTGGCCTCGGTCGAGGAAAAAATGGCGCCGGTGTTCAATCAGCTGTTGGGGCAAAAACAATGAGCCCGTTTATCCAGCGTCTCTCGGCCCTGTTGTTCCTGCTGATGCTGAGCGGGTGCAGCCACCATCAAACTGCTCAACCGTACTTCGAGCCGCCCCAGCCACCGCAGGGCAAGGCGCTGGTCTACATGATGCGTTCGCAGGTGATTCAGGGCAGTTTCTACGACAGCATTTTCAGCATCAATGACAGTGCGGTCGTGGCACTCGGCAGCAAAAACTATTCGTGGGTGTATGTCAGCCCTGGTTTGCACAAGGTTTCCGCAGGGCAGCGCCCGAACCCCGGCAATGTCTTCCTGAACCTGCCCGTCGAGGCGGGCAAAGAGTACTTCGTCGAATACACACAGGAAAACATGATGGAACTGATCCGGTTGCGCAAACCGGAGGAGGGTAAGCCCATGGTTCGCGGTTACGAATACTTGCGGGTCGAGTGATGTTCTCGGGTAACGAATTCAAGGCGGACGTGCTGGGTGATCCGCCCCTTTGCCGTTGTGAACCCAGGAAGGACACGCGATGACCGAAGATAAGATTTACCAAAGGCTCGGACAGCTGTTGGTCGATGAGGCGCCTGAGTCAGCGATGAGAGTGATCGTTGATGTGGAGCTTTCGCCTGAGGACGATCACTGTCAGTTGCTGTTTGATTATGTCGACGGAAAAGGCGAGCGGGACTGGTTCAGTCCGAGCAGTGGTGAGGTTGACCGCATTGTCATGAACAGCCTGGTTGCCCTTAGAAAGTTGCACAGAGCGCAAAACCTTACGGCCGGACTACCCGCGTGGAACGCCTGTGAGATTGCCATGGACATTGTGGGCGGCAAGTTGAAAATCGACTTCAGGTATGACGAGACGCTTTATCTGCAGACTGACTGACGCAAAGCATCCTTAGCGACTGGCGTCGCTTTACCGTATTTGAAGCAGAGACAGATTCAAAAGGTCGAACAATCTGTCTCGCTTCATCGCAATCAAGTGGCGATCAGGTCGCGTGGCAGCAACTGGATTTCGTTTCTCCCTCATACCGGTCATGGTGCCGCACCCATTCCATGATCTCGTCCTCGTTCCGGCCCTTGGGCGTGAGGTCGAGGTAGTTGTAGGCGCCGACCAACAGGTCGAGGCCGCGGGCATAGGTTGAGTAAGTGTGGAAAATGTCGCCGTTGTCGGCGCGATAAAACACGCTGAGCCCGGGCATTTCTTCCTCGACGCTGTCGGTCTTTTCGTAGTTGTACGTAGCCTTGCCAGCGTCGACATCCTCAGCACGGGCGCACACGCCAAAGTCGTAGTTGAAATCGCAACCGTCCGACGACACCCAGTCGAATGTCCAGCCCATCCGCCGCTTGAAGGCCTGGAATTCGGCGAACGGTGCGTGGGACACCGCCACCAGCGCAATGTCGTGATGGGCCAGGTGTTGGTTGGCGCCGTCGATGTGGTCGCTGAGGAATGAACAGCCCGGGCAGCCTTCCTCCCAGCCCTTGGCGAACATGAAGTGGTAAACGACGAGCTGGCTGTGTTTGCCGAACAGGTCGGCAAGTTTCAATTCGCCGTTCGGCCCCATGAAGCGGTAATCCTTGTCGACCTTCACCCAGGGCAGGGCGCGGCGTTTGGCGCTGAGGCGGTCGCGTTCCCTGGTGAAGGCCTTTTCATCGGCCAGATGCTGCTTGCGGGCGGCGAGCCATGCTTCGCGCGACACCACGGGATGATTCTCAACGTTCATGATGATTTCTCCTGCGGGGGTTGAAACCGTCTGTCTCAGACTAGTCGTTCAACCCTGCAGGAAATCGACAGACCGCCGGTCGGTCGGGGCGCCGAATAATCCTGAACGCTGACGCAGCGCTCCGGTCACAACCTGTGAACGCGCCAAAAAATCACGCGCACCGGAGGTTGAATCAGGATGACGACTTATAACTGGGATTTGATTGAGCGCCTGCTGCATGAAGTGCAGAACGGCGCGGGCCACAGCTTTGCGCCACGGTCTTTTGCCGAAGACTATGCGGCGGAAAAAGCGGCGGCGGGCGAGCCGATCGAGAATCTGGATCACCTGAAAACGCTCGCCTGCGACTACGAAAAGCTGCTGCTGGAGCGCGGCTACATCGAGCCCCGTGGCGAAGATGAAGGCAGTACCGGCAACAACTTCAGCCTGACCCCGCGTGGCTCCAGCCTGTTGAGCCTGATCGACAGCAGCATTCCCGGCAACGATCATCCGCGTCAGGTGCTCGATGAGCAGGAAGATGCGCTGGATGAGCTGACATTCGATGAGGTGGCCTCCAAGGCGCAGATTGCCTGAGGCGTTGCACGAAAAACCGTGGGAGCGATTTTGCTCGCTCCCACATGGGTTTTTCAGTGATCTCAGCTTTTTTGTGCGGCCTTCAGGCACTTCAAGTCATTGAAGTCCTTGCGCACCCCTTCGATTTTTTTCAACAGGCGCTGCCTTTGCTGCGGCGTGCTCTCTGCCATCAGGTCGACGAACAGCGAACGGGCCTGCGCCTCGGTATTGGCGTAGGCCTTTTGGTAATCCGCTGTCCATAAACGCTCGCGATTGACCAGAAGCGTCTCGATCCGTTGTGGGAATTCAGGACTTTTGCGTTGCGCCACCGCCGCGCTGAACTGCTTCTGCCAATGCGCACGGTTGGCGATCCACTGGGTGTTCTGATCGCCCAGGGCGGTTGACCAGGCCATCACCCGCTGTTCCTGTTTGGCGCTCAACGGGCCGAGCCAATCGTTGAGACGCTTGTCCATGCGCGCGCCTCGTTCGGCAATCTGCTGCGCCAGTGGTGGCTTGAGGTATTCCTGCTGGCGCTTTTGCAGATCCTTGGCAAACGCGTCGTTCATTTCAGCGACCTGCCGATCATCCAGCCCTTGCAGCAATTCAATCGCCGACGGGGTGATTTCCCGGGCGGTTTCGGCGATCGCCTGCTTGGCTTCTGCGGTGCGGGCCTGGAGCGCTGCGTCGGTGACCTGATTGGTCTCGACCATGGTTTGCAGGCGATCCAGCCAATCGAGATAACCCGGCAATTGCGTGGTGCAATGCCAGTTCAAGTGTTCCCTGAGTCGCTCGTTGAACCAGTCCTTCTGCTCGCCGTTCATGTCCAGGTAGTCGCTGAGCGTCCACGGAATGATCACGTCAAGATTGCGATAGGCCAGGCCAACACGGCTGCAGGCGCCGAGGGCGAGGGTCAGGATCATTAGAACTGCGATGCGTTTGAACCAGCTAGACATGGGCGAGTCCTTGCGAAAGCCAGCCTTGAGGGTCTGATTCTCATGTGAACACAGGATGGCCCCGGCAGTTCAGCCCATCAAAAGAACGGGCGTTCGGCCTTGAGCGTGACCAGCCCGTCGCACTGACTGTTATGCCCGGAATAGGCCGAGCAATCGCTGCCGCTGAGGCTCGAATTGCTGTAGATCAGGTCGAGGTCGATGCCCATGAACGGCCGGGAAAGTTTCACCGACCAATCGGTAAAACTGCTGACATAACCCCCGTCCACCGAGACCGGCGTGTTGAGATGATGGGTGGTGTATTTCATGCTGATCCCGATACCGAACGGCTGATTGCCGCCCAGGTCGGCAAACAGGGTGTTGTTCTGTTTGTCCGGATCGTTGCTCAGGGCGATGCCGATCCGGCTGCCGAGCAGGGTCAGGCCACCGAACAGTTCCTGGCTGTCGAGGGTGTCGACCTTGGGGTAGCTGTAATGGATCATCCCGACTTCGTAGCCGAGGGTCTGATCGAAAGGTTGTTTAAAGCCGACGTAGGAGTCGATTTCGAGATTCTTCCCCGGCGTGAGGCCCATGCTCGGTGCGTACTGGCCTACATACAGGCCGCTGTCGTGGCTCAGGTCCAGACCGCCGTGGAACGAGCCGACTGCGGAAGGTTTGACCAGCCCCTGGGCCATGCTGCGGCTGGGCGTGGTGCCGAGCTTGAGGTCGAAGTCACCGAGTTCACGCTGGAAAATCTGCGCGTGCGCGGCCGTGCTCGCCAGCAGGCCTACAAGCAATAAACAGGATGATTTGAGCATGCGTCACTCCTTGAGCAGCGAGCGCAGGGCGATAAAGCCTGCTGAAACGCTTGATCCAGACGCGTGCAAGGATACCGGCGAATGATCGGCATCGAGGGCCGTTCGTCGATTTCTGCTGTTTTACAGGTTTGATTAAACGCGAGAGAGGTCTTGCGAGGGATCCGGTCCAGACGCTTCGAAGCTCAAAGCGCCTTTGGACTGGTGTGCTGCGGGGGTGTTACTTCTTGCCCAGGCTGATCTGCTTGGACGGGCCGAACGTCTGGCCGCTGACGCCCTTGGCAATTTGCTGGATTTCGCCGCCGGACTTGAGGAATGCCGCGATCTGATCGTTGATCGATTCGCTGGTTTCAACGGCTGGAGCTGGCTTTGCTTTGCTGGAGGATGCTTTTACACGCATGGCGGCCATTAACCTGTAGAAAAGTAACTCGGCCAGGCATCGTACAGGAATAACTTGACAATTGCTTGGTAAATATCCCCCGGAATAACCCAGTGGGCGGGTGGATTATTCGTGATTAATTATTCGAAATATCCCGCTAACCTGCTGTTTTAAATAACAACCTTTAGGCGATTCCATGATGTTCGGCGCTGTCGGGAACGCGTGAAAGCCGTCACGCTGGCCTGACGAGCGGCGCCCATCCAACGCGAAATCCAGGAGAATCAAGGCTTCCCACAGATTTTCGCGCGGCCGGCCGATCGGACGGCCAACCAGCACGGCAAAACCGGGTAGAATGCCGCCCACGCAATGAGGGTATTGGAAATGGCTTTAGTCGGGCGTTACAACAGTTTGCAAGTGGTTAAACACACTAACTTCGGTTTATATCTGGACGGCGGTGCCGACGGCGAAATCCTTTTGCCCAACCGTTATATCCCCAAAGATATTCCTAGCGAAGATGAAGACTGGCTCAATGTTTTCATTTATCTGGACAGTGATGACAAACTTATTGCCACCACTGAAAAACCAAAAGTTCAGGTCGGTGAATTTGCCAGTTTGAAAGTTGTTGAAGTCAACAGCATCGGCGTGTTCCTTGATTGGGGCCTGCCGAAGGATCTGCTGCTGCCTTACTCCGAAGAAAAACGCCAGTTGACCGCCGGCGAGTACTGCGTGGTGCATGTCTACCTCGACAAGCACACCCGCCGCATCACCGCCACCGCGCGCCTGGATCGTTATCTGGACAAGACCCCGGCCAACTATAGCGCTGGGCAGGAAGTTGATCTGCTGGTCGCCGAAGCCACCGACATGGGCTTCAAGGCGATCATCAACAACAAGCACTGGGGTTTGATTCACAAGAATGAAATCTTCAAGTTCATGCGGGCCGGCATGCGCGAGAAAGGCTTCATCAAGGAAGTGCGCGCCGACGGCAAGATCAGCCTGAGCCTGCAACCGGTGGGGCAGGAAGCGGCCAGCAGCCTGAACTCGAAGATCCTCGCCAAGTTGCGCGAGAACGATGGCACCCTGGCCGTCAGCGACAAGAGCGATCCCGCGCTGATCAGCAGCCTGTTCGGTGTCAGCAAGGGCAATTTCAAGAAGGCCATCGGTTCGTTGTACAAGAACGGTCAGATCGTCATTCATGCCGATCGCATTGAACTAACCTGAGTCTTGCGTGGCCCATGTTGCATGGGCTTACTTGAGATCGGCAGATGAAAAAAGCGTTGATTGCCTACGTTGCCACACTGCTGACGTTTCTTCTGCTCGACGGGCTCTGGCTCGGCGTGCTGATGGCGCCGACCTATCGTGAACTGCTCGGT
Organism: Pseudomonas sp. Pseusp21; assembly: GCF_059492145.1. Taxonomy (NCBI): domain Bacteria; kingdom Pseudomonadati; phylum Pseudomonadota; class Gammaproteobacteria; order Pseudomonadales; family Pseudomonadaceae; genus Pseudomonas; species Pseudomonas sp. Pseusp21. The sequence continues at coordinate 5,363,214 of NZ_CP168520.1, forward strand.
TCGTTGATGCTTGAAAAACCGTTGCTGGTGCCGGCAGCGGTTTTTTATTGCCTGTACGTTTTCGGCTGTGTGGTGTTTGTGGTGCTGCCGTCGCTGACCTGGCAACGCGCCGCCCGTATGGGCGCGCTGCTCGGGTTGGTGGCTTATGGCACCTATGACCTGACCAATTGGGCGACCTTGCGCGGCTGGTCGATGCAGGTGTCGCTGATTGATTGGGCCTGGGGGACGTTTGCCACGGCGCTGGCCTGTACGGTCGGGTTTTGGGCCGCTCGCCGAGGCTGACGGCGGGCATGACGCAACAGGGCAATTGCATGTCTTTGCCGGGCGGCAATTTCTGTCCGACTGGTTGATAATCCCTGCCATCCTTTTTAGCCCCGGACAAAGAGCCGGGGCTTTGTTTGACCATTGGAAAAACTGCCATGTCGTGTGTGTTCGAGGTGTCGAGGTGAGCGCCAGTCGGCGCAGTGCCGACGGGTTTGCCCTGCAAGTGATGATCGGCCTGTGCCTGATCTGGGGCGTGCAGCAGGTGATGATCAAGTGGGCGGCGACCGACATTGCGCCGGTGATGCAGGCGGCGGGGCGGTCGGGAATTTCCGCGTTGCTGGTAGGACTGCTCATCTGCTGGAAGGGCGGCTGGGATCAGGTCGGTGCTACCTGGCGCGGCGGCTTGCTGGCCGGTGCCTTGTTCGGTCTGGAGTTCCTGTTCATCTCCGAAGGCTTGCAGTTGACCACGGCGGCGCACATGTCGGTGTTCCTTTACACCGCACCAATCTTCACCGCGCTGGGTGTGCATTTCCTGTTGCCGAGCGAGCGTCTGCGCCCGGTGCAATGGCTGGGGATTTTCCTCGCGTTCGTCGGGATTGCCATTGCATTTGCCGGTGGCGTGTCGTGGGACCACCTCGACCGCCGCATGTTGATGGGCGATGCCCTCGGCGTGCTGGCCGGTGCCAGTTGGGGCGCGACCACCGTGGTGGTGCGCGCCTCGCGTCTGTCGGAAGCGCCGGTGACCCTGACCCTGTTCTATCAACTGATCGTCGGCTTCATCGGCCTGCTGCTGATCGCGTTGCTCAGCGGCCAGATCACCCACGTCAGCCTGACCGTCGTAGCGGTGGGCAGCGTGTTGTTTCAGGGGCTGGTGGTGTCGTTCTTCAGTTACCTGACCTGGTTCTGGCTGCTGCGCCGTTATCTGGCGGCCAACCTCGCGGTGTTTTCCTTCATGACGCCATTGTTCGGCGTGACCTTTGGCGTGGTGCTGCTCGGCGAAGAACTCAGCCTGAACTTCATCGTCGGTGCCGTGCTGGTGTTACTCGGCATCACCTTCGTCAGCGCGGAACAGTGGGTGCGTCGGCGTTTGCGCAAAGCCCTCGGTCAGCCGTAACCGATTTGCCCGCCAGACCGCCGGCAATCAGCAGGCCGCTGCCGGCGATCACCAGCGCCGGTTGCAGGCCACCGCTGAAGTGGCTGCTGACCGCCGCCAGCAACGGCCCGCTGAGCTGGCCGACGGCGAAGCACGCAGTGAGCAGGCCGGCGTTGCGCTGGGTGGCGTGGGGTGCCAGTTCCCGGGAGCGTTGCATCACCAGTTGCATGCAGGCCAGGAACGGCGTGCCGCACAGGATAACGCCCAGCGCCAGGCCGAGGCCGCTACCCAGCAGGCAAGCGAAAACTCCCGCAGCCTGCAGCCACAATGTCGCCATCAACCAGTGCCGGGTGGTTTCCGGATCGTGCCGACGCAAACTCACCAGCAGAACCCCGATTGCCGCGCCGAGGCCAAAGCACGGCCAGAACAGATCGGCCTGCCACTGCCCGTGAAACTGCGCGTTGGCCATCTGCGACAGAAACGTGGCCGGGATGATGTAGCCCACGCCATACAAGGCATACACCACCGCCAAACGTCCAATGCCACGATTTGACGAACCGACCGCAGTCGGCGCGGCCGGCACGCCGACACCCGGTTGTGGCAGGATCCGCACGATCCCCAGCAGCGTCACCAGCGCCACGGCGGCGTAGATCAGCCACAGGGTGGCGGAAGTCTGCTGCGCCAGATGTGAGAACAGCGCCAACAGCCCAGTCAGAAAAATCCCCAACCCCGGCCCGGCAAACACCAGCGCCCCCAACCGTGGACGACCCGCCGCCGCAGCCAGCGGCTGACTCAATGCAGTAATCATCACCAGCACCCAGGCGCTCGCCACTCCGGTGCCGAACCGCAGCAACAGATGCGACCAGAAGCCGTTGGCCCAAAACGACGCCAGTGTCAGCAACACACACAACCACAAGCCACCATGCAGGCGCCGCTGCACCTGCTCGGGCCGGCGGGAAAACATCGCGTCCACCGCACCGAGCAGATAGCCGAGGTAGTTAGCCGCCGCAATCAGACCGGCGGCGGTCAGGTCGATCTGCCCTTCACTGAGCAGGTGCGGCAGTTGCGGGGTGAGGGCGAAACGCCCGATGCCCATGGCCATCATCAGGGCAATGAAACAGGCGGATAAGCGAATCAGCGGTGACATGGTCTGAATTCCGTTGGAGGTTCAATGACCGTCAGGCTAGGACTGATTGACTTTCTTTAAAATTGAATAATAGTGAGAAACTTGTTCTGTTCAGGAGAAAGGTTGTGGAGTTCAGCCAATTGCGGATCTTCCAGGCCGTTGCGGAAGAGGGCTCGATCACCCGCGCCGCCGAACGTTTGCATCGGGTGCCGTCGAACCTGTCGACACGGCTTAAACAACTGGAGGAGCAACTGGGCGTCGAACTGTTCGTCCGTGAGCGTCAGCGTTTGCAGTTGTCGCCTGCGGGAAAAGTCCTGCTGGACTACACCGGCAAACTGTTCGCCCTGCGCGATCAGGCCAGCGCGGCGGTGATGGGCGGGCAGCCGGCGGGGGATTTCGTGCTCGGTACGCTGTACAGCACGGCGGCGATCCATTTGCCGGTGCTGCTCGCGCGCTATCACAAGCAATATCCGGCAGTGAATCTTCAGGTGCAGTCCGGGCCCAGTGGCGAGTTGCTCGAAGGCCTGCTCACCGGGCGCCTCGACGCCGCGCTGGTGGACGGCCCGCCGCAACTGGCCGGGATCGACGGTGTGCCGTTGTGCAACGAGCGACTGGTGCTGATCAGCGAGGCCGATCACCCGCCGGTGCGCAGCGCCAAGGATGTCGAAGGGCGCGCAGTGTTCACCTTTCGTCATGGCTGCGCCTATCGCGCACGGCTGGAAGCGTGGTTCGCCCACTACCAGGCGGCGATGGGCCGGGCGATGGAAATCGAGTCCTATCAGGGCATGCTCGCCTGCGTGATTGCCGGCAGCGGTGTGGCGCTGATGTCGGAGTCGATGCTCGCCAGCCTGCCGGGGCGCGAAAGCGTGGCGGTGCATCCGCTGGCCGAACCTTTTGCCAGTGCGACAACATGGCTCATGTGGCGCCGGGGCATGGTCGGTGCCAACCTCAACGCGTGGATTGAACAGCAGCAGGCGCTCTATCCCGTGGCTGGCGAGGACGTGCGGGAAACGGCTTGAACGAACGGTCAGGGATTTGGATCAATTCAGTAACAGATCATTGCGGATTTGGCCGAGCATTGCGTAGGACTTCGGACTATTATCAGTGCGAAGCGGCCTCAGTATTCCGGACGCTCAGCACCACCCTGAAGGGGGCATGACGATGAAAGAGAAAATTCAAAACTGGCTGCACGATTTGGGTGTTGCCCTCGGCTTGATCGAACCGCCTCTGCAACCGGTCCCGATTCGCACCGATGACGAACAGCGTCGGCGTCAGCCACGTCGGCGGTAATGCCCCGCTTTGAAGGATCAAAGGATTTAAACGACAAAAGATCGCATCCGGCCGTCGCTCCATGGAGTGGCGGCCGGGTGCGATCTTTTGTTTTCAGTGACGCCCGATTTCCATCAGAAACCGGCTCAGGTCATTCACGGTTTTCGCAGTCTTGAGCATCCGATCCTCTTCGGCGGTGAAGGCCGTCAGTCCGAATTCATCTTCCAGATGGAAGATCAGATCCTCGATATCCGCTTTTTCCAGCCCCAGTTGCGCCAGGCTGGTGTGGTCGTCGAATTCACGATTTTCCAGCAGGCGCAGGATGAAGCGGTGCACGGCAGCACGCACGGCAGCTCTTCTCATGGCAGATTTTTATTGTGGTTGATCTGACTGAAGTACAGCAGGCCTCAAGCGTGCCGGCGCAACCATTCGTCAATCATCCCGCGCAGGTGCTCTCCGGAAAAACTGCCGAAGTGCCCGCCATGCACCGTGCGGATCTTCAACCCCTGCAAGCGCCGCAGGCTGGCGGCGTAGTCGTCGAGGTTGGAATGGTAAGCGTCTTCGATCAACGGCCCGTCGTAAATGATGTCGCCGCTGAACAGGGTTTCGCTGGTCGCTTCATAGAGGCTGATCCCGCCCGGTGAATGTCCCGGCGTGTGCAGCACCTGCAGCGTGCGATTGCCCAGGTCCAGCACATCGCCGTCCTCGACAAAACCAGTGGCCGGCGCAGCCTTGACCCGATATTCGGCGTAGCACAACGGGCAATCCGGGTGCGCGTCGAACATGTCGTCGCCGACGAAGGCCCGGCTCAGATCGTTCTCGCCATCCGGCGCCGCCAGAATGTCCGCCTCGGCCGGGTGCACCAGCCGTTCGGTAAATTCGTGATGCCCGGCGATGTGGTCGAAATGGCAATGACTGGCCACCGCCACCAGCGGCCGTTCGGTCAGCCACGGCAGTTGTTCGCGCAGGCTGACCAGCCCGGAACCGCTGTCGAGCAACAGATCCTTGTCCCGGCCCTGAACGTGCCACAGGTTGCAGCGATAGAACGGGCGGATGAACGGCTCGTGAATCAGCCGAATGCCGTCGCTAAGGTGCTGCACTTCGAACCACTGATCGCGAGAAACAATCTTCATAAGCACTTTCCTTGAGACGAAAAAAACGGGTGTGGCAACCGACGCCACACCCGCCGAAGAAAGTTGTTGCTACCGCTTCAGCTTAGATCGCGCTGGCCACCACGTTTGGGCGACGGGACATCAGGCTGACCACCACAAAACTCACCAGCCCCACAGCCAGGCTGTAGTAGATCGGCGTGTTGGCATCCAGACCATCCTTGAACATGAACAGCAGGGCGGTGGCGAAACCCAGGCCCATGCTGGCGATGGCGCCGGCAGTGGTGGCGCGTTTCCAGAAGATCGCACCGATCAGCGGGATCAGCATGCCGCCCACCAACAGGTTGTACGCGAGGGTCAGGGCGCTGATCACGTCGTTGACCACCAGCGCGATGCCCAGCACCACGACACCGGTCAGCAGGGTGAACAGGCGGTTTACCCCCAGGCTCGACTGTTTGCCGCCACGCAGTTTCGGCAGCAGGTCTTCGGTCAGGGTGGTGGCAGCGGCGAGCAGACCGGCGCTGGCGGTGGACATCATCGCGGCCAGGGCAGCGGCGATCACCAGGCCACGGATGCCATCCGGGAGCGACAGTTTGACGATGGCGGCGAAGGCGTTGTTGACGTTGTCCAGATCCGGGATCAGCACGTGCGCCGCCATGCCGATCAGAGCACAGGCCAGACCGTAAAGGATGCAGTAGATGCCCGCGAAGCTACCGGCGTACTGAGCCACTTTTTCGTTCTTGACGGTGAACACCCGTTGCCAGATGTCCTGACCGATCAGGATGCCGAAGAAGTAGATCATGAAGTAGGTGATGATCGTGTCCCAGCCGATGGTGGTGAAGCTGAAGGCGGTGGCCGGCAGTTTCAGCACCAGTTCGTCCCAGCCGCCGACGCGGTACAGGCAGATTGGCAGGAGGATGAACATCAGGCCGACGGTCTTGATGATGAACTGGACGATGTCGGTCAGGGTCAGCGACCACATGCCGCCGATGGCCGAGTAGATCACCACCACGCCACCGCCGAGCAGTACCGAGATCCAGAACGGCAGGCCGAACAGCACTTGCAGCACGGTGCCGATGGCGAGGATCGAGGTCACGCCGATCATCAGCGCGTAGGCCAGCATGATTGCCGCGCTCGCCGAGCGGGCCATCGGGTTGTAGCGTTTTTCCAGGACCTGGGTAACGGTGTAGATCTTCAGTTTCAGCAGCGGCTTGGCGAGGAACAGGTTCAGCGCCACGATGCCGCAACCCAGTGCCGCGCACAGCCAGAAACCGGAGATGCCGTGCACGTAGCCCAGGCGCACGGTGCCGACGGTGGACGCGCCGCCGAGAACGGTCGCAGCCATGGTGCCCATGTACAGGCTCGGGCCTAGGTTACGCCCGGCGACCAGGAAGTCCTCGTTGGTCTTGGCCTTGCGCATGCCAAAGTAGCCGAGCAAGAGCATGCCGGCGGCGTAGATGAGGACGACGAATAAATCCAAAGCCATGATGGCGTGTCTCCGATTGTCTTTTTTATGGTGAAACAAAATTGGTTCTATGAGGCTGCCCTTGTGGGAGCAAGCCCGCTCCCACAAGGTTGATCAGGCAGCCTGACGCAGCGCCGCTTCAGCCGGCGCATGCGCGCCTTTGCTGCGGGGATCCTTCGGGCCGTAGACCAGCGCCGGCTCCGGGAACAGGCTCAGCAGCATCAGGTACATCACCGAGGCCAGCCCGAGGGTCACCAGCAGGCTGATGTCGATGCCGCCGGCCAGCTCACCCAGCGGACCCACGAACTGCCCCGGCAGGTTGACGAAGCACAGGCCGACCGCCGCGCTCGGGATCCACGCACCCAGGCCGCGCCAGTTCCAGCCGTGGCTGAACCAGTAGCGCCCGCCTTGCTCACCGCGAGTGAACACTTGCAGGTCGTCCGGGCAATAGAAGCCGCGACGCACCACCAGGCCGATGATCATGATCACCATCCACGGAGTGGTGCAGGTGATGATCAGCACGGCGAAGGTCGACACGCTCTGCACCAGGTTCGCCGCAAAGCGCCCGATGAAGATGAAGGCAATCGACAGCACGCCGATCAGCAGCGTCGCCTTGACCCGCGACAGCAGACGCGGGAACACGCTCGACATGTCCAGCCCGGTGCCGTACAGCGACGTGGTGCCGGTGGACATGCCGCCGATCACCGCAATCAGGCATACCGGCAGGAAGAACCAGCTCGGCGACACCGCCAGCAGACCGCCGACGTAGTTGTTGGCCGCGATGTAGTCCGGCGCCTGAATCGCGACGATGGTCGCGGTGGTCAGGCCGAACAGGAACGGGATGAAGGTGGCGATCTGCGAGAGCACCACCGCCGCCATGATCCGCTGACGCGAAGTTTCACGCGGGATGTAGCGGGCCCAGTCGCCGAGGAACGCACCGAAGGAAATCGGGTTGCTCATGGCCACCAGTGCGGCGCCGATGAACGCGGCCCAGAAGCCTGGCTGACCGAGGCTGACGGTACCGGCGTAGTGCGAATCGAAAGGACCGGCGAAGGCGAAGATGCCCAGCAGGAACAACAGGCTCGCGCTCCACACCGCGACCTTGTTCACCCACAGCAGGAAGCGGAAGCCGTAGATGCACACGGTCAGCACCAGAATCGCGAACAGACCGTAGGCCAGGCCCAGGGTCAGGTCGGTTTCCGGCAGGCCGATCAGGCGTTTTGCACCACCGATCAGCGCATCCCCCGAACTCCACACCGAGAGCGAGAAGAAGGCGATGGCGGTCAGCAGCGACAGGAACGAACCGACGATCCGCCCGTGCACGCCGAAGTGCGCACCGGACGACACGGCATTGTTGGTGCCGTTGAGCGGGCCAAACAGGCCCATCGGTGCAAGGATCAGCGAGCCGAGCAGCACGCCCGAGACAATCGCCCAGACGCCCGCCTGAAAGGACAGGCCGAACAGCACCGGGAAACTGCCGAGCACGGCGGTGGCAAAGGTATTCGCGCCGCCAAAGATCATGCGGAACAAGTCCACGGGACCGGCGGTGCGTTCGTTGTCCGGGATCTGTTCGACCCCGTGGGTTTCAATTTGCGTAAGGCTTTGGTCGTTGTTGTTGTTATTCATGATCTGCTCCGATCATAAAGGCGCGCCTCATCGTGTGTGAGGCGTCACCTGTTTGGCTAAGGGGATGGCAGCCCTTCCGGCATTGCGGACAAATGTTCGTGACAGGCCAGCCAAAGGCCTTGTTGTTCTAGGCTCGACGCTTGTTTTCTGAAAACAATCGTCTCGCGCTCCTGGCTGAAGTGTTGCTCCCCTTGCATGCGCAGCTCGGTGGCCACGTCATGGATGAAAATCGCCACGTCACCCTGCAGGCTGACGAAGGCGTTGCACGAGGTGCAGGACAGCACCTCGAAGCTATCCTCGGCGCGCCAGCTGTCCCACAACGCCTGATAGGCATCGCGCGACAGCAGGGGCTGTTCGAGGGTGTAGAACACAAAGCTCGCATCGGCGCTGAACGCGCCGAAGTAGGCTTCGCGATCATTGCGGGCGAAGGCGGACACCAGATTGGCGGCCGCTTTCAGAACCTGATCACGTTCGTTCATGACCCGACCCTCAGCGGTGGACCACGCCCGGCAGTACGCAGAGCATTTCGTACAGCAGGTTGGCGGCCAGCAGCGAGGTGTTGCCGGTGGTGTCATAAGCGGGCGAGACTTCTACCAGATCGCAGCCGATCAGGTCGAGGCCCTGGCAGCCGCGAACGATTTCAATCGCCTGAATGGTCGTCAGACCACCGATTTCCGGGGTGCCGGTGCCTGGCGCCCAGGCCGGGTCGATGCCGTCGATGTCGAAGCTCAGGTACACCGGGCCGCCACCGACTTTCTCGCGCACTTCGGCCATCAGCGGCGCCAGCGACTTGTGCCAGCACTCTTCGGCCTGAACGACGCGGAAGCCCTGATCGCGGCTCCAGTTGAAGTCGTCGGCGGTGTAACCCTGCGCCCGCAGACCGATCTGCACCACACGGTCGCAGTCCAGAAGACCTTCTTCGACCGCACGACGGAAGGTCGTACCGTGGGCGATCTTCTCGCCGAACATGTGATCGTTGACGTCAGCGTGGGCATCGATGTGCACCAGACCGACCTTGCCGTGCTTTTTGTGGATGGCACGCAGGATCGGCAGGGTGATGGTGTGGTCGCCACCCAGGGTCATCGGGATCACGTTGTGCTCGAGGATGTTGTCGTAGGCTTCTTCGATGATGCGCACGGCGTCGAGCAGGTTGAAGGTGTTGATCGCCACGTCACCGATGTCGGCAACCGACAGCGAGTCGAACGGCGCAGCGCCGGTGGCCATGTTGTACGGGCGGATCATCACCGATTCGGTGCGGATGTCGCGCGGCCCGAAGCGGGTGCCGGGGCGCAGCGAAGTACCGATGTCCAGCGGCACGCCAACGAAGGCGGCGTCCAGACCGGCAGCGGTCGGTACATGGGGGAGTCGGAGCATGGTGGCGATGCCGCCGAAGCGCGGCATTTCGTTGCCGCCCAGTGGTTGGTGAAGAATCTTGTCCACGGGTAGGGCCTCATCGTCTTTGTTTTATTTATGTCGGCACGCCGTATTCGCAAGGTCACGGGCACCGCTGTGGGCCGATTCTGCGAAATGTAGTGGGGGGGAAGAATCGCTACGGGCAAATACTTAGTTCAGAAATTTCTAAACTAATGCGAGGGAGATGGATAGACTTCTCGCTGATCGTTCCCACGCAGAGCGTGGGAACGATCTATGGGGAACGATCCTTGGAGTAGACATGGCCAACGCTTTACCCGACCTGAAACTTTTGCGCATCTTCGTCAGCGTCGTGCGCCATCAGGGGTTTGCCAACGCGCAGCAGGAACTCAACCTGTCGACCTCGGCGATCAGCACCTACATGAGTCAGCTCGAAGCCGCGCTGGGTCTGGTGCTGTGCCATCGCGGGCGCGGTGGTTTCAGCCTGACCAGCAAGGGCGAGCTGTTCCATCAGGAAACCCTGCGCCTGCTCGCGGAGCTTGAAGGTTTCGAGCAATACGCCGCGGCGCTCAAGGGCGAGTTGCGCGGCACGCTCAACCTCGGGGTGATCGACTCCACGGTCAGCGACAAGGCCTTGCCGTTCGCCGAAGCCATCGGCGCCTACAGCCAGGAACACCCGGCGGTGCATCTGCATTTGTCGGTGATGAGCCCGTATGAGCTGCAACTCGGCGTGCAGGACAATCGTCTCGATCTGGCCATTGGCGCGTTTTCCACGCGCATGAGCGGTCTGGTGTACATGCCGCTGTATCGCGAACAGCATTGGCTGTATTGCAGCAACCGGCACCCGTTGTTCAACGAGCGGCGGATTCCCGAGCAGGTCATCACCCAGCAACGCATGGTCGGTCGCGGTTACTGGAGCCAGGCGGAACTGGCGCGCCACGGTTTCAAACACAGCGCCGCGACCGTGGAAAGTATGGAAGCGCAGCTGATTCTGGTGCTGTCCGGCGCCTACATCGGTTACCTGCCGGAGCACTACGCCCAGGCCTGGGCCGACAAGGGTGATCTGCGGGTGCTGCTGCCGGCCACCTTCGGTTATCAGGCGCCGTTTTCCATGATCATGCGCCGTGGCCGCAGCCGCGAGCCGCTGATCCAGACTTTCCGCGACCTGCTCAAAGCGCAGCTCAATCAGGCATAAGAACATGTCCAGACCCCAATGCCCGCGCTGCCTGCGCCCACAAACCCATTGCCTGTGTCCGCTGATCCCCAGCCTCGACAGCCGCACCCGGGTGTTGCTGTTGCAGCACCCGAGCGAGGTCAATCACGCGCTCAACACCGCACGGCTGGCAGCGCTCGGGTTGAACAATGCCGAGCTGATCGTCGGTGAGGTATTCGAGGATTTGCCCGCGCTGCTGAATCGGCCGGGGTATCGGGCACGGTTGTTGTTCCCGGCGGACGATGCGCAGCCGATGCAGGCTTACGCCGCGTCCGATGAACCGCTGTTGCTGGTGGTGCCGGACGGCACGTGGCGCAAGGCGCGCAAGATGTTGCACCTCAATCCGTTGCTGGCGGCGTTGCCGCGGGTGACGCTGGCCGAAGGCGGGGTTTCCCGGTATCGACTGCGCAAGGCACCGGGGCCGGGAGCGTTGTCGACGATCGAGGCGATTGTTCAGGCGTTGCAGACGCTGGAAGCGCCGGCGTCTTTCGAGCCGTTGCTCAAGCCGTTTGAGGCGCTGATCGAGGGGCAGATTGCGGCGATGGGGGAGGAGACTTTCCAGAAGAATCACGGAGGCTGATCGGACGGATACTGATCGCCTGATCGTTCCCACGCTCCGCGTGGGAATGCCGCCCGGGACGCTCCGCGTCCCTTCGAGACGGTGACGCAGAGCGTCACTGGATGCATTCCCACGCAGAGCGTGGGAACGATCAACGTGAGAGCGATCAATCACTACCGCTCGCGCATCGCCTCGGTCCGGGCTTTCAGCACCGGTTTGAGCAGGTAATCCAGCACGCTTTTCTCCCCGGTAATGATGTCCACCGTCGCGACCATCCCCGGAATGATCAGCAACGGTTTCACATCCCCGCCCAAATGGTTTTTGTCGGTGCGCACCTGAATCAGGTAGAAGCTGTTGCCCTTGTCATCAGTGATGGTGTCGGCGCCGATCAGCTCAAGCTTGGCGCTGAGCCCGCCGTAGATCGTGTAGTCGTAGGCGCTGAACTTGACCATGGCTTTCTGGCCCGGATGCAGGAACGCCACGTCCTGAGGGCGGACCTTGGCTTCGATCAGCAGGTTGTCTTCCAGCGGCACGATTTCCACCATGTCGCTGCCCGGCTGCACCACGCCGCCGATGGTGTTGACCTTCATTTGCTTGATCACCCCATGCACCGGCGAAGTCACGGTGGTGCGGCTGACGCGGTCGTCGATGGCGATGCTCGAAGCAGTGATTTTAGACAGGTCGGTACGTTTCTCATTGAGCTCCTTGGCCGCTTCGGAGCGGAATGTCTGTTCCGATTCGTCGATCTTGCTGCGGATCTCGGCGATGGCCGATTCGGCGCGGGGAATGGCCAGGGTCGTGGCGTTCAGGGAACCGCGGATTTCCACGGCACTGCGCTTGAGCCGCAAGATCTCCACCGGCGACACGGCACCGGTCTTGACCAGCGGTTCGGACATGTTCATTTCCTGATTGACCAGCGCCAGGCTCGAACTGTATTGCCCCTGTTTCGAGCGAAACTCCGCCAGTTCCTGAGTCTTCTGCCGCAGTTGTTCGCTGAGGGTTCTCTGTTCGCTGGCCAGCCGCCGCTGCCGTTGTTCATACAGCGAACGCTCGTCCTCGGCCACTTGCGGCGCCTTGGCGATCACTTCGTCCGACAGCTTGAACGGCCGGCCCTCTGCTTCGGCGGACAAGCGTTCGACCTGCGCGGTCAAGGCATAACGATCGGCCTCGCTCTCACCCTTGTTCGACAGAAACCGCGTGTCGTCCAGGCGCAGCAGTTTGTCGCCCTTATCGACCATTTGTCCTTCGCGCACGAAGATCTCGGTGACGATCCCGCCCTCCAGGTTCTGAATCACCTGGACCTTGCTCGACGGAATCGCCTTGCCTTCGCCCATGGTCACTTCCTGCAGCACCGCGAACTTGGCCCAGACCAGCGCACTGATCAGCAGCGCCGCCGCCAGCCACACGGTGATGCGCGACCAGCGTGGCGAATCCTGCAGCGAGGCACCGGCGGTTTCCGGCATGAATTCGGCTTCGGCGCTTCTACCGAAGCTGTCGAAATAACCGCGGGGTTTTGAAGGTGAGGAAGCAGACATGGGGTAACTCCTAGACCGCTGCCGAGCCGACCCGGCCCTTGCGCAACGCATCGATGACCGCTTCTTTCGGACCGTCGGCGACGATCCGGCCGTTGTCCAGCACCAGCAACCGGTCCACCAGGCTCAGCATTGAAGTGCGGTGGGTGACCAGCAACAAGGTTTTGCCCTGCACCCAGCCGTGCAGCTTCTGGCGCAGGACGTCTTCGCTGCTGTTGTCCATGGCGCTGGTCGGTTCGTCGAGCAGCATGATCGGCGGGTCGAGCAACAGCGCCCGAGCCAGCAACACGGCTTGGCGCTGGCCCCCGGAGAGCAGTTGCCCGCGCTCGCCCACCGGCCGGTCGAAGCCTTGCGGGTGTTGCCGTGCAAGCTCGGTGACGCCGGTCAGTTCGGCCACTTCGAGCATCCGTGAATCGCTGATGTAGCGGGCACCGAGGGTCAGGTTGTCGCGCAGGCTGCCGGCCAGCAGCGGCAGATCATGGGCGACGTAGCCGATCTGCTGGCGCAGGTCGGCGACATCCAGTTGCCGCAGGTCGAGGCCGTCGAGCAGCAACTGGCCTTCGTCCGGTTCGTAGAAGCCCATCACCAGTCGCGCCAGGGTGCTTTTGCCCGAGCCGCTGCGGCCGATGATGCCGATCCGTTCGCCGGGTCTGACGCTGAAACTGACGTTGCTCAGGGCCGGGGCGTTCTGACCGTTGTAGTGGAAGGTCACCGCGTTGGCGTCCAGCGCACCTTGCAGTTGCGTGCGCTCCAGCGGCCGCTGTTTGCCGTCGCGTTCCTGAGGCAGGGACATCAGCGCGTCGGTGCTTTTCATGGTCAGTTGCGCTTGCTGGTAGCGGGTGATCAGCCCGGCGATCTGGCCCAGCGGCGCGAGCACGCGGCTGCCGAGCATGTAAGTCGCCACCAGCGCGCCGACGCTGAGGTTGCCGGCGATGATGCTGTAAACCCCGGCCACAATTGTCGCCATCCCCGAAAACTGCTGGATGAACAGCGTGCCGTTGGTGGCCAGCGCCGAGAGATTACGGGCGTGGCTGTCGAGGCGGGTGAGGGCGCCGTGGGTGCTTTCCCATTTGTGCTGGCGCTCGCTTTCGGCGCTGCACGCCTTGAGGGTTTCCAGGCCACCGAGGGTTTCGATCAGCAACGCCTGACGCTCGGCGCCGAGGCTCAGGCTTTTCTGCACGGTGTCGCGCAGGCGGACCTGAATGATCATCGCGAACACGATCGTGATCGGAAACGCCAGCAGTGGAATCACCACCAGCCAGCCGCCGAGCAGGCCGATCACCACCAGCATCAACACCACGAAGGGCAGGTCGATCAGGCTGGTCAGGGTCACGGCGGTGAGAAATTCGCGCAGGCCCTGAAAATCATGAATGCTCTGGGCGAAGCCGCCGATGGTCGCCGGCCGGGCCTTCATCGCCATGCCGGTGATGCGTTCGAATAAAGTCGCAGAAAGGATCACGTCGGTTTTCTTGCCGGCGGTGTCCAGCAGGTGCGCGCGCACCACCCGCAGCACCAGTTCGAAACCGGTGCCGATCAGCAGCCCGATGGCCAGCACCCACAGGGTCGACGTGGCCTGGTTTGGCACCACGCGATCGTAGGTCTGCATGACGAACAGCGGCACCATCAGGCCCAGCAGGTTGATCAGGAAACTGGCGAGGATTGCGTCGCTGTACAGCCATTTCGACAGCTTCAGGGTGTCGCGAAACCACGCCTGCACCCGTGGCACCAGCGGTGAACGCAGGTCTTCCAGTTCATGCCGTGGCCGGGCGAACAAGGCCTGGCCGCTGTAGTGTTCGGTGAGCTCTTCACGGCTGACCCATTGCTCGCCGCCGTCGGCTTCGCTGGGTAGGATCAGCGCCTTGCCGTCTTCGCTAAAACGCCGCAGCACTGCCGTGCGACCGTTGCCCAGCAACAACAGCACCGGCAGGTTCAGCGGTGAAATGTCCTTGAGTTCCCGGCGCAGCAAACGCGCCTGCAACCCGGCCCGGGCTGCGGCGCGGGGCAGCAGGTCCAGGCTCAGGCGTTGTTTGTCCAGGGGCAGCCCGGCGCTCAGGCTGGCGCGACTGACCGTCGCGCCATGCAGTTTGCAGAGGATCAACAGACCATCGAGCAACGGGTCATCGAAGCTCAGCCGCGGATCGATCCCGGTGTTACCGGGTTGCATGCTGGTCATATTGATCGCTCCCGTTGAACTGGCTCGGCTATCCACATCAACCCTGTGTTGATCGTTCCCACGTCGAAGCGTCGAACCGTACTGATCGTTCCCACGCTCTGCGTGGGAATGCCTCTAGGGACGCTCTGCGTCCAGTGACGCGGAGCGTCACGGGCTGCATTCCCACGCGGACGGTTCGACGCCTCGACGTGGGAACGATCAAAAACACAGCCTTCGGCAGTGTGGTTATTTCAGCTCGGGCAAGCGCGCTTCGTTTTTCACCTCGGTCGCGGCAATCGCATCGGCCGGCAGCACCACCCGTTGCTTGCTCAACAACTGGCCCATGTTCGCCAGCACGCGGTACATCGAGTATTCCTCGGTGTAGCGGATTTCGGTGTAACGACGGTTGGCGTTGTACAGCTCGTTTTCACTGTCGAGCACGTCCAGCAGGGTGCGCTGGCCGAGGCCGAACTGATCCTGATACGCAGCGCGCACACGCTTGGTGGTCTCGGCGTATTCGCGGGCGGTCGGGGTCTGTTTCCTGGCGTTGAGCATGGCGTTCCAGGCCAGGTGAATGTTCTCGTTGAGCTGGCGCAGGGCGTTGTTGCGGATGTCCATCGCCTGGTTGATCTGGTGCGCGTCGGAGGCCAGTCGCGCCTTGTCGCTGCCGCCACGGAACAGGTTGTAGTTCATCACCACACCGACCCGCCATTCGTTGTCGTGGCCCTCGTCACCCTGCACGTTGTTGTTGGCGCCGACGGCGGCTTCTGCGTCGAAGCGTGGATAGAACGGCGACTTGGCGACTTCGTACTGGCTCTCGGCCGATTGCACGTCGGCCTGGGCAGATTTCAGGTACGGGTTGTTCTCGACCATGCTCTGTTGGGCTTCAGGCAAGGTGGCGGGCAATTCGCCGCGGGTCGAGGCCGGGGTTTCCAGCTCATCCGGCATGCGCCCGACCACGCTGTAGAAGTTCGACTCGGCATCCGCCAGATCGACTTCGGCGGTGTCGAGGTTGTTCTGCGCCAGCGCCTTACGGGCCACCGATTGATCGGAGTCGGCGGTGCTGCCCACCCCGCGCTCGGTGCGCAGGCCGATCTGGTCGTTGACCCGCAAGTGCGCCTGCAGGTTGTTCTTGGCCAGGGTCACCAGTTCGCGACGCTTGAGCACTTCAAGGTAGACCTCGATGGTGCGCAGGGCCAGATCCTGGGCGGTGCCTTGCGCGTAATAGGCGCGCGAGTTGGAAACGCCCTTGGTGCGCTCGACTTCGTTGGCGGTGTTGAAACCGTCGAACAGCATCTGCCGCAGCCGCAGCTCGGACTGGGTGTAATTGAGGATTTCGGTGTGGTGGTTACCGAAGGCCCGGGTGTTGGTGTTGTCGCTGTAGCCGCGCCCGTAAGCAGCGTTCAGATCCACCGACGGATAGAAGCCGCCCTTGGCGACCTTCACCTGTTCATCAGCCGACAGGCGCGCATCCACGCGCGAGGCCAGTTCGGGGTGGGTGGCGATGGTGCTCTGAATCGCCTCGGTGAGGTTCATGGCCTGGGCTTGAGAAGTGCAAGCCATGGCCAGCAAAACCGCGCTGCAGAGGGGGGTTAGTACGCGCATGGGTGCATCTCCCTGAGTCCTGATGGTGTTTCGCTGTCGCCAATTTATTGACGATATTTTTAGTAAAAAGCGTTTCATGCCTGTAACAACAGAGCTAAGAACATCCTGAAGCGTAGCTAAGAAAAAATTTTCATAAGGGTTATGCCAAAAAAAACTTATGCGCTTCGCCAAATCCAGCACATTGTTCCACTCGAAAGCCTTTGTTTTATGCGCTTTAGGGAGCACAGAAAGGCTTGAGGAAAGTTCCACTCACTTTGCGACATACGGCGAAGTACTGCTAAAGGGGAGGGACGCGTAGCGGCTGATGAGCGACAGATTTTTGTCACTCGGGTGATTCACCACCGTTACGTAGCGCTAGTGGGCCTGCTGCAGTGAACAGAGATTCCAAGTGCCTGATGGCGCTGGCATTTCTGGATTTGCGCAACCTGCGAAACGAACTGTCGAGGTGCGAGCGTCGCCCCGACAACCCGCTTGAGCCATGGGCTGCTTCGCGAACCAGCGCCGACGGTGGTCGGCAGCGGAGGAATGCACATGGCAACGCTCATCGGGATCGTCACTAAAGTCATTGGTCAGGTTTTCGCTCAGTCGGCGGACGGCTCTCGTCGCGCACTGGTCGAAGGCGATCGGCTGTTTGCAGGGGATCAATTGATCACCGGGGCGCAGGGGGCGGTTGCCGTTCATCTGCAAAACGGCCAGGAACTGACCCTCGGCCGCGACAGCAGCCTGACCATGACCGGCCAGTTGCTCGCCGATCAGGCGGCCCACGTCAATGCACCGGAAGCGGTGACCCCGAGCGAGTCGCAACTGACCGACGTCGAACAGATCCAGAAAGCCATTGCCGCTGGCGATGACCCGACCCAAACCGCCGAAGCGACGGCGGCGGGCCCCGGAGCCACCGGTGGTGCGCCGGGCGCGCTGGGTGGCGGCCACAGTTTCGTGTTGTTGACTGAAGTGGCGGGCCGGGTCGATCCGGTCATCGGTTTCCCCACCGCCGGTTTCAATGGCATTCCCGAGTTTCCCGAAGAACGCCACAACGCGGTGATCAACAACGGTGACGACACCGCGCCGATCGCTCCACCACCACCGCCAGTCAACAATCCGGTCACACTCACCGGGCTGTCTGTTGCCGGTGGCGAATTGAATCTCAACGAAGCCAATCTGCCCGACGGTTCCGCCGCCAACCCTGGCGCGCTGACCCAGACCGGCAGCTTCACGGTGTCGGCGCCGGACGGTCTGAGCAGCCTGAGCATCGGCGGCATCAATGTGATCGTCGGAGGCGTGCCGATCGGTTTCCCGCAATCGATCACCACGCAACTGGGCAACACCCTGACCATCACCGGCTACAACCCGGCCACCGGCACGGTCAGTTACAGCTACACCCTCAACGGCAACGAAACCCACGCGGCGGGCGACGGTGCCAATAACCTCAGCGAGCAATTCACCGTGATCGCCGGCGACAGCAATGGCGACACCGCCACCGGCACGCTGGACGTCAACATCACCGACGACGTGCCGAAAGCGTTCGATGACAACAATGGCACGGCATCAGAGACCCAACTGACCCTGACCGGCAACGTCCTGACCAACGACGTGCAGGGCGCCGACCGCGTACCTGTCGGCGAAAACGCCGGCCCGATCACCCCCGGGACCTTCATCGGCACTTACGGCACGTTGGTGCTGAATGCCAACGGCACCTACACCTACACGCTGAATACCAGTGATGCGGACTTCAAGAATCTGCATGGCGGTGGCAATGGCACCGAGACGTTCACTTACACCCTGACCGATGCCGACGGCGACACCAGCACCGCCAACCTCGTGCTGCAGATCCACAACAACGACGATCCTGTGGTCATCAACGGGTTGAACGTCGAGGGTGGTGAACTCACCGTTTACGAGAAAAACCTCGGCGACGGTAGCGCCCCGGATTCGGGAGCCCTGACCCAGACCGGCACCTTCACCATCACCGCGCTGGACGGCGTCACCACGCTGACCATCGGTGGCATTGCCGTGGTCACCAACGGTGTAGCCGCAGGCTTCCCACAATCGGTGACTACGCCACTGGGCAGCACACTGACCATCACCGGTTTCAACGCCGCCACCGGCGTCGTCAGCTACAGCTACACCCTGGTCGACAACGAAGCGCACCCGAATGCCAACGGCGCGAATGTGCTCAACGAGCAATTCGCCGTGACCGTGGTCGATGACAACGGCACCACCGCCAACGGCACGCTGGACGTGAACATCGTCGATGACCTGCCAAAAGGCGTGGACGACAGCAACGCCGGCACCGCTTCGGAAACCAACCTCACGTTGAGCGGTAACGTCCTGACCAACGACGTGCAGGGCGCCGACCGCGTGCCTGTCGGCGACAACGCCGGCCCGATCACGGCGGGCACTTTCACCGGGACTTACGGGACGTTGGTGCTGAACGCCAACGGCACTTACACCTACACGCTGAATACCAGCGACGCCGATTTCAAAGCGCTGCACGGCGGCGGCAACGGCACTGAAACCTTCACCTACACCATCACCGATGCTGACGGCGACACCAGCACCGCCAACCTCGTGCTGCAGATCCACAACAACGACGACCCGGTAATCATCAACGGCCTCGACGTGAATGGCGGTGAACTCACCGTCTACGAAAAAAACCTCGGCGACGGCAGCAGCCCCGATGCGCCAGCCCTGACCCAAAGCGGCACCTTCACCATCACCGCGCTGGATGGCGTCACCACGCTGACCATCGGCGGCATTGCCGTAGTCACCAATGGCGTGGCGGCTGGCTTCCCACAATCGGTGACCACGCCACTGGGCAGCACGCTGACCATCACCGGCTTCAACGCCGCCACCGGCGTCGTCAGCTACAGCTACACCCTGGTCGACAACGAAGCGCACCCGAATGCCAACGGCGCGAATGTGCTCAACGAGCAATTCGCCGTGACCGTGGTCGATGACAACGGCACCACCGCCAACGCGACACTGGACGTGAACATCGTCGACGACCTGCCAAAAGGCGTGGACGACAGCAACGCCGGCACCGCGTCGGAAACCAACCTCACCTTGAGCGGCAACGTCCTGACCAACGACGTGCAAGGTGCTGACCGTGTACCAACCGGCCCGAATGCCGGCCCGATCACCGCCGGCACCTTCACCGGGACTTACGGCACCCTGGTATTGAACGCCAACGGCACTTACACCTACACGCTGAACACCAACGATGCGGATTTCAAAAACCTGCACGGCGGCGGCAACGGCACTGAAACCTTCACCTACACCATCACCGATGCCGACGGCGACACCAGCACCGCCAACCTCGTGTTGAACATCCACAACAACGACGATCAGGTGTACCTCAACGGCCTCGACGTTAACGGCGGCGAACTCACCGTCTACGAAAAAAACCTCAGCGACGGCACCAGCCCCAACACCCCGGCGCTGACCCAGAGCGGCACCTTCACCGTCACCGCCCTCGACGGTCTGCAAACCCTGACCGTGGGTGGCATTGCCGTGATCACCAATGGCGTCGCGGCCGGCTTTCCGCAATCAACCGTCACTCCGCTGGGCAGCACGCTGACCATCACCGGTTACAACCCGGCCACGGGCGTTGTCAGCTACAGCTACACCCTGGTGGATAACGAAACCCATCCGACCGCCAACGGCGCCAACAGCATCACCGAGAACTTCAACGTGGTGGCGACGGACACCGACGGCAGCACCGCCACCGGGCAAATCAACGTCAACATCATCGACGACCTGCCGACCGCCAAACCCGACGCGACGTCGGTGCAGGAGGGCGGCACCGTCAGCGGCAACGTGCTGGACAACGACATCGGCGGCGCCGACGGCCCGGCAGCCAGTGGCGCAGTAGTGGGCGTGCGCGCCGGTTCCGACACCTCGACCTCTGCCATCGGCGGCCTCAACAGCAACATCAACGGCACCTACGGCTACCTGACCCTCGACGCCAACGGCAACGCGGTCTATCACAGCAACCCGAATGCCGTCAGCGGCCCCGGCGCGGTGGATGTGTTCACCTACACCGTGCGCGATTCCGACGGTGACGAAAGCACCACCACCATTACCATCGACGTCTACAACAGCAAACTGTGCGCGGTCAGCGACACCGACGTCACCGTCTACGAAAAAGCCCTCGATCTGACCAAGGACGGCCAGGATCTGGCTCCTGGCACGGTCACCGGCAGCGATCCGACCAGCACCGGGGAAACCGCGTCCGGCACGCTGGTCGGCTCGGTCACCGGCGCGGTCGGTGCGATCAGCTATGCGCTGGTCGGCAGCGCCACCGGCAACTACGGGCAGATCGTGCTCAACCCCAACGGCACGTACACCTACACCCTGACCTCACCGGCCAGCACCACCCCGCACGCCGACGACGGCGCCAACACCCTGACCGAAACCTTCACCTACCAGGCCACCGATTCGCTGGGCAACGTCGTCACCAGCACCCTCGTGGTCAGCATCGTCGATGACGTGCCGAAGGCGATCAACGACAGCAACGCCAGCACCGCGTCGGAAACCCAGTTGACCCTCAACGGCAACGTGCTGACCAACGACGTGCAGGGCGCCGACGTGGTGGCAACCGGTCCGAATGCCGGCCCGATCACCCCCGGCACCTTCACCGGCACTTACGGCACCCTGGTGCTCAATGCCAACGGCACCTACACCTACACGCTGAACACCAACGATGCAGACTTCAAGAATCTGCACGGCGGTGGCAACGGCACCGAGACCTTCACCTACACCCTGACCGATGCCGATGGCGACACCAGCACCGCCAACCTGGTGCTGAACATTCACAATAACGACGATCCGGTGGTCCTCAACGGTCTCGACGTGTATGGCGGCGAGCTGACCGTTTACGAGAAAAACCTCAGCGACGGCACCAGTCCCGACACCCCGGCGCTGACCCAGAGCGGCACCTTCACCGTCACCGCGCTCGACGGTCTGCAAACCCTGACCGTGGGCGGCATCGCCGTGATGACCAACGGCGTGGCCGCCGGCTTCCCGCAATCGACCGTCACCCCGCTGGGCAGCACGCTGACCATCACCGGTTACAACCCGACCACCGGCGTGGTGAGTTACAGCTACACCCTGGTGGATAACGAAACCCACCCGAACGCCAACGGCGCCAACAGCATCACCGAGAACTTCAACGTGGTGGCGACCGACACCGACGGCAGCACTGCGACCGGGCAGATCAACGTCAACATCATCGACGACCTGCCGACTGCCAAACCCGACACCGGCTCGGTGGCGGAGGGCGGCACGGTCAACATCAGCGTGCTGGGCAATGACATCAGCGGCGCAGATGGCGCGGCGATCGTGGTCGGCGTGCGCGCCGGCGGCAACACCGCGACCTCGGCCATCGGCGGCCTCAACAGCAACATCAACGGCAACTACGGTTACCTGACCCTCGATGCGGCCGGCAACGCGGTCTATCACAGCAACCCGAACTCGGTGAGCCCGCCGGGCGCCACCGACACCTTCACCTACACCATCCGCGACAGTGACGGCGACGAAAGCACCACCACCATCACCGTCAACGTCGCCGACAGCAAACTCGTGGCCTCGACCGATCAGGACGTGACCGTCTACGAAAAAGCCCTCGACCTGACCAAGGACGGGCAAGACCTGGCCCCCGGCACGGTCACCGGCAGCGCCCCAAGCAACACCGGCGAAACCGCGACCGGCACGCTGGTCGGTTCGGTCAGCGGCGGCAGCGGGGCGATCACCTACACCCTCGTCGGCAGCGCCACCGGCACTTACGGGCAGATCCAGCTCAACGCCGACGGCACCTACACCTACACCCTGACCTCGGCGCCGAAAACCACGCCGAACGCCAACGACGGACCGAACACCCTGAGCGAAAGCTTTACCTACAAAGCCACCGATGCGCTGGGCAACAGCACCACCAGCACCATCGTGGTCAACATCGTCGACGACGTGCCAAAAGCGGTAGCGTCGGATCGTTCGGTGGCGGCGGTGGAGATTGACTCCAACATCCTCATCGTCCTCGACATCTCCGGCAGCATGGCCGACGCCTCTGGCGTGCCGGGCCTGTCGCGGCTGGAGCTGGCCAAGCAGGCGATCGGTGCCTTGCTCGACAAGTACGACGATCTGGGCGATGTGAAAGTGCAGCTCGTCACCTTCAGCAGCAACGCCACCGACCGCACTTCGGTGTGGGTCGATGTCGCGACGGCCAAGACCCTTCTGGCCGGGCTCAGCGCGGGCGGCGGCACCAACTACGATGCGGCCGTGGCGACCATGTACAACGCGTTCAACACCTCGGGCAAACTCACCGGGGCGCAAAACGTCGGCTACTTCTTCTCCGACGGCAAACCCAACGAGGGTGACATCGGCACCGCCGACGAAGCGACGCTCAAGGCGTTCCTCGATGCCAACAACATCAAGAACTACGCGATCGGCCTGGGCAGCGGCGTGAGCAACGCCAACCTCGATCCGCTGGCGTATGACGGCATCACGCACACCAACACCAACGCGGTGGTGGTCACCGACCTCAACCAGCTCAACTCGGTGCTGTCCGGCACCGTCGAAGGGGCGCCGGTCACCGGTTCGTTGATCGGCGAGGGCGGCACGTTCGGCGCCGATGGCGGGTTCATCAAATCCATCGTGGTCGACGGCACCACTTACACCTATGACCCGAAAGCCAACGGCGGTCAGGGTTCACTGGTCGCCAGCGGCGGCGTCAACCACGGCACGTTCAACACGGTGAACAACACTCTGAGTATCGCCACCAACAATAGCGGCACCCTGGTGGTCAACCTCGACACCGGCGACTACAGCTACACCTCGCAAAAAACCACCGCCGTGGTGATCACCGAGAACATTGGCTTCACCCTCAGCGACAACGACGGCGACCTCGCCAGCTCGACGCTGACCGTGAAAGTGATCCCCAACGCGCCTCCGGTGGCGGCGGATGATCACATCATCACCAACGTGCTGTCGGGCAACATCGTGGTGCCGGGCGAGCTGTTGCTGGCCAACGACACCGACCCCAACGGCGACACCCTCAACGCCACGCCGACCTCGTTCAACACCGGCTGGATCTCCAGATCGGCAGACTTCACCGGCAGCGGGGCGATCAGCTTCACCGGCACCAACGCCAACACCGCCGCCAACCAGAACCTGGCCAACGTGCGTAATTCGTTCAGCGCCAACGCCGCGACCATGACCGCCGTGCTGGTGGTCAGCGGTTACCTCGGTGCGGTGACCAACACCAACGCCAACGATGAAGACCGCATCACCGTCAACCTGCGCCAGGGTGAAACCCTCAACCTTGACCACAACCTGGCGGCCGGTCACATCACCATGGAGTACTCGATCAACGGCGGCGCGTACATCGCCCTTGCGGACGGCCAGACCCTGACAGCGACGTCCGACGGCGTCTACCAGATCCACATCACCAACATCAGCAACACCACGGGCAACAACGTCAACGCGGCGGAAAACTATCAGCTGACCATGACCCTCAACTACGCCGGGGCCCACGACATCACCCCGGACTACCACGGCACCTACACCGCCAACGACAACCACGGCGGCAGCGACACGGCGAACGTGACCATCAGCTATCAGGACGGCCACACCCTCACCGGCACCTCGGGCGATGACGTACTGGTGGCCGGCACCGGCGACAACATCATCAACGCCGGCGACGGCAACGACGTGCTGACCGCAGGCTCCGGCAACAACGAACTGCACGGCGGCGCTGGCAACGACTTGCTCTACAGCGGCCCGGGCAACGACCTGCTCGACGGCGGAACCGGCATCGACACCGCCAGCTACGCCCATGCGACCGCCGGGGTGACGGTCAACCTCGGCCTGCTCGGTGCGCAAAACACCCTTGGCGCCGGGACGGACACCCTGACCGGCATCGAAAACCTCGTCGGCTCGAACTTCAACGACACCCTCACCGGCGACAACAATAACAACGTGATCAACGGCGGCCTGGGCAACGACATCCTCAATGGCGGCGGGGGCGATGACCTGCTGATCGGCGGGATGGGCAACAACACCCTCACCGGCGGGCCGGGCGCTGACACCTTCCAGTGGCTCAAGGGCAACAGCGGTCACGACCTCGTCACCGACTTCACCCCCGGCACCGACAAGCTCGACCTGTCGCAACTGCTGCAAGGTGAAAACGGCACGTCGGCGTCACTGGATGACTACCTGCACTTCACCGTCACCGGCAGCGGCGCCTCGCTCATGACCAGCATCGACGTCAGCGCCATGGCCGGCGCCACGCCGAACCAGACCATCGACCTGGCCGGCGTCAACCTGGCCAGCCACTACGGGGTGACACCGGGGGCGGGTGGTCTGATTGCCAGCGGGCACGACACGGCGACCATCATCAACGGCATGCTCAATGATCATTCGTTGAAGGTGGATACGGTTTGATCTGAACGCTGAAACGACAAAACCCGCCGCCCCGATCAAACGGGACGGCGGGTTTTTCTTTGCGCGTAGATCGTTCCCACGCTCCGCGTGGGAATGCAGCCCGGGACGCTCCGCGTCCCAAACAGCGGACGCAGAGCGTCCATTGAGGCATTCCCACGCAGAGCGTGGGAACGATCAGGCGGCGATCAGGCTACAGCGGACGCCTCAGCCTTCAACTCCAGATTATCCAGCGCCCGATTCACCGCCAGCTCCCCCAACATGATCAACTGCGCAATCCCCAGCAACACATGCCGCTGCGGGCCGTCCACCAGCCCGGCGAAGTCATTGGCCATGATCTTGGCCGAGGTCAGGGTTTCGCAGGCATCGGCCAGCAGTTCTTCGCTGTCGATGCCGGGGGCGATGAGGTAGCGGGTGTTGGGTTTGAGCAGCGGTTTGCGGGGGAGCAGCGGATTGAGGTAGTGATCGAGGGCGCGTTCGGCGGCTTCGTGGAATTTCTTCGAATCGAGGGTTTCGTAGGGGGATGTCGAATCGACTTCCGGCGGGTTTGGCGTAGGTTTGATCATTGTGAAGCTCCTTGAGAAATGGAGCCGTCATCCATCGCTGCTAAACGAAGAGGGTGGCGGCTGAACGCGGGTTAGCAGACCAGGCTCAAGGATCCCGGCGCACCGAAGTGCCCCACGTCAGCCGCCATAAAAAACATTGGCGACACCAACGTGCCTTGAAGTTAACCGGGCTGCTAAACCCGATCGCTGTTTTTCAGCGACCGCCAAACAATAGAACCCGCCCCCAAGGCGCACAAGCCGGCGGATTCTGGCGGATGCGTAGGCAAAGGCGCAAGGTTGCGTGGCTTTGCGGACATGTTCTTAAACATGATTCAACTGGGTGTCAGGTTGAAAGGACTGAGTTGCGCCATCGCCCCTTGTCAGGATTTGCGCAACGTCTTCTGCCGCAAGATATAAACCGTCACCAGCACCGCGCTGGTCAACATGAACCCCCGGGCCCAAGGCAGCGGCACCAGGTAGCACGAGAACAGAATGCTCGCCCACATCAGCCCGATCGCGTAGACCTTGCCCTTGAGCGGAATGCCGTTGCCATCCAGGTAATCGCGGATCCATGGCCCGAGCCGGGGATGCTCGACCAGCCATTGATAGAAACGCGGAGAGCTGCGGGCGAAGCAGGCGGCTGCCAGCAGCAGGAAGGGGGTAGTGGGGAGAACAGGCAGGAAAATCCCGATCACCCCCAATGCCACGCTCAGCCAGCCGATGGCCAGCAGGATGTAGCGCAACATCAGGGAGCGGTTGCCTATGGGATTGTCCATAGGCCGGATCTTAGTGGTGACGTGGCTTGAGGATCGCCGGTTTTTCGTCGGGCGCCTGGCACAGCAGGTACAGCGCGGTCAGGGCTTCCGGGATCTGCACGATCATGTCGTCCATCAGGTTGGCGTCCTTGGCGATGTCTTCGAACTCGGGCTGTTCGTCGAACAGGCCCGAACCGACCATGATCGGCAGGAGCATTTCGCTGACTTCTTCTTCGGCGGTTTCGAACCAGGCCGCTTCGCGCAGGAACACGCCTTCCATGAAGCCGATGCACCAGCCGCGCAGTTCGGAATCGTCCGGGTCGTCGCCCAGGTCCAGTTCGCATGGCAGCTCGAATTCTTCGTCCGACGCCAGTTGGCGGGCGATGTGGGCCTTGAGTCCGATCAGCGTGGCTTCGATCTCTTCACGCTGCGCTTCGCTGCTGTAATGCGGCTCTTCGGCGAACAGGGCGTCGATCCATTCACGCTCCGGCACGTCTTCGGCGCAGATCGACAGCGCGGTCAGGTAACCGTGAGCGGCCACGTAGTCCAGCGCCTCTTCATGCAGCTCGTCGGCGTCGAGGAAGACTTGCAGGCGGGTTAGTTGCTCGGCGAAGGACATTAAAGGGCTACCTTGGGGGAATAAACAATGCGGGAATTCTAGGCCTTCTTGAGCCCTCAAGCCAGCCGCACGGCAGATTTGCCCGCACAAGCTTCTTATCGGCGGTGCCCTTTGCCGGGGAGGGCTCGGGTATACTGCCGCGCTTTGCGATCCCTGCCGGTGTCGCGGCTGATTATGTACGGCGCATGCAATGCACGCTTACGTTTTGTTTAAAGCAGCCTCGGCTGTCTTGAACCAGCCTGTGCAGGGATGTTTCGGTGGATTTTTGGAGTTTTTATGCTCGAACAGGCTCAACGCGTCCTCAAGGACATCTTCGGCTACGACAGTTTCCGTGGCCGTCAGGGTGCAATCATTGAGCGCGTGGCCAGTGGCGGTGATGCCCTTGTGCTGATGCCGACCGGCGGTGGCAAGTCCCTGTGCTTCCAGGTGCCGGCGCTGCTGCGCGATGGCCTGGCGGTGGTGGTGTCGCCGCTGATCGCGCTGATGGATGATCAGGTCGCCACCCTCGAAGAGCTGGGCGTGGCCGCCGCGGCGTTGAACTCCACCCTGAGCGCCGAACAACAGCGCGACCTCGCCAACCGGATCAAGCGCGGCGAAGTGAAAATGCTGTATCTGGCGCCGGAGCGGCTGGTGCAGCCGCGCATGCTGTCGTTCCTGCAAGGCTTGAACATCGCCCTGTTCGCCATCGACGAAGCGCACTGCGTATCGCAATGGGGCCATGACTTCCGCCCGGAATACCTGCAACTGGGGCAGTTGGCGGAAATGTTCCCCGACGTGCCGCGCATTGCCCTGACCGCCACCGCCGACAAGCGTACCCGCGAAGAAATCGTCACCCGCCTGCACCTGCAGAATGCCGAGCGTTTCCTCTCGAGTTTCGACCGGCCGAACATCTTCTACCGCATCGTGCCCAAGGAGCAGCCGCGCAAGCAGTTGCTGGCGTTCCTGGCCGAGCGGCGCAGCGATGCCGGCATCGTCTACTGCCTGTCGCGCAAGAAGGTGGAAGAGGTGGCCGCGTTTCTCACCGAGCAGGGTTTCCCGGCGCTGCCGTACCATGCCGGTCTGCCCAACGATCTGCGTGCCTATCACCAGAAACGCTTCCTCAACGAGGAAGGCCTGATCATGGTCGCCACCGTGGCGTTCGGCATGGGCATCGACAAACCCAACGTGCGCTTCGTTGCTCACCTCGACCTGCCGAAATCCCTTGAGGCGTATTACCAGGAAACCGGACGTGGCGGCCGTGACGGCCTGCCGGCGGACGCGTGGATGGCCTACGGTCTGCAAGACGTGGTGATGCTCAAGCAGATGCTGCAGAACTCCGAAGGCGACGAGAGCCACAAGCGTCTGGAGCAGCACAAGCTCGACGCCATGCTCTCGCTCTGCGAAGAAACCCGCTGCCGCCGTCAGGCGCTGCTGGCCTACTTCGACGAAGACATGCCCGAGCCGTGCGGTCACTGCGACAACTGCACCGACGGCGTGCAGACCTGGGACGCCACCGAGCCTGCGCGTCAGGCGCTGTCGGCGATCTACCGCACCGGCCAGCGTTATGGCGTCGGCCATCTGGTGGACGTGCTGCTGGGCAAGGACAACGAAAAGGTCCGCAGTTTCGGCCATCAGCACCTGTCGGTGTACGGCGTCGGCAAGGCGCTGAGCGAGAGCGAATGGCGCTCGCTGTTCCGTCAGTTGGTGGCCCGTGGTCTGGCGGATGTCGATCACGAAGGCTATGGCGGCCTGCGATTGAGTGATACCTGCCGGCCTTTGCTCAAGGGTGAAGTGACCCTTGAACTGCGCCGCGACCTCAAACCACAGATCACCGCCAAGAGCGGCAGCAAGAGCCCGGCCAGTCAACTGGTGCGCGGCGAAGAACGCGAACAGTGGGAAGCCTTGCGCGCCCTGCGGCGCAAACTGGCGGAAGAACACGGCGTGCCGCCGTACGTCATCTTCCCCGACTCGACCCTGCTGGAAATGCTCCGCAGCCAGCCGACCTCGCTGGCGGACATGGCCCGGGTCAGCGGCGTCGGCGCGCGCAAGCTGGAGCGTTACGGCGAGGCCTTCCTCGAAGTGCTCGGCGGCGAGGCCGAGGCGCCGAAAGTGGTGGCCGACGTGCGTCACGAACTGATCACCCTGGCCCGCGCCGGCATGACGCCGTTGCAGATCTCCGGTCAATTGCAGTGCTCGGAAAAGAACGTCTACGCCATGCTCGCCGAAGCCATCGGCAAGCAGCAGCTGTCGCTGGAACAGGCGCTGGATCTGCCGGAAGACCTGATGGGCGAAGTGCAGGATGCTTTCCTCGACGGCGAAGGCGAGTTGCCGTCGGTCGCCGAAGTGGCCGAGCTGTTTGCCGGTCGAGTGCCTGAAGGTGTGCTGTATTGCGTACGGGCTGCGCTGCAATCCGAGTTTGAAATGTGAGAGGGCGTTTGTGCCAACCGCTATACCGATGTAACGATTCAGTACAGGACGCCTCTTGCCTATAGCCAAATGTCATGCTTAGCTGACTAATAATTAGTTTTTCTCTATTTGTTCAGTCTAATCATGAGTGTTTTATGCCGTTAACCGATCAACACCGTTTTGGCATGCAATTGGCCCAGATGTCCCGTGGCTGGCGTGCCGAACTGGATCGCCGGCTGGCCGGTCTGGGCTTGTCCCAGGCACGCTGGCTGGTGCTGCTGCATCTGGCGCGTTTCGAAGAGGCGCCGACTCAGCGGGAGCTGGCGCAGAGCGTCGGCGTCGAAGGGCCGACCCTGGCCCGTCTGCTCGACAGCCTGGAAAGCCAGGGCCTGGTGCAACGCCAGTCCGTGATGGAAGACCGCCGGGCGAAAAAAATCGTGCTGTGCGCACCGGCCTTGCCGCTGATCGAGCAGATCGAAACCATCGCAACACAATTGCGCAAGGAATTGTTCGAAGGCGTCGACGAGGCGGATCTGAAGGTCTGCATGCGGGTTCACGGGCACATTCTGGCTAACCTGGAAAAGTCTTGAGGCATAACCGCGTGCCGTTTTTTTGAGAGATCGCGCTGGGCGGACTATAAGAACTACTGGGCAATATCGTGTTCGTACCGGATGTGCGAACGCATAGAAGTCGGTTTTGCTTATTCAAGGGATGCTCATGCTCGGAAGTCGGCACGTGGTAAAGCGTTGCGCCAACTCGCTGCTGGTGGCCGGTGTTCTCACCTGGTCCACCGCCTCATTGGCGCTGGGGCTCGGTGACATCACCGTGCATTCAGCCCTCAATCAGCCGCTCAAGGCTGACATCGCGCTGGTGGATGTCGGGGGCGTCAGCGAAAGCGAACTGGCGGTTCGTCTGGCCTCGGCGGACGAGTTTGGCCGCGCCGGCGTCGAGCGCGTGTTCTTTCTCAACAACCTCAAGTTCACCCCGATCCTGCGCGGCAATCGCAACATGATCCGGGTGACTTCGACCAAACCGGTCAACGAACCCTTTCTGAATTTCCTGGTGCAGCTCGATCAGCCCAACGGCCACCTGCTGCGCGAATACACCGTGCTGATCGACCCGCCGGGCTCACCGGGAATTGTTCCGGCCACCGACGAGCCGACGGCGCGCGCGCAATCCTCGGAATTCCCGACCCCCGAGACTCCCACCGCAACTACGCCGGCCAAACCTGCTGCGCCGGTGCAGCCACCGGCTCCGGTCGCCGACGCGCAGGCCGAGCAACTGGCGGCGAGCATTCTGCAGAACCAGCAACTGCAAAAAACCATCGATGCATTGAACGTGAAGCTTCAGGCGCAGGAAGTGCTGATCGCTGACGGCAAGAAACAGCTCGGTGATTTGCAGGCCCATCTGATTGAAGTGCAACAGGCGCCGCCGGCACCTGTCGCACCCGTGGCGCCTGTGCCTGCGCCGGTCATTGCCCCGGTTGAGTCCCCGGAGGATTCACTCAACTGGCCGCTGCTCGGCGGACTGCTGCTGGTACTGGGATTGCTGGTGGCAGGGCTGTATGTGCGTCGGCACCGCCAGCAGGAACAAGGGGCTGAGGCGCCGACACCGTTCCTGCCGGTTCGAAACGAACCCCCGGTCGACGACGCCGAACCGATGCAGCCGAGTGCCGTTCACAGTGCTGTCGAACATCGCGAGGAACACGCCAACGGTGATGTGCTGGAAGCGGTCGGCATTTATCTGGCCTACGGACGCTTGGGCGAGGCTGCCGGTCTGTTGCGCGATGCGTTGCAGCGGGAACCGGAGCGCATCGACCTTGGCGTGCAGTTGCTTGAAGTGCTGGGGCGGCAGGGCGACACGCCGATCTATGACGAGCAGGAAAACCGCCTGCGCCAGCTCGGGGTCGAGGATCAGCGCTTGCAGGAGATTCGCGCCCGCTACCCGAAACTGGCCAGCGCCGCACCTCTGGCGGCAGCGGCTCCGGTGATTGCTGCGCTGCCGATCGAACCCCCTGTGGAGCCGGAACCCGAAGACAATTTCGAACTGAACCTGGATCAGCTCTCGATGGCGTCGAGTTGGGATCTTGAGGAGACTCGCTCCACCACCGACGCACCTGAACAGGCGCCATCAACGCTCGGCTCCGATCTGCAGGTACTGCCACAGGATTTCGAACTGCCGGAAACCCTGCCCGACGACGCTGAAACCGCCGAACTGGAATGGATCGCCGAGCCGGAAGCGCAGCCGCTGGACGAGGACTTTCTCAACGAATTTGGCGATCCCGGCACGTCGCTCTCGCTGGAGCCACTGGAGCTGCAGGCGCCGGAATCCGAACCCTCGGACGCCGCAAACGCCGGCAAACTCGAACAGGCCCAGACCTGCATCGACGACGGCGATCTCGACAGCGCCATTGCCTTGCTCAACGAACTGCTCAAGGAAGCCGACGAACCCCTCAGGCAAACGGCGCGCACGCTGTTGGCGGGGATTCGCTGAGCGCCGTCAGAAGGTCTGCCCGAGGTTCAGGTACACCGCCTGCTCATCCGCATCGTTCAGTCCATAGCTGAAGTTCAGCGGCCCCAGCGGCGTATCGAAGCCGATGAACACGCTGGCGGCGTTGATGTAGCCACTGTCGAACTCGTTGTCGTTGTTCCACGCCCGGCCGCGTTCCAGCGAGGCGCCGGCGTACAGCGGGAAGTCCAGCGGCAGGTACGAGCGCGGGGTGAGACGGCGGTAATACACCGCGCGCATCAGACTGACGTTCTGCCCGGAGATGGCGTCCTCGCGGAAACCGGACAGTTGCCGGGCGCCGCCGAGCAGGAAACTGGAGGTCACCACGTTGGCATCGTCCAGCGTTCGACCGTAACGACCGCCCAGGATCAGCGTATCCGGGCCGCTGCTCATGGCCTTGTCCAGTTTGAATTCCCACTGCCGGTAGCGCGTGTCGGAACCCAGGCTCGGCTCGAACTGCACCAGGGTCAGGCCGATGTCTTCGCCTTCGTGGGGGTAGTAGACGTTGTCCAGCGAGTCGAAGGAGTACTTCAGCGCATAGAACCCTTCGTTGAAGTTTTCGCTCGGCAGGTCCTGATCGCCGATCCGTACATCGGCCTTGCCCCAAGCCTCGCCGACGCCGAAACGCACTTCGCCGCTGTTGCCGATCTGCCGGCCGACATTCAGGCCGAAGCCGTAGCGCTCGACGCGATACTGGGCGATCGGATCGTTGTCCAGCACCGAGTCGACGTTTTGTGCGGCGAACGACGCATAAGGCGCCACGAAGTAGCGAGAGCCTACGTCCAGCGGTTGATAGAACTCGCTGTATAACTCTTGTTTATCGCCGATCTGTGCCCGGGTCAGCCATTCCGCGCCGAGCCGGTTGATGCCGTTCATGCGGTAACTGGCGCCGAGGTTGAAGGCGCTGTCACCGCGCATGTCGTCCGACAGGCTGAGGCCGACCCGCAGGTAATCGGTGCCGGTGCGCTTGCCGCGCGCGCTGATCACCAGCGTGTGATCCGCGCCCTTGTGCACCACGCGGTATTGCACCTGCTCGAAATAATCGAGGCCGTACAGGGTGCCCATGTCGGTTTGCAGGCGACCCAGATCCAGCGGTTCGCCGATATGCTGGCGGATGTAATAGCGGATCACGTCATCGCCGACTTTCGAGTCGTTCTCGACCTTGATCGCAGTGATGATCGGCGTGCGCTGGCCCGGCGCGCGGGCAGCGTTGAGTTCGGCGTCCTGCGACTGCACGGGTTTGAGACGCGCGAGGCGCACGTTCAGGGCCTGGGTTGCGCGGTAGCCGGCGTCAATCATCTCCTGGCCGCGACCGAAATCGGTGGAACCGAAACTCGCCAGCGGCGGCTGGATCAGCACGTCGTCGGGATGCAGGGTCGCCAGTTGCTCTTCGGAGTTGCGTCGGGTCATCAGGGTGATCGACTGGTTCAGCACATCGACCACGGTCACCAGTTGCTTGCGGTTGCGCAGTGGGGTGCCGATGTCGACCACGATGGCCACGTCGACGCCCATTTCCCGCGCCACATCGAGGGGAATGTTGTCGGTCATGCCACCATCCACCAACAATCTGCCGTCGAGTTCGACCGGGGCGAACACTGCCGGGATCGACATGCTGGCGCGG
This sequence comes from Pseudomonas sp. Pseusp21, assembly GCF_059492145.1. NCBI lineage: Bacteria > Pseudomonadati > Pseudomonadota > Gammaproteobacteria > Pseudomonadales > Pseudomonadaceae > Pseudomonas > Pseudomonas sp. Pseusp21. Next base: position 5,396,464 of record NZ_CP168520.1, read on the forward strand.
ATCACCTGGGGCAGATGGCCCTTGCGGAACACCACTTTTTCGCCGTTGGCGATGTCGGTGGTCACGGCGCGGAAGGGGATCGGCAGTTTGTCGAAATCCCGGGTGTCGCTGGTGTGGGCCAGCAGGCTTTCGAGCAGCAGCGCGAGGTTCTGGCCCTGGATCACGCCCAAGGGCAGGCCGAGGCTGCCGTCGTCGCGAAAGCTCAGCTTCTGTTTCACCAGAAAATCGCGGTCGTCCTGCTTGCGCCGGAACGGTACGTCTTTGCGGGGCGGGGCGTCGGACAATGCCTGCTGCCAGTCGATGGTCAGGGCGAGTTTTTCCAGCTCGTCAATCTTGTAGCCCGAGGCGTACAGCCCGCCGACCACCGCGCCCATGCTGGTGCCGGCAATCGCATCGATCTTGATGCCTTGTTCTTCCAGCGCCTTGAGCACGCCGATGTGCGCCAGGCCACGGGCCGCGCCACCGGATAGCACCAGTCCGACTTTCGGGCGTGTGGTCTCACTGGCATGGACGCTGACACCAGCGAACAGGGGGAGGAAACCAAGCAGCAGGCAGATCAGAAGACGACGCATCGTGATTCTCGGGGCGAGCGATAAAGCCGGCTATTATAGCGGCGCCCTCTGGCTCAGGAGTTTCAGCAATCATGACCGTCACAAAACCGGAAATCGTCATCACCTATTGCACGCAATGCCAGTGGCTGTTGCGCGCCGCGTGGCTGGCGCAAGAACTGCTCAGCACCTTCGGCGACGATCTTGGCAAAGTGTCACTGGTGCCGGGCACCGGCGGGATATTCCACATCACCTGCAACGACGTGCAGATCTGGGAACGCAAGGCCGACGGCGGTTTCCCCGAAGCCAAGGTGCTCAAGCAGCGGGTGCGCGACCGGATCGACCCTGACCGCGACCTCGGCCACAACGACCGTACTCAGTGAGAGGCGGCTTCGGCCGCGACGGTTTTCTTGTCGCTGCTGCCTGACAGCCGGCTCGACACCACGATCGCAACGATGATCAGCACGCCGCCGATCAGCATGCGCAGGGTCGGATCTTCATCGAACAGCAACCACGCCACGGTAATCCCGTACACCGGCTCCATGGCAAACACCACTGCGGCGGTGCGCGCCTTGATCACCGCGAGACTGGCGACGAACAGACTGTGGGCGACGCCGGTGCAGAACACCCCGAGCAGACCGATCCACAACCAGTCGATGGCCCGTACTTCGCTCAGTTGCGGCGCCGCCACCGGCAGCAGACACAACGCCACCACCACGTTCTGACACAGCGCTGCCTGCACCGCCGGGATGCGTCCTGAGCTGGCTCGGTTGGTCAGGGACAACAGGGAAAACAGCAGGCCGGACAGGATCGCCCAGAGCAGGCCGGTGGTCGCGCCGCTGGCCAGATCGAAGGCGGGGGTCACCAGCACCAGTCCGACACTGACCAGCACCACCAGCACGATTTCATTGATGCGGATGCGCTCGCGAAAGATCAGCCCTTCGAGGATCACCGTGAAGGCCGGGAAACTGGCGAAACCCAGGGTCGCGATGGCAACGCCCGCGACCTTGACCGCAATGAAGAAACTCACCCAATGCCCGGCCAGCAGCACGCCGCTCAGGGCCAGGCGCCGCCAGTCGACGGCCTGCAGTTTCTGCCAGCCGCCCTGTTGGGCGAAGCGGGCGAAAAACGCCAGGGCCAGCACGGCAAACGCGGCGCGCCCGAACACGATGACGGCGGGCGTTGCGGCCGCGAGTTTGCCGAAGACGCCGGTCAGGCCGAACATCAGTGCGCCGATATGCAGGGCGCCGAGGGCGGTACGGGGAGTCATTGCAGTCCTTTTTCCAAACACCATTACAGGCACACATTGAAGCGTGTCACGGCGCAAAAGTCTGTCGGCAGGCTATCGACTTTTGTCGTCAGCCTCGCGTCGCAATTGTGTAGGAGACGTACCGAACTCACGCAGGACGGCGGCCGAGAACGCGCTTTGCGAGTTGTAGCCGACCCGGCTGGCCACTTCACCGACGGGCAGCGTGGTGTTGCGCAACAGCGCCACGGCTTTGTGCAGCCGGCGAGTGCGAATGTAGTCCATAGGCGTTTGCCCGCATTCGGCGACGAACCGCGCATGCAACCGGGCGCTGGACAATCCGGCGACACGCGCCAGATCCGCCACTTGCAGCGGATAGGCCGCGTACTGCTCGATGTGCGCGTCGAGTGCCGCGTAGGGCAGGCGGCGCGCGACGATCTCGGCGGGTGGCACGTGGTTCAGGCTCGCCAGCAGCAACACCGCGCCCTGTTGCGCAATCAACGGATCGTCCACCGGACTGTTCGCCAGCCAGTTGACCAGTTGACCTTGCCCGGCATCCAGCGACAACCGCGCGGCGTTGTCCAGCAGACGGCGGCTGGCATCGGCGTGATTGCCCAGCGAGCGCGTCAGCCATTGTGCGTCCGGCACATCCAGCACCAGACAACGGCTGCCCTTGGGACTGCCGCACGCGTGATGCGCGCCGGCGGGGATCACCACGAAGCTCTGCTGCAAGACCTGGCTGCCGTGCCCTTCGACTTCAAAATCCAGCGCGCCGGACAGGCCGAACACCAGTTGTGCGTGGTCGTGGCTGTGGGCGATCAGGTCGTGGCTGTAATGGCGCAGGGTCAGGATCGGTTGCATGGCGGTCTCCGGGCGAGCCGCCAGTCTACACCGGCACAGGGGCGACGCGTTTGTCACACGACTGACGCACACCTGTCATGGTCGATTAACCGGGCGCGCGCACAGTGGCGAAAACATCGCAGAGGGTTGCCCATGACCAGCGCCGAGCTCGCCAGACCCAGCCGTAAACAACGGGTTCGCACCCTGTGGATCTCCGACGTGCACCTGGGCACGCGGGATTGCCAGGCCGAGCATCTGTCGCAATTTCTCAAGGGCTACCACGCCGACAAGATCTACCTGGTCGGTGACATCATCGACGGCTGGAAACTGCGCGGCGGCATGTACTGGCCCCAGGCGCACACCAACGTGATTCGCCGTTTGCTGACCATGAGCAAGCGTGGCACCGAGGTGATCTACGTCACCGGCAACCACGACGAATTCCTGCGCCGCTATTCGAAACTGATTCTGGGCAACATCCAGCTGGTCGACGAGGCAGTCCACGTCACCGCCGATGGCCGGCATCTGCTGGTGATTCACGGCGACCAGTTCGACGTGATCACCCGTTACCACCGCTGGCTCGCGTTCCTCGGCGATTCGGCCTACGAATTCACCCTGACCCTCAACCGCTGGCTCAATCACTGGCGGGCGAAATACGGTTACGGCTACTGGTCGCTGTCGGCCTATCTCAAGCACAAGGTGAAGACGGCGGTCAGCTTTATCAGCGATTTCGAGGAAGCCATCGCCCACGAATGCGTGAAGCGCGAGTTGCACGGGGTGGTCTGCGGACACATTCACCACGCCGAGATCCGCAAGGTCGGCGAGGTGGATTACCTCAATTGTGGCGATTGGGTGGAGTCGTGTACGGCGCTGATCGAGCACTGGGACGGCACGATCGAGTTGTATCGCCTGGCCGATGCGCAGGCGCGAGAGGCCGAGTTGAAAGCGGCGAAGGTTGCCGAGCTGGTCTGAGTTTTCAAATCGATTCAGGCCGGGCTGTGCTCTTCCATCGCCGCCTTGTAGATCGAGTTCTTCGGCTGGGCAAACAGCCTTTCCATCATCGGCTCGAAGAAGCTCAGCGGCAGGGTGTCGTACTCGGGGTCGAACGCCGCCGCGTCGTATTTGGCGCAGAACTCCGCGGTCGCCAGAAACTGCGGGTGCTCGCTGAACTGCTCGCGCAGGTGCCGATCCATGCCCAGGTGATGGAAGAAGTAGTAGCCCTGGAAGATCCCGTGCTTTTCCACCATCCACAGGTTCTCGGCACTGACGAACGGCTTGAGGATGGCGGCGGCAATGTCCGGGTGATTGTAGGAACCGAGGGTGTCGCCGATGTCGTGGAGCAGGGCGCAGACCACGTATTCCTCGTCGCGCCCGTCGCGAAAGGCGCGGGTCGCGGTTTGCAGCGAGTGGGTCAGGCGATCCACCGGGAAACCGCCGAAATCGCCTTCTAGCAGTTTCAGGTGGGCCATGATCCGGCCCGGCAACTGACGGGCATAGGCGCTGAAATCCGCCGCAATGATCGCCCAGTCGTCCGGTGTGCCGTCCTTCATGTGGGTGAAACGGGCATTGGCATTCATCGGCAATCCTCTTGGTCGGAATTTCTAGAACGGCACGCGGCCCAGGATCATGTCGCGGTACATGACGAAGTCGCCGAGCAGGCTGTAGAACGGGTGCTGGAAGGTGGCCGGGCGGTTTTTCTCGAAAAAGAAATGGCCGACCCAGGCAAAGCTGTAGCCCGCCAGCGGCAACGCAAGTAAAAGCAGCCAGGCGCCCTTGGCGATGGTCAGGGCGAGAATGAAGATCACCAGCGTCGTGCCGATGAAATGCAGGCGACGGCAGGTGCTGTTGCTGTGCTCGCTGAGGTAATACGGATAGAACTCGGCGAAGCTGTTGAAAGGCTTGAGGGTTTCCACGACTGCGATCTCTGTGGCTATTGTTCTGATTGCAAGTTGTTCGGCGGGTAGCTTATTTGAGTCTAGAGTGATCAATGGCGTCGGCCAGTGACAATCGGCGCCACTTTACTATCCTTGGGAAATCGGCCGTAGTATGCGGCTCACCATGTCATCCAAGAAAAAACGCCATGAGCGAACGAACGACATCTGCAAGCTGGGCGATGGGGATTGTCAAGGCACTGGAAATGGACGGCCTGGATTGCCGGGTTCTGTTCAGACAGCTGGGGCTCGACTACGCGGCGCTGGAGGATCCGGACGCGCGCTTCCCACAGGATTCCATGACCCGACTCTGGCAACGGGCGGTCGAGCTGTCCGGGAATCCGGCGATCGGCCTGAACATGGGCAAGGTGGTGCGGCCGGCTTCGTTCCATGTCGCGGGCTATGCACTGATGTCCAGTAATACGCTGGCGGAAGGTTTTCAGCGTCTGGTGCGTTATCAGCGGATCATCGCCGAAAGTGCCGATCTGAGTTTTCGCCTGCTCGATGAAGGTTATGCGCTGATTCTGACGGTGCACGGCGATCATCTACCGCCCACCCGGCAAAGTGCCGAAGCTTCGCTGGCCTGCGCACTCGCGCTGTGCGGCTGGCTGACCGGGCGCACGCTGCACCCGCGCAAAGTGCTGGTGCAGGGCGACGAACCGGATGATCTCGAACCCTACAAACAAGCCTTCCATGCACCGCTGGTGTTCAACGCGCCGTATGACGCGCTGATCTTCGAACGGGCCGACATGGAAGCGCCACTGCCCACCGCCAACGAGGCGATGGCGCTGCTGCACGACCGGTTCGCCGGGGAGTATCTGGCGCGTTTTTCCGAAAGCCGCGTGACCCACAAGGCGCGTCAGGTGTTGTGCCGCCTGCTGCCGCAGGGCGAACCCAAGCGCGACACGGTGGCGCAGACCCTGCACCTGTCCCAGCGTACCTTGCAACGACGCTTGCAGGAGGAGGGCACCAGTTTTCAGCAGTTGCTCGATGACACCCGCCGCGAACTCGCCGAGCAATACCTGGCGCAACCGAGCATGACCTTGCTGGAGATTGCCTATCTGTTGGGGTTTGCCGATCCGAGCAATTTCTTCCGCGCCTTCCGTCGCTGGTTCGACACCACGCCCGGCGATTACCGGGCGCGGTTGCTGGAGGCGCCGAAGGCGATCAGTGACGCCAGAACGCCGGAATACACAGTACAAACACCGTAATGATCTCCAGTCGGCCGAGCAGCATGCCGAACGACAGAATCCACTTGGCCGCATCCGGCAGGCTGGCGAAGTTGCCGGCCGGGCCGATGGTCTCGCCCAGGCCCGGGCCTACGCCGGACACGGTGCTGGCGGCGCCGGTCAACGCGGTCATCCAGTCCACGCCCAACAGCGACAGCAGCAGGGCGATCACGCAGATGGTGATCGCGAAGAAGAACGAGAACGTCAGGATCGAACGAACGATTTCCTCGTCGAGGCGGTGACCGTTGTACTTCTGCTTGATCACCGCCCGTGGGTGAATCAGCTGGTTAAGGTTGGCCTTGAGCAAAATGTAGGCGACCTGGAAACGGAAGATCTTGATCCCGCCCGCCGTCGAACCGGAACAGCCACCGACGAAGCCCAGATAGAAGAACAGCATCAGCGAGAAATTGCCCCACAGGCTGTAGTCCCCCAATGCAAATCCCGTCGTCGTGACTACTGATGTCACGTTCAGCGCCACATGACGCAGCGCGTCCAGCCAATGCAGATTGGTAGTCCACCAGTACCAGGTGCCGAGCACCAGCCAGGTCGCCAGCAACATGCCGAGCAAACCCTGCACCTGTTGATCCTTGATCAGCGCCCGACGGTTGCCGCGCAGCGTCGCCACGTACAGGGTGAACGGCAGACTGCCGAGAATCATCACCACCACCGCGACCCAGTGCACCGCCGGTTGCGTCCACTTGGCCAGGGACTGGTCGGAGGTCGAGAACCCGCCGGTGGAAATCGCTGACATCGCGTGGTTGATCGCATCGAACGGGCTCATCCCGGCCCACCAGAACGCCAGGCTGCCGAGAATCGTGATGCCGACGTAGGCCGCCACGATCAGCCGCGCCACCATGTGCGAGCGGGGCATGACCTTTTCCGAGCGGTCCGAGGATTCGGTCTGGAACAGGCGCATGCCACCGATGCGCAGCAGCGGCAGGATTGCCACCGCCATGCCGATGAAGCCGATGCCGCCGATCCAGTGCAGCAGCGAGCGCCACATCAGGATGCCGGGGGACATGTCGTCCAGGTGGTTGAGCACGGTCGACCCGGTGGCCGTGATGCCGGACATGCTTTCGAAGAACGAGTCGGTGTAGCTGATGTGCTGGGTCAGCAAAAACGGCAGTGCGGCGAAAATGCACACCACCAGCCAGCTGCTGACGGTCAGCAGGTACATGTCGCGAGGGCGCAGGTGAATGTGTTCCGGGCGACCGGGAATCACCAGCGCGAGGCCGGCGACGAAGGTGATCATGCTCGCCCAGAGGAACGACGGCAGATCGCCGGTGCGCTCGAAAATCACCAGGGTGGCCATGGGCACGACCATGGCGACGGCCAGGGTGATCAGGAAGATGCCGATGATGAAACCAATGATCCGTAAGGTCGGCAACGCCATGAAGTCCGCTCGGGCTGATGTGGGAAGGGCGCCATTCTACCTGCGGTGCAAGGCATGTAAACCGACGCGTCTGGATCACTTGCAGCTAGAATAGCCGGACATTTTTTTCAGGAGGTGGCCGATGCAGGCTCTCGACGCTTTGCTCAACCGTGTTTCCGTTCCACGACTGATCGATCCGGCCCCCACCGCCGAACAGCGCGAAGTGCTGTTCGCCGCCGCGACCCGCGCACCGGATCACGGCCATTTGCAGCCGTATCGCTTCCTGACCGTCGAAGGCGCGGCGCGTGAGCAGATGGGCGAGTTGCTGGCCGAAGCTGCACAAATGCAGGAAGGCGAAGTCACCGAAGCGATGATCGACAAGGCCCGCAATGGCCCGTTGCGGGCGCCGCTGGTGGTCGTGGTCATCGCCAGGTTGCAGGATCACGTCAAATACCCCAAGGCCGAGCAGTTGCTGGCCGCAGGCTGTGCGGCGCACGGGATTCTGCTGGCGGCTTACGCGCAGGGGATTGGCGCGGTGTGGCGAACGGGTGATCTGGCCTACTCGAAACATGTCGCCAAGGGCTTGGGCCTGACGGATGACGAAGAGGTGATTGCGTTTCTGTACCTCGGCACGCCGCAGAAAGAACCGCGGGTGGCGGAGAAGGTTGATTTGGCGGAGTTTGTCAGCGCTTGGCCGGCAAAGGCCTGACACACTAAATAAATGTGGGAGCGAGCCTGCTCGCGATAGGGGGCAGCCAGTCACATCACCATTGACTGACAAAAAGCTATCGCGAGCAGGCTCGCTCCCACATTGGTTTCATGGTTGGACAACTGCCCCCGGTACGAGCGGCAATTCAAGACTCGCCACGAATCCGCCCTGCGGGTGATTGGCCAGCACCAGCGTCCCGCCATGCCGCTCCGCTGCCCGCCGGGCAATCGCCAGCCCCAGGCCATGACCCTCAGCGGTCTGCCCCGGCGCCCGATAAAACGGTTCGCCCAGCTGGCTCAGATGCTCGGCCTGCACCCCCGGCCCGTGGTCGCGCACGCTGACCACGATCCGCTCACCCTGACGTGACGCCTGCATTTCAATCGACTGCCCCACCGGGTTGAAGCGCTGGGCATTGCGCAGCAGGTTGTCCACGGCTCGTTCGATCATGGTCGGCCAGCCTGTCAGATTAAGTGCCGGCTCGGCCTCCAGACGCACGGTCTGCTCTGGCGAACCCAATTGAGCGTCCTTTTGCAGGGTGGCGAGCAAGGCATTCAGATCCACGTCTTCGGCGCTGGCGTTGTCGGCATCGACTCGCGCCAGCACCAAGATTTCACTGATCAACGCTTCCAGCCGGTCACACTCGCGGGTCAGGCGCGGCCAGAGTTTTTCCCGTTCTTCGGGGCTCGCCCGTTCCGCCAGTGCCAAGGCGATGCGCAGCCGTGCCAGCGGTGAACGCAACTCGTGGGACACGTCGCGCAGCAATTGGCGCTGACTGCCGATCAGGCTTTGCAGGCGGGCGCCCATGCGGTTGAAGTCGTTGGCCAGCACGCCGAATTCATCGCGACGGTTGGCCAGTTGCGCCAGGCTGTTCTGTTGATAGGTGGTCTGGCCGAGGTCATGCACCGCGCCGCGAAGGCGACTGAGCGGGCGGGTGATGGAAAACGTCACCAGCAGGCTGAACAGGGTCAGCACCACCAGCGCGATACCCAGTGCACTCAACGGCCAGAGCAGGCTTTCGCGGTGCCAGGCGTCGAGTTCCGGGTGCGGGATGCGGTAGATGAAGAGGTAGGTGTCGCCGCTTTTGTCGCTGGTGAATTCGTCGGTCAGACGGCGCCAGGGCAGGCGTCGGTCATCGTTGTTCTGCCGCGCCTCGAAGGCTGCCGCGCGCCGGGGGAAGGTGCCGCGCACCACCGGGTCGCCGCTTTCATTCAGCACTTGCACGTCGATGTGGTACTGGCGTTTGCGCTGTTCGAGGATGTCCTGGGCGGCGTCTTCGCCTTGGGCTTCGTAGGTCTGCGTCCATTCGGCGGCAAGGGTGTTGAGGCCCGGATGGCGGCTGAGGATCCACGCGTCCTGGTTGAGCATGTGCCCCAGCAGAATGGAAAGCCCTGCAACCAGAGCGATGGCCAGCCAGAAGCTGGCGAGGATACGCCAGAACAATGAACGCACAGAAAATCCTCAAACAAAGAAAACCCAACGGCGGTGAGCCGTTGGGTCGGGGCGTGACGCTAGAACATTATTGCGCCTTTTGCGGCTGTTGCGCTTTCCAGGCTTTGAACTCGGCCCATTCGGCGCGACGTTCGGCCTGTTTCTTCTGGATCTCGTCGAATTTCTTCTGTTGATCCGGTTTCAACACGGCGCGAACATCAGACTCGGCTTTCTTGTGGTTGGCCGCCATCTCGTCCTTCATGGCTTTCTGGTCGGCTGGCGAGAGTTTCTCCAGGTATTTTTCGACCGTCTGTTTACGCTCGTGCATCTGCTCGCCCATGATCTTGCGGATCTGCTCGCGCTGTTCGCGGGACAAGTCGAGCTGGCTGTACGGGCCTTTGCCGTGCATGCCGTGCATCTGACCGCCATGGCGCGGGCCGTCCAGCGGGCCACCCATCGGGCCGCCATCCTGTGGCATGGCCATGGCGACGGTCGGCAGGGCAGCGGCAAACATCAGAGCGATAAGAGTCTTGCGCATGGTGAATCTCCTTTGTCTCGTTCCCGGTACGTTCCGGATGAGTACAGATTACGGAGATCAAGGTCAGCGACGGTCAGCGCTGTGTAAAGCTTGGGTAAACACGTTTTCGCGCCGACCTGACAAAACTGACAGACGATCAGAGGCTGTAGTAGTAGCCACGGCTGCGCAGGGCAACGATGCGCGGGCGGCCGTCGGGGTGCGGGCCGATCTTTTTGCGCAGGTTGCTGACGTGCATGTCCAGGCTGCGGTCGTACAGCGTCAGCTTGCGGCCGAGGGCGATCTGCGCCAGTTCCTGTTTGTCCAGCGGCTCGCCCGGTTGCTTGAGCAGGGCTTCAAGCAGGCGGCTTTCGGAGACGGTGAGGGTGAATTCCTTTTCGTCGATGCTGACCACGCCGCGCACCGGGCTGAAGCTCAGGTCGCCCAGCTCGAGCTGGGTCGACACGGCGGCCGGATGACTGCGGCGCAGCACGGCGCGCAGGCGAGCGGTCAGTTCGCGCGGATCACAGGGTTTGGCCAGGTAATCGTCGGCGCCCAGTTCCAGGCCGAGAATCCGGTCCAGCGGCTCGCCCCGGGCCGAGAGCATCAGCACCGGCAGGTCGGCGTGATCGCTGCGCAGTTGCTTGAGCAGTTCCAGACCGCTGCCGTCGGGCAGCATCACGTCCAGCACCACGGCCGCCGGCGCGGTTTCGGCCAGCGCCTTGCGGGCGCTCTGGCCATCGTGACAGGCCCGGACCTGAAAGCCTTCCTGGCTCAGCCAGCTACTCAGGAGTTCACACAACTCCTGGTCATCATCAATCAGTAACAGCTCGCTCATGACTCACTCAATTTAGCCATTGCCGACGTTTTCGGCTTGCTCCACTGGCAAAGATACCGCAGAGCAGCGCCAATAGCGCTACCCCGGCCCCGGTGACGAACCATTGCTGCTGTTCGGTCAACAGGCGCGGCAGCGGGCTGGCCTGGGCCTCCTTGAGTTGCAGCTTCAGACGCTGGTTCTCCTGGCGCAACCGGGCGAGCTGGGCGCTTTCGCGGGTGTTGTCGGCATTTTGCAGTTGTTTGCTCAGTTCTTCCCGTTGCTGCTCGCTGGCCTTCAGGCGCTGCTGCAACTCGGTGATCTGGCTGCCGGCGCTCAATGAAAGCGGCGTGGAGCTGTTGCCTTCGGTGCTTTCTTCACCATGGGCGGGCGCCATGATCGACAACGTGACCAACATCAGACACAACGGACCCTTGCGCATCGCGACTCCTGTTTCCAAATGGATATTGGGCAGGTTGTCGGCCGGCAAACGAGAATAATGAGCGATTGAGAACGCGATGAACCGACAAGGTTCATCGCGCTGAGGGCTTTTGCGGGGGAGGTTACGGCAGGACTTGCTTGAACGGCTTCACGACAACATTGGCGTATACGCCGGCGGCGACGTACGGGTCGGCATCGGCCCAGGCTTGCGCCGCGCTCAGGGAGTCGAATTCGGCGACGATCAGGCTGCCGCTGAAACCTGCTGCGCCCGGATCATTGCTGTCGACCGCCGGGTGCGGGCCGGCCAGCACGATGCGGCCTTCGCCCTTGAGCACTTGCAGGCGTTCAAGGTGTGCCGGGCGCGCAGCGAGGCGGGCTTCCAGGGAGTTGGCGACGTCGGTGGCAATGATGGCGTAGAGCATGTCAGTCCTCGGTTTTTGGCGTTGTGGTATCGGCGTCGTGCAGGTGACGGGACAGGTAGATGCCCTGACCGACCAGGAACAGCACGGTCATGCCCAGGCTGCCGAACACCTTGAAGTCCACCCAGATGCTCTGGAAGGTAAAGGCGACGAACAGGTTGGCGGCCCCGCAGAACAGGAAAAAGGCGATCCAGGCGATGTTAAGGCGGGTCCAGACCGGATCCGGCAGAGTCAACGCGTGGCCCATGATGCGCTTGATCAGCAGGCGGTCACCGATGAAATGGCTGCCGATGAAGGCCAGGGCGAACAGCCAGTTGACCACCGGGGCTTTCCATTTCAGGAAGGTTTCGCTGTGAAAGGCCAGGGTCAGGCTGCCGAACACCAGGCAGGCGATCAGGGTCAGCCACTGGCTCTTCTCCAGCTTGCGCTGCTTGATGAAGAGCGCGCCGTACACCACCAGGGAACTGATGATCAGCATGGCGGTGGCACTGTAAATGCCGCCTACCGTCAGTTCATGGCCGGCAACGTCGACGGTGCGTGGATCGAGTTTGTAGACGATGAAGAACAGCAGAAGCGGGATGAAATCGATGAATTGTTTCACAGTGAGAGCCAGAAGCTGGATGTGGCGGCATAATAACAAACATATGGGCGCGCGATAGCGCCAGCTGATTTGAGGTAACACATCCCCGTGAATGTTGATTTGCACTGCCACAGCACGGCCTCCGATGGCGCCCTGGCGCCTGCGGCACTGGTTGCGCGTGCGTTCGAGAACGGCGTGCGAGTCCTGGCCCTGACCGATCACGACACCCTCGAAGGCCTCGCCGAAGCGCGCACGGCCGCCGAGGGGCTGGGCATGCAACTGGTCAACGGCGTCGAATTGTCCTGCACCTGGGGCGGGGCGACCATTCACGTGCTCGGCTACGGTTTTGACGTCAATGCCGCGCCGTTGATCGAGGCGATTGCGCAGTTGCACGACGGCCGCTGGCTGCGGTCTGAAGAAATAAGCCGCAAGCTCGCCCTCAAGGGCATGCCGAATGCGCTCGACGGCGCGCGGCAGATCCAGCAGGAATTGGGCGACAGCGGCAACGCGCCGGCCCGCCCGCATTTCGCCGACTGGATGGTGCGTGAAGGTTTTGTAAAGGATCGCGCCGAGGCGTTTCGCAAATGGCTCGGCGCCGGCAAGCTGGGGGACGTCAAGCAGCATTGGCCGACCCTGGAAGACACCGTCGGCACGTTGCGCGCCGCCGGCGCCTGGGTCAGCCTGGCGCATCCGTGGCACTACGATTTCACCCGCAGCAAGCGCCGAAAGCTGATTGCCGACTATATTCAAGCGGGCGGGCATGCGATCGAAGTGGTCAATGGCCATCAGCCTGCGGAACAGGTGGGCAGCCTTGCCATCCTTGCCCGTGAGTTCGGTCTGCTGGTCAGCGCCGGCAGTGATTTCCATGGCCCTGGTGGCTGGTCCGAGATCGGCCAGTACCGGCCGGTGCCGGAGGACCTTCCACCCCTGTGGGGTCGGTTCAAACATGACCCAGTTATTGCCGCCGTCTGAACAGGTAGAGAATGTGAGTCAATTTTTCCAGATTCATCCGGAAAACCCGCAAGCGCGCCTGATCAAACAGGCGGTCGAGATCATCCGCAAGGGCGGAGTGGTGGTTTATCCCACGGACTCTTCCTACGCAATCGGCTGCCAGATCGGCGACAAGAACGCCATCGAGCGCGTTCGACGCCTGCGTCAGCTCGACGAGAAACACAACTTCGCACTGATCTGTAGCGACCTGTCGCAGCTGGGCAATTACGCCAAGATCGACACCGGGACCTTTCGAATCCTCAAAGCCCACCTGCCGGGGCCGTACACCTTCATTCTCAACGCCACCCGCGAAGTGCCGCGGCTGTTGCTGCATCCGAAGAAGCGCACCATCGGTCTGCGGGTGCCGAGCCATCCGATCGCGCTGGCGCTGCTGGCCGAACTGGACGAGCCGTTGATGAGCGTGACCCTGATCATGCCGGGCGATGAAGACCCGTTGAGCGACCCGTACGAAATGCGCCAGTTGCTCGAGCATCAGGTGGACCTGATCATCGACGGCGGTTCCGGCGGTATCAAGGCCTCCACCGTGATCGACCTCACGGGCGACGATCCGGAAGTGACCCGCGTCGGTTGCGGCGATCCCGCTCCATTCATGGTCGAGGCCTGAATGTCTGCAGTGGAAACCGTTGATCCCCAGGCCGGTGCCCAGCAGGAACTGCCGTTTGCCATGGTCTACGGCCAGGCCGTCACGGAAATGCCGCTGGACCTGTACATCCCGCCGGATGCGCTGGAAGTCTTCCTCGAAGCCTTCGAAGGCCCGCTCGACCTGTTGCTGTACCTGATCCGCAAACAGAACATCAACATCCTCGACATCCCCGTGGCGGAAATTACCCGCCAGTACATGGGCTATGTCGAGCTGATGCAGTCGGTGCGCCTGGAACTGGCCGCCGAGTACCTGGTAATGGCCGCGATGCTGGCCGAGATCAAGTCGCGGATGCTGCTGCCCCGGGCCGAAACCGTCGAGGACGAAGAGGACGACCCGCGCGCCGAACTGATTCGCCGCCTGCAGGAGTACGAACGGTTCAAGGCCGCCGCCGAAGGCATCGATGGCCTGAGCCGGGTCGGTCGCGACGTGATCGTGCCCAAGCTCGACGCCCCGGAAGCCCGCGCGCGCAAGCTGTTGCCGGACGTGGCGCTGGAAGAAATCCTGATGTCCATGGCCGAAGTGCTGCGTCGCGGCGACATGTTCGAAAGCCATCAGGTCAGCCGCGAGGCACTGTCCACCCGCGAGCGCATGAGCGACGTGCTGGAGCGGCTCAAGGGCGGCGGGTTTGTGCCGTTCATCGAGCTGTTCACCGCCGAAGAGGGCAAGCTCGGGGTGGTGGTGACCTTCATGGCCATCCTTGAACTGGTCAAGGAATCCCTGATCGAGCTGGTGCAGAATGAGCCGTTCGCCGCGATCCACGTGCGAGCCCGAGCCGAATAACGAGTCCCGATATGAACCTGACTGAACCCCGCGAGCTGGCGTCCCTGCTTGAAGCCTTTCTGTTGGCCTCGGGAAAGCCGCAATCCCTTGAGCGCCTGTATGAACTGTTCGAGGAAGGCGAGCGCCCGGAACCGCCGGTTTTCAAGAAAGCCCTGACCCTGCTCGGCAAATCCTGCGAGGGCCGGGCGTTCGAGCTCAAGGAAGTCGCCTCCGGCTATCGCCTGCAAATCCGTGAAAAGTTCGCACCGTGGGTCGGTCGCTTGTGGGAGGAGCGTCCGCAGCGCTATTCCCGCGCACTGCTGGAAACCATGGCGCTGATCGCCTACCGCCAGCCGATCACCCGGGGCGAAATCGAGGACGTGCGGGGCGTGGCGGTCAACACCAACATCGTCAAGACGCTGCTCGAGCGCGAGTGGATTCGCATCGTCGGTTACCGCGACGTGCCGGGCAAACCGGCGATGTTCGCCACCACCAAGGCGTTTCTCGATCACTTCAACCTGAAGAACCTCGACGATCTGCCGCCGCTGGCCGAATTGCGCGAGATCGAGGCGGAACCGGTGCTCGACTTCGACGACGCTCCGGTGCCACCGGGCTTGCAGGAACTGGCCGACGCCAGTGCCGAGCCGGAAGAGCCGAAGGAAGAAACCAGTTTCCACACCCTGCTGCTGGAACTGGACAGCATGGAGGAGGGGATCAAGACCGACTTCGACGACTTGCTGCGTGACGGGGTGGGCGGCGAATCGCTGCCGACCGGGGTTGAGTCCGATCCGCTCGAGCCGCCGCACGAGGGTGAGCCAGAACCTGAATTCGAGCCTGAATTTGAGCATGAACCTGAATTCGAGCACGAACCTGAGCAGGAAGACGATGTGCTCGGCGTGGCCGAAGCCCGGGAAAAACTGCTGGCCGCCGTCGCCCGGCTTGAACAGCCCGCCCCGGAACCCGCCGCCGAGGAAGAGCTGAGCGAAGAAGAAGCCGAAGCCCGCGCCCTGGCCGAAGCCATTGAAGCCGAACGCCGCGAGTTCGAGGATTGAGCATGAGCTCGACCAAGGACCCGTGCATCAGCGTCTGCAAGTTCAGCGACGACATCTGCCTCGGCTGCGGCCGCAGCAAGCGCGAGATCCGGGCCTGGAAGAAACTCGACAAGGACGACAAGCGCACCGTACTGGCCGAAGCCGCGCTGCGTCTGATCAAGCTCGGGGCCACCGGTCGGCGGAAAAAGAAATAACCTTGGCCTGATCGACTAGTCTCTGATGCGCGCGCGGCCACATCCGCGTATGATTCGCGACCCTTCGGCGATCCCTTCGCCCGAAAACCCAGATTTCAACGCTTCAGCGGCTCAATTCAGCGCCGCTGAACAGACCACACCGGGAGGTGCCCAGATGAGTGACATCAATCAGAAAGACGACCAGGAAATCGGCCCAGCAGGCGAAAAGCTGCAGAAAGTCCTCGCCCGTATCGGCGTCGGCTCGCGCCGTGACGTCGAATCCTGGATCGCTGCCGGCCGGATCAAGGTCAATGGCAAAGACGCCACCCTGGGCCTGCGTGTCGACATGCACGACGCCATCACCATTGATGGCAAGGTCATCAAGCGTGAAGAAGCCGCCGAGTCGGTTCGCCGCGTGATCATGTACAACAAGCCCGATGGCGAGATCTGCACCCGTGACGACCCGGAAGGCCGTCCGACCGTGTTCGACAAGCTGCCGCGTCCGAAAGAAGGCCGCTGGATCAACATCGGTCGTCTCGACATCAACACCACCGGTCTGCTGATGTTCACCACCGACGGTGAACTGGCCAACCGCCTGATGCACCCGTCCTATGAGATGGACCGCGAGTACGCGGTGCGTGTACGCGGCGAAGTCGATGACGAAATGATCGAGCGCCTGAAGGCCGGCGTGGTGCTGGAAGACGGCCCGGCGCGGTTCACCGATATCCAACAGGCACCGGGCGGCGAAGGCTTCAACCACTGGTATCACTGCGTGGTGATGGAAGGTCGTAACCGTGAAGTACGTCGCCTGTGGGAATCCCAGGGCCTGGTGGTCAGCCGCCTGAAGCGCGTGCGTTTCGGTCCGGTGTTCCTCAACTCCGACCTGCCGATGGGCCGCTGGCGCGAAATGAGCCAGTACGAAGTCGACGTACTGAGCGCCGAAGTCGGCCTGACCCCGGTGGCCATGCCGCAACTGAATGCCAAGAGCAAAGACAAGCTCGACCGCATGCAACGCAAGTCGTCGCGTCCGATGGCCCGTACCGAGCGCGTGCGTACCCTGCGTCCGGCCAACGGTGCGCCAATTGGCGCCGGTCCGCGTCCGGTTCGCGAGCCGCAGATCGAAGGCGAGCGTCCAGGTCGCAAACCGACAGCGCGTCCGGATGGCGAGCGCGGTCCACGCACACCGCGTCCGGCCAATGGCCGTACCGAGCGTGGCGAAGGTCGCGGTACGCCGGTGGCGGATCGTCCAGTCGACACCAAGCGTCCGTCCAAGCCATCGCCGAAGCGTCCAGGCATCAAGCTGGCTGACGATGACAAACCGTCGGGCAAGCGCCGTGGCGCACCGGCCGGTTCCGGTCAGCGTCCGGGTTTCGGTCGCAAGAAGCCGGAATAACGCGGTTGTAAGCTTCGAGCGGCAAGCTTCAAGCTGAAAACAGAAAACGCCAACCTCAGGGTTGGCGTTTTTTTTTGGACTTTTTATTTCTTTTTTTCGGGCGTGTTTTTCTTTTTTTTAAACAAAAAACTTAACGCCTTTCAAATAGTTAGCCAGCTAACGTCAATCACCGGACGCCTCTTCGAGGGGTCTGGAGTGGAAACTTTACGTTACGCGCTGTCAGTGGATGTTTACGAAAAAGCCCTCGCCGTCCCATGAATCGGGTGGCTTTGCCTGGGTGTAAGGAAAATCTGCCGGAGCCAGGCTCACCGGGCCTTGCGCAGCCCTCTGGCGTGCTTGTTTCAGCGTCGTTTGGAAGGTGAGATGCGCGGCATGCCTGTCGTGCAGGTGCATAACAAGAAGGAGGCGCAATGAACGCCGTTATCCATTTTCACTTCTCCACGTGGGGCGAATCTTCCATCGTCCACGCCGATGGCCTGCAAAGGCCTGACTCAAATTTTGCAGCCGCCCGGGCTTCCCGGGGTGGGCACATGCAATCCCGGCAACCGACACGCTGATCCGGCGAGGTCTGGCAGCAGGGGGTTAGCGGTGTACAATGCGCCGCGTTTTAACTGTGACCCTCTGCGTAATCGCGCAAACCTCAAGGTTTATCCGCCTTGTTCACTCCGCCGCGTCACAAGCGTGTCGGGTTCGATTTCGTCACAGATAAAAACAAACAGGTGACGCATGACCGTTGTAAAAAAGCTGAATTCCTGGTGCCTGCGCTGGGGTTTGATCAAGGTTGGCTGAAATCGCAACCTTGCAGCAACGTCTACTGAACATCATCAAACCTTGCGTGAGACCTTTTTCATGAGTGGACAAAACTCGCAATCAGGCGAGCTGAAACGCGGCCTGAAAAATCGCCATATTCAACTGATCGCCCTCGGTGGCGCGATCGGTACCGGACTGTTCCTCGGCTCGGCCGGGGTGCTGAAATCCGCCGGTCCGTCGATGATCCTCGGCTATGCCATCTGCGGCTTCATCGCCTTCATGATCATGCGCCAGCTCGGCGAAATGATCGTCGAAGAGCCGGTGGCCGGCTCCTTCAGCCACTTTGCGCACAAATACTGGGGCGGTTTCGCCGGCTTCCTGTCGGGCTGGAACTGCTGGATTCTGTACATCCTGGTGGGCATGTCGGAGCTGACCGCGGTCGGCAAATACATCCACTACTGGGCGCCGGAGATCCCGAGCTGGGTCACTGCCGCGGCGTTCTTTGTGCTGATCAACGCGATCAACCTGGCCAACGTCAAAGTCTTCGGTGAAGCCGAATTCTGGTTCGCGATCATCAAGGTCGTGGCGATCGTCGGCATGATCGCCCTGGGCAGCTACCTGCTGGTCAGCGGCCATGGCGGTGAGCAGGCGGCCGTGAGCAACCTGTGGTCCCACGGTGGTTTCTTCCCGAACGGCGTCAGCGGCCTGGTGATGGCCATGGCGATCATCATGTTTTCCTTCGGCGGTCTGGAAATGCTCGGTTTCACCGCAGCCGAAGCCGACAAGCCGAAAACCGTGATCCCGAAAGCGATCAACCAGGTGATCTACCGGATCCTGATTTTCTACATCGGCGCACTGGTGATCCTGTTGTCGCTGACTCCGTGGGACAGCCTGCTGGAAACCCTCAACGCTTCCGGCGATTCCTACAGCGGCAGCCCGTTCGTGCAGGTGTTCTCGATGCTTGGCAGCAACACCGCTGCGCACATCCTCAACTTCGTGGTTCTGACCGCGGCATTGTCGGTGTACAACAGCGGCACCTATTGCAACAGCCGCATGCTGCTGGGCATGGCCGAGCAGGGCGACGCGCCGAAAGCGCTGGCGAAGATCGACAAGCGCGGCGTACCGGTACGTTCGATCCTGGCCTCGGCAGCCGTGACCCTGGTGGCGGTGCTGCTCAACTACCTGATCCCGCAACATGCGCTGGAACTGCTGATGTCGCTGGTGGTTGCGACGCTGGTGATCAACTGGGCGATGATCAGCTTCTCGCACTTCAAGTTCCGCCAGCACATGAACAAGACCCACCAGAAGCCGCTGTTCAAGGCGCTGTGGTATCCGTACGGCAACTACATCTGCCTGGCGTTCGTTCTGTTCATCCTTGGCGTGATGCTGCTGATCCCGGGCATTCAGATCTCGGTGTACGCGATTCCGGTGTGGGTCGTGTTCATGTGGGTCTGCTACGTGATCAAGAACAAGCGTGGTGCGCAACAGGCACTGCACGCAGCGAGCGCAGCCAAGTAAGCGTCGTTGCAAAAACAACAAACCCGGCCAAGTGCCGGGTTTTTTGTGCTTTCGCGGTATCCTGCGGGTTCTGATTACGGACGTTTTTCCATGCTGGTGATTTCAAACAACGTGCATCTGCCGGATGCCGAGATCGAACTGACGTACATCCGCGCCCAGGGCGCCGGTGGGCAGAACGTCAACAAGGTCTCCAGCGCCGTGCACCTGCGCTTCGACATTCCGGCCTCGTCCTTGCCCGAGTTCTACAAGGAGCGGCTGCTGGCGCTGCGCGACAGTCGCATCACCGGCGACGGCGTGCTGATCATCAAGGCCCAGCAGTACCGCACGCAGGAACAGAACCGCGCCGATGCACTGGAGCGTCTGACCGAGCTGATCCTGAGTGCCACCAAGGTTGAGAAGAAGCGCCGGCCGACCAAGCCGACGCTGGGTTCCAAGAAGCGTCGGCTCGAATCGAAGACCAAGCGCGGCAGCATCAAGGCCGGGCGCGGCAAGGTGGATTTCTAGTCTTCGCGGTACTTCGCCGTGTGGCGGTAGAGATAGACGCTCAGTGCCAGGCCGCTCAAAGAGGCGAGGGCGGCGAACAGGAAGATCGAGGCAAATCCGAAGCCCGCTGCAATCGCCCCTGCCAGCGGCCCGGTGATGCCCAGCGACAAGTCGATGAACAAAGAATAAGCCCCGACCGCCGCGCCACGGCTGGAGGCCGGCACCAGGTTCACGGCTTCCACGCCCAACGCCGGGAACACCAGCGAGAAACCGAAACCGCTCAATGCCGCACCGGCCAATGCCCAGTGCGCGTCCGGTGCCAGCCACAGCAACAGCAGGCCCAGGGTTTCCACCGACAGGCAGGCAATCGCCACGCGGAAGCCGCCGAGGCGATTGATCAGGTTGCCGAACAGCAGTCGCGCACCGATGAAGCTGGCGCCGAACAGGCTCAGGCACAGCACCGCGTTATCCCAATGCTGCGTGGCGTAATACAGGGTGATAAAGGTGGCGATGGTGCCGAAACCGATCGAGCCCAGCGCAAGTCCGCAGCCGTGCGGAAAGACGCGCCCGAGAACGTGCATGAACGGCAGACGCTCACCGGCCACGATCGGCGCGGCGGTTTTCGGCCAGGCCAGCAGCAGCCCCAGCGTGGCGAGCAGCAGAATGCTCACACCCATGCTCCACAGACCGAAACGGCTGACCAGCCATACCCCGAGCGGCGCACCGACGGCCAGCGCTCCGTAACTGGCGATGCCGTTCCACGAGATGACCTTGGCGGTGTTGGCGGCGCCGACCCGGCCGATGCCCCAACCGATCGAGCCTGACCCGACCAGACTTTCCGCGCTGCCCAGCACCAGACGGCCAACGAACAGGCTGATCAGGCTCAGCAGCGGCAGGTTGGGTGTCCACGCCGAAATCAGCATGAACACACCGCTCAAACCACAACCGGCCAGACCGATCATCACCGCACGTTTGCTGCCCTGGTTGTCGATGATCTTGCCGGCATACGGGCGGCTGAGCAGGGTGGCGAGGTATTGCACGCTGATCACCAGCCCGGCGATGACCGCGCCGAAGCCCAGGTCGCTGTGCACATAGCCGGGCAGCACCGCCAACGGAATGCCGATGTTCAGGTAGCCGATGAAGGTGAACAGGACGATGGAAACGACTTGCAGCGTGACCGCCAGGGGGCGCTGAGGTTCTGGCATAGAGGACGACATGAATTACGATCCACGGGAAGAGCAGAATAGATAGGCTGCTCATGATACCGATGCGGACGCGTCCAGGGCGGGGAAAAGTAAAACTATTTGGCCGGGGCGACCAATTGCGTGGTGACCAGGGCGGCCAATGCGTTTTCTTCGCTGCCGAAACGGGCGAGCAGGGCGGCCTGTTTCTCGGGCGAGAGACGGCTCCAGATCTCGATCATCTTTTCGGTGGCATCGATCAGGGTCTCGGCCTGTTGTTCATCGAATTCTTTGGACATGGCAACTCAGGTTTCAGGCAGTGTGGAAAGCGCATGTTAGCGCTTTCCACACGGTCTGTACGGCGGGTGTTGCTTACTCTTCGCTGTCGGCCGGACGGCTCTCGGCGGCTTCTTTCGGCTCGGGCTGTTGGGCACCGGCTTGTTGCGTGGTCGTCTGCTCAGTTTCGTGCAGGCTTGGGAAGGGGAGATTCGGAATCTCGTGCATGGTTGCGCTCCTCGCTAAGTCTGTTGATAGATCTGGTAGATCCGCGCTTTCAGAAAGCCTGCGCAGGATACAGCAAGAAAAATGACAAACTCATTTTTAAATCCATTTGTTACGACGGGCGGGATTGTCTAGACAAGTGCGACAGGGTGACGCAGGGCAAATGCAGGGGCGAGCCTGCTCGCGATGAGTGCGCCTGATCGTTCCCACGTCGAGGCGTCGAACCGTCCGCGTGGGAATGCAGCCCGGGACACTCTGCGTCCCTGCCGAAGCGGACGCGGAGCGTCCATTGAGGCATTCCCACGCGGAGCGTGGGAACGATCAAGACCAGGGGGGGTTATTTGCAGACGCTGGCGATCGCTTCGGCCAGCAGGTCGAGGCGCGTCGCATCAATCCCGGCAACGTTGGCCCGGCCCGAGCTGACCATGTACACACTGTGATGCTCGCGCAGGTTCTTCACCTGTTCCGGCGACAGACCGGTGTAGGAGAACATTCCGCGTTGCACGCCAATGTGCGCAAAACGCTCGCGCAGACCGTGCGGTTCCAGCGCTTCCACCAGACCGCTGCGCAACTGGGCGATGCGCAGACGCATGGCTTCCACTTCGTCGGCCCAGCGGCGTTTCAGCTCCGGGTCGGCGAGGATTGTGGCGACGACGGCCGCGCCGTGATCCGGCGGCGTCGACCACAGGTTACGGGCGATGTGCGCCAGTTGGCTGCGGATGTCGATCAGCTTGTCAGCGGTTTTCGCGCTGACGATCAACGCACCGGTGCGGTCGCGATACAGGCCGAAGTTCTTCGAGCAGGAACTGGTGATCAGCAGCTCGGGCAACTCGGCGGAGAACAGCCGGGTTGACCATGCATCCTGCTCCAGACCGTCGCCAAAGCCCTGGTAGGCAAAGTCGATCAGCGGCAGCAGGTCACGGCGGCGTACCACCTCCAGCACTCGCTGCCAGTCGTCGTGGCTCAGGTCGAAACCGGTCGGGTTGTGGCAGCACGCATGCAGCAGCACCACATCACCTTTCGGCACTTCGTTGAGCACGGCGAGCATCGCATCGACGTCGAGGCGGTTGTCGCTGCCGACGTACGGGTAATGGCTGATCTTGACCCCGGCGGCCGCGAAAATCGTTTCGTGGATCGGCCAGGTCGGGTTGCTCAGCCATACGCCTTTGCCCGGCAGGCATTGGGCGATGAAGTCCGCCGCCAGACGCAGGGCGCCAGTGCCGCCCGGCGTCTGAGTGGCGCCGGCACGTTGCTCGGCGATCAGCTTCGAATCGACGCCAAGCACCAGCTCATTGATGACCTTGCCGAACAGCGGATTGCCGTGGCCACCGATGTAGGTCTTGGTGTCCTGGCTCTCGACCAGACGCGCCTCGGCGATTTTCACCGCCTCGGGGATCGGCGTCAGGCCCTGGGCATCCTTGTAGACGCCGACGCCGAGGTCGAACTTGCGCGGGTTGGAGTCCTGCGCGTAGGCCTCCATCAGGCCGAGGATCGGGTCGCCGGGCACCCGGCCGATGGCGTCGAAGTGCATTACTTGCGTCCTTCTGCAGTCTTGGCCACTTCGTCAGTGCGCGCGGCCATGATGAAGTCGTTGCGGTGCAGGCCCTTGATCGAGTGGCTCCACCAGGTCACGGTGACTTTGCCCCACTCGGTGAGCAGGCCCGGGTGGTGACCTTCGGCCTCGGAGATCTCGCCGACGGCGTTGGTGAACGCCAGCGCGTGCTTGAAATTCTTGAACAGGAAGACTTTTTCCAGCTGCATGATGCTGTCGCGTACTTCGATGTTCCAGTCAGGGATCTGCTTGATCAGGATCGGCAGTTCTTCATCGCTGACTTGTGGGGCATCGGCACGGCAGGCTTCGCAATGGGCTTGGTTCAAAGTGGACATGGTGGACTTCCTGAAATCTGAAGGTGTTTTTTTATATTGGCCGTCAAAGTCGCCACGCTAAACCAAAGTGGCGACGACTGACAGACTCACTTGTAAGCAAAAGTCGCGGGTCACGCGGCTTTCGGTTTTGGCGGAAACTTCGGTGCGTGCAGACCCAGCTGCATGCCTTGCTTGACCATGGCCATGATGTCTTCGTGGGCCAGGTCGAACAGGCGCTTGAGGTTCGGCAGGACAAAGTACAGCGGTTGCAGGATGTCGATGCGATACGGCGTGCGCATGGCTTCCAGCGGATCGAAGGCCTGATGCTCGGGCTCGTCCGACAGCGAATAAACAGTTTCTTTTGGCGAGGACAGGATGCCGCCGCCGTAGATGCGTTTGCCTTGCGGGGTGTCGACCAGGCCGAACTCGATGGTCATCCAGTACAGGCGCGCCAGGTAAACGCGTTCTTCCTTGGTCGCCTGCAGGCCGAGCTTGCCGTAGGTGTGGGTGAATTCGGCGAACCACGGATTGGTCAGCAGCGGGCAGTGGCCAAAGATCTCGTGGAAAATGTCCGGCTCCTGCAGGTAGTCCAGTTCTTCACGGGTGCGGATGAACGTGGCCACCGGAAACTGCTTGCTGGCGAGCAATTCGAAAAAGGTCTGGAAAGGGATCAGCGCCGGGACGCGGGCAACCTGCCAACCGGTGGTCTCGCCGAGCACCTTGTTGATCTCGCCCAGTTGAGGAATGCGGTCGTGGGGCAGACCGAGTTTTTCGATACCGTCCAGGTATTCCTGGCACGCACGACCCTCGATCACTTTCATCTGGCGGGTGATCAGCGTGTTCCACACCGCGTGTTCTTCTGCGGGGTAGTCGATAAAACCTTGCGCATCGGGCTCGCGGGCCACGTATTGCGTCTGCTTCATACTGCTCTCCTGCGAGGGGAATTTCGTTCTTGTTATGTCCTGCGATGGACTGAGAAATACCCCGGAACGTTTGTTGTTGCAGCAGGTTGAAGACTGGCTGAGTAGGAAAAGTCTCTTTAATTCGTAAAATTTTCGTTACGCTTCGTGCGATAAGTCGTGTTTGCGGTGACTGTCGGGTTTGAAAAGGCTTATGGCTGTCACATAATCTTGACGACTATCTTGCGCGCGGCGCAGAAAATTCCGGCGTCAGACCACCTTTTCACCTGTTTCGGGCCTTTATATGCGTATCAAAGTCCACTGCCAGAACCGCATCGGCATCCTGCGCGACATTCTCAATCTGCTGGTGGAGTACGGGATCAACGTCGCCCGTGGCGAGGTGGGTGGTGAGCATGGCAACGCGATCTATTTGCATTGCCCGAACCTGATCAACATTCAGTTCCAGGCGCTGCGACCGAAGTTCGAGGCAATTGCCGGAGTGTTCGGCGTCAAGCGGGTCGGGCTGATGCCCAGCGAGCGGCGGCACATGGAGTTGAATGCGTTGCTCGGCGCGCTGGAGTTTCCGGTGCTGTCGATTGACATGGGCGGCTCCATCGTGGCGGCCAACCGTGCGGCGGCGCAGTTGCTCGGTGTGCGGGTGGACGAGGTGCCGGGGATTCCGTTGTCGCGTTACGCCGAGGACTTCGACCTGCCGGAACTGGTGCGCGCCAACAAATCGCGAATCAACGGCATGCGGGTCAAGGTCAAGGGCGACATCTTTCTGGCCGACATCGCGCCGCTGCAATCTGAACACGACGACAGCGAAGCCATGGCCGGTGCTGTGCTCACCTTGCACCGCGCGGACCGCGTCGGCGAGCGGATCTACAACGTGCGCAAACAGGAGTTGCGCGGTTTCGACAGCATCTTCCAGAGCTCGAAAGTGATGGCAGCGGTGGTGCGCGAGGCCCGGCGCATGGCGCCGCTGGATGCGCCGTTGTTGATTGAGGGCGAAACCGGCACCGGCAAGGAATTGCTGGCGCGGGCCTGCCACCTGGCGAGCCCGCGTGGTCAGTCGCCGCTGATGGCGCTCAACTGCGCGGGGCTGCCGGAGTCGATGGCCGAGACCGAACTGTTCGGCTACGGCCCCGGTGCCTTTGAAGGCGCTCGGGCCGAAGGCAAGCTCGGGCTGCTGGAGCTGACGGCGGGCGGCACGCTGTTCCTCGATGGTGTCGGCGAAATGAGCCCGCGCTTGCAGGTGAAACTGCTGCGCTTCCTGCAGGACGGCTGCTTCCGCCGTGTGGGCAGTGATGAAGAGGTTTACCTGGATGTGCGGGTGATCTGCGCAACCCAGGTGGATTTGTCGGAGCTGTGCGCGCGCGGCGAATTTCGCCAGGATCTGTATCACCGCTTGAACGTGCTTTCGCTGCACATCCCGCCACTGCGCGAATGCCTCGACGGTTTGACGCCGCTGGTGGAGCACTTCCTCGATCAGGCCAGTCGACAGATCGGCTGCCCGCTGCCGAAACTGGCACCGGCGGCGATGGATCGGCTCAGTCACTACCATTGGCCGGGCAATGTGCGGCAACTGGAGAACGTGCTGTTCCAGGCGGTTTCGCTGTGCGACGGCGGCACGGTCAAGGCCGAGCACATTCGCCTGCCGGATTACGGTGTGCGTCAGCCGCTTGGCGATTTTTCCCTCGAGGGAGGGCTGGACGAGATTGTCGGGCGCTTCGAAAAAGCAGTGCTGGAACGCTTGTATTCCGAGCATCCGAGCAGCCGACAACTGGGTAAGCGGCTCGGGGTTTCGCACACTACGATTGCCAACAAGCTGCGTGAGTATGAAGTCGGCAAGGAGTCAGGCAGCGCCTAATCAGCCCCACACTGATCCCCCCACGCTGATCGTTCCCACGCTCTGCGTGGGAATGCCTCAATGGACGCTCTGCGTCCGCTTTGGGACGCGGAGCGTCCCGGGCTGCGTTCCCACGCGGACGGTTCGACGCCTCGACGTGGGAACGATCCGCGATCCGCGATCAGCAATCAGCAATCAGGGTCAGGTGTTTGCCGCCAAGCGGCATGACACCGCCGGTTTTTCGTCTTCGATACATTTCCCTCCTCCCCGCAAAATCCCTCAAGTCCTTTGTTTACCGGGTCGTGGGCCGCCAGAAAAAAGTTGGTCTGCAAATTGCTTATGGCTCAGCAGTACAGCGGTGGGCGGCAAACGTCCGGCATGCAGAGGAAAGAGTGTGGACAAGTACCTTTATGTGGCAATGACCGGCGCCAGCCAGAACGCACTGGCGCAAAAGGCTCATGCCAACAACCTGGCGAACATCTCCACCAACGGTTTTCAGCGCGACCTGGAGCAGGCGCGTTCGATGCCGGTGTTCGGTGACAGCTTTCCGGCGCGTGCGTTTGCGATGAGCGAACGGCCCGCCACCGACTTCACGCCGGGCTCGCTGGTGCAGACCGGCCGTGACCTCGACGTCGCCGTGTCGGGTAACGGCTGGATCGCCGTGCAGAATCCCAACGGCGGTGAAAGCTACGTGCGCACCGGCAGCCTCAACATCGATGCCCTCGGCGTGTTGCGTGCCGGCAACGGCATGCCGGTCATGGGCAATGGCGGGCCGATCGCGGTGCCGCCGGAGCAGCAGGTGGAAGTCGGCGAAGACGGCACCATCAGTATTCGAGCGATGGGCGAGGGCCCGCGCGTCATGGCCGAAGTCGACCGCATCAAGCTGGTCAATCCGGACATCAAGAACATGAACAAGGGCCTGGACGGTTCGATTTACACCAAGGACGGCCAGCCTGCGCCGGCCGATGCCAACGTCAAACTGGTGTCGGGTTTCCTGGAATCGAGCAACGTCAATGCCGTGGAAGAAATGACGTCGGTGCTGGCCCTGGCCAAGCAATTCGAATTGCACGTCAAGATGATGAACACCGCCAAAGACGACGACCAGGCCATGGCTCGGGTCTTGCAGATCAGCTAATTATCAGAACGTCGCGCCGTAAAACAGGCGCACGAGGAGAATCGAATGCTTCCGGCTCTATGGGTTGCCAAAACCGGTCTGTCCGCCCAGGACACCAACCTGACCACCATTTCCAACAACCTGGCGAACGTGTCGACCACGGGTTTCAAACGTGACCGCGCCGAGTTCCAGGACCTGCTGTACCAGATCAAGCGTCAGCCAGGCGCCCAGTCGACCCAGGACAGCGAACTGCCGTCGGGTCTGCAAGTGGGTACCGGTGTGCGCATCGTCGGCACCCAGAAAAACTTCACCGCCGGCAGCCTGCAAACCACCGAGCAGCCGCTGGACATGGCCATCGACGGTCGCGGATTCTTCCAGATCCTGCAGCCGGACGGCACCACGTCCTACACCCGTGACGGTACGTTCCACCTCGACTCCAACGGCCAGATCGTCAACGCCAGCGGTTTCGCCCTGGAACCGGCCATCGTCATCCCGAACAACGCCCAGACCTTCACTGTGGGCCGTGACGGCACCGTGTCGATCACCACCGCCGGCAACGCCGCCTCGCAAGTGATCGGCAACCTGCAAACCGCCGACTTCATCAACCCGGCCGGTCTGCAAGCGGTGGGCAACAACCTGTTCCTGGAAACCGCCGCCTCCGGTGCGCCGCAAGTCGGTACGCCGGGCCTGAACGGTTTCGGTACCACCCTGCAGAACACCCTGGAAACCTCCAACGTCAGCACCGTGGAAGAGATGGTCAACATGATCACTACTCAGCGCGCGTACGAGATGAACTCCAAGGTGATCTCCACCGCCGACCAGATGCTCTCGTTCGTAACGCAGAATCTGTAATCAAGTCTATGAGGCGGCCATGAGGCTGCCTGCAACACCGTGAGGTAAGGGTCATGAAACGCTTTGTATCTGTTGTGGCATTGAGCGGGGTCGTCTCGCTCGCGGGCTGCGTCGCTCCGACGCCCAAGCCCAATGATCCTTACTACGCCCCGGTGTTGCCGCGCACACCGTTGCCGTCGGCCGCCAACAACGGCTCGATCTATCAGGCCGGTTTCGAGCAGAACCTGTACAGCGACCGCAAGGCGTTCCGGGTCGGTGACATCATCACCATCACCCTGAACGAGAGGACCCAGGCCAGCAAGAACGCCAACTCGCAGGTGGCCAAGAACAGCAAGACCGGTATCGGCCTGACGTCGCTGTTCGGCGGCAGTGCCACCACCAACAACCCGTTGGGCGGTAACGACCTGAGCCTGGATGTCGGTTACAGCGGCGACCGCGCGACCAAAGGTGACAGCAAGGCCGCCCAGGGCAACACCCTGACCGGCTCGATCACCGTGACCGTCGCCGACGTGTTGCCCAACGGCATCATCGCCGTGCGTGGCGAGAAGTGGATGACCCTCAACACCGGCGACGAGCTGGTGCGGATCGCCGGTCTCGTGCGGGCCGATGACATCGCCACCGACAACACCGTGTCCTCGACCCGGGTCGCCGATGCGCGCATCACCTACTCGGGCACCGGTTCGTTCGCCGATGCGAGTCAGCCAGGCTGGTTCGACCGTTTCTTCCTCAGCCCGCTGTTCCCTTTCTAGGTGGCTACGTTGAATTTCAGAAGTCTCATGGTGGCCGCGTTCCTGTTGTCGGCGGCCTTCAATGCACAAGCCGAACGGTTGAAGGACATCGCCAGCATCTCTGGCGTGCGTTCCAACCAGTTGATCGGCTACGGCCTGGTGGTCGGCCTCAATGGCACCGGCGACCAGACCACGCAGACCCCGTTCACCCTGCAGACCTTCAACAACATGCTCTCGCAGTTCGGCATCAAGGTGCCGCCGGGATCGGGCAACGTGCAGCTGAAAAACGTTGCGGCGGTATCGGTGAGTGCCGATCTGCCGGCGTTCGCCAAACCGGGTCAACAGGTCGACATCACCGTGTCGTCCATCGGTAACTCCAAGAGCCTGCGCGGCGGCACGCTGTTGCTGACCCCGCTCAAGGGTATCGACGGCAACGTCTACGCCATCGCTCAGGGCAACCTGGTGGTCGGTGGTTTCGATGCTGAAGGTCGTGACGGTTCGAAGATCACCGTCAACGTTCCGTCGGCCGGTCGCATCCCTGGCGGTGCGTCGGTCGAGCGTTCGGTGCCGAGCGGTTTCAACCAGGGCAACAGCCTGACGCTGAACCTCAACCGTTCCGACTTCACCACCGCCAAGCGCATCGTCGACAAGATCAACGACATGCTCGGCCCAGGCGTGGCCCAGGCCATCGACGGCGGTTCGATCCGTGTGACCGCGCCGCTCGATCCGAGCCAGCGCGTCGACTATCTGTCGATCCTGGAAAACCTCGAAGTCGATCCCGGTCAGGCGGTGGCGAAAGTCATCATCAACTCGCGTACCGGCACCATCGTCATCGGCCAGAACGTGAAGGTCTCGCCGGCCGCCGTGACCCACGGCAGCCTGACCGTGACCATCACTGAAGACCCGATCGTCAGCCAGCCGGGCCCGCTGTCCAACGGCCAGACCGCCGTCGTGCCGCGCTCGCGGGTGAATGCCGAACAGGAAGCCAAGCCGATGTTCAAGTTCGGCCCGGGCACCACCCTCGACGAGATCGTCCGTGCGGTGAACCAGGTCGGCGCCGCGCCGGGTGACCTGATGGCCATCCTTGAAGCACTGAAGCAGGCCGGCGCGTTGCAAGCCGACCTGATCGTGATCTGAGGACGGCGACCATGGATATGCGCAAAAGCGGTCTGGTCAGCAGCAGCGATTCGGGTTCGTACTCCGACCTCAATCGTCTGAATCAGCTCAAGGTCGGCGACAAGAACAGCGATGCGAACATGCGCAAGGTTGCGCAGGAATTCGAATCGCTGTTCCTCGGTGAAATGCTCAAGTCGATGCGCTCGGCCACCGAAGCGCTGGGCCAGGACAACCCGCTCAACACGCCGGCAGCCAAGCAGTATCAGGAGATGTACGACCAGCAACTGGCGGTTTCCATGTCCCGCGAGGGCGGTGGTATCGGCCTGGCCGACGTGCTGATGCGCCAGATGTCGAAGAACAAACCGATGGCGCCGGGCGAGGCGGCGGCCGCATCCGCTGCCAAGCAGGAAGAAGCCAAAGCCAAGGCCGCTGCCGTGGCCACGCCGATTGCTGCCGGCACCGTGGCTACGAATGGCCCGTTGTCGCGACTCAATGGCGAGCGTCCGCTGTGGGCGTCGCGTTCGGTGCATGCGCCGAGCACCGAACTGACCCATCGCAATGACATGGAAATGATCAACCAGCGTCGTCTGGCACTGCCGCCGAAACTGGCGGATCGCTTGCTCGCCGGTCTGGTGCCGTCGGCCACGCCGGCGGCGACCACTCAACTGCCGCAACGCGCCACGACCGCCGCTGTCACCGGTTCCGGCCCGCTGTACAACGGCGACTGGCTGGAGCGCGCCGAGGCCGATAAAGCCTCGGGCGGGCAGATGCAGATTTACGGCCGCGCCATGGCGCAGATCCCGCTGGCACCGGCGAAGAAAGCGTTCGGCAACGCCGACGAATTCGTCAACACCATGCTGCCGATGGCGCAGGAAGCTGCGGCACGCATCGGCGTCGATCCGCGTTATCTGGTGGCTCAGGCTGCGCTGGAAACCGGCTGGGGCAAATCGGTCATGCGCGCCCAGGACGGCAGCAGCAGTCACAACCTGTTCGGCATCAAGGCGAGCAGCAACTGGAAGGGCGATTCGGCCCGGGCGATCACCAGCGAGTTCCGCAACGGGCAGATGGTCAAGGAGACGGCCGAGTTCCGTTCCTATGCCTCGTACAAGGACAGCTTCCACGATCTGGTGACTTTGCTGCAGAGCAATAATCGCTATCAAGATGTGCTGAAGTCGGCCGATAACCCAGAACAGTTTGTACGCGAATTGCAAAAGGCCGGTTACGCGACCGACCCGAACTACGCGACGAAGATTTCGCAGATTGCCAGGCAGATGACGGTCAATCAGAACTACGCTGCGGCCGGCGTTTCAACAACGCCCTTATAAACACAAGGTA
The DNA here is from genome assembly GCF_059492145.1 of Pseudomonas sp. Pseusp21. NCBI lineage: Bacteria > Pseudomonadati > Pseudomonadota > Gammaproteobacteria > Pseudomonadales > Pseudomonadaceae > Pseudomonas > Pseudomonas sp. Pseusp21. The sequence continues at coordinate 5,427,755 of NZ_CP168520.1, forward strand.
AGGTTTGAATCATGAGTTTGCTCAATATCGGGATGTCGGGGTTGGCCGCGAGTTCATCCTCTCTGGCTGTGACGGGTAACAACATTGCCAACGTCGACACCGCCGGTTATTCACGCCAGCAAACCGTGCAGGGCACCAAGTCCTCGATTCAATACGGTAACGTGTTCATCGGTACCGGTACGACCCTGGCCGACGTGCGCCGGGTGTACAACTCCTACCTCGAATCTCAGCTGCGTACCGCCACGTCGCTCAATAGCGAAGCCGCCGCTTTCGGTGCGCAGGCGACCGCACTGGACGGCTCGCTGTCCGACACCAACACCGGCCTGACCGGCGTGCTGCAGAAATTCTTCACCTCGATGCAAGGCGTATCGACCTCGGCCACCGACGACACTTCCCGTCAGTCGGTACTGACCGGCGCGCAGGCCCTGACCAGTCGCTTCAATGCACTGGCCAAGCAGATGAACGATCAGAACGCCACGCTCAATGGCAACCTGTCCGACATGGCGTCCCAGGTGAACAAGCTGGCAACCTCGATTGCCACGCTGAACCAGAAGATCGGCGAGATCTCCACCAGCGGCGGCCAGCCGAACGATCTGCTCGACAGCCGTAACGAAGCCGTGCGTCAGCTCTCCGAGCTGACCGGCGCGCAAGTCGTTGAGCGTGGCACCAGCTTCGACATCTACATCGGTAGCGGCCAGCCGTTGGTCATCGGCAATACCACCAATACCCTGAGCACCGTGCCGCTCAAGGGTGACCCATCGCGCATGGGCATCCAGATGGATCGTGGTTCGAGCACCATCGACATCACCTCGGCGATGACCGGCGGTGAAATCGGTGGTCTGCTGACTTATCGCAAGGAAGTGCTCGATCCTGCACTCAACGAGCTGGGCCGTGTGGCACTGGTCGTTGCCGACCAGATCAACCGCCAGCAAGCCCAGGGCATCGACAAGAACGGTGACTTCGGCGCAGCGATTTTCAACAACATCAACAGTGCCGCCCTGATCAGCCAGCGCAGTATTGCCCAGTCCGGCAATAGCGCAGGTTCGGGCAACCTTGATGTCACCATCAAGGACACCGGCAAGCTGACCACCAGCGACTACCAGGTCACCTTCACCAGCGCGACCAACTACACGGTCAAGCGCTCCGACGGCACCGACATGGGTTCGTTCAGCACCACGACCACGCCGCCTCCGGTAATCGACGGCTTTACCCTGGCCCTTAACGGTGGTGCCCTGAGTGCCGGCGACACGTTCAAGGTCACCCCGACCCGCAACGCGGCGGCCAGCATCCAGACCGTTCTCACCGATCCGAAGAAAATCGCGGCAGCCGCACCGTTGACCGGCGTGGCCAGTGCCAACAACTCAGGCACCTACACCCAGCCGACGCTGACAGACGTCGTCGATATCTACAACCCGGCGTCCCAGGCGGAGCTGCAGAACGCGCTCAAGTATTCGACCCCGGTCAAACTGGTATTCGGCGCCACCACCAGCGGCAGCCAGACTTACAACATGGTTGATGCCAAGGGTGCCACGATCGGTTCCGGCGTCATCGTTCCCGGTCAGGCGAACACCCTGAACCTGAAGATCGGCATGGTCGACTCCACCGGGGCTCCGGTGATGGACACCACCGTCATCCCGAACGTGCAAAAGACCTTCACCGTGCAGACCACCGTGGGCGCGACGCCGAAGTCCGGCGAAACCTTCACCATCAACCTGACCGGCGCAGCCTCTTCGGACAACCGCAACGCCCAGGCACTGGTCGGTCTGCAGACCAAGCAGACCGTCGACACCGGCACGGCGAGCAAGGGCATCAGCCTGACCGACGCCTACAACAAACTGGTGACCAACGTCGGTACCCAGGCCGCCCAGAGCAAGTCCGACGGTGCGGCCACCACGGTGATCCTGGATCAGGCCCAGGGTGCGCGGGACTCGCTGTCCCAGGTCAACCTGGATGAAGAGACCGGCAACCTGGTCAAGTATCAGCAGTACTACACAGCGTCTTCGCAGATCATCAAGGCTGCGCAGGAAACTTTCGCCACGCTGATCAACAGCCTTTAAGGAGCCGTAATTCATGCGCATTTCCACCGCCCAGTATTACGCGACACAAGCTGCCCAATATCAGCGCAACTACAGCAAGACGGTCGCGACCGCCAACGAAGCCAGCAGCCTGCAGCGCATCAACACCGCCGCCGACGATCCGATCGGGGCTGGTCGTTTGCTGCGCCTGGGTCAGCAGGCCGCGATGCTCGATCAGTACAAAGGCAACATCGACACCACCAAGAGCTCGCTGACTGTTCAGGAATCTACGCTGACGGCCATCACCGACGCTTTGCAGCGCGCCAAGGAAATCGGGCTGGCAGCCAATAACGGCATCGCCACCGACAAGGACCGCCAGGCTTACGCCGCCGAACTGAGCCAGATCCAGCAACAAGTGCTGGGCCTGATGAACTCCAAGGACGCCAACGGCAACTACCTGTTCTCCGGCTCGAAGACCGATACCGCGCCGTACTCGCAGAACGCCGATGGCACCTACACCTACAACGGTGACCAGACCCAGATCAACCTGGGCATTGGCGATGGTTTGTCGGTGGCCACTAACACCACCGGTTGGGATGCTTTCCAGCAGACCATCAATACTGCGCGCACCCAGACCAACATGACGGCTCCGGCCGTTGATGACGGTCGCGTTGTGCTGACCAACGGTGTCGTTGGCAACGCGGCGACGTACAACTCCAAGTTCACGGCCGGCCAGCCGTACACCGTGGACTTCATCAGCAGCACTCAGCTGAAGATTACCGATGCCTTGGGCAACGATGTGACGGCCGAAGCCAGCCAGAACGGTCTGATCAGCAACAGCAACGGCGCCAACCAGACGGTCAGCTTCCGCGGTGTCGATCTGAAGCTGAACATCAATCTCAAGGCTGGTGATACCAACCCGGATGCGGTGATTGCCGGCCACAGCTTCCAGCTGTCGGCCACGCCGGACACTTTCAATACCGCACGCAGCCCGGGCAACCCGTCCACTGCGGTTATCACCGGTTCCAGCGTGACCAACCAGGCAGCCTACAACGCGGCCTTCCCGTCGGGCGGCGGTGCAGTCTTGAAATTCACCAGCGCCACCGCGTTCGACTTGTATGCGGCGCCTGTCACCGCTGACAGCAAGCCGATCTCGTCGGGCACCGTGGCTGGCGGCAACGCGACGGCGGCCGGTGTGACCTTCGCTCTCGGTGGCACGCCCGCGGCCGGTGACCAGTTCTCGATCCAGTCCAACAACCACCAGACCCAGAACGTGCTCGACACCCTGGGCCAGATGGTCGCGGCGCTGAACACCCCGATCGACGGTGATCCGGTGGCCAAGCAGAAATTCCAGGGGGCAATGGAGTCGGCACTGGGCAACATCGACAGTGCCGCCAACCAGATCGGCAGTGCGGTGACGTCCATCGGTGCCCGCGGGCAGTCGCTGGATGACCAGAGCACCACCAACCAGAGCCTGCAACTGGCGAACGCCACCACCCAGGGCACGATCCGTGATTCGGATCCGGCCGAAGTGATGACCCGCCTGACCTTGCAGCAGACCATGCTGCAGGCCTCGCAGCTGGCGTTCAGCAAAATCTCTCAGTTGGGCCTGTTCAACAAGATCTGAAGCCTGAGCGGGCGCGCAAGCGCCCGCTTGCTCCGTTCGCTCTGTATCATTTGTCTTTTTCTGCGGTTTCAAAGGGCTCGCTGTTCCGGGCGGGTTCCCGCCGCTTGCGAGTCCGCCGTGAATTCACTTCCTCTTGTCAGCCTCGTCATTCCTGCCTTCAATCCGCGCTTCTTCGAGCGGACATTGAACAGTGCTGTCAGCCAGACTTACAGCCCTCTGGAAATCATCGTCTGCGATGACAGTCGGGGTTCCGAGATCGAACGCATCGTCGCGTCGGTCATCGAGCAGTCCGGCGTCGAGGTGCGCTACGTGCGCAATCCGCGCACCCTGGGAATGATCGGCAACCTCAAGGCGTGCCTGAGTCAGGCGCAGGGCGAGTTCATCAAGTTCCTGTGCGACGACGATCACTTGTATGCCGACTGCATCCGGCAGCAGGCCCAGGAGATGATGCGTGAAGAGGTCAGGCTGGTACTGGCCCAGCGACTGTTCTGGGATGCGCAGGACATCATCCTGCCCGCTCGCCTGGAAAACACGTCGTTGTCGCCGCACAGCGGTCTGTTCAAGGGCGACGATCTGCTGGGCATCTTCGAGAAATTCCCGGTCAACGTCCTCGGTGGATTCACCAACGCACTGTTCCGGCGTGCCGACGTTGAAGAGCTGTTGCCGGCGCTGACTCAGGAAGGTCACTGCTTCGTCGCGTCGCTGGATTTTGCCCTGTACGTCTGCCTGCTGCGGCGCGGCAATCTGGCCGTCTCCAACAACGTGCTCAGCGCCGAGCGGCTCTACCCGGAACGTCTGAGTGCGCAACAGCCGATGAAAGACGCGCTCGAGGTCGAGCGTGAGTGGATGCTGCAGATGCTCAAATCGCGCAGCGGCGAAGCCGCGCCGGCGCCGGGATGGGTTCGCTATGTTCCGCTGAGCAAGGCCGATGAGTCTCCGCGGGTCTGGGAAGAGCTGCCGCTGAGTCGCACCCTGGGCTCCAAACAGAGCCGTCAGGAGTGGAGTGTCGGCATCGACAGCTGGAGTTTTGCCGAGCTCTACGCGCAGTGGCTCAACTGCCGGGTACTGACCGAAGGTCAGCGCACGTTGCTGCCGGAAACCCTGGCCGGCTGGTCGCATCAACCCCGGATCGTGCCGATCGTCATCGACGGGCAGGGCAGTCGTGACAGTGTCGAACGCACACTGGCGTCGCTCGCCGCTCAGGATTATCCGCCGGAGCTGATCCTTGTCCTGTCCGCCTCGTGTACCGAAACCGAGCTGGACGGGCGGGTGTTCCGCATGCCTTTGCAAGACGACGGCATGGAGCAGATCAATGCGCTGCTGCCGCAACTGGCGGGAGCCGACTGGTTCTACCTGCTGCAGGCGGGTGATCGGCTGGTGGCGCCGGCGTTGCTGGTCATGGCCGAGCGCATCGTGCATTCCCCGTCACTGAAATGTCTGTACAGCGACGAGGGCAGCTTGCGTGACGGGGAGTCGGCAGAACCTGCGTTCAAGCCGGATTTCAACCTCGACCTGATGCGCAGCTACCCTTATGTGGGCCGGGCACTGGCGTTCGAGCGTGAGCGTTTTCTGGCGCTCGGTGGTTTTGCACCTGACTTCGCTCAGCTCGCGCCGCACGATGTGTTGTGGCGTCTGGTCGAGAGCGATGGCACACAGGTTGTCGGCCACATTGCCGAGGTCATGCTGGAGTCGCCTTTCGACCTGTCGAAGTGGCTGGCGGCCCCGGGCGTCCTCGAACAGAATCCGCGCGTGCTCGAAGCGCATCTGCAGCGTCTGGGTCTGGCCCACGACATTCGCCGTGGCAGCTGCGAGCTGCTCAATCGTGTCGACTATCATCACGCCCGGCGTCCGCTGGTGTCGGTCATCATTGTGACCCGGGACCAGACCGCCGCCTTGCAGCGTTGCGTCGAGACGCTGCTGGAAAAAACCGCCTACACCGAGTACGAGCTGCTGCTGGTCGATAACGGCAGCACCAGTGCCGAGGCGCTGGCCTGGCTGGACGGCATGGCGCAACTGGGCAGCGACCGGGTTCGCGTGCTGAGCTTCGCGCAACAGGGCAATGCAGCCGCCACGCACAACTTTGCGGTAGGGCAGGCCCGCGGCGAATACGTGCTGATGCTCAATACCTTTGCGGTGATCACCCAGTCCGACTGGCTGGACGAACTGCTCAATCATGCGCAGCGCCCGGAAGTCGGGGTCGTCGGCGCCAAGTTGTACAATCCGGACGGTTGTGTGCTGCATGCCGGCCTGATTCTGGGTATGCAGGGCGCCGTGGGATTGCCCTTCTATGGTCAGTCGCTGCAGGCGGACGGGTACATGTTCCGCTTGCAGGCGGTGCATGACCTGAGTGCGGTCGGCGGTGATTGCCTGATGATTCGCAAGGCTGTCTTTGATGCTGTCGACGGGCTCGACGAACAGGATCTGGCGCAGGCCCTCAATGTGGCGGATCTGTGTCTGCGCGTCGGCCGGGAAGGTTACCTGGTGGTCTGGACTCCTTATGCCATGCTGGCCCTGGGCGCGCGGCCGACGGCCGAGGCCACGGCAGAAGAAGAGCAACTGCAGATTCAGGAACACGAAACGTTCTACAAGCGCTGGTTGCCACTGATTGCGCGCGATCCTGCGTTCAACGTCAATCTGGCGGTGCAGGGTGTCGGTGCGACCAGCTTCAGTCTGGAGCCGGGCCTGCGTACCGGCTGGAGTCCGTTTTCGCGCAAACAGTTGCCGAATGTGCTGGCGGTGCCCATCAACGCTTCCGCCATTGGTCACTATCGCATCAGCCAACCGATGATCGAACTGGAGGCGGCCAACCGTGCCGAGGGGCGGATCTGCTACGGTTTGCCTTCGATCATCGACATCGAGCGGCAGGCTCCCGATGTGATCGTATTGCAGGGGCGCTATTCGGAAAGTGCCATCGATGAAATTCCACCGCTGAAAAACTTTTTCAACGCCCGGCGGATCTACGAGCTCGATGACTATGTCATCGATGTCCCTCATCGCAACGCGCACATTCGCAACATGCCGAACAAGCAGGAAATGGAGCGGCTGGTGCGGCGGGCGATCGGTCTGTGCGATCGGGTGGTGGTGTCTACCCAACCGCTGGCCAACGTTCTGTCGGACATGCATCACGACATCCGGGTCGTACCGAACATGTTGTCGCGGCACTTGTGGACCGACTTGCGCAGCCAGCGTCGCACCTCGAAAAAGCCGCGGGTCGGCTGGGGCGGCGGCACCAGCCACCACGGTGATCTGGCGGTGATTGCCGATGTGGTCCGTGAACTGGCAAACGAGGTCGACTGGGTGTTCTTCGGCATGTGCCCGGATGACTTGCGTCCGTACATGCACGAGTTCCACGGCGTGATCCCGCTGGATGTGTATCCGGCGAAACTGGCCAGCCTCAACCTCGACCTGGCCCTGGCACCGCTGGAGTTCCACATCTTCAACGACTGCAAGAGCAACCTGCGCCTGCTGGAGTACGGCGCGTGCGGCTACCCGGTGGTCTGCACCGATACCGAGGCCTATCAGGGTTACCTGCCGTGCACCCGGGTCAAGACCAACTCCACCGAGGAGTGGCTGCAAGCGATCCGCATGCACCTGGCTGATCCGGATGCCAGTTACCGCATGGGTGATCAGCTGCGTGAAGTCGTACTGCGCGACTACGTGCTGCGCGGCGACAACCTGCGGTACTGGGAAAACGGCTGGCTGGCCGACTGACCGGCACTGCTGAAAAAAAGGCGACTTTCGAGTCGCCTTTTTTGCGTCTTCAAGATTCTGTTTGTATCGGTATTGATACTTTTTTCACCGCAGAGCCTCAAGAATCGGAATTTTCCTGTCGATACTTCTCTATTCGCTGACCTCGGACGGTTGCTGCTGGCGTGATCGGCTTGTGCCCGGGAGGCAGGTTTCCCGATTCAACAACAACGCAAGGAAGACGCAAATGTCAGTAGTGAATGGAACGAGTGAGGCAGATGTCCTGTCGGGCACCGATGGCAATGACGAACTCTATGGAATGGAGTCGGACGATGTGTTGCTGGCAAGTGCCGGCAATGATCTGCTGGATGGCGGTGAAGGGTTTGATACGGCGAATTATTACGCCTTGTCCTCGGGGGTGAGCGTCGAGTTCAACGATACCTCGACGACCGTCACTGCCGCTGACGGCAAGGTCGATACGCTGATCGGCGTGGAGAAGGTCTTCGGCACTTTTCAAAATGACACCTTCACCAGCAATGTGGCCGGCGTGACGCTGGAAGGCAGTGCCGGTGACGATGTGTATATCGTCGGCAGCGAAGGTGTAACGATCATCGAGGAAAACTATCTCGGCTACGACGAGCTGCGCACCAGTCTCAATACCATCAAGATGGACCCGTTCATCGAGAAGCTGACCTTTACCGGCACGGGCGACTTCAAGGGTTACGGCAATGCCAGCGACAACGAGATCATCGGTGGCACCGGCAACGACTGGCTGTGGGGCGGCGCCGGCGCTGATCACTTCGTGGGTGGCGAAGGCTTCGATACCGTCAGCTATAGCGACAGCCTTGAAGGTGTGAGAGTCCACGACTTCGAGAACTACGACGCATTGACCATCGCCGCTGGCGACACCTTCACCGGCATCGAGGCGATTCAGGGATCGAATTTCGATGACGTGGTGTATCTGCTCGATAACGCCATGATCGTGGATGGCGCTGATGGTTACGACACCGTGAGCTACCGCCTCTCCTGGGACGGCGTCAATATCGGCATTGGTCAGCAGGCAGGTCCGGATGTCACGTTGCTGAACGTCGAGAAAGTCATCGGTACTTCGTTCGATGACCGATTCACCGCCAACATCGCGGGCGTGACGCTGGAAGGCGGAAGAGGCGACGATGTGTACATCATCAACAGCGCCGGTGTGAGTATCGTCGAGTCGGACCTCTTTGGTGGTACCGACCATGTGTACACCAGCCTGTCGTCGATGCACATGGATCCGTTCATTGAAAAAATGACGTATACCGGCACCGCAGACTTTACGGGCTACGGTAATGACGGGGACAACGTCATCGTTTCGGGCGCCGGCAATGACGTCCTTTTGGGGGGCGCGGGCGGTGACCGCTTTGAAGGTGGGGCCGGTATCGACATCGTCAGCTACGACGACAGTAGCGAAGGGTTGAGCGCCTCGCTGAGCTGGGGGTCGCAAAGCGGTATCGCGCTCTACGACACCTACATCGATATCGAAGGCCTGCGCGGCAGCCGGTTCAATGATTCTCTGCAAGGCGATTCGGGAGACAACGTCCTGGAGGGCGGCGCCGGCTACGACCAGATTTATGGTGGAGAGGGTAACGACCATATTTATGGCGGTCTGGCGTCCGGTCTCGATGAGCAAGGCTATAACTCCGATTTCCTGTCGGGGGGGGCCGGTGACGACGTCATCATCAGTGATGCCTTTGACACGAACACCCTCGCCAGTGGCGACGAGGGTAATGACATCGTCACTGTGGTCGGCGGGATCGCCCGTGGTGGAGAGGGCAATGACGTCCTGACGGGCACCGGGCGCAACTACCAGTTGGCCGGTGATGAGGGTAACGACCTGTTGATCCTCAATGTTGCCGGCCAGTCGCATTCCGGCGGCAGTGCTTATGGTGGTCAGGGTGATGACACCTACGTGGTGAACACCACAGGTCTGGTGACGATTCAGGACCTGGGCTGGGATATGAATGACACCCTGATCCTGAACACCCTCGCCAATATCAGCCAGTTGAACGTCACTCGCATCGGTGATGACGCCTACCTGCATAGCGCCAATGACGGCAGCACCGGCGTTCCCGACAGCGGCGTGAAGCTGCAGGGCTGGTACGCCGGCTACAACAAAATCGAGCATCTGCAGACCGCTGACGGCCAGGTCTACGACCTGCCGGCCACGATCGATGGATTTGCGATGTTTGGCTGATCCGTCCGACTCATTGAAGTAGCTTGATGAAAGGGATGAATCCGGCAACGGATTCATCCCTTTTTTCATGCCCCGACTTTCCCGCCGACGTCGGGCCTGTGGAGCTGGCGCGTTTCCTGCAAGTCCCCCTCAAATCGCCATAAAACGAGCGCTCGCGGTCATTCACCTGCGCCCGGACTGGCAAAGGTTCAGCCGCAAAGGCCTGCAACAGCGAGGCCAAGCCCTGTGACGTAGAAGAGGGGAGACGATGAAGGCAGTTATTTTGGCGGGTGGCCTCGGCACGCGCATCAGTGAAGAGTCGCACCTCAAGCCCAAGCCAATGATCGAGATCGGCGGCAAGCCAATTCTCTGGCACATCATGAAGCAGTATTCCGCCCACGGAATTCACGACTTCGTGATCTGCCTCGGCTACAAGGGCTACGCGATCAAGGACTTCTTCGCCAACTACTTCCTGCACACCTCCGACGTCACGTTCGACATGCGCAACAACCGCATGGACGTTCACCAGAACTACAGCGAGCCGTGGAGCGTCACCCTGATCGACACCGGCGAGGAAACCATGACCGGCGGCCGTCTGCTGCGCGCCGGCCGTTACCTCAAGGACGAAGAAGCGTTCTGCTTCACCTACGGCGACGGCGTCTCCGACATCAACATTGCTCAACTGGTCGACTACCACAAGGCTCATGGCCGTCTGGCGACCGTCACCGCCGTGCAGCCGCCGGGCCGCTACGGCGCCCTTGAGCGGCATGGCGATCAGGTCCTTGGCTTCACCGAAAAACCGCGCGGCGACGGCGGCTGGATCAATGGCGGCTTCTTCGTGCTGTCGCCAAAAGTGCTGTCGTATATCGCCGGCGACGAAACTACCTGGGAAGCGGAGCCATTGGCTCGACTGGCCCAGGACGAACAACTGAAAGCCTTCGAGCACGAAGGCTTCTGGCATCCGATGGACACCCTGCGCGACAAGAACCATCTCGAAGCGCTGTGGCAGAGCGGGGAGGCCCCATGGAAGCAATGGGCCTGAGTTCTGAGTTCTGGCGCGGCAAGCGGGTTCTGGTCACCGGGCATACCGGTTTCAAGGGCAGTTGGCTGACCCTGTGGCTGCAAAGCCTCGGCGCGCAGGTCAGCGGTTTTTCCCTCGATCCGTCGACCGAGCCGAGCCTGTTCGAACTGGCGCGCGTGCACGAAGGCATCAACGATCAGCGCGGCGACCTGCGTGATCTGGGCGCCTTGCTCGAGATCATCGCCGACACCGAACCGGAGATCGTCCTGCACCTGGCGGCCCAGCCGCTGGTGCGCGAAGGCTATCGCGATCCGCTCGGCACTTATTCCAGCAACGTCATGGGCACCCTCAACCTGCTCGAAGCGATTCGTCAGGTCGGTTGCGTGCGGGCCTGCGTGCTGGTGACCACCGACAAGGTCTACGCCAACAAGGAATGGCTGTGGCCGTACCGCGAGGACGAAGCCCTCGGTGGCCACGACCCTTACAGCAGCAGCAAAGCCTGTTGCGAGTTGCTGGCGCAGTCTTACGCGGCATCGTTTTTCCCGGCCGACAAGTACGCCGAGCACGGTCTGGCCCTGGCCACTGCGCGCGCCGGCAATGTGCTGGGCGGCGGCGATTTCGCCCCAGAACGGCTGATTCCCGATGTACTGAAAGCCTGGTCGGCCGACGAGCCGGTGACCCTGCGTTACCCGCAAGCCGTGCGCCCGTGGCAGCACGCGCTGGAGCCGCTGGCCGGCTACCTGCAACTGGCCGCCGGGCTCTACGAACAAGGCCCGGAATACGCCGGGGCGTGGAACTTCGGCCCGGGCGAAGCAGACATGTGCAGCGTCGGCGAAGTGGTTGAACTGCTCTCCAACCGCTGGCCTCAGGCCCGTGGCCTGCGCCTCGAAAAGAGTGACCTGCACGAAGCCGGTCTGCTGCGCCTGGACAGCAGCCGCGCCCGTCAGGTGCTGGGCTGGCAACCGCGCTGGTCGTTGCAGCAATGCCTGACCCAGACCCTCGACTGGCACCTGGCGTGGCAGAACGGTGACGACATGCGCACCGTGACCCTCGGCCAACTGAACCTGTACCGGGGCGCGCTGTGAGCGAGTTTTCCTTGAAACAGCTACCGCTGGCCGGATTGTTCAGCGTCCAGCACAAGCGCTTCGAGGACCAGCGCGGGCACTTCGCCCGGCTATTCTGTGAAGGCAGCCTGAAGGCGTTTGGCAGGGAATTTCACATCCGCCAGATCAACCATTCCTGCACCCGCGAGAAGGGCAGCGTGCGTGGTCTGCATTACCAGAATGCCAATGCGCCGGAAGCCAAACTGATCACCTGCCTGCGCGGTGAAGTGTGGGACGTGGCGGTGGACCTGCGCCCGGATTCCGAAACCTTCCTGCACTGGCACGCCGAGCACCTGAAGGCCGGTGACGGACGCAGCCTGCTGATTCCGGCCGGTTTCGCTCATGGTTTCCAGACCCTCACCGAAGACGCCGAACTGCTTTATCTGCACAGCGCCGATTACGCGCCGGAGCACGAGGGCGGCCTGTCGGTGAACGATCCACGGCTGGCGATTGCCTGGCCGTTGCCTGTCAATAATTTGTCAGCGCGTGATTCCAGCCATCCCGCGCTCGATCAACACTTTGCTGGAGTGCGTCTATGAACTGCCGTGGGTGCGCTGCACCGCTGAGCCTGCCGCTGATCGACCTCGGCACCTCGCCACCGTCCAATGCCTACGTCCACACCGATCGGCTGGAGCAGGCCGAACAATGGGTGCCGCTGAAGGTCGCCGTGTGCGAGCAATGCTGGCTGGTGCAGACCGAGGATTACACCTCCGCCGACAGCCTGTTCGACGCCGAGTATGCCTACTTCAGTTCGTTCTCCAGCACCTGGCTGGCCCACGCCGAGCGTTATGTGGCCCAGATGGTCGAGCGCTTTGGCCTGACCGCTGACAGCCGCGTGGTGGAAGTCGCGGCCAACGACGGCTACCTGCTGCAATACGTGGCCGGTCGCGGCATCCAGTGCCTGGGCGTCGAGCCGACCCGCAGTACCGCGCAAGCGGCGCGGGAAAAAGGCCTGGAGATTCGTGAACTGTTCTTCGGTCGCGATACCGCCACCCAGCTGAAAAGCGAAGGCTGGGCCGCCGATCTGATGGCCGCCAACAACGTGCTCGCCCACGTGCCGGACATCAACGATTTCCTCGGTGGTTTCGCTGCGCTGCTCAAACCGACCGGCGTCGCCACCTTCGAATTCCCGCAACTGCTGACGCTGATGGCCGGCGCGCAGTTCGACACGCTGTATCACGAACACTATTCGTACCTGTCGTTGACCGCCGTGCAGACCCTGTGCGAGCGCAACGGCCTGGAAGTGTTCGACGTCAGCCAGCTGACCACCCATGGTGGATCGCTGCGGGTGTTCGTCCAGCGCAAGGACGGCGAACGCCGCGCCGTGCAGCCTGCCGTGCAGCAGCAGTTGCTGGCCGAGCTCGACGCCGGGGTGAAAAGCGCCGAGTACTACGCGACGCTGGCGCCGGCTGCCGAACGGATCAAGCATGACCTGCTGCGTTTCCTGTTGCAGGCCAAGGCCGACGGCAAACGTGTGGTCGGCTACGGCGCCGCTGCCAAGGGCAACACCTTGCTCAACTACGCCGGGGTCAAACCGGATCTGCTGGCCTGGGTCGCCGATGCCAACCCGCACAAGCAGGGCAAGTTCTTGCCGGGCAGCCGCATCCCGATTGTCGCGCCGGCGCAGATCGATATCGAGAAGCCGGATTACGTGCTGGTGCTGCCATGGAACCTGTTGCATGAAGTCAGCCAGCAGCTGGCTCAGGTGCGTCAGTGGGACGGTCGCTTCGTGATCGCCGTGCCTGAGTTGAGCGTGCTGTGAAGGTTTTGGTCACTGGCGCTACCGGCTTCGTCGGTCGCCATCTGGTCGCAGCGTTGCTGGCCCGTGGCTGCACGGTGCGGGCGGTTGCACGCGACGCGCAGAAAGCCGCGGACATGCCGTGGATCAATGACGTCGAGTTCGTGAGCGCGGATATTCACGCGGCGGATCTGAATGTCGCGGCGCTCACCGAGGGGGTCGATGCACTCGCCCACCTGGCCTGGCCGGGGTTGCCGAACTATCGGGCGCTGTTCCATTTCGAGCACAACCTGATGGCCGACTATCGCTTCATCAAAGGCGCGGTAGAGGCGGGCGCGAAGCAGGTGCTGGTGACCGGCACCTGCTTCGAGTACGGCATGCAGAGCGGCCCGTTGAGCGAACAGAACGACGCGCAGCCGAGCAATCCTTACGGTTTGGCCAAACACACGCTGCACCTGTTTTTGCAACATCTGCAGCAGGAGCATCCGTTCACCCTGCAATGGGCACGGCTGTTCTACCTGCACGGTGAAGGGCAGAACCCCAACAGTCTGTTGGCCGCGCTGGACCGGGCAATCGATGCCGGCGATGCGACGTTCAACATGTCGGCCGGTGAACAGCTGCGCGATTTTCTGCCGATTGAAACCGCTGCCGCTCATCTCGCCGCGATCCTGCACAAATGCGACTTCGACGGCACGATCAACTGCGCCAGCGGCCAGCCGGTTTCGGTGCGGTCGCTGGTCGAACAGCACGTGCGTGAACGCGGCGCGACCATCGGCCTGAACCTCGGCCATTACCCGTATCCGACCCACGAACCGCTGGCGTTCTGGGCGGTGACCGAGCGCTTGCAACAGTTATTGGGAGAGCCGCAATGAGGCACGAGTTGTATCGGGTCAGCGACCTGCCGGTGCTGCAGAACCGCACCTTTGCCGATCCCGAATCGGCGAAGGCATCGGCCCGCGCCGACATGCTGCTGGTGCAGGATGAGCGCAGCGGTCTGATCTTCAATGCGGCGTTCGACGCCGACAAGCTCAGCTACGACGCCGACTACCAGAACGAGCAGGCGCATTCCGGTCAGTTCCAGAAGCACTTGAGCGATGTCGAAGGCATCATTGCCCGGCACTTCAAGGGTCAGGAACTGATCGAAGTCGGCTGCGGAAAAGGCTATTTCCTCGAGTTGCTCAAAGGTTTGGGCTACCGCATCACCGGCATCGACCCGGCTTACGAAGGCGATAACGCCGACGTGATCAAGGCCCCGTTCACCCAAGGTCTGGGCCTTGAGGCGGACGCCATCGTGCTGCGTCATGTGCTGGAACATATCCAGGATCCGCTGGGCTTTCTGGCGGTGATCGCCGAAGCCAACCAGGGCGGCGGGCAGATCTACATCGAAGTGCCGTGCTTCGACTGGATCCTCGAACACCGCGCCTGGTTCGACCTGTTCTACGAGCACGTCAATTACTTCCGCCTCGATGACCTGCGCCGGATGTTCGGCACCGTGCACGAGGCCGGTCACCTGTTCGGTGGCCAATACCTGTACATCGTCGCTGACCTTGCCACGTTGCGCCTGACCCCGGAACAACCGGTGCCACGCCTGGCCTTGCCGGACGATTTCACCGCCAGCCTCGAGCGCGCGGTGCAGATCATCCAGGGCGCACCCGAGCAGGGTTCGGCGATCTGGGGCGCCTCGTCCAAAGGCGTGATCTATTCGCTGTTCCTGCAACGCGCCGGCGTGGCGGTGGATCGCGTGGTCGATATCAACCCGGCCAAACAGGGGCGTTACCTGCCCGTGAGCGGCGCTCGGGTGTCCTCGCCGCAAGAGGCGATGGACGCCTTGCCCGAGGGCGCCAACCTGTTTGTGATGAATTCCAATTACCTCGAAGAGATCAAGCGGATGACCGGTGGACGTTACGTCTATCACGCCGTCGACAGCGCTTCGTTCCAGTGACCCTTGAGATTTTGAAAATGACCGACAACAGCATCAACAAAGCTTTCGAAGCCGAATGCCGCGAGCAGATCGCCCAACAGGGTGACGACCAGAAACTCACCGGCCTGGCCCGCGATTTCTTCAACGAATCGGCCAAGCACAAGTACAGCTACCACTTCTCGTGGATGGGCCGTCCGATCATCCAGCTGCCGCAAGACATGATGGCCATGCAGGAAATCATCTGGCAGGTGAAGCCGGATCTGGTCATCGAGTGCGGTATCGCCCACGGCGGTTCGATCATCTACTACGCCTCCCTGCTGGAACTGCAAGGTCACGGCGAGGTGCTGGGCATCGATCTGGACATCCGTGCGCACAACCGAGAAGCCATCGAAAGCCACCCGATGAGCAAGCGCATCAAGATGATCGAAGGTTCGAGCATCGACCCGGCCATCGCCGCTCAGGTTCGCGCTGCCGCCGAGGGCAAGAAAGTCATTCTGGTGCTCGATTCCAACCACACCCACGACCACGTGCTCGAAGAGCTGCGCCTCTACGCGCCACTGGTTTCGGTCGACAGCTACTGCGTGGTGATGGACACCGTGGTTGAAGACATGCCGGCCGATTTCTTCCCGGATCGTCCATGGGGTCCGGGCGATAACCCGAAGACCGCCGTGTGGAAATACCTGGAAGAGAGCAAGGATTTCGAGATCGACGTTCAGCTGCAGAACAAGCTGCTGATCACCGTGGCGCCGGACGGCTATCTGCGTCGCGTTCGTTAATTCGCAACATCACCAAAGCGTTGTCTCGGCGAGTCGCCGGTTGTGGAGAGAAGTTATGCAAGGCAAGTACAGTTCTGAACTGACGCTACCGCTCAACGAGCTGTTGACCGTAGTGCTGATTACGCACAATCGTCCGGCGTTCCTGCGTCGGGCGGTGAAGTATTACAGCAGCCTGCCCTGCAGAATCATGGTGCTGGACTCCACGGCCGAGCGGCCGGAAGGCGACTTCTCCGCAGTTGATTACCACCACGTGCCGCAGTTCGCTTACTGGGGCATGCAGGCCAAGCTGGCCTATGGCGTGGAGCAACTGACCACGCCGTACATGGTGCTGGCGGCCGACGACGACTTCATCCTGCACGATTCGCTGGCCGAGTCGGTGGGCTTCCTGCAGGCGAATCCGGATTACGGCATGTGCCACGGTTACTGCATGATGTACCTGACGCTGGGCGGTGGCGTGAGCTACTACCGCCGCGACAAGAAAGTGCAGGAAGACTATGCGTCCGAACGGGCGCAGGACCGCGTCGTCGACTACATGAGTCAGTACATCCCGCCGTTCTACGCGGTCACCCGTACCGACCTGATGAAAACCTGGCATTCGGCATTGCCGCCGGGCACCAGTTTCCAGTGGCAGGAAATCGGCCATGTATATTTCCTGCTGGCCAGTGCCAAGGCGCGAATCCTGCCGATCCCGTATGTGGTTCGTGAGATCAACTATGGCAACTCTGAGCACAGCACAGAGGTCTACCACTCGCTGACCTATATCGATGCGAAATCCGTGGCCGAACGCGAAGCCTTCGCCGAGTTCCTCGCGGGTCTGCCAACCGGTATCAAAGACTTGAACGCAGAGCAGGGCAAGGCGTTTGCCCTGCAAAGTTTCGAGGCGATGGTCGACAGTCTGCAAAGCGGCCGCGCCCTGACGGCGGAGCTGATTATCCAGTCGACGTGGAACCAGGAGCTCAAGCGGCCGGACCGCCGCTTCGGCCCCCTGCAGTACGTCGAAATGCCGTTCTACAACCAGGCATTCTTCGATCGCCTCGAACAGTTCGAATTCATGCTGCACGCGATGCCGGCCGGGCGCATTCAACTGGAAAAACTCGAGGGTGTGTGGACGCGTCAGGCGCACCTGATCCAGGCGCGCAACAACGATACCCCGGCCAGCGTGCTCGACCGTCTGTGGCAGGCCCATGATCTCAATGCGTTCAACCGCACCGTAGCCAAGCGCCTGGCCGAGCAACTGGAGCTGTCTGGCGAAAGTGAGGAAGCGCTGAAGATGCGTGACTGGATCGCACGTCTGGAAACGCTGACCGTCGCCGATCACCATCAGGTGTTCGACCAGATGCAATCCGGGCGTCTGCTCAAGTGGCTGGAGTCGCGTCAAGCCGATGCGGTGCAGATCGGGTCGATTGCCGAACATCTGGCCGTGAACGGTGGTGGTCCGCAATTCGGCATTTTCCTGCTGGATATGGATGACGACATCGACAAGTTGCAGGTCAGCCTCGACAGCCTGCTCGAAGGTCAATGCAAGGCATTTCGCATTGTCGTGTTCACCACCGGTGAAGCACCGGCGGCGACCACTGCGCAGAACACGCTGCACTTTGTCCGCGTGACTCCCGACAATCTGGTCGACAAGCTCAACCAGAGTGCTCGTCAGTCGCCTTGCGACTGGTTGCTTCTGGCTGAGGCGGGGGATGAGTTCACTGCCGGCGGCCTGTTGCGCGCCAGCCTGGAGCTGATGAACGCTGGCGGTATCAGCGCCGTTTCCACGGACGAGATTCAGCGCCGGGAAAACGGTGCGCTGATGGATGTGTTCCGTCCGGGCTTCAATCTGGACCTGTTGTTGAGCCTGCCGGGCCTGATGGCGCGGCACTGGCTGATACGGCGTGAAGTGTTGTTGGAAGTTGACGGCTACCGGGCCGATTTCAGCAAGGCGCTGGAGTTCGATCTGCTGCTGCGCATCATTGAACAGGGTGGCCTGAACAGCCTGGCGCACCTTGATGAGCCGCTGCTGATCACTCAGGCGCCGGAGCTTGAAGAGAATCCGCATGAGCGTCTGGCATTGCTGCGTCATCTGGGCAATCGCGGTTACAAGGCCAAGGTCACGTCGGCGGTGCCGGGGGTCTACCAGATCGATTATCACCATAGTGATCGCCCTCTGGTTTCGATCGTTATCCCGGCCGGGGACGATCTGTCTGCTCTGCAACGCTGCCTGGAAGGCGTGCTGTTGCGCACCCGCTATCACAAGTACGAAATCCTGATTGCAACCACGGCTTCGCAATCGGCCGAGGTCAATGACTGGCTCGGGACTTATCAGCATCCGAAAGTCAGCGTGCTGCGCGCCGATCAATCGCTCAGCACGGCCGCGCTGTGCAACGCGGCCAGCCAGCAGGCTCAAGGCGAGTTTCTGGTGCTGTTGGCGGCGGACGCGGAAGTGGTCAATCCGAACTGGCTCGACTCGCTGCTCAACCATGCGCTGCGTCCGGAAATTGGGGTGGTCGGTCCCAAACTGGTCGACCGCGACGGCAAGGTCAGCCAGGCCGGTCTGATCCTGGGCATGAACGGTGGTGTCGGCTCGGCATTCGTCGGCGAGAAACACGACGCCGAAGGCTATCTGTACCGGTTGTCCGTGGACCAGAACTACACGGCGGTTTCCAGCGTTTGCCTGATGGTGCGCAAAGAATTGTTCGAGGCTCTGGGCGGTCTGGACGACAACACGTTCGCTGCCGGCTTCAGCGATGTCGACCTGTGCCTGAAGGCCGGTCAGGCCGGCTACCTGACTGTCTGGACGCCATCGGTGCAAGTCATCCATCAGGGCGATATCGCCCAGGCTGATCAGGCACTGGCTGCATTGCAGGAAAAATGGGCGGCGGCGTTCGCTCAGGATCAGGCGTACAACGCCAACCTGAGCCTGACTGGCAAAGGCTTTGTGCTGAACGACAGCGCTTCGCTGAACTGGGCGCAATTGATCGCCTAGGCCTGGCGTACAAGGAACAGGACTCAAGTTATGGTTAATGGTAAGTCGATCTTCATCTGCAGCGGCTCCGGGCTGTTCGCCGACTCACCTGCGAAGCATTCGGCATGATTCCCTACGGTCGGCAAAGTGTCGATGAAGCGGACATTGATGCGGTGGTCGCGGAGCTGCAATCGGACGGGCTGGTCAAGGGTTCGGCGGCAGAGCGTTTCGAACGGTCTGATATCGATGCTGTGGTTGCCGTGCTGCAGTCGGACTGGTTGACCCAGGGGCCGACCATCGAGCGTTTCGAGCAGGCAATGGCCGAGCGTTGTCAGGCTGACTTTGCGGTGGCGGTGTGCAATGCCACGGCGGCGCTGCACATTGCCTGCATGGCCGCGGAGCTGGGACCTGGCGACCGCTTGTGGACCACGCCGAATACCTTTCTGGCCTCGGCCAATTGCGGGCGTTATTGCGGTGCCGATGTCGACTTCGTGGACATCGATCCTCTGACCTGGAACCTTGATGCCGAGGTTCTGGCCAGCAAGCTCGAGACCGCCGAGCAGACGGGAACGTTGCCCAAGGTGCTGGTGGCGGTAGCGTTTTCCGGGCAGAGCTGCGACATGCGGCGAATCGCGGAATTGGCTGAGCGTTACCGCTTCACCGTGATCGAAGATGCCTCGCATGCCGTCGGAGCATCCTATGCCGGGCGCCCGGTCGGTTGCGGCGAGTTCGCAGCGATGACCGTGTTCAGTTTTCACCCGGTGAAAATCATCACCAGTGCCGAGGGCGGCATGGTCCTGACCAATCGTCCGGAGCTGGCCGAGCGTTTGCAGCGTCTGCGTTGCCATGGCATAACCCGGGATCCGCAACAGATGATCGGGCCCAGCCATGGCCCTTGGTACTACCAACAGGTCGAGCTGGGTTTCAACTATCGGATCACTGACTTGCAAGCCGCGCTCGGCCTTTCGCAAATGAGCCGGCTGGACGAATTCGTCAACCGCCGCCGAGAATTGGCGGCACGCTATGAACGCTTGCTGGCGTATCTGCCTGTGACGCTCCCGAGCGCGCAAGCGGAAGCCGATTCGGCCTGGCACTTGTATGTGATTCGCTTGCAGACCGAGCGTGTCGGTCTTAGCCATCGCCAGGTGTTCGAAGGATTGCGCGCGGCCGGTATCGGTGTGAACCTGCACTACATTCCACTGCATTTGCAGCCGTACTATCGCGACCTGGGATTTGCCGAAGGCGATTTTCCCGAGGCTGAGCGCTATTACGCCGAAGCGATCAGTTTGCCCATGTTTCCGTTGTTGAGTGCTGAGCAACAGGATCATGTCGTCGAGCAACTGCGTCGTTTGACCCAATGAATTTCGCTGCTATGGAGGATGGGAACCTTGCACTGCGTGATCTGAGTGAGCAGGAGGAATTCTGGCAGGGCGAACTCGGCAACCAGTACGTTGACCGTAATGTCGGCCAGCCACTGGTCGCAGCACCCTGGCGATATTCTCCAGGGTGCTGGCGCGTGCCAGGCGGATCGACAACCGGGTGGAGTTGGGGACCAATGCCGGCAACAATTTGCAGGCGCTGCGTCAACTGCTGCCCGGATGCAAGCTGTTCGGGGTCCGGACCAATGCCAATACCTGCGCCAGGGCACGGTTCGCTGTTCGGTTTCCCCGGGATCGACAGTACGACTTGACCCTCAGCAAGGGGGCTGATTCATCTGGATTCGTCGTTGCTGCCGATGGCTTATGCGTAGCTGTATGATCTGAGCAGTCGCTACATCCTGATTGCCGAGTACTACAACTCGGCACCGGTGGAGGTATCCTGTCGCGGCAACAGCGGCAAATTGTTCAAGCGATTTCGCCGGTGAGTGCTTGAATTTTATGCTGATCTGCAATTGCTGGATTACGGGGTTGTGTATCACCACGATCCACAATTTCCGGCGGACGACATCACTTGTTTCTTACTGGAAAAACGCTCTTGAGCAATGTTGCAATCATTCCTGCGCGCGGTGGCAGCAAACGGATACCGAGCAAGAATCTGAAACTGTTCGACGGTTTGCCGATGATCGTCCACTCGATCCGTACGGCACTCAAATCCGGATTGTTCGAGCAAGTCGTGGTCAGCACCGACGACGCAGAAATTGCCGAAGTGGCGATGGCGCACGGTGCGCAGGTACCGTTCCTGCGTCCGGCACATTTGGCCGATGACTTCACCGGCACTGCAGCAGTCATCGTGCATGCGCTGCAACAACTGCCGGGCTTCGATTACGCCTGCTGCGTCTACGCCACGGCGCCATTGCTGCAGACGCGTTTCCTGCGTGAGGGCTTTGAACTGCTCGAGCGTCAGCCGGAAAAGTCCTTTACCTTCTCGGTTTGCCGTTTCGGTTTCCCGGTACAGCGTGCGCTGACCCTTGACGGGCGGGGCGCTCTGACCGCGTTGTATCCGGAGTTTCGCAATACCCGCTCGCAGGATCTGCCCGAGGCCTTTCAGGATGCCGGGCAGTTCTATTGGGGGCGCAGCGCCGCATGGCTGAAAGGCGATGTCCTCTACTCCTCGGCCAGCCTGCCGGTTATTCTGCCGCGGCATCTGGTGCAGGATATCGATAATGCCGAAGACTGGCAGCGTGCCGAATACCTTCACGCTGCACTCAAGGCAGGTGGAGAACTGCAGTGAGAGTCCTGATTCGCGCCGACTCGTCGCCAACCATCGGCAGTGGTCACATTGCCCGCTGCCTGCCTCTGGCCCGGGTGTTGCGGGCGCAGGGCAGTCATGTCGCGTTTGCCTGCCGACGCTTGCCTGGCCATCGGCTCGACATGTTGCACGCCGAGGGCTTCGCGACGTTTGCGTTGCCGGATCGTTACGCCGGTGAAGACCCGGAGCAGGCCATCGAATCGATGCTGCCGTGGCAGGCGGATATCGATGCACTGGCGGCGCAACTGGAAGGGCAGCCCGGATTTGACTGGGTCGTCGCCGACCATTACGGCCTCGACCATCACTGGCAGACCGCAGCTCGTCGCTTCGCACCACGGGTCGCCGCCGTCGATGATCTGGCGACCCGCCGCTACAGCGTGGACCTGTTGCTCAATCAGAACCTCTCCGGGCTCAGCGAAAATTATCAGCCGCTGCTGCCGGCCGGTTGCCGAACACTGCTCGGCCCGCGCTTCGCCATGCTGCGCGAAGAGTTCAGTGCCCCGGCCATCGAGATCAAACCGGTGGCGCGCCGGGTGCTGGTGAATTTCGGCGGCTTTGATGCGGCACGCCAGACTCATCACGCGATGCTGGCGCTGGCGGATTTTTCGGCGCTTGAAGTGGATTTCGTCGCCGGCGCCGACAACCCGGCCTGGGCAGAGATGCAGGCGCTGGCCGAAACCCGACCACACTGGCGGCTGCACAGTTTCGTCAGTGATTTTCATCGGCGCATGACCGAGGCCGACCTGTTTATCGGCGCCGGCGGTGGCACCAGTTGGGAACGCGCGGCCCTGGGCCTGCCGACGATCTGCATTGCGGTGTCGAACAACCAACAGGCCAACGGCGAAGTGATGGCGGCGGCCGGCGCGCATGTGTTCATGGGCGCGCGCGAGCAGGTCAGTGTCGAGCAACTGCGCGATGCCATCGGCTTTGTCGTGGGCAACTTTTATCTGCGCCAGAGCCTGGCCGAGCGTTCGCGGCAACTGGTCGACGGACGCGGTGCGCTGCGGGTGGCGACGGCACTGGCCGGCGCGGTGCTCAAGTTGCGTCCGGCGACGCCGGATGACGCGCAGTTGCTGTTCGACGGACGCAATGCCGAGGCGGTGCGCCGCTGGTCGCTGGACAGCGCTGCGATTGACTGGACGCAACATGTGAACTGGCTGGGCGCGAGCCTGCGCAATCCTCAGCGGTTGCTGCTGGTGGCCGAGGCGGATGACGGCCCGGTCGGTGTCCTGCGCTACGATTTGCGCGGCTTTGAGGCAGAGGTTTCGCTGTATCTGCTCGAGGGGCGTTTCGGCCTCGGCTGGGGCAGGGCGCTGCTGGCACAGGGCGAAGCCTTTGTGGCAGCGCACTGGCCGCAAATGACCGCCATTACCGCCCAGGTCTTGCCGGCCAATCAGCCCTCGATGAATGTTTTCCGTGACGCCGGGTTCACCCAGAGTGCCTGCGCGTTCACCAAGGTTTTGAAGGAATCCCGTCAATGAGCAGTTTCAAGATCGGCAGCCGCCGGATCGGTGCCGATGCGCCGCCGTTCATCATCGCTGAAATGAGCGGCAACCATAACCAGTCGCTGGACGTCGCCTTGCAGATTGTCGAAGCGGCGGCCAAGGCCGGTGCCCATGCCTTGAAGCTGCAAACCTACACCGCCGAAACCATGACCCTGGATCTGGCGGAAGGCGAATTCTTCATCAAGGATCCGAACAGCCTGTGGGCCGGCACCTCGCTCTATGACCTGTATGAAAAGGCCCACACACCCTGGGAATGGCATGTGCCGATCTTCGCCCGGGCCAAAGAGCTGGGCATGCTTGCGTTTTCGACACCGTTCGATGACAGCGCCGTGGACTTTCTCGAAAGCCTCGACGTGCCGGCGTACAAGATCGCCAGTTTCGAGAACACCGACCTGCCGCTGATCCGTCGTGTCGCGGCGACCGGCAAACCGCTGATCATTTCCACCGGCATGGCCAGCCTCGCCGAACTCGACGAAACCGTGCGCGCCGCCCGTGAGGCGGGATGCAAGGATCTGGTGCTGCTCAAGTGCACCAGCACCTACCCGGCGACCCCGACCAACAGCAACTTGCGCACGATCCCGCATCTGCGTGAGTTGTTCGGTTGTGAGGTCGGGCTGTCAGACCATTCGATGGGCGTTGGCGTGTCGGTGGCGGCGGTGGCGCTGGGCGCTACGGTGGTAGAAAAACACTTCACCCTCGACCGTTCTGCCGGTGGGGTGGACGCCAGTTTCTCGCTGGAACCGGCGGAACTGGCCAGTCTGGTGGTCGAGACCGAGCGCGCATGGCAGGCCATGGGCCAGGTGCATTACGGCGTGACCGAGGCTGAGCAAAAGTCTCTGGTTTACCGCCGGTCGCTGTACGTCACGGCCGATATGGCGGCCGGTGAACCCTTCACTGTGGCTAATGTGCGCGCCATTCGTCCCGGTCTCGGCTTGCCGCCCAAGCACGCCGAAGCCGTCCTCGGGCGCCGTGCGCGCCAGCCGATCAAACGTGGTACGCCGCTGGACTGGTCATTGGTCGAATGACCCGATCTGTCATCGATTCGGCAAAATAGCGTGACCTGCGAGTCATAACGCGCATCTTCACTGTATTGTAATGACCGGGGAGATGGCGCCTGGCCCGTTTTCGGTTCCAGTGATAGCCCTTTGCGCTCCCCGTGGCTGCCCGTTGTGGCGGCCGTTTTCTGTTTGTCGGCGCCCCTCGAATCCTTGCGAGCGGTGGTATTGGGCTGTTTATTATTGGGAAGCCGTAATGATTGGCATAAAAAGCATTGCGAGCTACGTTCCTGTAGCCGGCGTGGACAATTACGCACAAGGTGCAAAATTCGAGAAGGATGAAGAATTCATCCTCGGCAAGATCGGTTCGGCCTTCCTCCCACGCAAAGACGCGGAACAGGAAACCTCCGATCTGTGCGTTGAAGCGGCCAATGCGCTGTTTGCCAACAACCCTGAACTGAAACGTGAATCCATCGATGCGCTGATCGTCGTCACCCAGAACGGTGACGAAGAAGGCCTGCCGCACACCGCTGCCATCGTCCAGGACAAACTCGGCCTGCCGACCAATGTCGCGGCGTTCGATATTTCCCTCGGCTGCTCCGGTTACGTCTACGGCATCTACGCGATCAAAGGCTTCATGGAAGCCGCCGGCCTGAAGAATGGGCTGTTGATCACCGCCGACCCGTATTCGAAGATCGTCGATCCGGAAGACCGCAACACCACCATGCTGTTCGGCGATGCCGCCACTGCCACCTGGATGGGCGAAGATCCAGTCTGGGCGCTGGGCAAGGCCAAGTTCGGCACCGACGGTTCCGGCGCACCGCACCTGAAAGTCACCGATGGCGTGTTCTTCATGAACGGCCGTCAGGTGTTCAACTTCGCACTGCTCAAGGTGCCTGCGCATCTGCACGAACTGCTCGACGATTCCGGTCTGAAGGCCGATGACATCGATGCCTTCTGCATTCACCAGGGCAGTGCGGCGATTGTCGATGCCGTGGCGCGGCGCTTCGAAGGCGAGCCGGAGAAGTTCATCAAGGACATGGTCGAGACCGGTAACACCGTGTCATCCAGTGTGCCGCTGCTGCTGGAAAAACACGTGATGGATTCCGATTGGAACCGCATCGCGATCAGTGGTTTCGGCGTCGGTCTGTCGTGGGGTTCGGCGATCATTTATCGTCCTTGAATCGGTTAAAAACGGCGGATACAAAAATAGCGTTCAAGGGTTAACCTTGAACGCTATTTTTTTGCCTGAAGGGAGCGCGAGGCGCCATGAGCGAGTTTTTCCAGGCCAATGCTGAAGTCGTCGAGCGACGCTGGCCGGCGCTGTTCGCACGACTGCTCGGCGAAGACAGTTCGGCGATCGAGGCTGAGCTGACGCAGGGGCTGGGCTCGACGCTGAGCATTGGCGGCATTCAGCTCACCAGCCGGCATGACCGTGTCCGCGAGGCGCAGATTCAGGCTGCCAGCCTGCCGGCGGACAAGCCGCAACTGCATGTCTACGGCACCGGCCTTGGGGACTTGCCCACGGTGCTGCTGGAGCGCACCGGACTCGAGCGGCTGTATGTGCACATCCTCAACGGCGCGCTGTTTGCCCTGGTGCTGCAATTGCTCGATCAACGGGAGTGGTTGCAGGACCCGCGGATTGAATTGCTCTACGCCGGCGACCTGTCCGACATCTGCACGCCGTTTTTCGCCTTGCCCGCCGAGATGTTGCTGGCTGATGACTTCAACGCGAAGATCCGCGATCGGCTGGTCAGCGAAGTGCACCTGAGCTTCAACAATCGTGAGTTCGATCCGCAGTCACCGTTCATTCAACAGCGTCTGCGCGACTGCTTGCCTGTGTTGCTCGCCGATGATGATGTGGCGACCTTGTTCGGCACCTGTGCCGGTCGGGAGATCTATGTGATCGGCACCGGGCCGACGCTGGAACAGCATTTCGAACGTCTGGCCGCGATCCGCGAGCGGGCCGGGCGTCCGTTGTTCATTTGTGTCGATACCGCGTACCGGCCGCTGCGCGAGCACGGGATCGTGCCCGACTATGTGGTGAGTATCGATCAGCGCATCAGCTCCCGGCATTTGCCATTCGAGGAATCCGACGGCATCCCGCTGGTGTATCTGCCCATGAGTGACCCCGAGGTGCTGAGGGCCTGGAAGGGCAAGCGTTATGGCGGTTACTCGGCCAGCCCGGTCTATGCGGCATTGCGTGAACAGCACCCGAGGGCGCTGCTGCATGTGGGTGGCAGTGTGATTCACCCGGCCGTGGACCTGGCGGTGAAGATGGGCGCTGCACGCATCACGCTGTTCGGTGCCGATTTTGCCTTTCCGATGAACAAGACCCATGCCGGCTGGAATGACGGTGACCTGGGGCCGTCGGTGAATCAGGCGCGGCACTGGGTGCGTGACGGGTATGGCGAGCGCGTCAGTACCCAGCTCAACTTTCGCGGTTATCTGTGCGTGCTGGAGCGATACATCGCCAGTCAGCCGCAGGTGGCATTTTTCAACAGCAGCCGCGCGGGTGCGCAGATTGCCGGTACAGCGTTCAATCAGGAGTTTGTGCAATGACTGCACTGCAAAGCTGGGTAGACGAATGCCATCAGTGCGCCGGGTTGTTCCGCCTGGGACGTGACGTCGAGGCGGCGTTGACCATGGTCGATGTGTTCGAGGGCGCGCAGCAGTCATTGCTGTCGGCCGGCACGCAGAAGCAGCAAGTCTGGGCGCAATTGCTCGCACAAATGCTCGAGTGCCAGGAGCGTCAGGACTGGTTGGGCCTTGCCGATTTCATGGAGTACGAGTTGATCCAATTGCTGGAAGCCCCGTCCGCCTGACGACGGTCGAAGGCGCTGGCCCGCAGGTTTGCGCCACGGACGGTTTTATGGCGTCATTTTTTCGAAGGTAAAGTGCTGCTAAGTCTTTGTTTTCTAGGGGGTGGCAGGGTGATGGCAAAATTTTTCAAAAAAGCCCTCAAGCAACCTGCAAACCCGACGATAACTATTACGAAGGTTCTCTAGGCCATACCCGGCGGTTGCCAGGGCCGGAAGCCGCAGTACCCAACCAACGAGGAATTCGTCATGGCTTTAACAGTAAACACCAACACCACGTCGTTGAACGTTCAGAAAAACCTGAACCGCGCTTCCGACGCTCTGTCGACTTCGATGCAGCGCCTGTCTTCCGGCCTGAAAATCAACAGCGCTAAAGACGACGCCGCTGGCCTGCAGATCTCCAACCGTATGTCTTCCCAGATCCGCGGTAACACCCAGGCAATCCAGAACGCCAACGACGGTATCTCCGTTGCCCAGACCGCTGAAGGCGCTCTGCAAGCTTCGACCGACATTCTGCAGCGTATGCGTGAACTGGCTGTTAAAGCACGTAACGGTACCAACGGCACTGCTGACCAGACCGCTACCAACGCTGAATTCGCTCAGATGTCCGACGAGATCACCCGTATCTCGGCTGCTACCAACCTGAACGGCAAAAACCTGCTGGACGGTTCGGCTGGTACTGTGACCCTGCAAGTGGGCGCGAACACCGGTTCGGCTAACCACATCGACCTGGTACTGAGCTCCAAGTTCGACGCCGTCAGCCTGTCCGTAGGTAGCGGTACTGTAGTTCTGACCGGTACTACCGGTACTGGCGCTGGTTCTGCTTCGCAGAACATCGACAACGCGATCACTGCAATCGACGCCGCTATCGCTGCAATCGGTGCAACTCGTGCCAGCCTGGGTGCTTCGCAAAACCGTCTGACCAGCACCATCCAGAACTTGCAGAACATCACCGAGAACACCACTGCTGCACAAGGTCGCGTACAAGATACCGACTTCGCCGCAGAGACTGCTAACCTGACCAAGCAGCAAACCCTGCAACAGGCTTCGACCTCTGTTCTGGCTCAAGCCAACCAACTGCCTTCCGCTGTACTGAAGCTGCTTCAGTAATTTCGGAATGAGTTTTAGCGGGGGAGTGCGCTTGCGTGCTCTCTCGCTTTTTACGTTATGAGGTGATGAGCATGGACATGAGCGTCAAGCTTAACGTGTCTTATCCGGCTCCCAAGCCAGTCAATACCGTTGCCGACAAGCCGTCGGAAACCAAGCCTCAGACCGTTGATGCTGTTCCTGCCTCGAAAAAGAGTCAGGAGTCAGATGAGACCAAGCTGAAGCTGGCGGTGCAGGAGATCGAGAAGTTCGTTCAGTCGATCAAACGCAATCTGGAGTTCTCGATCGACGAGCATTCCGGCAAGGTCATCGTCAAGGTGATCGCAAGCGAGACGGGCGAGGTCGTACGACAGATCCCTTCCGCAGAAGCCCTCAAGCTGGCAGACAGCCTCGCCAACGCAAGTCACGTGTTGTTCGACGCCAAAGTCTGATAGCTGGCATGAATAGTGTTTGAAGTTCTTTAGACGCAGGTATTGGTCAAAAGACTGGCAACAACCCAAGGGAGATGCACATGGCAAGTCCAATTTTACCGGGTTCTGGCCTGGGTTCCGGCCTGGACATCGGTGCGATCGTTACTGCGCTGGTCAACGCCGACAAGTCGCCGAAGCAGACGCAGATCGACAATGCGACGAAAACCAACACGCTGAAGATTTCCGGTGTAGGTACGCTGAAGAGTGCGCTGACGGCATTCCAGACCGCGATGACCAACCTGGGCAGCAAGACGAACCCAGCGTTTGCCGGTTACACGGCGACTTCGGGTAATCCAACTGTTCTGGGCGCTACTTCGGATAACACCGCGGTCTCGGGTACTTACAGTGTTGTTGTGAATAATCTGGCCACCGGCTCGAAAGTAGCCAGTGCATCCTTTGCCGGCGGTGCTGCCAGTGCCATTCCGAGTGGTACCCTGAAAATCAGTCAGAATGGCACTGATTACAATGTCACGATCCCGGCCAATGCGACCCTGCAGAGCACTCGTGATGCCATCAACACGGCTCAGGGTGTCAATGGTATCTCTGCCAACATCGTGACGGACAGCACCGGTGCCTCGCGCCTGGTGATCAGTTCGAGCAAGACTGGCGCAGGCTCTGACTTGAGCGTGAGCGGCATTGCCGGTCTGGAAATCGATGGCACCAAAACAATGGGTGCCACTCCGGCGGCGGGTGATTCCGGAGCGGTCAACGGGCTCGCCAAAGATGCATCGCTGACCATCGATGGGCTGACAGTGACCAGCAAGAGCAACACGGTGACCGGCGCCATCAGTGGTTTGTCGTTGAACCTGCTGACTGTCCCGAATCCGCAAGGCACGCCTGTTGTGGTGAGCGTCGACACGAACACCAAAGGTCTGCAGACGTCTGTCCAGGCTTTCGTCGATGCCTACAACACGTTGAAGACCACCATCGACACCCTGTCCAAGGCGACGCCGGATGAAGATGGCAAGCTGACTGTTCAGGCGGCTTTTACCGGTGACTCCCTGCCGCGTTCGCTGATTGCCGATATCCGTAGCCAATTGACCATGCCGAGCGGGACCAGCACCGGTCCGATGGCCTACCTGTCGCAATTGGGCGTGATGACTGACAAGCTCACCGGTAACCTGACATTCGACACCGTTGCATTCAACAAGACCATGTCCACGCCGGGCATGACCGGTCAGGTCCAGCAGATGTTTACGGGTACCAACGACACCAACGGTCTGTTGGCGCGTATGAGCAAGGCGGTGGATCCGTACCTGAAGCCTCCTGCCGGTAGTCTGCCTACTGCTACAGGTTTGCTTGATCAGCGCATGGCCATCCTGAACAACAACACCAAGAGCCTGACCAGTCAGCAACTGGCGCTCGATCTGCGTGTTGCCAACCTGACCAAGACGTTGACTGCAAAATACAACGCCATGGACTTGCTGGTAGGCCAGATGAAGTCTACGGCGAGCAACATCACGTCGTTCTTCGCCTCGCTCAACGCTCAGCAATCCGCGAAGTAACATGCAAGAGCGACAAAAACCCGGCTACGCTTTCGAGCGTGCGCCGGGTTTTTGTCTTGTGGTCTAAAGTTTTTCGACTCGCTGGCGATACACTGTTCATACGAGTCATTGTGGCAAATGAGGTAGAACATGAATCCGATGTTAGCCCTTCGGCAATACCAGAAAGTAGGCGCGCACGCTCAGACATCTGAAGCGAGCCCTCATCGCCTGGTGCAAATGCTGATGGAAGGCGGCCTGGACCGTATCGCTCAGGCCAAAGGTGCGATCGAGCGCAAGGATATTCCTGCCAAGTGCACGTCGATCAGCAAGGCCATCGGCATCGTCAGCGGACTGCGCGAAGGCCTGGATCTGGAAAATTCCGCGGATACGCTGGCTGATCTGGACGGTCTTTACATCTACATGATGAAGCGTCTCGCCGAGGCGAACATCAGCAGCGATCCGCGCATTCTTGATGAGGTTGCCGGCTTGCTGAGCACCGTCAAGGAAGGCTGGGATGCGATCGCACCTGCGCCCGCTCCGCAGTTCTGAGGAGATCACCATGAGTCTTGTTTTGCAGCGAATTGAAGAAACCCGAGTAGCCTTGGTCGGAGCCCTGGCCGAGCGCAATTGGGAGGCGATCGGTCAACTGGACCTCGATTGCCGTTCCTGCATGGAAGATGTCTTGAGTGAAGCTTCGGTGGACGAGGTCGCGCTGCGCGATAATCTTGAGGAGTTGCTGCATGTCTACAAGCAGCTTCTGGAAGTGGCGATGGGTGAGCGTCAGGCGATAGTCGACGAGATGTCGCAGATCACCCAAGCGCAGAACGCGGCAAAGGTTTACCATCTGTTTGGTTAATTAACCCTCAGTTAATCCAGACATGTGCGCCATAAATTTGACTGTGCACGGTTTTTTGACTTAACTAGTGGCTGTTTTCAGATTTCAGGCGTCTACAGGCACAAGGTGTCCTGCAAGCGTCTCGCTTGCCCCTCATTTTGGGCATTGAGTTGACTAGGGAAGTTGCTATTGCATGTGGCGTGAAACCAAAATTTTGCTGATCGATGACGATAGCGTCCGCCGCCGCGACCTGGCGGTGATCTTAAATTTTCTTGGCGAAGAAAATTTACCCTGCGGAAGCCATGACTGGCAGCAGGCAGTCGGCTCTTTGTCGTCTAGTCGTGAGGTCATTTGCGTACTGATCGGGACGGTTAATGCTCCTGGTGCGCTTTTGGGCTTGCTAAAGACACTCTCAACCTGGGATGAGTTCCTTCCGGTTTTGCTGATGGGCGATAATTCTTCGGTGGACCTGCCCGAAGACCAACGCCGCCGGGTGCTTTCGACCCTCGAAATGCCGCCGAGCTACAGCAAACTGCTCGACTCCCTGCACCGTGCCCAGGTCTATCGCGAAATGTACGACCAGGCCCGCGAGCGCGGCCGTCATCGCGAACCCAACCTGTTCCGCAGCCTCGTCGGCACCAGCCGTGCGATCCAGCACGTGCGTCAGATGATGCAGCAAGTGGCCGACACCGACGCCAGCGTCCTGATCCTCGGCGAGTCCGGGACCGGCAAGGAAGTGGTTGCGCGCAACCTGCATTACCATTCCAAGCGCCGCGACGCGCCGTTCGTACCGGTCAACTGCGGGGCGATCCCGGCCGAGTTGCTGGAAAGCGAACTGTTCGGTCACGAGAAGGGCGCCTTCACCGGCGCGATCACCAGCCGTGCCGGCCGCTTCGAGCTGGCCAACGGCGGTACGCTGTTCCTCGACGAAATCGGCGACATGCCGCTGCCGATGCAGGTCAAGCTGCTGCGCGTGCTGCAGGAGCGCACCTTCGAGCGCGTGGGCAGCAACAAGACCCAGAGCGTCGACGTGCGCATCATCGCCGCGACCCACAAGAATCTCGAAAGCATGATCGAGATCGGCACCTTCCGCGAAGACCTCTACTATCGCCTGAACGTGTTCCCGATCGAGATGGCGCCGCTGCGTGAGCGCGTCGAAGACATTCCGTTGCTGATGAACGAGCTGATCTCGCGCATGGAGCACGAGAAGCGCGGTTCGATCCGCTTCAACTCCGCCGCAATCATGTCCTTGTGCCGCCATGGCTGGCCAGGCAACGTTCGCGAACTGGCCAACCTGGTGGAGCGCATGGCGATCATGCACCCGTACGGGGTGATCGGCGTGGTCGAGTTGCCGAAGAAATTCCGCTACGTCGACGACGAAGACGAGCAGATGGTCGACAGCCTGCGCAGCGATCTGGAAGAGCGCGTGGCGATCAACGGCCATACGCCGGACTTCAGCGCCAACGCCCTGTTGCCGCCGGAAGGTCTCGACCTGAAGGACTACCTCGGTGGTCTGGAGCAGGGTCTGATCCAGCAGGCGCTGGACGATGCCAACGGCATCGTGGCGCGTGCGGCCGAGCGTCTGCGCATTCGCCGCACCACGCTGGTGGAGAAGATGCGCAAGTACGGCATGAGCCGTCGTGAAGGTGATGAACAGGCGGATGATTGACGCCTGTTTTTCAACTGCTTCATTTATAAGCGGTTTTTTTTAGGCACGGGTATTGCTATGTCCCTCGCAACGTTCCGTTTCACTGACGGTCAGCCAAGCGAGAAAGCACAATGCCCCAAGCCTCCCAGATGTCTTCTGTTCCCGAGTCCTCGGGGCAACTGCCGTCCGTAGAGCAGGCGAGCCGCCAGGGGCTTGAGCAGGCATTCGCCCTGTTCAACCAGATGTCCAGCCAGTTGACCGACTCCTACAGCATGCTCGAAGCCCGGGTCACCGAGCTCAAGGGCGAGCTGGCCGTGGTCAGTGCCCAGCGCATGCAGGAACTGGCGGAAAAAGAACGCCTGGCCAACCGTCTGCAAAACCTCCTCGACCTGTTGCCCGGTGGCGTCATCGTCATCGACGGCCACGGCATTGTGTGCGAGGCCAACCCTGCCGCCATCGAATTGCTCGGTCTACCGCTGGAAGGCGAGCTGTGGCGCCACGTCATCACCCGTTGCTTCGCGCCCCGTGAAGATGACGGTCACGAAATTTCCTTGAAAAACGGTCGACGCCTGTCGATTGCCACCCGCTCGCTGGATGCCGAGCCGGGGCAGTTGGTGCTGCTCAACGACCTGACTGAAACCCGTCACTTGCAGGATCAACTGGCGCGCCACGAGCGCCTGTCGTCCCTGGGGCGGATGGTCGCGTCGCTGGCTCACCAGATTCGCACGCCGTTGTCTGCCGCGTTGCTGTACGCCAGTCATTTGACCGAGCAGGAATTGCCGGTCGCCACTCAGCAGCGTTTTGCCGGTCGCCTCAAGGAGCGTCTGCACGAGCTGGAGCATCAGGTGCGCGACATGCTGGTCTTCGCCCGTGGCGAGCTGCCGCTGACCGATCGTGTCACACCGTATGCCTTGATGCAGTCGTTGCAGGCCGCGGCGCTGACCCATGTGCAGGATCTGCCGATCCGCTGGCAATGCGACAGCCATGCCGGCGAGTTGCTTTGCAATCGCGACACGCTGGTCGGGGCGCTGCTCAATCTGATTGAAAACGCGATTCAGGCGAGTGCCGGTGAGGTGCGTCTGAAGGTGCATTGCTATACCCGCGACAACACCTTGCGTTTGTGTGTCAGCGACAGCGGCAGCGGTATTGATGCGGCAGTGCTGGCGCGGCTGGGCGAGCCGTTTTTCACCACCAAAGTCACCGGGACCGGCCTGGGCCTGACCGTGGTCAAGGCCGTGGCGCGTGCGCATCAGGGAGAATTGCAGCTGCGTTCGCGGGTCGGGCGCGGTACGTGCGCGCAGGTCATCCTGCCGTTGTTTTCTGCTGTTCAGGGAGCTGAGTGAAGGTCATGGGCATCAAGGTTCTGCTGGTCGAAGACGACCGCTCGTTGCGCGAAGCGCTGGCCGATACGCTGCTGCTGGCCGGTCACGACTATCACGCAGTGGGTTCGGCCGAAGAGGCGCTGAGCGCCGTCGAGCGCGAAGCGTTCAGTCTGGTGGTCAGCGACGTCAACATGCCGGGTATGGACGGCCATCAATTGCTCGGCCTGCTGCGTGCGCGACAACCGCAATTGCCGGTGCTGCTGATGACCGCCCATGGTGCGGTCGAGCGCGCAGTCGATGCGATGCGTCAAGGCGCGGCGGATTATCTGGTCAAGCCGTTCGAACCCAAGGCTCTGCTGGATCTGGTGGCGCGTCACGCCTTGGGCAGCCTTGGCGTCAGTGATGCCGAAGGCCCGGTCGCGGTCGAGCCTGCCAGTGCTCAATTGCTGGATCTGGCAGCGCGGGTTGCGCGCAGTGATTCCACCGTGCTGATTTCCGGCGAGTCCGGCACCGGCAAGGAAGTGCTGGCGCGCTACATTCACCAGCAATCCCATCGCGCCAGCCAGCCGTTCATTGCGATCAACTGCGCGGCGATCCCCGACAACATGCTCGAAGCCACCCTGTTCGGTCACGAAAAGGGCTCGTTCACCGGCGCCATCGCGGCCCAGGCCGGCAAGTTCGAACAGGCGGACGGCGGCACCATTCTGCTCGATGAAATTTCCGAAATGCCCCTGGGTCTGCAAGCCAAACTGCTGCGCGTGTTGCAAGAGCGGGAAGTGGAGCGGGTCGGTGCACGCAAGCCGATCACCCTCGATATTCGCGTGGTGGCGACCACCAACCGTGATCTGGCCGGTGAAGTGGCGGCGGGGCGGTTCCGTGAAGACCTCTATTACCGTCTTTCGGTATTTCCGTTGGCCTGGCGTCCGTTGCGCGAGCGCACCGCCGATATCCTGCCGCTGGCCGAGCGTCTGTTGGCCAAACACGTCAATAAAATGAAGCATGCGACGGCGAAGTTCTCGCCCGAGGCGCAAGCGTGCCTGATCGGTTATCCGTGGCCGGGCAACGTGCGCGAGCTGGATAACGCGGTCCAGCGGGCCTTGATTCTGCAGCAGGGCGGCTTGATCCAGCCGCAGGATTTCTGTCTCTCCGGGCCTGCGTTATTCGCTCCATTGCCGGCGGCCGTTCCGGCAACGCCGGTCATTCGTGAAGTCGAAATCGAGGCCGATTCGGCCGGTGCGCTGGGCGATGACCTGCGTCGGCGCGAGTTCCAGATGATCATCGACACCCTGCGTACCGAGCGCGGTCGGCGCAAGGAGGCCGCGGAAAAACTCGGCATCAGCCCGCGCACCCTGCGTTACAAACTGGCGCAAATGCGCGATGCGGGCATGGATGTCGAAGGCTACCTGTTCGCCACCTGACCGGTTGCGCAAACGTTTGAAACGGCTTTTCTGAAAGCGGTGCCATGAGCTGGCACCGTTGTTGCTAACACCTGAGTACCCGCCGAGTGAGTGTCAAAAAATTGCGGGCCGCCCAAGAGAGTAGACCATGAGCCAAGGTATTGAATTTAATCGGTTGATGATGGACATGAAGGCCATGCAAATGGACGCCATGTCGAAGCCGAAATCGACTTCCGCTGTCCCGGAAGTGGCAGGCAGCAACTTTTCCGACATGCTCGGTCAAGCCATCAACAAAGTGAACGATACCCAGCAGGCGTCGAGCCAATTGGCCAACGCGTTCGAGATCGGCAAGAGCGGCGTCGATCTGACGGACGTGATGATTGCCTCGCAAAAGGCCAGCGTGTCGTTCCAGGCTCTGACCCAGGTGCGCAACAAGCTGGTTCAGGCTTATCAAGACATCATGCAGATGCCGGTTTAAGGACGAGATTGAGTCATGGCAGAAGCAGTCGCCGATAACGTTCCGGCCAAGGCCACCCCGATAGACGGCAAACCGCCGTTGTTCGGCCTGTCCTTCCTGGAAAACCTCTCCGAGATGACCGTGCTGCGTCAGGTGGGCCTGTTGGTCGGCCTGGCCGCGAGCGTGGCGATTGGCTTTGCCGTGGTGCTGTGGTCGCAGCAACCGGACTACCGGCCTCTGTACGGCAGCCTTGCCGGCATGGACGCCAAGCAGGTCATGGACACCCTGGCCTCCGCCGACATTCCCTACACCGTCGAACCGAATTCCGGCGCCTTGCTGGTCAAGGCCGATGACCTGTCCCGTGCGCGGCTCAAGCTCGCGGCCGCTGGTGTCACTCCCAGCGACGGCAACATCGGTTTTGAAATTCTCGACAAGGAACAGGGTCTGGGCACCAGCCAGTTCATGGAAGCGACCCGTTATCGTCGCGGCCTGGAAGGCGAACTGGCCCGCACCATTTCCAGCCTGAACAACGTCAAGGGCGCGCGCGTTCACCTGGCGATCCCGAAAAGTTCGGTGTTCGTGCGTGATGAACGCAAGCCAAGCGCTTCGGTACTGGTCGAGCTGTACTCCGGTCGTTCGCTGGAGCCAGGCCAGGTCGTTGCCATCATCAACCTGGTGGCCACCTCCGTTCCCGAGCTGAGCAAATCGCAGATCACCGTCGTCGACCAGAAGGGCAACCTGCTGTCGGATCAGGCGGAAAACTCCGAAATGACCATGGCCGGCAAGCAGTTCGACTACAGCCGCCGCATGGAAAGCATGCTCACCCAGCGCGTGCACAACATTCTGCAACCGGTACTGGGCAACGATCGCTACAAGGCTGAAGTCTCGGCTGACGTCGATTTCAGTGCCGTCGAATCGACCGCCGAGCAGTTCAACCCGGATCAACCGGCCCTGCGCAGCGAACAGTCGGTCAACGAACAACGCACTGCCAGCAATGGCCCGCAAGGTGTGCCGGGTGCCTTGAGCAACCAGCCACCTTCGCCGGCTTCGGCGCCGCAGACCACCGGTGGCGCCGCCGCCCCGGCGAGCATGGTGCAGCCAGGCCAGCCACTGGTTGATGCCAACGGTCAGCAGATCATGGACCCGGCCACCGGCCAGCCGATGCTCGCGCCGTATCCGGCGGACAAGCGTCAACAATCCACCAAGAACTTCGAGCTCGACCGCTCCATCAGCCACACCAAACAGCAGCAGGGTCGCCTGAATCGCCTGTCGGTGTCGGTGGTGGTGGACGATCAGGTCAAGATCAACCCGGCCAACGGCGAAACGACTCGCGCGCCGTGGAGCGCCGACGAATTGGCGCGCTTCACCCGTCTGGTACAGGACGCCGTCGGCTTCGACGCCAGCCGTGGCGACAGCGTCAGCGTGATCAACATGCCGTTCTCCGCCGAGCGCGGCGAAGTGATCGCCGACATTCCGTTCTACTCCCAGCCATGGTTCTGGGACATCGTCAAACAAGTGCTGGGCGTGTTGTTCATCCTGGTGCTGGTGTTCGGCGTGCTGCGTCCGGTGCTCAACAACATCACCGGTGGCGGCAAAAGCAAGGAGCTGGCCGGTCTGGGCGGCGACATGGAACTCGGTGGCATGGGCGGTCTGGACGGTGAACTGTCCAACGATCGCGTCAGCCTCGGCGGCCCGACCAGCATTCTGCTGCCGAGCCCGAGCGAGGGTTATGACGCTCAGTTGAACGCAATCAAGAGTCTGGTGGCAGAAGACCCGGGTCGTGTGGCCCAGGTCGTGAAAGAGTGGATTAACGCAGATGAGTGATAACCGAGCCGCCGTCGCCAAACTGTCCCGGGTCGATAAAGCCGCGATTCTGCTGCTGTCCCTGGGTTCGACCGATGCCGCACAAGTGCTGCGCCACATGGGCCCCAAAGAGGTCCAGCGAGTCGGCGTGGCCATGGCCCAGATGGGCAACGTCCACCGTGAGCAGGTCGAGCAGGTCATGAGCGAGTTCGTCGACATCGTCGGCGATCAGACCAGCCTGGGCGTCGGCTCCGACGACTATGTGCGCAAAATGCTCACCCAGGCCCTGGGTGAAGACAAGGCCAACGGCCTGATCGACCGCATTCTGCTGGGCGGCAACACCAGTGGCCTCGACAGCCTGAAATGGATGGAGCCGCGCGCCGTTGCCGACGTGATCCGTTACGAGCACCCACAGATCCAGGCGATCGTGGTGGCGTACCTCGATCCGGATCAGGCCGGTGAAGTGCTGGGCAACTTCGACCACAAGGTGCGTCTGGACATCATCCTGCGCGTCTCGTCGTTGAACACCGTGCAGCCGGCCGCACTGAAAGAATTGAACCAGATCCTCGAGAAGCAGTTCTCCGGCAACTCGAACGCTTCGCGCACCACCCTGGGTGGCATCAAGCGGGCGGCGGACATCATGAACTTCCTCGACAGCTCGATCGAAGGCCAGCTCATGGACTCGATCCGCGAAGTCGACGAAGACCTGTCCGGTCAGATCGAAGACCTCATGTTCGTGTTCAACAACCTGGCCGATGTCGACGACCGCGGGATCCAGGCACTGTTGCGCGAAGTATCTTCCGACGTGCTGGTGCTGGCCCTCAAGGGTTCGGACGAAGGCGTCAAGGAGAAGATTTTCAAGAACATGTCCAAGCGTGCCGCCGAACTGCTGCGCGACGACCTCGAGGCCAAGGGCCCGGTGCGCGTCAGCGACGTGGAGACCGCGCAGAAGGAAATCCTCACCATCGCCCGCCGTATGGCCGAAGCCGGAGAAATCGTGCTCGGTGGCAAGGGCGGCGAGGAAATGATCTAAGCCCATGGACAAGCATGACGACGATGTGACGGACCTGATCCGTGCCCGGGACGTCCGCGGTTTCGATACCTGGGCCTTGCCCAGCTTCGATCCGCCGGCGCCTGAGCCCGAGCCGGAACCGGAGCCCGAACCGCCGGAAATGGAAGAAGTGCCGCTGGAGGAAGTCCAGCCACTGACCCTCGAAGAGCTCGAAAGCATCCGTCAGGAGGCCTACAACGAGGGCTTCGCCATCGGCGAAAAGGAAGGCTTTCACAGCGCCACCCTCAAGGTGCGTCAGGAAGCCGAAGTGGTCCTGACGGCCAAGGTCGAGAGCCTTGAGCAACTGATGGGCCACCTGTTCGAGCCCATCGCCGAGCAGGACACCCAGATCGAAAAATCGCTGGTCGACCTCGTGCAGCACATCGCCAAACAGGTGATTCAGCGCGAACTGGCCATCGACTCGACGCAGATCGAACACGTCATGCGCGACGCGCTCAAGCTGTTGCCGCTGGGCGTGGGCAATGTGCGGCTGTACGTCAATCCGCAGGATTTCGAGCAGGTCAAAGCCCTGCGCGAACGTCATGAGGAAACCTGGCGCATCGTCGAGGACGAAACCCTGCTGCCGGGCGGTTGCCGGGTCGAGACCGACCACAGCCGGATCGACGCCAGTATCGAAACCCGCGTCAGCCAGGTCATGTCCAAGCTGTTCGACCAGTTGCATGAGCAGGCCCTGCACCCGGCCGCGCCGGATCTGAGCCTGGACTTGCCGGAAACGCCGAAACCGGCACCGGTCGCAGAAGAGCCGCTCGCGGACGCCCCCGATGCGCCTTGAACGCACCAGTTTCGCCAAGCGCCTGAGCACCTACGCCGAGGCCACCGAAATCGCCGGTGCGCCGATTCTCGAAGGTCGCCTGCTGCGCATGGTCGGCCTGACGCTCGAAGCCGAAGGCCTGCGCGCCGCCATGGGCACCCGCTGCATGGTGATCAACGACGACACCTATCACCCGTCCCAGGTTGAGGCCGAAGTCATGGGCTTCTCCGGCAGCAAGGTGTTCCTGATGCCGGTCGGCAGTGTGGCCGGCATTGCCCCGGGCGCCCGCGTGGTGCCGCTGGCCGACACCGGTCGCTTGCCGATGGGCATGAGCATGCTCGGTCGCGTGCTGGACGGCGCCGGACGGGCGCTGGACGGCAAGGGCGGCATGAAGGCCGAAGACTGGGTGCCGATGGACGGCCCGACGATCAACCCGCTCAACCGAGACCCGATCAGCGAACCGCTGGACGTCGGCATCCGTAGCATCAACGGATTGTTGACGGTCGGTCGCGGTCAGCGTCTGGGTCTGTTCGCCGGTACCGGTGTCGGTAAATCCGTGCTGCTGGGCATGATGACCCGCTTTACCGAGGCCGACATTATCGTCGTCGGCCTGATCGGTGAGCGGGGTCGGGAAGTTAAAGAGTTCATCGAGCACATCCTCGGTGAAGAAGGCCTCAAGCGCTCCGTGGTGGTGGCGTCGCCGGCGGACGATGCGCCGCTGATGCGTTTACGTGCGGCGATGTACTGCACGCGGATCGCCGAATATTTCCGCGACAAGGGCAAGAACGTCCTGCTGCTGATGGATTCCCTGACCCGTTTCGCCCAGGCCCAGCGGGAAATCGCCCTGGCCATCGGTGAGCCGCCGGCGACCAAGGGTTATCCGCCGTCGGTATTCGCCAAACTGCCGAAACTGGTGGAGCGCGCCGGTAACGCGGAGAAGGGCGGTGGTTCGATCACAGCGTTCTATACCGTGCTGTCCGAGGGCGATGACCAGCAGGACCCGATTGCCGACTCCGCGCGGGGGGTACTCGACGGGCACATCGTGCTGTCCCGGCGGCTGGCCGAGGAAGGGCATTACCCGGCCATCGATATCGAAGCCTCGATCAGCCGGGTGATGCCCGCAGTCGTGGCGCCGGAACACATGCAGCGCGCGCAATACTTCAAGCAGCTGTGGTCGCGCTATCAACAGAGTCGCGACCTGATCAGCGTCGGCGCCTATGTTGCTGGCGGTGACCGCGAGACAGACCTTGCCATTAATCTGCAACCGCAACTGGTCAGATACCTGCGTCAGGGGCTCAACGACAAAATCAGCCTGGGTGAAAGCGAGGCGTACCTCGAAACGATTTTCGCCCCGGCGGCCGGCGGGTAACCGGTCATGGCCCTGAGTCGAGCCGCGCGTCTGGCGCCGGTGGTGGACATGGCCGAGAAGGCCGAGAAAACCGCCGTGCAGCGTCTGGGTTACTTTCAGGGGCAGGTGAAAGTCGCCGAGAGCAAACTCGCCGACCTCAACGCCTTTCGTCTGGATTATTCGCAGCAGTGGATCGTGCGCGGCAGCACCGGCGTGACCGGCCAATGGCTGCTGGGTTTTCAGGGCTTCCTGGCGCAACTCGACACCGCTGTCGATCAGCAGCGCCAGAGCTTGCAATGGCACCAGAACAACCTGGACAAGGCCCGTGACGCCTGGCAACAGGCATTCGCCCGGGTCGAGGGCCTGCGCAAACTTGTACAACGCTACCGCGACGAAGCCCAGCGCGCCGAAGACAAGCGCGAACAGAAGCTGCTGGACGAGTTGTCCCAGCGTTTGCCGCGTCATGAGGCGTTTTGACGAGCCGATCTCTGACAGATCCCGACGCTATCGCGCCTTGCCCATGACCCCTCCAAGTGCTACACCTTGTACAGGTTCGTCAATGACAAGGAAGCCAGTACATGTCAGTCGTTACAGAAGTGTCTGCGGATGGGCAAAAGTTGACGATTTCCGTCAAGGGCCGATTCGACTTCGGTCGCCATCAGGAATTTCGCGAGTCCTACGAGCGGCTCACTAAAAAGCCTGACTCCATTGTGGTGGATCTCAAGGATGCCACCTATCTCGACAGTTCGGCCCTGGGCATGTTGCTTCTGTTGCGTGATCACGCCGGCGGTGACGACTCGGATGTGCGGGTGGTCAACAGCAATTCGGATGTGCGCAAGATCCTCGCCATCTCCAACTTCGACAAATTGTTCGACATCAGTTGACGGCCATGCAGCCGCTAGAGCCGCTGACGATCCTGATCGCCGAAGACAGCGCCGCCGACCGGCTGTTGTTGTCGACCATCGTCCGTCGCCAGGGGCACGAGGTGCTGACGGCCACCCATGGTGAGGAGGCGGTGGAGGCATTTATCCGGCAAAAGCCGCATCTGGTATTGATGGACGCCATGATGCCGGTGATGGACGGGTTTGAAGCCGCACGCCAGATCAAGAAGCTGGCGGGTGAGAACCTGGTGCCGATCATCTTCCTCACGTCGCTGACGGAAAGTGAAGCCCTGGCCCGTTGCCTTGAGGCCGGCGGTGACGACTTTCTGGCGAAGCCTTACAACCAGGTGATCCTCGCCGCCAAAATAAAGGCGATGGATCGCTTGCGACGTTTACAGGCCACGGTTCTTCAGCAGCGCGATCTGATCGCCAAACACCACGACTATCTGCTCAACGAGCAGCGGGTCGCCAAGGCCGTGTTCGACAAGGTCGCGCATTCCGGTTGCCTGAGTGCACCGAACATCCGTTACCTGCAATCACCCTATGCGCTGTTCAACGGCGACCTGTTGTTGGCCGCGTACACCCCGGCCGGCGACATGCATGTGTTGCTCGGTGATTTCACCGGTCACGGTTTGCCGGCGGCGGTCGGCGCCATGCCGCTTGCCGAGGTGTTCTATGGCATGACGGCCAAGGGTTACGGCCTGGCCGAGACCCTGCGGGAAATGAACGCCAAGCTCAAGCGCATCCTGCCGGTGGACATGTTCTGCTGCGCGACGCTGTTGTGCCTGAGTTTTCAGCGGCGCTCGGTGGAGGTCTGGAACGGCGGCATGCCCGACGGCTATCTGCATTGCCTCGCCACCGGGGAGCGCACGCCGCTGGCGGCACGCCACCTGCCGCTGGGGGTGCTCAGCCCGCAGACTTTCGATGACCGCACCGAGGTTCACCCGATGGCGGTGGGTGATCGGGTGTTCCTGCTCTCGGACGGGGTCATCGACACCTGCGATGCCAACGATCAGTTGTTTGGTGTCGAGCGCCTGCACCAGGTGTTCGCTGCCAATCGCCAGCCGGATCGGCTGTTCGAGGACATCGAGCAGGCGTTGCAGGACTTTCGCGGTGAGGCCCGGGACGATGTGAGCATGGTCGAAGTCAGCCTGCTGGAGATGGCGCAGGTCAATCCATCGGCGCCGGTGTATTCCGACAGCGGCCAGTCCTGTCCGCTGGACTGGTCGGTGAGCTTCGAATTTCGCGGTGCCACGCTCAAGCGCTTCAACCCTTTGCCTTATCTGTTGCAGTTGCTGCTTGAGGTGCATGGCTTGCGGGCGCAGAGTGGCGCAC
Organism: Pseudomonas sp. Pseusp21; assembly: GCF_059492145.1. NCBI lineage: Bacteria > Pseudomonadati > Pseudomonadota > Gammaproteobacteria > Pseudomonadales > Pseudomonadaceae > Pseudomonas > Pseudomonas sp. Pseusp21. The sequence goes on from NZ_CP168520.1 coordinate 5,470,722, forward strand.
TGTACAGCGTGCTGGCCGAGCTTTATTCCAACGCGCTGGAGCATGGTGTACTGGGCCTGGACTCGGGCCTCAAGCGCGATGCCTCGGGTTTCGCCCATTATTACGAGCAGCGCAATGCGCGCCTCGAGGCCCTGCAGGACGGTTACGTGCGGGTGCATTTGCAGGTGCGGCCGGAAGGCGAGGGTGGTTGTCTGGTGGTGCGGGTCGAAGACAGCGGCCAGGGATTTGACGTCGCGCGCGTGATGGAGCGGCCGCTCGACGATGTCCGTCTGTCGGGGCGCGGTGTCAGTCTGATCCGGCAATTGGCGCGTAATGCCAGCTGGTCAGACGATGGTCGCAGTGCCCGCGTGGAGTTTTTCTGGGAGGCTCTGGCATAATCCGCGCATTCTTGATCAAGGAGTGAACAAGTGGCTGATACACATGTGGACCACGAAGCGCTGAGTGCGCTGCGGGAAGTGATGGAAGACAGCTATCCGGAACTGCTGGATACCTTCCTCGCCGATTCCGAAAATCGCCTGCGCGAGTTGCAGCAGACTGCCGATGCCGACGCATTGTCTTCCGTTGCGCACAGCTTCAAGGGCAGCAGCAGCAACATGGGTGCAACCCGTCTTGCGGTGCTGTGCCAGGAGCTGGAACAGCATGCCAAAGACAAAAGCCCTTCTGAAATCATCAAACTGGTTGCCGATATTCATAGCGAATTCGCGGATGTGCGGCCCGTTTATGTCGCCGAGCGACAGCGCTCGCTGACGCACTGATTCTGCCGTCGGGCGGTTTTGCAGGTTTCCTGGCGAAACTGGCCCGGCACTTGCAGTCATCTATCCCAACTGTACCTACGATCCCAGTGCAGCGGAGACCGTGCCATGCCTGCAAGCCCCAACATTCTTCTTCAGACCGCCGCCCAGGCCAAGGCGCAAGCTGCCTCGGCCAAATCATCGGCAGTGGCCGCAGAGCCCGGGGACAAGGCCTCCAGCTTCGCTCAGGTGTTCGCCGACCAGGGCGCGAACAAGCCCTCGGTGACCGTCGACAATTCGCTCAAACCTGCCCGTGACAAGGTTGCCGACAACAGCGGCAAGAAAGACCTCGGCAAGGATCAGTCTGCCGCCCCGACGCCGGCGGTTGCCGATAGCGGCAAAGCCTTGCCCGCCGACAAACCGGCGACGGCGGCAACGGACGACAAGACCACTACCGATGACGAAGCGGTTGAAACGCTGCCCACCCCGGTCGCTGATGCTGCTCCGGTGGACCCGGCGCTAATGGCGGCGGTAGAACCGGTCGTCACGGCGCCGGTAGTCGCCACTCCGGTCGTCGATACCGCCGCGAAGCCTGAAACCGACAAGCCAGTCGTGGCGGCATTGCCGGGTATGGTCAAGGATCCGGCGCCGGCCGCTGACCCGGCTTTCGACCCCGAGGCGGATCCACTGGATTCACTGCCTGCCGTGCGCATGGCCATGGAGCAGAGTGGTCACATTTCTGCTTCCAGCCAGTCCCAGCCCAAAGCCACTCCGGCCCAGGCTCAGGCCGACGGCGAATTGACCTCGGCGCAGAACTTCGCTGCCGGTATGGCCAGCATGCTGGATGTGCAGGCTGACAAGGACAGCACCAGTCAGGGCGGCGAGAAGGCGTTCAGCGGTTTGATCGATGACGGCCTGAAAGACCTGAAGACCGCCACCAGCGATACCCGGGTGGATGATTTCGCCAACCGTCTGGCGGCGCTGACCCAGGCTGCCACACCGAAAACCGCCAACGCGGTGCCGGTGAACCAGCCGATCGCCATGCACCAGAACGGCTGGACCGAAGAGGTGGTCAACCGGGTCATGTACCTGTCGAGCAACAACCTGAAGGCCGCCGACATCCAGTTGCAGCCAGCCGAGCTTGGGCGTCTGGATATCCGGGTGAACATGGTGCCGGACCAGCAGACCCAGGTGACCTTCATGAGCGCGCATCCGAGCGTGCGTGAAGCCCTCGACGGTCAGATGCACCGCCTGCGCGAGATGTTCAATCAGCAAGGCATGGGGCAGGTCGACGTCAACGTGTCCGACCAGAATCGTGGTTGGCAGGGCCAGGGCCAGGAACAGGCGCAGCAGGGGCAGAGTGGTCGCACCAGCGCTGCCGGCGGTCGCCTGGATTCGGCTGAAGAAGAGTTGACCCCGACGGCCGTGGCTGAAGCGGCAGCTACTGCCACTCACGTGATCGGCTCCAGCGCCGTCGACTACTACGCCTGATCAAATCAAAAGCCCCTCACCCTAGCCCTCCCGAAACGTCGGACCGCCCGGAGGGAGAGGGAACTGATTGGGGGATGCTTGAGATGCTCGCTAACCTTATTGTTTGGGCTGAATCCAAGTCGACTCGGTGCCTCAGGTCGATATATCACAACAAGACAACTCGATCGGCTCCCTCTCCCTCCGGGAGAGGGCTGGGGTGAGGGTTGCTTTTGACTTCAGCGTTGTCTCCGCTACTACCAACACTTCTGGCATAACACTTGCTCTTGCCTTGCCGTGCGACTGTGAAAACCCGATTAGTGACGGATTATTGGCATGGCGAAGAGCGAAGCTGCAGCAGTAAAAGACCCCGCAACCAAAGGCAAACTCAAGCTGATCATCATGATCGTGCTGGGTTTGTTGCTGGCCATCGGCACGTCCGTGGGGGCGACCTGGTTCTTCATGCACAGTGCCCAGAGCAAGCCTGCGGCGACCGCCGAAGCGGCCCCGGTTGGCAAGCAACCGGCGATTTTCGAGCCGATGGCGCCGGCCTTCGTGGCCAACTACAACCAGAACGGCCGTCAGCGCTACATGCAGGTGAGCATCACCATGCTGGCGCGCAATCAGGCCGATCTGGAAGCGCTCAAAGTGCACATGCCGGTGATCCGCAACAACCTGGTGATGCTCTTCTCCGGTCAGGATTTCGCCACGCTGGCGACCCCGGTCGGTCAAGAGATGTTGCGCCAGAAGGCCACAGCCAGCGTCCAGGAAGTGGCGCAGAAAGAGCTGGGCAAAGTGGTGATCGAACAGTTGCTTTTCACTAATTTCGTACTGCAGTAGGAACACGACATGGCCGTGCAGGATCTGCTGTCCCAGGATGAAATCGACGCGCTGTTGCATGGTGTCGACGATGGTCTGGTACAGACCGATAACGCTGCCGAACCCGGCAGTGTCAAAAGCTACGACCTGACCAGCCAGGATCGCATCGTCCGTGGACGCATGCCGACTCTGGAAATGATCAACGAGCGTTTTGCCCGCTACACCCGCATCAGCATGTTCAACATGCTGCGCCGCTCGGCGGACGTTGCCGTCGGTGGCGTACAGGTGATGAAGTTCGGCGAATACGTGCACTCGCTGTACGTGCCGACCAGCCTCAACCTGGTCAAGATCAAACCCCTGCGCGGCACCGCGCTGTTCATCCTCGACGCCAAACTGGTGTTCAAACTGGTGGACAACTTCTTCGGCGGCGACGGCCGTCACGCCAAGATCGAAGGGCGTGAATTCACCCCGACCGAACTGCGCGTGGTGCGCATGGTGCTGGAGCAGGCGTTCGTCGATTTGAAGGAAGCCTGGCAGGCGATCATGGAAGTCAACTTCGAGTACATCAACTCGGAAGTGAACCCGGCCATGGCCAACATCGTCGGCCCGAGCGAAGCGATCGTGGTCTCCACGTTCCACATCGAACTCGACGGCGGTGGCGGCGACCTGCACGTGACCATGCCGTACTCGATGATCGAGCCGGTGCGCGAAATGCTCGACGCCGGTTTCCAGTCGGACCTCGACGACCAGGACGAACGCTGGGTCAATGCCCTGCGCCAGGACGTGCTCGACGTCGACGTGCCGATCGGTGCCACCGTGGCCCGCCGCCAGTTGAAGCTGCGCGACATCCTGCACATGCAGCCGGGTGACGTGATTCCGGTCGAGATGCCGGAAGACATGATCATGCGCGCCAACGGCGTGCCGGCCTTCAAGGTCAAGATGGGCTCGCACAAAGGCAACCTCGCGTTGCAAGTGATCGAGCCGATCGAGCGCCGCTGAAACGGCGCCCTCACTCCCTGATTCTTTTACCGGTTTTTTGCCCGCCGAGGACAAATGATGAACGACGATATGAACACCCAGGATGATCAGGCACTGGCCGATGAATGGGCTGCCGCCCTGGAAGAAACCGGTGAAGCCGGGCAGGCCGACATCGACGCGCTGCTGGCCGCCGATGCAGGTGCTTCGAGCTCCAACCGTCTGCCGATGGAAGAGTTCGGCAGCGTGCCGAAGAACAACGATCCAGTGACCCTCGACGGTCCGAACCTGGACGTGATTCTCGACATCCCGGTGTCGATCTCGATGGAAGTGGGCAGCACCGACATCAACATCCGCAACCTGCTGCAACTCAACCAGGGTTCGGTGATCGAGCTCGATCGTCTGGCCGGCGAGCCGCTGGACGTGTTGGTCAACGGCACCCTGATCGCTCACGGTGAAGTGGTGGTGGTCAACGAAAAGTTCGGCATCCGTCTGACCGACGTGATCAGCCCGAGCGAACGCATCAAGAAGCTGCGCTGAGTGAAAAAGCTTCTGGGGGCGTTGTTCGGCCTGGCACTGGCGTTGCCGTTCAGCGTGCTGGCGGCCGAGCCGGTGGCGACCACGGCAGCGGCGGCTGCGCCGGCCGTCAACAGCGGCGTGGCGGGTCAGCTGACGCAACTGGTGCTGGGTCTGTTGCTGGTGCTGGGGTTGATTTTCTTCCTCGCCTGGCTGTTGCGCCGGGTGCAGCAGGCAGGTCCCGCCGGCAAGGGCCAGGTGATCGAGTTGATCGGTTCCCGCGCGCTCGGGCCGCGTGACCGTCTGATGCTGGTGCAGGTCGGCAACGAGCAGATCCTGCTCGGCCTCAGCCCCGGAACCATCACTGCGCTGCACGTGCTCAAAGAGCCGGTCGAGGTGCCGAGCACCGCCGACAAAGCGACTCCGGAATTTGCCCAGCATCTGTTGAAGATCCTCGGCAAGGATCAGAAGGATAAGAAGTAATGGGTGCGTTGCGCATCGTCTTGACCCTGGCCTTGATGTTGGCCGCGCCGCTGGCATTCGCCGCCGATCCGTTGTCGATCCCGGCGATCACTTTGGGCACCAATGCCGAGGGCGCGCAGGAGTACTCGGTCAGCCTGCAGATCCTGCTGATCATGACGGCGCTGAGCTTCATTCCGGCCGCCGTCATCCTGATGACCAGTTTCACCCGGATCATCATCGTCTTCTCGATCCTGCGTCAGGCCCTCGGTCTGCAGCAGACACCGTCGAACCAGATCCTCACCGGCATGGCGTTGTTCCTGACGCTGTTCATCATGGCGCCAGTGTTCGATCGCGTGAACAACGATGCCTTGCAGCCGTACCTCGCGGAAAAGCTGACCGCCCAGCAGGCGGTGGAAAAGGCTCAGGTGCCGATCAAGGACTTCATGCTCGCCCAGACCCGCTCCAGTGATCTGGAACTGTTCATGCGCCTGTCCAAGCGCACCGACATTGCGACGCCGGATCAGGCGCCGCTGACGATTCTGGTGCCGGCGTTCGTGACGTCTGAACTGAAAACCGCGTTCCAGATCGGCTTCATGATCTTCATCCCGTTCCTGATCATCGACCTGGTGGTCGCGAGCGTGCTGATGGCGATGGGTATGATGATGCTGTCGCCGCTGATCATCTCGCTGCCATTCAAAATCATGCTGTTCGTGCTGGTGGATGGCTGGGCGCTGATCATCGGCACCCTGGCCAGCAGTTTCGGAGGTGTGTCGCCATGACGCCAGAAGTAGCGGTCGACATCTTTCGCGAGGCCCTGTGGCTGACCACCATGATGGTGGCGATCCTGGTGGTGCCGAGTCTGTTGGTGGGCCTGCTGGTGTCGATGTTCCAGGCCGCCACCCAGATCAACGAACAGACCCTGAGCTTCCTGCCGCGTCTGCTGGTGATGCTGGTGACGCTGATCGTCGCCGGCCCGTGGCTGGTGCAGACGTTCATGGAATACATCACCCAGTTGTACAAAAACATCCCGATGGTCATCGGCTAAGCCATGCAATCGCTGCTTCAGCTGACCGATACCCAGATCAGTACCTGGGTGGCGACGTTCATGCTGCCGCTGTTTCGCGTCGCCTCGATGTTGATGGTGATGCCGGTCTTCGGAACCACGCTGGTGCCCCGGCGGATCCGTCTGTACTTCGCTTTTGCGATCACCGTGGTGATCACGCCCAACCTGCCGCCGATGCCGGCGGTCAGTCCTCTGGACCTCAGCGGCCTGCTGCTGATCGCCGAGCAGATTCTGGTCGGTGCGGTGTTGGGTTTCTCCTTGCAGTTGTTCTTTCAGGCCTTTGTGGTGGCGGGGCAGATCGTCGCGATCCAGATGGGCATGGGCTTCGCGTCGATGATCGACCCTACCAACGGCGTGTCGGTGGCGGTGATCGGGCAGTTCTTCACGATGCTGGTGACCTTGCTGTTCCTGTCGATGAACGGGCACCTGGTGGTCTTCGAAGTGCTCACCGAGAGCTTCACCACGCTGCCGGTCGGCGGCGGGCTGATGACCACGCATTACTGGGAACTGGCCGGCAAGCTTGGCTGGGTGCTGGGCGCCGCGTTGTTGCTGGTGCTGCCGGCGGTCACTGCGCTGCTGGTGGTCAACATCGCCTTTGGCGTGATGACCCGCGCTGCGCCACAGCTGAACATTTTCTCCATCGGCTTTCCGCTGACCCTGGTGCTCGGCCTGTTCATCGTCTGGGTCGGGCTGGCGGACATTCTCAATCAGTATCAACCGCTGGCCACCGAGGCCTTGCAGTTTTTACGCGAACTGGCACAGGCGCGCTGAGTCATGGCTGAGAGCGAAAGCGGTCAGGACAAAACAGAAGACCCCACGGAGAAGCGCAAGAAGGACTCCCGGGAAAAGGGTGAGATTGCGCGTTCCAAGGAGCTCAACACCCTGGCGATCATGCTCGCCGGCTCTGCCGCGCTGCTGATTTTTGGCGGGATGCTGGCGCAGGAATTGATGGACCTGATGCGCCAGAACTTCACGCTGTCGCGGGAAGTGATCATGGACGAGCGCTCCATGGCGACGTTCCTGATGAGTTCCGGATTGCAGGCATTGCTGGCGATTCAGCCGATCATGATCACCCTGTTGCTGGCGGCATTCCTCGGGCCGATCGCGCTGGGCGGCTGGCTGTTTGCCGCCGGTTCGCTGGCCCCCAAGTTCAGCCGGATGAACCCGGCGGCGGGCCTCAAGCGGATGTTCTCGATGAAGGCCGTGGTCGAACTGCTCAAGGCGCTGGCCAAGTTTCTCATCACCTTGGGCGTCGCGCTGGTGGTGCTCAATTCGGACATCGACGACCTGCTGCGCATCGCCCACGAGCCGCTGGACCGGGCGATCATTCACAGCTTGCAACTGGTGGGCTGGAGCTCGCTGTGGCTGGCGTGCGGGTTGATCATCATCGCCGCTGTCGATGTGCCCGTGCAGATCTGGGAGAGCATCAAAAAGCTCAAAATGACCAAGCAGGAAGTGCGCGATGAGCACAAGGACCAGGAAGGGCGGCCGGAGGTCAAACAACGGATTCGCCAGCTCCAGCGCGAGATGTCGCAGCGCCGGATGATGGCGGCGATTCCGGATGCCGACGTGGTCATCACCAACCCGACCCACTACGCCGTGGCGCTCAAGTACGACGCCGAGAAGGGCGGGGCGCCGATGCTGCTGGCCAAGGGCAGCGACTTCCTGGCGCTTAAGATCCGCGAAATCGCCGTGGCCAACAACGTCATGCTCCTCGAATCGCCAGCGCTGGCGCGTTCGATCTACTACTCCACGGAGCTGGAAGAAGAAATCCCCGGTGGCCTGTACCTGGCGGTCGCCCAGGTGCTGGCTTACGTCTACCAGATCCGCCAGCACCGCGCGGGCAAGGGCAAGTTCCCGGAACCGCTCAAGGACGACCTGCCGATCCCGCCGGATCTACGGCGCGATTCCTGATGCTGATGAAACAAAAAAACCGCCATCCGGTTGAATCCGGTGGCGGTTTTTATGCCCGATGAGCTGTGTTGTTTGTGAGGTCGCTTTCGCGAGCAGGTCGAACCGTCGCTCCCACATCTGGAATGCATTTCTCTGTGGGAGCGAATTTGCTGGTAAATAAATACGTCCCCTTTTTTACGTCCCCTTTTTTTAGTTTATCGTAAGGTCATCTAGATAGAACCAGCGTAGATGGCCGGTCCCGGGGTCTTGCGCTGCATTGATCTGAAAGTGCGAAATATATCGTCCTGCAGGCGCTTTATATTCAAAATCAAGTGGGATTAGGTCGCCACTGGAGCGATAAGGAAGTTGCTTGGTTTCTATTGTGTTACCGCTGGGGTCAAAGAAAATAATAGTGTGCGGTCTGTGAGCTTGACGAACCTCGAGTTTTATTGTGGTCGCAAGGCCCGCCCAACTAAATTTGACTATCGAGCCGGCAGTAACGCGCAGGGTCTGAAGTCTTGGAGGGGATGGGTCCTCAATTGTTTGGTTATGATGAATACCGTGTGCATCTTTTAATACATTTATAGTCAGGCCGCTATAAAGTGTCACAGGTTTATTTTCATAGAATACCTGTTTCGGAGCGCTTTCAAAGTTTTCATATATTGAAATGGAACTTTTTATTATGTAAGGGCGTTGCGGAAAACTCACCGCTTCAGCTTCAATTGCAGATCCGTCCAGATTGACCGCACAGGCAATCGTCAGCTCACTTCCATCTTTTAGTGTTTTCAACCACTCAACCGGCGCGAGCACCGACAATCCATCCGGTGAGTCATTGGGCTCTCCCGACCTGACGTCTTTGTTGACGGGATCCCCATTCTTGTCGAAGCCTGAACAGGTCACCCAGATCGGTTGCCCTGGCACGAACAGCGGCCATTTCCCTGCGAGAATCCGCGCATCTGTTGTGAGTTCTTGAACCTTCAGCTCTGAACTCGTATTGCCGGCGATATTGGGTGTCGGCAAGCGCGGATCATCCTCGGCGATAGATCGGATGGTCAGCGTCAAATCAGTCGATTCGCCTTCGGGTTCTCCTCCTCGAATCAATTCCCAGCGTAACTTGATGGCTGTCCCGCGCCGTGCCACGAGAAACGCTGGGTCAAGTTTGAAGTTGGCGCGTTTGTTCTCGTTGAGTGTCAGTAATGGAAAGGGTTCTGCGCCGGGTAACGGGTTAACTTCCAGCAACCGAGCCTGGTCACCCGGCAATGCTGACAGGTGCTCGACGCGCACGGTGACTCCGTTTTCGTAGGCCAGCACATCAATGGGGTTGGTCGCCGGTGCCACCAGTGTTGGCGGCTTCAGATTGACCGGGGCAGTCCCTGTCACCGTTGCGGTAGCCATGTTGGAAATCCCCACCAAACCAACTGTGGGCCTGTGCAATTCATAATTCGCAGTCACCTTGCTGCCAGCGAAGACCTTGTCATTGGGCACTTCAAGGAAACAGGGCAGTTTCCCAGTGAAGGGATCCTCTTCGACTTTGCCCCGGACTACCACGGGGTCGGATTGCCCTGTAGTGGTATAGGTCGCCACAATCTCGTCACCTACCACAAAGCGGTTGTCTTTGGTGATCACGACCAGCAGCAATGGATTACCCGCCAGTTTTTCCAGATCAATGATGCTCGCGTCATCACCGGGATAGTCCTCTTTACGTTCAAGCAGAATTGGCATTGGAAGTAAGACGCCATCCAGATCCTCATCCACACTCTGCACGGGCGACCACGGCGCATCGGTGTCCGGGCCGTTGCCGAGCTGATCGTTGACGGTGTAGGAGAAATGCAGCTTATGATCCAGCCGTTTTGCCTTGTCCAGATACGCGCGGGTGATGGTGAAGCAAGTGGTGATGGGGTCTTCGTCACCGGGATTCGGCGGTTGCGGCGCCTGATCCGGATTGACCCTGGGCTTGGGCGCCAGCAGTTCGCCATTGCACTTGAGGGTGATGAGGTCATACGCCCGGCAATATGGATAGGCAACGCACACCTCGGCGCTGACGAAATCCGGGCCGACGCCGTTCTTGATCGCGTCAGGCAGAAGGAGCTTGAGTTCAGAGTGGCCGCCGGGGTCGGTCAGGCGATCCTTCAGGCCGGGACGGATGCGGTTATAGAGTATTTCGAGCGGGGGCGTGGACGTCCCTAAATTGCTGCTTCCACGCCTGATCGTGTAGTACAGCTTGTTGACCCGGTCCGGATGTAGTCGACCCTTGGGAATACGCAGCGTGGTGCGTGCGTTCGGATCGACAATGGTTTCGCTGTCCAGTGCTGCCGGTTCCCCCTCAAGCCAAAGCTCCATGATGTCTCCGGGATTCATGGTGCCCGTCGGCGGCGGATCGACGAGAACGACAGCGCCTTCACCATCGGTGACCAGATCATAGGCGACCAGGGGCACTCCGATATGCGCACCTTCTACGGGCGTGGTGTGGCCATTGACGATTGGCGGATAGAGGACGAGAACGGTGTTGTCCGGTGGGGTTGAAGTGGTCACGGATGAGGCTCCTGCGCGGTGGGAACGGGCAGGAGCTATCAGAGCGCTAAACGATGAATTTCGCACCTGACAGATCTGACAGGTGACGGCGGTTTTGCGACGAGTGGTCGTGTACTGTATGAAAAAACCGCCGTCCCGGTTGATTCGGAGCGGCGGTTCTTTTTGTCTGGAAAGATGTGTTGCCTGTAAGTCAGCCTTCGTGAGCAAGCTCACCCCCACAGGAGGGCGGCAGTGGCGACGCGTTAATTCGGCAATTCCAGATTATCCAGCACCCGATTCACTGCCAGCTCTCCGAGCATGATCAGTTGCGCAATCCCCACCAATGTCCTGCGCTGCGAGGCGGGCATGAGATGGGTGAAGTCATTGACGATGGTCCTGGCGGAAGCCAGGGTTTCGCAGGCATCGGCCAGCAGTTCTTCGTTTTTGAAGTCTGCGGTGACGGCGTACATTCTGCGGGTTTTGCGTGGTGGTGGCGTGGAGCCGGGCGGGCAGAGATAGTGATCGAGGGCGCGGTCGGCGGCTTCGTGAAGCTTTCTGGAATCGAGGGATTCGTAGGGCGAGGCGGGATCGGTTTCGGGTGGGTTGGGTGTTGGTTTGATCATGATGAAGCTCCTGAGGTTATGGAGCCACTTTCCCCCTGTCGCTAAACAAGTGAAGGTGGCAGCTGTACGCAGGTTAGCGAACCGGTCTCAGGCACCCCGGTAGACCCAAAGGTCTCCCGCATACAGCCGCCATAACGGAATTGCGGACGAAGAGTCCCACAACGAAGCCATGAACGCTGATGCGCTGAGAAAGTTCGAGTCGCTAAACCCGATCGCTGATTCGTCAGCGACCGACTCACAATAAAACCCGCCCCCAAGGCGCACAAGCCGGCGGATTCTGGCGTAGCTGTAGGCAGCGGCGCAAGAATTCGTAGCCTGTAAGGCGTTTCTGAAGGTTTCGTTTAAACACCAGCGTTTAAAAGACAATGGGTGCCGTCGGTCTGAAATGTCCCGCGACCTGTTAGTTCTGACAGTAGACGCGTGTTGTTCCCAGGCGCCTTATAAATCCGGAATTCACGCCGTTGCCTGTTCGCACTCTGCGAACGCAGTGGTTGATAACTCATTCACTGGAAATCCGGGGTAGATCATGACAAGTCGCGTTTACCGAAAACTGCCGGGCATGGAGATGGAGTTCGTTTCAGGGAAGCTGGAAAGGGACGCAGGCGAGCGGGCCATTTTCTATGAGGTGACGTTCGACCTGAAGCTGGACTTTCTCAACTTTCTGGTCATGGCCAATCAGTTCATTCCGAGTTATCTGGATAATCCCAGCAATGCGATCCGGCCTGAACTGGCCGGGTTTGCGTATCACCACTCCTACAACGACTTCTTTGGCGCAGCCGGTAATATCCGCGATAACCCGTCGTTGTTCGCTCTATTTACCGACCCCGGTCATTACATGGACCAGTGGGCGAGTAATGGCGGGCCCGTAGAACAACGATATGGAAAACCCTCGTTCACGGTAGTCGGCAACCAATTGCGCATCACGACGCGGCAGTACTTTCGGCTGGATGCGGGGGCTCCTCCGATTGAAATCAGCGACCTGCCATTCATGCGTTTCGAATGGTCATTGAATCTGATGGAGGGTCATGCGAAGTCCACTGATGTCGCGCCTGTCACCATGGTGGTACTGATGTATACGGAGGAGGACGTTGTCGATGTTGGTGGTCACAGCGTGTTCAGGGGCACGCGCTATCTGGATAATGCAGCCCTCTCTTTCGGTCCGATCACTTCGGCGCACATTCCGGTAGCCAGTTGACTATCGGGATTTCATCTCAGTGAACATCGCTGAACAGGGGCGGGCGCACGACGTGCGTGCCGCCCCTTTGTGCATTCATCACCCCCTCTGTTTCACGCCTTGGCAAAAGTTGGAAGGCTTCTTGCAGTAGCCGCCCTGCGCCCGCTTCGGGCGTCAAAAGTTTGCTTTAAAGGAACGGGGAAAACCGGTGGATCGCTCTCAGTTATTCAACACTGCTCGCTCGAATGTTGCCGACCTCAGTCGAGGCAATCTGGGTGTGCCGCTGTTGCTGCTGGTCATGCTGGCGATGATGATGTTGCCGGTGCCGCCGTTCCTGCTCGACGTGTTCTTCACCTTCAACATTGCCCTGTCGATCGTCGTGCTGCTGGTCTGCGTGTACGCCTTGCGGCCGCTGGATTTTGCGGTGTTCCCGACGATCCTGCTGGTGGCGACGCTGTTGCGACTGGCGCTGAACGTGGCGTCGACGCGGGTGGTGATGCTCCACGGTCAGGACGGCCACGCCGCTGCCGGTAAGGTGATTCAGGCCTTCGGTGAGGTGGTGATCGGCGGTAACTACGTGGTCGGTATCGTGGTTTTCGCGATCCTGATGATCATCAACTTCGTCGTGGTAACCAAAGGTGCCGGGCGGATTTCCGAGGTGAGCGCGCGTTTCACCCTTGATGCGATGCCCGGCAAGCAAATGGCGATCGACGCCGACCTCAACGCCGGTCTGATCGATCAGGCGCAGGCCAAGGCCCGTCGTCAGGAAGTGGCCCAGGAGGCCGAGTTCTACGGTTCGATGGACGGTGCCAGCAAGTTTGTGCGCGGTGACGCCATCGCCGGTTTGCTGATTCTGTTCATCAACCTGATCGGCGGTATGGCCGTCGGTATCTTCCAGCACAACATGACTTTCGCTGACGCGGGCAAGGTTTACGCCTTGCTGACCATCGGTGACGGTTTAGTGGCGCAATTGCCATCACTGTTGTTATCTACAGCGGCGGCGATCATGGTGACCCGTGCTTCCGGCTCGGAAGACATGGGCAAGCAGATCAATCGCCAGATGTTCGCCTCGCCCAAAGCGCTGGCGGTGGCTGCCGGTCTGATGGCGGTCATGGGCCTGGTGCCGGGCATGCCGCACTTCTCCTTCCTGACCATGGCTGCACTGGCTGCCGGTGGCGCTTACCTGTTCTGGAAGAAGCAGAACGTGGCCAAGGTCATCGCGCTGGAAGAGGTCAAGCGTCAACAGGAACTGCTGCCGTCGCCGGCCCGCGCCATGGAAACCAAGGAGCTGGGCTGGGACGACGTGACTCCGATCGACATGATCGGCCTGGAAGTCGGCTACCGCCTGATTCCGCTGGTGGACCGCAATCAGGGCGGGCAATTGCTGGCGCGGATCAAGGGCGTGCGCAAGAAGCTCTCGCAGGATCTGGGCTTCCTGATGCCGACCGTGCACATCCGCGACAACCTCGATCTGGCGCCGAGCGCCTATCGCCTGACCCTGATGGGCGTGATCCTGGCCGAAGCCGAGATCTACCCGGATCGCGAACTGGCGATCAACCCGGGTCAGGTCTACGGCTCGCTCAACGGCATTACCGCCAAAGATCCGGCTTTCGGCCTGGAGGCGGTGTGGATCGAAGTCAGCCAGCGCGCCCAGGCGCAATCGCTCGGTTATACCGTGGTCGACGCCAGCACCGTGGTTGCGACTCACTTGAACCAGATTCTGTACAAGCACTCCAGTGAGCTGATCGGTCACGAAGAAGTGCAGCAACTGATGCAATTGCTGGCCAAGAGCTCGCCGAAACTGGCTGAAGAGCTGGTGCCGGGCGTGGTCACGCTGTCGCAGTTGCTCAAGGTGTTGCAGGCGTTGCTGGCCGAACACGTGCCGGTGCGCGATATCCGCAGCATTGCCGAAGCCATCGCCAACAATGCCGCCAAGAGTCAAGATACCGCCGCTTTGGTGGCCGCTGTGCGGGTCGGCGTATCCCGCGCCATCGTCCAAAGCATTGTAGGGACTGAGTCGGAGCTGCCAGTTATCACGCTGGAGCCAAGGTTGGAACAAATATTGCTCAATAGTCTGCAGAAGGCAGGACAAGGCTCGGAAGAGGGCGTTCTGCTGGAGCCGAGCATGGCCGAGAAGCTGCAGCGTTCGCTGATCGAAGCGGCGCAGCGCCAGGAAATGCAAGGTCAGCCGGTGATCCTGTTGGTAGCAGGCCCGGTTCGCGCGATGCTCTCGCGCTTTGGTCGCCTGGCAGTTCCCGGACTGCATGTGCTGGCCTACCAGGAAATTCCGGACAACAAGCAAGTGACCATCGTTGCGACAGTAGGGCCCAACGGCTGAGGTAGTGGTTTATGCAAGTTAAGCGTTTTTTCGCCGCCGATATGCGTCAGGCCATGAAGCTGGTTCGTGATGAGCTGGGCGCTGATGCCGCCATCATTGGCAACCGCCGCATTGCCGGCGGCGTCGAGCTGACGGCGGCGCTCGATTACAAACTGTCGGCGCTGGCCCCGCGTGTTCCGAACATGGAGCTCGAGGATGAACTGCGCAAGACCCAGTCGCGCATCGTCACCGCCCAGGCCGAACTGAGCCTGCGTGGCGAAGCCGACGGCAACACCAATCGCCAGCTGTTCGCCGGGCTGCCGTTGACGGCCGGCCTGCCGCTGACCGCTGCCGAACCGCTGACCGAACCGACCTACGAAGCTCCGGCCCGTCCGGCACCGGCGCCTGCAGCGGTTTCCGCTGGCGTTGATCCGCGTGCTCTGGACTCGATGCGTTTCGAGCTCAACAGCCTGCGCGAACTGATGGAAGTGCAACTCGGCACCCTGGCCTGGAACCAGCTGCAAGGCAGCCGTCCGGCTCAGGCCAATCTGTACCGTCGTCTGCAACGCATCGGTTTGTCCGGCCCGCTGTCCCGTGATCTGCTGTCGATGATCACCGAGATCGACGAACCCCGTCAGGCCTGGCGCATGCTGCTGGCGCACCTGGCGCGGATGATTGCCGTACCGGAAGTCGAGCCGCTGGAAGAGGGTGGGGTGATTGCCATGGTCGGTCCTGCCGGCATGGGCAAAACCACTACCCTGGCCAAACTGGCCGCCCGTTACGTGCTCAAGTACGGCGCGCAGAACATCGCGCTGGTGAGCATGGACAGTTTCCGTATCGGCGCGCAGGAGCAGCTCAAGACTCTGGGTCGCATCCTCAATGTGTCGGTGACCCACGTCGATCCGGGCCAGTCCCTGGTGCAGGCGCTGGATCCACTGCTGCGCAAACGCGTGGTGCTGATCGATACCGCCGGCCTGCAAGCCAGCGATCCGGCGCTGCGCATGCAGCTGGAAAGTCTGGCCGGTCGTGGCATTCGGTCGAAAAATTATCTGGTGCTGGCAACCACCAGCCAGAAACAGGTTCTAACCGCCGCGTATCACAGTTACAAGCGTTGCGGGCTCGCCGGCTGCATCCTGACTAAACTGGATGAGACGGCCAGCCTTGGCGAAGTGCTGAGCCTGGCGATCAGTCACGAACTGCCGGTCGCCTACCTGACCGATGGGCCGCGTATTCCGGATGATCTGCATCTGCCGCGCCGTCATCAACTGGTCAGCCGCGCCGTCAGTGTGCAAATGCAGGAAGAACCCAGCGAAGAAGCCATGGCTGACATGTTCGCTGATATCTACCACAGTCCGACCAAGCAGGTTGGCTGAGGTAATGAACCGTTTTTGTACCTACATCGATGGTCTGCCATGCATTGTTCCGGTTGTGAACGCGCAGCCAGTAATGTGGCCTCCGTCTATGCAAGACAAGGTAAAGAAATAACATGGGCAGCATGCATCCCGTACAGGTGATCGCGGTGACCGGCGGCAAAGGTGGCGTCGGCAAGACTAATGTGTCAGTGAACTTGTCCCTGGCGCTGGCAGAGCTTGGCCGTCGGGTCATGCTGCTGGACGCCGACCTGGGGCTGGCGAACGTCGACGTTCTGCTGGGCCTCACACCCAAACGCACCCTGGCCGACGTGATCGAAGGCCGCTGCGAGCTGCGCGACGTGCTGTTGCAGGGCCCCGGCGGGATCCGCATCGTGCCGGCCGCTTCCGGCACCCAGAGCATGGTTCACCTGAGCCCGGCCCAGCATGCCGGCCTGATTCAGGCGTTCAGCGACATCGGCGACAACCTCGACGTGCTGGTGATCGACACCGCTGCGGGTATTGGTGACTCGGTAGTCAGTTTCGTGCGCGCAGCCCAGGAAGTGTTGCTGGTGGTCTGTGACGAGCCGACCTCGATCACCGACGCCTACGCGCTGATCAAACTGCTTAACCGCGACTACGGCATGAACCGCTTCCGCGTCCTGGCCAACATGGCCCAGAGCCCGCAGGAAGGTCGCAACCTGTTCGCCAAGTTGACCAAGGTCACGGATCGCTTCCTCGACGTCGCCCTACAATACGTCGGCGCGGTGCCCTACGACGAAAGCGTGCGCAAGGCGGTGCAGAAGCAGCGTGCGGTCTATGAAGCCTTCCCGCGTTCCAAGTGCGCACTGGCGTTCAAGGCGATCGCACAGAAGGTCGACACCTGGCCGCTGCCCGCCAACCCGCGCGGCCACCTCGAATTTTTCGTCGAGCGCCTCGTGCAGCAAACGGCAGGACCTGTGCTATGACCGCCAGCGGTATGAACCTTTACAAAAAGTCGGCGCGTGACGCGCAGTACGAGCTGATCGAGCGTTACGCGCCACTGGTCAAACGCATCGCCTACCACTTGCTGGCGCGATTGCCGGCCAGTGTGCAGGTCGAAGACCTGATCCAGGCCGGGATGATCGGCCTGCTCGAAGTCTCGACCAAATACGACGCCAGCAAGGGCGCCAGTTTTGAAACGTACGCGGGCATCCGGATCCGTGGTGCGATGCTCGACGAAGTCCGAAAAGGGGACTGGGCGCCACGCTCGGTTCACCGCAATACCCGCATGGTCAGCGACGCAATTCGCTCGATTGAAGCTAAAACCGGCCGTGACGCTAAAGATCACGAAGTTGCGGCCGAACTCCAATTGAGTCTCGACGATTACTACGGGATTTTGAACGACACCCTGGGCAGCCGGCTGTTCAGTTTCGACGACCTGTTGCAGGACGGCGAACACGAAGGGCTGCACGAGGATGGCGCCAGTGCTCATCTGGAGCCGTCGCGCGATCTGGAAGACGAACGTTTCCAGGCCGCGCTGGCGGACGCGATTGCCAATTTGCCGGAGCGTGAGCGACTGGTGTTGGCGCTGTACTACGACGAAGAGCTGAACCTCAAGGAGATCGGTGAAGTCCTTGGCGTCAGTGAATCGCGGGTCAGCCAGTTACACAGCCAGTGCGCGGCCCGCTTGCGGGGGCGTTTGGGGGAGTGGCGAGCGCGCTGAAGGCAGTGTGGGGACACTGCGAACGAGGCTGGTGCGGTGGTGAACGGCACCGGTCTCGATCTGTTGTGCTCCAGACAGTCATCGAGTGTTTTGCCGGATTGATTGAAATGGCGCGTCCAGGTGCTGGGCGCGTTTAAGACTGCTTGGAGGTCGAATTGAACAAAGACATGAAAATCCTCATCGTTGATGACTTCTCAACGATGCGGCGGATCATCAAGAACCTGTTGCGTGATCTGGGGTTCACCAACACCGTTGAAGCCGACGATGGCACCACTGCCATTCCGGTGCTCAACAGCGGCAGCATCGACTTTCTGGTGACCGACTGGAACATGCCCGGCATGACCGGTATCGACCTGCTGCGCCACGTGCGTGCCGATGAAAAGCTCAAGCACCTGCCGGTGCTGATGGTGACCGCTGAAGCCAAGCGCGAGCAGATCATCGAAGCGGCCCAGGCCGGCGTGAACGGCTACGTGGTCAAACCTTTCACGGCCCAGGCGTTGAAAGAAAAAATCGAGAAGATTTTCGAACGCATCGGCTGATGAACGCGCGGGGGAGCTATGGAGCATAACGAATCTTCACAGGGCGATTTTGAGTCGACCCTGAAAAAACACGCGGTCGAACTGGTCGAAAGCCTTGAAAAAGGCAAGTTCGGCGACGCCGTGCAACTGATCCATGAGCTCAATCAGACCCGTGACCGTGGCCTGTACCAGGAAGTGGGCAAGCTCACGCGTGAACTGCACAGTGCGATCGTCAATTTCCAGATCGATCCGCACATGCCGCAGGCTGAGGAAGTGTCGCAAATTACCGACGCTACCGAGCGCCTGGGCTACGTGGTCAAACTGACCGAAGCTGCCGCCAACCGCACCATGGATCTGGTGGAAAGCGCGACCCCTGTGGTCAATGGCCTGGCTGACGAAGCCCAGGCCTTGAGCGCCGATTGGGGCCGCTTCATGCGCCGTGAGGTCGGGGCTGAAGAGTTCCGCGAACTGGCGCGCCGGGTCGACGGTTTTCTGGCACGCAGCAGCGCGGACAACCGCGCGGTGTCGAGCAATCTGAATGACATTCTGCTCGCCCAGGATTACCAGGACCTCACCGGTCAGGTGATCAAGCGCGTGACCCAATTGGTCACCGAAGTCGAAAGCAACCTGCTCAAGCTCGTGCTCATGGCCAGCCAGGTGGACCGCTTTGCGGGCATCGAACATGACCGTGCGGCGATGCTTGCTGAAAAAGATCCACAAAAACATCTCTCGCAGGGTGAAGGTCCGCAGATTCATGCCGATAAACGAGAAGACGTTGTGTCCGGTCAGGACGATGTGGACGATTTGTTATCCAGCCTTGGATTCTAGAGTTTTGGAATCATAGGTTTTTTGGGTTTTTAGACCTGTAGGAGCACCCCATTAATGAGCTTCGGCGCCGATGAAGAGATCCTTCAGGATTTCCTGGTTGAGGCCGGCGAGATTCTTGAGCAACTGTCCGAACAACTGGTCGAGCTGGAAAGCCGCCCGGATGACGCAGATCTGCTCAACGCAATTTTTCGCGGTTTCCACACTGTAAAAGGGGGCGCCGGCTTCCTTCAGCTCAACGAGCTGGTGGAGTGCTGTCACATCGCCGAAAACGTGTTCGACATCCTTCGCAAGGGTGAACGGCGCGTCGATGCAGAACTGATGGACGTGGTGCTCGAAGCGCTGGACGCGGTGAACAGCATGTTCAGCGAAGTCCGCGATCGCAGCCCGATCACCGCCGCCACCCCGGAACTGCTGGCCGCCCTGGCGCGTCTGGCCGAACCGCAATCGGCGGATGAAGCCCCGGCTTCGCCGGTTGCCGAGATGATCGAAGAACTGGTCGTCGAAGGTGATTCGGGTGACATCACCGATAACGAATTTGAACAGTTGCTGGACTCGCTGAACGCCGTCAAGGCCGAAGCCGAAGCTCCGGCGGCTGCCGCTGCGCCTGCTTCCGCCGAAGCGGCCAGCGATGAAATCACCGACGCCGAGTTCGAGTCGCTGCTCGACCAGTTGCATGGCAAAGGCCAGTTCGCGACCGACGCCGTGGCTCCGGCTGCTGCTGCACCTGCTGCTCCGGCGGCGGGCGACAGCTCGGACATCACCGACGACGAATTCGAAGCCTTGCTCGATCAGTTGCACGGCAAGGGCAACTTTGCCGTTGATGCGCTGGAGTCGGCGATTGCTTCGGTCCCTGCAACGGCTGCTCCGGCAGCGGCTGCGGCCGGTAGCGATCTGATCAGCGATCACGAGTTCGAATCGCTGCTCGACGATCTGCATGGCAAAGGCAAGTTCACTGACGTCGCCACCGGTGCCGTCGTGACTGCCAGTAATTCTTCGGCTGTTGCAACACCTGCTGCGAAGGCCCCGGCCGCTGCGGCAAAACCTGCTGCAAAAGCACCTGAGCCGAAAGCCGAGCCGGCCAAACCGGCTGCCGCTGCTGCACCGGCTCCGGCTCGTGCACCGGCGACGCCGCCACCGGAAAAACCGGCGAGCGAAGCCGAGACCACCGTACGTGTGGACACTGCACGTCTCGACGAAATCATGAACATGGTCGGCGAACTGGTGCTGGTACGTAACCGTCTGGTGCGTCTGGGCCTGAACAGCGGCGACGAGTCGATGCAGAAAGCCGTGTCGAACCTCGACGTGGTCACCGCCGACTTGCAGACCGCCGTCATGAAGACCCGGATGCAGCCGATCAAGAAAGTCTTCGGCCGCTTCCCGCGTCTGGTTCGCGACCTGGCTCGTCAGCTCAAGAAAGAGATCAACCTGGAACTGGTGGGCGAAGAGACCGACCTCGACAAGAACCTCGTCGAGGCCCTGGCCGACCCGCTGGTCCACTTGGTGCGCAACGCGGTCGACCACGGCATCGAGTCGCCGGAAGAACGCGAAGCCTCGGGCAAGGCCCGTGGCGGCAAGGTGATCCTGGCGGCCGAGCAGGAAGGCGACCACATCCTGCTGTCGATCTCCGACGACGGCAAAGGCATGGACCCGAACGTCCTGCGTGCCATCGCCGTGAAACGCGGTGTGATGGACAAGGATGCCGCCGATCGCCTGAGCGACACCGAGTGCTACAACCTGATTTTCGCCCCGGGTTTCTCGACCAAGACCGAGATCTCCGACGTGTCCGGCCGCGGTGTCGGCATGGACGTGGTGAAGACCAAGATTTCCCAGCTCAACGGTTCGATCAACATCTACTCGACCAAGGGCCAGGGCTCGAAGATTGTCATCAAGGTGCCGCTGACGCTGGCGATCATGCCGACCCTGATGGTGATGCTCGGCAATCAGGCGTTCGCGTTCCCGCTGGTGAACGTCAACGAAATCTTCCACCTCGACCTGTCGACCACCAACGTGGTGGACGGCCAGGAAGTGGTGATCGTGCGGGACAAGGCGCTGCCATTGTTCTACCTCAAGCGCTGGCTGGTCAGCTCCGCCGCTCACGAAGAGCAGCGCGAAGGCCATGTGGTGATCCTTTCGGTGGGCACCCAGCGGATCGGCTTCGTCGTCGATCAACTGGTCGGCCAGGAAGAAGTGGTCATCAAGCCACTGGGCAAGATGCTCCAGGGAACTCCGGGCATGTCCGGCGCCACCATCACCGGTGACGGCCGCATTGCACTGATTCTCGATGTTCCGAGCATGCTCAAGCGTTACGCCGCACGGCGTATTTGAATCCGGGGTGGCGGGGCGACGACGTCCCGCCGCACCTAATGGAGTGTTTATGGCAGTCAAAGTCCTGGTGGTGGACGATTCGGGTTTTTTCCGCCGCCGCGTCTCGGAAATTCTTTCAGCGGATCCGAGCATCCAGGTTGTCGGCACGGCAACCAACGGTAAAGAGGCGATCGATCAGGCCCTGGCCCTCAAGCCGGACGTGATCACCATGGACTACGAGATGCCGATGATGGATGGCATCACGGCCGTGCGGCACATCATGCAGCGCTGCCCGACACCGGTGTTGATGTTCTCCTCGCTGACGCACGAAGGCGCCCGGGTCACCCTGGATGCGCTGGACGCCGGCGCGGTGGATTTCCTGCCGAAGAATTTTGAAGACATCTCCCGCAATCCGGAGAAGGTCAAGCAACTGCTGTGCGAGAAGGTTCACAGCATCTCGCGCAGTAACCGTCGTTTCAGTGCCTACAGTGCGCCGGCGCCTGCCGCTGCACCGACGCCTGCACCGACTCCGGCAGCAGCGCCGTCGAGCTTTGGCAGCCACAGCGCTCCGGCCCGTCCGGCGCCCGCGCCCGCACCGACTCGCGCGCCAGCGGCCAGCGCTTCGTCGCCGGCGCCGAAACGCAAGAACTACAAGCTCGTCGCCATTGGTACATCGACCGGCGGCCCGGTCGCGCTGCAACGGGTCCTGACCCAGTTGCCGGCCAGCTTCCCGGCGCCGATCGTGCTGATCCAGCACATGCCGGCGGCCTTTACCAAGGCCTTCGCCGAACGTCTGGACAAGCTGTGCCGCATCAGCGTCAAGGAAGCCGAGGATGGCGACATCCTGCGTCCGGGCCTGGCGCTGCTGGCACCGGGTGGCAAGCAGATGATGATCGACGGCCGTGGCGCGGTGAAAATCCTGCCGGGCGACGAACGTCTGAACTACAAGCCGTGCGTGGACATCACCTTCGGTTCTGCAGCCAAATCCTACAGTGACAAAGTTCTGGCGGTCGTACTGACCGGCATGGGCGCCGACGGCCGTGAAGGTGCACGCCTGCTCAAGCAGGGCGGCAGCACGGTCTGGGCCCAGGACGAAGCCAGTTGCGTGATTTACGGCATGCCGATGGCCATCGTCAAAGCTGACCTCGCCGACGCGGTGTACAGCCTGGACGATATCGGCAAGCACTTGGTCGAGGCGTGCGTCTGATGGATGTTCTAAGCCTTATCGGGATCATCATGGCGTTCGTCGCCATCATCGGCGGCAACTACCTTGAAGGCGGTCACCTCGGCGCGCTGGCCAACGGCCCGGCGGCGCTGATCGTGCTTGGTGGCACCATCGGTGCCGCGCTGCTGCAATCGCCGATGAGCGCGTTCAAGCGCGCCATGCAGATTCTGGCCTGGATCTTTTTCCCGCCGCGGGTGGACCTGGCCGGCGGCATCGACCGCGTGGTCAACTGGAGCCTCACCGCCCGCAAGGAAGGCCTGCTGGGCCTGGAAGGCGTGGCGGATGCCGAGCCCGACGCCTACTCGCGCAAGGGCCTGCAACTGCTGGTCGACGGCGCCGAGCCGGAAGCGATCCGCAGCATCCTCGAAGTGGATTTCTACACTCAGGAAGCCCGCGACATCGAGGCCGCCAAAGTGTTTGAAAGCATGGGCGGCTACGCGCCGACCATCGGCATCATCGGTGCGGTGATGGGTCTGATCCACGTGATGGGCAACCTGGCCGATCCGTCGCAACTGGGCAACGGTATCGCGGTTGCGTTCGTCGCCACCATCTACGGTGTGGCCAGTGCCAACCTGATCCTGTTGCCGGTGGCCGCCAAGCTCAAGTCAATCGCGTTGCGGCAGTCGCGTTATCGCGAAATGTTGTTGGAAGGTATTTTGTCGATCGCTGAAGGTGAAAACCCACGCTCCATCGAGTTGAAGCTTCAGGGCTTCATGGATTAAGGGACTGACCTCATGGCACGTCGTCGCCAGCATGAAGAGCACGTAAACCATGAACGCTGGCTGGTTTCCTACGCCGACTTCATTACCTTGCTCTTTGCCTTTTTCGTGGTGATGTACTCCATCTCGTCGATCAACGAAGGCAAGTACAAGATCATCTCCGAAGCGCTGATCGGGGTCTTCACCGACTCCGACCGCGCGCTCAAGCCGATTCCGATCGGCGAAGAACGACCGAAGACCGTTACCCCGGCCAAGCCGCTGGTCAAGGACGCCGAACAGGTCGACGCCGGTATCGCCGGAGCCAGCGATCCGCTGAAAAGCATCGCCGATGACATCAGCGCTGCGTTCGGCGACCTGATCTCCTCGAACCAGATGACCGTGCGCGGCAACGAGCTTTGGGTCGAGATCGAACTCAACTCCAGCCTGTTGTTCGGCAGCGGTGATGCGATGCCGAGCGACATCGCGTTCAACATCATCGACAAGGTCGCGGCGATCCTCAAACCGTTCGACAACCCGATCCACGTCGAAGGCTTCACCGACGATCAACCGATCCGCACTGCGCAGTACCCGACCAACTGGGAACTGTCCTCGGCGCGTTCGGCGAGCATCGTGCGCATGCTGGCGATGCAGGGTGTGAACCCTGGCCGCCTGGCCTCGGTGGGCTACGGCGAATTCCAGCCGGTGGCCAACAACGCCACCGCTGAAGGCCGGGCGAAAAACCGTCGTGTGGTACTGGTGGTGTCGCGCAATCTCGATGTGCGCCGCAGCCTCACCGGCACCGGAACCGCTCATGCGCAACCGGACGCCGCGTTGAAGCGTGCTGGCACACAAACTGCACCGACCCCGGTCAAGACGCCGGGACGCGAGAGTGCCGTCAATTCTCCGTCGCCCGCATTAATACGCTGAACCATGTCTCGGCCGAGTATCCCGGCCGGGAGGAACGATCCGAATGAGAGTCTGGGCAGTCGCCAATCAAAAGGGTGGTGTTGGTAAAACCACTTCTTCCATCGCTTTAGCCGGTTTGCTGGCAGAGGCGGGCAAGCGCGTGGTCGTGGTCGATCTCGACCCGCACGGCTCGATGACCAGCTATTTCGGTTACGACCCCGACAGCCTGGAACACAGTAACTACGACCTGTTTCTACACAAGGGCAGCGTGCCGCAAGGCCTGCCGGGCCAACTGCTGCTGTCGACCAGCGACGAACGCATTTCCCTGTTGCCATCGAGCACTGCGCTGGCCACCCTCGAGCGCCAGTCGCCGGGGCAGAGTGGCCTGGGTCTGGTGATCGCCAAGAGTCTGGCGCAGCTGTGGCAGGACTTCGATTACGCGATCATCGACAGCCCGCCATTGCTCGGCGTGCTGATGGTCAACGCGCTGGCCGCCAGTCAGCAACTGGTGATCCCGGTGCAGACCGAGCACCTGGCCGTCAAAGGCCTGGAGCGCATGGTCAACACCCTGGCGATGATCAACCGCTCGCGCAAACAGGCGCTGCCGTTCAGCATCGTGCCGACCCTGTTCGACCGCCGCACCCAGGCGTCGATGGGCACCTTGCGCGTGCTGCGCGACAAATTCCCCGACGAGATCTGGCAGGGTTACATCCCGGTCGATACCCGTCTGCGTGACGCCAGTCGTGCCGGTGTCACCCCTTCGCAGTTCGACGGCAAGAGCCGTGGCGTGCTGGCTTACCGCGCGCTGCTCAAGCATCTGCTGGCGCAGCAACTCGTTCCGCAGGTGGCCTGAGCATGAATCGGCCGATCAAGCTGACGTCCAAGCCGCAACTGGCGTTGCAGTCCTATCTGGACGGCTTGCTGCAGGAAGTGACGGACGAGGTCGAGCAGGAAATCGCAGCGCCGGTCGAGGTGATCGAGACCGCTGCGGCGCTCGATGAATTCCAGGCCGCCGTGCTTGAAGAGCAGGCCCGGGATGCGCAAAAAGCCACCCGGCCGGTCGCCCCGGTTGCAGCGCCTGCCGCTGAGGTAGCGAAGGCACCTGCGACGTTGATCAAAGAGCCTGAGCCGGTGCGCGTGGTATCGACCCTGGCACCGCTGCTGCAAACCCAACTTCTGCAAACGCCACAGGCTCCGGCGGCGCCAGAGCCCGAGCCTGTAGCGCCTGCGCCAGCCCCGGTCGAACCGACCTTGGTTGCGCCACTGGTGGAAGTGCATCTGCCACCCAGCAACACGCCGCCACCGGTGGAAACCGACGGTCGTCCCGCCTGGGCTTCGGAAGCGTTCGAATGCCTGTTGTTCGACGTGGCCGGGCTGACGCTGGCGGTGCCGCTGGTGTGCCTCGGCTCGATCTATTCGCTGGCCGGCCATGAGCTGACGCCGCTGTTCGGTCAGCCGGAATGGTTCCTCGGCATCCTGCCAAGCCAGGCCGGGAATCTGAAGGTGCTGGACACCGCACGCTGGGTCATGCCGGATCGCTACCGCGATGACTTCCGTCAGGGCCTGCAATACGTGATTTCGGTGCAGGGTTACGAGTGGGGCCTGGCGGTGCATCAGGTCAGTCGCTCGTTGCGTCTGGACCCGAATGAAATCAAATGGAGAAGTCACCGAGGTCAGCGGCCATGGCTCGCCGGCACGGTGATTGAACACATGTGCGCCTTGCTTGATGTTTCCGCACTGGCCGAGTTGATCGCCAGCGGTGGGGCAAAGCACATGTCCGGCAGTAAGCCGAACCACAAACCGACATAAAGACAGTACCGGCATTCAAATGCCGGCGAACGAAACACACACCGCCAGGCGCGGTTTTTCGAGGGGCTAGGGTATGAACGACAAGGCTACGGCGGCAAAGGGTTCCGAAGATCCGATCCTGCAATGGGTGACCTTCAAGCTGGATAACGAAACCTACGGCATCAACGTGATGCGCGTTCAGGAAGTCCTGCGCTACACCGAGATCGCTCCGGTTCCGGGTGCGCCAAGCTACGTGCTGGGCATCATCAACCTGCGCGGCAACGTGGTGACCGTGATCGACACCCGTCAGCGCTTCGGCCTGATGAGCGGTGAGATCAGCGACAACACCCGTATCGTCATCATCGAAGCCGACAAGCAGGTCGTGGGCATCATGGTCGACAGCGTGGCGGAAGTGGTTTACCTGCGTCAGTCGGAAATCGAGACTGCACCGAACGTCGGTAACGAAGAGTCGGCCAAGTTCATCCAGGGCGTGTGCAACAAGAACAACGAGTTGCTGATCCTGGTCGAGCTGGACAAGATGATGAGCGAAGAAGAGTGGTCGGAACTGGAGAACATCTGATTGATTCTCGAGGTAGCGGTCATTGTCCTGTTCCTGTTCTGGGCAGGCACGCTGGCGATGTTTCTGGCGTACATCAAGGCGCAGCGCGTGATCGCTGCGCAACAGGCCCAGGGCGATGCGCTGCGTGATCAGCGCATCAGGGACCTGGCCAAACGTGTCGACGATTACCAGAACGGCAACGTGCGCATGGGCGAAGCCCTGCACGAGCTGCGCGCGGTGGTCAGTCCGATCCCGGACAAACTCTCCCAGCTCGAACAGCGCGATCCTTCCAGCCTGTCATTCGCCCAGGCGGCGAAACTGGTGGGGATGGGCGCGAGTGTCGATGAGCTGACTCAGTCCTGCGGGTTGACCCAGGCTGAGGCGGAGTTGATGCGCAAGCTGCACAAGAACTAGTCGTCACACCTGGATCGTTCCCACGTCGAGGCGTCGAACCGTCTGCGTGGGAATGCATCTTGGAACGCTCCGCGTTCCGCGTGTGAAGGGTGACGCAGAGCGTCACGGGCGGGTGTTCCCACGCAGAGCGTGGGAACAATCAGCGAAAAAAATCGCAGTCATCGATGGCTGCGTTTTTTTTGCCTTCAGTAATCGTCGCCGCGTTCGGTGACGTCTTTCTCGACCATCGGTGCGTCCGGGTCCTGTCCCGCCGGAAACTTGCCCTTGAGGTTCCAGGCAAACGCGATGATCTCGGCGATCGTGCGGTACAGCTCTTCGGGGATGCTGTCGCCCAGTTCCATTCGCGCCAGCAGTTTCACCAGTTCGGCGTTTTCGTAGATCGGCACTTCACAGTCGCGGGCGATCCGCAGGATTTCTTCGGCCAGTTCTTCGTCGCCCTTGGCGGTAAGGGTCGGGGCGTGGCTGCCGTCGTATTTGAGGGCGATGGCCTGGCGTGGAGCGGTGGTGTCATTCATGCGGTTTCGTCGACCCAGCGGTGTTCGAGGCGGGTTTGGATGCCTTGCGGCGGGGTGCCGAGGTGGCAGTCGAGGTCGCCGACGTTCAGCCCGGAATCCAGCAGGCGTTGACGCAGGGCGGTCAGGTTGCTTTCGATCAGACTCGCGGTGTACGGCCGCTCGGCCCACAACTGACTGGACAGGCTGCCGCTGATCAACTGTGCCTGAATCTGCATCGGCCCCAGCGGTTCCATGTCGAACGCCAGATCGACGCGCCACAGTTGCTGCTTCGGTTCGCGCTCATCGCGGCGCTGCTCGTTCGCTTCCTGTTTCTCCGGTGCTTCTTCGCGCTGGAACTTGACCTGCAACGGCACGATGTCCTGCAGGTTGCGCATCGGGATTTCCAGCTGCCAGGTGCTGAGCAGACGACCGTCATCGGTGACGCCGGTCTGTTCCAGGCTCGACAGCTGATGGCTTTGCAGGCGCGACACGGCGGCTGCGGCGAGGCGCAGCAAATGCTCCAGATCGCCTTCACCTTCCAGGCTTTGCAGCAGTCGCTCGGGCAACGGGAAACTGCTCGGCACCGGTTTTGCGCTGACCTGACCGAGCATGCCGAGGGCGTTGCGCACAAAGCTCGGCAATGCCTGAGCCAGGGTGTTGGCGGCGATGATCGCATTCAGGTTGGTGTTGCCGGGCAGGCCGGGGGTGAGTTGGGCGATCAGCTTGAGCAGATCGGCTTTCATGTCCGGGGCCAGCGTCGGGTTCTGCCCGGTCAGCAGTTTGGTTTCGAGGAACACACCGCTGTTGGCCAGCGCCTGGGCCAGACCTTTTGGGGTGCTCAGTTGCTGCACGTCCGGCAGGTTGGCGAGCAGTTTGTCCACGGCGGCGCGCAAATCCTGGGACGTCTGATCGGTGGCGGGGGGCAGGCTCTGGAGCATTTTCAGCAAGCCGTCGAGGGAGCCCTGACGGCTTTGCTGGCTGACCAGCTGCTGGCTGACCGCCAGTTGTTCCTGGCGATTGCTCAGCGGCAGAAACTTCAGGGTCTGCGAGTCCTGCACCAGCGCCGACAGCAGGGTGCCGATGCGCAGCGGTTGCGGGCTGTCGATGGTCAAGGTGCTGCCGCTCAACGCGGTGTTGAGCAGGCTGACCATCGAGCGGTATACGGTCGGCTGCCCCGGCACCTGCGGCAAGGTCTGAGCCGTCAGCACCTTGCCTTGCAGCAGCGTGCCAACCGGCAATTGCGCGGTGTCGATGCGGGTGAGGGTGGCGACGCTGCTGGCGATGGCCTGTTGCACGGTGATCGCCAGATTGCCCGCTGACGGCTGGGTGATCGCCAGACTGGTTCCCTGGGGCAGCGGCAGATTGCTGGTCGCCTGCACGGTGGTCTGACGGCCGCTGTCCAGCGTCACCTTGAGCAGCAATTGAAAGGTCTGATCCGCCTGCTTGAGCGACAACACCTCGGCCTTGGCGCTCTGGCCGGCGGCAATCAGCCCGTCGACCGGCGTCAGCAACTTCAGCAGCTCACCCACCTGCGGGCGAACGGTCGCCGGGGCGGTGGGCGGGAGCGGGAGGATGTTCATTTCGCCTGTCATACGCGGACACAACCTGAGGAAAATGCACTCGGGAGAGCGGGGGACGCCATGTATAATGCCGCCCGTCCTTCCATTCGTTCAAAAAACATAGCAATTGTTTGACGCAGCTCTCTGGATTGAGCCGTCATTGCATTTATGCTGCAACTCTTTAACGGCCGCGCCAGAGCCGACTTGAACCGTATAAGGCCCGTGATCCCTTGACCAGTCCTGTCCTGCAAACCGTCGCCCTCGCGTGTGAACGTGATCTCAGACTGCTCTTCGACAATCTCGAATTGAGACTGGCCAGTGGCGATATGGTGCAGATCAGCGGCCCCAACGGCAGCGGCAAGACCAGTTTGCTGCGTTTGCTGGCCGGTCTGATGCAGCCGACCGATGGCCAGGTATTGCTCAACGGCAAGCCACTGGGCGAGCAACGCAGCGAACTGGCGCGCAACCTGCTGTGGATCGGCCATGCTGCCGGGATCAAGGACTTGCTCACCCCGGAAGAAAATCTCGCCTGGCTCTGCGCCCTGCATCAACCCGCCGAACGCGACGCGATCTGGCAGGCCCTGGCGGCGGTTGGATTGCGTGGTTTCGAGGATGTTCCCTGCCACAGCCTGTCCGCCGGCCAGCAGCGCCGCGTGGCGCTGGCGCGGTTGTATCTCGATAGCCCGCCGTTGTGGATTCTCGATGAACCGTTCACTGCGCTGGACAAACAGGGCGTGGCACAGCTTGAAGAACACCTGGCCGGGCACTGCGAACGGGGAGGGCTGGTGGTGCTCACCACCCACCACACGCTGAGCCGGATGCCGGCCGGTTATCGCGACATCGACCTGGGGAATTGGGCGGTATGAGTGTGTTCGGCCTGCTGGTTGCCCGTGAGTCCCGACTGCTGTTCCGCCGCCCGGCGGAGCTGGCCAATCCGCTGATTTTCTTCGCCATCGTCATCGCGCTGTTCCCGCTGGCCGTCGGACCGGAAACTCAAGTATTGCAAAACTTGTCCCCGGGGTTAGTCTGGGTGGCGGCACTGTTGTCGGTCCTGCTCTCGCTGGACGGGCTTTTCCGCAGTGATTTCGAAGATGGCTCCCTTGAACAGTGGGTCCTTTCGCCGCACCCCCTGCCACTTCTGGTATTGGCCAAGGTGCTGGCACACTGGCTTTTTTCCGGGCTGGCACTGGTTTTGCTCTCGCCGTTACTGGCGTTGATGCTCGGGTTGCCGGCTGCGTGTCTGCCGGTATTGCTGCTTTCGTTGCTGCTGGGAACACCGGTGCTGAGCTTGCTCGGCGCGGTGGGCGCGGCGCTGACGGTCGGTCTGAAACGCGGAGGCCTGTTGCTGGCGCTGCTGATTCTGCCGTTGTACATCCCGGTGTTGATCCTCGGCAGTGGCGCCTTGCAGGCGGCGTTGCAGGGCATGCCGGCGCTTGGTTATCTGTTGTGGCTTGGCAGCCTGACCGCCCTGGCGATAACCCTGACACCTTTTGCAATAGCGGCTGGCCTGAAGATCAGCGTCGGCGAATAATGAGGTCTGGTTAAAATTTAACCAGCAAAGACCCTGAGACTGCTCACACCGATGAGCGGCACCCGTGATGGAAACAGTATGAACTGGACCTGGTTTCACAAGCTCGGCTCGCCCAAGTGGTTCTACGGCATCAGCAGCAAGTTTTTGCCGTGGTTGAGCCTCGCCGCGTTGTTGCTGATCTGCGTTGGCGTCATCTGGGGCCTGGCCTTCGCGCCGCCGGACTATCAGCAAGGCAACAGCTTTCGCATCATCTATATCCACGTTCCCGCCGCGATGCTCGCTCAGTCGATCTACGTGATGCTGGCGGTGTGCGGTGTGGTCGGGCTGGTGTGGAAGATGAAACTGGCCGACGTCGCCCTGCAATGCGCCGCGCCGATCGGTGCCTGGATGACCGCCGTGGCGCTGGTCACCGGAGCGATCTGGGGCAAACCGACCTGGGGTTCGTGGTGGGTCTGGGACGCGCGTCTGACCTCGATGCTGATTCTGCTGTTCCTGTATTTCGGCGTGATCGCCCTGGGCAACGCCATCAGCAATCGCGACAGCGCCGCCAAGGCCTGCGCGGTGCTGGCCATCGTCGGCGTGATCAACATCCCGATCATCAAATACTCGGTGGAGTGGTGGAACACCCTTCACCAGGGCGCGACCTTCACCCTCACCGAAAAACCGGCGATGCCCGTCGAAATGTGGCTGCCGCTGCTGCTGACGGTGCTGGGTTTCTACTGTTTCTTCGGCGCCGTGCTGTTGCTGCGCATGCGCCTTGAAGTGCTCAAGCGCGAAGCCCGCGCCAGTTGGGTGAAAGAAGAAGTGCAGAACAGCCTGGAGGCCGCTCGATGAGTTTCGCGTCATTCGGCGACTTCCTCGCCATGGGCCATCACGGCCTGTATGTCTGGTCGGCCTACGGCATCTGTCTGGCGGTACTGATCCTCAACGTGGCGGCGCCGATCGCGGCCCGCAAGCGCTATCTGCAACAAGAGGCGCGTCGTCTGCGCCGGGAGAACGGCAAGTGAATCCGCTGCGTAAAAAGCGTCTGATCATCATCCTGGCAATTCTGGTCGGGGTCGGCGCTGCCGTCGGCCTGGCCCTGAGCGCCCTGCAGCAGAACATCAACCTGTTTTACACCCCGACCCAGATCGCCAACGGCGAAGCGCCGCAGGACACCCGCATCCGCGCCGGCGGCATGGTCGAGAAGGGCTCGCTGCAACGCTCCACGGATTCGCTGGACGTCAAATTCGTGGTCACCGACTTCAACAAGTCCGTGACCATCACCTATCGCGGGATCCTGCCGGACCTGTTCCGCGAAGGGCAGGGCATCGTCGCGCTGGGCAAGCTCAACGCCGACGGCGTGGTGGTTGCCGATGAAGTGCTGGCCAAGCACGACGAAAAATACATGCCGCCGGAAGTGACCAAGGCCCTGAAGGACAGCGGTCAATCCGCGCCAACCCCTGCGAAGGAGGGTTGATCGATGACATCCAGCATTTTCATTCCTGAACTGGGCCATCTGGCCATGATTCTGGCGCTGTGTTTCGCGCTGGTGCAGGCCGTGGTGCCGTTGCTCGGTGCCTGGCGCGGCGACCGTCTGTGGATGGGCCTCGCCCAACCGGCGGCGTGGGGGCAGTTCGCATTCCTGCTATTCGCCTTCGGTTGCCTGACCTATGCGTTCATGACCGACGATTTCTCCGTGGCTTACGTCGCGATGAACTCCAACAGTGCTTTGCCGTGGTACTACAAGTTCAGCGCGGTGTGGGGCGCCCACGAAGGGTCGCTGCTGCTGTGGGCGTTGATCCTCGGCGGCTGGACCTTCGCGGTGTCGGTGTTCTCCCGGCAACTGCCGCAAGTCATGCTCGCCCGCGTGCTGGCGGTGATGGGCATGATCAGCACCGGTTTCCTGCTGTTTCTGATCCTCACCTCGAACCCGTTTTCGCGGATCCTGCCGCAGATCCCGGCCGACGGTCGTGACCTCAACCCATTGCTGCAGGACATCGGCCTGATCGTCCATCCGCCGATGCTCTACATGGGTTACGTCGGTTTCTCGGTGGCCTTCGCGTTTGCCATCGCCGCACTGCTCGGCGGTCGTCTCGATGCGGCGTGGGCACGTTGGTCGCGTCCGTGGACCATCGTCGCCTGGGCTTTCCTCGGCATCGGCATCACCCTCGGTTCGTGGTGGGCTTACTACGAACTCGGCTGGGGCGGCTGGTGGTTCTGGGACCCGGTGGAAAACGCCTCATTCATGCCATGGCTGGTGGGCACGGCGTTGATTCACTCGCTGGCGGTCACCGAGAAACGTGGCGTGTTCAAGAGCTGGACGGTGTTGCTGGCGATTGCCGCGTTCTCCCTGAGCCTGCTCGGCACTTTCCTCGTGCGTTCCGGCGTGCTGACCTCGGTGCACGCGTTTGCTTCGGATCCTGAGCGCGGCGTGTTCATCCTGATCTTCCTGCTGTTCGTGGTCGGTGGTTCGCTGACCCTGTTTGCGCTGCGCGCCCCGGTGGTCAAGAGCCAGGTCGGTTTCAATCTGTGGTCGCGAGAAACCCTGCTGCTGGGCAATAACCTGGTGCTGGTGGTGGCGGCGTCGATGATCCTGCTCGGCACCCTGTATCCGCTGATTCTTGATGCGATCAGCGGCGCCAAGCTGTCGGTCGGCCCGCCGTACTTCAACGCGTTGTTCATTCCGTTGATGGCGCTGTTGATGCTGGTGATGGCAGTCGGCGTGATCGTGCGCTGGAAAGACACGCCGGTGAAATGGCTGGTCAGCATGCTGACCCCGGTGCTGCTGGGCAGCGTTGCCCTGGCGGTGGTGGCCGGTGTCGCTTACGGCGATTTCAACTGGGCCGTCATCGCGACGTTCCTGCTCGCGGCCTGGGTGTTGCTGGCCGGCGTGCGCGACATCTTCGACAAGACCCGCCACAAAGGTCTGATCAAAGGCCTGCCGACCCTGACCCGCAGTTACTGGGGCATGCAGATCGCCCACCTCGGTATCGCCGTCTGTGCGCTGGGCGTGGTGTTGTCGAGCCAGAACAGTGCCGAGCGTGACCTGCGCCTGGCGCCGGGCGAGTCGATGGACCTGGCCGGTTATCAGTTCGTGTTCGAAGGCGCCAAACATTTCGAAGGCCCGAACTTCACCTCCGACAAGGGCACCGTCCGGGTGATCCGCAACGGTCAGGAAATCAGCGTGCTGCACCCGGAAAAACGTCTGTACACCGTGCAGAACTCGGTGATGACCGAGGCCGGGATCGACGCCGGTTTCACCCGCGACCTATACGTCGCCCTGGGCGAACCGCTGGGCGATGGCGCCTGGGCGGTGCGGGTGCATGTGAAACCGTTTGTGCGCTGGATCTGGTTCGGCGGTCTGCTGACCGGTTTCGGTGGTCTGCTGGCGGCGCTGGATCGGCGTTATCGAATGAAGGTCAAAGCCCGCGTGCGTGAAGCGCTGGGCATGGAAGGAGCCGCTGCATGAGACGTTGGTTGATGCTGGTGCCATTGGCGATTTTCCTGCTGGTGGCCGTATTCCTTTATCGCGGTCTGTACCTGGATCCGGCGGAGCTGCCGTCGGCGATGATCGGCAAACCGTTTCCGGAGTTTTCGCTGCCGGCGGTGCAGGGCGACAAGACCCTGACCAAGTCCGACATTCTCGGCAAACCGGCACTGGTCAACGTCTGGGGCACCTGGTGCATTTCCTGCCGGGTCGAGCACCCGGTGCTGAACAAACTCGCCGAGCGCGGCGTGGTGATCTACGGCATCAATTACAAGGACACCAACGCCGATGCGTTGAAGTGGCTGGCCGAATTCCACAATCCGTATCAACTGGACATCCGCGACGACGAAGGCTCGCTGGGCCTGAACCTGGGTGTCTATGGCGCGCCGGAAACCTTCTTCATCGACGCCAAGGGCATCATCCGCGACAAGTACGTCGGGGTGATCGACGAGCAGGTCTGGCGGGAAAAACTGGCGGCCAAGTATCAGGCGCTGGTCGACGAGGCCAAGCCATGAAGCGCTTTTTAGCCGCCATGGTGCTGGGCTTGAGCCTGGCCGGCGTGGCCCACGCGGCCATCGACACCTACGAGTTCGCCAAAGAAGGCGATCGCGAGCGTTTCCGCGAGCTGACCAAGGAACTGCGCTGCCCCAAGTGCCAGAACCAGGACATCGCCGACTCCAACGCGCCGATTGCCGCCGACCTGCGCAAAGAGATTTTCCGCATGCTCGGCGAGGGCAAGGACAATCAGCAGATCATCGACTTCATGGTCGACCGCTACGGTGATTTCGTCCGCTACAAACCGGCGCTCAATGCCAAGACCGCTTTGCTCTGGTTCGGCCCGGCCGGCCTGTTGCTGGGTGGGTTCGTGGTGATCGCGGTGATCGTCCGCCGCCGTCGCGGGCAGCGCGCCGAGACGCCGCAATCGCTGTCTCCTGAAGAGCGTCAGCGCCTCGACCAACTGTTGGATAAAAACCAAGAATGATTGATTTCTGGCTTGCCGCAGGGCTGTTGCTTCTGGTCGCCCTGAGTTTTCTGTTGATCCCCGTTCTGCGCGAACGTCGCGCCCAGCGTGAAGAGGATCGAACCGCTCTCAACGTCGCGCTGTATCAGGAACGCGTCGCCGAGCTGCAATCGCAGCAGGCGGAAGGCGTGCTCGACGCCGCGCAAATGGACAGCGGCCGCGCCGAAGCGGCCCGGGAACTGTTGGCCGACACCGAAGGTGTGGCGCCGGCGCGGGTTTCGCGTCTGGGCAAGCCGTTGCCATTGCTGGCAGCCGTGCTGGTGCCGGTGTTGGGCCTCGGTTTGTACCTGCACTTTGGCGCGAGCGACAAGGTCGAACTGACCCGGGAATTCGCCCAGGCGCCGCAGTCGATGGAAGAGATGACTCAGCGTCTGGAACGCGCAGTCGCTGCGCAGCCGGATTCGGCTGAAGGCGTGTATTTCCTCGGTCGCACTTACATGGCCCAGGATCGTCCGGCTGATGCGGCGAAGATGTTCGAGCGTGCCGTCAATCTGGCCGGTCGTCAGCCGGAACTGCTCGGCCAGTGGGCGCAGGCCCAATACTTCGCCGACAACAAAAAATGGTCGGACAAGGTTCAGGCTCTGACCGATGAAGCGCTGAAAGCCGATCCGAAAGAAGTCACCAGTCTCGGCCTGCTGGGCATCGCCGCGTTCGAAGGCGAGCGTTATCAGGAGGCCATCGACTACTGGAACCGTCTGCTGGCGCAACTGCCACCACAGGACAAATCCCGCGAGGCTCTGCAGGGTGGTATCACCCGCGCCACCGAAAAACTGCAGGCCAGCGGCGGCAAGGTCGCCCAGGCACCGGCGGCGAAAGCGGCGGCGTTGTTGAAAGTGCGTGTGGATCTGGCCAGCGAGCTCAAAGCCAAAGTGCAACCGGGTGACAGCGTATTCATTTTTGCCCGCGCCACCTCGGGCCCGCCGGCACCGCTGGCGGCCAAGCGCCTGACCGTCGCCGATCTGCCGGTGACCGTCGAACTGGGTGATGCCGACGCGATGATGCCGCAATTGAAACTGTCGAACTTCCCCGAAGTCCAACTGGTTGCGCGCATCTCCCGTGCCGGTCAGCCGACCGCCGGTGAGTGGGTCGGTCGCAGCGGGCCTCTGGCCAGCAGCACCACCGCGCCGCAGACACTGACCATCGACAGCCCGGACAAATAGCCGGAACCAACAGGAAAGCACCGCCATGAACGCCATCGCCCGAATCACAGTCCTCACACTGGCCCTGGGCTTGAGCGCATGTGCGGTGCAACGACCGGAGCCCACCACACGGCTGCCGCCGATCCCACCGTCACAACCCAGCCCGACCCCGTCGACCAGCCCGACGCCGAGCAAGCCGGGCATCCCGGCCAAACCCGCCAAACCTGTCCCGCGCACCTCCGCCAGCTTCGCCCCACCACCGGGCGGCAACAGCCACTGGGACCAGAAACTGGGCGTTTACGTGCTCGACGACCAGACCAACACCTTCTACCGTCAGCGCACCTACTACCGCTGGAACAACGGCTGGAGCCGCTCGATCAGCCCCAACGGCCCGTGGGAAGAAACCAACATCCACGGCGTACCGGCGGGACTGGGCAAGCAGTTCGGGCAGTAATGAAAAACGGCGATCTTTGGATCGCCGTTTTGCTGTGTGGGGGTAATGAGCTTTCAAAGGATTGCGTGATAGCCGCGGAGTGCCTGGACTGATTTAACCAGGCCTTGTCGTTGCAGTAGATCAAGAAAAGGTTCGACGTCCATGGCAGGCATTTTCAGCTGCCGACGCTGCTTTTGGGCCGCAGCAACCACTGCTGCCGGATCAAGCCCCAAGAGGTTGTCGACGAACTCGTCCGGATGCTGCGCCTCGATGCCGAAAGGCTCTAGCGTTTTGCAGGGAAAGTCTTTCTGGTTGAAGGTCACTATCACACTTGCGCCGCAGCGGATGGCCGCCGCCAGAACATGGCGATCATCGCAGTCGGGCAAGGTGAGGCCGGCAATCAGGTCTTCATAGTCATGGACACAGGCGTCGGGTATCGCTTGATCCATCAGGCCGGACGTACGATCCAGCTGTTCCATCGTCAGGTCAGGACGGTTCTTCAACAGATTGCGTTTCCATTCGCAGTGAATCTCCTGGGTCCATCGCGCCCGAAATCGCCCCGAGAGGGCAAGCCACATGAGGAAGTCTCTCAAGGGGGCAGGGTACAAGACGCATGCATCATATAAAGCGGTAAAAGAGGAATGCCTCACTCGTATCCTGTCCTTAACGCCTGAGCTTGCTCTGCGAGAAGCGCCATTGCCTGCTCGCTGGCGGTGGTGCGCCGGGTCTTATAGTCCATCAGATCGGCAAAACGCACGCGTCGGTGCTTGCCTGTTTTGTGGTAGGACAACTCGCCGCTTTCCAGCAGTTTTATGAGGTGTGGACGTGAGACGTTGAGGAGGTCCGCGGCTTCCTGGGTCGTCAATTCGGCATGCACCGGTACGACCTGCACCGCGTTGCCGGCTGCCAGTTCCGCCAGAATGTCGATCAGCAAGCGCAGGGCCGAGGTGGGCAGTTCGACGCGATGAGCTTCGTTCTGCTCGTCGAAAATCTGGATGTGCTGAGTCTCGAAATGGGTCGCGAGGTATGCCGCCAGGGCACGCTGCCCTTCAATGGCGGCTTTTACTTCGCGTTCTACGGGGAGGCTGATGGAGGGATGAATAACGGTCGACATGGCGAGTCCGGCTTTGGAAATGAGGAATGCCGGAACGTTATTCGAAATAAGCGAAAATCGCAATAAACGAAACGAGTAGGAGTTTTATGGCTTTTCGCCGACAACCCCTGCACATATTCAACGAACGCCCGCGCCTTGACACTGGCCAGCCTACTCGTCGGAAACACCGCCGACAGATAGTCAAAACATCCTGCAGAACAACCAACGTTGTGTCACAACCTTCCGCAGGCTACTAAAGGTATCTCTAGAGTTACTTTAATGGGCGAGGCAATTTCACAATGCAATACCCAATCTGCATCGAGTGGGGTGACGAGAACACCGCCATCGGGATTCAGATATCCCGATATTCCCGGCGCGATTACTGCCGGGGATACGTTTGAGGATGCCTACAACGCGGCCGTCGAGATTGCCCACATCATGCTGCAGGAGATCGCGGCCGATGGCGACTCGATTCCGATGCCGACCTCGGCGGCCACCCATCGCAACAACCCGGAGTTTGCCGACATGGGCTGGGGCATGCTCGAACTGGACATCTCGCCGTACATGGGCAAGACCGAAAAGGTCAACGTGACGTTGCCCGGCTATGTCATCCAGCGGATCGACCGCTATGTGCGTGAGCACAATGTCAAAAGCCGTTCCTCTTTTTTGGCGGATGCCGCCATGGAAAAGCTGGTCCGGCATTAAGCCTCGAGCACTGTCGGATCAGCGATCCGGCAGTGCTTTTCAGATTTTAGGCCGTAGCCAGAACAGGCTTCTGCGAAGCACTCAAAAACCGCACCAGCGCCAGCAGCGGGAACGCGCTGCCAACAATCACGATCCACAACCAGCCGCCATGCTCGTACACCGCACTGGCTACCGACGAGCCGAAGGCGCCGCCGACGAAGATGCTGGTCATGTACAGCGCGTTGAGGCGGCCGCGGCTTTTGGCATCGAGGGAGTAGACCGCGCGCTGGCCGAGCACCATGTTCATCTGTACGCAGAAGTCGAGCACCACACCGGTCACGGCCAGGCCGATCACGCTGTAGGCCGGGTGGATGAAGGCGGGCAGGAAGCTCAGGCTGGCGAACAGCATGGCCAGCAACGAGGCGATGCGGGTGTGGCCGGCATCGGCCAGGCGTCCGCTGATCGGGGCGGCGATGGCACCGATTGCGCCGACCAGGGCGAAGATCGCGATTTCACTCTGGGACAGGCCATGGTTGCGCGCCAGTTCCAGCGGCACGGCGGTCCAGAACAGGCTGAACGTGGCGAACATGCAAGCCTGGTAAAACGCCCGCTGACGCAGCACCGGTTGTTTGCGCAGCAGCGTCCACAACGAACCCAGCAACTGGCCGTAGGAGGCGCTGTGATCCGGCTGGCGCTTGGGCACGGTCAACGCCAGCACCACGCTGATCGCCGCCATCAAGGCTGCGGCGATCATGAACATCGCCCGCCAGCCGAGATGGTCGGCGACCACGCTCGACACCGGACGCGCCAGCAGAATCCCCAGCAGCAAACCGCCCATGATCCCGCCGACCACCCGGCCACGGGATTCTTCCGGCGCCAGATGCGCCGCCAATGGAATCAACACCTGCACCGACACCGAGCTGAACCCCACCAGCAACGAAATCAGCAGGAACACATTCGGTTGATCGGTAAACGCCGCGCCGAGCAGGCTGGCAATCGCCACCACGGTGGTGATGATCATCAGGCGGCGGTTTTCCAGCAGATCCGCCAGCGGCACCAGGAAGAACAGGCCCAGCGCATAGCCGATCTGGGTCAGCGACACGATGAAACTGGCCATGGTGTCGCTCAGACCGATATCCGGCGCGATCAGGCCGATGATCGGCTGGGCGTAGTAGATGTTGGCAACGATGGCGCCGCAGCAGAAAGCGAACAGCAGCACCATGCCTCGGGTCATTGTGTGAGTTGTGGCGGTCATAGGGTTTCTCGATCCAGCGAAAAGGAATGCGGTGAGGCTAAGGGACGGGCCGAGCCGGCAGTAGAGGCTTCTGATCGATATCAGTTATTCCGTTGCGGAACAGGTGGCGCCGAACAATCCATTGTTCATCGGCGAACCTTGCGTCCGACCGTTGAGCGTCGATGATACATTCACTTACATCTTGTTCGATAGCGTGCTTATGTTGTGACCGGGTTTCAACATTCATCAACGGAGGATTGCGATGTTTCGTCAGTTGCTTCGCCACACCACAACCATTGTCCTGATCAGTCTGCTCGGCGCCACTGCTGTGCAGGCCGCCGAAGCGCCCGGCATGCGCATGGGTGTGCGCGGCGAGATCACCGGGGTCAGTGCCGACTCGCTCAAGGTTCACGTCAACAGCGGTGAAAACGTCGTGATCCAGTTGACCCCGGACACCAAGGTCCGCGCGGTCACCCTGGCCAATATCGAAGACATCAAGCCCGGCAGCTACATCGGTTCGGCCGCCATTCCCCAGGAGGATGGCACGCTCAAGGCGCTGGAGGTTCACGTGTTCCCGCCGGAGCTGGCCGGCAGCGGCGATGGTCATCGGCCGTTCGACCTGGCCAAGGGCAGCAGCATGACCAATGGCAGCGTCGGCGATCTGGTGGTGAGCAACGGCCGGGTGCTGACCGTGAACTACAAGGGCGGCCAGCAGAAGATCCTGGTGCCGGAGGACGTGCCGATCGTCAACCTGACGCCGGGTGATCGCAGCCTGCTCAAGGTCGGGGTGAAGATCGTCACCTTCGTGACCCAGAGCGCGGACGGCACGCTGACCGCGCAGTCCATCTCCGCCGGCAAGGATGGCGTGAAGCCGCCCATGTAGCGGCCCACAAAAAAGGCGACCTCTGCAGGTCGCCTTTTTCATGTCAGCTCACACCTTACTGGCCGCTGTAGATCTGGTCGAAGATCCCGCCGTCATTGAAGTGGGTCTTCTGCACGGTGCGCCAGTCGCCGAAGGTTTTCTCGACCGACAGGAAGTCGACTTTCGGGAAGCGGTCGGTGTACTTGGCCAGTACCGCCGGGTCACGTGGACGCAGGTAGTTGGCGGCCGCGATTTCCTGACCTTGCGGCGACCACAGGAACTTCAGGTATTCCTCGGCAGCGGCGCGGGAGCCTTTCTTCTCGACCACTTTGTCGACCACCGACACCGGCGGCTCGGCTTCGGCGGAGACGCTTGGGTAGATGACTTCGAACTGGTCGCGGCCGAACTCGCGGGCGATCATTTCGGCTTCGTTTTCGAATGTCACCAGCACGTCGCCGATCTGGTTGGTCATGAACGTGGTGGTCGCGGCGCGGCCACCGGTATCCAGCACCGGCGCCTGTTTGAACAGCTTGCCGACGAAGTCTTTGGCCTTGTTCTCGTCACCGCCGTTTTTCAGGACGTAGCCCCAGGCGGACAGGTAGGTGTAGCGGCCGTTGCCCGAAGTTTTCGGGTTCGGCACGATCACCTGCACGCCGTCCTTGAGCAGGTCCGGCCAGTCTTTCAGGGCTTTCGGGTTGCCTTTGCGCACGATGAACACGGTGGCCGAGGTGAATGGCGCACTGTTGTTTGGCAGGCGGGTGACCCAGTCCTTCGGCACCAGTTGACCGTTGTCGGCCAGGGCGTTGATGTCGGTGGCCATGTTCATGGTAATGACGTCAGCCGGCAGGCCGTCGATCACCGAACGGGCTTGCTTGCTCGAACCGCCGAAAGACATCTGCACGGTGATGTTTTCGTTGTGTTCGGCCTGCCAGTGTTTCTGGAACGCAGTGTTGTAGTCCTTGTAGAAATCGCGCATCACGTCGTAGGACACGTTGAGCAGGGTCGGTGCGGCCTGAGCCACGCTGCCGAAGGCAAGACCTGCGGCGAGAAGTGAGGCGCCAAAGAGTTTTTTCACTGCGCATTCCTTGTTCTGTGGGGGTGTTTTTGACAATGATAAGGCCATTTGCCAGC
The DNA here is from genome assembly GCF_059492145.1 of Pseudomonas sp. Pseusp21. Taxonomy (NCBI): domain Bacteria; kingdom Pseudomonadati; phylum Pseudomonadota; class Gammaproteobacteria; order Pseudomonadales; family Pseudomonadaceae; genus Pseudomonas; species Pseudomonas sp. Pseusp21. Next base: position 5,512,217 of record NZ_CP168520.1, read on the forward strand.
GACTATAGCGGGGCGCGCATAGTCGCTTAAAGATTAAAAAGAACTTTGCTTATTCCATTTTCTTGAATAACGGATTACCGCATCGCGAACAGAATGCGGCGCCGCTTTCATGGCTTTTTTTCTGGCAAACCGGGCAGTCGTGTTGCAACTGTTCACCACGCATCGCATTGGCCAGTTCGGCGGTGAAGATCCCGGTGGGCACCGCGATGATCGAGTAACCGGTGATCATCACCAGCGACGAAATCACCTGGCCCAACGGAGTCTTCGGCACGATGTCGCCAAAGCCGACGGTGGTCAGGGTCACGATAGCCCAATAGATACCCTTGGGAATGCTGGTGAAACCGTGTTCCGGGCCTTCGATCACGTACATCAACGTGCCGAAGACCGTCACCAGTGTGCAGACGCTCACCAGAAACACCACGATCTTCTGCTTGCTGCCACGCAGCGCCGACATCAGGTAGTTGGCTTGCTTGAGGTACGGACTGAGTTTGAGGACGCGGAAAATTCGCAGCATCCGGATGATCCGGATAATCAGCAAGTACTGCGCATCGCTGTAGTACAGCGCGAGGATGCCCGGCACGATCGCCAGCAGATCCACCAATCCGTAAAAACTGAAGGCATAGCGCAACGGTTTGGGTGAGCAGTACAGACGCAGGATGTACTCGCCGGCAAAGATGATGGTGAACCCCCACTCGATATACGCCAGCACATCGGCGTAATTGCGGTGAACGCTGTCGATGCTGTCGAGCATCACGATCACCAGGCTGGCGAGAATGATCAACAGCAGGATGCCGTCGAAACGTCGCCCGGCGGGGGTGTCGCTCTGGAAAATCATGACGTAAAGCTGTTCACGCCAGTGCTGGTTACTGTCCATGGATCACGCCTGAATCAAAGATCAGCGCAGCCTAGGTTGATTCTCCCCGCGAGCGCAAGGCGCGCCGCTGATCTGCGGTTGTTGCATCAGGCGAATGCCGGTGCGCAGCAGCCAGCAGGCGAGAATGAACGGTGCCGTGAGGGTTGCCAGACCCAGGGCACTGAACAGCGGCGTCAGCAGCAGCGCCAGACCGATGCCGAACAGCGGCAGCCACGGTTGTTGGCGCTGGGCGCTGAAGGCGAGGGCGGCGAGGACGGCGTTGTAGCCGCCCAGGCCCAACAACGCGATCTGGCTGTCGTGGTGCAACAGGCTGGAACCCAGACCGATTACCGAAGCCAGCAGCGCCCAGGCAAAGGCCCGGCGATCGGCGATCAGCAAACCGGCGGCGATCAATCCACCGGCCAACGGATGGTCGAGGAACATCACCTGACCGAAGCCTTTCAGGGCGGCACCGAGCAGGTTCACGGTGTTCAGTTCAAGCGCCGGAGCCGGCGTCGAAGGCTCGGCGAAACACAAGAACACCCAGCTCAGCAACACGAACGGCGCGGTGTAGGCGGGCAGGTACTCGGTGAGGCGTGCGCGTTTGAGCCACTGCTGCGTGATCATCGCGCTCAGGCCACCGGCCGCCAGAATCAGCGGCGGCAGCATCGGCGACCAGGGGAAATACAGGCTCAGCAACAGGCCGACCAGTACGCCGTTGTAGCTGAACAGTCCGGCCTGGCGATCCGCCTTGGCGTAGTTGCGCCGTTGCGCGGTGAGCAAACCGGCGACCGCGCCGAGCAGCGCGCCGGCGAACAGCACCGGCGCGGTGAATAAAATGGCCAGAAGGCACAGGAGTCCACACAGCGGATGGCGCTGGAGGAAGATTTGACTGAAGCCGTTGAGCAACGCTTCGGCCCAGTCAGGGCAGTGGGTGTTGAAATGATTGGCAGGCATGGCAGTTCTAAAAAGTCAGTACTGATCGTTCCCACGTCGAACCGTCTGCGTGGGAATGCCTCAAAGGACGCTCTGCGTCTGCTCTTGGGACGCGGAGCGTCCCGGGCCGCATTCCCACGTGGAGCGTGGGAACGATCTTGGTCAGTGGTTAAATCAATGTTTCGATCCGCAGCGAATTCGTCGACCCCGGCTGCCCGAACGGCACACCCGCGGTGATCAGCAACGTATCGCCACGCTCGGCCATTCCTTGCGCCTGCGCGATTTCCAGCGCGGTCGAGCACACCTCATCCACCTGACGCAGGCGATCATTGACCACCGAATGAATGCCCCACGCCACGCTCAAGCGGCGGGCGGTCTGCAGGTTCGGCGTCAGGTTGAGGATCGGTGCCTTTGGCCGCTCCCGTGCCGCACGCAGACTCGATGCGCCGGACTCGCTGTAGTTGACCAGCACAGCCACTGGCAGCACGTTGCTGATCCGGCGGATCGCGCAACTGATCGCATCGGACACGGTCGCTTCGGCTTTCGGCCGGCTGACGTCGAGCTGGGTCTGGTAGTCCGGACCGTTCTCCACCTGGCGGATGATCTTGCTCATCATCTGCACGGCCTCCAGCGGGTACTCGCCGGACGCGGTTTCTGCCGACAGCATCACCGCATCGGCGCCTTCGGCCACGGCGTTGGCCACGTCGGTGACTTCGGCGCGGGTCGGCGCCGGGGAGAAGCGCATCGACTCGAGCATCTGCGTCGCCACCACCACTGGTTTGCCGAGCTGGCGGCAAGTGGTGATGATGTTCTTCTGGATTTGCGGCACGCTCTCGGCCGGCACTTCCACGCCCAGGTCACCGCGAGCCACCATGATCGCGTCGCTCAGTTCGGCGATCTCGCGCAGTTGCTCGACGGCCGACGGCTTCTCGATTTTCGCCATCAGGAACGCCTTGTCGCCGATCAGCGTGCGGGCCTCGATGATGTCTTGCGGACGCTGCACGAACGACAGCGCGACCCAGTCCACACCCAGCTCCAGACCGAAGCTCAGGTCGCGACGATCCTTGGTGGTCAGCGGGCTCAGGTCGAGCACCGCTTGCGGCACGTTCACGCCTTTGCGGTCCGACAGTTCGCCGCCATTGAGCACGGTGGTGTCGATCGCGTCGGTGTATTTGGTCACGACCCGCAGGCGCAGTTTGCCGTCATCGAGCAGCAGGTCCATGCCGGCTTCCAGCGCGGCGATGATCTCCGGATGCGGCAGGTTCACCCGGCGTTCGTCGCCCGGTGTCGTGTCCAGATCGAGGCGGAACGCCTGGCCGCGATGCAGTTGCACCTTGCCGTCAGCGAACTTGCCGACCCGCAGTTTCGGCCCTTGCAGGTCCATCAGGATCCCGAGCGGATAGTTGAGCTGGCGCTCGACTTCGCGGATCCACTGATAGCGCTTGGCGTGGTCGGCGTGATCGCCGTGGCTGAAGTTGAGGCGGAAGATGTTGACCCCGGCCTCGACCAGCTCGCGGATGTCTTCGATGCCGTCGACGGCAGGCCCGAGGGTGGCGAGGATTTTGACCTTTTTATCAGGCGTCATGATTTAGAGCTCTCGAGGATCAGGATGGCGCGGAAGTCGTTGACGTTGGTGCGGGTCGGCTCGGTGACGATCAGCGCATCGAGCGCCGCGAAGTAGCCGTAGCCGTTGTTGTTATCCAGCTCGTCGCTGGCGCTCAGGCCGAGGGCAGCGGCGCGGGCGTAGCTGTCCGGGGTCATGATCGCGCCGGCGTTGTCTTCCGAGCCGTCGATGCCGTCGGTGTCACCGGCCAGCGCATAGACGCCCGGCTGGCCCTTGAGGCTGTCGGTGAGGCTGAGGAGGAATTCGGCGTTGCGCCCGCCACGGCCATTGCCGCGCACGGTCACCGTGGTTTCGCCGCCGGAGAGGATCACGCACGGCGCTGCCAGTGGCTGGCCGTGATGGATGATCTGGCGCGCGATGCCGGCGTGGACTTTCGCCACTTCGCGGGATTCGCCTTCCAGGTCGCCAAGGATCAGCGTGCTGAAGCCGGCCTGACGGCATTTCACCGCCGCCGCGTCCAGCGATTGCTGAGGGCGGGCGATCAACTGGAAGTGACTGCGGGCCAGGCTCGGATCGCCGGGTTTGACGGTTTCCGATTCCGGGCTTTGCAGCCAGCTGCGCACCGACGCCGGAATTTCGATGCCGTAGCGCTTGATGATGGCCAACGCTTCGGCGCTGGTGCTCGGGTCGGCCACGGTCGGGCCGGAGGCGATGACCGTGGCAAGATCGCCCGGTACATCGGAAATCGCGTAGGTATAAACAGTCGCCGGCCAGCAGGCTTTGCCCAGGCGTCCGCCCTTGATCGCCGAGAGGTGCTTGCGCACGCAGTTCATCTCGCCGATGGTCGCGCCGGATTTGAGCAGGGCTTTGTTGATCGACTGCTTGTCGGCCAGGGTGATGCCTTCGGCCGGCAGCGCCAGCAGGGCAGAGCCGCCGCCGGACAACAGGAAGATCACGCGGTCGTCTTCAGTCAGGTTGCTGACCAGTTCCAGCACGCGTTTGGCCACGGCCAGACCGGCAGCGTCCGGCACCGGGTGCGCGGCTTCGACCACTTCGATTTTTTCGCACGGGGCGCCGTGACCGTAGCGGGTCACCACAAGGCCCGAAACTTCACCTTCCCAGCAGCGCTCGACCACTTGCGCCATGGCAGCGGCAGCCTTGCCGGCGCCGATAACGATCACGCGACCGGTGCGATCGGCCGGCAGATGCGCTTCGAGGACCTGGTTCGGATGGGCCGCGTCGATGGCTGTGGCAAACAGCTCGCGCAGCAGTTGTTGCGGATCGACCGACATGGCGGGCTCCCATTCTTATTGTTCTTGGTTAGTGCGGGTGATCGTTCCCACGCTCTGCGTGGGAATGCCTCAATGGACGCTCTGCGTCCGCTTCGGCAGGGACGCGGAGCGTCCCGGGCTGCATTCCCACGCAAACGGTTCGACGCCTCGACGTGGGAACGAGCGACGGGGCAGGGCTTACTTCTTGTCGCGAATCGAGAAGTTGGCCATGTGTTCCAGGCCCTTGATCAGCGCCGAGTGGTCCCAGTTGCTGCCACCGATGGCCGCGCAGGTGCTGAACACTTGCTGGGCGTTGGCGGTGTTCGGCAGGTTGATGTTCAGCTCCTTGGCGCCTTGCAGGGCCAGGTTCAGGTCCTTCTGGTGCAGGCTGATGCGGAAGCCCGGATCGAAGGTGCCCTTGATCATGCGCTCGCCGTGCACTTCGAGGATCTTCGAGGAAGCGAAACCGCCCATCAGCGCTTCGCGCACCTTGGCCGGATCGGCACCGTTTTTCGAAGCGAACAGCAGGGCTTCGGCCACGGCCTGAATGTTCAGGGCAACGATGATCTGGTTCGCAACCTTGGCGGTCTGACCGTCGCCATTGCCACCGACCAGGGTGATGTTCTTGCCCATGGCCTGGAACAGCGGCAGTGCGCGTTCGAAGGCATCGGCGTCGCCACCGACCATGATGCTCAGGGTCGCGGCCTTGGCACCGACTTCACCACCGGACACCGGGGCGTCGAGGTATTGCGCGCCTTTCTCGTTGATCTTCGCGGCGAACGCCTTGGTGGCGGTCGGCGAGATCGAGCTCATGTCGATCACGACCTTGCCTTTGCCGATGCCGGCAGCGACGCCGTCGGCGCGGAACAGCACGTCGTCGACCTGCGGAGTATCCGGCACCATGACGATGATGAATTCAGCTTCCTGCGCCACTTCGCGTGGGTTGGCCAGAGCGACGGCGCCAGCGGCGACCAGGTCGGCAGGGGCGGTGTCGTGGTGCGCCGACAGGAACAGGCTGTGACCGGCTTTCTGCAGGTTCGCCGCCATTGGGTGGCCCATGATGCCGGTGCCGATGAATCCGATTTTAGCCATGAGAAAATCCTCTTGTTTTTGTCTTGCTCAAGCAAATAGGGGGTGTTGCTTCGGGTGGGAGCGGGCTTGCTCGCGAATGCGGTTCAACATTCAACATCTTCGGTGACTGACACACCGTCTTCGCGAGCAAGTCCGCTCCCACAGGGTTTTGCATTGTTCTTAAATCGCGTTGTGGGTCTTCAGCCAGCCGAGGCCTGCTTCCGTGGTGGTCAGCGGTTTGTACTCACAGCCGACCCAGCCCTGATAACCGATGCGATCGAGGTGTTCGAACAGGAAGCGGTAGTTGATCTCGCCGGTGCCCGGCTCGTTGCGGCCCGGGTTGTCGGCCAGCTGCACATGGTTGATCTCGGCCAGGTGCGATTGCAGGGTGCGGGCCAGATCGCCTTCCATGATTTGCATGTGATAGATGTCGTATTGCAGGAACAGATTGGCGCTGCCGACCTGCTCGCGAATCGACAGGGCCTGCGCCGTGTTGTTCAGGTAGAAGCCCGGGATGTCGCGGGTGTTGATCGCTTCCATCACCAGTTTGATGCCGACGGCTTGCAGCTTGTCGGCGGCGTACTTGAGGTTGGCGACGAAGGTCTTTTCAACGGTGGCATCGTCCACGCCCTGTGGACGGATGCCGGCCAGGCAGTTGACCTGGGTGTTGCCCAGCACCTGGGCGTAAGCGATGGCCAGATCAACCCCGGCGCGGAACTCTTCGACCCGGTCCGGCAGGCACGCGATACCGCGCTCGCCCTTGGCCCAGTCACCGGCCGGCAGGTTGAACAGCACTTGGGTCAGACCGTTGGCGTCGAGTCTGGCCTTGATTTCGGCAGAACTGAAATCGTACGGGAACAGATACTCGACACCGCTGAAGCCGGCCTTGGCGGCGGCGTCGAAACGGGCAAGGAAATCCTGTTCGGTGAACAGCATGGACAGGTTGGCTGCGAAACGCGGCATGGTGGTCTCCCGTTCTAGATTCTCGTTCCCACGCTCTGCGTGGGAATGCCTCTATGGACGCTCTGCGTCCGCTTTGGGACGCAGAGCGTCCCCGGCTGCATTCCCACGCAGACGGTTCGACGCCTCGACGTGGGAACGATCAAGCAAAAGCAGTTAATCGAGCAGCGAAATCGCCGTTGGCGCATCGTTGCCGACCAGCGCCAGGTCTTCGAATTCGTTGACGGCGTTGATCTCGGTCCCCATGGAGATGTTGGTCACACGCTCCAGAATGATCTCGACGATCACCGGCACCTTGAACTCTTCGATCAGCTCTTCGGCCTTGCGCAGGGCAGGGGCGATGTCAGCCGGTTCGAACACACGCAGTGCCTTGCAGCCCAGGCCTTCGGCGACTGCGACGTGGTCGACACCATAACCGTTGAGTTCCGGCGCGTTCAGGTTATCGAAGGACAGCTGCACGCAGTAGTCCATATCGAAACCGCGCTGGGCCTGACGGATCAGCCCCAGGTACGAGTTGTTCACCACGACGTGGATGTACGGCAGTTTGAACTGAGCGCCGACCGCCAGTTCTTCGATCATGAACTGGAAGTCATAGTCCCCCGACAGGGCCACGACTTTACGGTTCGGATCGGCCTTCACCACGCCCAGCGCTGCCGGAATGGTCCAGCCCAACGGGCCTGCCTGGCCGCAGTTGATCCAGTGACGCGGCTTGTAGACGTGCAGGAACTGCGCGCCGGCAATCTGCGACAGACCAATGGTGCTGACGTAGCAGGTGTCCTTGCCGAACACCTGGTTCATTTCTTCGTAAACGCGCTGCGGCTTGACCGGCACGTTGTCGAAGTGGGTCTTGCGGTGCAGGCTGGCCTTGCGCTGCTGGCAGTCCTGCAGCCAGGCGCTGCGGTTTTTCAGTTTGCCGGCGGCTTGCCATTCACGGGCGACTTCGATGAACACGGTCAGCGCGGCAGCGGCGTCGGACACGATGCCCAGGTCCGGGGTGAACACGCGGCCGATCTGGGTCGGTTCGATGTCGACGTGAATGAACTTGCGGCCTTCGGTGTAAACGTCGACCGAGCCGGTATGACGGTTCGCCCAGCGGTTGCCGACGCCCAGTACCACGTCGGATTTCAGCATCGTGGCGTTGCCGTAGCGGTGCGAAGTCTGCAGACCGACCATGCCGACCATCAGCGGGTGATCGTCCGGAATGGTGCCCCAGCCCATCAGGGTCGGGATCACTGGAATGCCAGTCAGCTCGGCGAACTCGACCAGCAACTCGCTGGCGTCGGCGTTGATGATGCCGCCGCCGGCCACCAGCAATGGACGTTCGGCCTGATCCAGCATCGCCAGGGCTTTTTCGACTTGCACGCGGGTCGCGCTCGGCTTGGCCAGCGGCAGTGGCTGGTAGGCGTCGATGTCGAATTCGATTTCGGCCATCTGCACGTCGAACGGCAGGTCGATCAGCACCGGGCCCGGACGGCCGGAGCGCATTTCGTAGAAGGCTTTCTGGAAGGCGTAAGGCACCTGGCCCGGCTCCAGAACGGTGGTCGCCCACTTGGTCACCGGCTTGACGATGCTGGTGATGTCGACGGCCTGGAAGTCTTCCTTGTGCATACGGGCGCGGGGGGCTTGCCCGGTGATGCAGAGGATCGGGATCGAGTCCGCGGAGGCGCTGTACAGACCGGTGACCATGTCAGTACCGGCCGGGCCGGAAGTACCGATGCACACGCCGATGTTGCCGGCCTTGGTGCGGGTGTAGCCCTCGGCCATGTGCGAGGCGCCTTCAACGTGGCGAGCGAGGACGTGATCGATGCCACCGACTTTCTGCAGGGCGGAGTACAGCGGGTTGATTGCAGCGCCTGGAATGCCAAAAGCGGTATCAACCCCTTCACGGCGCATCACCAGAACGGCGGCTTCGATTGCTCTCATTTTGCTCATGGTTTTGTGCCTCTTTACGTTTTGTAATTGTATACAAGTGGCTTTGCGCAGAGTGTATTCACGGCGGACGGCGCAGGTCAATCCATTTTCTCAAGCGCCTGTTTCATTCGTCGGAAGCCTGTTCTGCTGTGGCTTTTCGTCGCATGAGGCGCTTTTCGAGAATTATTGTATACAAAAAGATAATTCATTGTGTTCTATTTGTTGCATCGGGCTGCGGCACTTGCGCGCAGTCCAACGACTTTCCCAATAACAAAATGAGGACGGCACCATGAGCGCTTTAACCTTGAAAGTCGCAGTCAAGCTGGTCAACGAAGCCATCAATGCAGGGCGGGCGATCTCCGCCGCGCCGCTGACCATCGCAGTACTGGATACCGGTGGCCATCTGGTCACCCTGCAACGCGAAGACGGCGCCAGCCTGCTGCGCCCGAACATCGCCATCGGCAAAGCCTGGGGCGCCATCGCCCTGGGCAAGGGCTCACGCCTGCTGGCGCTGGACGCGCAACAACGCCCGGCGTTCATCGCCGCCCTCAACAGCATGGGGCAGGGCAGTGTCGTGCCGGCACCGGGTGGTGTGTTGATTCGTGATCAGGCGGGCAACGTACTGGGTGCGATCGGCATCAGCGGCGATCTGTCGGACATCGATGAGCAGGTCGCGATCAAGGCCGTGGAGGCCCTGGATCTGCGGGCGGATGCGGGGGTGGCAGCCTGAGTGGCTAAAACCGAATAGCCGCTGAAACGCACAAGCCCGCCCTCACAGGATCATGTGAGGGCGGGCTTGTTTGTGTCTGGAGGTGCGGACTTCAGTCCGGCTCGCAGCCCTTGAGCACCAACCGGATGATGGTTTGTGCCGCGGCTTCATAGTCGGCTTCGTCGAGCTTGTCCTTGCCGGTGACGGCGGAGATCTGCCAGTCGAAGTCGGCGTAGGTCTGGGTTGCGGCCCAGATGCTGAACATCAGGTGGTTGGGGTCGATCGGGGCGATCTGGCCGCGGTCGATCCAGGTCTGGATGCAGTCGATGTTGTGCTTGGCCTGGCCGTTGAGTTGCTCGACCAGGTCGGCGCTCAGGTGTGGGGCGCCGTGCATGATTTCGCTGGCGAACACCTTGGAGGCGAAGGGCAGGTCGCGGGAGATGCGGATCTTCGAGCGGATGTAGCCGCTCAGCACTTCGCTCGGTACGCCGTCCGGATTGAACGGGGTCGAGGCCTGCAGGATCGGCACGATGATACTTTCCAGCACCTCGCGGTAGAGGTTTTCCTTGGACTTGAAGTAGTAATAGACGTTGGGCTTGGGCAGTCCTGCCTTGGCGGCGATGTCGCTGGTTTTGGTCGCAGCGAAGCCCTTGTCGGCAAACTCTTCACTGGCTGCACGCAGGATCAGTTCTTTGTTGCGCTCGCGGATTGTGCTCATAAACCCGGTGGTTCCTTGCCTGTTCTGGCGGTTGCGCATGGTAGCACCGGCCTCGCGCGGCGCTCAACAATGCCCCGTCTGGCCCGCAGTCGCGGTATGCTGCGCGGCATTATTAACATAAGGAAACATGATTCATGGCAGGAAGCAGTTTGCTGGTGCTGATCGACGACATCGCGACCGTTCTGGACGACGTTGCGTTGATGACCAAAATGGCTGCCAAGAAGACCGCCGGCGTGCTCGGCGACGACTTGGCGCTCAACGCCCAGCAAGTCTCCGGCGTACGCGCGGAGCGGGAAATCCCGGTGGTCTGGGCGGTGGCCAAGGGCTCGTTCGTCAACAAACTGATCCTGGTGCCGTCGGCGCTGGCGATCAGTGCGTTCGTGCCGTGGCTGGTGACGCCGCTGCTGATGGTCGGCGGCGCCTACCTGTGTTTCGAGGGTTTCGAAAAGCTCGCGCACAAGTTCCTGCACAGCAAGGCCGAAGACGAGGCCGAGCATGCGCAACTGGTCGACGCCGTGGCCGATCCTGCCACCGATCTGGTGGCGTACGAGAAGGATAAGATCAAGGGCGCGATCCGCACCGACTTCATCCTCTCGGCGGAAATCATCGCCATCACCCTCGGCACCGTGGCCGATGCTTCGCTGACCCAGCAAGTGATCGTGATGTCGGGCATCGCTATTGTCATGACCGTGGGCGTTTACGGATTGGTGGCCGGTATCGTCAAACTCGACGACCTCGGTCTGTGGCTGACTCAGAAGCCTGGGCAGATGGCCAAAAGTATCGGCAACGGCATCCTGCGCGCTGCGCCGTACATGATGAAAAGCCTGTCGGTGATCGGCACTGCAGCGATGTTCCTGGTCGGTGGCGGCATCCTGACCCACGGCGTACCGGTGATGCATCACTGGATCGAGAGCGTCGGCGCTGCGGCCGGTGGCGCCGGGTTTGTGGTGCCGATGCTGTTGAATGGCGTGGCGGGGATCATCGCGGGTGCGGTGGTGCTGGCGGGCGTGTCCGTGATCGGTAAAGTCTGGAAAGCCCTGAAAGGCTAAATCCTGAGGCAAACAAAAAGGCCATTCGACTCGCATCGAATGGCCTTTTTTGTGGCCGGCGTTTTTACTCGGCGATCTGCAACTTGCGCGACTCGGTGTAGACGTAGCGCACCTTTTCGTACTCGAACGGCGAGTTCAGCTGACCGTAGCGGAAGCTGGTCTGGTAACGCTTGTCGACGCCACGCAGTACCCAGACTTCCGGGTGGTTGGAGCTGACTTCCGAGACATTGAGGAAGTTGATCGCGGACTCGGCGGTGTAGTCCACGGCCAGGCCTGCGGTGTCGCGCAGGTTCGACGGGCCGAGGATCGGCAGCACGAAATAGGCGCCGCCCGGTACGCCGTAGAAGCCCAGGGTCTGGCCGAAGTCTTCGCTCTGGCGCGGCAGGCCCATGGCGGTAGCCGGGTCCCAGAGTCCGGCGATGCCGATGGTGGTATTGAGCAGCAGGCGCGCGGTGGTTTCCATCGAGCGCTTGCCCTTGAACTGCAACAGGCTGTTGACCAGGTTCGGCACGTCGCCAATGTTGTTGAAGAAGTTGCTCACGCCGGTGCGCACGAAGCTCGGGGTGATGTAGCGATAGCCATCGACCACCGGCAGGAACACCCATTGGTCGAAGCGGTAGTTGAAGTGGTAGACGCGGCGGTTCCACTCTTCCAGCGGGTCATAGACGTTCAGCGCGCTGAGGGTCGAGCGCTCGAACTCGCGCTGATCCAGCCCCGGGTTGAACTTGAGTTTGGACAGCGGCTCCTTGAAACCGTCGCTGTCGATGACCACCGGTGCATTGGCTTTGCTGTTGTCGGCCTGGGCCATACCTGCACTGAGGAGCGCTGCAATCAGCAGGAGATATTTAGCCACGGAAGAACTCCAGCATGGCGTCGCTGTTGACGCGGTAGTTAAGGTTGCCGCAATGGCCGCCCAGCGGGTAAACGGTCAGGCGATCGCCGAAGGTCCGGCGCAGGAAACCGAGATCGCCCGGGCCGAGGATCACGTCGTCGGCGTTGTGCATGACGGCGATTTTCGGGCTGTCGTGCAGGTAATCCTTCAACGCATACAGGCTGACCTGATCGATCAGTTGCAGCAGGCTGCCGCCGTCGGTGCGGGCGCGCCACATCGGGATCACCTGTTCGGTGAGGTAGCAGTCGAAGTCGCATTGCAGCGCACGCTTGAGGAACGGCGTGAGGCTGGTGCCTTCGGTGATCGGGAATTTCGGCGGGGTGATCAGGCCGCGACGGTTGATCAGGTCCGAAGTGAACGCGATATCGGCCGCCGAGAAACGGAATGACGTGCCGATCAGCATCGCCATCTGCTCGTTGCTCAGGTGCTGCTTGGACTGCTGGAAGTCGTAGAGCAGCGCATCGTTGAGGTCGATGTAGCCCTTCTGCTGGAAGTAGCGGGTCAGTTTGTTCAGCACCAGTTCATAGAAGGTGGTGCTGTTGTTGATGCCCTTGACCTCGGTCTGCACCAGCTTGTCGAGGTTGGTGATCGAGGTGTAGAGGTTGACCGGCGGATTCAGCAGCAGGACTTTCTTGAAGTTGAAGCTGCGACGGGTTTCATCCAGATGCGCCACGAAGGCCGCGTCCAGGGCGCCGAGGCTGTAGCCGCTGAGGTAATAGTCGGTGACCGGCAGTTTCGGGTTTTGCGCCCGTACGGCCTGCATCACCCGGTACATGTCTTCGGCGTCTTCCTTGGTCACGCCGGGGGTGGCGAAACGCGAGGCGGCGCTCATGAAGTCGAAGCTGGTCGGCGATGACAGCTGCACCACGTGGTAGCCGGCCTTGTAATAAAGCTTCTTCAGGTACTCGTTGAGCGTGCTGTCGTAGCGCGCGCCGGTGCCGGCGATCAGGAAGATCAGCGGCGCGGCCTTGTCCTGAGTGGCGATGCGGTAGGTGAGTTTTTTCACCGGCCAGAAATTGTCCGGCAGGATGAATTCGCGCTCGGGACGCAGGGTGATGCTGCGATCGGCCTGATCGATGTCGTCGTCCAGTGGCAGTTCCGGGCGCAAGTCCGGCGGCGTGGTGGCGATGGTCGCCTCGAACGGGTTGGTCAGGGGATAGCCATAGCTGGCGGCGTCGATATCCACCGCCAGCGCGGACGCACTCAGAATAAGGCCGCCAAACAGGGCGGCGAAGCGCAAGGAACGGAGCATGACTGGATCCCTTAGAGGAAGGTGCCGAATGAAGTTCGCAGGCTATGACCACCGGGTTTGCGTCAAAGTGCCATGCCACGGCACCAAACTGACAGAATTCGGAGTAATAGTAGCCGGACGATACACTTTGCAAGGAAGGAATGACCAGTTAAGAGTTGTTAGTCCTTGCGTATGCGCGGCGGCAGATTAAGCTGGCCGCCGATTTCGTCGATTGGAGTGTTCCATGTCCCGCCGCTTGCCCGTGATTCTGCTGCTCGTTCTGTTGCCGTTGTGGCTGGCTGCCAGTTATGGCGCGCGTTATGGCTTCATGGAGGATGCGCAGTGGGTGGGCATCTGCGTGGATGAGGCGAGCCGCTGGGAATGCTCGGTGCGCTCGAACCTGGGCCTGCTGATTCATTTCAAGCTGCTGGGCTGGGCGGCGGTCGCTGCAGCCGTGCTCGGTTTTGTCGTGCCGGGCCGGGCAGGGTGGTGGCTGGCGGTGCTGGCGCTGGTGTTCGGGTTGCCGGCGCTGGCGCTGTACAACACGACGCTGGCCGTGTTTGCGGTGGTGATTGCCGGGTTGCGACTGGTCCGGGAATCCCGCGAGGCCTGATCGTCAGTCATCGCGGGTATTCTCTGTGAATCAGGCTTTGCGAACCCGCAGGCAGCGCCAAAGTGCAGCCACCATCAACACGCTGACCAGCGCCCAGCCCCACGCCTGCTGATTCTGCAATCCTTCACGGAACAGCTGCGGCGCAATGCCTGCGCCGATGATGAAGGTCAGCAGGGCGATCTCCCGACGGGCCACGCTGACCGGGCGGCACAGGTAAACCAGCGCCGGCAGAATGAAGGCCATGCTCGGAAAACTGCGATAACGCGGATCGAACACCAGTTCGAGCATCATCACGGCAGCGGCGAAACCGGCTGCCGCCACCAGCCAGCCGGCCCGTCGCTCGAAAGCGTTGAACGCCTGTTCACGCCAGCCATTGCGGGCGCTCAAGGTCAGCGCGGCATGGGCCAGCACCAACAGATTCAGGATCGTCAGCAAACCGACCCACAGCCATTCGCTGGCAAACCGCGTGGTCACCCGCGCCAGATCGCCCCAGGCGCCGATGGAGCAGGCGGCGAGGGCGCCGAGCAACGGCAGGATCAGCGCCGAGCGCGTCGTACGAACCCGACCGCCCAGCAGCAATGTGCCGAGGAAGATCACTCCGCCGACCGCCAGCCACTGGGACCAGTACGGCACATTCGACACCGGCCCGGCCAACACGCCCTTGTCCTGGCGATCCGCATCGAACAGCCCCCAGTAACCGCCGACCGCGCCTTCGCTGCCGCGCTTCCACGGCTGATCAAACGCTTCGATCAGGTTGTAACGCCAACCTTCCTGTTCGGCGAGGGTGACAAATCCACGAATGAACTTGGCCTCGTTGACCCGGCTCGGCAGGGCGGTCTCACGCTGGCGGCCTTCGCTCGGCCAGCCGGTTTCGCCGATCATCACGTCTTTTGGAGCGAACTTGTTGCCGAACACCTGACGCACTTGCGCCACATGATGCAGCGCGGCGTCGATGTTCGACGGATCGTCTTCCCAGTACGGCAGCAAGTGAATGGTCAGGAAATCCACCGCCGGCGCGACTTCCGGGTGCTTGAGCCAGAACTCCCAGACATCGGCGTAGGTCACCGGCTGCTTGATGTGGCTCTTGACCTTGTTGATCAGCTTCACCAATTGGGTCGCGGTGACCTCTTTACGGAGCAAGGCTTCGTTGCCGACGATCACCACGCTGACCACGTCCGGGTTGACATTGGCCGAGGCGATCAGCAAGTCGACTTCCTTCTCGGTGTCGACCGGATTGCTGTTGACCCACGCGCCGATCATCAACTTCAAACCATGTTTGCGCGCCAGATCCGGCAGCGCTTCGAGGCCGGTCATCGAGTAGGTGCGAATGCATTCGAAGCGGGTGGCGAGCAGGGCGAGATCGGCGTCCATGCGCTCCGGGCGCAGTTTGAACGGCACGTCGAACGGCGACTGGTCTTTATCAAACGGGGTGTAGGAGGCGCATTGCAACTTGTGGGTCGGGGTGGCGACGTCCGGCAGGATCACCGGTTTGCCGAGGCCGTACCAGAAACCGCACAGGGCAAACAGCCCGAGCAGGCAGGCGAACAGATAAGGAAGAAAGGGGAAACGGGAAGTTGCGGACATGGTCAGGCCGAGTGGCTGCAAAGCGACGCATGTTACCTGCATTTATAAGCAGGTTGGTGGCCCGCACGATTTTGACATGCAAAGTTCGGGCGGATTGTCTGGCGCCAAATATCCGGAGGCAGTTAATGGCTTTCTGATGTCGTTTCTCGTTGCTTCGAGGTCGCTGGCAGAGCAGGTCTTAACGGGCGTCAGGTTGATGATCGGACTCATCAGTACTCCGCTGATGTTCGAACGAGTTCGCGAACGGGCGTGATGGGGGCGCCGAGCACCATAACAACACGTTGACGATGCCCGGCATCCGTCGGGCGCAGCATTTCGGGGAAGTAACGATGAAGATGCGACGACTTTTAGGCGCAGGTGCCGCTCTGGTATTTGCGATGGGCTCCACTTTCGCCAGCGCTGAAAAACAGACCCTGAACATCGGTTACGTTGACGGCTGGTCCGACAGCGTCGCGACCACCCACGTGGCGGCCGAAGTGATCAAGCAGAAACTCGGCTACGACGTGAAACTGCAGGCCGTCGCCACCGGCATCATGTGGCAGGGCGTTGCCACCGGCAAACTCGACGCCATGCTCTCGGCCTGGCTGCCCGTGACTCACGGCGAATACTGGACCAAGAACAAGGATCAGGTCGTCGATTACGGCCCGAACTTCAAGGACGCGAAAATCGGTCTGATCGTGCCGGAGTACGTCAAGGCCAAGACCATCGAAGACCTGAAAACCGACGACTCCTTCAAGAAGCGCATCGTCGGCATCGACGCCGGTTCAGGCGTTATGCTCAAGACCGATCAGGCGATCAAGGATTACGACCTGACGGGTTATCAACTCAAGGCCAGTTCCGGCGCCGGCATGATTGCCGAGCTGACCCGTGCCGAGAAGAAAAACGAATCCATCGCCGTTACCGGCTGGGTGCCGCACTGGATGTTCGCCAAGTGGAAACTGCGCTTCCTCGACGACCCGAAAGGCGTGTACGGCGCGGCTGAAACCGTGAACAGCATCGGCAGCAAGGAACTGGCGACCAAGGCGCCGGAAGTGGCCAAGTTCCTGAAGAACTTCCAGTGGGCTTCGAAAGACGAAATCGGCGAAGTCATGCTGGCGATTCAGGACGGTGCAAAACCTGACGCAGCGGCCAAGGATTGGGTTGCCAAGCACCCTGAGCGTGTTGCCGACTGGACCAAGTGATTTAAGCCGAAGCGTCTAATCTGCGCTTCCCAGGGCCGCCCGACATGACAGTCGGGCGGCCTTTTTTGTTTGTCCTCTATTAATAGGCAGGCGTGGGCGTTTTCGGCTGGTCTGGAAATTGGCAAAAACGTCATGGCGTTCTACTACTAAGGTCGTCTGGAACCCGGCTCGCAGCCGCATACAGTGGATACGTTCCAAAAATAAAAATCTGTGCTGCGAGGATAAAAACAATGAACGACAGCATTTACCTCTCGATTCAGAACAGCCCGCGCTTCAAGGAGCTGGTCAAGAAAAGAGAAAGGTTCGCCTGGATACTCTCGGCGATCATGCTCGGGCTCTACTCCGGCTTCATCCTTCTGATCGCGTACGGGCCGCAAGTGCTCGGCACGAAAATCAGTCCCGAATCATCCATCACCTGGGGCATCCCGATCGGTGTCGGACTGATTGTCTCGGCCTTCATCCTGACCGGCATTTATGTACGCCGCGCCAATGGCGAGTTCGACGACCTGAACAACGCGATTCTCAAGGAGGCTCAGCAATGATCCGGCGTCTACTGGCTCTTTTGAGCATCGCAGCGTTCGCTCCAGCCGTCTGGGCCGCTGACGCCCTGACCGGCGAAGTCCACAAACAACCACTCAACGTTTCCGCGATCGTCATGTTCGTGGCGTTCGTTGGCGCAACCCTGTGCATCACTTACTGGGCGTCCAAGCGCAACAACTCGGCGGCCGACTACTACGCGGCGGGCGGCAAGATCACCGGGTTCCAGAACGGTCTGGCGATTGCCGGTGACTACATGTCGGCGGCGTCCTTCCTGGGGATTTCCGCGCTGGTGTTCACCTCCGGCTACGACGGCCTGATCTACTCGATCGGCTTCCTGGTGGGCTGGCCGATCATTCTGTTCCTGATCGCCGAGCGTCTGCGTAACCTGGGCAAATACACCTTTGCCGACGTGGCGTCCTACCGCCTCGGGCAAACCCAGATCCGCACGCTGTCTGCCTGCGGTTCGCTGGTGGTGGTGGCGTTCTACCTGATCGCGCAAATGGTCGGTGCCGGCAAGCTGATCCAGCTGCTGTTCGGTCTCGACTACCACGTTGCGGTGATTCTGGTCGGTATCCTGATGTGCATGTACGTGCTGTTCGGCGGCATGCTGGCGACCACCTGGGTACAGATCATCAAGGCGGTGCTGTTGCTGTCCGGTGCTTCGTTCATGGCGCTGATGGTGATGAAGCACGTCAACTTCGACTTCAACACCCTGTTCTCCGAAGCGATCAAGGTTCACGCCAAGGGCGAAGCGATCATGAGCCCGGGCGGTCTGGTCAAAGATCCGATCTCGGCGTTCTCCCTGGGTCTGGCACTGATGTTCGGTACCGCCGGCCTGCCGCACATCCTGATGCGCTTCTTCACTGTCAGCGACGCGAAAGAAGCCCGCAAGAGCGTGCTGTACGCGACCGGTTTCATTGGCTACTTCTACATCCTGACCTTCATCATCGGCTTCGGCGCGATCCTGCTGGTCAGCACCAATCCGGCCTTTAAAGATGCAGCGGGCGCTCTGCTCGGGGGCAACAACATGGCGGCGGTGCACCTGGCCAACGCCGTGGGCGGCAGCGTGTTCCTCGGCTTCATCTCGGCGGTGGCGTTCGCGACCATTCTGGCAGTAGTGGCCGGCCTGACCCTGGCCGGTGCTTCGGCGGTGTCTCACGACCTGTACGCCAGCGTGATCAAGAAGGGCAAGGCCAACGAGAAGGATGAAATCCGCGTTTCGAAGATCACCACCATCGCGCTGGGCGTTCTGGCCATCGGCCTGGGCATCCTGTTCGAAAGCCAGAACATTGCGTTCATGGTTGGTCTGGCGTTCTCCATCGCGGCGAGCTGCAACTTCCCGGTGCTGCTGCTTTCGATGTACTGGAAGAAGCTGACCACCCGTGGCGCCATGATTGGCGGCTGGCTGGGTCTGGTGAGTGCGGTGGGTCTGATGATTCTTGGCCCGACCATCTGGGTGCAGATTCTGCATCATGAGAAGGCGATCTTCCCTTATGAGTATCCGGCGTTGTTCTCGATGATCATTGCGTTTATCGGGATCTGGTTCTTCTCGATCACCGATAAGTCGGTGGCGGCAGAGAACGAGCGTGCGGCGTTCTTCCCGCAGTTTGTGCGTTCGCAGACTGGGTTGGGGGCTAGTGGGGCGGTTTCGCACTGAGGCTTTTTGTGTAGGTTGATTTGAATTGAAAATGCCCTGGTCGAGAGATTGGGGCATTTTTTTTGTGGGCGGTTATCGGGTGTTCTTGGGAGGTGGGTGTATATCCGTTGCTGCGGTAACGGCTTCTTGGGGTTCCGCCCTTACGGCGGGTCACTTTTGGCAAACGCCCCAAAAGTAACCAAA
Source organism: Pseudomonas sp. Pseusp21 (assembly GCF_059492145.1). Taxonomy (NCBI): domain Bacteria; kingdom Pseudomonadati; phylum Pseudomonadota; class Gammaproteobacteria; order Pseudomonadales; family Pseudomonadaceae; genus Pseudomonas; species Pseudomonas sp. Pseusp21. The sequence continues at coordinate 5,531,140 of NZ_CP168520.1, forward strand.
AGGTCTCTGCCCTGACGTACGGCCCCTCGCTGAGGCTCGGGGTTCCTTCGCTCCGGGATTGATCCGGGGGCATCGCCTACGGTTTGCTTCGCTGCACCTCCTCTCGATGCATGCGGCTGCGCCGCACGGTCGCTGCGCTCCCACCCCCGGATCAATCCCTCCACTCAGCCTGCCGACGGGCCCTGCGATCAGAAGCGGTACTCGAGCTAACGCTCATCGTGGTGAGTGGTGAAGGGCGGGTGTTCGGCTTTTGTTTTGTGGTGGGTTTACCCCTCACCCTAGCCCTCTCCCCGAGGAGAGGGAGCCGATTTGTGGGCTTTTCAGAGTCTGAGTTCGACGCGGTATTTCATGTCGGCGCAATTCTCCCAAACAACTCGGTCGGTTCCCTCTCCCTACGGGCGGTCCGACGTTTCGGGAGGGCTAGGGTGAGGGGGGGCTCTTGATCTGGCTTCTGCTCTGGCTCTGGCTTTTGATCTTTAGCCCCTTCGGCAGGCCGAGCGGAGGTGTCCATCAGGGGGTAGGCGCGTAGCGCCGTGCGGCGCAGCCGCATACATCGAGAGGAGGTGCAGCGAAGCAAACCGTAGGCGATGCCCCCTGATGGACACCGTAGCGAGGGAACACTGAGCCTAAGCGAAGTGCCGTACGCCGGGGCAAAAGCCTTTTGGTTCCTTTTTGGCGTTTGAAAAAGGGACTCGCTGTAAGAGCGAAACCGCCAGCGGCAGCACCCGAAGCAACGGATATGTACCCAATCAACAAAAAAAACAGTCGGCCCAAAGGCCGCTGATATGCCAAAAACAAAAAAACGGCCCCCATTCTCATGGAGGCCGTTTCCGATACAACTTAAGGCGCTATCGCAAGACAGCTCTTATTTGCGGTCTTCCAGCTTGGTGATATCCCGCGACTCGTAGCCAGTGTACAGCTGACGCGGACGGCCAATCTTGTACGGGCTGGAGAGCATTTCCTTCCAGTGCGAAATCCAGCCGACAGTACGTGCCAGGGCGAAGATCACAGTGAACATGCTGGTCGGAATGCCGATCGCCTTGAGGATGATCCCCGAGTAGAAGTCGACGTTCGGGTACAGCGAGCGCTCGATGAAGTACGGGTCGGTCAGGGCGATCTCTTCCAGGCGCATGGCCAGTTCGAGTTGCGGATCGTTCTGGATGCCCAGTTCCTTCAACACTTCGTCGCAGGTCTGCTTCATCACGGTCGCACGTGGGTCGCGGTTCTTGTAGACGCGGTGACCGAAGCCCATCAACTTGAACGGATCGTTCTTGTCCTTGGCCTTGGCGATGAACTTGTCGATGTTCGAAACATCGCCGATTTCATCGAGCATGGTCAGCACGGCTTCGTTCGCACCGCCGTGGGCAGGGCCCCACAGTGCGGCGATGCCGGCGGCGATACAGGCGAACGGGTTGGCGCCCGAGGAGCCCGCCAGACGCACGGTGGAGGTCGAGGCGTTCTGCTCGTGGTCGGCGTGGAGGATGAAGATCCGGTCCATGGCCTTGGCGAGCACCGGGCTGATCGGTTTGATCTCGCACGGGGTGTTGAACATCATGTGCAGGAAGTTTTCCGCGTACGACAGGTCGTTGCGCGGGTACATCATGGGTTGACCCATGGAGTACTTGTAAACCATCGCGGCCAGGGTCGGCATCTTGGCAACCAGGCGGATCGCGGAGATTTCGCGATGCTGCGGGTTATTGATGTCGAGGGAGTCGTGGTAGAAGGCCGAGAGGGCGCCGACTACACCACACATGACAGCCATCGGGTGGGCGTCACGGCGGAAGCCGTTGAAGAAGGTTTTCAGCTGCTCGTGAACCATGGTGTGGTTCTTCACGGTGCCGACGAACTGGGCCTTCTGTTCTGCGGTCGGCAGTTCGCCGTTCAGCAGCAGGTAGCAGGTTTCCAGGTAGTCCGACTTTTCAGCCAGCTGTTCGATCGGGTAGCCGCGGTGCAGCAGGATGCCGTTGTCGCCGTCGATATAGGTGATCTTCGATTCGCAGGAAGCGGTCGACATGAAACCGGGGTCGAAAGTGAAGCGGCCCGTGGCCGTCAGGCCCCGAACATCGATAACATCGGGACCAACGGTGCCGGTTAAAATGGGCAGCTCGACGGGGGCTGCGCCCTCGATGATCAACTGCGCTTTTTTGTCAGCCATGTGGCCTCCTATTTATGCTTGAAATCATCAGACAGACCCCCCACGCAGGGCCCGCACCACTATAGTGAGATAAATTCGAATGTCAATTTGCCTAAAGTCTTGCTCCAGAAGGCTTTAACCGCACTTTTTCCTCGAAATTGCCTGCCATTTACGCCTTTTATACGACTTGTGCAATCCGCTATTGGGGGTAGGCGATTGCGTTGTCATTAGTAGCCTAACTGTCTATACTCGGCGACCGACCGCCAAGGGCTTTTGGGCTTGCTTTCATTGGGGGTCGCATCCCTGGGTGGTGGTTACCTGACCAGTGCACTCCCCAACAACTTTGCCCTGATTGTTAGGGGCTCTTCAGTGTGAAAAAAAAGCCGTGAAAAGCCAACGACCTGTAAACCTAGACCTAAGGACCATCAAACTCCCCATCACCGGCGTTACGTCGTTTCTTCACCGTGTTTCCGGCATCATCCTCTTCCTGGGCCTTGGCATCATGCTTTATGCATTGGGCAAATCCCTGGGTTCCGAGGAAGGTTATGTCGAGGTGAAGGCATGCTTGACCAGCCCGCTGGCCAAGTTCGTAGCATGGGGCCTCCTGTCCGCTCTTCTGTATCACCTGGTTGCCGGTGTGCGCCACTTGATCATGGACATGGGCATCGGTGAGACGCTGGAAGGCGGCCGCCTGGGCTCGAAACTGATCATCGCCGTTTCCGTGGTGCTGATCGTTCTGGCAGGAGTTTGGATATGGTAACCAGCGTTACAAACCTTTCGCGTTCGGGCCTCTATGACTGGATGGCACAGCGTGTGTCTGCGGTCGTTCTCGCGGCTTATTTCATATTCCTGATCGGCTACCTCGCCGCGAACCCGGGCATTGGCTACGACCAATGGCACGGCCTGTTCGCCCACAACGGAATGCGTATCTTCAGTCTGCTGGCACTGGTTGCCCTGGGCGCTCACGCCTGGGTCGGCATGTGGACCATCGCGACCGACTACCTGACGCCAATGGCGCTGGGCAAGTCCGCGACTGCAGTACGTTTCCTTTTCCAGGCAGTATGCGGCGTCGCGATGTTCGCTTACTTCGTCTGGGGTGTGCAGATTCTCTGGGGTATCTGATTCATGGCTAACATTCCAACGATTTCTTTCGACGCCATCATTATTGGTGGCGGCGGTGCCGGCATGCGCGCGGCGCTGCAACTGGCACAGGGCGGTCACAAGACTGCCGTGATCACCAAGGTTTTCCCGACCCGTTCGCACACTGTGTCCGCACAGGGCGGGATCACCTGCGCCATCGCTTCGGCCGACCCGAACGATGACTGGCGCTGGCACATGTACGATACCGTCAAGGGTTCCGACTACATCGGTGACCAGGACGCTATCGAATACATGTGTCAGGAAGGCCCGGCTGCCGTTTTCGAGCTGGACCACATGGGTCTGCCGTTCTCGCGTACCGAGCAAGGCCGTATCTACCAGCGTCCGTTCGGCGGTCAGTCGAAGGATTACGGTAAAGGCGGGCAGGCTGCCCGTACGTGCGCCGCTTCCGACCGTACCGGTCACGCGCTGCTGCACACCCTTTATCAGGGCAACCTGAAAGCCGGTACCACGTTCCTGAACGAGTACTACGCTGTCGACCTGGTGAAAAACCAGGAAGGCGAATTCGTTGGTGTGATCGCAATCTGCATCGAAACCGGCGAAACCACCTACATCCGCGCCAAGGCCACCGTGCTGGCTACCGGCGGTGCAGGTCGTATCTATGCATCCACCACCAACGCCCTGATCAACACCGGTGACGGCGTCGGCATGGCTCTGCGTGCTGGCGTGCCGGTACAAGACATCGAAATGTGGCAGTTCCACCCGACCGGCATCGCCGGCGCCGGTGTACTGGTTACCGAAGGTTGCCGTGGTGAAGGTGGTTACCTGATCAACAAGCACGGCGAGCGTTTCATGGAGCGTTATGCTCCGAACGCCAAAGACCTGGCCGGCCGTGACGTGGTTGCCCGTTCGATGGTTAAAGAAATCATCGCCGGCAACGGTTGCGGTCCGAATGGCGACCACGTGATGCTCAAGCTCGACCACCTGGGCGAGGAAGTGCTGCACAGCCGTCTGCCAGGCATCTGCGAACTGTCGAAGACTTTTGCACACGTTGACCCGGTGGTTGCTCCGGTTCCGGTTGTTCCGACTTGCCACTACATGATGGGCGGCGTTGCCACCAACATTCATGGCCAGGCGATCACCCAGGACGCCGAAGGCGTGGATCAGATCATCCCTGGTCTGTTCGCAGTAGGTGAAGTGGCTTGCGTATCGGTTCACGGTGCCAACCGTCTGGGCGGCAACTCGCTGCTCGACCTGGTGGTATTCGGCCGCGCTGCCGGCCTGCACCTGGAGAAGGCGCTGACCGACGGCATTGAATACGACGACGCTACCGAAGCCGATATCGAAGCTGCCCTGGCACGTCTGAACGCCCTGAACAACCGTACCGACGGCGAAGACGTCGCTACCCTGCGTCGCGAGCTGCAAAGCTGCATGCAGAACTACTTCGGTGTATTCCGTACCGGCGAATACATGCAGAAGGGTATTGCCCAGCTGGCCGATCTGCGCAAGCGCATCGCCAACGTGAAGATCAACGATAAGTCGCAGGCGTTCAACACTGCACGTATCGAAGCGCTGGAACTGCAAAACCTGCTGGAAGTGGCTGAAGCGACCGCCATCGCTGCCGAAGTACGTAAAGAGTCCCGCGGCGCTCACGCCCGTGAAGACTTCGAAGACCGTGACGACGAAAACTGGCTGTGCCACACCCTGTACTTCCCGGGTGAGAAACGCGTCGCCAAGCGTGCCGTGAACTTCTCGCCGAAGACTGTTCCGACTTTCGAACCTAAAGTCCGGACTTATTAAGGGTGACCGCCATGTTGCAAGTCAGTGTTTATCGTTACAACCCTGATCAGGACGCTGCGCCGTTCATGCAGGAATTCCAGGTTGATACCGGTGGTAAAGACCTGATGGTGCTGGACGTGCTGGCCCTGATCAAAGAGCAGGACGAAGGTTTCTCCTATCGTCGCTCCTGCCGTGAAGGCGTCTGTGGCTCCGACGGCATGAACATCAACGGCAAGAACGGCCTGGCGTGCATCACGCCGCTGTCCGCTGTCGTCAAAGGTAACAAGCTGATCGTTCGTCCGCTGCCAGGTTTGCCGGTTATCCGTGACCTGGTTGTCGATATGAGCATCTTCTACAAGCAATACGAGAAGGTTAAGCCATTCCTGCAGAACGACACGCCGGCTCCGGCCATCGAGCGTCTGCAGTCCCCTGAAGAGCGTGAAAAGCTCGACGGTCTGTACGAGTGCATCCTGTGCGCCTGCTGCTCGACCTCTTGCCCGTCCTTCTGGTGGAACCCGGACAAGTTCCTGGGTCCAGCTGCCCTGCTGCAAGCGTACCGCTTCCTGGCAGACAGCCGTGATACCAAGACGTCCGAGCGTCTGGCGTCCCTCGATGACCCGTTCAGCGTCTTCCGCTGCCGGGGCATCATGAACTGCGTCAACGTATGTCCGAAAGGCCTGAACCCGACTAAGGCCATCGGTCACATCCGTAACATGCTGCTTTCGAGCGGCGTGTGATTCAGCTGCTGTAACCGCTGTACCCGCAGAGGGCTTAGGCGCGGGCTTCAACCCGCGCCATGGCTATAACCAGAGCAGCAGCCATAAGCTGCGGCTCTTATTTTGAAGAAATGAGACAAGCAGGGGCATCCGGGCTGGTACCCGGACTATCAGTGTGATCCTAAGTGGCTTGTTTTGGTCGCTGCATTCGGACTTCTGCAAGCTTGCTCGGTGTCGGCACCGATGGTGTTCCCCTAACCGAGGGTGACCAAGCATGCAAGAAAGCGTGATGCAGCGCATGTGGAACAGCGCCTACCTTTCAGGTGGAAACGCTGCCTATGTGGAAGAGCTCTACGAGCTCTACCTGCACGACCCTAACGCTGTGCCAGAAGAGTGGCGCACCTACTTTCAGAAGCTGCCTGCCGACGGCAGCTCTGCCACCGATGTTTCGCACTCCACAATTCGCGATCATTTCGTGCTGCTGGCAAAGAACCAGCGCCGCGCCCAACCGGTTTCCGCCGGCAGCGTGAGCAGTGAGCACGAGAAGAAGCAAGTTGAAGTGCTGCGATTGATCCAGGCCTACCGTATGCGTGGCCACCAGGCAGCCCAGCTTGACCCGCTGGGGCTGTGGCAGCGTCCTGCACCTGCAGACCTGTCGATCAATCACTACGGCTTGACCAATGCCGATCTTGATACGACCTTCCGTGCCGGCGACCTGTTCATCGGCAAAGAGGAAGCGAGCCTACGCGAAATTCACGAAGCGTTGCAGCAGACATATTGCCGCACCATCGGCGCTGAATTTACGCACATCACCGATTCCGAGCAGCGCCAGTGGTTCCAGCAGCGTCTGGAAAGCGTGCGTGGTCGTCCGGAATACTCCGCGGACATCAAGAGCCACCTGCTCGAGCGCGTGACGGCCGGTGAAGGCCTGGAAAAATACCTGGGTACCAAATACCCGGGCACCAAGCGTTTCGGTCTGGAAGGCGGCGAAAGCCTGATTCCGATGCTCGACGAACTGATCCAGCGTTCCGGTTCCTACGGCACCAAGGAAGTCGTCATCGGCATGGCCCACCGTGGTCGTCTGAACGTACTGGTCAACACCTTCGGCAAGAACCCGCGCGAGCTGTTCGACGAGTTCGAAGGCAAGAAGAAGGTCGAGCTGGGTTCCGGTGACGTCAAATACCACCAGGGCTTCTCGTCCAACGTAATGACCACCGGCGGTGAAGTTCACCTGGCCATGGCGTTCAACCCGTCCCACCTGGAAATCGTTTCCCCGGTGGTCGAGGGTTCGGTTCGCGCCCGTCAGGACCGTCGCAACGATTCGACCGGTGAGAAGGTTCTGCCGATCTCCATCCACGGTGATGCTGCATTCGCAGGTCAGGGCGTGGTCATGGAAACCTTCCAGATGTCGCAGACCCGCGGTTTCAAGACCGGCGGTACCGTGCACATCGTGATCAACAACCAGGTCGGTTTCACCATCAGCAACCCGCTGGACTCGCGTTCCACCGAGTACGCCACCGACGTCGCGAAAATGATCCAGGCGCCGATCCTCCATGTGAATGGTGATGATCCGGAAGCCGTATTGTTCGTGACCCAGCTGGCCATCGACTACCGCATGCAGTTCAAGCGTGACGTGGTGATCGACCTGGTCTGCTACCGTCGTCGCGGCCACAACGAGGCCGACGAGCCAAGCGGCACCCAGCCTCTGATGTATCAGCAGATCACCAAGCAGCGCACCACCCGTGAGCTGTACGCTGATCGTCTGACCCAGGCCGGTGTACTGGACGCAGAGCGTGTTCAGGCGAAAGTCGACGAATATCGCAACGCGCTGGACAACGGTCTGCACGTCGTGAAATCGCTGGTCAAAGAGCCGAACAAAGAGCTGTTCGTCGACTGGCGTCCGTATCTGGGCCACGCCTGGACTGCGCGTCACGACACTCGCTTCGACCTCAAGACCCTGCAGGAACTGTCCGCCAAGCTGCTGGAAATTCCGGAAGGCTTCGTGGTTCAGCGTCAGGTCGCGAAGATCTACGAAGACCGTCAGAAGATGCAAGCCGGCGGCCTGCCGATCAACTGGGGTTACGCCGAAACCATGGCGTACGCGACCCTGGCGTTCGAAGGTCACCCGATCCGCATGACTGGCCAGGACATCGGCCGCGGTACGTTCTCGCACCGTCACGCTGTGCTGCACAACCAGAAAGATGCCGGTACCTACATTCCGCTCAAGCATCTGTATGAAGGTCAGCCACGCTTCGACCTGTACGACTCGTTCCTGTCGGAAGAAGCCGTACTGGCGTTCGAATACGGTTACTCGACCACCACGCCAAACGCGCTGGTGATCTGGGAAGCCCAGTTCGGCGACTTCGCCAACGGTGCACAGGTTGTTATCGACCAGTTCATCACCAGCGGCGAGCACAAGTGGGGCCGTCTCTGCGGTCTGACCATGCTGCTGCCGCACGGCTACGAAGGTCAGGGCCCTGAGCACAGCTCGGCACGTCTTGAGCGTTACCTGCAGCTGTGCGCCGAGCACAACATTCAGGTGTGCATGCCGACCACCCCGGCCCAGATCTACCACTTGCTGCGCCGTCAGGTGATTCGCCCGCTGCGCAAGCCATTGGTCGTTCTGACTCCAAAGTCGCTGCTGCGCCACAAACTGGCCATCTCGACCCTGGAAGATCTGGCCGAAGGTTCGTTCCAGACCGTTATCCCGGAAATCGATGCCCTGGACCCGAAAAAGGTCGAGCGCGTTGTTCTGTGCAGCGGCAAGGTCTACTACGACCTGCTGGAAAAACGTCGTGCCGAAGGCCGCGAAGATATCGCCATCGTGCGTATCGAGCAGCTGTACCCATTCCCTGAGGACGACTTGAAAGAAGTCCTGGCTCCTTACACCAATGCCAAAGCGGCCGTGTGGTGTCAGGAAGAGCCGATGAACCAGGGCGCCTGGTACTGCAGCCAGCACCACCTGCGTCGCAGCATCAGCAACCTCAACAAATCTCTCGTACTCGAGTACGCGGGCCGTGAGGCTTCTGCTGCCCCAGCATGTGGTTACGCATCGATGCACGCCGAGCAGCAGGAACAACTGCTGCAAGACGCGTTTACCGTTTAACGCCTTCGCGCACCTGAAACCGAATTTAAGGAACCACAGATAATGGCTATCGAGATCAAAGCCCCCACTTTCCCGGAATCGGTTGCCGATGGCACCGTTGCCACCTGGCACAAACAACCGGGCGACGCCGTCAAGCGTGACGAACTGATCGTCGACATCGAAACCGACAAAGTCGTACTGGAAGTGCTGGCTACCGCCGACGGCGTGCTGGGCGCAATCGTCAAGGGCGAGGGCGACACCGTCCTGTCCGACGAAGTCCTGGGCTCCATCGTTGAAGGCGGCGCTGCTGCCGCCGCTCCGGCTGCCGCTGCTGCTCCGGCCGCTGCTGCCGCTGCACCTGCTGCCGCTGATGGCGAAGACGACCCGATCGCTGCTCCTGCCGCGCGCAAGCTGGCTGAAGAGAACGGCATCAACATCGCTTCCGTTGCCGGCACCGGCAAGGGCGGTCGCGTGACCAAGGAAGACGTGGTTGCAGCCGTTGCTGCCAAGAAAGCCGCTCCGGCTGCCGCGCCTGCCAAGGCTGCTGCTCCGGCCGCCGCCGCTCCTGTGTTCGCCGCTGGCGACCGCATCGAGAAGCGCGTTCCGATGACCCGCGTTCGTGCCACCGTTGCCAAGCGTCTGGTTGAAGCTCAATCGAACATGGCGATGCTGACCACTTTCAACGAAGTCGACATGACCGAAGTCATGGCCCTGCGTTCGAAGTACAAGGACCTGTTCGAGAAGTCCCACAACGGCGTACGCCTGGGCTTCATGTCGTTCTTCGTGAAGGCTGCCACCGAAGCGCTGAAACGCTTCCCGGCGGTCAACGCTTCGATCGACGGCAACGACATCGTTTACCACGGTTATGCCGACATCGGTGTCGCTGTTTCCAGCGACCGTGGCCTGGTAGTTCCGGTTCTGCGTAACGCCGAGCACATGAGCCTGGCTGAAATCGAAGGCGGCATCGCCACCTTCGGCAAGAAAGCTCGTGACGGCAAACTGTCGATGGACGAAATGACCGGCGGCACCTTCACCATCACCAACGGTGGTACTTTCGGTTCGATGATGTCGACCCCGATCGTCAACCCGCCGCAGGCAGCGATTCTGGGCATGCACAACATTATCCAGCGTCCGATGGCCATCAACGGTCAGGTCGTGATCCGTCCGATGATGTACCTGGCACTGTCCTACGATCACCGTCTGATCGATGGCAAAGAAGCTGTAACCTTCCTGGTGACCATCAAGAACCTGCTGGAAGATCCGGCTCGTCTATTGCTGGATATCTGATAGAAGCAGCTGCAAGCTTCGAGCAACAAGCCGCAAGAAAGGGCGGCTTGGCTTGAAGCTTGTGGCTTGAAGCTTTTCGCTAAAGAGGATTTTTTGAATGTCGCAGAAATTTGACGTAGTGGTGATCGGTGCGGGCCCTGGCGGCTACGTGGCAGCTATCAAGGCCGCGCAACTCGGCCTGAGCACTGCCTGCATCGAGAAGTACACCGATGCTGAAGGCAAGCAAGCCCTGGGCGGCACCTGCCTGAACGTAGGCTGCATTCCTTCCAAGGCGCTGCTGGACAGCTCCTGGAAATACAAGGAAGCGAAAGAAAGCTTCAACGTCCACGGTATCTCGACCGGCGAAGTCAAAATGGACGTCGCTGCGATGGTTGGCCGCAAGGCTGGCATCGTCAAGAACCTGACCGGTGGTGTTGCCACTCTGTTCAAGGCCAACGGCGTTACTTCGATCCAGGGCCACGGCAAATTGCTGGCCGGCAAGAAAGTCGAAGTCACCAAGCCGGACGGCTCGGTTGAAGTCATCGAAGCCGAAAACGTCATTCTGGCTCCAGGCTCGCGTCCGATCGACATTCCACCGGCTCCGGTGGATCAGAAAGTCATCGTCGATTCGACCGGCGCTCTGGAATTCCAATCCGTACCTAAACGTCTGGGCGTGATCGGCGCTGGCGTGATCGGTCTGGAACTGGGTTCGGTCTGGTCGCGTCTGGGTGCGGAAGTGACGGTCCTGGAAGCCCTGGACACCTTCCTGATGGCGGCGGACACCGCGGTTTCCAAGGAAGCGCTGAAAACCCTGACCAAGCAAGGTCTGGACATCAAACTGGGCGCTCGCGTAACCGGCTCGAAAGTGAACGGCGACGAAGTCGTTGTGAACTACACCGACGCCAACGGCGAACAGACCATCACTTTCGACAAGCTGATCGTAGCCGTTGGTCGCCGTCCGGTGACCACTGATCTGCTGGCTGCCGACAGCGGCGTGACCCTGGACGAGCGCGGTTTCGTGCACGTTGACGATCACTGTGCCACCACCGTACCGGGCGTTTACGCCATCGGTGACGTGGTTCGCGGCATGATGCTGGCTCACAAAGCCTCGGAAGAGGGCATCATGGTTGTCGAGCGCATCAAGGGCCACAAGGCCCAGATGAACTATGACCTGATCCCTTCGGTTATTTATACTCACCCGGAAATCGCATGGGTCGGTAAAACCGAGCAGGCCTTGAAAGCTGAAGGCGTTGAAGTTAACGTCGGCACCTTCCCGTTCGCAGCATCCGGCCGTGCCATGGCCGCCAACGATACCGGTGGTTTCGTCAAGGTCATCGCCGATGCCAAGACTGACCGCGTATTGGGCGTGCACGTGATTGGCCCGAGCGCTGCAGAACTGGTTCAGCAGGGCGCGATCGGTATGGAATTCGGCACCAGCGCTGAAGACCTGGGCATGATGGTTTTCTCCCATCCGACCCTGTCTGAAGCCTTGCACGAAGCAGCTTTGGCAGTGAATGGCGGCGCCATCCACATTGCCAACCGCAAGAAGCGTTAAGACACAATAAGAAACCACGGCGGTACGGCCCGTCGTGAGCCTTGCGTGCAAGACTCACCGCGGAATGTCCGCTGGACGCAGCCTTGCGTAGCTCAGCTACGCAAGCAGCAGTCACAGGTGGCGCGGCACTCATAAAGAGCGCAGCGCCGAATGCGCAGTACCTAACGAAGACGGTAAAAAGCATGAATCTTCACGAGTATCAGGGTAAGCAGCTGTTCGCTGAATACGGCCTGCCAGTTTCCACTGGTTTCGCAGTAGACACCCCGGAAGCAGCAGCAGAAGCTTGCGACAAAATCGGCGGCAACGAGTGGGTTGTCAAAGCCCAGGTTCACGCCGGTGGTCGCGGTAAAGCGGGCGGCGTCAAGCTGGTTCGCAGCAAAGAAGACGCCAAAGCCTTCGCACAGCAGTGGCTGGGCAAGCGTCTGGTGACTTACCAGACTGACGCCAACGGCCAGCCAGTCACCAAGATCCTGGTTGAATCGTGCACTGATATCGCTAAAGAGCTGTACCTGGGCGCTGTCGTTGACCGTTCGAGCCGTCGCATCGTGTTCATGGCTTCCACCGAAGGTGGCGTGGACATCGAGAAAATCGCTCACGACACTCCAGAAAAAATTCTGAAAGCCACTATCGATCCACTGGTTGGCGCTCAGCCATTCCAGGGTCGCGAGCTGGCATTCCAGCTGGGTCTGGAAGGCAAGCAGGTTGCTCAGTTCGCCAAGATCTTCGTAGGTTTGGCCAAGCTGTTCAAGGATCACGACCTGGCTCTGCTGGAAGTGAACCCGCTGGTGATCAAGGCTGACGGCGATCTGCACTGCCTGGACGCCAAGATCAACATCGACGCCAACGCAATGTACCGTCAGCCCAAGCTGAAGACTTTCCACGATCCGTCGCAGGACGATCCGCGCGAAGCGCACGCTGCCAAGTTCGAACTGAACTACGTAGCACTGGAAGGCAACATCGGCTGCATGGTGAACGGTGCCGGCCTGGCCATGGGTACCATGGACATCGTCAACCTGCACGGCGGCAAGCCAGCCAACTTCCTCGACGTAGGTGGTGGTGCTACCAAAGAACGCGTGACCGAAGCTTTCAAGATCATTCTGTCCGACAGCAATGTCGCTGCAGTACTGGTTAACATCTTCGGCGGCATCGTTCGTTGCGACATGATTGCCGAAGGCATCATCGGTGCAGTGAAAGAAGTCGGCGTGAAAATCCCGGTTGTTGTTCGTCTTGAAGGCAACAACGCTGAACTGGGCGCTAAAGTACTGGCAGAAAGCGGTTTGAACATCATCGCTGCTACCAGCCTGACCGACGCTGCTCAACAAGTCGTTAAAGCTGCGGAGGGCAAGTAATGAGCGTCCTGATCAATAAAGACACCAAAGTAATCTGCCAGGGCTTCACCGGCGCGCAGGGTACTTTCCACTCCGAACAAGCCATTGCCTACGGCACCAAAATGGTTGGCGGCGTGACCCCAGGCAAAGGTGGCACCACTCACCTGAACCTGCCTGTGTTCAACACCGTGAAAGAAGCTGTAGAAGCCACTGGCGCCACCGCCAGCGTGATCTACGTTCCGGCTCCTTTCTGCAAGGACTCGATCCTGGAAGCAGCTTTCGGCGGCATCAAGCTGATCGTCTGCATCACCGAAGGCATTCCTACCCTGGACATGCTGGACGCCAAAGTTAAGTGCGACGAGCTGGGTGTTACCCTGATCGGCCCTAACTGCCCAGGCGTGATCACCCCAGGCGAATGCAAGATCGGCATCATGCCAGGTCACATTCACTTGCCAGGCAAGGTCGGTATCGTTTCCCGTTCCGGCACCCTGACCTACGAAGCTGTGAAGCAGACCACTGACGCCGGTTTCGGTCAGTCGACTTGCGTCGGCATCGGCGGTGACCCGATCCCGGGTTCGAACTTCATCGACATCCTGAAGCTGTTCCAGGAAGACCCGAAGACCGAAGCGATCGTCATGATCGGCGAGATCGGCGGTTCGGCTGAAGAAGAAGCGGCTGCCTACATCAAGGCTAACGTGACCAAGCCGGTTGTTTCCTACATCGCTGGTGTGACTGCTCCTCCGGGCAAGCGCATGGGCCATGCTGGCGCAATCATCTCCGGCGGCAAAGGCACTGCAGACGAGAAATTCGCTGCTCTGCAAGACGCAGGCGTGAAAACCGTGCGTTCGCTGGCAGACATCGGCAAGGCCCTGGCCGAGCTGACTGGCTGGGAAGTGAAGAAGTAAGCTTCGGCTGACTTCTCTGCTCCAGCAACAAAGGCCACCTTCGGGTGGCCTTTGTCGTTTCTGGCGTTCGGGTGGACGATGGCAATTTTATAAGCACTCACCCAATAACATGCAAAAAAGCGACACAGAAACGTCGCGTATCGGATAGTTCGCCCTCTAACAGTGCGTTTGTCGGGCAAATTCGTTAGGCTAGCCGCCATTTTGCGTCTGCCGCCCACAAGGCATGCAACGCGCTAAACGGGTCAGTCTTATACGGATTGACAGCATTTCCCTAACCCCACAGGGAAATCCCCCTCTAAATTCCGATTCAGTAGTGTGGTATTTCCTTAATGAAAGTTTTGAAAGGTCAGGACATCCTGGCACTTGGCTTTATGACATTCGCCCTGTTCGTCGGGGCCGGCAACATCATCTTCCCGCCTATCGTCGGTTTGCAGTCCGGGCCTAACGTCTGGATCGCGGCGCTGGGCTTTCTGATCACGGCGGTCGGTCTGCCGGTGGTCACCGTGGTCGCACTGGCCAAGGTCGGTGGCGCAATGGACGCCCTGAGCAGCCCGATCGGCAAGATCGCTGGCGGCGTACTGGCAGCGGCTTGCTACCTGGCCGTCGGCCCATTGTTCGCCACCCCGCGAACCGCGACCGTCTCCTTTGAAGTAGGTCTGGCGCCGCTGACCGGCGAGAGCCCGCTGGCACTGTTCCTCTACAGTTCGGTGTACTTCCTGCTGGTGTTCTTCATTTCGCTCTACCCTGGGCGTCTGCTGGACACCGTCGGTCGCTTCCTCGCGCCGCTGAAGATCATCGCTCTGGCCGTGCTCGGCATCGCCGCATTCGCACTGCCGGCCGGTGACATCGGCGTGGCCACTCCGGAATACGTTGCGGCACCGTTCTCCCAGGGCTTCATCAATGGTTACCTGACCATGGATACCCTCGGCGCACTGGTGTTCGGCATCGTCATCGTCAACGCGATCCGCTCCCGTGGCGTCGAGTCGCCGGCGCTGATCACCCGTTACGCGATCATTGCCGGGCTGATTGCCGGTGTCGGTCTGGCGCTGGTGTATGTCAGCCTGTTCCGTCTGGGTTCCGGCAGCCATGAAGTGGCGGCGGGCGCGACCAACGGTGCGGCGGTGCTGCACGCTTACGTGCAACACACCTTCGGTTCGCTGGGCAGTGGCTTCCTCGCCGTGCTGATTTCCCTGGCGTGTCTGGTGACAGCGGTTGGCCTGACCTGCGCCTGTGCCGAATACTTCAGCCGCGTATTGCCGCTGTCCTACAAGACTCTGGTGATCATTCTGGCGGCGTTCTCGCTGCTGGTGTCCAACCTGGGTCTGACCAAGCTGATCGCGTTCTCGATCCCGGTACTGACCGCGATCTACCCGCCGTGCATCGTGCTGGTGGCCCTGAGCTTCTGTGCGGCGTTCTGGCATGAACAGAGCCGCATCATGGGCCCGGTAATGTTGGTGTCGTTTGTGTTCGGTACCATCGATGCCCTGAAAGGCGCCGGTCTGGCTGACTGGATGCCATCGCAACTGGCCCACCTGCCGCTGAGCGAGCAAGGTCTGGCGTGGCTGGTGCCGTGCGTGATGACCCTGGTGGTTGCCGTGGTTTGCGACCGCCTGCTGGGCAAGCGCGCCGAAGCACTCGCCTAAGACTGCCGGGCCGCCACAAGCGGCTGCCGAGCGATTAAACAGAAATGCCCCGTATCAATCGATGCGGGGCATTTTTTGTATTTCACACACTATTGTTGGTAGCGAGATAGCGGACGACGGTAGCCGTATTGAATTGGTAGCGACAGTTGCCGGATGCAATGATTTTGTTGTCAGGTTGCACGACGACTGACTCCCATAGTTCTCGATCATACCCGATATTCGTTTCTTGAAATCCAGCGGTTCCGAAGGTGGTATCAGGTTTGCCTGTCACATCGTATCGGGCGACTAGCGAACTTTCATAACTCCTGAGACCGAGCAGGCCTGCAACAACAATTCCACTGATTGTGTTTCCACCTATCGCGCTCCATGCGTTGGCCTCTCCTGTTGGCGCTTCACTGACCACAGGCTTGCCTCCGTTGAAAACGAGGTTGGGGCTGCCATTAGCGTTGTAAAAAGCAATTACGCCTCTTCGCTCACGCCCCCAGACGTCATTCGAATTCAGATCTCGCGATCCAGCGACAATAACGCCGCCATCCGGATTCAGCATCATGCTCGAAAACCCTGTGTATACGCCGTCCACTCGGATTCGGATTTCGCCGTTCTGCCCAAATCCCTGGTCGGGTGTTCCATTGGGGTGGTAGCGGGCGATGAGGCCCTCATAGTCAAATGTGGAGCCTGCAATGGTGATCTTTCCGTCGTTCGATACGGCCACAGCTGCGATGCGGTAATTGGTGTTCAGACTGCCGCTGCCATTGAACGATAAGTCTGGAGAACCGTCGTGTGAGAATTTTTGGATCAGTGTCCATGAAGTGAATACGATTGCACCATCAGGGCCGATTGCAACGTTGGAAAGGGGAGAGTTCGAGGTATTTGCCGACATCGCTATCAGGCTCAATACATTGGGATTCGCAATCGGTGGGACGATCACTACGCCGTCATCACCAAAAGTTTGATCACGAGTTCCATCTGAAAGAAGGCGCAGGATGGCTTGATTCTGAGCATCAGTACCATAATGGGTGCCGATCAGAATAATGCTGCCGTCGTCATTTCGTTGAGCCCCAGATGGAAACGCGGGAGCACCATCCTTGAAGCCGCCGGTGAATATTCCGTTATTGGCGAATCCGGTATCCAGGGTGCCGTTTTCCAGGAGTTGAACCAGCTGGAAGTCCAGGCGATCCTCCCATCTGACGCTTCCCCACATCAAGATTTTGCCTTCGTCGAGTCGTGCCACAATATCAAGGGTGTTGCTCCCTGGGAGGGAAAAATCATAGGCAACTCCATCTTCACCAAACGTGGGATCAAAGCCTTGGTTGTTCCGACTTTTTTTCGCGCGTGTCTGAGCTGGTTTTGACATGGTTGGTGCTCCGGGATGGCGGTTGATCATTCTCCAATGACGTTACTCGGCTGAAGTCCACCTTGCACCTGTCAGAATTGACAGCTATTGATTGCACACGACCAATAGAATTCTCAATAAGCGGTGCCTTTTGCGCTCATCTGGCGTCCAAGCTGGGTTCATGTCGCGAGGGTAAAACTATGAAGTTATTGCTTGCGCGGAAACTTTTCTTGCTACTTGCCTAGCTATCATCAAAGGACCTGCATGTCGTTCATCCAAGCCAACCTGATCCACCTGCTGGCCGCGCTCTGGTTTGTCATCTGCTGGGGCGGTTACACCCGTTATGCCACCTGGAAGGGCCGTGACACCGCGTGCCTGGCCAGCGTGCTGCACCTGTATCGCGAAGACTGGATGCGCCGCATGCTGCTGCGCGACAACCGCATCGCCGATGCCAGCGTGATCGGCAACCTTGAGCGCAACGCCTCGTTCTTCGCCTCCAGCACGCTGATTATCCTGGCGGGCATTCTGACCGTGCTCGGCGCTTCCGAGCGCGCGGTGTCATTGCTGGCAGATATTCCGATGGTGCAACAGGCCTCGCAGGGCATGTCGGAGATCAAGTTGCTGTGCCT
The DNA here is from genome assembly GCF_059492145.1 of Pseudomonas sp. Pseusp21. NCBI lineage: Bacteria > Pseudomonadati > Pseudomonadota > Gammaproteobacteria > Pseudomonadales > Pseudomonadaceae > Pseudomonas > Pseudomonas sp. Pseusp21. Next base: position 5,548,611 of record NZ_CP168520.1, read on the forward strand.
GGCGCTGGTGTTCGTCTATGCCTTCTTCACCTTCAGCTGGTGCATGCGCCAGTACAACTTCGCCGCGATTCTGGTCGGCTCGGCCCCGATGATCGGTGAGCGGCAAGTCTCGGAGCAGGAGCGCAAGGCGTTCGCCTCGCGGGCGGCTCGGGTGATTTCGATGGCGGCCAACCAGTTCAACTTCGGTCTGCGTTCCTATTACTTCGGGATGAGCATGCTGGCGTGGTTCGTCAGTCCGTGGCTGTTCATGTTGATGAGCGCAGGCGTCGTACTCGTGTTGTATCGCCGGGAGTTTCATTCCGACGTGCTCGATGTAATGGTCTATACCCCTACAGAGGCGCCATTGCCCGAAGCGAACAAAGAGGCTGCTTGATGAGTATTCCGTTCTGGTGTGTGTTTATCAGTGCATTGTTGATCTACGTGGCGCGTATGCCGGTCGGCAAGGCCATGAAAGAGCAGGGCGGTTACAACAACCACCTGCCGCGTCAGCAGCAGGCGCAACTCACCGGTTACGGGGCCCGGGCGCTGGCGGCCCACCAGAACAGCATCGAAGCGTTCATCCTGTTCGCCGTTGGCGTGCTGATGGCGCATACCACGCAGACAGCGGGATGGCTGATCGATACATTGGCGATCATCTTCGTGATCTCACGGATTTTCTATTTGTGGTTCTACCTGGCGGATATTCCCAAGCTGCGCAGTCTGGTCTGGCTGGTCGGCTTAGTGTGTTCATTGTTGCTGATGATTAGTCCGACTTTTAGAACTGTCTTGCTCTAAGACGGCATGGACAAAAACCACAGGCAAAAGAAAACCCGCACTTGGCGGGTTTTCTTTTGGGCTGTCGAGAAGCGGCTTATTGCTTCTTGGCAGCTTCTTCTTGCGCTGCAGCGTTCGATTCGGCCTGAGCTTTGGCAGCTTCGGCGTTTTCTTTCGCTGCGTCGTTCACTTTATCCTGAGCTTTGTTCATGTCTTGCTGAGCTTGTTCAGCATGTTGGTTGGCATCTTGAGCTTTGTCCTCGGATTTTTTATCGCAGGCAGCGAGACCGAGGGAAGCGGTCAACATCAAGGCAATAGCTAAAGTCTTACGCATGGGGTGTTTCTCCTTATGGAAAATAACTACTGGCCTTAAGAGCTCAGGCCCACGGCTTAAGTTCCTCATTTCTTTCAGATATATAAGTTTGTTTTGCAATGGAACTTTTGCTGTTCTTTCCACTACTGGGAATAGCCACTAACAAGAGTAATTATCAAATGGCCGAAAACCCCGTTTTTGAGCGTGCGACACGGTTTCTCTCGGCCCTGCGCCACTGTCAGGTGCTGGGATTGAAGGTGCACAGCGCAAGTAGCGAAGGCCTGACTGTGGTGCTGCCGTACAGTGCGCAAATCGTCGGCAATCCGCTGACCGGCGTCATCCACGGCGGGGCGATCACGTCGCTGATGGATACCGCGTGCGGCATGTCGATCCTGTGCGTCCTGCCGGAATTCGAAGTCTGCCCGACCCTCGATCTGCGCATCGACTACATGCATGCCGCCGAGCCGCATAAAGATGTTTACGGCTTCGCCCAATGTTATCGAGTCACCACCGATGTGATCTTCGCTCGCGGATTTGCCTATCAGGATGATCCCGAGCAACCGATTGCCCATGTCGTCGGCACCTTCATGCGCATGGGCAAAGGCCTGAAAGGCACCAAAGGCTTCGGTGGCGCGATCAAGGGAGAAACCCCATGAGCGACGACTTCAAGCAGCAATTGCAAGAGGCACACGAGAAGGGTGACTACGCGCCGCTCCTGAAGCTGATTCCCTATGCCGGGCTGATCGGCGTCGAGTGTTCGCGGGTCGGTGATGACTTGCTGTTCAAGCTGCCGGCCAACAAGGACAACATTGGTAACCCTTTATTGCCGGCGATCCACGGCGGGGTAATTGCCGGGTTCATGGAGCTGTCCGCGGCCCTGCACCTGCTGATTTTCACCGGCGCGCCCGGTGTGCCGAAGATTATCGATTTTTCCCTCGATTACCTGCGGGCCGGGCAGTTTCGCGATACCTGGGCCCGATGTCAGGTCTGCCGTCAGGGCCGGCGGGTGGCCAACGTCGCGGTCACGGCCTGGCAAAGTACCGAAAGCGAACCGATTGCCACTGCCCGTGCTCACTTCAAAATCGATGAGCCCTTGAAATCCTGAACCACGCCCCCAACTCACAGAACAACCCGCCGCCGACCAGCAAGGTCGCGGCCAATGCCATCTGATTGGAGTTTGATGACCATGAGTGTGGAAACTCAAAAGGAAACCCTGGGCTTCCAGACCGAGGTGAAGCAACTGCTGCACCTCATGATCCATTCGCTGTATTCCAACAAGGAAATCTTCCTTCGCGAATTGATCTCGAACGCCTCTGACGCTGTCGACAAATTGCGCTTCGAAGCCCTGGCCAAGCCTGAGTTGCTCGAAGGTGGCGATGAACTGAAAATCCGTGTGAGCTTCGACAAGGACGCCCAGACCGTCACCCTCGAAGACAACGGCATCGGCATGAACCGTGACGATGTGATCACCCACCTGGGTACCATCGCCAAATCCGGCACTGCCGATTTCATGAAAAACCTGTCCGGCGATCAGAAGAAGGATTCGCACCTGATCGGTCAGTTCGGCGTGGGTTTCTACTCGGCCTTCATCGTTGCCGACAAAGTTGACGTGTACAGCCGTCGCGCCGGCACCGCTGCCAGCGAAGGCGTGCACTGGTCGTCGAAAGGCGAGGGCGAATTTGAAGTCGCCACCATCGACAAACCGGAACGCGGCACCCGCATCGTCCTGCACCTGAAATCCGGTGAAGACGAGTTCGCCGATGGCTGGCGTCTGCGCAACATCATCAAGAAGTACTCCGACCACATCGCGCTGCCGATCGAGCTGCCAAAAGAAGTGGCCGCTGCCGAAGGCGAAGAGAAGCCTGAAGTTGAATGGGAAACCGTCAACCGCGCCAGCGCCCTGTGGACCCGTCCTCGCACTGAAGTGAAGGACGAGGAATACCAGGAGTTCTACAAACACATCGCCCACGACTTCGAAAATCCGCTGTCGTGGAGTCACAACAAGGTTGAAGGCAAGCTCGAGTACAGCTCGCTGCTGTACGTGCCGGCCCGCGCACCGTTCGATCTGTACCAGCGTGAAGCGTCGAAAGGCCTGAAGCTGTACGTGCAGCGCGTGTTCGTGATGGATCAGGCCGAGTCGTTCCTGCCGCTGTACCTGCGCTTCATCAAGGGCGTGGTCGACTCCAACGACCTGTCGCTGAACGTGTCGCGGGAAATCCTGCAGAAAGACCCGATCATCGACTCGATGAAGTCGGCGCTGACCAAGCGCGTGCTGGACATGCTGGAAAAACTGGCAAAGAACGAGCCTGAGCAATACAAGGGCTTCTGGAAGAACTTCGGTCAGGTCATGAAAGAAGGCCCGGCAGAAGATTTCGCCAACAAGGAAAAAATTGCCGGTCTGCTGCGCTTCGCATCGACCAACGGCACCGACGGCGAGCAGATCGTCGGTCTGGCCGAGTACCTGGCGCGCGCCAAGGAAGGTCAGGACAAGATCTACTACCTCACCGGCGAAACCTACGCGCAGGTCAAGAACAGCCCGCACCTGGAAGTCTTCCGCAAGAAAGGCATCGAAGTGCTGCTGCTGACCGACCGTATCGACGAGTGGCTGATGAGTTACCTCAGCGATTTCGACGGCAAGACGTTTGTCGACGTCGCGCGCGGTGACCTGGATCTGGGCAACCTGGACTCGGAAGAGGACAAGAAGGCCCAGGAAGAAGTCGCCAAGTCGAAAGAAGGTCTGGTCGAGCGTCTGAAAACCGCACTGGGCGACTCCGTTGCCGAAGTCCGGGTTTCCCATCGCCTGACGGATTCGCCGGCCATTCTGGCCATCGGCGAGCAGGACCTGGGTCTGCAAATGCGTCAGATCCTCGAGGCCAGCGGGCAGAAGGTGCCGGATTCGAAGCCGATCTTCGAATTCAACCCGAGCCACCCGCTGATCGAGAAGCTCGACAACGAGGCCAGCGAAGATCGCTTCAGCGACCTGTCGCACATCCTCTTCGACCAAGCCGCCCTGGCGGCGGGCGACAGCTTGAAAGACCCGGCCGCTTACGTGAAACGTCTGAACAAGCTGCTGGTTGAACTGTCGGTTTAACCAAGCTGCAGAAAAACCCGCTTCGGCGGGTTTTTTCATTCTGGAATTCAACCAATCTGGAGTCAGAAATGAGCCAAGTCACTGTACGTTCCGTGGTCTATCAGATTGACGGCCAGCCTTATGAAGGTCGCCTGGCCTTCGACGCCGAGCACAAAGGCGCGCGTCCGGGGCTGCTGATGGCGCCGAACTGGATGGGTGTCAGCGCTGGCGCTGAAGAAATCGCCAAATCGGTGGCGGCCAAGGGTTATGTGGTGCTGATCGCTGACGTGTATGGCCAGGCCGTACGTCCGCAGAACGCTGATCAGGCCGGTGCGGCGATGATGCCGCTGAAGAATGACCGCGCGCTGCTGCGCAAGCGTATGCAGGCGGCGTTCGAACAATTGCAGAAGCAGGGCGAGGCGGCGGTCGATACCTCGAAACTGGCGGTATTCGGTTTCTGCTTCGGCGGTTGCTGTGCGCTGGATCTGGCGCGCACTGGTGCTGCGGTGAAAGCGGCGGTGTCGTTCCACGGCACGCTGGACTCGCCGAACCCGGCGGACGCGAAGAACATCAAGGGCTCGGTGTTGGTGCTGCACGGTGCTTCGGACCCGCTGGTGCCGAAAGAGCAGTTGCCGGCATTCGAGGACGAGATGAACGCCGCCGGTGTGGACTGGCAGTTGCTGAGCTACGGTGGCGCGGTGCACTCGTTCACTGATCCGCACGCCAATGTGCCGGGCAAGATGATGTACGACGCGAAGACCGCAGCGCGGGCGTTCAAGTCGATGCATGACTTGCTGGAAGAAGTGTTCAAGGGCTGAATCGGCTGAACACACTCCCACGCCTGGCGTGGGAGTGTGGCTTTACAGCGGTGTCGGTTCGCTGCGCGATTTAGGCAGCTCGATCCGCTCGACTTCCCCCGGCACCGTCGGCCAATCCCCGGCCGCCCACTTGCGCCGCGCCTCATCGATTGCCGCCGGATCGCTCGCAACAAAATTCCAGTTGATCCGCCGTGGCCCGTCCAGTGGCGCACCGCCGAACAACACTGCGTGACTGTCGCTCTCGGCAAACAGGCTCATCTCTTCCCCAGCCGGCAACACCACCAGCGCATGGGGTTCGACCGCTTCGCCATTCAATTGCACATCACCGCTCAACACATACAGCGCCCGCTCGTCATGTTCGGTCGGGATCAGCAGCGTGGTCGCGGTTTGCATCTTCAGTTCGGCATACAGCGTAGGAGAAAGCACCGGCACCGGCGATTCCAGGCAAAAGCCTGACCCGGCGATCATGCGGATCTGTACACCGAGGTTATCGCTGACCGGCAAGGTCGAGGCCGGGTGATGGCTGTAATGCCCCGGGCCTTGTTCGTGATCCTTGGGCGAGGCGAGCCAGATTTGCAGGCCGTGCATCTTGAAGCTTTGCTCCCACAGCGGTTCGGGCGTGCGCTCGACGTGCGCGATCGCCGTGCCGGCCGTCATCCAGCTGACATCGCCGGCGCTGACCACCTGATCCGAACCCAGGCTGTCCTTGTGCTGGATCTGTCCTTCGAACAAATACGTGAGGGTCGACAGACCGATGTGCGGATGCTGTCGGATGTTCATGCCTTTGCCCGCCGGATAAACCGTTTCGAGCATGTGGTCGAAAAACACGAAAGGCCCGACGCTGCGGCATTTGGCTGACGGCAGCGGGCGCAGGATCGGCTGGCCTTCGACGTCTTCGGCGCGCGGGCGGATGATCAGGGGTTGGGTGTCCATGGTCCATTCCAGGCTGAGCGGGTGATGCGTGGAGCATAACCCGCCGGTGTCATCGAGGTGATTACTGGCTGTCGAAGCCGACTGGCGCGTGGGTTTCGATGGTGACTTCGCTGGTGGTCATCAGCTTGTGGATCGGGCAGCGATCGGCGACGCGCAGCAGTTCTTCGCGCTGGGCATCGGTGAGCACGCCCTTGAGGGTGAGGGTCACGTGCAGGGCGTACTTGCCTTTCTGTTCCTGGCTGTTGTCGCGTTTGACCTCAACGCCGACGCCGGTCAGCGGGATGTCCTTTTTCTTCGCGTACAGCTTCAGGGTCAGAGCCTTGCAGGCGCCGAGGGCTGCGTCGAAGTAATCGTGCGGTTCCGGAGCCGAGCCTTCGCCGCCGGCAGTCGTCGGGACGTCTGTAAACAGCTCATGCTCATCGATCTGAACGGTGTGGCGAAAACCTTCGGCGGACACGGTATTGACGGTAACGGTCATGTGAACCTCGCAAGCTGTAGGAAAAGGGATTCGATCAAAAAAGACCTTGCAGGTATAGAGCATTTCCCACACAGGCGCGTTCCACTTTCTTGCCGGGTGAACCCTCGTCGCCCGGCGAGGGTCTAGGCTATGCCTGTCTGCCGGAGAATGCTTGTGTCCGTGTTTCGTTTGAGCCTTGCCTGCCTGATGGCTTTCACCGGCGCCGCCAGTGCCCGGGATTACACCTACAGTGACGCGCACCTGCATTACGTGGATTTTTTCCAGGAAACCGCCGGCATGCCGAAATTGCTGACGGCCATGAAGGAAAATGCCATCGAGCATGTGATGATTTCCGGCATTCCCGTGGCGAAGAAATGGCACGAAGACGAGCCGAAGCGTCCGCGTTACTACGCTGGCGATGATGCCGATGCCTATTGGTACAGCGCGACTGACGTGATCGTCGCCGACGCGGTGCAGAAGCTGACACCTGAGCAACGCCAGTACTTTCACCCGTTTCTTTCAGGCTTCAACCCCAACGACAAGAACTCCGCCGCGCATATCCAGCGCATGCTCGATCTGTATCCCGGCTTGTGGCAGGGCATAGGCGAAGTCTTCACCCGTCACGACGATCTCACCGCGCTGACCTCCGGCGACACGCCACGCGCCAACAACGAAGCCATGACCCGCATCTATCACCTGGCCGCTGAAAACGATCTGCCGGTGATGCTGCATTCCAACATCACCTCCAAGCGTGAGAAGAACCCCCTGTACCTGAAGGAAATCGAAGAGCCGCTGCGTAATCATCCGCACACCCGGTTCATCTGGGCGCATGCCGGCACCAGCGCCGAAATCCACCGTCATCAGACGCAGCTGGATTTTCTGCTGCCGACCCTGACGCGAATGCTGGAGGCGTACCCGAACCTGTTTATTGATCTGTCGTGGAGCTTGCTGACGCCTTATCTGCTGGACGAAAAGGGGCAACCGCGAGCGGACTGGGTGCAACTGGTGGAGCGCTACCCGGATCGCTTCATGCTCGGTTCGGACGTGGTCGGGCGATTCAATAAACTCGGCAAGGAAATCCACGGCTTCAAGCCGTTTCTCGACGCCTTGCCGGAAGCGGTGGCGAAAAAAGTCGCACGGGACAACTTCTTGGCGATATTGCCGCGAACAGCGCTCAAGTCCGGCAAACCCGCGCTGAATCGTTAATGCCGACGGTTCGTAGGATCAAGGCCTTTTGATATCGCGTTTTGGTCTTACGCATTTTTTAAAAGGGCCGATACCTTCTAGAGCAACCAGCTGCAGGGTTGATGCAGCGCTTTTGGAAGGAACCAGAGCAATGAGTATCCGTAGTCTCAATATTGCGCCCAGGGCCGGCCTGGGTTTCGGCGTGTTGGCGCTAATGGTGTTTGCCCTTGGGGCGTTCGCCCTGCTGCAGATGTCGAACATGCGTGCGCAGTCCGACGAGGTCGACAATAACTGGCTGCCCAGCGTGATGGCGGTGGGCGAGATGAGCCAGGACATGCTGCGCCTGCGCGCGCTGACCATGCGCCTGTTGCTCAATCGCGATCCGCAGGCGCTGGAGCAGAACGTGGCCAAGCTCAATGAGTTGCGCGGTGTCTTGAGTGAGGCCCAGCAGCGCTATGACGTGTTGATCGTACTGCCTGAAGAGCGTGCGTTGTTCGACCGCTTCAGGGTTGCCGAACACAAGTACCTGGAGCTGCAGGCGCAGGTGATGACGTTGTCTGCTCAGGGACGAGTGGAAGAGGCGGCCGCCATTCTCAACGGACAGATGAGCCCACTGGCGGATGAAATTGCAGTGACCCTGCGTGAGCTGGTCGAGTTGAACAAGCACAACGCCAACCTCGCCACAGAGGCCGCACGGCTGGTGTTCACCAACTCGCGGGTGTGGGTCGGGGTGATGATCGGCATCACTGCGCTGATCACCATCGCGCTGGCGTTGTTGCTGACCCGCAGCATCGTGCTGCCGCTGTCGCAATCGCTCAATGTCGCGGAAGTGGTGGCCGGTGGCGATCTGACCGGGGATATCAGCATTTCCGGCAAGGACGAACCGGCGCGGCTGCTGCACGCGCTCAAGAGCATGCAGCACAACCTGCGCGACACTATCCGCCAGATCTCGGAGTCCTCCAGTCAACTGGCCTCGGCGTCAGAGGAGTTGAGTTGCGTCACTGAAGACGCGACGCGGGGGCTGCATCAGCAGAGCCTGGAAATCGAACAGGCGGCTACGGCGGTCAACCAGATGACGGCGGCGGTGGAGGAGGTGGCGAGCAATGCCGTCGCGACTTCCGAGGCGTCCCGTGAGTCTGATCGTATTGCCCAGCATGGCCGCGAGCAGGTGCAGCAGACCGTGTCGTCCATCGAGCTGCTGGCGGACGATGTCACCGCCAATGCCACGCAAGTGGAGGATCTGGCGCAGAAGGTCTACAGCATCAGCAAGGTGCTGGACGTGATCCGCTCGATTGCCGAACAGACCAACCTGCTGGCATTGAACGCGGCGATCGAGGCCGCCCGGGCGGGTGATGCCGGACGGGGTTTTGCGGTGGTGGCGGATGAAGTGCGGGCGCTGGCCCATCGCACTCAGCAGTCGACGCGGGAGATCGAGCAGATGATCGGCGGCATCCAGCAGGGCACCGATTCGGCGGTCAGCTCGATGCAGCAGAGCAACGTCCGGGCGCGCTCGACCCTGGAGCTGGCGAAGGCCGCCGGCGTTGCGCTGGAGGAAATCGCTTCGGCGTTTACCTTGATCAACGAGCGCAATCTGGTGATCGCCAGTGCGTCGGAAGAGCAAGCGGCCGTGGCGCGGGAAGTGGACCGCAACCTGATGAACATCCGCGACCTGGCGATGCAGACGTCTGCCGGGGCCAATCAGACCAGTGCCGCGAGTCAGGAGCTGTCGCGGCTGGCGGTGGACCTGAACAGCATGGTGGCCAGGTTCTCGGTCTGATCAGCGTTCGACAGGCGAAAAAAAGCCCCGCATTTGCGGGGCTTTTTGATTTTGCGTCGGATCAGCTGCCTTTGACGGTCTTGCCGTTGACCGTGCCGTCGAGGAGCATGATGTTGTACTCCTTGCCGTCGGTTTCGACCTGTTGCAGGCGAACCAGCAGGTAATCCCAGTCCTTGGCGAACCACAGGACGGTGATGCGCTTGCTTTGTGTCGGATCGCGAACGCGCTCGACCTTGATCGCATCGATCTGGCCGGCCTTGGTTTCGACTTTTTCCGAACCCAGCACGCGGAAGTCGTAGGTATCGACTTCGCCATCATCGACCACCTGATAGCTCATGCTTTTCTTGCCGGCGGCCACGTCATGCTGCAGCGCCAGTTGATAGGTGGATTTGTCGACCATGCCGCGGTTGAGCGGGATTTTCACCGCGTCGCCGCGGTCGGTGCCGGTCACCAGCTTGTTGGCCCAGTCGAAGTCCAGGTCAGCCTTTTTCGCCTTGCCCAGACCACCGCGTTCGAAGTGGTAGGACTGTGGCAGCAGGGTGTCCTTGTCCAGGGTCAGGGTGCTTTCCTCGGACAGGCTGGCAATCATCATCGAGGCTTTGAAGCTGAGCTTCCAGACGCCGTTGGCCTGTTTGGTCAGGCTGCGCTCGGCGGTGCCGCTCATGGGCAGCTGTTTCCAGTCGGCGGTGTAGCTGGCGGAGAACGGTTGAAGGTCTGCCGCCTGCGCGAAGGGCAGGGCGAGCAGAGCGCAAGCGAAGAGCAGGGCGCGACGCATAATATCTCCTAGTTTCGAATCAAGTGACCGCTGGCCGGCAGTGGCTGGCCATCCAGTAAAGCACCTTGCTCGCCGAGGCTCAGCCGTCCTTCGGCGAACCAGCGTATGGCCATCGGGTAGATCAGGTGTTCCTGAGCGTGAACCCGCTGCGCCAGACTTTGCGGCGAATCGTGCAACTCTACCGGGATTACTGCCTGTACGACCAGTGGTCCGCCATCGAGTTCCTCGGTGACGAAGTGCACGGAGCAGCCGTGTTCGGCGTCGCCGGCCTCCAGCGCGCGCTGATGAGTGTGTAACCCTTTGTATTTGGGTAGCAGCGACGGGTGGATGTTGAGCAGGCGACCCTGGTAGTGACGGACGAAGTCAGCGCTGAGAATGCGCATGAAGCCGGCCAGTACCACGAGTTTGGGGTTGAATTCGTCGATCAGTTCGATCAGCGCGGTATCGAAGGCCTCGCGGCCCTCGAATCCCTTGTGATCCAGCGAGCGGGTGGCGATACCCGCGTCACTGGCGCGTTGCAGGCCGTAGGCGTCGGCGCGGTTGGAAATCACCGCAGCGATGCGGACCGGGCTGTCGCCGGTCCGCGTGCTGTCGATCAGGGCCTGCAAGTTACTGCCGGTGCCAGACAACAGCACCACGACATCACAGGTCTGGGACATCAGTGAGCCTTGAGGTTCTTCAGTTCGACCTGAGCCGCGCCTTCGGCAGCGACAGCGATCTGACCGATGACCCAAGGCTGCTCGCCGGCGTCACGCAGGGTGTTCAGGGCAACTTCAACGTGCTCCTGAGCCACGCAGATCACCATGCCCACGCCGCAGTTCAGCACGCGGTGCATTTCGGTTTCGTCGACGTTGCCTTTCTCTTGCAGCCAGTCGAAGACGGCCGGGCGAGTCCAGCTGGCCACGTCAACCACGGCTTGAGCGCCTTTTGGCAGAACGCGTGGGATGTTGTCCAGCAGGCCGCCACCGGTGATGTGGGCCATGGCTTTGACCGCACCGGTGTCCTTGATCAGCTTGAGCAGCGGCTTCACGTAGATGCGGGTCGGAGCCATCAGCAGTTCGGTCAGCGGCTTGCCGTCGAGCTGAACGGTTTCGATGTCGGCACCGGACACTTCGATGATCTTGCGGATCAGCGAGTAGCCGTTGGAGTGCGGGCCGGACGATGGCAGGGCGATCAGGGCATCACCGGTGGCGACTTTCGAGCCGTCGATGATTTCGGCTTTTTCCACGACGCCGACGCAGAAGCCGGCCAGGTCGTAGTCTTCGCCTTCGTACATGCCCGGCATTTCAGCGGTTTCGCCGCCGACCAGCGAGCAGCCAGCCAGTTCGCAGCCTGCACCGATACCGGTAACCACGGTGGCCGCTACGTCGACGTTCAGCTTGCCGGTGGCGTAGTAGTCGAGGAAGAACAGCGGCTCGGCGCCGCACACCACCAGATCGTTGACGCACATGGCGACCAGGTCCTGACCGATGCTGTCGTGCTTGTTCAGGTTCAGCGCCAGACGCAGCTTGGTGCCGACGCCGTCAGTACCGGAAACCAGTACCGGCTGCTTGTAACCGGCCGGGATCTCGCAGAGGGCGCCGAAACCGCCCAGGCCGCCCATGACTTCCGGGCGCGCAGTGCGCTTGGCGACGCTCTTGATGCGTTCGACCAATGCTTCACCGGCGTCGATGTCTACACCGGCGTCCTTGTAGCTCAGGGAGGGTTGCTTGCTCATGATCCAGGCCTTTAGGGGAGGGGATTCAGGGGTAACGACCGAGTTCAGCGGGAACGCCGAATCCGACAGGGGCGATTGCCTCACGCGAAGTTCGGGGTGCCCGGCTGTTGCCGGTCTGCGAAGGCGCGCGATTTTATCAGGCTTGAGGGGCAGCGGCCATCCTCACGCCGACGGGCAGGGGCATATCGATGGAAAAATTTTGCAATTGACGCTGTGGATGACATCACGGGTGCCTGTATAAGGAACCGTCTATCGTTAGGACTGTGCAAAAACTTACCGACCGCGTGTGAATGTTTTGCGACGGCCTGTGGTCACAGGCTTGCCACAACGGTGCACGCGGCCTGTTCCAGCCGCTCTTGTCGACGGGAATTCTCCATGCGTTTTTGTAAATTGCTGTTAGTGGGTGGTTTGTCTCTGATCAGCCTGGCGACCCAGGCGGAAAATCTCAAAGGTCTTTATCAGGTGCGCGAACCGGTCACTGGCCAGTCGCCAGAGGAGCGCGATCGCGCGACCCAGGCTGCGCTGGATACGCTGGTGCTGCGCCTGACCGGTGACCCGAAGGCCCCGCAGAACCCGGGGCTGGCGCCGGTTCGCAAGGATCCGCAGCAGATCATCAGTCAGTTCGGTTTCGATGCCGGGCCGCCGGAAGTGCTGAAAGTCGATTTCGACCCGGGAACCACCGAGCAGGCGTTGCGCCGCGCCGGGCTGGCGCTGTGGGGTGCCAATCGGCCCTCGATCCTGAGCTGGTGGCTGAACGATTCGACCGAGGGTTCGAGCCTGGTGGGCGACGGTCAGGCCAGTGCCGCACCGTTGCGCCGCGCCGCCCAGCACCGTGGATTGCCGTTGCGCCTGCCTTTGGCGGACTTGAGTGAGCAATTGGTCGCAACCGCGCCTGCGCTTGAAGGGGCCGACCCGGCGCCGCTGCGTAACGCTTCCGAGCGCTATAACGCTGACGCCTTGCTCGCCGTGCATGCGCGCGAAGAAAGCGGGCAATGGCAGGCCAAATGGCAATTGTGGCTGGGCGATAAAAAAGAGGCGGGCAACGTGCAGGGCGCGGATCAGGCGGCGGTGGCCGATGCGGTGATGCTGGCGGTCACTGAACGTCTGGCGCCACGCTTTGTGGCCAAGCCGGGCGCGTCCGGCCAGCAGACCCTGGAAGTGCAGGGCATGAATCTGGAGCACTACGCAGCGCTGCTGCGGTTACTCGAACCGTTCGGCGTGCGTCTGCAGAGTGTCGATGCCGATCGCATCCTCTATCGGGTCAACGGCAGTGCCGATCAATTGCGAGCGCAATTGTCGCTGGCGAAGTTGCAGGAACTGCCGGCCGAGGCACCGGCTCCGGTGGCTGCGCCTCAGCCTGCGGTCGTCGGGGCGGCGCCAACCGTTGCGCCGACACCGACACCGGCGGCGCCGTCCTTGCGGTTCCGCTGGTAGTTTTTCTTTCTTATATATAAGCAATGGAGTGTTACATGGCCGATACGCGGCGTTGGTTCTGGCTCGGTGGGGTGCTCCTGCTTTGCGCGTTTGTCTGGTTGCTGCATCCGATCCTTACGCCGTTTCTGGTGGCGCTGCTGCTCGCCTATCTGTTCGATCCGCTCGTCGATCGTCTGGAACGCCTGGGGCTGTCTCGCACCTGGGGTGTTATCGCGGTGTTCGCCTTGTTCACCCTGATCGTCACTGCGTTGTTGCTGGTGCTGGTGCCGATGCTCGCCAAGCAATTAGTACGGCTGTATGAACTGGCGCCGCAAATGCTCGACTGGTTGCAGCACACTGCCGTGCCATGGGCGCAATCGAAGCTGGGGCTGTCTGACGGCTTCTGGAAGTTCGACAAGGTCAAAGCCGCGATCAGCGAACACATGGGCCAGACCACCGACATCGTCGGTGTGGTGCTGAGTCAGGCGACGGCCTCGAGCCTGGCACTGATCGGCTGGCTGGCGAATCTGGTGCTGATCCCGGTGGTGAGCTTTTACCTGCTGCGTGACTGGGACGTGATGATGGCCAAGATCCGTGGCCTGTTGCCCCGTGATCGCGAAGAGCGTGTGGTGGCGCTGGCGGGTGAGTGCCATGAAGTGCTGGGCGCGTTCGTGCGCGGGCAGTTGCTGGTGATGCTGGCGTTGGGCGTGATCTATGCGGCCGGTCTGATGATTGTCGGGCTGGAGCTGGGCCTGTTGATCGGTCTGATTGCAGGGCTGGCGGCGATTGTGCCGTACATGGGGTTTGTGATCGGCATCGGCGCGGCGCTGATTGCCGGGTTGTTCCAGTTTGGTGGCGATCTGTATCCGATGATCGGGATCGTCGCGGTGTTCATGGTCGGCCAGGCACTGGAAGGCATGGTGCTGACGCCTTTGCTGGTGGGGGATCGGATCGGTCTGCACCCGGTGGCGGTGATTTTCGCGATTCTGGCCGGTGGCGAGCTGTTCGGCTTCACCGGTGTGCTGCTGGCATTGCCGGTGGCGGCGGTGATCATGGTGCTGGTGCGACACGTCCACGATCTGTACAAGGATTCCGACATCTATAGCGGGGTGGATGAGCCGGAGTTGTAATCGTGACGCGCGGGCTGCCCGGTGGATTGCCGGGTTGGCCCGTCTCCTGCAGGCCATGGCGCCAAAGAAACTGTCATAAAACCAGCACGTTAACGCAAACCTTTGATTTTGCTTGGGGTCTGTCGCATTGTGCGCTCCGCTTCACGGGTATAAACTTCGCTCACTTTACACAGAGGCCACTAACGGTTCCTTGGGAACTGTTCAGTCAGCATGAAACCGATTCAGCTGCCCCTAGGTGTGCGTCTGCGTGACGACGCCACCTTCATCAACTACTACCCAGGCGCCAATGCCGCTGCACTCGGCTATGTCGAGCGTCTATGCGAAGCCGACGCCGGCTGGACCGAAAGCCTGATCTATCTGTGGGGCAAGCACGGGGTAGGACGTACGCATCTGTTGCAGGCTGCATGCCTGCGTTTCGAGCAGATGGGTGAACCGGCGGTGTACCTGCCGCTGGCCGAGTTGATGGATCGCGGCATCGAAATTCTCGACAACCTCGAACAGTACGAACTGGTCTGCCTGGATGACTTGCAGGTTATTGCCGGCAAGGCGGACTGGGAAGAGGCGATGTTTCATCTGTTCAACCGTCTGCGTGACAGCGGTCGCCGTCTGCTGATCGCGGCATCCACTTCGCCGCGTGAACTGCCGATCAAACTCGCCGACCTGAAATCGCGCCTGACCCTGGCGCTGATCTTCCAGATGCGTCCTCTCTCCGATGAAGACAAATTGCGTGCCCTGCAATTGCGCGCATCCCGTCGCGGTCTGCACCTGACCGATGAAGTCGGGCATTTTATTTTGACTCGCGGTACCCGCAGCATGAGCGCGCTTTTCGATCTGCTGGAGCAGCTCGATCAGGCCTCTTTGCAGGCTCAGCGCAAGCTGACCATTCCCTTCCTGAAAGAAACGCTGGGCTGGTAAAACCGGGGCTTTCAGCCGGTTTCGGCATATTTCAGGCGCCAGAAAACCCGCTTTCCTGTGGGTTGCACAGGCCGCGTCTCGATTCAAATAGGCTTAAGCGCTTAGATGTTAACGAGAAACCGGGAAGTCACAAAAAGATCGATTGAATTTGCAAATGAGGCTGATAGCGGGCATAGTCTCGGCTTCTTTACAACTATCAGCCACGGTCGTGCCCATGCTAAAGCGCTTCGCACCCCTCGTGCCTCTCGCACTCGTCACCCTGTTGTTCGGTTGCGCTGCTCATTCACCTGTTAATCAAGAGCAGCAACAACAGGTAAAAAACTCTGCCACCGCCCAGTCTTCCGTTATTTACCAGGAAGAGCTGGACACCGAAAAAGAACTCGCCGACTTCAACGGCAAGAAGCCTTACCAGCTTCCGGTTCTGGCCGACAGCATCCTCGAACGCGGCATGTCCCTGATCGGTACCCGTTACCGTTTCGGCGGTACCTCTGAAGCCGGTTTCGATTGCAGCGGTTTCATCGGCTATCTGTTCCGCGAAGAAGCCGGCATGAACCTGCCACGCTCCACTCGCGAAATGATCAACGTGGATGCGCCGCTGGTTTCGCGCAGCAACCTTGAGCCAGGCGATCTGTTGTTCTTCGCCACCAATGGTCGTCGCGGTCGTGTAAGCCACGCCGGGATCTACCTGGGCGACAACCAGTTCATCCATTCCAGCTCTCGTCGCAGCGGCGGTGTTCGCATCGACAGCCTGGGCGACAGCTACTGGAGCAAGACCTTTATCGAAGCCAAACGCGCTTTGGCGAACGCTCCAACCGTGGTTACCGCTCGCAAGTAATCACGCATTTGTCGCCACGCTGGTGGCGACAAAGCGGCCCTTCAATCGCAATAGACCTAAACTTTACAAGGTGAAGTTAAAGTCTTACTTGAAGTTTGCCGCGTAGCCGCTAGAATCCTGATCTATATTGATGGCAAACCGCCTGCGTCCCAACGCAGGCGGTTTTGTTTTCTATCGAATCGGCAGTCAAAGCCGCAGCCAGATCAGGATGTTCTGCATATGACGATGTCGGCCCGCTTTGCCTTGATGTTCTTCGCCGCGCTGCTCAGCGCCTGCGCCAGCCGCACTCCGCCGCCTGCGCCGGTGGTTCGCGCTCCGATCGTATTCGGATCCTCCCAGACCTTTTCGCCTGCTGCCGAAGACGTGCTGTTCCGCGCGCTGGGGCTGGTCGGCACGCCTTATCGCTGGGGCGGCAATACGCCGGATTCGGGCTTTGATTGCAGTGGCCTGATCGGTTTCGTCTACCGCGATGCCGCCGGCATCAGCCTGCCGCGTTCGACCCGCGAGATGATCGTCATGCAGGCGCCGAACGTCGGCAAGGAAGGGCTGCAGACCGGCGACCTGATCTTCTTCGCCACCAATGGCGGCTCTCAGGTCAGCCATGCGGGGATCTACGTCGGGGAAGGGCGCTTCGTTCATGCACCAGCCACTGGCGGGACGGTGAAGCTGGACAGTCTGTCAAAAGCGTATTGGCAGAAAGCCTATCTGAGCGCCAAGCGCGTTCTGCAGCCGGAGCATCTGGCGCACAACCCGTAATCCAGATACTTAAAAACCCGTGGGAGCTGAATGACTCCCACGGGTTTTTTAATGCCTGCAATACATTAGCGGGCCGCTGACACCCGCCACACCTTGTTCCCCACATCATCGGCTACCAGCAACCCACCTTGCTGATCGATCACCACGCCGACCGGGCGACCCAAAGCGTTCTCGTCCTTGTCGAGAAATCCGGTCAGCACGTCCACCGGCGTTCCGCTCGGCTTGCCAGCGGCAAACGGCACAAAGATCACCTTGTAGCCACTGTGCGGCTTGCGGTTCCACGAGCCGTGCTGGCCAATGAATGCGCCTTCCTTGAACTGTGCCGGCAAGCGATTGCCCTCGGCGAAGGTCAGCCCCAGTGATGCGGTGTGCGGGCCGACGGCGTAGTCCGGAGCGATGGCCTTGGCCACCATGTCCGGCCGCTGGGGTTCCACGCGCACATCAACGTGCTGGCCGTAGTAGCTGAACGGCCAGCCATAGAAGCCACCGTCCTTGACCGACGTGATGTAGTCCGGCACCAGGTCGCTGCCGATTTCGTCGCGCTCGTTCACGGCAGTCCACAGCGCACCGCTTTGCGGCTCCCAGGCCAGGCCGTTGGGGTTGCGGATGCCCGAAGCGAAAATCCGATGGTTGCCGGTGGCGCGATCTACTTCCCAGATCGCCGCACGGCCCTCTTCCTGATCGAGGCCGTTTTCGCCGACGTTGCTGTTCGAGCCGACGGTGACGTACAGCTTGCTGCCGTCTTTGCTGGCGATGACGTTCTTGGTCCAGTGATGGTTGAGCGTGCCGCCAGGCAAATCCACGACCTTGATCGGCTGGCTCTTGATTTCGGTCGCGCCGGGCTCGTAGTTAAAGCGCAGCAGGCGATCGGTATCGGCGACGTATAGATCATTGCCGACCAGGGTCATGCCGAACGGCGAATTGAGGTTCTGCAGGAACACCGTGCGGGTCTCGGCCACGCCGTCATGATCGGCATCGCGCAGCAGGGTTATGCGGTTCGGGCTGGGCACGCCGGCACCGGCGCGGCCCATGACTTTTTTCATCACCCAGCCACGAATGCCTTTGCTGTCGTCGGGTTTGGGCGGGGCGTTGGTTTCCGCCACCAGCACGTCGCCATTGGGCAGCACGTAGAGCCAGCGTGGGTGATCGAGATTTTCGGCAAAGGCTGCCACCTGCGTGCCTGCCGCCGCCGTCGGTTTCGCGCCGGCCGGCCAGCCGATGGCCGGGGCGATGTTCACCGTCGGAATCAGGGTCTTGTTCGGTTCGGGCAGTTTCGGTGACGGGCCGGTGCCGTCAGAGACTTGCAAGCTGGAGGATTCACCACAGGCGGCGAGCCCTCCGGCGATCATGATGACGAAAACGAGCTGGGGCTTGCGCATTGCTGATCTTCCCTATGAATGCATTCCTAAACATAGAGAAGCGCACAAGCCCGATGGTTCAACCCTCAGCCGCGGGCTTCCTTGAACAGCACGGCAATGCCGGGGTGATAGTTGCCGGCTTCGCTGCGCAATTTGCGGTAGGCGTAGGGGAAATACCAGGCGACGGCGCAGGTGTGTTCCTTCTGCAGGTCGTCGACCATGTCCTGCAATTCCTCCGGGCTGGCGCTGTGCTGGGCTTTTTGCGGGGCGACGAACAGGCAGCCGAGTTTCAAGTCGCTGGCGTAGCTGATGCGCTTGGCGTCGCTGGTGATATCCGCCAGGGCCTGGGTCAGATTCAGGCTGGTGACGCGCGGCCAGCGTTGGGTCGCCTGAATGAAGGCGCGATCCTCGGTGCCAGCAATAAACAAATCGGCGCGGGCGTTGCGCTCGCCCTCTTCGTTCTGTTTGCGGGTGGCAGTGTCGCGCAGCGTGACCAGTTCAGCCATCCACGCGGCGGCCGACAGCAGGCCGAGATTGGCTTTTTCGTCGTGCCAGTAGGGCGTGTCATTGTCGCCGCGCACGGCGTTGTAGCGGTCGATACAGTCAAACCAGCGTTCCAGCACCGGGCGCAGGAATTCCAGCCGCGGATTGCTGATGATCATGCCTTGCATGGGGCTCTCCCTTGTTATTGTGATGGGCTCTCTGCAGTCAAAGAGCATGGCTCTTTGATATTACTGCTGGCAGTGTGGCACAAGATTGGCGTCAGTTAATTGATCGGCGGCAGTTATTCGCCGCACAAGCCCCTCTTCAATTGACGCTCCACCCCCAACCCTCTAACCTTCGCGGCTTGTTTCAGGTGCTCTGTGGCGCATGTCGACAGAGTGAAACAGGGAAGCCGGTGAGGCGGGTCTTCAAGCGATGAACCCTCACGATCCCGGCGCTGCCCCCGCAACGGTAAATGAGTAAAAGCTGCGTCTGATGCCACTGCGTAAAAGCGGGAAGGCGCGCAGCCAGGCGCAAGCCGCTCATGAGCCCGGAGACCGGCCTGATCCATCCAGCGGCATCACGGTGGGCGATGCCAGGCTTGTTGCCGTCTATTCTTGTGCCTGCCCGCCGTTATCCAGCCTCAACGGAGAGCTCCCCCATGACTGATTCCCCCGAACGCGACGAGCGCCATCTCGCGCGCATGCAGCGCAAAAAAGCCGTGATCGATGAGCGCATCGCCAATTCGCCAGACGAATGCGGCCTGGTGCTGGTGCTGACCGGCAACGGCAAAGGCAAAAGCAGCTCGGCATTCGGCATGCTCGCCCGCGCCATGGGCCACGGCATGCAGTGCGGCGTGGTGCAGTTCATCAAGGGCCGCAACAGCACCGGTGAAGAGCTGTTCTTCCGCCGCTTCCCCGAGCAAGTGCGTTTTCATGTGATGGGCGAGGGCTTCACCTGGGAAACCCAGGACCGTCAGCGCGACATCGCCGCCGCCGAAGCGGCCTGGGAAGTCTCCCGCGAGCTGCTGCGCGATCCGTCGATCGGTCTGGTGGTGCTCGATGAACTGAACATTGCCCTCAAGCACGGTTATCTCGATCTGGATCAGGTGCTCAGCGATCTGCAGGCCCGTCCGCCGATGCAACACGTGATCGTCACCGGCCGCGCCGCCAAGCCGGAAATGATCGAGATGGGCGACACCGTCACCGAAATGGGCATGATCAAGCACGCCTTCCAGGCCGGCATCAAAGCGCAGAAAGGCGTCGAACTTTGAATCAACCACGTCACTGCCCGGCGGTACTGATCGCCGCGCCGGCCTCCGGTCAGGGCAAGACCACCGTCACCGCTGCGCTGGCCCGTCTGCATCGCAATCAGGGGCGCAAGGTCCGCGTATTCAAATGCGGCCCGGACTTTCTCGACCCGATGATCCTCGAGCGCGCAAGCGGTGCGCCGGTTTATCAACTGGACATGTGGATGGTCGGCGAGCAGGAAAGTCGTCGCCTGTTGTGGGAAGCCGCCGCCGAAGCCGATCTGATCCTGATCGAAGGCGTGATGGGTTTGTTTGACGGTACGCCGTCGAGCGCCGATCTGGCGCGGCATTTCGGTGTGCCGGTGCTCGGCGTGATCGACGGCACGGCCATGGCGCAGACCTTCGGCGCACTGGCGCTGGGCTTGGCGCGCTATCAGCCGGACTTGCCGTTCGCCGGCGTGCTGGCCAACCGCGTCGGTACCGTGCGCCATGCGCAATTGCTCGAAGGCAGCCTCACCGAAGGCCTGCGCTGGTACGGCGCGTTGTCCCGGGAAACCGGGATCGAACTGCCGAGCCGCCATCTCGGCCTGGTGCAGGCCAGCGAACTCAATGACCTCGACCTGCGCCTCGACGCCGCCGCCGAAGCGCTGGCCGGCACTTGCGAGGTAGCGCTGCCACCGGCCGTGGAATTCGCCGCGCCAGCAATCGTAGAGACCGAAAAGCTGCTCGAAGGCGTGCGAATTGCCGTCGCCCGCGACGAAGCCTTCGCTTTTACCTACGGCGCCAGTCTCGATCTGCTGCGGGCGATGGGCGCCGAGCTGAGTTTCTTCTCGCCGATCCGCGATGCGCAATTGCCTGAAGCCGACAGCTTGTACCTGCCTGGCGGTTATCCGGAATTGCACCACGTTGCCTTGGCGCAGAACACTGACATGCTCAAAGCGATCCGCGCGCATCATGCGGCCGGCAAACCGCTGCTCGCCGAATGTGGCGGCATGCTTTATCTGCTCGACTCGTTGACGGATGTCGAAGGCACCCGCGCTGATTTGGTCGGCCTGTTGAGTGGCGACGCCGTGATGCAAAAGCGCCTCGCCGCACTGGCCTTGCAAGAGGTCGACCTGCCGGAAGGCTTGTTGCGCGGCCATACCTATCACCATTCCCTGACCACCACCGAACTGACGCCGATTGCCCGTGGCCACAGCCCCAACGGCGGGCGCGGCGCGGAAGCTGTTTACCGGGAAGGGCGGATGACCGCCTCGTACGTGCACTTTTACTTCCCGTCGAATCCGTCGGCGATTGCCGCACTGTTGGTGCCATGACCGACAACGCCTTCACTGACGCCGAGCGCGAAGCGGTCTACCGCGCCATCGCCGAACGCCGCGACATGCGCCACTTCAGCGGCGGTACGGTCGAGCCTGACGTGTTGCGACGATTGCTTGAAGCCGCACACCAGGCACCGAGCGTCGGCCTGATGCAGCCGTGGCGCTTCATCCGCATCAGCGACCGCGCTCTACGTGGCCAGATCCAGAACCTTGTTGAAGAAGAACGCGTGTGTACCGCCGAAGCCCTCGGCGAGCGCAGCGACGAATTCATGAAACTCAAGGTCGAGGGCATCAACGACTGCGCCGAAGTATTGGTTGCCGCGTTGATGGACGATCGCGAAAAACACATCTTTGGTCGTCGCACGCTGCCGGAAATGGACATGGCCTCATTGTCCTGCGCGATCCAGAACCTGTGGCTGGCCGCGCGTGCCGAAGGCCTGGGCATGGGCTGGGTGTCGCTGTTCGAGCCGCAGGCGCTGGCCGATCTGCTGAAACTGCCGGCCGGGGCCAAGCCGCTGGCGGTGCTTTGCCTGGGGCCGGTCAAGGAATTCTATCC
Organism: Pseudomonas sp. Pseusp21; assembly: GCF_059492145.1. Taxonomy (NCBI): domain Bacteria; kingdom Pseudomonadati; phylum Pseudomonadota; class Gammaproteobacteria; order Pseudomonadales; family Pseudomonadaceae; genus Pseudomonas; species Pseudomonas sp. Pseusp21. The sequence continues at coordinate 5,570,423 of NZ_CP168520.1, forward strand.
GGCGCCGATGCTGGTACTCGAAGGGTGGGCGCAGGCGCGTCCGCTCAATGAGCTGCTGTACGAAAATTTTTGGGGAGTGAGTCAATGAGTGTGGCGTTGTTGAGTGTCGCCGCGGTTGCGCTGGATGCGCTGCTGGGTGAACCGAAACGCTGGCATCCGCTGGTGGCGTTCGGCAATTTCGCCGGGCGCATCGAGCAACGTTTCAATAGCGCTGGTCGTGGCTGGCGCAGCCATGGCGTCACCGCGTGGGTAATCGCGGTGTTGCCGCTGACCCTGCTGGCCACGGCGTTTTCCTGGGCGCCTTACGTGGGCTGGATCGTCGAGATTCTTGCGCTGTATTGCGCCCTCGGCATGCGCAGCCTGGGTGAGCACGTCGAGCCGGTGGCCAAGGCTTTGCGCGCCGATGATCTGGCAGAGGCGCGCAAGCGTGTGGGTTATCTGGTCAGCCGTCAGACCGATGAGCTGGACAGCACCGCCGTCGCCCGCGCCGCCACCGAGTCGGTGCTGGAAAACGGCAGCGATGCGGTGTTTGCCGCGCTGTTCTGGTTTGCCGTGGCCGGTGCGCCGGGCGTGGTGCTCTACCGTTTGAGCAATACGCTCGACGCGATGTGGGGCTATCGCAACGAGCGTTTCGAGCGTTTCGGCTGGGCGGCGGCAAAAATCGACGACGTCCTCAACTACATTCCTGCGCGGCTGGTAGCGTTGACCTACGCGCTGCTCGGCAAAACCCGACTGGCGTTGAAATGCTGGCGCACCCAGGCGCCGAAATGGGACAGCCCGAACGCCGGCCCGGTGATGGCCGCCGGCGCGGGTGCGCTGGGTGTCGAACTGGGCGGGCCGGCGATTTACCACGGCGAGCTGCACGAGCGTCCGCAATTGGGCGAGGGCACACCGGCGGATGCCGATTCCATTGATCGCGGCTGGCAATTGGTCCAGCGCGGGGTATGGTTATGGCTGCTGATTCTCTGCGTGGGGGCTGAATTCTATGCTTGAGCACGGTGGCCGGTTGCGCAGGGCGGCGCTCGAATACGGCATCGCGGAAGAAGACTGGCTCGACCTGTCCACGGGTCTTGCGCCGTGGCCGTTTCCGGTCCCGGAGATTCCGCTGCGGGCGTGGGCGCGCCTGCCGGAAAACGATGACGGTCTGGAGCAGGCCGCCTGCGATTACTACGGCGCCAGCCAGGTGTTGCCGGTGGCCGGTTCGCAGATGGCCATTCAACTGCTGCCGCGATTGCGCCGTGCCGGCAAGGTCGGCGTGCTGTCGCCGTGTTACGCCGAGCATGCTGAAGCCTGGCGGCGCAGCGGCTATATCGTGCGTGAGGTGCTGGAGCAGGAAGTCGACTTCTTTCTCGACAGCCTCGACGTGCTGGTGGTGGTCAATCCAAACAATCCCACGGGCCTGAATCTGACCCCGGCGCGCCTGCTCGACTGGCATGCGCGGCTGGCCCAGCGCGGCGGCTGGCTGGTGGTCGATGAAGCGTTCATGGACAACACGCCGCAGCTGAGTCTCGCCCCGCATGCGCATCAAGTGGGGTTGATCGTGTTGCGCTCGTTCGGCAAGTTTTTCGGTCTGGCCGGTGTGCGGCTGGGGTTCGTGCTGGCCGAGCGCAAGTTGCTCCGGTTGCTGGCCGAACAGGTCGGGCCCTGGGCAGTCAGCGGGCCGACCCGGGTGCTGGGTCAGGCCTGTCTGCGCGACACCGAAGGCCACACGCGTCAGCGCATCCGCAGCGACGAGGCCAGCGAACGATTGGCTGCGCTGCTTGAGCGCCACGGCTTCAAGCCGCAGGGTGGCTGTGCGCTGTTTCAGTGGCTGATCACCGAACAGGCTGCCACGTTGCACGAATTCATGGCTCGACGCGGCATTCTTCTGCGCCTGTTTGCGCACAACAGCAGCCTGCGATTCGGCCTGCCCGTCGATGCCGCCGACGAGGCGCGCCTTGAGCAAGCCCTGCAAGCATTCGCCAAGCATTGCTCCATGGAAAAACCAGCATGACCACATTAATGGTGCAAGGCACCACCTCCGACGCCGGCAAAAGCACGCTGGTGACGGCGCTGTGCCGCTGGGCAACCCGTCAGGGCGTTGCCGTGGTGCCGTTCAAACCGCAGAACATGGCGCTCAACAGCGCAGTGACTGCCGACGGCGGCGAGATTGGTCGCGCGCAAGCGGTGCAAGCCCAGGCGGCGTTCCTTGAACCGCACACTGACATGAACCCGGTGCTGCTCAAGCCCAACAGCGACACCGGCGCCCAAGTCATCATTCACGGTCGAGCGGTCACCAGCATGAACGCCGTCGCCTATCACGACTACAAAGCCATCGCCATGCAGGCGGTGCTCGCCTCCCACGAACGTTTGAGTGCCGCCTATCCGCTGGTGATGGTCGAAGGTGCGGGGTCGCCGGCCGAGATCAATCTGCGCGCCGGCGACATCGCCAACATGGGCTTCGCCGAAGCGGTGGATTGCCCGGTGCTGTTGATTGCCGATATCAATCGTGGCGGCGTCTTCGCTCATCTGGTGGGCACGCTGGAACTGCTGTCACCGAGCGAACAGGCGCGGGTCAAAGGTTTCATCATCAACCGCTTTCGCGGCGACATCGCCTTGCTGCAACCGGGCCTCGACTGGCTGGAACAGCGCACCGGCAAACCGGTGGTGGGCGTGCTGCCGTACGTGATGGACTTGCATCTGGAGGCCGAGGACGGCATTGACCAGCGCCAGACCGACAAGGCCGAGCAAGTTTTGAAAGTGGTGGTGCCGGTGCTGCCGCGTATCAGCAACCACACCGATTTCGATCCGTTGCGTCTGCATCCGCAAGTTGATCTGCAATTCATCGGCCCGGGGCAAGCGATTCCCCCGGCTGATCTGATCATCCTGCCGGGCTCGAAAAGTGTGCGCAGTGACTTGGCGTATCTGCGCGCCAATGGCTGGGAAACCGCCATTCGCCGTCACCTGCGTTACGGCGGCAAGCTGCTGGGGATCTGCGGCGGTCTGCAAATGCTCGGCGAGCAGGTGCACGATCCGCTGGGCCTGGAAGGCGCACCGGGCTCCAGTGCCGGTCTGGGTTTGCTGGGGTTCGAAACACAGCTCGAAGCCGAGAAGCAGTTGCGCAATGTGCGCGGGCGTCTGGCGCTGGAAGATGCGGAGGTCAGCGGTTATGAAATCCATGCCGGCGTGACCACGGGACCTGCGCTGGAAAATGCTGCCGTGCATCTGGACGACGGTCGCTGCGACGGCGCGCAAAGTCTCGACGGGCAGATTTTCGGCACCTACCTGCATGGCCTGTTCGAATCGCCGGCGGCCAGTGCCGCGCTGTTGCGCTGGGCCGGTCTGAACAATGTGCAGGAGGTGGATTACCACGGCCTGCGTGAACGCGATATCGAACGGCTGGCGGATCTGGTGGAGAAGCACCTGGATACCGGGCTGTTACGTGAACTCTGTGGAATCTCCCCATGCTCCAGTTGATCCTCGGCGGCGCCCGCTCCGGCAAAAGTCGCCTGGCCGAAAAACTCGCCACTGACAGCGCGCTGGCCGTCACTTACATCGCCACCAGCCAACCGCTGGATGGCGAGATGAATGAGCGTGTCGCCCATCATCGCGCCCGTCGTCCCGTCGAGTGGGCGTTGATCGAAGAACCGCTGGAACTGGCCCGTGTGCTGCGCGAAAACGCTGGCGCCGAGCGTTGCCTGTTGGTGGATTGCCTGACGCTGTGGCTGACCAATCTGCTGATGCTCGACGACGCCGAACGCCTCGCCGCCGAACGCGAGGCCCTGCTCGAATGCCTGGCGTCGCTGCCGGGTGAAATCATTTTTGTCAGCAACGAGACCGGAATGGGTGTCGTGCCGCTGGGCGAATTGACTCGCCGCTACGTCGATGAAGCCGGTTGGCTGCATCAAGCTCTGGCCGAGCGTTGTCAGCGAGTCGTCCTGACGGTCGCCGGCCTGCCCCTGACTCTGAAAGGACCTGCGTTATGACCCAAGCCTGGTGGCTGAACCCGTGCAAACCGGTGGACGCGAACGCCGTTGAAAACGCGGCGGCGCGTCAGCAGCAATTGACCAAACCCGCCGGCTCTCTCGGGCGGCTCGAATCGGTGGCGGTGCAACTGGCCGGATTGCAGGGCCGGGTCAAGCCGACACTGGATCAGGTCTGGATCGCAATTTTTGCCGGCGACCATGGCGTTGTTGCCGAAGGCGTTTCCGCGTTCCCGCAGGAAGTCACCGGGCAGATGCTGCTGAACTTCGTCAGCGGCGGCGCGGCGATCAGCGTGCTGGCGCGGCAACTCGGCGCGCAGCTGGAAGTGGTGGATCTGGGCACTGTGAACCCGTCGTTGAACTTGTCGGGCGTGCGTCACCTGAACATCGGCCCGGGCACGGCGAATTTCGCCAAGGGTGCGGCGATGACTCAGGCCCAGGGCGAACTCGCCTTGCAGGGCGGTCGCGACAGCGTGCTGCGTGCGAAGGCGGCGGGCGCGCAATTGTTCATCGGCGGCGAAATGGGCATCGGCAACACCACCGCCGCCAGTGCGCTGGCTTGTGCCTTGCTGGATTGCCCGGTGGCGCATCTGACCGGCCCCGGCACCGGGCTGAATGCCGAAGGCGTCAGCCACAAGGCGCAGGTGATCGAGCGGGCGCTGGCACTGCATGCGGCGCAACGTGGCGATGCGTTGCAGACGCTGTTCAATCTCGGCGGCTTCGAGATTGCGGCACTGGTTGGCGCCTATCTGGCGTGCGCTCAGGAAGGTGTGGCGGTGCTGGTGGATGGTTTCATCTGCACGGTCGCGGCACTGGTGGCGGTGCGCCTGAATCCGGCCTGCCGTGAATGGCTGCTGTTCGGTCACCGTGGTGCCGAGCCGGGCCATCGCCATGTACTGGAAACCCTCGGCGCTGAACCGCTGCTCGAGCTGGGCCTGCGTCTGGGCGAGGGCAGTGGCGCGGCGCTGGCGGTGCCGTTGTTGCGCCTGGCCTGCGACCTGCACGGCCAGATGGCAACCTTCGCTGAAGCCGCGGTAGCGGACCGCCCGGCATGACGCTGCGTCTGGATCTGCTGCGCCACGGTGAAACCGAGCTCGGCGGCGGCCTGCGCGGCAGCCTCGACGATGCGTTGACCGAAAAAGGCTGGGCGCAGATGCGCGAGGCGGTGAGCGGGCAGGGGCCGTGGGACCGGCTGGTCAGTTCGCCGTTGCAGCGTTGTGCGCGGTTTGCTGAAGAGTTGAGCGCGCAGCGGGATCTGCCGGTTTCTTTGGACAGGGATCTGCAGGAGTTGCATTTCGGTGCCTGGGAAGGGCAGAGCGCGGCGGCGTTGATGGAAACCGATGCCGAGGGCCTGGGCTTGTTCTGGGCGGATCCCTATGGGTTTACCCCGCCGCAGGGTGAGCCGGTCAGCGATTTTTCGGCGCGGGTGCTGGCGGCGGTGATGCGACTGCACGCGGCGCACGCGGGTGAGCGGGTGTTGCTGGTCAGTCATGGCGGTGTCATGCGTCTGTTGCTGGCGCAGGCCCGTGGCTTGCCCCGTGAACAACTGCTCAATGTTGAAGTCGGCCACGGCGCGCTGTTTTCGCTGATCGTCGAGGCCGACGGTTCGCTCAGGGAAGTGCTCTGAAATGCTGCCTCTGTGGATCGCCCTGCAATTTCTCGGCAGCCTGCCGATTCGTCTGCCGGGGATGCCGACGCCCGAACAGCTTGGCCGGTCGCTGCTGTTTTATCCGCTGGTGGGCCTGTTGTTCGGTGTCATTCTCTGGGCGCTGAACATTGCCTTGGCCGGCACGCCGTTGCTGTTGCATGCGGCGCTGTTGCTGACGGTGTGGGTGCTGCTCAGCGGCGCGTTGCACCTTGATGGCCTGGCGGACAGCGCCGACGCGTGGCTCGGCGGGTTCGGTGATCGCGAGCGTACGCTGACGATCATGAAGGATCCGCGCAGCGGGCCGATCGCGGTGGTGACGCTGGTGCTGGTGTTGCTGCTCAAGTTCGCCGCGTTGCTGGCGTTGATCGAACAACAGCAGGGCACGGCGTTGATCATCGTGCCGCTGATCGGCCGAGCGGCGTTGCTCGGGCTGTTTCTCACCACGACTTATGTGCGGGCCGGCGGGTTGGGGCAGGCGCTGGCCGATCATCTGCCGCGCAAGGCGGGTTGGCAGGTGCTGGCGGGGAGTGCGGCGGCGTGTGTGGCGATCGCCGGGTTCGACGCTGTCGTGGCGTTGCTGCTGGCGGTTGTCGTGTTCATCTGGCTGCGGCATTTGATGGTGCGGCGACTGGGTGGAACCACCGGTGATACGGCCGGCGCGTTGCTGGAATTGCTGGAAATGTCAGTGCTGGTCGGGCTGGCCTTGTTTTGATAAGTAACTTTGATCTGTAACTTGATTTAACACAGTCGCGGGTATATACACGCATCATGCTTCCTTCTCAGTGTTTGTGCACCAACCTGCGACGCGCCGCGCGTGGCGTCAGCAGGCATTACGACGGCGCTCTCGACGGCTTCGGGATCAACGTTGCCCAGTATTCTCTGCTGTGCAATCTGCAGCGCCTGGATCAGCCGAGCATTTCCGAACTGGCCGAGGCCATGGGCCTGGATCGCAGCACCCTCGGGCGCAATCTGCGGGTGCTGGAAGGCGAGGGCCTGGTGGCGCTGGCCGAGGGCGAAGACATGCGCAACCGCATCGTCCGGCTCACCGAAACCGGTGCGCAACGCCTGGCAGCAGCCTTGCCGGCCTGGGAAGCGGCGCAACAGCGGTTGATCGACCGGCTGGGTGCCGAGAAGCGTGAAACCTTGCTGCGGCTATTGGATGAACTGGCCTGAGGGCCGGTTTTTTCCGAATCTAAGCGGGTATATACCCGCGACTGGAGAATAATAATGAGTTCGATGTGGCGTACGTGCGGTTGGGTGTTGCTGGGGAGTGCGCTGATTCTGGCGTTGTCATTGGGCGTGCGGCACGGCTTCGGCTTGTTTCTGTCGCCGATGAGCGCCCAGTTCGGCTGGGGTCGCGAGGTGTTCGCCTTCGCCATCGCCTTGCAGAACCTGATCTGGGGGCTGGCGCAACCGTTCACCGGCGCGCTGGCCGACCGCTTCGGCGCGGCGAAAGTGGTGCTGATCGGCGGGGTGCTCTACGCCCTGGGCCTGGTGTTCATGGGCCTGTCGGAAACGGCGCTGGGCCTGTCCCTGAGTGCCGGTCTGCTGATCGGCATTGGTCTGTCCGGCACCTCGTTCTCGGTCATCCTCGGGGTCGTCGGCCGCGCCGTGCCGCCGGAAAAACGCAGCATGGGCATGGGCATTGCCAGCGCCGCCGGATCCTTTGGCCAGTTCGCGATGTTGCCGGGCACCCTCGGGCTGATCGGCTGGCTCGGCTGGTCGGCGGCATTGCTGGTGCTGGGCCTGCTGGTGGCGCTGATCGTGCCGCTGGTGAGCATGCTCAAGGACAAGCCGCTGCCGGTGCTCGGCCACGAACAAACCCTGTCCGAAGCCTTGCGCGAAGCCTGCTCGCACTCCGGTTTCTGGTTGCTGGCATTCGGTTTTTTCGTCTGCGGATTTCAGGTGGTGTTCATCGGCGTGCACCTGCCGGCGTATCTGGTCGATCAGCATTTGCCGGCGAGTGTCGGCACCACGGTGCTGGCGTTGATCGGTCTGTTCAATATCTTCGGTACGTACACCGCCGGTTGGCTCGGCGGGCGGATGTCCAAACCGCGTCTGCTGACCGGACTTTATCTGCTGCGCGCCGTGGTGATCGTGCTGTTCCTGTGGCTGCCGGTCACGACGACTTCGGCCTATCTGTTCGGCATGGCCATGGGCTTCCTCTGGCTGTCGACGGTGCCGTTGACCAACGGTACGGTGGCGACCTTGTTTGGCGTGCGAAACCTGTCCATGCTCGGCGGCATCGTGTTTCTGTTCCATCAGTTGGGTTCGTTCCTCGGCGGCTGGCTGGGCGGGGTGGTGTATGACCGGACCGGGAGTTATGACTTGATCTGGCAAGTGGCGATTCTCTTGAGCCTGTTGGCGGCAGCGCTGAACTGGCCGGTGCGCGAGCGTCCGGTCGAGCGACTGCAACCGCGTGCGAGCGCCGCATGAGCCGTTTCTGGCCGCAGATCGTCGTCACCGCACTCGGCGCCGCGTTGCTGGCGCTGGTGTGGTGGGGCTGGCATCAGGGCGGGCTGGCGCTGATGCAGTTGGGCATGGGTGCTTGCTAGATCGGCGGGAGGGCGAGTAACGTCGAGGTCTGACGATTGCTCAAGGATGCCCGACATGCTCAAGCGCTGGTGTGCTGTTCCCGCGTTGCTGATGGCGTTGACCGGACTGGCCCAGGCCGCGGACTGTCCGGATCTGTTGCAAGGTTCGTTGCCCAAGTTGCGGGCCAAGGAATCCATCGACCTGTGTCAGCGCTACGCCGACAAACCGCTGGTGGTGATCAACACGGCCAGCTTCTGTGGTTTTGCGCCGCAGTTCGAGGGGCTCGAAGTGCTGAATCAGCGCTACAAGGCCCGGGGCCTGGAAATGCTCGGCGTGCCTTCCAATGACTTCAAGCAGGAGTCCAAGGACAGCGCCGAGACCGCCAAGGTCTGCTACGCCAACTACGGCGTGACGTTCACCATGACCGAACCGCAGAAGGTCCGGGGTGACGATGCGACTCACTTGTTCCAGGTGCTGGCCAAACAGAGCAGCGCACCGAAGTGGAATTTCTACAAATACGTCATCGACCGCCAAGGCAAGGTGATCGCCAATTTCTCCAGCCTGACCAAACCGGATGATCCTGAATTTCTGGCGGCCATCGAGAAAGCCATTGCCTCCCAGCCGCTGAAACCCTGATCGACGCCCATTAAAAAGCCCCGCCTCTGTGAAGAGAGCGGGGCTTTTTAGTGGGCGAGGCATTAGCCTCGCCGTACAGCATCAGAAGCGGTAGGTTGCGCCGACACCGAAGCCGTTTGCCGAGTTTTCATACTGCGAGTTGTAGCTCTGGCCACGATTGTTTTCGTTGCGGATGTTGACCTTCTCTTCCTTCAGGTACGAGTAGGCGACGTCGATGGTCAGGTCTTCGGTCGGGCTCCAGCCGGCACCGATGCTGAAGATGGTCCGGTCGCCGGTCGGGATGCGTGGCGAACGGTCGACGTTGTTGGTCGGCGACTGGTCGAACGTCAGGCCGGTACGCAGTACCCATTCCTTGTTCAACTGGTAGGACGTACCGATGGCGTAAGCCCAGGTGTCATGCCAGTTCTGTTCTTCGGTGATCTCGCCGAACTGGCCAGCCAGCAGTGGCTGAACGCCGGAGTTCTTGACGGTGATCTTTTCCAGCTGGCTCCAGCGGGTCCAGGTGGTACCGGCGTAGACGTTCCAGCGATCGTTGATCGCCTGGGTGACAGAGAGGTCCACGGATTCAGGCGTGGTGATCTTCAGCGAAGCGTCGTACTTCTGGTTCGCACCCAGGCCGATCGCGCCCAGCACACCGTAGTTGACCTTGGTGTTGCCATCGAGCTTGTAGTCGACTTTCGAGTGGTAGGTCAGACCCAGGCGAGTGCTGTCGGTAGCCTGTACCAGCACGCCGATGTTGTAGCCCAGTGCGGTGTCGTCGCCCTTGATCTTGACCTTGCCGTCCGGCGCTGCCTGAGTAATCGACAGGTTGGATTCCAGCGAGCCGTCGATGCGGTTGATGGTCGGGCCGAAACCGATCGATACGACATCGTTGAACTTGTAGCTGACCGTTGGCTGGAAGGTGATGATCTTGACTTCGGACTTGCTGCCGAAGTAACGGCCGGCGAAGCCGTTTTCATAGTCGGTGATCAGGCCGAAGGGTACGTACACACCCAGACCGAATGCCCAATGCTCGTCGATCGGCTTGACGTAGTAGCCCATAGGTACGGAGGTGAAGGGCACCATGTCGCCTTTGTTGCTGCCGCCGTTCGGGCTGGAGCTGGCGTCGCTGATATCGGTTTTTGCGTCGAGGAATGCAACGCCACCGGTGATTTGTTCGCGCGTGATGCGCGACATGCCGGCAGGGTTGCCATAAACGGTGCTTGCGTCGTCGGCAGAAGAAGATCGCCCGGCGTACCCAGTCCCCATCCCGCTGATGCTGTGTTCGTTGATGGCAAAGCCAGCTGCGAAGATCTGGGTGGATGCCACGGTTACGGCAAGGCTAAGGGTGGTTTTGAGCATGACTTTTTTCATTATTAGAACTCCTGGTGATCACCGGGGCGAAAATTACCAACATTTTCGTCCCGGCGCTATAGTCCGTATGCCTTGAGTTAGAGCGGTTTTGTAGGACAATCCGACCAAAATCACTGCCTGTTGGGCGATGTTGTGAAACCAGCGGGTCAGCAAGCGACCTGATTCAGCGGTGAAACACAGGTTTGCCAGGCGCAGGTGAAGTCGCGCAGACGACCTTGGGGCTGAAAGGTCTGACGCCAGATACGCGCCATGCCCAGCAGATCGTCCGGCTCGGGGAGGGGAGTGTTTTGTTCTTCGACCAGCAGCCAGGCGATGGCTGTGGCATAACGCAAATTGACGGTCAGTTCCAGGTGCGGGCCGCTGAGGAAGGCATGCTGGCTGGCGAGGCCGCGAACCAGGCTGGCGCGTTCCGGATCCAGCGCAAGATAATGGTCCCAAAGGGCTTGGTGGCGGTGCTCGGCAATCCGGTACAGGCCGTGGCCACGGCGGTCATGCAGGGCGGAACCGAGAGCGGACTGGCTGGCGGCAATGCCCAGCAGCAGGGATTCGGCGGTTGCGCAGTGACGTCCCAGGTAGATCAGCGTAGGACGAATCACATAGCGGCACAGTTCGCTGGCAGCGATACCCATAAATCCCTCGGATCTTGTTATTGGGCGGCGAGGCCTGAAGGGGGAGCTTGGCAGCTGTGGATCGACTCAGGCTCGCCGGAAGCGGATCACGCCGCTTGAGTTGAAGTGTAGTGTCATATTCGCGACGTAAAGGACTGTTTTTAAAATATTTCCGGCGCGCCGTTATAATCGTTATACCGGTTGGTGCTTAAGCGGAAAGAGGTAAAAGTGAAACATCGGGCAATAAAAAGCCCCGCATTTTCAGCGGGGCTTTTGCTTTTGCAGCCATTTCGGCCTCTCAGGCGATCAATGCCTGACGGGTGCGATCAATCACGGCCTGCAGCGGTTCGGCGCTGGAGTATTGATCGGGGTACAGACGCTCGCTGTGGCGGGCGATCCCGTGTTCATTGACCACGGTGAAGCTGAAGCAGCCTTTGCGAGCGGCCATGATCAGGCAGTTCATTGGAGCAAAAGCGTTGGTTAGGGTGCGAATGGCATCCTGAGTCTGGATTTGAGTCGACATAGTTATTAGGTGTTCCTACAAATGACACGGATAAGAACCGTGCAACGTTAAAACGTTCCAGTAACGTCAACCACCATTGGTCGAACGAAGAACCCGACTGGAACAAGGCAGCCAGTTCGAGCGCTATAAAAGTTGGCGCGCTTGGGCTGGCAGGTAGGTACTTAGGAGGACAGGCAACATATCAAGGGCAGAGGTTCTGGGCCCTTGGTGAAGATCCTGATCAATTTGCAGGTTGGTTCGGTCAGAGTAAGTGGTCTTCGCAACACTCTTTGCATTCGATTCAAAGACTGTGTCGTCGCAAGATTTACCTGGAAACCATCGAGGGGTCGATCCCGCTTTTTTCAGTGAAGGTCTCTGTGAGAGAAACTTGACCGTGGGGGTGTGTTCGACCGGAATTGACTTTCAGCTTGGTACTAACGCCGCGGATACTAACGGAACGAACCGCAGAAGGCAAACCCGATGATCAAAAAAATCAGAATCCGCTGCCCGGGCTCCCCGCCTGCCCCGATCTGGCTCACTTTACCTCCGTCGGTCGCCACGACCCGAAAGATGCTGACGCTCTGCGCAGCGGCTTATCCCCAGCACGAATGCCAAAACGACCCGAAAAGGCGCATCGATATAACCGCGTAACAGGTACTTGTGCACATTAGTTGCGCAGACTGTAACGGCGCTGTCACAACAATCCTGACCCCGATGGCTGCCTGCATCGAAAGTTTAAGTCAATGAAAAACATCGCTTTTTTTAACTGGTGAAAAAATCGTCAGTTTGACTGCGAGCCCCGTTCCACAAGGCTTTGCGGCGACTGGAGGGCGGTTGTCCACTGAGTTATCCACAGCTTCTGTGGATTGTCCCGAGCGCTTGCTCTAGCACGGGCGTGCCGGGTTTTTTTCGACTTTACCTGTGCGAAAAAAAGAGTAGAGTGGCGCGCCTTCCGATCTGTCCCACAGTGTTTTATGAAGTTTCGTTCAGCTCCAGAATCTGTTACCTCCCAACTCCCTCGTGTTACCGCTCCCAAGCGATTTTCCGTGCGCGTGGCCGAATGGCTGCTGGACAGCCCGCGCTTGGGCGACAGCCGAAATGCCAAGCACCTCGCCGGCCGCCTGCTCAAGCAACCGGCCCGGGAAGGGGTGGTCGCGGCGCAGAGTCGCCTCGGCCAGTTGATGTGTCGCGAGTGCGGCAATGCCCGGGATCGCCGGATCGGCCAGGACCTGCTGCGCCAGGCCGCCCGCGCCGGTGACCGACGCGCGCAACAGGAACTCGGCCTGATCGAAGACTGAGCTGTCCAAGACCAGACGCCTTGGTTAACCTTCAGGCTTTATCGGATCGGCGGGAGTCACTATGGCGATGGACTTGACCAGCATCCTGCTGGGGCTGGCAGGTGCGGCGGTGCCGTTGCTGGCATTGGCCTGGCAACTGCAACGTCGGGCCAGTCAGAACCAGTCTGAAGTCGCGTTGCTCGAGGAGCGGCTGGCCATGGCGCAAATGGCCCAGGACGGCCTTACTGCACAACTTGAAGCCTGCCGCGATGAAGTCGCCGACCTCGGCCAGGCCAATGCCTCGAAACAAGCGGAGCTCGCCGCCGTACGCCGGGAAGTCGAGCTGTTGCAGATCGAGCGCGACGACGCCCGTGACGCCGCCCATGCCTGGAACCTCGAACGCGCGAACAAGGAAGCCGAATTGCGGCGCCTGGACGCCCAGGCGGCTTCGCTGAATGCCGAATTGCGCGAGCAACAGGAAAGCCATCAACAACGCCTGGATGACCTGCAAGGTTCCCGTGACGAGCTGCGCGCACAGTTCGCCGAACTGGCCGGCAAGATCTTCGATGAGCGCGAACAACGCTTTGCCGAAACCAGCCAGCAGCGCCTCGGCCAGTTGCTCGACCCGTTAAAGGAGCGTATCCAGTCGTTCGAAAAGCGCGTCGAGGAAAGCTACCAGGCCGAAGCCCGCGAGCGTTTTTCGCTGGCCAAGGAACTGGAGCGTCTGCAACAACTGAACCTGCGCCTCAGCGACGAAGCGACCAACCTGACTCGCGCCCTGAAGGGCCAGAAAACCCAAGGCAACTGGGGCGAGCTGATTCTCGAACGCGTGCTTGAGCATGCCGGGCTGGAGAAGGGCCGCGAGTACCAGACCCAGGTCAATCTCAAGGGGCCGGATGGCGAGCGTTTCCAGCCGGACGTGATCATTTACCTGCCGGGCGACAAGCAGGTAGTGGTGGATTCCAAGGTCAGCCTCACCGCGTATCAGCAATACGTGGCGGCCGACGACGACGCCATCGGCCAGATCGCCATGAAGCAGCACGTGCTGTCCCTGCGCAGCCACGTCAAAGGTCTGGCCGGCAAGGATTACAAGCGTCTGGAAGGCTTGCACAGCCTCGATTTCGTCTTGCTGTTCGTGCCCATCGAAGCGGCGTTTTCCGCTGCATTGCAAGCCGAGCCAACGCTGTTCCAGGAAGCCTTCGACCGCAATATCGTGATCGTCAGCCCGACCACGCTGCTGGCCACCCTGCGGGTGATCGACAGCCTGTGGAAGCAGGAGCGCCAGAGTCAGAACGCCCGGGAAATCGCCGAGCGCGCCGGTTGGCTGTATGACAAGTTCGTGTTGTTCATTCAGGATCTGGACGAAGTCGGCAATCGCTTGCAGCAACTGGACAAAGCCTACAGCGCGGCGCGCAACAAGCTGACAGAAGGGCGCGGCAACCTGGTCAGCCGTAGTGAACAGCTCAAGTTGCTCGGCGCGCGGGCCAGCAAAAGCCTGCCGGCGGATCTGCTGGAGCGCGCGATGACCGACGCCGACGGCCTGGTCGAACTGCCTGAATAAGCCGCTCTGCTAGAGCGGCAAATAGCGACTCAACAACGCCCGCAACGCCGCCGGTTTCACCGGTTTGGCCAGATAATCCAGCCCCGCTGCATGCACCTGCGCCACGGTTTCTGGATGCCCGTCGGCGCTGATCACCACGCCGGGCACCGGCTCGCCCAGCCTAGTGCGCAACCAGGCCATCAACTCGGTGCCGGTTTCGCCGTGATCGAGGTGATAGTCCACCAGCGCCAATTGTGGCCGCACGCCGTCATCGAGCAGCGCCGCACATTCTTCGCGGTTGCGCGCGGTCCAGACCTGACAGCCCCAGCGCGTGAGCAGGCTGTTCATGCCGATCAGAATGCTGTCTTCATTGTCGATGCACAGCACCTGCGCGCCGCTGTGCAATTTGCCATTGATTTCCACCGCCGCTGGCGGTTGCACGGTCTGTGCTTTGGCCAATGGCACACGGACACTGAACACGCTGCCACGCCCCGGCCATGAGCGCACGCGCAAGGTATGGCCGAGCACGCGGCACAGGCCATCGGCAATCGCCAGGCCCAGGCCGAGACCTTTCTCAGCGCGGGTCTGGTGGCTGTCGAGGCGTTTGAATTCCTCGAAGATTACTTGCTGTTTGTCCTCCGGAATCCCCGGCCCGCGATCCCACACTTCCAGACAAATCTCGCCTTTGCGCCGACGCACGCCCAGCAGCACCGGGCCTTTTGCGTAGCGGAAAGCGTTGGTGAGGAAGTTCTGCAGAATCCGCCGCAGCAACTTGATGTCGCTGTCGATGCGCAACTGACTGCCCCGTACCCGGAAACTCAAGCCCTGTTCCTGAGCCAGTGCCTTGAATTCCGCGCCGAGAATATCGAACAGCTCATTGACCACGAATGGCTTGCGATCCGGGTTGATCTTGCCGTTCTCCAGGCGGGAAATGTCCAGCAGGTCGCTGATCAGGTCTTCGGCCGAACGCAGCGAACTGTCGAGATGCTGCACCAGTTTCTGCGCCTCGGCGCTCAGGCCGTCTTCCTGATGGGAGAGGGCGGCGGAGAATAGCCGTGCGGCGTTCAAGGGCTGCATCAGGTCGTGACTGACGGCGGCGAGGAAGCGGGTCTTGGACTGGTTGGCCGCCTCGGCATTGCCCTTGGCTTCGGTCAGCGCGACGTTGAGTTGCGACAGTTCCTGGGTCCGTTCGCTGACCCGTTGCTCCAGCCCTTCGTTGGCCTCGGTCAAAGCCTGCTCGGCTTCGCGGAACGCGGTGATGTCGGTGAAGCTCATGACGAAACCGCCGCCAGGCATCGGGTTGCCGATCAGCTCGATCACCCGGCCATTGGGGAACAGTCGCTCGGAGGTGTGGGCGCGTCCCTGGCGCATCCAGTGCAGGCGCCGGGCGACGTGGACTTCCGCTTCACCGGGACCGCACAAACCACGCTCGGCGTTATGGCGAATGATGTCGGCAATCGGTCGGCCGACGCTGATCAAACCGTCCGGATAGTTGAACAGCTCGAGATAGCGGCGGTTCCAGGCCACCAGTCTCAGCGACTGGTCGACCACGCTGATGCCCTGGGTAATGTTCTCGATGGCGCCTTGCAGCAGCGCGCGGTTGAACTGCAGCACTTCCGAGGCTTCGTCGGCGATCCGCACGACGTCCTCCAGCTGCATTTCTCGACCTTCGATGGCGGCTTTCACAACCGCTCGCGTTGACGAAGCGCCAAGGACACCGGCCAGCAAACGCTCGGTGTGGGCGATCCATTCGCCGTCGGCGTTCTGGTTCGGGTTGAAGCCTTTGCCCTGACGGTAGGCGAAGCGAATGAAGCTCTGGCGCGCGCGTTCTTCGCCGACAAAGCGTGCCGCCAATTGCAGCAAATCGTCGATCTGCACTGCCAGCATCGAGCGTGCATTCGGCCGGGCGCTGATTTCCTGGCCGATAAAACGCCCGGCCTGCCAGTGCTCCGACACGCGGGTGCGCGACAGCACCGAGACCCAGGCGAACAGCGTGAAGTTGCCCGCCAGCGACAGCACCACGCCTTGGGTCAGCGGGGTGATCGGCAGGTTCAACGGGTTGCTGTGCAGCCAGGCGAGTCCGGGGAAACTGTCCAGCGACCAACCGAGGCTGCGCGCAGCGATTGGCAGGATCAAGGTGTAGAACCACAGGAACGTACCGGCGGCGAGACCGGCGAATACACCACGCCGGTTGGCCTGTTTCCAGTACAGCGCGCCGAGCATCGCCGGGGCCAGTTGGGTCACGGCGGCGAAGGCGATCTGGCCGATGGTCGCCAGGCTCGCGGTCGAGCCGAGCAAACGGTAGCTGACGTAGGCCAGCAACAGAATCAGCACGATGCTGACGCGACGCACCGAGAGCATCCACTGGCGGAACACTTCGAACGGCCGTTCGGCATTGTTGCGGCGCAGCAGCCACGGCAACAGCATGTCGTTGGAGACCATGGTCGACAGCGCCACGCTCGCCACGATCACCATGCCGGTGGCTGCCGACGCACCGCCGATAAACGCCAGCATCGCCAGCGCCGGATGGGCCTGGGCCAATGGCAGGCTGATGACGAAAGAGTCGGGGATGACCGAGCTGGGCAGCATCATCTGACCGGCCAGGGCGATCGGGACTACAAACAGCGCGGCCAGTGCGAGGTAGGCGGGGAACACCCATTTGGCCAGGCGCAGATCCTGTGGGTCGATGTTCTCGACCACCGTCACGTGGAACTGGCGGGGCAGGCAGATGATCGCCATCATCGCCACGCCGGTCTGTACCACCATCGACGGCCAGTTGATGGTTTCTTTCCAGTATTCCTCCAGGCGCGGGGCGAGCATCGCCTGGTTGAACAGGTCGTCGAAGCCGTCATACAGGCCATAAGTGACGAAGGCGCCGACGGCGAGGAAGGCGAACAGCTTGACCAGCGATTCAAAGGCAATCGCCAGCACCATGCCCCGGTGGTGCTCGGTGGCATCGAGGTTGCGCGTACCGAAGACGATGGTGAACAGCGCCAGCACCAGCGACACGATCAGCGCGGTGTCCTGGGCGCGGGTGCCCATGGCGTCGGCGCCGGCACCGATCAGCAGGTTCACGCCAAGGACGATGCCTTTGAGCTGCAAGGCTATGTAGGGGAGGACGCCGACCAGACAGATCAGCGCGACGACCACCGCCAGCGATTGGGATTTACCGTAGCGGGCGGCGATGAAGTCGGCGATGGAGGTGATGTTCTCCTGCTTGCTGATCATCACCATTTTCTGCAGCACCCACGGCGCACCGAGCAGCAGCAGGATCGGCCCGAGGTAAATCGGCAGAAATGACCAGAGTTGTTCGGCGGCCTGGCCGACTGCGCCAAAGAAGGTCCAGCTGGTGCAGTAGACCGCCAGCGACAGGCTGTACACCCAGGCACGCACCCGTGGCGGCAGCGGCGTGCTGCGACGGTCGCCGTAGAAGGCGATGGCGAACATGATGGCCATATAGGCCAGGGCGACGGCGGCGATCAGCCCGGTGGACAACGACATGGAACACTCCCGACAGAAAACGACCGGACTCGCGCCCGGTCAGACAGTCTCGCACGGGCGCGGCGGTTAGTCAGTGTCGACCAAGGTCGTGGCGCGGCGGGGTGTCGCAGGAACAGAACCGGCCGGTTTTGCGGTCAGTCCGGTTTCAGCGCGATGTCGATCAAGCGGTGCAGTTCTCCGACTTCCAGCGGCGCTGCCGAAAACAGAATGCGGAACACCACCGGGGACACCACCAGATTGATCAGCCGATCCACGCTCGGCGCCGGTTCCTTGGGGTGGCGCTCGATGATGGTCTGCAACTGCGCGCCGATGATCGCCACGCAATAGCCCGGCGTCGCGCTCGCTTGCACGTCGCGCATCATGTTGCGGCCGGGTTCCGAACTCATTTCGTCGAGATATTGTTCGGCCCACGCGCGGAGATCGCTGCGCAGGCTGCCGGTTTCAGCCGGCTCGCTGTCGGGGCGCATGCGGGCGAGGGCGACGTCGGCCAGCAAGGTCGCCAGATCGCCCCAGCGCCGATAAATCGTCGACGGCGTCACCCCGGCGCGCGCCGCGATTTGCGGGACGGTCACCGTTGAGCGCTCCTGTTCTTGCAGAAGCGCGCGGACTGCCGAGTGAATCGACTCCTGCACCCGGGCACTGCGGCCACCCGGGCGTAAACCTTCTTTAATAGCCATGCGGCAGACCTTAACACAAAGAATTTGCTTTAAGCGCAAGCCAAGAGCACACTCCGCAAAAGCAAAAAATTAGCTTTTGCGGAGTGTGCACATGACCAGCCTTGCTTCCAACCGTTCCAGCCTGTGGTTTCTGGCGATCACCTTACTGAGTTTTCTCGCCGCTTCCACTGCGCCGACGCCGTTGTATCACCTGTATCAGGATCAGCTGCATTTTTCGGCAGCGGTGCTGACCCTGATTTTCGGCGTCTACGCCCTCAGTCTGCTGGCCGCGTTGCTGACGGTCGGTTCGCTGTCGGACCACCTGGGACGCAAACCGGTAATCTTCACCGCCGTGACGCTCAATGCGCTGGCGATGCTGCTGTTTATCTACGCCGACAGCGTGGGCTGGCTGATCGGCGCGCGGGTGCTGCAAGGTTTTGCCACCGGCATGGCCACCGCTGTGTTGAGTGCGACGCTGCTGGACATTGATCGCCAGCAGGGGCCGCTGATCAACAGCGTTGCGCCGTTGCTGGGCATGGCGTTGGGCGGCATGGGCTGCGGTTTGCTGGCGGAATTCGCCCCGGCGCCGTTGCAATTGACCTATTGGCTGCTGCTCGCGCTGTTTGTGTTGCAGGGCATCTATGTGTGGCGCCTGCCGGAGAGCGTCTCGCCGCAGGCCGGGGCGTGGGCCTCGTTGCGGCCGACCCTGCACGTGCCGGTCCAGGCGCGTTCGACACTGTGGCGAGTGTTGCCGTTGAACACCGCGACCTGGGCGCTCGGTGGTTTCTATGCCTCGCTGGCACCGTCGCTGGTGCGCACGGCCACTGGCTCCACCTCCAACCTGATCGGCGGTGCCACTGTTGCGGCGCTGACGGTGACCGGTGCGCTGATGATCTTCACCTTGCGCAATCGTCCCGCCTCCCGGGCGCTGCAACTTGGGGCGAGCCTGCTGCCGGCCGGTATCGTGCTGATTCTGTTGGGCGTGCACAGCGCCAGTCTGTCGCTGTTCTTCTTTGGCACGCTGGTGGCCGGTTGTGGCTTTGGCTCTGGTTTTCTCGGTGCGGTGCGCAGTCTGGTGCCGCTGGCATTGCCTCATGAGCGTGCCGGTTTGATGTCGGCATTTTATGTGCTGAGTTACCTGGCGTTCTGCCTGCCGGCGTTGCTGGCCGGACATTTCACCCACAGCGTGGGCCTGCTGACCACCACCGATGTGTATGGCGCGGTGCTGATTGTGCTGGCGGTCGGTGCGCTGCTGATGAGTTTCCGGGCGCAAGCGGCAAAGACCTGCAGCGCTCCATAAGCCCGTCAGATTCGGTTAGCCTTGGCCAGCCCCTTCTTCTCACGGACCGACGCATGAAGATCATCCGCAGCAAGACCTTCACCGCCGAGCGCGCCTGGGGCGCGCTCGACATCGCCAACATGAACGGCATCACCACGCGTCTGCACTGGACCGATCAGCCTTACAAATGGCACGTCAATGACGGGGAAGAAGTGTTTGTGGTGCTCGACGGCAAAGTGCTCATGCACTACCGCGAAGAAGGTGAGGAGAAGCAGGTCTTGCTTGATGTTGGCGACATCTTCTACGCGTCCATCGGCACTGAACACGTCGCTCATCCTCAGGGCGCGGCGCGGATTCTGGTGATCGAAACCGAAGGCAGTGTCTGACTTCATATCTACAAAACAGATAACAGTTAGAGATATTACCCGTTATATAGATATTCGATTCGGTTCTACCATGAGCTCAACCTCACCTGAGGACAGGAGTTCATGATGATTTGCCCCAACAGCGCCAAACCCGGCATCAAGCCATTCAGCCAGCTTCAGCACCCGCGTGAAGTGATCCGCCAATTCACCCCGAACTGGTTCGCCGCCACCATGGGCACCGGCGTGCTGGCCTTGGCGCTGGCGCAATTGCCCGTTTCCATTCCCGGCCTGCACGCCGTGGCCGAAGGGCTGTGGCTGTTCAACATTCTGTTGTTCGTGCTGTTTACCGCTGCCTACGCCGCCCGCTGGATTCTGTTCTTCGACGAAGCGCGGCGGATCTTCGGGCACTCCACGGTTTCGATGTTCTTCGGCACCATTCCCATGGGCCTGGCGACCATCATCAACGGCTTTCTGCTGTTCGGTCTGCCGCGCTGGGGCGATGGGGTCATTCATCTGGCTGAAGTGTTGTGGTGGCTGGACGTGGCGATGTCGCTGGCCTGCGGCGTGCTGATTCCCTACATGATGTTTACCCGTCAGGAACACAGCATCGATCAGATGACCGCCGTCTGGCTGTTGCCGGTGGTGGCCGCGGAAGTGGCGGCGGCCAGCGGTGGACTGCTGGCGCCGCATCTCGCCGATGCGCACTCGCAACTGGTGGTGCTGGTGACCAGTTACGTGCTCTGGGCCTTTTCTCTGCCGGTGGCGTTCAGCATCCTGACCATCCTGTTGCTGCGCATGGCCTTGCACAAACTGCCCCACGAAAACATGGCGGCGTCGAGCTGGCTGGCTCTCGGCCCGATCGGCACCGGCGCCTTGGGCATGTTGCTGCTGGGCGGCGATGCCCCGGCGATCTTCGCGGCCAACGGTCTGCCGGGCATCGGTGAAATCGCTTCGGGCCTGGGCCTGATCGCCGGGATCACGCTGTGGGGCTTCGGTCTGTGGTGGATGCTGATGGCGCTGCTGATCACCGTGCGTTACCTGCGTGATGGCATCCCGTTCAACCTTGGCTGGTGGGGTTTCACCTTCCCGTTGGGCGTTTATTCGCTGGCAACCCTGAAACTGGGCAGCACCTTGCACCTGACTTTCTTCAGCGTGGCCGGTTGTGTGCTGGTGACGTTGCTGGCGGTGATGTGGCTGATCGTCGGTAAACGCACCCTGCAAGGCGCGTGGCGCGGTGAGCTGTTTGTTTCACCGTGCATTGCAGGTTTGAAGAAATAACCTGCAAAGATTAGGTAATGTGTGGCCTGGATCGCGGTTCGAGATTCTTATAAGCGTAGCCAGGCCACTCGCTACCTTCTCTTTCCAAAAACAACAGGGTCACACGGAAGATGAGTCACCCCTCACAGTTCAACCTGCTGCGTACCCGGCGCTTCCTGCCGTTCTTCATCACTCAGTCGCTGGGCGCGTTCAACGACAACGTGTTCAAGCAGTCGCTGATCCTCGCCATCCTCTATCGGCTGACCATCGAAGGTGACCGCTCCATCTGGGTCAACCTGTGTGCGCTGCTGTTTATTCTGCCGTTCTTTCTGTTCTCGGCGCTGGCCGGGCAGTTCGGGGAAAAGTTCGCCAAGGACGCGTTGATCCGTCTGATCAAACTGGCAGAAATCGCCATCATGGCCGTGGGATCCATCGGCTTTCTGTTCGATCACCTGTCGCTGATGCTGGTGGCGCTGTTCGCCATGGGCACGCACTCGGCGCTGTTCGGGCCGGTGAAGTATTCGATCCTGCCGCAGGCATTGCGGGACGACGAACTGGTCGGCGGCAACGGGCTGGTGGAGATGGGCACGTTCCTGGCGATCCTGGCCGGGACCATCGGCGCGGGGGTGATGATGTCGTCGGCCAATTACGCGCCGGTGGTATCCGCCGCGATTGTCGGCATCGCCGTGCTGGGTTATCTGGCCAGTCGCAGCATTCCCCGCGCAGCAGCGGCGACCCCGGAAATGCGCCTTAACTGGAACATCTTCAGTCAGTCCTGGGCGACCCTGAAACTCGGCCTGGGGCAGACGCCAGCGGTGTCGCGCTCGATCGTCGGCAACTCGTGGTTCTGGTTTGTTGGGGCGATTTATCTGACGCAGATCCCGGCTTACGCCAAGGAGTGGATGCACGGCGACGAAACCGTCGTTACCCTGATTCTGACGGTGTTTTCGGTCGGTATTGCCCTCGGTTCGATGCTGTGCGAGAAGCTTTCCGGGCGCAAAGTCGAGATCGGCCTGGTGCCGTTTGGCTCGTTCGGCCTGACCGTTTTCGGGCTGCTGCTGTGGTGGCATTCCGGTGGAATACCAGAAAGCGCTGTTGGCCATAGCTGGACCGAAGTGCTGAGTTTCGGTCATGCCTGGGCGGTGTTGATCGATGTGCTGGGCCTCGGGATCTTTGGCGGTTTCTACATCGTGCCGCTGTACGCATTGATCCAGTCGCGCACCGCCGAGAACGAGCGGGCGCGAGTGATTGCCGCCAACAACATTCTCAACGCGCTGTTCATGGTGATCTCGGCGATTGTCACCATCGTGTTGCTGAGTGTGGTGAAACTGTCGATTCCGCAGCTGTTCCTGGTGGTGTCGCTGCTGAACATCGGCGTTAACGCCTACATCTTCAAGATCGTCCCCGAGTTCAGCATGCGTTTCATGATCTGGCTGCTCAGCCATTCCATGTACCGCGTCGAGCATCGCAACCTTGAAGCGATTCCGGATGAGGGCGCGGCGTTGCTGGTGTGCAACCACGTGTCGTTCGTCGATGCCTTGCTGATCGGCGGTGCGGTGCGTCGGCCGATTCGCTTTGTCATGTACTACAAGATCTACAACCTGCCGGTGCTGAACTTTATCTTCCGCACGGCGGGGACGATTCCTATCGCCGGACGCCAGGAAGACATCCAGATCTACGAAAAGGCCTTCACCCGGATTGCCCAATACCTGAAGGAAGGTGAGCTGGTCTGCATCTTTCCGGAAGGCAAATTGACCGCCGATGGCGAGATCAACGAGTTCAAGGGCGGGCTGACGCGGATTCTCGAAGAGACGCCGGTGCCGGTGATTCCGCTGGCGTTGCAGGGATTGTGGGGAAGTTTCTTCAGTCGCGATCCGAACAAGGGGGTATTCCGGCGCTTGTGGTCGCGGGTGACGCTGGTGGCGGGTTCGCCGGTAGCCGTTGAATCAGCGCAACCGGCGGAACTGCAGGCGTTGGTCGGGGAATTGCGCGGGACTGTCAGATAATCATTGGCTGTGCCGGCCTCATCGCGGGCAAGCCCGTGATGAGGCCAGTGGCTTAAGCGCTGACCTTGAGCCCGATCAGTCCGGTGACGATCAACGCGACACTGGCCAGGCGAATCAACGCCATCGATTCGCCAAACAGGATGATCCCGGCAATCACCGTGCCCACGGCACCGACGCCAGTCCAGATCGCATAGGCCGTGCCCAGCGGCAATTCCTTCATCGCCAGACCCAGCAATCCCAAGCTGACTGCCATGGCGGCAACGGTGAGAACGGTTGGAAGCGGACGGGTGAAACCATCAGTGTATTTCAGGCCGACGGCCCAGCCGACTTCGAACAGGCCGGCGAAAAACAGAATGATCCAGGACATGAAAGACCTCCATCGATTGACGGGGCCGTCCCCAGATTGAAAACTCGATTGAGCCGCAGGGTCGTCCCCGCGTGGCGCACATACTACCTAAAAATGTGCGCCGCACCGCGATCCGGAATCAGTCGGCCGTCTGTTGTGCCAACGTCTCACGGTCTTCTTTTTCGCTCATCCGCCGGAACCAGGTCGACAGCAGCGCCCCGGAAATGTTGTGCCACACACTGAACAATGCACTTGGCACCGCCGCCAGTGGCGAAAAGTGCGCACTGGCCAGCGCAGCACCCAGCCCCGAGTTCTGCATGCCGACTTCCAACGCCAAGGACTTGCGCTGCGGCAGTGGCAGGCCGAACAGGCGTCCGGTGAAATAACCCAGCAGATAACCGAAGCTGTTGTGCAGCATCACCACGGCCATGATCAGCAGGCCGGATTCGGCGATTTTCGCCTGGCTGGCGGCAACCACGGCGGCAACGATGATCACGATGCTGACCACCGACACCAGCGGCAGCACTTCCACCGCGTGGCGCACCTTGTCCCCAAGCACACGTTGCGCGACCACGCCGAGGATGATCGGCAGCAGGACCACTTGCAGGATCGACCAGAACAATTCCATGAACGAAACCGGCAACCAGGCCGAGGCCAGCAGCCAGATCAGCGCTGGCGTCAGCAGCGGGGCGAGGAGGGTGGTGACGGCGGCGATGGCCACCGACAGCGCCAGATCGCCACGGGCCAGCCAGGTCATGACGTTCGAGGACGTGCCGCTCGGGCAGCACCCCACCAGAATCACGCCGACGGCGATTTCCGGCGGCAGATGAAAGATCTGGCACAGCAACCAGGCCATCCCCGGCATGATCACGAAATGCGCGACCACGCCCAGTGCCACACGCCACGGATGGCGGGCGACGGCGGCGAAGTCGTCGAGTTTTAGGGTCAGGCCCATGCCGAACATCACCAGCCCGAGCAACGGCACGATCGCGCCTTTGAGGCCGAGGAACCAGGCTGGTTGCAAGAACGCGATCACCGCGAAAATCAGAACCCAGTAAGCGAAGGTGTTGCCAACAAAACGACTCAGTGCAGCCAGTGCGCGCATGGCCTGTTCCTTATTATGTGAAAACGCCACCGAAGCGGTGGCGTTTGAAGATAACCCAAAGACTGCGCAGAGGCTTTAGATCCCCTGCGGAGTCTCTTCGCCGCCCAGCGCTTCAACCAGCGCCGGCAGGAAGTCGCCGAACGTCAGCATCATCAGGGTGAAGCTGGCGTCGAGTTGGCCGAGGGCTTCGTCGCCGCCATCCTGTTCCGCCTGATCCTGCAACAGATCTTCGAATTTCAGGCGCTTGACGGTCATCTTGTCGTCGAGCATGAACGACAGTTTGTCCTGCCATGCCAGCGACAGTTGAGTCACCACCTTGCCGGTGCTCAGGTGCAGCTGGATTTCTTCGCTGGTCAGGTCCTGACGCTTGCAACGCACGATGCCGCCGTCTTCATGGGTGTCGCGCAGTTCGCACTCGTCCAGGACGAAGAAGTCCGGGGCGGCTTGCTGGGTGGTGACCCATTCGGTCATCACGGCGGTCGGCGCGGTTTTCACTGTCAGCGGACGAACCGGCAGGGTGCCGATCACTTCACGCAGGGTGGAGAGCAGGTCTTCGGCGCGTTTCGGGCTGGCCGAGTTGACCAGGATCAGGCCCTGTTTCGGCGCGATGGCGGCGAAGGTCGACGAGCGGCGGATAAACGCGCGCGGCAGGAACGCCTGGATGATTTCATCCTTGATCTGATCGCGTTCCTTCTTATAGACCTTGCGCATCTGCTCGGCTTCGATCTCTTCGACCTTTTCCTTGACCGCATCGCGCACGACGCTGCCCGGCAGAATGCGTTCTTCTTTACGGGCGGAGATCAGCAGAAAGTCACCGCTGACGTGCACCAGTGGAGCATCTTCGCCCTTGCCGAACGGCGCGACGAAACCGTAGGTGGTCAACTCCTGGCTTGCACATGGACGCGCCAGTTTGGTGGCCAGTGCAGTTTCCAGCGCCTCGGCATCGACAGGCAGGTCTTGGGTCAGGCGATAGATAAGCAGGTTCTTGAACCACATGGGGTGAGTCTCTCCTTTATACAAAGGGGGGCATTATTGTCTTCGCCGGGTCATAGGCCAACCCTTCTCTAAGCCTTTGGAAGGCCTGAGAAAATTATTTAAAAAAGTGCTTGCCAGAGGTTGGGTCGCTCCGTAGAATGCGCGCCACACCGAAGCGAAGGGTGATTAGCTCAGCTGGGAGAGCGTCTGCCTTACAAGCAGAATGTCGGCGGTTCGATCCCGTCATCACCCACCATTCGTTTTCAAGTGTTTAGCGCAGCGGTAGTTCAGTCGGTTAGAATACCGGCCTGTCACGCCGGGGGTCGCGGGTTCGAGTCCCGTCCGCTGCGCCATATTCGGTAACCTGGAACACTGAACGCCAGGTCACCACGGAAAAACCCGCCAAGGCGGGTTTTTTTCTGCCTCGAGTTGTACAGGCGGGATGTGTCGTTTCACCGGTTTTCGGATTTTTTTGAAAAAAACTTCAATTAAATCAACACTTTACGAAAACTTGTGGCATAATGCGCCCCGTAACGAAGCGAAGGGTGATTAGCTCAGCTGGGAGAGCGTCTGCCTTACAAGCAGAATGTCGGCGGTTCGATCCCGTCATCACCCACCATTTCGTTTCAAGCGTTTCGCGCAGCGGTAGTTCAGTCGGTTAGAATACCGGCCTGTCACGCCGGGGGTCGCGGGTTCGAGTCCCGTCCGCTGCGCCATATTCGGTCATCTGGAACACTGAACGCCAGATCACCACAGAAAGCCCGCCAAGTGCGGGCTTTTTGCTGTCCGGGGTTTGGCTTTTGCCGGGCCTGAACATGAGAAAGCGACCTTTGACGGTCGCTTTTTTCGTTTCTGGCGCTGCTATTGCGCCGAGTTGCGGCTGTGGCGGTAATCACTCACCGCTTCATACACCGCTTTGCGCAGGCGGTTGATCCCGCCAATCGGGCGATGAGCGTCGATGCCGAACCAGGGATTGAACGACAGGTTGTCGCATTGCAGGTTCAGCGCCGGGGTGTCGAAGTCCTGCGGGGGCAGGGTGATCCTCGCCACTGTCTGGAATGGGCTGTCCTGCTCGCGCCATTCGATGCTGGTGTCTTCGATCGGCATGTACTTGTTCGCGTCCTGGCGCTGGATCTGCAATACGAAACACGCCGGTATCCGGTCGGTCGACAGCTGCTGATTCAACGCGGTGCGCAGGAAGTTCGGCAGATCCCGGTTCTGTTTCGGCAAGGTATATGCGGGGCAGCGCTCCGGATCCGGCATCACCCGGAACTTGGCATTGGCCTCGCCGAACTTGTAGGGCGATACCGAAAAGTAGGTCGTACGTGTCGGGCTCTCTGGTGGTGGCGAAAGGGTCGCCAGCGCAATGAACAGGTGCCGAATTTGCCACTGGCGCGGATCCCACCCCGGAAAAAACGCCATGACCTTCTTGCCGTCAGCCTGCGCCGCCACATTCTGACGATACTCGGCGACATCGCTGACAAAGAAGTTCGGATGACTGAACATCACGAAATCCTGCTCGTGCAGCCCCTGACGGTCACCCAGCAACTGCTTGCCCGGCACATCGAGCAGTTTGAGCGCCATGCCCCGGGCATCGCGGATGCTGTCGAATTGCGGATACGCGTTGCCGTTGGACAGGCGCATCGTCGCTTTCCACAGCTTGCCCGGTTCGCTGAAGACGCCCTGGCGCAATTCCTGAGCCAGATCCGGCAACACCTGCACATCGGCCTTCACGCAGCCATGGGCCTTGGCATGGGCGTCGCGCAGGTAGCGGGTGCTTTCGCGGTGCTGATCGACGATGCGCACCGCGGTCTGAATCACGTCCTGGGTCATGGCGGCCTCGCCGTCCGGAACCTGCTCCAGCGCCGACACCGGGCCACGGTGTTGCCAGGCGAACCAGGTGGTCGCCAGGGCCCAGCCGATCAGGCCGATCACCAGCAGGAGGACCAAGGTTTTGCCCAGTATCCGTCCCAGCCAGAGCCAGAAACGCGCGAGCAGCGAAGGTCTTTTGAAGGAATTGAAGATCATGGCAGTTGCGCCTCCAGCGGGCCGCCCAGCACTTTCAGGTATTCCAGCAACGCCCAGCGTTCTTCAGGCTGCAGCAGTCGGCCGATGACGCCTTTGCCGCGCTCGCCGGCGCGAAATTCGTGGCCGCTGTTGTGGTTGCCGGTGATGCGGGTGTCGAACAGGAAGCCGTTGGTGAAGGCTTCGGTGCGGTAGCCCAGATGGCGCGGGTCGTATTCGAAGGTGCCTTTATAGAAGGTGGTGGCGCGCTCGTCCTGAGGTGACAGCAACTGATAAAGGCTCGGCACCGAGCCGTTGTGCAGAAATGGGGCCGTGGCCCATACGCCGGCCAGCGGTCGGGCCTTGTAGGCGACTTTTTCGCGAACGCCGATCGGCAGACCGAAGCCGTCGAGCTGTGGTTTCTCGGCAGCAGTGATGCCGGCTTCGCGGTACGCGCGGTTCTCCACGAAGGCGGTGACGTAAGCCAGTCCCTTGGCCACCGACAGCTGGCTGAGGTCCAGCGGTTCCTTGGGTTTGGGGTGCAACTTCACGTCCATTTGTTCCAACTCCGCCGGGTTCCATTGCAGAGCGGTCAGGTCGAAGCGGTGATTGGCAATGTTGTTGGCCGCATTCGGGTCGGTGCCGATGACGTCCACCGGTAGCATGTGCAGGTGCTGCACCCAGCGTTCGCCTTCCTGGGTCTGGCGCGGCACATGGCACCCGGCGCAGTTCTCGGCGAACAGGGCTCGGCCCTTGGCTGCCAAGGGTTTGTCGACGACGCCGAGCACCTCTTCAGGCCAGGCCGGCGGTCGCAGTTTTTGCAGGGTTTCTTCGATCTTGTGCAGATCACGCACGCGTACGCTGGAGGCATAGCGCTCATCGCCCTGCAGTGGCTGACCGTTGGCGTCGAAGAAATTCAGGGTGGCGCCGACACCCAGCGCCTCGCCGATATTGCGTGCCATCGGTTGCTGTGCCGAGCCGTTCCATTGCACCCAGTCGAAGGTCCACATGTCCCATAGCTGCGGGTAATCCACCGGGGCGTTGGCCACGCGATAGTTGCTCGGGGAGATCGCATCGCCGAAGGTCGCGTTGGCGATACGCCCGAAGGCATCGGTGCGGCCGGGGCCTTCTTCGGTGGGGTAGAGGCCGCGATGGGTGTCATTCCAGGCCACTTTGATGAAGGTGTTCAGTGAGCGTTTGAAGTCTTTGCGCAGTTGTTCGTGGCGCGCGTCGTAGTCGTCACCCAGCACATGGCGGGCGAAACGTTCGAATTTCCACGGGTTGTAGTAAGTCGAGGTGAGACTGGCGACCAATGCCTGTCCGAAACTTCCGCCGCGCAACGTAGGAACGCTGGAAGGCAACACGTGCTGGGCCGAGCCGCCATCGATGCGCACTGCCTGGCCATTGAAGTGCAGTTCGCCGGTATGGCAGGCCGCGCAAGTGATGTCGAGATATTGCTCGGAGCTCCCGGGATTCCGGTGACGGGCGAAACCCACGGGCAGATTGCCCGGGTTGTCCGGCGTGGCTTTCTGCTGCGGATCGATCAGAAAACCGAAACGCGCGAGGTATTCCGGGGAAGCGAAGCGTTGCTGCGAGAACGGCAGCTCCAGCGCCTGGAACCACTCATAGCGCAAGCCCTTGACCTGCGTCCCCTGCGGGGTGAAGTAGTAGGTCTGGCGCTCTTGCTCAGTCCACTGATCCAGGTAATGCACCTGTTTCGCGGGCGTCGGGAAGGGCAATTTCGGATTGGCGACATAGTAAAGAACCACTGCCAGGACCAGTCCCAGCAGCACCACGATCAGCGTCAGCACACGGTATAAGAGGCGCAAGATGAACATCCTTGTCGATTTGTTGCGCTGTTATGCCTGAGGCGGGTGGTGTGCGGCAAGTGGCCATTACGCCAAGTGTTGTGGGAGGTGACATCAATTGTCGTCAGAGCCAGATGACAGAAGCTTCATCACGGCGTTGGCCAAATGCGTTTTAATCCCTGAACTTATCGGAAGATTCCTGCTCTCATGCCGGTAGCCATTGGTCGTGGCGGCCTGATAAGCTCGCGGCTTTACTCGATTGCCCTTTCGGCGCATGAACAAGGAAATAGCATGAAACAGCATCGGTTGGCGGCGGCGGTTGCCCTGGTTAGCCTGGTACTCGCGGGTTGTGATTCGCAGACCAGCGTAGAGCTGAAAACCCCGGCGCAAAAAGCTTCCTACGGTATCGGCCTGAACATGGGCAAGAGCCTTGCTCAGGAAGGCATGGATGATCTGGACTCCAAAGCGGTAGCCCAGGGCATCGAAGATGCCGTCGGCAAGAAAGAACAGAAGCTGAAAGATGAAGAACTGGTCGAAGCTTTCGCCGCGCTGCAAAAGCGTGCCGAAGAGCGTATGGCCAAGATGAGCGAAGAGTCGGCAGCCGCCGGCAAGAAATTCCTCGAAGAAAACGGCAAGAAGGCTGGCGTGACCACCACCGCTTCCGGCTTGCAGTACGAAGTGGTCAAGAAAGCCGACGGTCCACAGCCCAAGCCTACCGATGTCGTGACCGTTCACTACACCGGCAAGCTGACCAATGGCACCGTTTTCGACAGCTCCGTAGAGCGCGGCAGCCCGATCGATCTGCCGGTCAGCGGTGTGATTCCGGGTTGGGTCGAAGGCCTGCAACTGATGCACGTTGGCGAGAAGTACAAGCTGTACATCCCTAGCGACCTGGCTTACGGCGCACAATCGCCAAGCCCGGCAATCCCGGCCAACTCGGTTCTGGTCTTCGACCTGGAACTGCTGGGTATCAAGGATCCAGCCAAAGAAGACGCCGCTGCCGCCAAGCAATAAGCATCGGCACCGGTTTCAACAACAACGCCTCGCTTATGCGGGGCGTTGTTGCATCTGGACGATGGTCGGCGTAAACAGACCGAACCGATGCCGGTCATGGCAGTCCTAGACTTTAAGGTTGTTCGCGCTAGACGCCCGGAGCCGCCAAGTCAATGAAATATTGGGATTTTTTATGTGAGTAAAAAACGCCCGATTTAAGCGCAGCCCTTATGAAACGGGGCTCTCAGCGCTGAAATGCAGCTCTGTTCACAAGGTTATCCACAATTTGTGTGGATAACATTTCAACGGGAGAAATAAATGAAAGCGCCGTGGAATTTCGCCCGATTCCTGCCTTTGGCCGGACGCTTGCTGGCTCGAGGCCGCTTGCCGACCTTGTTGTTCGCCGTGGCCAGCAAAGGCGCTGCCCAAGGCAATCGCCTCGGCAAACTGAAGGACGATCTGCGTCTATTGCAGTCGTTGTGTCTGGCGTACTGGCGCGGCGAGTACCGCGCGATCAGCGCCAAGGCGATCGTTTCGGTAGTGGCCGGCCTGATGTACTTCCTCAGCCCGGTGGATGCGATCCCGGATTTCATTCCCATGTTCGGCATGCTCGATGACATCGCCGTCCTCGCCTGGCTGATGAAAACCCTCGACGATGAACTGAACGCCTTCCGCCTGTGGCGTCAGCGCCAGGCGCCGGAAAAGCTCAGAGTGGTCGAGCGTCTGCCCGATACGCCCGAGCAACTTCAGCTTCAGGGGCCGAAAAAGTCCTGAATCGCGACAGCCTCGTACAGAGATAGATACCCCCCACGACCTTGGCCGCTGTTAGGATTACACTTCTAGGGAAAAGTGCCGACTCGCTAAGTGTTGTTGTCCTACGGGGTAGTCATGGATATTCAGATAATTGCACGCGATGGCGAGCCCGAATATGCGGTTCTGCCATGGGCTCAGTATCAGGCTCTACTGAAAGCAGCAGGCATCAATGAAGCACCGTCGCAAGCGGCTCCAGCGCCGCTTGCGGCAACCCCGGACCCGATTCTTCCAGGTCTGGATCAGTTACGCAGTTTGCGCGAAGGGAAGGGCATCGCCATCGAGGCGCTGGCCCGCACGGTAGGCATCAGCCCGTCTTACCTGGCCATGATTGAAAGTGGCGAGCGTCTGCCCGACGCCGCGATTCGCCGCAGCCTGGCCTGGGAGTTGACGGTGCCAGGGTGGAGGGAACAATCGTGAGCGTACGCATCAGTCGTCAACATTGGGACGGATTGCTGGGGGAACTGGATCAGGCGCGCAGGCAGCGCCATCTTTTGACTTATCGAGCCTTGCTTGAACGTCTGCAACTGCCCACGCCGGCCATGCAGACATTGACTGCAGCACTGGAGCATCTCGCCGCACTGGACGCGAAAGCCGAACAACCGTTGCGCAGCTCGCTGGTGATCAGCCAGGGTGCCAGTCGTCTGCCACGCACCGGTTTCTTTGAGTGTGTCGAGCGTCTGGGGCGTTTTTCCGGGCCGTCCGACGGTGTTGCCGCCGCCTCCTGGCATGCCTCGGAAGTGGTACGGGTGTTTGAGTACGAATACCCGGAATCGGCGGAGGCCTGAGTGTTTTTACGACTCAAGGCGCGGGCAAGTTACTGGCTGGCCCGTAGGCTGTTTCACTGGTCGTGGTTTGTTCGTCAGCCCCGCGGCTGGCGCTGGCTCGAAGGGCAGTTTGCGCGCATGGCCAATCTGGGCGATGTCGGCGCGCAAAGCTTTTACGGGCACATCCTGACGTTTCGCGGGGTTGGCCTGGGCGCACGTGAGGAAGGTGTTCGGTTGCTGCGACTGGCGGCGCTGGCCGGGGATGGCAAGGCGGCGTATCAAGTCGGTGTCATCAGTCTTGCAGGTACACCGAGCAAAGCGCCGGATCCTTCGGAAGCCGCTCGCTGGTGGACCATGGCCGCCAGGGCCGGGCATCCGTTGGCGGAGCTCAAGTTGAAAGAGCTGGCCGGCCGAGACGCCTCTCAATAAGCAAATCATCTGTTCTGTGAACGGGGCGTGAGGGAAACCTCCCGCCCCGTTTTTGCGTCTGCAATTCGATAAAAATCAGTTACAGACTTCTCCTACATCCTCTGCCTACTCGCCTGACTTCTTTTCTGTTTGATCCCCCGCAAAGTCCCTCGCCTGATTTTTGCGCGAGGGAACGCATATGTTCGACCCGGTTTTTCGTTTCGCCATGCGCATGGGAATGCGCTGATGGATGCCGTCACCCGCATCGAGCAAGAACTCGACAGCTTTCCCCGCACCCTCGATCTCTATCGCGAACAGCTGAAGCACTGGCTCAGTCGCTCGGCAGACGGCGTCAGTCATGCGGCCGATCTGCCTTCGCTGATGGGGATGGAGCGGATCATCCGTTTCGGCGAGCACAGCACGGCAGTCGCGATTGACGACAACCGCTTCTTTTCTGCGGTCGTGCAATGCCCGAAATCCGGGCCGATGGAGATCGAAAGCAAGTTCGAGTCGGCCTACGACATTCCGTTGGGTGACATCGTTGTCGATGTGGTGGCGGTGGAGGGCGGCGCAGTCAAGTCGGTCACCCTCGATGCTCAGGGCAAGGGGGTGTTCACCGGTGAGGCGGGCAAGTTTTATCGGGTAGTGGTGCACGGCGAGGCCAGCGAG
Source organism: Pseudomonas sp. Pseusp21 (assembly GCF_059492145.1). NCBI lineage: Bacteria > Pseudomonadati > Pseudomonadota > Gammaproteobacteria > Pseudomonadales > Pseudomonadaceae > Pseudomonas > Pseudomonas sp. Pseusp21. Next base: position 5,603,433 of record NZ_CP168520.1, read on the forward strand.
CAGCAGGTTGATGCGCTTTTCGAATCCTACGATGGCCTGACTCGGCAGCTGGATGGCTGGCTGCGCAGCGAGTGGCAGAGATTCAAGCCGCAATGGTCGCAGTCGGTGGCCACAGCAGCCGGGAACGGCATGCTGGCCGGGAGCTGGGCGGCGATCGAGGGAGTGTGGGACAGCATCGGGTTGTTGTCGGAGATTCTCAAGAATCCGCTCGAGTTTGGTGGTCGTCTGGGAGACAGCGCGACAGCGTTGGCCGAGTTCGCGGTGTCGATGCCCGAAAAGATGGAGCAGCTCCAACTGCTCGTCAGTGACGAGGCGGCGCTGTGCCTGTTGCTGCGTACCGCCAGCCTCTGGCTGGAGATGCTGCCACCCAGTGAAGTCGCCGGAAAAACCGCCGAGGCCGTTTCGATGGTAGTGGTGCAACTGCTGATCGATGTGTTGATCGGCGTTGTGCTGACCTTTGTTGGCGCCGGGGCGGGGATTGCGTATCTGACCTTGCGTCTGGCGGAGCGTGGCGCTCAGTTGCTGTCGGCGGTGACGCGCCTGGTGAAGGCGATGTTCGGCATCGTCAGCACCTTCATCGGCTACGTGAACCAGTACAAAACCGTCGCCGCACGAGGCATCGCCGCCGGGGTGAAAAAGGGCCGCATGCAATTGCGCTGGGATGCCCGGCGTAATGCTTCCCTGAAAAAAGACGAGCACCACGACGACACGCCAGATCAGGCGAAGAACCCCAACGGTGATAGTGCCGATTGTGCGCCGCGAACCTGCACCAACGGCTGCCCGGTGTCGATGGTCACCGGCGAAGAGCTGCTAACGCTGACTGACGGTGTGCTCGATGGGTTGTTGCCATTTGAGTTCAGCCGGTTGTACCGCACCAGTGCGGCCGAGATCGATGTTGGGTTGGGGTTTGGCTGGAGTCACTCGCTGACGCATCGGCTGGAGGTCGATGGCGCTTCGGTGGTCTGGGTTGACCATGAGAACCGGCGGACGCGGTTTCCGTTGCCGAGCGTCGAGCGGCCGGAAATCCACAACAGCTTGTCGCGGGCGGCGATCTTTCTGGGAGATGAGCCGGAGGAGTTGATCGTTGCGCTGGCGGGGGACGGGGCGCGGTTTTATCACTTTCGGGTTGGGCGTCTGACGGCTGTCAGCGATGCGTATGGCAATCGTCTGACGGTGCATCGGGATCTTTCCGACCGGATTCAGCGGCTGGATAACGGCGCTGGCCGGTCCTTGTTGCTGCGCTACGAGCGGGCGCATCTGGTCGCGGTCGATTATCAGGTTTTTCGGGAGTCGACCTGGCGCACCGAGCAGACCCTCGCCCGTTATCGGTACGACGCCCGTCATCGATTGATCGAGGCGACCAACGCGGTCGGCGAAAGCGAGCGTTACGACTACGACGACCAGCACGTCATCCTGCAACGGCAGCTGGCCGGTGGCGCGAGCTTTTTCTGGGAGTGGGAGCGTGCCGGCAAGGCAGCACGTTGCGTGCGGCACTGGGCCTCGTTTTCGCAGATGGACACGCGTTACGTCTGGGATGACGCCGGCCGTGTCACGGTGCATTACGTCGATGGCACTGAGGAAACTTACGTCCACGACGACACCGCGCGGCTGGTGCGTCAGGTCGCGGCGGACGGTGGCGAACAGCTCAAGGCTTATGACGCGCAGGGTCGGCTGGTCGCCGAGCAGGATGCGCTGGGGGCGGTTACCGAGTACCGCTACGACGATGCCGGACGGCTGATCGCGCTGATTCCGCCGGACGATGCGCCGACGTCCTACGAATACCGCAACGGTTTCCTGCACAGTCGTTCACGTGGCGATGCCGTGTGGACGTACCGGCGTAATGCCCAGGGTGATATCACCGAGGCGGTCGATCCGGACGGCCACGTCACCCATTACCACTACGACCCGCAGGGGCGGTTGCTGTCGGTCCGTTATCCGGACAGTGGTCGGCATGTGTTCATGTGGAATGACCTGGGCCAGTTGGTCGAGGAGAGCTTGCCGGACGGTGGGGTTCGCAAGTTTTCCTACGATGCTTTGGGGCGGCGGACGACGGTTCAGGACGAACATGGCGCGGTCACCCGTCACGCGTGGGACGCCGTTGGCCGGCTGATCCAGACCACCTCGCCGAATGGCGCCACCCGCGCCTGGTCCTACAGCGCCTACGGCCAGGTCACCGCCGAACGCGATGAACTTGGGCGCATCACCCGCTACGAGTATGACGACGACCTGCATCTGGTCAGCCGGCGGATCAATCCCGACGGCACGCAACTCCGGTACCGCTACGACCATGCGCAGCTGCTGCTGACGGAAATCGAAAACGAGTCGGGCGAAAAGTATCGGCTGGACTACACGCCCACCGGACTGATCCGACAGGAAACCGGCTTCGATGGCCGGCGCACCGCCTACGCCTACGACCGCAACGGCCACCTGCTGGAAAAGACCGAGTTCGGCGACGACGGCTCGACGCTGGTCACCACTTACCAGCGTGACAGCGCCGGGCGATTGCTGCTCAAGACCCTGCCGGACGGGGTCGAGGTCAGCTACCGGTATGACCGCCTCGGTCGACTGGTCGGCGTGGATGACGGCCAGGATCACCCGCTGGCCTTCGAATACGACCTGCAGGACCGGCTGGTGCGCGAGCATCAGGGCTGGGGCACCTTGCGTTACACCTACGACGCCTGCGGCCAGCTCACTCGCATGCGTCTGCCGGACAACAGCAAGCTCGACTACCACTACGCCAAGGGCGGCGCGCTGACCGCGATCGACCTCAACGGCGCTTTGCTCACCCGTCACGTCTACCAGAACGGTCGTGAACAGCAACGTCAACAAGGCTTGCTGCTCAGCGAATATGCCTACGACGAACAGGGCCGCTTACGCGCCCACGCCGTAGGCCATCAGCGCAGTGCACTGTACCGCCGCGACTTTGCCTACAGCGCCAACGGCAACCTCGAACACATCGCCGACACCCGCCACGGCCAGCGCAGCTACACCTACGACGCCCTCGACCGGTTGATCCGCGTGCGCCACACCCGCGACGATGTGCCGGAAAACTTCGCCCACGACCCGGCCGGCAACCTGCTGCTGCAGGACCGTCCGGGCCCGACACAGATCAAAGGCAATCGCCTGTTGATACAGGGCGACCGCCACTACGACTACGACGCCTTCGGCAACCTGATCCGCGAACGCCGCGGCCGCGCACAAACCCTCGTCACCGAATATCGCTACGACAGCCAGCACCGCCTGATCGGCCTGACCCGCCCCGACGGCAAAACCGCGACCTACCAATACGACGCCTTCGGCCGGCGCATCCGCAAAACCGTCAACGGCCAGACCACCGAGTTCTTCTGGCAAGGCGATCACCTGATCGCCGAAAGCAGCCAGGAACAACACCGCAGCTTCATCTACGAACCCGGCACCTTCCGCCCGCTGGCGATGCTCGACGGCAAAGGCCCGAAACGCGCCTGCCCGTTCTACTACCAGCTCGACCACCTCGGCACTCCGCAAGAGTTGACCGACTACAGCGGCGAGATCGTCTGGTCAGCCAAATACAGCGCCTACGGCAAGGTCACCTCGCTGGAACTGGCGACCGAGGACTACCTGAACCAGCCGCTGCGCTTTCAGGGGCAGTACTTCGATGACGAAAGCGGGCTGCATTACAACCGACACCGGTATTACGACCCGGACGTGGGCCGGTACCTGACGCCGGATCCGGTGAAGCTGGCGGGTGGGTTGAATCAGTACCAGTACGTGCCGAATCCGACGGGGTGGGTGGATCCGTTGGGGTTGAGTTGTAACTGCCCAGGAGGCATTCCTGCTGATGGACCTTATAGCGAAATTGTTCCCGGTGGAGGCTTAGAAGCCCATGAGTCTCGCGGTGGACATGCTATTGCCAGACATGTAGATAGATCGGAGGCTCAACTCAGAGCTAGGCTAGCGGCCGAGCCAAACATACCTATTGCGTCAACGTTTCTAAATAGGTCAGAAGCTGAAGCTGCACTTTCGAAGGTTATTAGAAACAACAAAGTGACAATTGATAATTTTTTGCAGGGCAATGCAAGCAAGCTGGTAATTAATGAGCAGGTGTCTGCTCCTGCAGGCGTGGGGGTAGTGAGGCAGAGTGGAAGGCTGGAGCCTTTGTCTAGCATTAGATTGGTGTTGCGGCGAGATGCAACTTCACCGCTTGGATACTTTATTTTGACGGGGTTTGTAAATGACAATTGAAGATTTTCCTAGCCTGTTTCAGTTTCTCGGGGCCTATTTTCATGAGGACTGGATGTGTGAGTTTGACTCGGCAGATGATGTCGTCAAATCTTTCATAGCGGACTCGGAATCTCGCGAGCTTGAGAAAGTGGTAAAGGAAATCGATTCTCTTTTGGCGATGAAGGTTTCAGAAAATGAAACTCGAGATTTTTTGCTGAAAAAAAATGGTTGTTGCTATTGTTATTGGAATGAGTGGCAGGACGGAGCTTCGTGGTTGAAGCACATTTCTGTAATTTTAAGTGATGCATCGCATAATGATGTTTAAGTGTTTCTGCGGTTATTAGTGTCATTTGATACTCGTTGAATAAGAAAGTGGCTTTATGAGGAGTTGGTATTGTGGTTGAGCAGAATCGTAAAGTTGGTTTTTTTATCAAGGGTTTTGTTTTTGTTGTAAAGGTATAGGGGTGTTTGTGAAGCAAAGGGCGAAGCTCCAGTTTCAGGAAGTTGAAGAGTCTGCTAATAATAAACAGGAGTTAAATGAGGAGGCAGCTCCTAAAGTTAAAAAGTTCCGAGGTGTTCACAGCTCTCGCTTTTTGAGTCACAAAGCACAGATGAATGCATATAACGAGGCGATGACAAGAGAGTCCAGAAAAATGCCCAGTTTCACTGGAGAGGATAGTATGGGAAATCTGGTGGTGAGAATGGAAACTGAAAATATTGGTGAAGGATATGAGCCAAATCCTGCAGATCCATCTGATCCACGCTACATTTCTGAAATGAACGGCTTTGAAATGAAATTTGATTTCGAGACGCTGGAGCCTTGGGCTCTTTATCCGATAGAGAAAGCATAATGTTGATGCACCCTTATCTTGATATTCCTTATCGTCCGAGGTTGTCTCACTTTCTCGGTGGGTTTGATACGTATGATCGCGAAGAGAGCTTGGGTGAGACGCTGGCTGCCTACGATCCTGAGGATCCATCAGACAGAAGTATTTTAATATCCAAGTACGTCATCAAGCGGTTCTCGAAACTGAGCTATCGGCATAAGTTCGTTTTGTTTGCTGTGTTGGGAGAGGCGCTTGAAGGGAGTGGTAATGTCTTTCAAGAGGTGCTGGAGCATGATCCATACTCTCACTCCTTGCTACCAGACGGCTGGGATGAGATAAGTGATCCAAGGGCATTTTTCGAAGGCATGTACTTTCAGTTATCCGAAGCATGGATAGACGAGCTTTACAAAGCCAGTCAGGAAGACTCATCAACTTGGTAGGCGCGACTTGGTGCTCGCTGCGATTTTGTAAGCTTTGGGGGCATTCATAGGGTAAAGATGCTGACTGAATGAGATTCGGTGAAGTTGAATCAACGATGTCCGAGTGTAAGTGCTTCTACAGGTGCCTCCGCGAACAGGCTATCAATCAAATGCACGCTATACCCCGGAACATTCTTCGCATGATGCTTCGCCTGCGAAGCCATCTCTGCCAACTGACTCGCATCCAGTTGTGCACACGCTTCAGGATGCAAATGCACCACGCCAATGGACAGTGACAGCAACGGAAACTCCTGTCGTATACCCTGGCGGTTAGGCGCAACAAAACACCCAGCCTCAAGGTGTTCGGGACGATAAAACCGTCGGCATTGGCTCTGGAAATCATCCAGCAACTGGTTAAGTCGTTTGCGCCAATCCTCCGGGCCGAGCACCAACAGAAAATCGTCCCCTCCAATATGCCCGACAAAGTCGCGAGACGGGTCGACGCGTTCGTTGAGGCATTGCGCCAGACACAGCAGCACCTCATCCCCACGTCCATACCCGTAGATATCGTTAAAGGGTTTGAAACTGTCGATGTCGACATAGCAAATGACCGACTCGCGCCCCTGCTGCAGCAACCTCGTCAAACATTGCTGAATCGGCACATTCCCCGGCAGCAAGGTCAGCGGATTGGCATAGCGGGCCTGCTGGATTTTCAGTTCGGTGATCAGTTTGAGCACGTCAATCACCCGGCCCAGGCCCAGGTAGCTGCCGTTGAGGGTGATGATGAAATCCTCTTCGATGCGTTGGCGGGCGCGGCTGGTGATCAGGCGGCTGACCTGTTGCAGCGACTGGCTCATTTCCACGGCGAGGAAGTCGTCGTTCATCAGGCGGCTGATCGGTTTGCGGGCGAACAGGTCGGTGGCAAAGGGTTTGAGCAGCGCATCGGACAACGAGTGACGATGAACGATGCCGCACGGTTGGCCCTGTTCATCGAGCACCGCCAGCGAGTTGAGGTTGGCCTGGCGGCGGAAAGCCTCCAGTACGGTGGCGGTCGGTGTGTCGCGATTCACGGCGGGTTGATCGTTGAGCAGGGCGCTGAGGTCGCTGCCTTCGTCATTCAACGCCACGGCGCTGCTGTCGTGCTTGGGCATCAAGGCGCGGGCATCGCGCGGCGGGTGTTCCTGAGGGCGCCCGAGCAGGTAGCCCTGTACCAGATCCACACCCATTTCGGTCAGCACCGCCAGTTCTTCCGGCAACTCGATGCCTTCGGCGATTACCTGGGCCCGCGAGGCCTTGGCGATTTGCAGGATCGATCCGACAAACTCGCGTTTCAATGCATCCTGATGAATGCCGTCGATGAAGTGCCGGTCGATCTTCACGTAATCCGGCCGCAACTCCGACCACAGACGCAGGCTCGAATAACCGGCGCCAAGATCATCGAGGGCAATCGAAAACCCCATCGCCCGATAGTGATGCAGTGCGGTCTGCAGCAACTGGAAATCATCGATCGGCGTCTGTTCGGTAAGTTCGATGACCACCTGGCTCGGCGGGATGCCAAAGTCCTGCAGCAATTGCAGCGTACGCCCCGGTTGGTGCGCCGCTTCGAGCAGGGATTCGGGAGAGACGTTGAGAAACAGCTTGCCCGGCAACTGCTGTTCGTTGAAACGACGACAGGCACTTTGGCGGCAGGCGATTTCCAGTTCACTCAAGCGTCCGGCCTGGCGGGCCACGGCGAACAGGGCGATGGGGGAGTGCAGCGGGCTGTTGGACGGGCCGCGGGTCAGGGCTTCGTAGCCGAGAATGCGCCGTTCGGAGAGGCAAATGATCGGCTGGAACAGGCTGTGTAAACCGCTTTGAGTCAGGATCGAGCTCAAGGCACTCAGCTGTTCGGTCGTGGTCATGGCAATCTCTGGCGATAAAAAAAGGACTGGGAGCGTTCTCGATGAAGAGAACCGCTCCCAGTCCTTTATTGCACGACAGAATGATGACTGTTTGATGACGATCCGGGGATCGTCAGCATTAAATTGCCATCACCTTACTTCTTTGCGACCTGGTTGCTCAGCTTCAGGTAATCCAGCAACACGCGCCCGGTCTCGCTCAGGTAGGCGTCGTCTTCCGGTTTGACCTTGTCCGGCTCGGCGGCCGCCAGGGCGTCATCGTCTTCTTTCTTCAGCTCTTTGAGCGGTTCTTCGCCTTTGGCCTTGCGACGGATGTTCTCCATCGCCAGTTGCTTGGCGTCGATGTCGGCGTGCTGGGCACGGCGTTCGGCTTCATTGAGGCTGACGGTTTTTTCTTCCAGCAGCTTCTGCGCCAGGGCCAGCTTGTCACGGATGAACACAAACTCCGCGTCCTTGGCGGAACGGCTGTCATGCTCGGATTTCAGCTGGGCCAGGTACGGCTTGAACGGATCGCTCGCCGGTTTGATCGCTGCGCGGATGGTGTCCCACGGCATGGCTTCCGGCAGGGCGCTTTCGCCGATTTCCTTGGTGTCGATGATCGACGGGTAATCGATGTCCGGCAGTACGCCCTGATGCTGGGTGCTCTGGCCGGAAACCCGGTAGAACTTGGCCAGGGTCAGTTTCAGTTCGCCGTGGTTCAGCGGCTGGATGGTCTGCACGGTGCCTTTGCCGAAGGTCTGGCCACCGATGATCAGCGCACGGTGATAGTCCTGCATGGCGCCGGCGAAAATCTCCGAAGCCGAGGCGGACAGGCGGTTGACCAGCAGCGCCATCGGGCCTTTGTAGAACGCGCCCGGGTTTTCATCTTCAAGTACATCGACCCGGCCATCGGCGTTACGCACGAGCACGGTAGGGCCTTTGTCGATGAACAGGCTGGTCAGCTCGGTGGCTTCCTGCAGGGAGCCGCCGCCGTTGTTGCGCAGGTCGATCACCACGCCGTCGACTTTCTCTTTCTGCAGTTCGGTCAGCAGCTTCTTGACGTCGCGCGTGGTGCTCTTGTAGTCCGGATCGCCGGCACGGAAGGCCTTGAAGTCGAGGTAGAACGCCGGAATCTCGATCACGCCGAGCTTGTAGTCCTTGCCGTCCTGTTTCAGGTTCAGCACGGACTTCTTCACGGCCTGGTCTTCGAGCTTCACCGCTTCGCGGGTAATCGGCACGATCTTGCTGGTCTGGTCGTTCGGCGCATTGCTGGCCGGGATGACTTCCAGACGAACCACGGTGCCTTTCGGGCCACGGATCAGCTTGACCACTTCGTCCAGACGCCAGCCGACCACGTCGACCATCTCTTTGTTGCCCTGGGCAACGCCGATGATCTTGTCGGCCGGAGCAACCTGCTTGGTCTTGTCGGCCGGGCCTGCCGGCACCAGACGCACGACTTTCACCTGATCGTTGTCGCTCTGCAACACGGCGCCGATGCCCTCGAGGGACAGGCTCATGTTGATGTCGAAGTTCTCCGCGTTATCCGGCGACAGATAGTTGGTGTGCGGATCGTAAGACATGGCGAAGGTGTTGATGTACGCCTGGAAGATGTCTTCGGCGCGGGTCTGGTCCAGACGCGCCAGTTGATTCTTGTAGCGTTTGGTCAGGGTTTCCTGGATCTGCTTCGGCTCTTTGCCGGCGATCTTCTGCCGCAGCACTTCGTCCTTGACGCGTTTGCGCCACAGGTCATCGAGTTCGGCGGTGGACTTGAGCCACGGAGCGTCCTTGCGATCGATCAGCAAGGTTTCCTTGGTGGTGAAGTCCATCTTGTCGACGCCTTTGTTCAGCTCGGCAAGGGCGAAGTCCAGACGCGCCTTCACGCGATCCAGATAGCGCTTGTAGATGGTGAACCCGGCGTTGAGGTCGCCGCTCTTGAGGAAGTCGTCGAACTGGGTCTTCCACTTGTCGAATTCGGCGATGTCGCTGGCCATGAAATAGCTGCGCGACGGGTCGAGCAGCTTGATGTAGCTGTCGTAGATGATCACCGAGCGCGCATCGTCGAGCGGCGGCTTGCTGTAGTGGTGACGCTTGAGCAACTCGACGACGTTCAGACTGGCGATCACTTCGTCGCGATCAGGCTGTAACTTGTCCCAGCTGTTGGCTGCGAATGTGGTGCCCGACACCGGCAACAGACCGATACCGATGAAAAGAGCGAGGGCGGTGCTGGGGAGCAGATGCTTCATGCTGATTCGACGCGGGGACAATTGATAACGCATATTAGGCCGTCTTTGAAGTCGCCGGTACCGCTACGCTCTGTACGATAACTGCTGTTAAGCGTTCGTTCAGACCCCAGGGCCGGTCGCATAATGCAAAAAGCCCGGCGCTACAGCTTCGGGCTCAGTCCAGACTCACTATGGAGGCACTGTGAAGGCATTGCAAGGCGTTGAAGGTCAAGTGGCATGGGTTGATGAACCGAGTCCTACATGCGATGTAGGACAAGTTCGCATTCGGGTGGCGGCAGCGGGCCTCAATCGCGCGGATTTATTACAGAAAGCAGGACTTTATCCACCCCCTCCGGGTGCCAGCCAGGTGCTGGGTCTTGAGTGTTCCGGGGTGATAAGCGAGGTCGGTGCAGGATCGTCCTGGCAGGTCGGTGACCGGGTCTGCGCCTTGCTGGCCGGGGGCGGGATGGCCGAAGAAGTGGTCGTCGACGGACGGCATGTGCTGCCGGTTCCGGAAGGTGTATCCCTGATCGAGGCCGCTGGCTTGCCCGAGGTGTACGCGACCGTCTGGCTGAATGTGTTTCAACTTGGGGCGCTCAAACCGGGTGAGAAAATTCTTCTGCACGCCGGAGCCAGTGGCATCGGCTCGGCCGCCATTCAACTGTGCAAGGCTTTCGGCAATCCGTGCTGGGTCAGCGTCGGTTCGGCGGAGCGCTTGGTCTATTGCGAATCGCTGGGTGCTCAGGGCGGGGTGGTGCGCACCGACGACCTGGAAAGCCTGCGGGATTTCGGGCCGTTCGATGTGATTCTGGATCCGGTGGGCGGCAACTATTCGGCATTGAATCTCAAGCTGATGGCGCAGGACGGACGCTGGGTGCTGATCGGCCTGATGGGCGGCCGCGAGGCAAAACTGGATCTGGCCCAGGTGCTGGCCAAGCGCGTGCAACTGCTGGGTTCGACCCTACGCAGCCGTGACGATCAGTTCAAGGCGGATCTGTTCAGCGATCTGAGCCAGCACGTGTGGCCGCTGTTTTCCGAAGGTCGCCTGAAGCCGCAACTGGCCAGGACGTTCCCGATCAAGGATGCCGAGGCTGCCTTCGCCGAGCTGGCGAGCAACACGGTGGCAGGGAAGTTGGTGCTGGTGATCGACGAAAGCCTGAACTGATCATCGACGGTTGTGGGAGCAGGCTGCTCCCACAAGCCAATTGCCTATTTCCAGAGGTGGATCGGCCAGCCGGATTTCTCGGCCTCTGCCAGCAACACCGGATCCGGGTTGACCACATGTGGGTAATCCACTTTCAACAGCAGCGGCAGATCATTGCGTGAGTCGGAATAGAAACTCGCGCCCTCAAGGTTTTCCTCTTCGGCATCCAGCCATTCCAGCAGACGGGTGATCTTGCCTTCGCGGTAGGTCAGGGTGCCCACGGTGTGGCCGCTGAATACGCCGTGCGCCACTTCCAGCTCGATTGCCAGGACCTCGTCGATGCCCAGTCGCTCGGCGATGGGTTTGACCAGGTGCGTGCCCGAGGCCGAGATCACCAGGATTCGGTCGCCGGCCTTACGGTGAGCGGCGATGGTCTTGGTGGCGTCGCTGAAGATGATCGGCTCGATGAAGTCTTCCACCCAAGGCCCGACCAGATGCTCGACCTCCTCCGGGGTACGCCCGATCATCGGTTCGAGGCTGAAGTCCATATAGTCTTCCATGCGCAACTTGCCATGGCTGTAGGCGTCCATCAGCTCGTTGTTCCTGCGCATGAACGACTCAGGATCGACCCAGCCCAGGCGCCCCATCTGCTCGCACCAGAGGGTGGCGCAGTCGCCGTGGATCAGGGTGTCGTCCAGATCAAAAATTGCCAGAGCCATCGGTTCTCTCCGAGAACAGCTGCAAGCTACAAGCTTCGAGCAGCAAGAATTGGAATCAGGTATGCCGCAGTCTACAGCTTGAAGCTTGTAGCTCGCAGCTTGCAGCTGTTTTCAAGCTACCTCACACAGGGCGGTGGGATCGATGGAAAGTGACAGGCGCTGACCGTCGGGATGCAGATCCGCCGCCGAGCGGTTGAGCACATCCACCACCAGTTCCACACCCCGAGCTTCGACGCGGTAGCGAATCACGTTGCCCAGCAGGCTGTGGCTGCGGATTTGCGCGTCGGGCTCCCCGTTGAGGCTGAGTTCGATGGCCTCCGGGCGAATCGCGATGCGGTGGTTGATCGGCCGTTGCAACAGCTTCGACGCACTCTCGGCATCCAGCAGGTTGTAGTTGCCGATGAAGCCGGCGGCGAATACGTCGACGGGCGCGGTGTAGAGGGTTTCGGCATCGCCGCTTTGTACGATCTTTCCCTGATTCATCAGGAAAATCCGGTCAGACATGGTCAGGGCTTCTTCCTGATCGTGAGTGACGAAAATCGTGGTCAGGCCGAGTTCGCGCTGGATCTGACGGATCTGTTCGCGCAGGTGTTTGCGAATCCGCGCATCAAGGGCCGACAGCGGTTCATCCAGCAGCAAAAGGCGCGGACGGGTCACCAGCGAGCGGGCGAGGGCGACACGTTGGCATTGACCGCCGGACAGCTGATGCGGATAGCGGCTGGCGAAATCGTTGAGTTCAACCAGTTTCAACACCTCGGCAACTCGCTTGTGGCTGTCGTCGGTGTTGACCTTTTGCATGCGCAAGCCGAAGGCGACGTTTTGTTCGACGGTCATGTTGGGGAACAGCGCGTAGCTCTGGAACACCATGCCGATCCCGCGTTTCTGCGGGGTAAGCGGCACGATGTCGACACCATCGAGCAGAATCTTGCCGCCATCCACCGGCGTCAGCCCGGCGATGCAACGCAGCAGGGTGGATTTGCCGCAACCGGACGGGCCGAGCAGGGTGACGAATTCACCCTTCTGGATTTCGCAGTTGATGTCGCTGAACACCGTGGTGCCGGCGTAGTTTTTTTGCAGGTGTTGGACGCTGACATAGCTCATTCGCTTTTGTCCTTGTTCAAGATGTTGGCGACCCAGGTCAGGACCAGCACGAAAAAGAAGTAGGAGATCACCAGCGCGCTGGTGAAGTGGCCGCTGCTGTTGCGCATGTTGTTGAGGTAGACCTGCAGGGTCTCGTAGCGGGTGCCGACCAGGATGTTGGCGAACACGAACTCACCGAACAGGAACGAGAACGACAGCAGCAACGCGACCATCAGGCCTTTGCGCAGGTTCGGCAGCACCACCAGGAAGGCTGCCTGAAAGGTGCTGGCCCCGAGCAGTTGGGCAGCGTCCATCAGGTCGCGCAGATTGATCGCTTGCAGGTTGTTGGTGATCGCCCGGTACATGAACGGCAGCGCCACGGTGAAGTAGCAACCGATCAGGATCCACGGCGTGCCGACCATCGCGAACGGCCCGGAACCGTAGAGCTGCAACAGCCCCACCGACGACACCACCGGCGGCACCGCAAAGGGCAGCAGGATCAGGATGTTCATCAGCGCATCGAGTTTCGGGAAGTGGTAATGCACCACGAACAGCAGCGGCAGGATCAGCACCACCGACAGGAACAGCGCGCCGACGCACACCAGCAACGACTGGCCGAAGGCGTGCAGAAAACGCGGATCGCTCCACAGCTGGAGGTACCACTTGAAGGTGAAACCGCTGGGCAGGATGGTGGCCGACCAACTGCTGGCGATCGAATAGATCAGCGTGCCCACCAGCGGCAGCAGCAGGATGGCGAACAACAGATAGACCACGACGCGGTGGTAGACGCCGGCCGGTCCGGATTCAGCGCGAGACATGGTAGCTCCTCTTCAGCAGCAGTTGATGCACGACGGTCACCAGGGTCATCAGCGCCACCAGCACCACGGCCAGGGCACTGGCCAGGTTCGGATCGAGGGAAATGTCGCCGGAGACCATCGCCGCAATCCGGATCGGCAATACGTTGAAGTTGCCGGTGGTCAGCGCGTAGACCGTGGCGTAGGCGCCGAGGGCGTTGGCCAGCAGGATCACGAAGGTGCCGAGCAGGGCCGGGGTCAGTACCGGCAGGCCGATGTGGCGCCAGAACTGCCAGCTGTCGGCGCCGAGCAGTGCGGCGGATTCGCGCCAGTCTTCACGCAGGGCGTCGAATGCCGGGTACAGCAGCAAGACGCCGAGGGGAATCTGGAAGTAGGTGTAGAGGATGATCAGCCCGGTTTTCGAATACAGGTTGAAGTCCTCGATGATCCCGGCCTGCTTCAGCATGATGGTGATGCTGCCGTTGAAGCCGAGCAGGATGATGAACGCGAAGGCCAGGGGCACGCCGGCAAAGTTGCTGGTCATGTTGGCGAAGGCGTTGACGAAGTTGCGCAGTTTCGAGTCGACCCGGCGCAGGGAGTAGGCGCCCAGCACCGCGATGATGATGCCGAACACACTCGACCAGAAACTGATTTCGAGGCTGTACTGGATCGCCTGCAGATAGAACTTCGAATTGAAGATCTTGCTGAAGTTGGCAAAGCCCCAACCGAATTCTTCCGATTGCAGGCTGTTGATCATCACCCAGATCAGCGGGGCGATTTCGAACACGATAAAGAACAGTGCGAAAGGCACCAGGCACAGGGCGGCCAGCCATTTGCCGCGAGTTATTGAGTTCACTTGAGCAACCCCCGGCATACAGGTTTGTCGTGGGGCACGCCGAGCAGTTCGCAGACGGTGCCGCAGATGTCGGTCTGCTTCGGTGCAGCGTCACTGTTCAGGCTGAACGCATCACCGATCACGAACAGCGGCACCTGGCGCTCTTCCGGCAGCAGGCCGTTGTGCGAGCGGTCGTTGTTCATGCCGTGGTCGGCGGTCACCAGCACCTGGCAGCCGGCGTCGAGCCAGCCTTGCAGGTAGTCGGCGAGGATGATGTCGGCGCTGCGCGCGCTGTTGCGGTATTGCGGGGTGTCGAGGCCGTGCTTGTGCCCGGCGTCGTCGATGTTCATCGGATGGATCAGCAGAAAGTCCGGTGCATGGCGCAGGCGCAGGTTTTCCGCGTCGGCGAACAGGTGCGAGTCCGGGTAGTGATCGTTCCAGTAGAAGTGGCCGTGCTGGATCGGTAGCGTCGGGTCATCGGTATGCCGATCCCGTGCCGCCACGAACGGCGAGCGGTTGTACAGCTCACTGACCCAGTGGTACGCCGCAGCGGCGGTTTTCAGACCGGCATCGCGGGCGTAGTGATAGATGCTGCGCTGGTTGGACAGGCGCGAGACGTTGTTGTGGACGATGCCGCTGTCGATCGGCGGCACGCCCGTGAGGATGCATTCGTAAAGTGGTCGGGACAGGGCCGGCAGCTCGCACTCCAACTGGTAGAGCGCGGCGCGTCCTGCGCCAACGTAAGCCTGCAGATGCCCCATGGCGTGACGCGCGACCTCGTAGTTGAGGCCGTCGAGCACGACAAGGATGACGGTGTGCTTCATAGGGGCAAAAACTCCGCGAAATTCAATTATCTCGAAATCAACTCAATCCCCTGTGGGAGCGAGCCTGCTCGCGAAGGCGGTTGTTCACTCAACGATGATGTTGACTGAGACGGCGCATTCGCGAGCAGGCTCGCTCCCACATTTGGATCTCCAACAAATCACACAGCGGTGATTCGCCGGCTTACTTCATCTCGACGATGACTTCTTCATTCCACTTCTGCGGCAGGGCCTTGGAGGTTTTCTCCCACGCATCGGCGTCCTTGATCGGCGTGACCTTTTTGTACTGCTCGTTCGGCAGCAGCTTGGCCTTCACGTCTTCCGGCAGTTGCAGGTGCTCGGCGCGGATCGGGCGAGCGTTGCCGCGGGCGAGGTTGGTCTGGCCGGCGTCGCTGAAGATGTATTCGCGAGTCAGCTTGGCGGCGTTCGGGTTCTTCGCGTATTTGTTGATGATTGTGGTGTAGCCGGAAATCACCGAGCCGTCGGACGGGATCAGCACCACGTAGTCATCCGGGTTGGCCATCTTGGCCTTGTAGCTCAGACCGTTGAAGTCCCAGACCACGCCGACTTCAATCTCGCCTTTTTCCATGGTGGCAATGGTCGGGTTGGCCATCGACAGGCGCCCCTGCTTGGCGATGTCCGCGAACAGCAGCAGGGCCGGCTGGATGTTCTTCTCGTCGCCGCCGTTGGCCAGTGCAGCGGCGAGTACGCCGTTGGCAGCTTGCGCGGCAGTGCTCACGTCACCGATGGAAACCTTGTATTTGCCGCCCTTGAGGTCAGCCCATTTGGTCGGCACTTCGGAGCCGTGCAGCAGCTTCTTGTTGACGATGAAGGCGATGGTGCCGGTGTAGGCCAGTGCCCAGTTGCCGTCCTTGTCCTTGGCCCAGTCCGGCACTTGATCCCAGGTGCTCGGCTTGTACGGTTGCACCACGCCTTGCTTGACCGCGATCGGGCCGAAGGCCGCGCCGACGTCGCCGATGTCGGCGGTGGCGTTGTCTTTCTCGGCAGCGAACTTGGCGATTTCCTGGGCCGAGCTCATGTCGGTGTCGATGTGTTTCAGGCCGTATTTCCTGGCCAGGTCTTCCCAGGTGCCTTTCCAGTTGGCCCAGTCATCGGGCATGCCGACACTGTTGACGGCGCCTTCCGCTTTCGCAGCGGCTTCGAGGGTTTTCAGATCGTCAGCCGCCATGGCGGCGGTGCACATGGCAATGGTCGAGCCTAACAGTGATGCCAGGAAAAACTGTTTCATTCCAAAGCTCCTTGGGTCGTGTTCAACGCTGCGATTGCGGTTTGTGTTGGTCTAGGTCAGCAATACCTGAGCCAATTTAAGGGGACTCGATGACACTTTGATGTCGGCGATGGCTCACCCAGCCTTTTCTATCTCCGGTATCGGCGAGTGCCCGGTAAGCGTAGACCACCCGCCAAGTCCCGGTGGGCAAGGGACTTGGCCGATGTATTGCAAGTTGTCAGGGCGACCGTTCGGTAGTTTTGTCATCTCTCGGTCATCTGCACTGCCTAGGCTTGCAAAACGACCGGACGGCACGATTGCTGTGCGGTTTTGCCCCGAAACAGTGCTGGTCTAGTCCAGATAGGTAACGTTGATGCGCGATGAGGCAACAAAAGCGGTGACAGCGATTGGCCAGATCCTTCAGGAGCAACTCGACCATGGGTTGCTGGCGGCGGGGAGCAAGTTGCCGGCCGAGCGCAAGCTCAGTGAGCTGTTCGGCACGACGCGAATTACGGTACGCGAAGCCTTGTTGCAGCTGGAGGCGCAAGGGCAGATTTATCGCGAGGAGCGGCGTGGCTGGTTCGTGTCGCCGCCGCGTCTGGCTTACAACCTGATGCAGCGCAGTCACTTTCACGCGATGGTCAGTGCGCAGGGGCGGGTGCCGTCGACCGAGGTGATTTCGGCGCGGTTGCAGCCGGCGTCAGCGGCGGTGTGTGCGTGGTTGCAGTTGCCGGCGTTGTCGAGCGTGATCCAGATTTGCCGGTCGCGGCGGATCGATGGGCGGCTGGTGTTGTATGTGGAGCATTATCTGAATCCGCAGTTTTTTCCGGGGATTCTGGAGTTTGATCTGAATCAGTCGATTACCGAGCTGTATGCGCGGCATTACGATTTGCACTATGGGCGGGTGCGGTTCGAGATTGTGCCTACGTCTTTATCGGTCGATGCGGCGGCGGCGTTGCGGGTTTCGGTGGGGAGTCCGGGGTTGAGGATTGCTCGGGTTAATTATGATCAGTTTGGGCGGTTGATTGATTGTGATCTGGAGTTTTGGCGGCATGATGCGATTCACGTCGGGGTTGATGTTGTTTGACCTTGGCGGCCGCTGGGCCGACCAGGTTTTGGGTTGTTTTGGGTGAATATCCGTTGCTTCGGGTGCTGCCGCTGACGGTTTCGCTTTTACAGCGAGTCCCTTTGGCAAACGCCCCAAAGGAACCAAAGGTCTGGGCCCCTGCGTTCGGCACCTCGCTTTGGCTCGGTGTTCCTTCGTTCCGGGATTCATCCGGGGGCATCGCCTACGGTTTGCTTCGCTGCACCTCCTCTCGATGCATGCGGCTGCGCCGCACGGTCGCTGCGCTCCCACCCCCGGATAAATCCCTCCACTCAGCCTTCCGATGGGGCCGGCACGTCAAAAGCGGTACTCGAGCTAACGCTCATTGTGTTGAGTGGTGGAAGGGCATATGTGTTGCTTTTGCTCTCTGTGGGAGCTGGCTTGCCAGCGATGAGGGCTTTGAAGTCGGCCCGATTCTTCGGGTCTATTCTTGAGTTTGGCCGCCACCGCCTGCGGTGATCACTTGCACATTCATCCTTGGCGTCGCCAGGTCCAGGCCGGCTTCATCCAGATGTCGTTTGAGCGACAAATTGAACGCCCGTGAAACTTCCCACTGTTTGATCGGTGCGGTCTTGAACCTTGCACGTAATATTGCGTTGCCGGATTCAAAGCTTTCCACGCCCTGAAATTCCAGGGGTGACCAGATGTTGCGTCGTTGCAGTGGATCGGTGCGCATTTTCTGGCCGACGTCGCGCATCAGTTTGATCGCTTCGTCGATGCTCATGTTGAACGGCACGGCCACGCGGAAGATCGCGTAGCCGAATTCGCGGGAGTAGTTTTTGATGCTTTTGATTTCGCTGAACGGGATGGTGTGGACGATGCCGTCGATGTCCCGCAGGCGTACGGTGCGGATGGTCAGGCCTTCGACGGTGCCCAGGTGCCCGCCGACGTCGACGTAGTCGTCGATGGCCAGGGAGTCTTCGATGATGATGAACAGGCCGGTGATGAGGTCGGCCACGAGCGACTGGGCGCCGAAGCCGATGGCCAGGCCGATCACGCCGGCACCTGCCAGCAGGGGCGTGACGTTCATGCCCATGTTTGCCAGGGCGACGATCAGGGCGATGATGAAGATCGCCACGAACAGTACGTTGCGGATCAGCGGCATCATGGTTTGTGCGCGGGCGTTGGCCAGGCCTTTGCGTGAGCGGGTGAGGGCGTGGTGCACGGCGGTGTCGCTGAGGATCCAGATCAGCCAGGCGAAGATCAGCGTGCCGATCAGGCTGAACAGTTTGACGCTGACGTCGTGGCCTTCGCCTTCGGTGAAGCCGATCAGCGACATGCCCCAGACCCGCAGGCCCAGTTCGATGAAGGCCAGCCACACCAGCAAATGGGCGAGGGTGTAGAAGAAGCTTTTCAGGCGTTCGGAATACAGCGCGTGGCGTTTCGGGCCGCGTTGGGGTTTGAGGGCGTGGCGGCGGACGAGGCCGTTGATGACCATGCACAACACCAGCAGCACGGTGCAGATCAGCGACTGGCGCAGGGCGGTGCTGGTGTCGCCGGCGGAGACGAAGGTGGCGAACAGCGAAATGCCCACCAGCACCAGCGCCGGGACGTACCAGAAGGTGCCGAGGATTTCGATGGTGTCGCTGAGGGCGCGGCGGGTCAGGCGGCGGGACAGCGGCTGGTTGCGGATCAGATGGGCGATCGGCCGGCGGAAACGCAGGATGAACAGACCGGTCGACAGCGCCGCGAGGACGTTGGCGACGGTGGCGGCGGTGTGGGCCAGGTGTACGCCGAGGCCGGCTATCAGTCGCGGATCGCTCAGGGCTTCCCCGAACGCGGCGAAGCTGCCGATCAGCCACAGCGGGCGGAAGGCCTGGTGGCGCAGGATGTACAGCGCGCGGTGGCGGTGCGGGCCGTCGAGTACGGAAAAGGCAATCACGCAGATGGCCGAGAAGCAGGTGCCGACCACCAGCGCATAGGCCAACACCATCGCCAGGCTTTTGCCCAGCGACGATGGCAGCGCGTAACTCATGTACACGGTGATGACCAGGGCGATCATCCACGGCCCGAGCTTGCGCAGGGCGAAGCGCAGCATGTCGAGGGCTCGGGGATGTTGCGGCAGTTCTTCGGTCAGACCGAAGCGCATGCGTACCCGATGACCAAGCCAGATCAGCGCGGCGGCGAGCAGGCTCCAGACCGCGAGGATCACGGCGAAGGCGAAGATGATCGGCAGCCATTCGCTGGCCGGCAGCATCAGGCCTTTGAGCTCGTCCTTGGCCATGTCGAATTCGGCGGACCAGCGATTGAGTGGGCTGTCGGCACCGGAGAACTGTTTTTCGAAAGTGGCGAGGGTGCCGCCGATCAGTCCCAGCACCCCTTCTTCCGGGGTGGCCTGGGCTTTTTTCGTGGCGTCGCGCAGTTTTTTCAGGTCGGTCAGCAACTGGGCACGTTGCTTGTCGTTTTCCAGCGACTTGATGACTTCGTCCAGGGACTGGCCGAGCGGTTCCTGAGCTTCGGGCTGAGCCTTGCCGGCGCCCGTGAGCAATCCCGGCAGACCGGCGGCGTCGGCAGGCGCCGGCGACACCAGGATCATCAGGCAAACGAGAAACAGGCAGGGCAGGGCAAAAAGACGAGCAAACACTAGGCGGTCAACCTCGCAAGGGGCGGATCGGGCGAGTGTACGAGCCCGCCAGATTCAATGCGAGCCGGGCGCGGATTTATTCGTTGAGTTTGGCGAGGATCTTGTAGACCACGGTGGCCAGGATCATCAGCATGCCGATCCACATGGCGAACACACCGGCGTTCTTGTCACGGAAGTTGAAACCGATGGCCAGCAGAATCATTCCGCCGAGGATGGGAATGAGCATGGAGTGAAACGCAGACATCGAGATCATGGCGACAGCCTTGTCGAAGGGGATTATTCAAGTCTAGGTGGGTTTTCGATGGACGGTGCTGATGTGTATCAGAAATGAGCCGGTTCTAAAGGCCGGGGATCGCAGCGCGACGCGGCGCGCCCGGCTGTTTCCTATGGCAGTTCGCGACTGGCGTAGAACGCGCTCAGCACTTTGACCAGGTGTGCCAGGTCGTGGCTGCCGCACAGTTCGCGGATCGAGTGCATGGCGAACGTCGGCAGGCCGATGTCCACGGTGCGCACGCCCAGGTGGCTGGCGGTGATCGGGCCGATGGTCGAGCCGCAGCCCATGTCGCTGCGCACCACGAAGCTCTGCACCGGCACTTCTTCGGCCATGCACAGATGGCGGAAGAACCCGGCGGTTTCGCTGTTGGTGGCGTAGCGCTGGTTGCTGTTGACCTTGATCACCGGGCCGGCGTTGAGTTTCGGGCCGTGGTTGGCGTCGTGCTTGTCGGCGTAGTTCGGGTGTACGCCGTGGGCGTTGTCGGCCGAGACCAGCAGGGATTTCTGGATGGTGCGTACGAACTCTTCACCTTCCGGCAGCAGGCGGCGCAGGGTCTGTTCCAGCATCGGGCCGTCGGCGCCGCAGGCCGAGCAGGAACCGACTTCTTCGTGGTCGTTGCACACCAGCACGCAGGTTTCTTCAGTGTCGGCGGTCAGCAGGGCTTGCAGGCCGGCGTAACACGACAGCAGGTTGTCCAGGCGCGCGCCGGCGATGAAGTCGCCATGCAGGCCGATGACCGCAGCACTCTGGGTGTCGTAGAAACTCAGCTCGTAATCCAGCACCACGTCGGCGTTGAGGCCGTGTTCGCGAGCCAGTTGATCGGTGAGCACCGCGCGGAAATCCACGCGCTCGTCACCGGCGAACTGCGCGAGAATCGGCGGCAGTTCGGTCTGGGCATTGATCGCCCAGCCCTGATTGGCTTCACGGTTGAGGTGGATCGCGAGGTTGGGAATGATCGCGATCGGGGCCTTGAAGTCGATCAGCTGGCTTTCAACCTTGCCGTCGCGGCGGAAGGTGACGCGGCCGGCCAGCGACAGGTCGCGGTCGAACCACGGCGCCAGCAGCGCGCCGCCGTAGACTTCGACGCCGAGCTGCCAGAAGCCCTGGCGCTGCAATTCAGGTTGTGGCTTGACCCGCAGGCACGGGCTGTCGGTGTGGGCGCCGACCAGACGGATGCCGTCGTGCAGCGGCGAGTTGCGGCCCATCTTGATCGCGACAATCGAGGAATCGTTACGGGTGACGTAGTAACGACCATTGGCTTCGGTGTGCCAGGTTTCGCGCTCGTCGAGGCGCACATAACCGGCGGCCTCAAGGCGTTGAACAAGGCTGGCGGTGGCGTGGAACGGGGTAGGGGAGGCCTTGAGGAAGTCGATCAGGCCTTGGTTCAACTCTTCGCGCATAAGAAGCTCCAGACAGCAATGGGCGGGAGTTTAACGCATCGGCCTGATGCTTGGGACATGACATGTGCCGCTCGCGTCAACGAGCGGCGGCCACGCGTTTTTTCAGGTAGTTCATGATCACTTTTTCGTCTTCAGGCTTGTCCGGACGAGGCAGCTGCTTTGGCCAGCGACTCTGTTCCAGAAGCTTTTTCTGACGGCTCTCGTCCCAGCGCAGAATCTCCCGCGAGGCGCATTCCCACCACTCATGACGACAGGCGCTGTAGTACGGGTGATCCGGCGCGGCGCTGCCGTACAACAGATCCCGACCCACCTTGCGCATGGCGCCGCTCTGGTTGCGCAGCTTCCACTTGATCTTCAGACGCTGCCAGGCGGACGGAAAGGGTTTGACGCGCGGCACATCGGCACACAGGTCCACCAGTCGCTGGCTGAATTTCTCGCCGTGCTGGGCGAAGAAAAACGCCTGCATCGCGTGGAAGAAGCGTTTTTCCGCGAAGTAGTGGTAGATGTGTTTGCGCGCTTCCACCACCGGCCGTTCGCGCATTGCGTAGGACAGCGCGATCTGCTCGATGGTGTGAATCTCGAACCCGCCGGCCGTCCACTCGTCGATCAGCCTGATCGACTCTTCGAACAATGCCGAGTCGCGGTCGGTGATACCGCACAGGCCGCTGTTGTAGAGCTTGAAACCGTTCTGTGGGGAAACACCGTGGACACTGAGGTCGCGAGCGAGCTTCAGGTAGTCCGGCCGTTCGAAGACGTCTTTCCAGTCGTATTCGAAGCGATCCATCACCGACTGATTCGCATCGATGTATTGGAACAGGCTGTTCGGGTGGCTGGTGAACAGTGTGTCGGTGTCGACGAACAGGGTTTTCTCGGCCAGTTGCAAACCGGCGGCAATCGCGCAGGCCTTGCGCCGGTGGTGGTAACCGTTCTGTCCTTGCCAGCGGGTCAGGGTCGCTTCGTCGAGCAGTACGGTGTCGACTGGCCAGCCTTCGTAGTCTTGCGGCCGGTCGGTGAGAATCCTGATCGCCGGGCGCTTGCCGTTCTTGGCATGGGACAGGGCGGTCAGGATGCTGAACTTGGCTTCGCGCCGGTAGACATCCTGATTGCCGTAAATCAGGTAGAGCAGTTGATGACGGGTTTTCTTGACGGGTGTTGCCAGGGAATCAGTACAACTCATCCGGAACAAAATCCTATAAATCGGGCAGCTGTCGGTCCGACAGTGCTTAAAACGGTGCCGGGCATTCGAAGCGCAAGCGTTCGCCGGACTGTGGATGGGTGAAGCTGAGCATGCTCGCGTGCAGGCACAGGCGTGGCCAGGCCGCCAGGGCTTGCTCGTGGGCGTAGAGACCGTCACCGAGCAACGGATGACCGATCGACAGCATGTGCACCCGCAACTGGTGCGAACGACCAGTGATTGGTGTCAGTTCGACGCGGCACCAGTCGCCGCAGCGCTCCAGCACACGCCAGAAGGTCAGGGCGTGCTTGCCGTGTTCGTGATCGACCACGTGGCGCGGTTTGGTCGGCGGGTCGTAGCGCAACGGCAGATCGATGCTGCCGCTGTCCAGTTCCGGCTGACCCCAGCAGAGCGCAGTGTAGGCTTTCTCTGTTTCACGATCGTGAAACTGGCGCGACAGTTCGCGGTGGGTGTCGGCGTCGCGGGCCAGCAGAATGATCCCCGAGGTTTCCCAGTCCAGGCGATGGACGATGCGTGCTTCCGGGTAGCCGTTTTCCTGCAGACGGGTGATCAGACAGTCCTTGTTGTCATCGGCCCGGCCGGGGACGGAGAGCAACAGGGTCGGTTTGTTCACCACCAGAACGGCGGCGTCCTGATGAATGATTTGGACGTTGGACAACGGCATTAAAACAGCCTCGTAACAAATGCCAACGGCGGCTCAGGGCCCCTCCGGTGTCGGAGGAGCCCTGAGCCGCCGTCGTTCCTGCCGGATCGACTCAGCGGTCTGGCAGGGTGATGTTGAGTTCCAGAATCGAGCAGCTGCCCTGGCTCTCCAGTGCCACGTGCACGTCGTCGTTGCCGATGTTGACGTACTTGCGGATCACTTCCACCAGTTCCTTCTGCAAGGAGGGCAGGTAGTCCGGGGTGCTGCGCTGGCCGCGTTCATGCGCCACGATGATCTGTAGACGCTCTTTCGCGACCGAGGCGGTACTTGGCTTTTTGTTGGCACGAAAGAAGTCAAAAAGGTTCATTACCTACCTCCAAACAGACGCTCGAAGAATCCCTTCTTCTCGACATTCAGGAACCGGTGTTCTTTTTCCTTGCCCAGCAGGCGATCAACGGTATCGCTGTAGGCCTGGCCGGCGTCGCTTTGATCATCGAGGATCACAGGTACGCCCTGGTTGGAGGCCTTGAGTACGGCCTGGGATTCCGGGATGACGCCCAGCAGGCGTACGGCGAGGATTTCCTTGACGTCTTCGACGCCGAGCATTTCGCCTTTTTCGACGCGCTCCGGGTGATAGCGGGTGATCAGCAGGTGTTCCTGGATCGGCTCTTCGCCGCGTTCGGCGCGACGGGACTTGCTGGCCAGCAGGCCGAGCATGCGGTCCGAGTCACGTACCGAGGAGACTTCCGGGTTGGTCACGACGATCGCTTCGTCAGCGAAGTACATGGCCAGGTGCGCGCCTTTCTCGATACCCGCCGGGGAGTCGCAGACGACGAAGTCGAATTGTTCCTTGAGCTCCATCAGGACTTTTTCCACGCCTTCGACGGTCAGCGCGTCTTTGTCGCGGGTCTGGCTGGCGGCCAGTACATAGAGGTTTTCCAGGCGTTTGTCTTTGATCAGGGCCTGTTGCAGGTTGGCTTCGCCGTTCACGACGTTGACGAAGTCATACACCACGCGGCGCTCGCAACCCATGATCAGGTCGAGGTTACGCAAGCCCACGTCGAAGTCGACGATCACTGTTTTGTGCCCGCGCAGAGCGAGGCCGGTACCGATAGCGGCGCTGGTGGTGGTCTTACCCACACCACCCTTGCCGGATGTAACCACGAGAATCTTGGCCAAGGTGTTTCACCCCTAAGGAAGAAGGACTGTTCAGCCCCTGAAAAACATCTCTAGAAAACTACTGCAGTCGGACAGCCTTGGCTGGAATCCGGCTTTTGGCCTTTTTCCTACTTCGTTTGAGCCGTTTTCGCTACGTTTTAGAGATGCTTGGAAAATGCGGCAGTATCCGTTAAAGCCGAATGATGTTCAACACGTCGCCCGACAGGCTGACCTGTACGCCCGAACCCCACATCGGATCGCGACGCAGGTCCTCGGAAACCTTGTAATGGCCTGCGATGGAGATCAGTTCAGCGCTCAATTGCTGACAGAAAATCCGCGCCTTGGTGTCGCCCTTGACCCCGGCCAGCGCACGACCGCGCATCGGGCCGTATACATGGATGTTGCCATCGGCGAGAAGTTCCGCCCCCGGGCTGACCGAGGAAACCACCACCAGATCGCCACCTTGCGCATATATCTGTTGGCCACCACGTACTGGCGTGGTGATGACGCGGGTCGGTTTGACGGCCGGCTCCGACGGCTTTTCCGGCTTCTTCGGGGCGACGGGTTCGGCTGCTTCCAGCGGTCGTTCGCGGGCGCCGGACGGCGGCAGCACCGGGATGTCGATGGCGATGGCGGCGGCGATGTCTTCGATGCGGCTGGCGCGGATCGCCAGGGTACGCAGGCCGTGCTGACGGCACACGCGCATCAGGCCCGGCAGGTCGACGGCGCCTTCGCTTGGCGGCAGTTTGTCCAGCGCCAGAACCAGCGGCGCGTTGCTGAAGAAATTCGGTGCCTGGGCGACTTTGGCGGCCAATTGCCGATCGAGGCTGTCCAGGTCGTTGCGGGACAGCTCCAGCACCGTAATGGCGAGCATGCTGCCCTTCAGCTGGAACACGGGATCTTGGTCTTTCGGTTCGGTTTGGCTCATGTCGGCATACAACGGCTTGTCACTAAAAGTGCCGAGACTTATAACGAGAACGCCCGCAGGCCGCAAGCCGGGTCGAACGATGTAGAATGCGCGGCCACTGTATTTACGGAAGCTTTAATGGATCGCCCGCGTTTTCGAAAAGCATTTCTTGCCCCACGCTTCTGGCCGCTCTGGTGCGGCCTCGGGCTGTTGTGGCTGATCGTGCAGCTGCCGTATCCGGCATTGCTGGCCATCGGTCGTTTTCTCGGTGCCCTGATGTATCGCTTCGCCGGCGACCGACGGCGCATCGCCAAGCGCAATCTGGAACTGTGTTTCCCGGAAAAGTCCGCCGCCGAGCGCAAGCGTCTGCTCAAGGAAAACTTCGCCTCCACCGGCATCGCTTTTTTTGAGATGGCGATGAGCTGGTGGTGGTCGCGTCAGCGTCTGGCGAAACTGGCCCACGTCGAAGGCCTGGAGCATTTGCAAAAGGCCCAGCGCGAAGGCAAGGGCGTGATTCTGATGGCGGTGCATTTCACCACCCTGGAAATCGGCGCGGCGCTGCTCGGCCAGCAGCACACCATCGACGGCATGTACCGCGAACACAAGAACCCGCTGTTCGACTTCGTCCAGCGTCAGGGCCGGGAGCGGCACAATCTTGATTCGCTGGCGGTGGAGCGTGACGACGTGCGCGGCATGCTCAAGCTGCTGCGCGCAGGCCGGGCAATCTGGTACGCACCGGATCAGGACTACGGCGCCAAGCAAAGCATCTTCGTGCCGTTGTTCGGCATTCAGGCCGCCACCGTGACTGCCACCAGCAAGTTCGCCCGTCTGGGCAAGGCACTCGTGGTGCCGTTCACTCAGGAGCGTCTGGCCGACGGCAGCGGTTATCGTCTGGTGATTCATCCGCCGCTGGAAGGTTTCCCGGGCGAGACCGAAGAAGAAGATTGCATCCGCATCAATCAGTGGGTCGAAGGCGTGTTGCGGGAGTGCCCCGAGCAATACCTGTGGGCACACCGGCGTTTCAAGAGCCGGCCACCGGGCGAGCCGAAGCTGTACGCCAAACGCGGTTGATTTGACCCATCCCCACAAGCACCACGGAGCGTTGCGATGAGCCCAGCTGAACCGGTCACAGGTTTGATTCTTTCCGGCGGCGGGGCTCGGGCGGCGTATCAGGTGGGGGTGCTGGCGGCGATTGCTGAATTGTTGCCGCTGGGGGCGGACAATCCGTTTCCGGTGATCGTCGGCACCTCCGCCGGGGCGATCAACGCGGTCAGCCTGGCCAGCGGTGCGACGGATTTTCGCGCGGCCATCGAACGCCTGACGCTGTTCTGGCAAGGCTTTCGCAGCCATCGCGTGTTGCGCAGCGACTGGCCGGGGGTGATCCGTCAGGCCAGTCGTTTTGTCAGTCACAGCCTGCTGGGCATGGGCCGGCAACTGCCGGTGGCGCTGCTCGACAGCTCGCCGCTGCGTCATCTTCTCAACGAAAAACTGCACCTGCCCGGCATCGCCGAGTCCATCGCGCGCAAGCAATTGCACGCGGTGGCAGTGACGGCGTTCGGCTACGAGTCCGGGCAAGCCGTGACCTTCTATCAGGGCGGCGGGACCATCGATTCCTGGTTGCGTCATCGGCGCATCGGTGTGCCGACGCAGTTATCGGTGGAGCACTTGCTGGCCAGTTCGGCGATCCCGCTGTTGTTCGCGCCGGTGAAGATCGGCGATGAGTATTTCGGCGATGGCGCGGTGCGACAGTCGGCGCCGATCAGCCCGGCGCTGCACCTGGGCGCGAGCCGGGTGCTGGTGGTGGGCGTCAGCGGCAACCCGCGCGGTTTCGATCCGGCGCAACCGCTGGAGCGTGCTTACACCGGGCAGCAACCGACGCTGGCGCAGATCGGCGGGCACATGCTCAACAGCACCTTCATTGATAGCCTGGAAAGCGATATCGAGCTGCTTCAGCGTCTCAACCAGTTCAGTCATCTGATGCCCGAAGGCACGCCGACCCGCGCGTTGGGTGTGGCGCCGGTGGACGTTCTGGTGATTTCACCCAGCCAGCCGATCGATGAAATTGCGGCGCGGCATCGCCAGGAATTGCCCGCGGCGTTGCGTCTGTTTCTGCGTGGGCCGGGGGCGACCAAAACGAGCGGGGCAGGGGTGTTGAGTTACTTGCTGTTCGAGGCGGGGTATTGCAGCGAATTGATCGATCTGGGCAGGCGCGATGCCTTGGCCAAGCGCGATGAGCTGTGCCGGTTTCTCGGGATTGGCGAGTCGCTGGTTCCGGCCTGAGTTTTGTTGTGCAGCAATCGCTGGCAAGCCAGCTCCCACAGGGATTTGTGTCGTGCACAGAGCCAATGTGAGAGCGAGCCTGCTCGCGAAGGCGCCCGTGAGGACGCCGCCGGATCAGAAGTGGAACTTCACCAGGAAGCTCGTGGTGCTCTGATCGGTCTTGAAATACTGGCTGTCCTTGATCCCGTACTTGTCCGACCAGTAGTCGTACTCGACACCCACATACAACTGCTTCTCGCCAATGTTCAGCGCCTTGCCCAGGTCGTATTTGACCTGTGGGTTGAAGTGCAGGTTGGCGTGGTAATCGCCTTTGGAGTTGGAGTCGTTGTCGACCACCCAGTCCATGAAGCCGTCAATCAGGATGTTCGAGTCGCCGACCGGAATCGTGTAGGACCAGACCGGGGTGATCTGCCAGACGTTGTCACCGGCGCGGGAGCCTTCGGTGTGGCGCTGGTAGAAGTTCAGCTGGAAGTAGTCGAAGCCCGGGATCGCCAGGTCAAAGCCTGGACCGATCAGGTACGACTCGGTATCACCTTCACCGAATTCGTAGGTCATGGCCAGCAGTACGTCGGTGACCGGACCGAAAGCCAGTTTCTGATCGAAGATCTTGCCGAACGACAGACGCGGGCTGATTTCGCCGTAGTAGGTGTTCGAACCCACACCGCCGTCATCCTTGCCGTTGTAGAAGATCTTGTCGACGAACACGAAGTTGTCGCCGTACTTCCAGGCATCGGCGTGCTCGAAGGTGACGGTCTGCTGAATGCGCGGGTTGACCTGGAAGTCCTTGCCATAGAGGTAGGTCAGGCTGTTGTTCTGCCATTGCAGCAGGCCGTCGGCCATGGCCTGACCCCCTGCCAGCAGCGATCCCGCAAGCATCAGGCTGGTGCACATACGTTTCATTCGGTTGCTCCCAAAGTAGGTGTTCCACGTTTATTTTTTTGAGTCGGCGCTCTGGTGTGGCGCCTTTTTTCATTGATGCAAAAGTCATCCATCCGGTCAGCTTTCATGCTGTTAGCAAGAGCTGAGCCAAGGCTTTTCGAAAAGCAAAAAAAAGCCCGTCGGCTGCTGAAAAACAGTCGATTAAGCGTGTTTTCGGGATGCCTCGGTACTGACCGAAGCCTGGATAAGTTGGCTTTTCGGTCAGGAATTAAATTCGGGCTTTTTTTTAGACCGAATTCAGGAGGCCGCGGAGAATACTGACTCAACGGCCAGGCCTCAAGTGCCCCGCAACAGAGCACCGACGACAGGTAGGGGGCACGGTTGCGGGCCATCTTAGAAGTGCACCTTGACCAGCAGGCTGGCGGTGTTCTGGTTGGTGTCGAAACTGTGGGTGCTTTCGACGCCGTATTTGTTTTTCCAGTAGCTGTATTCGGTGCCGACGTACACCTGCTTTTCACCCCAGCCGAGGGCTTTGCCCAGGTCGTATTTGATCTGCGGGTTGATGTGCAGGTTGGCGTGATAGGTGCCGCGCGAGTTCTGATCGTTGTCGACCACCCAGTCCAGATAGCCGTCGATCAACAGGTCGGAATTGCCCACGGGAATGCTGTAGGACCAGCCGGGGGTGATCTGCCAGACGCCGTCGCCGGGGCGCGGGCCTTCGGTCTGGCGGCGGTAGAAGTTCAGGGTGAAATAGTTGAAGCCCGGCACCTTGAGGTCGAAGCCGGGGCCGATCAGGTAGGCCTCGCTGTCGCCTTCGCCGTACTCGTAGGTCATGGCCAGCAGTACGTCTTTTATCGGGCCGAACTCCAGCTTCCTGTCGAAGATCTTGCCGAACGACAGGCGCGGGCTGAATTCGCCGTAGAACGCGTGGGGGCCTTTGTTGCGGTCTTCCTGGCCGTTGTAGAAAATCTTGTCGATGAACAGGAAGTTGTCGCCGTACTTCCACTTGTCAGCGTGCTCGAACGTCACCGTCTGCTGGATTGACGGGTTGATCGCGAAATTCTTGCCGTACAGGTAGCTCAGGCTGTTGGTCTGCCATAGCAGTAAATCGCCGGCCATGGCTTGCGAGGCGGCCAGCAGGCCGCCGCCTAACAACACGCTGGTTTGAGTCCGGATCATCTGTTGCTCCCTCTTGTTTTTATTGTTTGAGGCAAAGCTGTCGCGAGGGGGCAGGCTTGGGCGAGCCCCCTTTTTTTACTCTTCGGATCAGTGCGGGTGTGCGTGGCAGTCGTTGATCGCGGCGCGTTCGGCGCCACCGAGGATGTTGAACAACAGGTTCAGCGTCAGCGCGCTGAGGGTGGCCATGGCGATCCCGCTGTGGGTGATCGGGCTCATCCACAGTGGCAGGTGAGCGAAGAATTCCGGACGCACCACCGGGATCAGCCCCATGCCGATGCTCACCGCCACCAGCAATTGGTTGCGACGGTCGCCGATATCGGCTTCCTGCAGAATCTTGATGCCGGTGGCCGCGACCATGCCGAACATCGCAATCGCCGCGCCACCCAGCACCGCCGGTGGAATCGATGCCACCAGAAACGCCGCTTTTGGCAGCAGGCTCAGGACGATCAGCAGACCGCCGGCGACGATGGTCACCGAACGGCAGCGCACGCCGGTCATCTGCACCAGGCCGATGTTCTGCGCGAAGGAGGAGTGGGTGAAGGTGTTGAAGAAACCGGCGAAGAACGACGCACCGGCATCACACAGCAGGCCGCGACGCAGCATGCGCGGGCAGACTTCCTGACCGGTGATCTTGCCCAGCGCGAGGAACATCCCGGTGGACTCGACGAAGATGATCACCACCACCAGACACATCGACAGGATCGGTGCCAGTTCGAACTTCGGCATGCCGAAATGCAGCGGGGTGACGAACTGAACCCACGGCGCGTTGGCCATGCCGCTCAGGTCAACCATGCCGATGGCGCCGCAGAGCACGTAGCCCAGGCACATGCCGATCAGCACGGAAATGTTGACCCAGAAACCGCGCATGAAGCGGTGGATCAACAGAATGGTGGCCAGCACCAGTGCGGCGATGGCCAGGTAAATCGGTGAACCGAATTGCGCAGCGGCGGCGCCGCCACCGGCCCAGTTCACGGCCACGGGAAACAGCGACAGACCGATCGAGGTGATGACCGTGCCGGTCACCAGCGGAGGGAAGAAGCGTACGACCCTGGACATGAATGGCGCGATGAGCATGCCGAAGAACCCGGCGGCGATGGTCGCGCCGAAGATTCCCTGCAGACCGATGCCGGGCATGCCGGCCATGGCGACCATGCTGCCGACGGCGGCGAAACTGGCGCCCATCATCACCGGCATGCGGATGCCCATCGGGCCGATCCCCAGGGACTGCACAATGGTGGCGATGCCGGCGACCAGCAGGTCGGCGTTGATCAGGAAGGCGATTTCTTCACGACTCAGGCCAGCGGCCTGTCCGATGATCAGCGGTACCGCGATGGCGCCGCCGTACATCAGCAGTACATGTTGCAAACCGACCAGGATCAGTTGCAAAAGGGGCAAACGCTGAATGGCGGGTGCGTCGGGGATGCGCGCTTTGGACAGCTCGGACATGCAACACCTCGGATCTTTTTTATTCTTGTGATTGAACAGCTGCCGGGTTGCTCACAGCTGTTTCTTTGCATCAGGTAAACCGCGTGGCGGCTAATCGCTGGCAAGCCAGCTCCCGCACAGGCAGTGCAAAAACCAGTGGGGGCTGGCTTGCCAGCGATGCTTTTACTGCTTAGTTGGTCTGGGCTCCCTGGGCGATCCATGCACCGATCAGGTCACGTTCCTGCTGGGTCATCTGCGTGATGTTGCCCAGTGGCATGATCTGCGTGGTGATGGCTTGCGCCTGGATCCGCGCCGCGTTCTGGCGGATCTGCTCGGGGGTGTCGAGCATCACACCGGCCGGGGCAGCGCTGAACAGCGGGCTGGTCGGTTTGGCCGAGTGGCAGACCGCGCAGCGTTCCTGGATCACCGTGTGCACCTTGTCGAACGCAGGGCCGGCGTTGGACGCCTGAGCGGGAGCGGCGGCAGGTGCAGCAGGGGCGGCCGGTTGCGCAGCTTCAGCCGGTTTCGCGCCACCACCCAAAGCCGTTTCCGGCAGCGGCTGGTACTCGATTTTCGCAGGGGCCTTGGCCACGTCCGGCGCGGTCGACATCGGCGCCGGGCCGGTGACGTACGCCAGACTGATCATGCCCACCGCTGCAACCGGCAGGGTCCAGGCAAACTTGTGGCTGTCGTGACGGGTGTTGAAGTAGTGACGCACCAACACCGCCAACACCGCAATCCCGGCCAGGATCAGCCAGTTGTACTGGCTGCCGTAGGTGCTCGGGAAGTGGTTGCTGATCATGATGAACAGCACCGGCAGGGTGAAGTAGTTGTTGTGACGCGAACGCAGCAGGCCTTTGGCCGGCAGGGCCGGATCCGGCGTGCGGTTCTCGGCGATCGCGGCCACCAGTGCGCGCTGCGCCGGCATGATGATGCGGAACACGTTGCCGACCATGATGGTGCCGATGATCGCGCCGACGTGCAGGTAGGCACCGCGACCGCTGAACACCTTGCTGAAGCCATACGCCGCGCCGATGATCAGCACGAACAGGATGAAGCCGAGCAGGGCCGGTTTTTTGCCCAGAGGCGAATCGCAGAGGAAGTCGTAGATGAACCAGCCGGCGATCAGCGAACCGATGCCGATGGCCACGCCTTCAGGGCCGGTCAGGCCGCTGCCGGGTGCCACGAGGTAGAGCACGGGGTTGGAGTAGAACACCACGCACAGCAGCGCGATCCCCGACATCCAGGTGAAATAGGCTTCCCATTTGAACCAGTGCAGGTTCTCCGGCATCGACGGAGGGGCCAGTTTGTATTTTTCCAGGTGATAGATACCACCGCCGTGGATCGCCCACAGATCACCGGCAAGACCGGTTTTCGGGTTGACGCGGTTGAGGTTGTTCTCCAGCCAGACGAAGTAGAACGACGCGCCGATCCAGGCCACGCCAGTGATCATGTGAACCCAGCGCACGCTCAGGTTCAGCCATTCCAACAGATGTGCTTCCACAGTCTTTACCTCTCGCCCGTCACTCTTGTTGTCGAGTGATCGGACCTTCTCTTATTGGTGGGGGGCGAGGATCAAACGCTCATCCTCTTTGAAAAAATGCTCATCGCAGTTGTTGCCTGTGCCACTGCGATCAACCACCAGGAAGTCATCCCGCTTTTCGATCGTCAGCACCGGGTGGTGCCAGACGCCGCGATGGTAATTGATGCCCTGCCTGCCGTTGGTGACGAAGGCGCGGACCAAGCCTGATACAGGTACATCGCCAAGTGGCGCGACCACGATCAGAAAGGGGTTGCCGAGCAGCGGAATGAAAGCCTGGCTGCCCAGCGGATGGCGTTCCAGCATGCTGACGGTCAGCGGCATGTCCTGCGCGTCGGCGCGGAAGATGCTGATGATCGCGTTGTCCTCAGGCGTCGCGGTTTCGACCGTCGCCAGTTTGTGGAAGCGCATGGTCGAACCGTTGTTGATCATGAAGTGATCGCTGCCGTCGGTTTCGATCACGTCACCGAAAGGGGCGAAGGCTTCTTTGGTCAGCGGTTCAATCGTCAGTGTGCGCATGCTGTTCTTCTTAATCTCTTGAAAATTGATCGTTCCCACGCTCTGCGTGGGAACGCTGCCATGGACGCTCCGCGTCCACTGTGACGCGGAGCGTCACGGTATGCATTCCCACGCAGACGGTTCGACGCCTCGACGTGGGAACGATCGGGTGTTACTTCGCGACCTTGCCGAGAACGCGCAGGCGGCTCACACCACCATCCGGGAACACGTTCAGACGGATGTGGGTGATCGGGCCCAGTGCCTTGATCTGCTCGACGAAGGTGTGTTCGGCGTGCATTTCCAGCTTCTGGCTTGGCAGCAGTTCACGCCAGAACAGCGACTGGGTTTCGATCTGGCTGTCGGTGCCGCCCTTGACGAACGCGCCCTGGATCGAGCAGGTGTCCGGGTAGTTGCCCTTGAAGTGCAGGGTGTCGACGATGATTTTTTCGATCTCGCCCGGGTGGCCCAGTGCGACGATCACCCAGTCATTGCCTGGCGTGCGACGACGTGCGGTTTCCCAGCCGTCGCCCATGTTGATGCCACGGCCCGGATTGAGGATGTTGCTCATGCGGCCGAAGTGTTCGTCGGAGCAGGCGAGGGCGCGGCCACCGTTGAGGGCTGCGGCGAGGTCGACTTGCTCGTTGTCACCAACAGCGGACCAGTCGCGGAACGGAATGCCGTATACGCGCAGACGGGCCACGCCGCCATCCGGGTAGATGTTGAAGCGCAGGTGGCTGAACGCCTTGTCGTTGCTGATTTCGTGGTAGTGGTGGCTGTTGCCTTGCAGTTCGACGGCCGACAGCACTTCAGTCCACTGGGTGTTTTCGTCCGGCTCGCCCGACGCCAGGAAGCAGGCTTCCAGCGAGGCCGATGGCGGGAAGTTGCCGGTGAAGAATGAAGTGTCGATGTCCACGCCTTTGATCGAACCCGGTACGCCCAGGCGGATCACCGCGCTGTCGTAGCCTTCGAAGCGCTTGCGGCGCGATTCCCAGCCGTCCATCCACTTGCCGTTGTCATCGAACACGCCCTCCTTCCACACGGCCGGGGTCGGCTGAAACAGACGATTGGCGTCTGCGAACCAGTCATCGGTGACCGAGATGATTTTGGTGCCCAGGCGGGCATCGGCCAGGTTGACGAACTTCTCGAAAGGTACGGCGTAAGCTTTCATTCTTCTTGTCTGCCTTTAAATAAGTGGCTTGGGATGCTTGCAGGGCCCTGGGAAACACAAGCGTTCTAGAGGTTTCTCGGGCCAGGCTCGCTAGAGAGTCAGTAATCGGAACAGGGCGATCTTGTTGATCTCCGCCAGCGCGCATTTGAACTCGGTGTCGACCGGGTTGTGAATGCGCGTTTCGAACGCCGCGAGGATCTGATGCCGGTTGCTGCCTTTTACCGCCATGATGAAGGGAAACTTGAACTTGGCTTTGTAGGCGTCGTTCAGCTCGGTGAAGCGCTGGAACTCTTCGGCCGTGCATTGGTGAATACCGGCGCCAGCCTGTTCATGGGTGCTGGCTTCGGTCAACTCGCCCTGGACGGCAGCTTTGCCGGCCAGGTCCGGGTGAGCGTTGATCAGTGCCAGCTGGCTGGCGTGATCGGCGCTCAACAGGATGTCGCTCATGCGCTGGTGCAGGGTTTCGATCTGGTCGATCGATGCGTCCTGGCCCAGGTCGAAGGCCTTCTCGGCCACCCATGGCGAATGTTCGTAGATGTCGGCGAAGGCTTTGACGAAGGCGTCGCGGCTCAGGGTCGACGGTTTCAGGGTTTGAAAGGTGCTCATTTGGCAGCCCCTTGGTACGGGTGGGTTTCGTGCCAGTGACGCGCGATGTCGACGCGGCGGCTGAACCACACCTGTTCATGACTTTTAGCGTATTCGATAAAGCGCTTGAGCGAAGCCAGACGCGCCGGACGGCCGATCAGACGGCAGTGCAGACCGATCGACAGCATCTTCGGCGCTTCGGCGCCTTCGGCATAAAGCACGTCGAACGCATCTTTGAGGTATTCGAAGAAATCGTCGCCCTTGTTGAAACCCTGGACCTGGGTGAAGCGCATGTCGTTGGTGTCCAGGGTGTACGGGATCACCAGGTGCGGCTTGCCGGTCGGGTTGTTCGGTTCCCAATAGGGCAGGTCGTCGTCGTAGGTGTCGCAGTCGTAGAGGAAACCGCCTTCTTCCATCACCAGACGACGAGTGTTCGGGCCGGTGCGACCGGTGTACCAGCCCAGCGGGCGCTCGCCGGTGAGTTCGGTGAGGATGCGGATCGCTTCGAGCATGTGCTCGCGTTCCTGCGCCTCGTCCATGTACTGGTAGTCGATCCAGCGGTAGCCGTGGCTGCAGATCTCGTGACCGGCCTCGACCATCGCGCGGATTACATCCGGGTGACGCTGGGCGGCCATGGCCACGGCGAAGATGGTCAGCGGAATGTCGAATTCCTTGAACAGTTTCAGGATCCGCCAGACGCCGGCGCGGCTGCCATACTCGTAAAGCGATTCCATGCTCATGTTGCGCGCGCCTTGCAGAGGCTGGGCCGCGACCATTTCCGAGAGGAAGGCTTCCGATTCTTTGTCGCCATGCAGGATGTTGCGCTCGCCACCTTCTTCGTAATTGAGTACGAAGGACAGGGCGATCCGGGCATTGCCCGGCCAGTGTGGGTGAGGAGGGTTACTGCCGTAACCGATCAGGTCGCGTGGGTAGTCAGCGCTCACTGCAGTCTTCCTTCTTATTCGTTGACAGATTGTGTGGCGCCTTGAAGATGGGATGGCAGCTGGCGTCACAGCGATGGGCTGATTGTATACAACTTTATTCTCAATTTGTAAGCCTGAATTTTCGCATTTTTCACCGGCCGTCCTCTTTTGCTGATAACGGTGAGAGCCTGCAAGAAATCTGCCTGATCAGTCAGCTAATGGATCAGAGGTTCAATGAATGCATGGTTCGAGGGCTGAGCAGCGGAAAATCGGCGGAGGCTGGGGGCGGGAGGAAAAATGTCGTTTTTATTGTGTACAATTTTTTTTAAAAGTGTCTTAATCAGTCGCTAGCCGCAGCTTTTCGTGCTCCGAAACGGTGCGGTCTCCTTTTCAACTGACTTCGGGAGGCGCGAGGTCTGACTGCTCCACGCAGGCAGGCGCGCAGAATCAATGGGACGTTTGACAACACACGTTTTGGACGCTGCACACGGTTGCCCGGGCAGCTCGATCAAGGTCGAGCTGTACCGCGTTGAAGGTTCGCACCTGGAATTGGTCGCCAGTGCGCTTACCAACAGCGATGGCCGGGTCGATGCGCCGCTGCTGCAAGGCGATGACTACCGTACCGGTGTCTATCAGGTTCAGTTCCACGCCGGCGATTACTACCGCGCCCGTGGCGTCCAGTTGCCGGAGCCGGCATTTCTGGACGTGGTGGTGCTGCGGTTCGGCATCTCTGCCGAACAGGATCACTACCACGTGCCGTTGCTGATCTCGCCTTACAGCTATTCCACCTATCGGGGCAGCTGACCCCCAAGCAGCTGCCCCCACCGGGAAGCGACTGCGCATATAGCTTCTTTGGTCTTTCGCCCGCTCACACTGCGGGCTTTTTTTGCTTGAAATTCGCCGCAGGCTGGCCTTTGGTCTGACGAAGTTTCATTTTAGAGTCTGGAATTTTCGTCCCTGACAATCACGAAAGTTTGCGGATAAGTCGCCAGCGTTTGCGGTCCTCCTCTGAGCCAGACGACCCTTTTTTCGGCATTTGCCTGAATGACTGCCTGTGCCGCCGATGTGCCGACCTGTTCGCCCAGAGAGACACCCCAGCTCTTCGGGTCGAGATTCAAGGGGAGATGGATTTTTTGACCTCTGATGCGGTGCAGGCTCAAAAAGAACAGAAAATCATGTCCTGGCCGATTGAATACGACGGCGGGAAATGACGTCGAAGGGCTGATGTCGAAGACGTTGTATCCGTTGCGTTTCAGCAGTGCCGCAGTGAAACGTTTCAAGTCCTGGCCCGATTGACTGGGCATGAAGTGCCTCCATTCCAGTTTGAATCGGTTGGGGTCGAAATCGAGGCGTTGCAGCGACCCCTCTCCATCAGGTAGCGGCAGCGCCATGAAGCGCGCGTTTTCCGGCTCGAGGGTGATCATCGAGGGCAGCATCAATAACGGGTCCGCAAGCTCGGCTCGCGGGTAGGTGTTGCCGGCTTTCCAGTCGTTGAAGGTTTGGCGCAAGAGAGTCAGTCCGGTGCCGGTTATCCTGTCGGAGCCATTGGCAAGTTCGAACTGACGCTTTGCCACCTGCTGCAGGCAGGTGGCCGACAACTCCGGAAAATGCACGGCAACATAACCTGCAAGCGGTTGCAGGAAGGGCAGTGTGGGATCGATCTCCCAGTGACCGGCGGGAGGTACGCGGATTGCACCGCGAGGCTGTTGCAACAGGTCCGAAGCGAGAACCCTTTCCAGTGATGAATAGTTGTGAATCAGGTGTGTGGGGTTGGTGATGTAAACAATGGGTGTGTCTTCTGCAGGCCCTTGAGGCAACACCATGTATCGTTTGCCATTGATCTGTATATCGTGGGTTGTTCCGGGCGGTGCGTCGATTGCCCACTGCTCCCAGTGGTCGATTGGAGCATCGGGTAGCGGCGCGGGTGAACGAGGAACTGTTGCCGTTGCATCGTCTTTTTCAACGGCAGGCGTTCCTTCGCTCTCTGGTCCAATGTCTTCTTCACGGCGCGCCCGTTTTTCCGGAATGGCAGGCGATTCATCCTGGAGATGGCGAGTGAGGATCAGTTGCGAGGGTTCCGCACCAGTACCGCTCTGCGCCTGGACCTGGCGCCACTGAACAGTGCCTTCGATACGCTCCAGAAGCGGGCCGGAAGCGATGAGTTCGTTGGGTAGGCGTGCCCGTATCCGGTTCTGCGTATCCGTACCGACCAGAACCGTTGCACCGTCGATCAGGTCGACATAGTGATAACGTCCGGATGAGCGCAGCCCGGTTTGTACGTCGGGCTGCGGCAGGCGGTCGACAAGTCGGGGAGCCAGAAAATAGGTGGACATGGGGGGCTCTACATTCAGTCGCGTTATCTGCGTATCGCCGGGCAGGTCAATGATCTCGACCGTGGGTGGCTGAGGCTCCGGCAAGTGCACGGAGCGGTCCGAGCGATGGTCAGGCAAAGGCAGTGCATTGTGGCCGTCCGCATGAATGCGGGGTCCCGGAAGCAGATCCGGTGCCGGAATGCGTGAAGTCGGAGGACTGTCGTGGGAGGCTGTGTCTTTGGCGCGGATAGGGCGTTTGGGGCTCATTGATGGATGTGCTCTTGAAATGAACGAGGCGATTGGAAGACCGACAGTGCGGATCATTGAGGGGAAATGATCGTCAGCCCAGACCCGTTCCGGGTAATACATATGTCTATGCGCACGCATTCGTGATGCCGGATCTTTCCAGTGACGTCAGCGCCAATGACTGACCCGAAACGGCCGGAGGTCGCGACCCCCCGGCCGGTCTGTCATGAACGCTGCACACTGATGGAGGCAAAGCCTTCAATTGACGCTGGATTGTCCGGCCAGAAGCCAGGCCAGGTTCTTCGCTCGCTCCAGCCTTGTCGCGTCATCAAGGGACAGATCTCCCCTCAGCTTCGCGCATTGCGCTCGAAGCGTGTGCAGACCCTGGGCGCTGATCGGAGGGGAGTAATCGAGGGCAATCTTTGCTACCACTTCGAACACATTCATCTGATGGGTACAGTGGTTGATCGTCTTCAGGTCGTCGACGTCCACAAGGCGGGAAAAATCGGTATCCAATACCCAGCGACGTTGACTCAGGTGATATGAGAGCGCTCCCGGTGTGCCGTCTTTCATCGATATATTGCGCACGGGGAGTTGAACGCTCGTCGCGGTGGACCATTCGGCAGGCAGAGGCGTGTCGGGATCGTCGGGGGGGATGAAGAACCTGGCATCGATCGATTCTATATAGATGGCCTCAAAGATCAGATCGACTGCATGCACAATCCCCGAAGCCGTGATCACACGTATCTGATCCACCAGATCTTCGCTGTTGTCGTATTCAGGCAGGTGCACGGTGCATTTCCCAATCAGTAACTGATTGTTGGAGAGCGTTATGTCGACGTGACCCAGGGCTGTCGCGTCCAGCTCCCAGGTCGAGGAGAAGGCGAGCCGTTCAGTCGCCGAGGCCATGGCACCGGGAGTGGACAGGCGCAAGGACATGTCATTGCTGAGGTGAACGAGATAGGTCGATCCATTTCCGCTCAGGGTTTCGATGGCGGTCTGGGCGGTCGGGAGCGAGAACCTGACACACCGTGCCTGGTCGCCCAGCGGGTGTGGGGTATTGTCGAGGGGACGCAAATAGAGATGCTCTCCTTCCCGAGGTGTCAGGGTAATCGCCTTCGCCCTTTGCGAATGACCGATACCGTAATTCGATAGATGGTCGTCCGCGATGGGAGGCACGTGCAGGCGATAAGAAACCCCATCGTTCAGGATCAGCACGAATGAGTGATTGAGCATCATGAGAGGGCGGGTCAGGCCATTGTTTATCCGTCCAGGGCTGCGCCACCAGGAGCTGGCAAGATTGTTGATCGACAGGCTTTTCTCACCGAAAAAAAGCTTCAGGTTGCAATTCCTGTACATGATGTTTTTGAGTTCACCTTCCGCGAGGACTTCGATGTTGTAAGTCGCCAGGACATTCGAAAGTTCCACGCTGGAGAAATCAAGGTACACAGTGGTCAGAAAACTGTTCTTTTGTTCTGTGACCGTCAGAGTGGTGTGCTGGTTGTTTCGTGAAATCCAATAGTGGGTGTTTTTATCCTGAGGGACGGTAATGTCCGAGGAGTGGAGGATGGCCGGGAGCTCGCGCGTGCCTTGCTGCAACATGGAAACCTGAATCTGTGAAGCAGGCGCGTATTGCGAGTCAATAATGATTTCCGGGAGTTCAGGTATCCAGCGGAAGCCATCCCTGGTGATGAACGTCAGCTTTCCCCCCCTCAATTTTTGTGTTCGATTGTCAGTCCAGTCGTAAAGATTGGTCAGGCGCACGTATCTTTTTTTGTCGTCATCGAGATCGAACCCCGAAGTGACGATCAAGTCTGCATTTTTGATTTCCCAGCTTTCAATCAGATCCGATCGCCAGTCCAGCACGATGAAACTCTCGTCTGTACCTTCCTCGTGAATCACTACGTTGCCGGGTAAATGGGAAAGCGCATAAGTGTCTTTGCCGGGGCCGCCACGAATTGATGCAAAGGGGCTGAGCACGTAGATCTGGTCATCGCCGGCTCCGGCATCGACATGATCCTTGCCACGAGCCTTGATGATGTTTGGCCCGTCGGTACCGATCACCTCGTTGTTCGATCCTGCAAGGGTGTCGATGTTCTCGATATTGCGCAGCATGCTGTGCAGAATCAGTCCGTCTGCTTTATCCGGTTCGACCTTTACAAACATCTCGCCTTGCTTCAGATCGATTTTGTAGCCAAAGCGCTCTTCGTGTCCGGCAGGAAACGTTCCGGTCAGTTTCAGGCTGTCGCTTCCCGCGCCTCCATCCAGTTCGCCGATCAGGCCGGAATGGTCTTTTGTTTGCAGCAGATCGGCGGCCCCCTCAAAGACGAATTCGTCATCCTGTTTGCCTCCGTCCAGAAACTTCGGACCCAGCCTGTAATAGAAGTTGTTGGGTTTATTCGTCACTCCCTGCACGGTGTCGAAACCGCCACCGAGAAACCAAAGAATGTTCTTGAGTTCCGATGACGCTCCGAGGACGGAGCCTTTGGTCTTTTCCGTGACGCCGGCACGTGCATCGATAGTGTCGTTGTCATCGACGATTCTAGGGCGCTTGATGGTTTTGTACTGCGGGTTTTCCGGGGTCGAGTGGTAGGTGGGGATCTGAATCGACTCGACTTCGACGTGAAATCTGCCGTTGATGACAGCCTCGGTATGGTCTTTCAGATCTTCGTCGAGCAATTTTCTGGCGGAGGCTTGCAGCTGCCGGGCATGTTGAGCGGCGGCCCTGGCAATGATATGGCGATTTTCGACGCTTTCATCCGGGCTGATTCCCCAGAATGCAAACCAGCCTGTGCGCAATCGTTCTTCGGTTGTCAGGGTGATGTAATCGTCGATGTCATCGACCACGTTGATGGCCGCCCAGATACGCGAACCGGCGACCAGCAGCAGGCCAGCCACCAGCCCTATAGGGCCGGCAGAGGAAAAACCGGCCAGAGCCGCGGTGCCCAGCAGTACGGTCATCGCCGCGCTGGTCACACTCAAGCCAGCGTTTACGTAATGATTGACAGCCTCTTTACCCGTGGCTTTGGCTGCTGCATTGAATGAATCCACCGCGCTGATGATATCGAAAGGGAGGGTCAAGGCTCCGCCGATCAAGCCGCCCCCCCGGCCCAGTTTCAATGCAAAGCTGGTGTGTGCGAAGCCCTTGTAGGCGCTTTGTCCGGCCTTGAGCATCTGGGTGGCTTTGTGAGTGACCGCCAGGTCCACTGCAATCGAAGTGATATCTGCTGTATAGGCAGCGCTGTTGAAGATGATCCCGTAGGAATCCTTGTTTTTCACTGCATCCTGGAGCCCGCAAAGTCCACTGTAGATACCAAACGCCTGGAGGCCAATGCCGGTGCCGGCCATGGTGCGGCTTGCGGTACGGTTTGCCCATTTAGGAAGGGGCTCGGACATATGCGCATGTCGAATGTCCAGTTTCTGTGCAGAGACTAGAAGTTGCTTCAACTTGGTCAGATAACCATCGGTGTCGGAGTGGGTATCGATATCGTTATTCAGCAAGGTGGGCGACGTCAGCGGTCGTCGGCTGGCAATTTCAAACAGCAGCGCAGTCAGCGAGTAATCATCATCGCTGACGGACGTTTTCATGCGAGCGTTGATTTTAACTGGATCAAACTGCAAACCATCGATGAACTTTCTACTTGGAGTGCGGAAAAAAGTGTTTTTTCCATCCAGAACTTGGCCGTCAAGGGTGGCACCCAATGCGTCGAGAGATCTTCGGGTTATGTAGAAGTTGCCGATCCGAAGAGGACCATATACTTGGTCGACAACTTTCAACTCTGATGTTTTGCGTTTTGATTCAGAAGGTTTCCCGGTATTGCTTTGGTGTTCTTCAAAATCAATCGTGGAGGCGGGTTTGGGGTAGGAAGTTAGTTCAATGTCCGAAATGTCTACTGAATTATGGTTGATGGTGGAGTCGAGTATTAGCGTTGCCATAGAACATCCTTGTTCTTGCGTGGTTATGTATTTGCTGCTCCATGGTAGTTAAAGAAATTCAATTTTGTATATCCGCAGGCTATTGCGGTGTGTTGCAGATGGCTTGAGTTGTTGTACTCGAATCAACCGTCGTTCTTTGCTGCCATCCAGAAATTCAATTTATGGTCCTGGATGGCATTATCGATCACTACGTTATTCAGTGCCCGCTCAACAGTGAAGCAGCTCCAGCGCCTCCGAACAGTCCGGCACTGACCCGATTGAACCAGCTCTGCCCCTTGCCGCTGCGCAGATAACGCGCGGCGCCATGGGCACCGAGGCCGTAGGTCAATTTGCACAGCAGGTCGAGCAACGTCCAGGTGGCGATCATCACCAGCAGTTGCGGCAGGAACGGCTGTTCAGCGCTGAGGAATTGCGGCAGAAATGCGGCGAAAAACAAAATGTCTTTCGGATTGCTCGCGCCCAGCACGAAGGCCCGGCTGAACAATGCGCGGAATTTCGGAACCGGTGCGGCCTGAGGCACTTCGGCCCCCACCGACGGCTGACGCGATTGCTGCCAGCTCTGCCAGGCGAGGTAGAACAGGTAGATCGCGCCGATGATTTTCAGGGCGCTGAACAGTTTTTCGGACGCCAGCAACAGGGCGCCCAGCCCCAGCGCCGAGGCACTGAGCAGGCAGATCGAGGCGAACACGCCGCCAAGGAACGCCGGGTACGAACGACGCAGGCCGTAATTCAGACTGTTGCTGATCATCAGCAACGACAGCGGCCCCGGAATCAGGATCACCACCAGCGCAGCGCCACTGAACAGCAGCCAGGTTTCCAGACTCATCACTTGCTCCTTTTTATCGTTATCAAGAATGTGCAAAAGCCCCACCCGGTGGGGTGAGGCTGTTTTGAAGCGTGAACCGCGTAGCGCTTACAGGAAGATGAACTTGGCGATGAAGATCGCGCAGAGCACCCACAGGCTGACGGAGATTTCCTTG
Organism: Pseudomonas sp. Pseusp21; assembly: GCF_059492145.1. Lineage (NCBI taxonomy): Bacteria > Pseudomonadati > Pseudomonadota > Gammaproteobacteria > Pseudomonadales > Pseudomonadaceae > Pseudomonas > Pseudomonas sp. Pseusp21. The sequence goes on from NZ_CP168520.1 coordinate 5,646,816, forward strand.
TATTTACCGGTGCCGGCCTTCAGCGCGACATAGGTAATGAAGCCCAGCGCGATACCGTCGGCGACCGAGAAGGTCAGCGGCATCATGATCGCGGTGACGATGGCCGGAATGCTGTCGGTCGCTTCGTCCCATTCGATGTGCGCCATGCCGCCCATCATCAGCATCGCTACGTAAATCAGTGCGCCGGCGGTGGCATAGGCGGGAATCATGCCGGCCAGCGGTGCAAAGAACATCGCGGCTATAAATAGCACACCCACGGTGACGGCGGTAAGACCAGTCCGACCACCAGCCGCTACACCGGCGGCACTTTCCACGTAGCTGGTGACCGGCGGAACACCGACGACCGCGCCGAAAACGCTGGAGGCGGAGTCGGCTTTCATCGCGCGGGAGAGGTTTTCGATACGCCCGTCAGCGTTCACCAGATTGGCGCGCTGGGCGACGCCCATCAGGGTGCCGGCGGTGTCGAACATGTGTACGAAGAGGAAGGCCAGTACCACGCTGATCATGCTGACGTTGAAGACGCCGGCGACGTTCATGGCCATGAAGGTTGGCGCCAGGCTTGGCGGGGCGGACATGATGCCCTCGTAGTGCACCAGACCAATCCCCCAGCCCGCGAGGGTCACAGTGATGATGCTGATGAGGATCGCGCCGAATACTTTGTGGTAGCTGAGGATCGCGATCATCAGGAAGCAGATGGCGGCGAGCAGCGGGCCGGGTTCACGCAGCGAGCCGAGCTTGATCAGAGTCGCCGGACTATCGACGACGATGCCGGCGGTTTTCAGGCCGATCAGCCCGAGGAACAGACCCACACCGGCGCCCATCGCATAGCGCAGGCTGACCGGGATGCTGTTGAGCAGCCATTCGCGGATCCGCGAAAAGGTCAGGATCATGAACAGCACGCCCGAGACGAACACCGCGCCGAGGGCGGTTTCCCAGTTGTAGCCCATGGTGCCGACCACGGTGTAGGTGAAGAACGCGTTGAGGCCCATGCCTGGCGCCAGGCCCACCGGCCAGTTGGCGTAGAGGCCCATCAGCAGGCAGCCCAGCGCGGCGGCGATACAGGTGGCGACGAAGGCTGCACCGTGATCGATCCCGGCATCGGCCATGATGTTCGGGTTGACGAAGATGATGTAGGCCATGGTGATGAAGGTTGTCAGACCGGCAATCAGCTCGGTCTTCACCGTGGTGCCATGCAAGCTGAGTTTGAAGATGCGCTCAAGCAGGCCAGTGCGTAACGGCGGCGAGAGTTCCAGCGTCGATGCTTCGGATTTGCGGCTTTCCACAGCGAGTACTCCTCAAGAGTTTTATTGTTATTTCCAGGACCGGACCCATGAGGGGTGGCAGCGGCCCTTTGAGGCATACGCGAATTTGTTGACCATGCGGTCAGGAACTCGCACGCTGTGGATTATGCTTTTGTGTACAAATAAAGCAAATATTGTTTTTGGTTTTGTAGACGAAAAGACTGGTGATCGAGCTATATCACTCGGTTGGGCGATTGGTTCCCAGCGCCAGATTGACCGCCAGCCAGCCGTTGACCGCCGTTTCGCCGGCTTCGGCAAAGACGCGCTCAAGCAATTTCACCTGTTCACGACGCAGCGCCTGTTCAAGTTTCGCGCCTTCAGCGGTCAGCTCCAGCAGGCGTTTACGTTTATCGGTCTCGGACGCAACGCTGTCCACCAGGTGCATTTCCTGCAATTGCCGCAACGGCATGTTCAGCGCCTGCTTGCTGACGCCGAGCAGCGCGAGCAACTCCTTGACGCTAAGGTTCGGATAGCGAGCTATGAAAAACACAATGCGTTGATGCACTCGGGACAGGCCGCGACGTTCGAGCATTTCGTCGGCCTTGGAGGTGAACGCCTGATAACCGAAGAAAAACGCTTCCATGGCTTGTTGTTGGCTGGCGCAGTTTTTAAGGTCAAGCATATTGACGTTTCCAGAGAAGGTGTCGTAATTTCAGTCAACAAGTTTGACTCATTTTTCCCATGCCTCGCTAGCGGTGACTTCCATGGCTTTTTCCGAACGTGTCTCGCGCCTCAAAAGTTCTCTGATCCGTGAAATCCTTGCCGCGGCCCAGCGCCCGGAGGTCATGTCTTTCGCCGGCGGGCTGCCTGCCGAAGCGATGCTGCCGAAGGTAGAGTGGGCCGACATGCCGCTATCTCTCGGCCAGTACGGCATGAGCGAAGGTGAGCCGGCATTGCGCGAAGCGCTGGCAGCAGAGGCGAGGGCGCTGGGTTTGCCGTGTGAGGCGAGTCAGGTGCTGGTAGTCAGTGGTTCCCAGCAGACTCTGGACCTGGCGGCCAAGCTGTACATCGATAAGGGCACCGAAATCCTGCTTGAAGCGCCAACGTATCTGGCGGCGTTGCAGATTTTCCAGCTGTTCGGCGCCGATTGCCTGACCGTGCCGCTGGAGGCTGACGGTCCGAACCTTGCGCAATTGCGTCAGCGTGTGGAGCAGCACCGCCCGGCGTTCATCTATTTGATTCCGACCTTCCAGAACCCGTCCGCTGTGCGCTACAGCGAAGCCAAACGCGCGGCCGTTGCGGCATTGCTCGACGAATTCGGCGTGACCCTGATCGAAGACGAGCCCTATCGCGAGCTGACCTTCGACGGCGGCAGCGCCCAGCCGATTGCCGGACGCCTGAAGAAATCCAGCTGGATCTACACCGGCACCGTGTCGAAAACCCTGTTGCCGGGCCTGCGTGTCGGCTACCTGATCGCCAGCCCGGATCTGTTCCCGCATCTGCTCAAACTCAAGCAGTCGGCGGATCTGCACACCAACCGCATCGGCCAGTGGCAGGCGCTGCAGTGGATCGGCAGTGAGAAATATCAGCAGCACTTGAGTGAATTGCGCGGCTTCTACCGTCAGCGCCGCGACGCCTTTCAAGCGGCGCTGGAAACCCATTTCGCCGATCTGGCGGACTGGAACACGCCGCAGGGCGGGCTGTTTTTCTGGCTGACTCTGAAGCAACCGCTGGACACCCGCACGTTGCTGAACACCGCGCTGGCCAACGATGTGGCGTTCATGCCCGGGGAGCCGTTCTTCCCCGAGCCGGATCGCAATCCCGGGCATCTGCGCCTGAACTTCAGTCACATCGACCCGGCCCGACTGGACGAAGGGCTCAAACGCCTGGCAGCGGTGGTGCGCCAGGCCCAGGCCGCGCAGGCGGCATAAAAAAACCGGCCATCAGGCCGGTTTTTTTGATTCAGACTGCGGCGAACCGCTTGTTCAGATATTCGATGATCGTGTTGGACTCATACATCCAGGTGGTCTGGCCGTTCTCTTCGATGCGCAGGCACGGCACCTTGATCTTGCCGCCCTGTTCCAGCAGGGTCTGACGATCCTGCTCGTTGTTTTTCGCATCCTTCAGGGCCACCGGAACGTTCAGGCGACGCAGGCTGCGGCGGGTCTTCACGCAGAACGGGCAGGCGTGGAACTGATACAGGGTCAGGTTCCTGGCGGCGGCATCAACCTGAGCCTGGGCAGCGGCGGGGCGCTGCTTCTTGCCCGGGCGGGTCAGAAAGTCCACGAAGATGATCAGTTGGCCGAGGCCGACACGAAGCGCTTTGACGAACACGTTACAAGCCTCACAGGGACATTGAAGAAGGCGCGCAGCTTACCCGATTTTTCACGGACGAAAAAAAACCGGCGATCAACGCCGGTTTTTTCTGTCACGCATTACTTGATCAGGCTGAGAAACTCGCTGCGGGTCGCCGCGTTTTCACGGAACTCACCGAGCATCACCGAAGTGATCATCGACGAATTCTGTTTCTCCACACCGCGCATCATCATGCACATGTGCTTGGCCTCGATCACCACGGCCACGCCCAGCGCGCCGGTGACCTGCTGGACCGCATCGGCGATCTGGCGGCTGAGGTTTTCCTGAATCTGCAGGCGACGGGCGTACATGTCGACGATCCGCGCGACCTTCGACAGGCCCAACACTTTGCCGCTCGGGATGTACGCGACGTGGGCCTTGCCGATGAACGGCAGCAGGTGGTGTTCGCACAACGAGTACAGCTCGATGTCCTTGACCAGCACCATTTCGCTGTTGTCGGAGCTGAACAGGGCACCGTTGGTGACCTCTTCGAGCGTCTGTTCATAACCGCGGCAGAGGTACTGCATGGCTTTGGCGGCACGCTTTGGCGTGTCGAGCAGGCCCTCGCGGGAGACGTCCTCGCCCAGTTGGCCGAGAATCGCGGTGTAATTCTGTTCCAGGGACATGAAACTACCTGTGGGGATTTTCGCAAAGGGCAAGGGTACGGTGGCGGACACGACCCTGCAAGTTCGGTGTGACGGGATTATTCGTCGCGGCCTTCCATCATGGTGCGTTTGAGCATCACATACACGGCGCCGGCGCCGCCATGTTTCGCCTGGCACGAGCAGAAACCCAGCACTTGCGCATGCTGGCGCAGCCAGGTGTTGACGTGGCTTTTGATCATCGGACGCTTGCCATCCAGACGCACAGCCTTGCCGTGAGTAACGCGCACGCAGCGGATTTCGAATTTGGTCGCTTCGGCGAGAAAGGCCCAAAGGGTTTCCCGGGCCTTTTCGACGCTCATGCCGTGCAGGTCGAGGCTGCCTTCGAACGGGATCTGTCCGATCTTGAGCTTGCGCATCTGGCTTTCCTGCACGCCGTCGCGGGCCCACATCAGCTCGTCTTCGGGACCTACGTCAATCACGAACTGATCGGACAGGCCGTCAACGGTGGTGGTGTCGGTGCGCACGGTGGCGGACTGGCGCAGCTTGGCGATCCGGTCTCGGTCAGCCTTGGGTTTGCCGGTGTCGGCGCGGTCGTGCTTGATCGGCTTGACGCCTTGGATCGCACTTTTGAACAGGGAAAAATCGTCGTCTTGCATGTCAGCCTCCGCGAAGGGCGGCCAGTTTACCCAAACAGACACAAAACGGCCCGGCAAAAAGCCAGGCCGTCGATCAATCGTGTTTTTTCATCAGGTGCGGGGACATGTTCAATTCCCGCGATTGCCGTGCGCGACGCCGGCAACGACGCCACAGGGCCACGCCGAAATACAGGAACAGCAGGCCGACTGCGAGAATGATCGCCGAGCCGAGCGGTGTTGCGTTCAGGTCGCCGAGCGCCGGTGGGCGCCCCAGCAGGCTGGCGGCCCCGGCCATCGCCAGCAGCACGCCGAACGTCGCCAGTATGGCCGCGATCGCCGCGCCGAATCGAAATCGCCAGTTGCTTTGGCCTTTGGGCCGCAAGCGGCGTGCGTCAAATCCATCGGATAACTTCATTCCGACCTTCCTCAATGGGTATCGGCCCTTCGACCGGGAGTTGACCGGGTTGTTCCTGAGGCTAGGGTAATTGAAGCAAATGCGAGGTTTTTGCAGATGAGCGGCGGGCTGAGCCGCTCATTTACGGAAGATCAGATCAGATCCTGGGTCAGGGCGAGGGTAGCGAAGTTGTCAGCCATGATCGCCATTTCCGCTTCCTGCACCTGTTCGGCGCTGAGCACGCGGCCCTTGAATGGCAGATCGCGGGTGGCACAGGCATCTTCGACCAGGGTGCAGCGGAAACCCAGGTTCTTCGCCGCGCGCACGGTGGTGCTGACGCTGGAATGGCTCATGAAACCGCAGACGATCAGGTCCAGCGAGCCGATGGTTTGCAGACGATCGTAGAGTTCGGTGCCGTGAAAGGCGCTCGGCAGCAACTTGCCGATGATGGTTTCATCGCCCTGGGGTTCCAGGCCGGGGATGAACTCGCCGCGTTCGCCCTGCGGGTCGAACAGACCGCCGACGGTGCCGAGGTGGCGCACGTGCACGATCGGCCGGCCGGCCGCGCGGGCGGCGGCAACCAGTTGTTTGATGTTCGCGACAGCCGCGTCCATGCCGCTCAGGGCCAGCGGGCCGCTGAGGTACTCTTTCTGGGCATCGATGATGACCACGGTGGCATGGCTCAACGTGGCCGCTGCGTAACCGCGACCGCTGAGTTGAAACATCGTTTTTGGAACGGACATTCTGGGGCTCCTTCGGGTGGGGCTTTTGCGACATTGTCCTCTGGCTGAGCGGTTCTGTGAATCGCTACCATCGTAGACACCGTCGTTGCTGGCCTGCAGCCTTGTCAAGTTACACGATCTGTTCAATAGCCGAGGGGAAAATCGGAAGAGTCCTACCGTCGCCCCGGAATCTTTCCTGCGTCGTCGCGGCGCGTTTTGGCTGCTAGAATCGCCAGTCGTTTTTTCTGGAGTTCTGCCCCGTGATCACTTCCCGACTTCGTACCCTGCGCGACCACATTCGTTGGGCCGTCAGCCGCTTCCATGGGGAGGATCTGTTTTTCGGCCATGGCACCGACAATGCCTGGGACGAAGCCCGGCAGCTAGTGCTCGGTGCCTTGCACCTGCCGTGGGAAATCGCCGACAGCTATCTGGATTGCGCGCTGGAGGACGACGAGCTGGTCAATCTTCAGCGCCTGCTCAAGCGCCGCATCGAAGAGCGCATTCCGACCGCTTATCTGCTGGGCGAAGCCTGGTTCTGCGGCATGTCGTTCATCGTCGATGAGCGCGTGCTGATCCCGCGCTCGCCGATTGGCGAACTGATCGAAAACCGTTTTGCCCCATGGATCGGCGACGAGCCGGGGCGGATTCTCGACCTGTGCACCGGCTCCGGTTGCATCGGCATCGCGTGCGCCTACGAGTTCCAGAACGCCGAAGTGGTGCTGGCGGATCTGTCGTTCGAAGCGCTGGAAGTGGCGAACCAGAACATCGAGCGTCATGGCGTCGATGAGCGGGTGTTCACGGTGCAGGGCGATGGTTTCGATGGTCTGCCGGGTCAACGTTTCGACCTGATCGTGTCGAACCCGCCCTACGTCGATGCGGAAGATTTCGCCGACATGCCGGACGAATATCAGCACGAGCCGGAACTCGGTCTGGCTTGCGGCGACGATGGTTTGAACCTGGTGCGCCGGATGCTCGCCGAAGCGGCGGATCACCTGACCGAGAAGGGTTTATTGATTGTCGAGGTGGGCAACAGCCAGGTCCACGTCGAGGCGCTGTACCCGGAAGTCGATTTCGCCTGGCTGGAGTTCGAGCGCGGCGGGCATGGCGTGTTCATGCTGACCGCCGAACAGTGCCGCGCCCATCAGGCACTGTTCGCCTCCCGCGTCTGACCTGAACCGATCGTTCCCACCTCGGTGGGAACGATCATGGTCTTAGCGGTGCGTTGCAATCCAGATCAGCAACCCGGCCTGAAACACCGCAAACGCCACCAGACAGGTAATGGTGAACCGCAACCCGGCGTCTTCACGTTTGAACTTGCTGACCTTGTCTTCCTGCTTCTTCAGCTTCACTTCCTGCTCGGCCAGATTCTGCTCGGCCTGCTGCAGCATTTGCGCAGCTTCGAGAATTTCGACGATCTGCAGCTTTTCGCTGTTCCAGTCGCCCAGCAAGTCACCGACCTTTACTTCCTTGACGCTGCCCTTCAAATGCTGGGCGTCGGCGTAAACCACATCAAAGCCGTGCACCCGCAGAAAGTGATCGCGGCGCAGGCGAGTGTCTTCGTTCAGCGCGTCCTTGTTGTTCAAGTCCATGCCGTCGACGGTGTAGGTGGGCCAGCGTTTTTTCGCCCAGTTGATGCCCTGGGCAGCCATGAAACGGCCGATGCCACGGTTCATAGGTTCGATCTGCAAACCGCTGTCCGGGCCGAAGTGCACGCGTTTGGTCGTGTGATCGACCCACACGTCCAGGTGATTCTGTTCTTTACGCACACGCTGAGCGGGCAACTTGATCGCCATGCGCATCAGGCTGTGTTCTTTGCCGTTGCGCTCGGCGTAACCGAATTCAACGAAGCGCAGTGGCCGCCCGCCGGTATTGCGGTCGGTCTGCAACGGCGCCAGGCGGAGCATCTTGTGGTGCTCGACGTGGACATCCGCCCATGGCAGCTCGACCGCTGGCGGTGCGTCTTTTTCAGCGGTGGTGTCGGTTGAAGTCTGGGTATCAGTCATAACGGCGAGATCCTGTCCAAGCTGCTTGCCGCCAGCCAGTACGCTGGCGACAAAGGCTTATCGGCCGTTTTCTACAGGACTAGAGGGTAAAAGAGCTCAACGGGTGCGAAGTCCGTCAATAAACTCAAGCACGCGTGTCCCCAGTTCCGCCGCCAAGGGCAAATTCGGGTCCTTGTAGGAGGCCAGTTGCCGCTTCACGTCATTGGGCACGATGCGCAACACGTGGTTCATGCCTTCGATCAGCGCCAGTTGCGCATCCGGTTTGGCGGCCTTGAGCAATTTCGCATCATCGACCTGGACCTGAATATCGTTGCTGCCTTGCACGATCAGCGCCGGCATTTGCAGTTGAGCGAAGGCCGCCGCCGGATCCTGACGGAACAGCGAAATCAGATACGGCTGCACACTCGGACGGAAAATCACCTGCAACGGCGCCGGCACATTGTCGTCGGTGCGCCCGGCCTTGAGGCTGTCGAGCAATTCGTTGCTGCGCAGCATCAAAGGAGGAGGGAGGCTGCGGGCCAGTTGCCGGCGCAGCACCTGATCAATGGGCCGGGCTGTGCCAGAGAGAGAGATCACCGCAGCGGCGTCCACCTTCGGCGCCGCCAGGCTGGCGATCAATGCACCTTCGCTGTGGCCCAGCAAAATCAATGGACCGAAGCGCGGATCGGCTTTCAGCTTCTGACCCCAGGCCACGGCGTCCGCCACGTAGGCTTCCACCGACAGGTTTCGCTCGTCCGGAGTCGCCGCCAGGCTGGCGGCCACGCCGCGCTTGTCGAAGCGCACACTGGCGATATTGTGTTTGGCCAGCACCCAGGCCAGTCGTTTGAGGCTGTCATTGCGTCCACCGTCGGGGTTGTTTCCGTCACGATCGGTAGGACCCGAGCCGGAAAGGATCAGGACAACCGGCACGGGGTTGTCGGATTTCGGCAGCAACAGCGAGCCGAAAAGTTCGCCGTTGTCAGTCGTCAACGTGACCGGTCGTTGCAGGACAGTCGCCTGGACGAAGCCGGTAAACAGGGAAAGGCTCAAGATCAAAACTCGCAGCATCATCACGCCATCATTTGCCAAGGTGCCGGTTGGACTCACCCACACCGCTAAGGTTCGAGGATGAACTACTCGGTTAGCCTGCGTATACTGGCGCGCATCACGAATCTGGGTTCAATTTCACGGAGCGTCCTGCATGTCCGGCAATACCTACGGCAAGCTGTTCACTGTCACCACCGCGGGCGAAAGCCATGGTCCGGCGTTGGTCGCCATTGTCGACGGCTGCCCGCCGGGCCTGGAGATTTCCCTTGAAGATCTGCAACGCGACCTCGACCGTCGCAAGCCGGGCACCAGCCGCCACACCACCCAGCGCCAGGAAGCCGATGAAGTCGAAATCCTCTCCGGCGTGTTCGAGGGCCGCACCACCGGTTGCTCCATCGGCCTGCTGATCCGCAACACCGACCAGAAGTCCAAGGACTACTCGGCGATCAAGGACCTGTTCCGCCCGGCCCACGCCGACTACACCTACCACCACAAATACGGCGCGCGCGACTACCGCGGCGGCGGTCGCAGCTCCGCGCGGGAAACCGCCATGCGCGTCGCGGCCGGCGCCATCGCCAAGAAGTACCTGGCCAGCCAGGGCATCGTCATTCGCGGCTACATGAGCCAGCTCGGCCCGATCGAAATCCCGTTCAAGACCTGGGAATCGGTCGAGCAGAACGCCTTCTTCAGCCCGGACCCCGACAAAGTGCCGGAGCTGGAAGCCTACATGGACCAGTTGCGCCGCGATCAAGACTCCGTCGGCGCCAGGATCACCGTGGTTGCCGAAGGTGTGATGCCGGGCCTGGGCGAGCCGATCTTCGACCGTCTCGACGCCGAACTGGCCCATGCGCTGATGAGCATCAACGCGGTCAAAGGTGTGGAAATCGGCGCCGGTTTCGCCTGCGTCGCCCAGCGTGGCACCGAGCACCGCGATGAAATGACTCCGGAAGGCTTCCTCAGCAACAACGCCGGCGGCATTCTCGGCGGGATCTCCTCGGGTCAGCCGATCGTTGCGCACCTGGCGTTGAAGCCGACTTCGAGCATCACCACCCCGGGCCGTTCGATCGACATCGACGGCAATCCGGTCGACGTGATCACCAAGGGCCGTCACGATCCGTGCGTCGGCATCCGCGCCACGCCGATTGCCGAGGCGATGATGGCCATCGTGCTGATGGATCACCTGCTGCGTCACCGTGGCCAGAATGCCGATGTGCGCGTGAGCACCCCGGTGCTGGGCCAGCTCTGATGGGTCAACTCACTGCCGCTGCGGTCTGAGCGTGGCGGCGCTCCCGTACTGGCGGCTGTCCAGTTTCTATCTGTTCTATTTCGCCTTGCTCGGTTCGACGGCGCCGTTTCTGGCGCTGTACTTCGATCACCTCGGTTTCAGTGCCGCTCGGATCGGCGAGCTGGTGGCGATCCCAATGCTGATGCGCTGCGTGGCGCCGAACATCTGGGGCTGGCTCGGCGATTACACCGGCAGGCGCCTGGCCATCGTGCGCTTTGGCGCGGTGTGCACGCTGCTGACGTTCTCATTGATTTTCGTCAGCAAGACCTACGCCTGGCTGGCGATGGTCATGGCCTTGCATGCGTTCTTCTGGCACGCGGTGCTGCCGCAGTTCGAAGTCATCACCCTCGCGCATTTGCAGGGCCAGACCTCCCGCTACAGTCAGATTCGCCTGTGGGGCTCGATCGGTTTCATCATCACCGTGGTCGCCCTCGGTCGCCTGTTCGAGTGGCTCAGCCTCGATATCTACCCGGCGGCGCTGGTGTTGATCATGGCCGGCATCGTCCTCAGCAGCCTGTGGGTGCCGAATGCGCAGCCACCTCAGGGCAACCGGCCGACAGGCGAGGGCTTTCTCAAGCAGTTGCGCAATCCTGGGGTGTTGGCGTTCTACGGTTGCGTGGCGCTGATGCAGATGAGCCACGGGCCGTATTACACGTTTTTGACCCTGCACCTCGAGCGACTGGGCTACAGCCGTGGCGTGATCGGCATGCTCTGGGCGGTCGGCGTGGTGGCGGAAGTGCTGATGTTCATGGCCATGAGCCGGATCCTCGCGCGTTTTTCCCTGCGGCGGGTGCTGATGGCGAGTTTTCTGCTGGCGGCGCTGCGCTGGTTGCTGCTAGGTTCGTTCGCCGAGTTCCTGTGGGTCTTGCTGTTTGCCCAGGTGCTGCACGCGGCGACGTTCGGCAGCTTTCATGCGGCTGCCATCGCGTTCGTGCAACGTAGCTTCGGCGCGCGCCAGCAAGGGCAGGGCCAGGCGTTGTATGCCGCGCTGGCCGGCACCGGCGGTGCGCTCGGCGCTTTGTATTCCGGTTACAGCTGGAATGCCCTCGGCGCGACATTGACCTTTAGTATTGCCAGTCTCGCAGCGCTCGCCGCTGCCGTTATCATTGCCATTCGAATGCAAGAGGACAGGCCATGAGCCTTACCCGTGAACAGCTTGCCCAGCAAATTGTCGACGCCGGGCGTTTTCTTTATGGTCGCGGCTGGTCGCCGGCCACCAGCAGCAATTACTCGACGCGCCTGTCGCCGAGCGAAGCGCTGCTGACCGTGTCCGGCAAGCACAAGGGCCAGTTGGGCCTGGACGACGTGCTCGCCACCGACCTGTCCGGCAACAGTCTTGAGCCCGGCAAAAAACCGTCCGCCGAAACCCTGCTGCACACCCAGCTCTACAACTGGCGCCCGGAGATCGGCGCGGTGTTGCACACCCACTCGGTGAACGCCACGGTGCTGTCGCGCCTGACGCCACAAGACTTCATCGAGTTCGAAGACTACGAACTGCAAAAAGCCTTCAGCGGTATTTCGACCCACGAATCCCGGGTGCGCGTGCCGATCTTCGACAACGATCAGGACATTGCGCGCCTCGCCGCCAAGGTGCAGCCTTGGCTCGACGCCCATCCCGATTGCGTCGGTTATCTGATTCGCGGCCACGGCCTCTACACTTGGGGCGCGCAGATGAGCGACGCGTTGCGCCAGATCGAGGCCTTTGAATTCCTGTTTGAATGCGAGTTGAAGACCCGCAGCGTCATGAACCGCCAAGGCTGACTTCACCAGAACCAGCCCATTTGCCTGATGAATGCAGTGCCCGACCGGTCTCGAAGAACCGGACGGCAAGGCCGATACCGAGGAATGCCCCATGAGCAGCCTGTCCGTCTATCACGTTTCCAGCCCCGAAATTCCGAACAAGGTGCTGACCCATTTCGAAGACATCGCCTCGACCCTGGCCGAGCAGGGCGTGCGCTTCGACCGTTGGCAAGCCGCCGCGAAGATCCAGCCCGGCGCCAGCCAGGAAGAAGTGATCGGTGCCTATAAAGAGCAGATCGACAAACTGATGACCGAGCGCGGTTACATCACGGTCGACGTGATCAGCCTCAACAGCGACCACCCGCAAAAAGCCGAATTGCGCGCCAAGTTCCTCGAAGAACATCGCCATGGCGAAGACGAAGTACGCTTCTTCGTCGCCGGTCGTGGCCTGTTTACCCTGCACATCGATGATTACGTCTACGCCGTGCTGTGCGAGAAGAACGACCTGATTTCGGTGCCGGCCGGCACCAAACACTGGTTTGACATGGGCGAGAACCCGCACTTCGTGGCGATCCGCCTGTTCAACAACCCTGAAGGCTGGGTCGCCAACTTCACCGGCGAAGACATCGCCGGCCGCTTCCCGCGTCTGGAGGACTGAGCCAATGTCGATCAAGGTCATTCTCACCGACATCGAAGGCACCACCAGCGCGGTGAGTTTTGTGTTCGACGTGCTGTTTCCGTATGCGGCGAAACATCTGCCGGACTTCGTTCGCCAGAACGCTCAGCGCGCGGATGTTGCCGAGCAACTGGACGCCGTGCGCCGCTACAGCAACGAACCGCAGGCTGACGTCGAGCGGGTCGTGGAAATTCTGCTGGCCTGGATCGCCGAAGACCGGAAAGCCACGCCGCTGAAAGCGTTGCAGGGCATGGTTTGGGAACAGGGCTATCAGGCCGGGCAGTTGAAAGGCCATGTTTATCCGGATGCCGTTGAAGCGCTGCAGCGCTGGCATCAGGCCGGTTATCAACTGTTTGTGTATTCATCCGGTTCGATCCAGGCGCAGAAGCTGATTTTCGGCTGCTCGGAAGCAGGGGATCTGACGCCGCTGTTCAGCGGCTATTTCGACACTACCTCCGGGCCGAAGCGCGAAGCGCAGTCGTACAGCAACATCCAGCAGGCCATCGGTGTCGAACCGCAGGAGATCCTGTTCCTGTCCGATATCGTGCAGGAACTCGATGCGGCCCAGGCCGCCAGCTTGCAAACCTGCGGGCTGGCCCGTGAGGGTGGGGAGTTGGCAGGGCATGTGACCGTCGACAGTTTTACCGGGATCGAACCGGAAGCGTTCTGAGTTCACCCAATCGACGCGCAAAAAAAACAGGCCGTGAAGCGAAAGCTCCACGGCCTGTCTGTTTATACGGTGTTCGAATTACATCGAGTGATAAGTCGGCAGGGCGAAACGCTGCTGGCTTTGCAACATGCCGATCTGCGGCAGCTCGCTGGCTTGTTCTGCCAGATCACGACGGATCGCGCTGATCGCCCACGACAGTTGGTCGCCGGTATGCAATTGCTGATAGGTGAGTGCACGCTTGAACACTTTGCCGTCGGCACTCTTCAGCGTCAGCAGAATCCCGCCATCGGGACGGGGCTGGGTGGTGACGGCGAAGTTGGAGAACAGGGAGGTAAATTTTTCTTGGATCAGGTTCATGTCTTTCAGCTCCGTATGCACTTGAATGGCAAGCATGTATAGGGAGTTGCAGCGATTGTGCCAGTATTTATTTTTATAAAAATCGTTGTAAATCAGTAAGTTATAAATTCTACTCGTTTCGTCTGTCGTGCAATCTGCATGAATGGCCATCGTGCATCCTGCATTTTGCGGGATCACTGTCGATCCGATGGAACCAATATCTCCGGCCGGAATCCCGCTGTGCTTTGCAGCCCCGGGCGGATACAAAACATTGCAAAAACCGCGTGTACAGCCTGAGAAGCCCTGACGTATTTTCGGCCTCGACCCTCGCTCGAGAAGCGCCGGTTGCCTCACCCGATTGCCCGACAATAAAAATCCGGCCTGCACGTCAAGGTCGAACGGGAGCTGCCATGCGCCACGCGCCTAGCGACACGATTACCTGGGGCATGATGCTCCGCAAGCTGCCGATGATTGCCAAAGCCATCCCTCGGGTGGTGAAAGGCATGAAGGTGGCCAACGTCAAGGATCCGACCCAAACCTGTGGCCTGGGCTGGACTTTCGAGCAAGCGACTCTGCGCAATCCCGAGGGCCCCGCGCTGCTGTCGGGTGAGGTGGTGCTGAGTTATTCACAGGTCAACCAGTGGGCCAACCGCATCGCCCACTATCTGATCGGGCAGGGCATCGGTAAAGGCGATGTGGTGGCGGTGTTCATCGAGAACCGCGCGGAATTGCTGGTGACGATTCTGGCCCTGGCCAAAGTGGGCGCCGTCAGTGCGCTGCTCAATACCTCGCAGACCCGCGATACGCTGATCCACAGCATCAATCTGGTAATGCCGGCGGCGATTGTCGTCGGTGAAGAGTTGTTGCCGGCGTTTGCGGCGGTACGCGAGCAAGTGTCGATCCCGGCAGTGCGCGCCTGGTTCGTCGCCGATCAGGATACCTTCAGCCATCCGGGCATCGCGCCCGAGGGCTACATCAACCTGATCAGCGCCAGCGCCGACGCCTCGGGCGACAACCCGGCCAGCAGCCGGCAGATTTTCTTCGACGACCCCTGTTTCTATATCTACACCTCCGGCACCACCGGTTTGCCGAAAGCCGGCGTGTTCAAGCACGGACGCTGGATGCGCAGTTCGGCGAGCTTCGGCATGATCGCCCTCGACATGCGCCCGGACGACATCGTCTATTGCACCTTGCCGCTGTACCACGCCACCGGGCTTTGCGTGTGCTGGGGTTCGGCGGTCAATGGCGCTTCGGGTTTCGCCATTCGCCGCAAGTTCAGCGCCCGCCAGTTCTGGAGCGACGTGCGCCGCTACCGCGCCACCACCATCGGTTACGTCGGCGAGTTGTGCCGGTATCTGGTGGATCAGCCGCTCAGTGCCGACGACAGTCGTCATGATGTGCGCAAGATGATCGGCAACGGCCTGCGGCCCGGTGCGTGGGCCGAGTTCAAGACCCGCTTCGGCGTGGATCACATTTGCGAGCTGTACGCCGCCAGCGACGGCAATATCGGCTTCACCAACATCCTCAATTTCGACAACACCATCGGTTTCTCGCTGATGGCCTGGGAACTGGTCGCCTATGACCAGGACAGCGGCGAGCCGATTCGTGGCGCTGACGGATTCATGCGCAAGGTCGGTCGGGGTGAGCGAGGCCTGCTGCTGGCGCGGATCGACGACAAGGCGCCGCTGGACGGCTACACCGATCCGCAGAAAACCGCCAAGGTTGTATTGCAGGACGTGTTCACCAAGGGCGACCGCTTCTTCAACACCGGCGATCTGCTGCGCAATATCGGTTTCGGCCACGCACAGTTTGTCGACCGCCTCGGCGACACCTATCGCTGGAAGGGCGAGAACGTCTCGACCACCGAGGTCGAAAATCTGCTGCTCCAGCATCCGCATATTTCCGAAGCGGTGGCCTATGGCGTGGAAATCCCCAACACCAATGGCCGCGCCGGGATGGCGGCGATCACCCCGGCCGAGTCCCTCGCGACCCTGGATTTCGCCGAGCTGCTGGCTTTCGCCCGCCAGCGCATGCCGGCCTACGCAGTGCCGCTGTTCTTGCGGGTCAAGGTGAAAATGGAAACCACCGGCACCTTCAAATACCAGAAAACCCGCCTGAAAAACGAAGGCTTCGACCCCGGCCTGACGGCGGATGATCCGATTTACGCCTGGCTGCCGGGGAGCGAAACCTACGTGCAGGTCACGGATGAAATCCTTGCCGACATCCGGGCAGGCAAGTACCGCTATTGATATTGGCTATCGGCGGTCTTGGAAAAAAGGGGATGACAGCTATCGCTGCGCTCGGGAAACTGTCGGCTTTCCGATTGACCGAAAGTGGAGTGAACCATGTCTGACCAAAGCCGCCAGATGACCCCCGAGGAAGCAGCCGAATTCACTGAACAGGTGTTCAACAAGGCGCGCGAGGGCGATGCGGTGATGCTCGATCGCCTGATCACTGCCGGTCTGCCGGTGAACCTGACCAACAGCAAGGGCGACACCCTGCTGATGCTCGCCAGCTATTACGGTCACGTGGATGCGGTGCAAGTGCTGCTAAAGCACAAGGCCGACCCGGAACAACGCAATGGCAACGGCCAGAGCCCGATTGCCGGCGCGGCGTTCAAGGGCGATCTGGCCGTGGTCAAGGCCTTGGTCGAGGGCGGGGCGCAGATTGAAGGCGCCTCCTTCGATGGCCGCACGGCGCTGATGATGGCGGCGATGTTCAACCGGGTTGAAATCGTCGACTACTTGATCGACCAGGGCGCCGACCCGAAAGCCAAAGATGCCAATGGCGTCACCGCGCTGGACGCGGCCCGCACCATGGGCGCTGTGGACACCACCGCGCAGCTGGAAAAACTGCTGGGCTGAGGCCGCTGGCCGGAACCCGCTCTGTGGCGAAGGCGAGAATGCGCTATCCTTCGCGCCCTCAAAATTCCCTTCGCCACAGGATCCGCCCCCATGAAAGCCGCACTCGCCGAACTCATCAGCAAAATCAGCTCCGGCTGCATGGGCGAAGACGAGATCCTGAAGGTCGCTGACGAAGCGGCGCAGGCCTACGCCGATGCCGACGCTTTTCTGACCGCCAACCCGGACATTAACTACGACGAGACTTTCCCGATTCCGCTGGGCGAGTGGGTCGTGGTCGGCAGCCTGCCGGAGACCGTGCTGTTCCAGGCTGACACCTACGCCGACCTGTTCGCGCAGATCGTTGCCTCGTTCGGTCCGGGCGTGGAGTTCAACCTCAAGCCCAAGCAACTGGCCAAGACCGAGGCCCTGACCGCGCTCAACCGCATCCAGGTGCAGATGAGCAGCCTGAACAAGGAAAACGGCGGTTACACGTTGATGAACTTCAGCCAGTTGCTCGACGACGAGCTGCAAGTGGTGCTGGTCTACGGCAACGACGTGCCGCGCGTGCTGGATCTGTGCGCCGAAGTCGGCATTGCCGCCGCGCCGTCGCTGGAAGCCTTGAAGGTCGCCGTTCACGTCTGACGCAATAAAAGGGAACCCTGAGCGCGACCGTCTATCCTAAAAGTGCATGCCACTATTCTGGAGCGACACCATGGGTTCCACGTTCAACGGCCTGGTCGGCCTGATCATTCTTGCGCTCGACATCTGGGCGATCATCAATGTGCTGAAAAGCGGCGCCGAGACCGGGATGAAAATCCTCTGGGTGCTGCTGATCATCCTCCTGCCGGTGCTGGGCCTGATCATCTGGGCGATTGCCGGGCCGCGGGGCAACGTGCGGATCTGACCGTTCGCACCCTGATCGGGTCGGGCCGATGAACTGAGGTTCGACCTGTCATCTTCGGCAACGTAGAATGCGCGCCTTTCCCGGGCAATCGAACCTGACGATTGGCGCCCGCGCATTCATCGGAGCACTTCACCATGACCGTCACCAAGACCAGCGAATACCTGGAAACCCTCTACGAAGGCTACGGCCAGCGTTTTCGCATGGAAAAACTGCTGCACGAAGTGCGCACCGAACACCAGCACCTGGTGATCTTCCAGAACCCGCGCATGGGCCGGGTGATGGCGCTGGACGGCGTGATCCAGACCACCGAAGCCGATGAATTCATCTACCACGAAATGCTCACCCACGTGCCGATCCTCGCCCACGGCACCGCCAAGCGCGTGCTGATCATCGGCGGTGGCGACGGCGGCATGCTGCGCGAAGTGACCAAACACGCCAGCATCGAGCACATCACCATGGTCGAGATCGACGGCACCGTGGTCGACATGTGCAAAGAGTTTCTACCGAACCACTCCAAGGGCGCCTACGACGATCCACGCCTGAATCTGGTGATCGACGACGGCATGCGTTTCGTCGCCACCACCACTGAAAAGTTCGACGTGATCATTTCCGACTCCACCGACCCGATCGGCCCGGGCGAAGTGCTGTTCTCGGAAAACTTCTACCAGGCCTGCCACCGCTGCCTGAACGAGGGCGGCATCCTCGTGACCCAGAACGGCACGCCGTTCATGCAGATCGAAGAAGTGAAAACCACTGCCGGCCGCCTGCGCAGCCTGTTCCCGGACTGGCACTTCTATCAGGCAGCCGTCCCAACCTACATCGGCGGTTCGATGACCTTTGCCTGGGGCTCGACCAACCCGGCCTACCGCAAGCTGAGCCGCGAAGTGCTGCAACAGCGCTTCATCGGCAGCGGCATCGTCACCCGCTACTACAACCCGGAAATCCACATCGGTGCTTTCGCCTTGCCGCAATACGTGCTGCAAGCGGTGAGCAAGCCAAGCAACGACTGATCGTTCGCGGGTCAGAAAAAGCCGAGGCCGGTGTGCGAAAACACACCGGCCTCGGCTTTTTTCATGTTGCATCGGTGTAAACCTTTTGAACGATCAATCCTGACAAAAGTCGAGATAGGTGTAAGCCCATTTGCGGGTTTGATCGAGGAGGCTCCGATGTCAAAGTGGAAAGTCACTTTCGTGGACGATCATGGTGAAACGATCGACGAAGTCTTCGAGTGCGAGGAATGCCCCAGCCATGAACGGGCAGCCCGCCTCATCAAGGAACGATTCCTGCCAGTCGCCGCCGAGCTTGACCTGAACGATCTGGAAGGGCGCACCGCCGATGCCGGCGTAAAAAGCCTGAAAACCCAGAACAGCATCGAAATCCGCAGCATCACCCCAATCTGAATCTTCATTTTCTTCATGTACCAGGCCTTGGCAGCGGCTCTATCTTGGGGCTACTCTGCAAGCGAGATCAGCGAACGGATCGCTAAGGTCTGGTCTTGTCAGCTACATGCTTGTTTCCCGCCGGCAACGCGGTTGCCGTAAGCACCCGGGCCCAGTGGGCCAGTGCAGGGAATACGGAAAGTCTATCCATCTATGCGAGGGGGACGATTCATGAGCACAGCCTATCAAGAAGACATCAGCAGCAGCGTGCTGCGCCGCATGAAAGAAGGCGGTTTCGATTTTTCCCGATTCCATCCCATCGAGTTCTACGCCATTTTCCCGGACGAGGAGCGGGCGCGCAGGGCGGCAGGCAAATTTCGCGGTGAATCCATCAATGCCCAGGTCAGTGCGCGCGACGACGGCGCCTGGTCTCTGGAATTGAGCAAGGTGATGTACGCAACCTACGACGACATTGGCGATTTCGAGCAGGGCTTCTCGGCGGTGGTCGAGCCCTTGGGCGGCATCATCGAAGGCTGGGGCGTGAAACAGGAGATCCGCAACCGGCATCGTTTGAACTGATCACTCTCGCAACACGTCGAGCTACGGCTGACCTTCGGGTCGGCCGTTGTCGTTTCTACGGCCCCGAAAGCGCATGGCAAAACCCTGAAACAAGAAACCGGTGCAAAAAAAAAGCCACCTGAAAAGGTGGCTAAAAGGGAAGACCGGAAGGAGAGGAAACCGGTCAGGGTTACGGCCGGGAGGGCTGCCGAGGCAAGCCGGATCAGTGAGGCTGCGTACTTCGTCAGCGACGTTTTTGCAGCGGATGCGCGGATTATCCGCAGTGGCCTGCGGGCAGTGAAATCAACTCTGACTATGCTGGTGATAGGCGACGGGATTGCGTCGCAATGAAGCGGGGGCGATCAGGTTGGAGCATTTGCCGCACAGGAATGGTGCGGCGCGTGTGGCGTGAATATCCAACCGATTGAAATCAAAGCGTTTATGCCGATGGCACGGGCCTTGCGAAGGCCTGTATGTCCGGAGTGACAAGGAGTACGGCATGATCCGCACCTATTTTGATGAGATGTATGATGCCGGCGGCCAGATCCGCCCGCATTACCGGGAGTTTGCCCGCTGGCTGGCCGAGACACCTGACGAGCTGCTGGCCCAGCGGCGACGCGAGGCCGATCTGCTGTTCCATCGTGCTGGGATCACTTTCACGCTCTACGGGGACGAGCAAGGGACAGAACGCCTGATTCCCTTCGACACCATTCCGCGCAGCATTCCGGCCAGCGAGTGGCGGATCGTCGAGCGCGGCTGCATCCAGCGGGTCAAGGCGTTGAACATGTTCCTCGCCGACCTTTACCACGAGCAACGCATCATCAAGGCCGGGATCATTCCCGCCGAGCAGGTGCTGGCCAACGAGCAATACCAGTTGGCGATGCAGGGGCTGGATCTGCACCGCGATATCTATTCGCACATCTCCGGCGTCGATCTGGTGCGCGACGGCGACGGCACGTATTACGTGCTCGAGGACAACCTGCGTACGCCGAGCGGCGTGAGCTACATGCTCGAAGACCGCAAGATGATGATGCGCCTGTTCCCCGAGCTGTTCGCGGCCCAGCGCATCGCGCCCATCGATCATTACCCGAACCTGCTGCTCGACACCCTGAAAAGCTCGAGCCCGATCGACGACCCTAGTGTGGTGGTGCTGACACCGGGACGCTTCAACAGTGCGTTTTTCGAGCATGCGTTTCTCGCCCGGGAAATGGGCGTGGAGCTGGTGGAGGGCGCGGACCTGTTCGTGCGCGACGACAAAGTCTTCATGCGCACCACCGACGGCCCGAAAGCGGTGGACGTGATCTACCGCCGGCTCGACGACGCGTTCCTCGATCCGCTGGCCTTCCGCCCGGACTCGATGCTTGGCGTGCCGGGACTGCTGTCGTCGTATCGCTCCGGCAACGTGGTGCTGGCCAATGCCATCGGCACCGGCGTGGCGGATGACAAATCGGTGTATCCGTTTGTCACCGAGATGATCCGTTTCTACCTAGACGAAGAACCGATCCTGAAGAACGTGCCGACCTGGCAATGCCGCAACCCGTTCGAGCTTTCCCATGTACTGGCCAATCTTCCGGATCTGGTGGTCAAGGAAACCCAGGGCTCCGGCGGTTACGGAATGCTGGTGGGGCCGGCGGCGACCACGGCGGAAATCGATGCGTTCCGCGAGCGGATCAAGGCCAAGCCCCACGCGTACATCGCGCAACCGACGCTGTCACTGTCGACCTGTCCGACCTTTGTCGAAAACGGCATTGCGCCGCGCCATATCGACCTGCGCCCGTTTGTATTGTCCGGCCGCGAAACCCGGGTCGTGCCCGGCGGTTTGACCCGTGTCGCCCTGCGCGAAGGCTCTCTGGTGGTGAATTCATCCCAGGGTGGCGGAACCAAAGACACCTGGGTGGTCGAGGATTGAAGGAAGCCTGCCATGTTAAGTAGAACTGCCTCGGATCTGTACTGGATGTCGCGTTACCTGGAGCGGGCGGAAAACCTCGCACGGATGCTCGATGTCAGCTATTCGCTGTCGCTGATGCCGCAGGACGGCCGTGGCGACGGTCTGCACGAACTGGCGATGCCGCTGTTGATCACCGGCACGCTGGACGATTACCTGGAACGCCACGGCGAGTTGCATGCCGAGCGACTGCTGCACTTCTTCGCCCTCGACGCGGCCAACCCGGCAAGCATCTACAGCTGCCTAGGTGCGGCACGGGCCAGCGCCCATGCGGTGCGAGGACGAATCACCGCTGACATGTGGGAGAACATCAACGCCACCTGGCTGGAGATCCGCGGGATCGCCAATCAGGGCCTCAGTCGCTACGGCATGAGCCGTTTCTGCGAGTGGATCAAGGAGCGTTCGCACCTGTTTCGGGGCGCGTCCTACGGCACCATCATGCGCAACGACGCGTTTCGTTTCATTCGCCTGGGTACGTTTATCGAACGCGCTGACAACACGTTGCGTCTGCTCGATGCGCGTTACGAAATGGCAGGCGATCAGGCGGAAGCTGTCAGCGACGGCACCGCTCACGCCTATTACCAGTGGAGTGCGCTGTTGCGGGCCTTGTCATCGTTCGAGGCCTATACCGAGATCTATCGCGATGCGCCCGGCGCCCGGCATGTGGCCGAGCTGCTGTTGTTGCGCGCCGACGTGCCGCGTTCGCTGCGGGCCTGCACCGAAGAGATCGACCAGATCCTCGCGCAACTGCCGGGGGCCAACGGTCGTCCTGCGCAACGACTGGCGGCGGAAATGGACGCGCGTCTGCGCTACACCGGCATTCAAGAAATTCTCGAGGAAGGGCTGCACGCCTGGCTCACCGAATTCATCCCGCTGGTGCGCCAGTTGGGCAACGCCATTCACAGTTCCTACCTGGAGGCCGCATGAGACTTTCCATCAGCCACGAGACCACCTATCACTACGAAGATCAGGTGCGCGCGAGCATCCAGTACCTGCGCCTGACACCCCACGACAGCGAGCGTCAGCACGTGCTGAGCTGGCAGCTTGACCTGCCGCGCCCGGTGCGCGCCCAGCTCGATCCGTTCGGCAACATCCTGCACGTCCTGACCATGGACGAGCCCCACGAAGCGATCATCATCGGCGCCCGGGGGCAGGTTGATATCGACGAATTGCGCGAGGCGGAGCACGAGAGTCAGTCGGCGCTGCCGTTCCTGCGGTTCACCCGGCTGACCGAGGCTGACGAGGCATTGCGGGCGTTTGCCGAGAAGTCCTGCAAGCAACGACGTGACCGCAACGCATTGATCGATCTGATGCACGGTTTGAACCAGCACATGACTTACAAGCCGGGTTCCACCGAAGTCGACACCAGCGCCGCCGAAGCGTTTGCCGGGCGAGCGGGTGTTTGCCAGGATCACGCCCATGCGTTTCTGGCCTGCGCGCGCAGCCTTGGCGTGCCGTCACGTTATGTGTCGGGTTATCTGTACAGCGAGGATTGCGAGCATCTGGCCAGTCACGCCTGGGCCGAAGCCTGGATCGATGACGCCTGGTACAGCTTTGACGTGACCAATGAACTGGCGCGGCCGGAGCGGCACCTGAAACTGGCGGTGGGTCTGGATTATCTGGATGCCTGTCCGGTGCGCGGCATGCGCCGGGGCGGCGGGTCAGAGCAGATGCACGCGAAAGTGCTGGTGTCGCCGACACCAGCGCCAATCATCTCGGTGCAGCAGCAGTAAACGATGTGGTCGGTTTACTTGGCGGGCGCAACCTTGCGCCCGGCCATGTGCTGCAAATACCCGATCAGTTTCTGCAGATCCGCATCCGGCAACACCTCGGCGTTAAACCCCGGCATCTTCGCCTGCGGCCACTGACGCAGACTCTGCGGATCGCGGATGTAGCGCTTGAGGAAGTCCGCGCCGAAGTACTCGGTCGGGTTGTACGGGATATTCAGATCCGGCCCAAACTGCGCATCGCCCGCGCCATTCAGGCGATGGCACGCCAGACAATTCTTCTGGAACAGCGCGAAACCCTGATTCACCGGGTCATCGGCCTTCAACGCAGGGGCCGGCAACAGGGCAGGGAAGCGTTCGGCCACCGGTGCCATGCGCTTGATGCTCGCCACTTCGAATGGCCATTGTTCCGGGCTGATATTGCCGGCCTGCGGATCGGTCCACACCAGATAAAACGGCCCGGCGCTGTGCTTGCCTTCCGACAGCGGCGGCCAGGGCTGCGCCGGATCTTCGATGGCCAGCCAGGCGCGTGAGCCTTGGGTTTTTAGTAATGGAGCCGCAGACAGCTCAGCGGCAAAACCGTCCAGCGCTACGGCTTGCAGGTGATCGTCCGGTTTGATGCCGGTCAGCAGCGCGGCAATCGGCACGGCCCGATAAGTCATGTCCTTCTTGTAGGACACATCATTCTTGATCGTGAGGGTTTGTACCTGAGGATGCTTGAGCAACTCCTCGGTCTGCCAGGTGCGGCTGTTCGCGCCCAGCTCCAGGTTCAACTGCGCGGCAGACAGGGGCATGCTCAGCAGCATGGCCCCGAACAGAATGAGCGTTTTCAAGTGATCGCCGTCCGTGTCGTGGAAGTGCGCAAAGGTTGGCACAGCCACGCTGGCCCGGATAGCGGGCCAGTCACATTTTCAGTGGCGATAAACAATACCTGCCGCTTGAGTCAGCCGAGGACCTTGGTCAGGTTCGGCAGAATCAACAACAGCGTCGTGGCGAAAAGAATGAGTCCTGCTTGCCGTACTTTCGGTTGTTTGAACATGGCTTGACCGCCTTTTTTGTTATTTCCTGATGCCTGCCTGCATATCCATGATGGCAAGCGCTGCACTTCCTGTTGAAGAACGTCTGCCTCGGCAAAACCCGACGACAACAACGTACATCTTCACCTTAGGGCCCGCGTCACGCTTCGCTTAGATCCATTTCGTATGTACTTGCTACCGGTTGCGATTAAAAAGGCATGAGGCCCATTGCCAGCTTCTTTGCCGCCCGTTTGCTAGACAGCTCGCACACCTGAACCGGTTAACCAAGCCATGGATGACCGTCCGTCTGAGCGTGCGCGTCAACGTCATTGAGCGCTGTGGTCATTGAATCCGTCGCCTGCGAAGACAACAGTGACAGCACGAATTTCACTCACCGCACAGGTTCGAGGACGTCATGACCCAAGCTTTGATTTTCGACGCGTTACGCACGCCCCGTGGCAAGGGCAAGGCCGATGGTTCGCTGCACAGCGTCAAACCGGTGAACCTGGTGGCCGGGCTGCTGACCGCTTTGCAGGCGCGCACCGCGCTGGACACCAGCCAGGTCGATGACGTGGTGCTCGGTTGCGTCACGCCGATTGGCGATCAGGGCTCCGACATCGCCAAGACCGCCGTGCAGGTGGCCGATTGGGACGTCAGCGTCGCGGGTGTGCAGATCAACCGCTTCTGCGCTTCCGGGCTGGAAGCGGTGAACCTGGGGGCGATGAAAGTGCGCTCCGGGTTCGAGGATCTGGTAGTGGTCGGTGGTGTGGAGTCCATGTCCCGCGTGCCGATGGGCAGCGACGGTGGCGCCTGGGCGCTGGACCCGCAGACCAACCTGCACAGCCACTTCACGCCACAAGGCGTTGGCGCCGACCTGATCGCCACCCTTGAAGGCTTCAGCCGCCAGGACGTCGATGCCTACGCGCTGCATTCGCAACAGAAAGCCGCCCGTGCCCGGGCCGACGGTTCGTTCAACAAGTCGTTGGTGCCGGTGCAGGACCAGAACGGCATCATCCTGCTCGATCACGATGAGTTCATTCGCGCCGAGTCGACTCTTGAAGGTCTGGGCAAGCTCAAGCCGAGTTTCGAAATGATTGGCCAGATGGGCTTCGACGCCACGGCGTTGCGGGTCTACAGCCATGTCGAGCGGATTAACCATGTGCACACGCCGGGCAACAGCTCGGGGATCGTCGACGGCGCGGCGCTGATGTTGATCGGCTCCGAGGCCAAGGGCCGCGCGTTGGGCCTGCAACCCCGGGCGCGGATCGTCGCCACGGCGGTCACCAGCACCGATCCGACCATCATGCTCACCGGCCCGGCGCCGGCCACTCGCAAGGCGTTGGCCAAGGCCGGGCTGCGGGTGGAAGACATCGACTTGTTTGAAGTCAACGAGGCGTTCGCCTCGGTGGTGCTGAAGTTCATCAAGGACATGGCTGTCGACCCGGACAAGGTCAACGTCAATGGCGGCTCGATCGCCATGGGCCACCCGCTGGGCGCCACCGGTTGCGCGATCCTCGGCACCTTGCTCGATGAACTGGAAGCCCGGCGCCTGCGCTACGGCCTCGCGACACTGTGCGTCGGCGGCGGCATGGGCATCGCGACCATCATCGAACGCCTCTGACCCCAAGGAATCCTGTCATGACCCAAGCCATTCGTTACGAAAAAGGCCAGGACGGCATCGTCCTCCTGACCATCGACATGCCGGGCCAGAGCGCCAACACCATGAACTCGGTGTACCGCGAGGCCATGGCCGAAAGCGTCGCCCGTTTGCAGGCGGAAAAAGAGGACGTCGCCGGGGTGATCATCACCTCGGCCAAGAAAACCTTCTTCGCCGGTGGCGACCTGAATGAACTGATCAAGGTCGGCAAGCCCGAAGCCAAGGCCTTCTATGACATGGTGCTGACCCTCAAGGGCCAGTTGCGCACCCTGGAAACCCTCGGCAAACCGGTGGTCGCGGCGATCAACGGCGCGGCGCTCGGCGGCGGCTGGGAAATCTGCCTGGCCTGCCACCACCGCGTGGCACTGGACGATGCGTCGGTGCAGCTCGGTTTGCCGGAAGTGACCCTCGGCCTGTTGCCGGGCGGCGGTGGCGTGGTGCGGATGGTGCGCATGCTGGGCATCGAAAAGGCTTTGCCGTATCTGCTTGAAGGCAAGAAAGTCCGTCCGCAGCAGGCGTTGCAGGCGGGGCTGATTGATGAACTGGCAGCGGATCGCGATGAGCTGCTGGCCAAGGCCCGGGCCTGGATTCTGGCCAATCCCGCGGCCGTGCAGCGTTGGGATGTGAAGGGCTATCAGATTCCCGGCGGCACGCCATCCAATCCGAAAGTCGCGCAGATGCTGGCGATTGCGCCGTCGATCCTGCGCACCAAAACCCAGGGCACGTTGCCGGCGCCGGAGAAGATTCTGTGTGCGGCGGTGGAAGGCGCGCAGGTGGATTTCGACACGGCGCACCTGATCGAAACCCGCTACTTCACCGAACTGACCACCGGCCAGATCTCGAAAAACCTGATTGGCACCTTCTGGTTCCAGCTCAATGAAATCAATGCCGGCGGTTCGCGGCCGCAGGGTTTTGCGCCTTATGTGACGAAGCGCGTGGGCGTGCTCGGCGCGGGCATGATGGGCGCCGGGATCGCCTATGTCAGCGCATCGGCCGGGATCGACGTGGTGCTCAAAGACATCAACCTCGCGGCTGCGGAAAAGGGCAAAACCCATTCGGCGGCATTGCTGGACAAGAAAGTCGCTCGCGGGCAGATGACTGCGCAGCAGCGTGAAGCGGTGCTGGCGCGCATCCATCCGACCGAAAGCGACGCCGATCTGGCAGGTTGCGATCTGATCATTGAGGCGGTATTCGAGGATCGTGATCTCAAGGCCAAGGTCTCGGCAGCAGCACAGCAGGTGGTCGGCGCCGACGCGGTGATTGCTTCCAACACGTCGACCTTGCCCATCACGGGGTTGGCGACCGCAGTGCCGGATCAAAGCAAGTTCATCGGCCTGCACTTCTTCAGCCCGGTGGAAAAGATGCCGCTGGTGGAAATCATCAAAGGCGCGCAAACCAGCGACGAAACCCTCGCACGCGGGTTCGATTTCGTACTGCAAATCAAGAAAACCCCGATTGTGGTCAACGACAGTCGTGGTTTCTTCACTTCGCGGGTATTCGGCACTTTCACCAATGAAGGCATTGCCATGCTGGGTGAGGGCGTCAGTGCGCCGATGATCGAGACCGAAGCGCGCAAGGCCGGCATGCCTGTCGGGCCGCTGGCGATATCCGACGAAGTTTCCCTCAGCCTGATGAGCCATATCCGTCAGCAAACGGCCAAAGACCTGCAGGCAGAAGGGAAACCGCTGATTGAGCACCCGGCGTTCGCCGTGATTGACTTGCTGCTCAACGAATACAAGCGGCCGGGCAAGGCAGGGGGAGGCGGTTTTTATGAGTACCCGGCAGGTGGGCAGAAACATCTATGGCCCGAACTGAAAGCCCGTTTCGAGAAAGCCGACGGGCAGATTTCGCCGAAGGATGTACGTGATCGGTTGCTGTTCGTGCAGGCCATCGAAACCGTGCGTTGCGTGGAAGAGGGCGTGCTGACCTCGACGGCGGACGCCAATGTCGGCTCGATCTTCGGCATCGGTTTTGCGGCATGGACGGGCGGCGCGTTGCAGTTCATCAATCAATATGGCGTGAAGGACTTCGTCGCGCGGGCGCAGTACCTGGCGGAACAGTACGGCGAGCGTTTCGCACCGCCTGCGTTGCTGCTGGAAAAAGCCGCGAAAGGCGAGTTGTTCTAACGGGGAGGGGAGGCATTTCGGGGCTTGCCTTGCCGGGTGGTTTCAAGGCAGGCTCTGGGGTGTGCATTATTCCCATCACGTGTCAGGTATTTTTTATGTCGCTACGCATCTGCATTCTGGAAACCGACATCCTGCGTCCGGAACTGGTCGATCAATATCAGGGTTACGGGCAGATGTTCCAGCGCCTGTTCTCGCAACAGCCGATCGCCGCCGAGTTCACGGTGTACAACGTGATGCAGGGCGACTATCCGAGTGATGACCTGACTTTCGATGCGTATCTGGTCACCGGCAGCAAGGCCGACTCGTTCGGCACCGACCCGTGGATCCAGACCCTAAAGCAATACCTGCTGACCCGCTACGAGCGGGGCGACAAACTGCTCGGCGTGTGCTTCGGCCATCAGCTGCTGGCGCTGTTGCTGGGCGGCAAGAGCGAGCGTGCTACTCAAGGCTGGGGTGTCGGCATTCACAACTACAAACTGGCGGCCAAGGCGCCGTGGATGAGCCCGGTGCGCGAAGAGCTGACGCTGTTGATCAGCCACCAGGATCAGGTCACGGCGTTGCCGGAGAACGCCACGGTGATTGCTTCCAGCGATTTCTGCCCGTTCGCCGCGTACCACATCAACGATCAGGTGCTGTGCTTCCAGGGGCATCCGGAGTTCATTCACGACTACTCGCGGGCGTTGCTGGATCTGCGTCAGGAAGCGCTGGGCGAGCAGGTGTACAGCAAGGGTGTGGCCAGCCTGGAACATCAGCACCACGGCACCACGGTGGCGGAGTGGATGATGCGCTTCGTGGCGCACAAGCCGACCGCCGCTTGAATTCGAACGCCCTCGTGCCTTGCACGGGGGCGTTTTTTCTTATAGCCAACCGGATTTCTTGAAGCTCGCCCACAGGCTCACGCAGCCGACCGTGATAAAGCCCAGTACGCCGAAATAGCCGTAGTGCCAGCTCAGCTCCGGCATGTTCTGGAAGTTCATCCCGTAGATCCCCGCCACTGCCGTGGGGAACGCCAGAATCGCCGCCCACGCGGCGAATTTGCGCTGCACCACGCTCTGGCGTGACGCCTCCAGCAGCACGCCGATTTCGATGGTCTGGCTGGCAATGTCGGCCAGGGTGGTCAGGTCTTCCATCTGCCGCGTCACATGGATCTGCACATCACGGAAGTACGGGCGCATGTTCTTGTCGATGAAGGGGAAGCTCAGCTTCTGCAGCTCCTCGCCGATTTCCACCATCGGCGCCGCGTAACGGCGCAAACGCAAGACGTCTCGGCGCAGGCCATGGAGTTTCTGGATGTCGTGTTCATTGAGCGCACTGCACAGCACGTTGCGTTCCAGCTCATCAATCTCTGCATGGATCGCTTCGCCCACCGGCTGATAGTTTTCGATCACGAAATCCAGCAGCGCATACAGTACGAAATCTTCCCCGTGTTCCAGCAACAGCGGCCGCGCCTCACAGCGCTGGCGGACATGGGCGTAGGACGCCGAATGGCCATTGCGGGCAGTGATGATGTAGCCCTTGCCGGCGAAGATATGGGTTTCGATGAACTGCAGAATCCCGTGCTCGCGCACCGGCGAGTAGGTGACGATGAACAGCGCGTCGCCAAAGGTTTCCAGCTTTGGCCGGCTGTGTTTTTCCAGAGCGTCTTCGATGGCCAGTTCGTGCAGGTTGAACTGGCGTTGCAGGTTGGACAGTTCCTGGGCACTCGGCTCTTCGAGTCCGATCCAGACAAAGTGGCCGGTCTTGGCGGCCCAGGCCGCACCTTCGTCGAGGGAAATATTGGTGACTTTTTTACCAGCGCTGTAAACCGCAGCAGCAACAACTCGACCCATGGTGTTGATTCACTTCTTCTTGGCAGATGGCAGGGGAGACATGGCTTCAGCTTAGCCGTGTCGCTGCTTGAGAGTCAGTGAAATCTGCACAGTTCACCGGGCAAAAGAAAACCCGCACTGGGCGGGCTTCTTTATTCACGCGGCTTGCAGCTGCCGATCCATCGCATCGATACATTCGCGCATCTGCTCGCGGCATTGGGTAATGAGCATGGGCATGTCATCCATGGTCAGGCCAGCGGTAGGAATTGCCGGCAGCGAGCGTATGAGAACTTTCCCGCTGTGCCAGCGGTTCAGACGCATGTGCTTGATGTAGCTGCTGACACACACCGGAACGATCGGCACCCCGGCGGCGATGGCCATCTGGAACGCGCCTTTTTTGAATGGCAGCAGTTCTTCACCCAGGTTGCGGGTGCCTTCCGGGAAGACCCAGATCGAGGTGTCTTTGTGCTGCAAAGTGTCGGTGGTGGTCAGCATCGACTGGCGCGCCTTGTGCGCGTTCCCGCGATCGATCAACACATTGCCCGCCAGCCAGAACAGCTGCCCGAACAGTGGCACCCACTTCAGGCTCTTTTTGCCGATGCACACGGTACGGCGCGGCACCACGTTGCCGAACACGAACAGGTCATAGTTGGACTGATGGTTGGCGATGATCACGCAGCTGTCGGGCTTGTTCATCAACGGCCCGACATCGGCTTTCACTCGCAAACGCAAAATGCACATGGCCGGCAGTGCATAGAGACGGGCACACAGACGACTGTTGTCCGGATTGAATGGGCGGCACAGCCCGAGGATCACACCGAGGACTCCCGCCAGAATAAAGTGCAGGCCCATCAACAACATACGAAACACGAACAGCATTTTCAGGCCCATCGGGACAAAAGGTGGCGCAGTGTACGGATGTGCACTGTTTTCGGCAATTGCCGCTATAGAGTCCGGAGATGGGCAATGTTTAAGCGCATGTTTCCGACTTGTTGGTCAGAGGCGTCCTAGAGCTGCTGCAGAGTTTTTAACTGGGCGTGTAAGAAAAAGCCCGACACGACGGTCGGGCTTTTCAGAATCGGTATGAGCCGGGTGTCAGCCCAGATGCTCCTGATCCTGAATGATCGCGTTGTCCAGGGTTTCCAGCAGCGCCTTGCGCACTTTCAGCTTGGTGTTCTTATGCGCGGTCATGTTGATCTTCTTCAACTGACGCGCGGCGGCGAGGGCGGCACCTTGCAACTCTTCGGCCGCGACAACCTTGTCGAGGAAACCGGCATCCACTGCGCTTTGCGGATCAAACATCTCGCCATTGATCACCGAGCGATGGAAGGCCGAGCGACGCAGACGATCACGGGCCAGCTCGATACCGGCATGGTGCATGGTCATGCCGATCTGCACTTCATTCAGACCGATGCTGAACGGGCCGTCGACACCTATGCGGTAGTCGGCGGACAACAGAATGAATGCACCTTTGGCCACGGCGTGACCCGGGCAAGCGACGATCACCGGGAACGGATGCGACAGCAGACGACGGGCCAGAGTCGAACCGGCAGTCACCAGCGACACCGCCTCTTTAGGGCCGGCGGTCATTACTTTCAGGTCGTAGCCGCCAGAGAGAATGCCCGGCTGGCCGGTGATGATCACAACGGCACGATCCGCCACCGCCTGATCCAGCGCCGCGTTGAAGGCCGCGATCACGTCCGGGGAAATGGCGTTGACCTTGCCGTTGCTCAGGGTCAGGGTCGCGATACCGTCTTCGAGGTGGTAGGCAATCAGGTCGCTCATGGCGCAATTCCTTATAAGAAAGATGGGCAGACGTTACCCACCGTCGTCGGTCAGGTAAAGCACTGTGACTGACCCGCCAGTCACTGTTTACTGGCCGATGCGCTGCAACGCGCCCGGTGCCTGACGCCTGCGCGCCTATATAGAAGGGCCGCGTTTACCCGAGATTGGCCGGATCGCCATGGACTCTCGATGGCGGTCGCGGCTTTTTCGCTTAACCGCATGAAAATTCTGAAAAAAAGTTTGCCATCAGAAAAGCTTTCGACTACATTAGCGCGCCTCGACAGACAGAACATGTTTGAAGAGATACGGTGAAGTGTCCGAGTGGCTTAAGGAGCACGCCTGGAAAGTGTGTATACAGGAAACTGTATCGAGAGTTCGAATCTCTCCTTCACCGCCAAATTCGATGTAAACAAAACCCCTGGTTTCGAAAGAAGCCAGGGGTTTTGTGCATTCTGGTGCCCGGTTTTTTGGTCACAGAGATTGCTTCGGCTTCCCTTTGCCAGGGCATTACAATCGCGGTTTTATCCGGCATGTAAAAAAGGACGACCTCCATGATCATTTCCACCACCCACTCCATCGAAGGCCGGCAGATTACGGCGTATCTGGACATTGTCAGTGCCGAGTCGGTGCAGGGCGTGAATGTGATTCGCGATATGTTCGCCGGTATGCGGGACTTTTTCGGCGGGCGTTCGCAGACGCTGGAGCGGGCATTGAAGGAGGCACGTATCCAGGCGACTGACGAGATCAGGGAGCGTGCGCGGGCTTTGCAGGCGGATGCGGTGGTCGGGGTGGATTTCGAGATCAGCATGCCCGTAGGGAAGGGTGGCATGGTTGTGGTGTTTGCGACCGGTACGGCGGTCAAGTTGCGCTGAGGCTAGTGAGCCCATTCAACGGAATGGGCTCTGTGCTGATAATCAGCCCTGCGGTTTGAGCAGGATGGTGCCTTTCGAATCGTAGGTCAGCGGCGTGTCGTTCGCGACGAGAGGCGGCGTATCGCCGGGTTGAACTGGCTGAACCGGGTCTGGGTGGTAGATCACGCCAGGCTGCAACGGACTCGGTCCGGTTGGCTGCTTGATGACGATTTCACCCGAAGCGATCTTTTCCTTGAGTTTCTCCGCCCCGGCCTTGCCGGCGGCGATCTGTTCATCCGTGAGCTTTACAACAGGCAGTGTCGGTAATCCTTTGATTTCCATGTTCTCTCCTTGAGATTTATTGCGTAGGAAAAAGGGCAGCGGCCGGTCGCCGGGAATCTTTAGCCGCGTGAGACCAACGGTTCGTCATTGTGTTTAATTTCCGTGGGCCATTCGTCGGGCTCCGGGTGATCTGAACCACAAGTCCAGGAATGACCGGCTAGTCTCAAAAGCCTTGGAGGTCGATATTTTTTCAGGCAAAAGGGTTTGCCGGTGTCGGCCCGCATTTGAGAAGGGGAGCAAAGATGACTGATCCGTACATCGAAGACGACGGGGCTGAATTTTCATTCAACAATTGCGTGCGCTGCGGCCAGACGGAGTATCAGGCCGGATTTGGCGAGGATCCGGTGCAGACCGGCAAGATCAAGTCCACGGCACCCAAGGGCCCGAAGGCGAAGTTTCTGCCCAAGGTCACCACCCGCTCCAGAAAGTGAGTCCTGTCCCGCAGAGCCCCGTCATTGAACGGGGTTTTTTATGCCTGCCTGGTAAAGAAGCGTCCTACATTGATTGAAGCTTTTGTCCGGTTTTTTCACAAACTTTTCACACCCGCCTGAGTAGGGTGAAGCCATCCGTTAGAAAGCAAGTCTCCAGCCCGTCTCCCCAGCGGGCTTTTTTTTGTCCGTCATAAAACCTTTTCCGTATTCACTGTCCAATCGGCGCCAAGTGCGCTGCAACGCTGGACATTGCCGCGGCAACAGCATTCAATCTGCGCCCTTTTTTATTCCTTTTGTTGAGGTTTTCGTCATGCGTTTAACTCTGCCTGCTCTGGTTCTGGGGCTTCTGGTTGCTCAAGGTGCAATGGCTGGTGACGGTACCGCCGCACTGGGTGGCGGTCTCGGCGGCGCGCTGGGTAACGTGGTTGGCCAGAAAATGGGCGGCAGCACCGGCGCAGCGATTGGCGCTGGTGTAGCGGGTGCGGCCGGCAGTGCACTGGCTGCCAAGAAAGGTGCTCGTACCAAAGCAGCCATCGGCGGCGGCGTCGGCGCGGCGGGCGGTTCGGTGATCGGTAACAGCCTGGGCGGCAAGACTGGCGCCACCATCGGTGCTGGCCTGGGCGGCGCAGCCGGTGGCGCGGTGGGCAGCAACCTGTCCAAGGGTCACAAGCGTCACTGATTGCCAACGCATGACTGAAAAGGCCCGGTTTTATGCCGGGCTTTTTCGTTGCTGAACGTTTTTCCCGAAATCCCCTCCAATACCACATAGCCCCCTCCGCGGGCGTACCGTCCCGATCCGGGACCTGTGAGGTCTGTATGCGCTTGACATTATCCGCATTGGTTTTGGGATTACTGGTAGCCCAAGGCGCCATGGCCGCTGGTGATGGCACAGCCGCCGTGGGTGGCGGATTGGGTGGCGCGCTGGGCAACGTGGTCGGCGGCCAGCTCGGCGGCAGCACCGGTGCTGCGGTGGGCGCTGGTGTTGGTGGCGCGGCCGGTAGTGCCGTCGGCGCGAACAAACGCAATCGCACGGAAGCCGCCATTGGCGGTGGCCTCGGTGCCGCTGGCGGTTCAGTGATCGGCAACAGCCTCGGCGGCTCCACCGGTTCGACCATCGGCGCAGGGTTGGGCGGCGCAGCGGGTGGTGCGGTCGGCAACAACCTGGGTGACGATGGCGGCAAGTCGCACTCCGGCGGTGGTCATAAGCACAAGTACAAACACAAGAATCGTCATCGTTGAGTGATCGGTTCTACGGAAACCCGGCTTTATGCCGGGTTTTTTTGCGCCTGCGCGTCATGCGCTGGAACGATTAGCGGCCATACTTTTCGAACGTCGTATACGAATGCGATTGACGAGGTGCGCCATGACTCCCGAAACCGAAGGCAAGGAAGAAAAAGGCCCGAGTGGGTTGCCGTTTATCAATGATCCGGGGAATGAAGATCCGGGGTCGTTGATGGATGATGCGACGGTTCCGCTTATGGAGGGTGAGGAGGAGCTTGAGTATGAGGATTTTGATGATGATGAGTGATGGGGTGCTCGCATCAATTTTCCTGCAGCAATTTTCGTGTGTTGTTCGTTTAAATTTGGGTAATCGACTTGGCTACTCTGATCTGTAAAAAATAAAGTAATTGCGCATATCTCTTGATAAAAATTGCAATTATTACAAATAAAAAACTATCGCGATGGAAGTTAAAATATCAAGTTTTAATCATGTTTCATGGAATGGAGTGCTGGTCAGATAAACCGTAGGCTCGCGAAGGCATATAAAAGCTGTCGTGAAATGTATTGATGAGTCGTCAGAAGTGGCCGAAACTCTAAATCGTAAACCAGTATTTTTTATGGTTAATCTCAGGTTTTTGTTTGTAGGTAGATTGTGTAATGCCAAATCCTCTATCTCGCTGCATGTTATTCCTATGCGGCAAGCGTTAAATCCCATTTTTTCCCATTTTTTCGGAGGAGTGTCCGGGATTTCAGGTATATCGAAACCTAATGTGACGGTCGAGTAATTGTTGTCGATATTTAAGATGAAAAGTTTTATTTCTCCAATGGCTATTGGGGAGCTAAAAATCATGTTGAAAAAAGTGCTTTCTGCTATATCGTTCCAGTGTTTCATGGCTATTTCCTAAAAGGATAGTGCTCGTCAGTATTTTTGACTTTTCCAGTTCTTGGGTTGGCTGCGGGACGGATGTTAAAGTGTGGTCCTTGATCTCCAATTTTCCTAGCATCGCCGAATTTATGTCCAGCAGAGTGATCTTGCAATATTAGCTTGAAACCATCCTGTCGAGTGTACATGTACTGTCTAGTTCTAATGGGTATGCCGGAGTCGTTCAAGATGCTTTTGCCGTTTATATCGGTCATGTTGATGTAAATAAACTGACCTGGTTTGCCACTGACTTCGTCAAACTGTACGTCTGGCTGTTGACCTTTCGGAATCCCTGCATCAGCTTTTGCCTGTCTAAAAGCGCCGCGTCTGGAAACATCCGGAAGCTCAACCTCACCAAAATCTGAACAAGCAACTGATTTTCCATTTTTGGGCGGACAGTTGGACGTCAACCCCAACGGATCCACCCACCCCGTCGGATTCGGCACGTACTGGTACTGATTCAACCCACCCGCCAGCTTCACCGGATCCGGCGTCAGGTACCGGCCCACGTCCGGGTCGTAATACCGGTGCCGGTTGTAATGCAGCCCGCTTTCGTCATCGAAGTACTGCCCCTGAAACCGCAGCGGCTGGTTCAGGTAGTCCTCGGTCGCCAGTTCCAGCGAGGTGACCTTGCCGTAGGCGCTGTATTTGGCGGACCAGACGATGTCGCCGCTGTAGTCGGTCAACTCCTGCGGGGTGCCGAGGTGGTCGAGTTGGTAGTAGAACGGGCAGGCGCGTTTCGGGCCTTTGCCGTCGAGCAGCGCCAGCGGGCGGAAGGTGCCGGGTTCGTAGATGAAGCTGCGGTGCTGGGTCGGGCTGCTTTCGGCGATCAGATGGTCGCCTTGCCAGAAGAATTCGGTGCTCTGGCCGTCGACGGTCTTGCGGATGCGCCGGCCGAAGGCGTCGTATTGGTAGGTCGCGGTTTTGCCGTCGGGGCGGGTCAGGCCGATCAGGCGGTGCTGGCTGTCGTAGCGGTATTCGGTGACGAGGGTTTGCGCGCGGCCGCGGCGTTCGCGGATCAGATTGCCGAAGGCGTCGTAGTCGTAGTGCCGGTCGCCCTGCATTTGCAGGCGATTGCCTTTGATCTGCGTCGGGCCGGGGCGGTCCTGCAGCAGCAGGTTGCCGGCCGGGTCGTGGGCAAAGTTTTCCGGCACATCGTCGCGGGTGTGGCGCACGCGGATCAGCCGGTCGAGGGCGTCGTAGGTGTAGCTGCGCTGGCCGTGGCGGGTGTCGGCGATGTGTTCGAGGTTGCCGTTGGCGCTGTAGGCAAAGTCGCGGCGGTACAGCGCACTGCGCTGATGGCCTACGGCGTGGGCGCGTAAGCGGCCCTGTTCGTCGTAGGCATATTCGCTGAGCAGCAGGCCTTGCTGGCGTTGCTGTTCACGACCGTTCTGGTAGACATGGCGGGTCAGCAAGGCGCCATTGAGGTCGATCGCGGTCAGCGCACCGCCCTTGGCATAGTGATAATCGAGCTTGCTGTTGTCCGGCAGACGCATGCGAGTCAGTTGGCCGCAGGCGTCGTAGGTGTAACGCAAGGTGCCCCAGCCCTGATGCTCGCGCACCAGCCGGTCCTGCAGGTCGTATTCGAAAGCCAGCGGGTGATCCTGGCCGTCATCCACGCCGACCAAACGGCCTAAACGGTCATAGCGGTAGCTGACCTCGACCCCGTCCGGCAGGGTCTTGAGCAGCAATCGCCCGGCGCTGTCGCGCTGGTAAGTGGTGACCAGCGTCGAGCCGTCGTCGCCATACTCGGTCTTTTCCAGCAGATGACCGTTGCGGTCGTAGACATACGCCGTACGCCGGCCATCGAAGCCGGTTTCCTGTCGGATCAGTCCGGTGGGCGTGTAGTCCAGCCGATACTTTTCGCCCGACTCATTCTCGATTTCCGTCAGCAGCAGCTGCGCATGGTCGTAGCGGTACCGGAGTTGCGTGCCGTCGGGGTTGATCCGCCGGCTGACCAAATGCAGGTCATCGTCATATTCGTAGCGGGTGATGCGCCCCAGTTCATCGCGTTCGGCGGTGATCTGGCCGTAGGCGCTGTAGGACCAGGCGCGGGTGGCGCCATTCGGCGAGGTGGTCTGGATCAGCCGGCCAACGGCATCCCATGCATGACGGGTGACCGCGCCATGCTCGTCCTGCGCCGTAATCCGCCGCCCTAGCGCATCGTAGGAAAACTTGCGAACCCCACCGTCCGGCAGACTTTCTTCGACCAGTTGGCCCAGGTCGTTCCACACGAACACATGCCGACCCGAATCCGGATAACGGACCGACAGCAACCGCCCCTGCGCGTCGTAGTGGTAATGGGTGACGTGGCCGTCCGGGTCGACCGCTTCGGTGATATCACCCTGGGCATTGCGCCGGTACGTCCACACGGCATCGCCACGTGAACGACTGTGCAGGAAACCGTTGCGGTACTCGTAGGACGTCGGCGCATCGTCCGGCGGAATCAGCGCGATCAGCCGTCCGGCATCGTCGTAGCGGTATTCGGTGACCGCCCCCAGCGCATCCTGCTCGGCGACCAATCGGCCCTGCGCGTCGTAGGCCTTGAGCTGTTCGCCACCATCGGCGGCAACCTGACGCACCAACCGCGCCGTATCGTCGTGGACGTAGGTTTCTTCAGTGCCGTCGACGTACTGCACCGTGACACGGCCGGCGTCATCCCAGACGTAACGCGTATCCATCTGCGAAAACGACGCCCAGTGCCGCACGCAACGCGCTGCCTTGCCGGCACGCTCCCACTCCCAGAAGAAGCTCGCGCCGCCGGCCAGCTGCCGTTGCAGGATGACGTGCTGGTCGTCGTAGTCGTAACGCTCAGTCTCGCCGACCGCGTTGGACGCCTCGATCAATCGATGGCGGGCATCAAAGCGGTAGCTGGCCAGCGTCTGCTCGGTACGCCAGGCAGACTCCCGAAAAACCTGATAATCGACCGCGACCAGATGCGCCCGCTCATAACGCAGCAACAAAGAACGGCCAGCCCCGTTGTCCAGGCGCTGAATCCGGTCGGAAAGATCCCGATGCACGGTCAGACGATTGCCATAGGCATCGCTGACAGCCGTCAGACGCCCAACCCGAAAGTGATAAAACCGCGTAGCGTCCCCCGCCAGCGCAACAATCAACTCCTCCGGCTCATCCCCCAAAAAGATCGCCGCCCGCGACAAGCTGTTGTGGATTTCCGGCCGCTCGACACTCGGCAACGGAAACCGCGTCCGCCGGTTCTCATGGTCGACCCAGACCACCGAAGCGCCATCAATCTCCAGCCGATGCGCCAGCGAATGACTCCAGCCAAACCCCAACCCAACATCGATCTCGGCCGCACTGCTGCGGTACAACCGGCTGAACTCAAATGGAAGCAGCCCATCGAGCACACCATCGGTCAGCGTTAGCAGCTCTTCACCGGTGACCATCGAAACCGGACAGCCATTGGTGCAGGTCCTCGGTGCACAATCGGCACTGTCACCGTTGGGATTTTTTGCCTGATCCGAAGCATCATCCCGAGGCTCGTGCCGTTCCATTCGTGTCATGCCGTGGGACTTGTCGCGGGCAATGGCCGCCGGATTGGGCACCTTCAGCACCAGCGCATCCCCCGTGCGAACCTCCAGCGGAATAGCCGGTGTCGGCCGCAACGGTGCCGGGCCTGCATTGACCATCAGCGGTTTCAACGCGCTCGCATGCCGGGTCAGATCAGGCGCGGAGGTCAGCTCCGCCAGCCGCAGCGCCGAAGCCGCCAGCCATTCCCGCGCACGCGGCGACTTGATCTTGCCCAGTACCTGGGTGCTCAACCGCAGCGGCACACCCATGCCACCCGACACACACATCAGCAGAAAACTGACCAGCAGCTCAGCCCGAACTTCAGCCAGCACCTCGGCCAGATACTGCGGCGGCAGCATCTTCAGCCAGCAGGTAAAGGCCGCCAGATAAATGAACAGCAACGGCTCGTCGCTGAGCATCAGCAAGCCATTGGCGATGGCTTCGGTGGATGCCTGGAGCAAAGCATCCAGTTCAGCGCTGGACAGGTATTGCAGAAGCTTTTCGCTGTTGGCCTGCAAATCTGCAAGCAGGGCAAACAGCTGTTTCACGTCATCCCAGACGCCATTCAGCGCAGATTCGAAACCGTGCCAGTCAGCCTGTTGCAGCTGCCCGTAACGCTCGGTGAAACCGGCGCTGGAAAACGCCGTCCACTGCGGTTGAAACCCTTTCCATTCCTCACGCAGCCAGCCTTCCAGGCCATCAACAAGGCCCTGATACGAGGCGTACAACGTCTGGATATGCGCGGTGGAAACATCGGGAAAGAAGGTGATGCGATAACGCTGGCCCCGGTCGCAGTCGCTGACCTCGAGAATGCCGGTGGGGCCGATGGTGTGATGCAGCGGTTCGCCGAACCCCAAAATGCCGTCGACATCGGAAATCACCGGTTCAAGGATCACCGGCGTGTTGCCGATCGGCACAAACCGTGCGGCTTCGAACATGTGCACCAGCGTCAGGGGGCCGGTGGCGGGGCACATGACCACGGAGGAACTGATGGGGCTGCGGCTGCCAACCGGTGCACTGAGCCGGACATCGTTGCCGACCTTGAACACCTGCTCGACACCCAGCGCGGTGCCTGTCCAGAACTGTTCGGCCCAGGCTTCATAGTTATTGAGACAA
Organism: Pseudomonas sp. Pseusp21; assembly: GCF_059492145.1. Taxonomy (NCBI): domain Bacteria; kingdom Pseudomonadati; phylum Pseudomonadota; class Gammaproteobacteria; order Pseudomonadales; family Pseudomonadaceae; genus Pseudomonas; species Pseudomonas sp. Pseusp21. The sequence continues at coordinate 5,686,663 of NZ_CP168520.1, forward strand.
AGGCGAAACTCCTGAAACAGCTTTTCGACGTCAGGCTGATCAGGGTTCAGCGCAGCAACCACCAGCAAACCGATGCTGTTGTTCAGTTTCAGGAGTGGATCAGGTGGAAGCATTGGCAGTCACTCGCGCGCATCGGGGGAATGGCGCGAAACTTTGCGGGGGATCGAACAGGAAAGAAGTCAGCCGAGTAGGCGATGTCTGTAGGGCGATTCTCTAAATGTGCGGGAGGGCGTTCGGCGGACAACCGACATTGCCCGTTGCTCAACCTCGGCTGCGCTCGTTATGCTGCTGAACCCTTTAATCAGATCCGAGCAGCGGCGATATCCACGTCGCTCGGGATGTCTTTGATAACGGATCCGATGATGAATGCACCGCTGAAGGCGTTTGGCCCGATCAAGGCCGTGATTTTCGACATGGACGGTTTGCTGCTGGACACCGAGGGCATCTACACCGAGGTCACCTCGCTGATTGCCGAGCGTTACGGGCGCACCTTCGATTGGAGCATCAAGCAGAACATCATCGGCCGTGGCGCCGGCGATCTGGCGCGCTACGTGGTTGAGGCGCTGGACCTGCCGATCACCGCCGAAGAATTTCTGGTTATCCGCGAGCCGCTGATGCGCGAGCGTTTTCCCACCGCGCAGGCGATGCCGGGTGCCGAGGAACTGATCCGTCACCTCAAGGCGCACAACATTCCGATTGCGGTCGGTACCAGCTCATCGCGTCAGTCGTTCGGTCAGAAAACCACCTTGCACCGCGACTGGTTCGCGCTGTTCGACTTCATCGTCACCGCTGACGACCCGGAAGTCGGCGCGGCCAAACCGGCGCCGGACATCTTCCTCACCGCTGCGCGCCGCCTGGGTGTGGCGCCGGAAGATTGCCTGGTGTTCGAAGATTCGCCATTCGGCGTGACAGCCGCGAAAGCGGCCGGCATGACCGCCATCGCCATTCCGGATGCCGCCATGGCCGATGAAAAATACGCACACGCCGACGGGATTCTTCGTACGTTGAAAGCGTTCACGCCGAGTGCATGCGGATTGCCAGCGCTCGACTGGGCCTGATCAAACCGCCGACATAAAAACGCCGCCCCTCTGTCAAAGGAGGGGCGGCGTTTTTCGTTATCGACTATCTGATCAATCAGGCGCCGAAACCACCGTCGATGGTCAGGCTCGCACCAGTGATGTAACCGGCCTCCGGGCTTGCAAGGTAAGCCACGAAGCTGGCGATTTCCTCGGCTTTACCGTAACGACCCACCGCCATCAGCGGGATCAGGCTGTCGGCAAACTCGCCGTGAGCCGGGTTCATGTCGGTATCGACCGGGCCGGGTTGCACGTTGTTGATGGTGATGCCCCGTGGGCCGAGGTCGCGGGCCAGGCCTTTGGTCAGGCCGACCAGTGCGGATTTGCTCATCGCATACACGCCACCACCGGCGAAGGGCATGCGGTCGGCGTTGGTGCTGCCGATGTTGATGATGCGCGAGCCTTCGCCCATGTGTCTGGCGGCTTCCTGGCTGGCGATGAACACGCTGCGCACGTTGATTGCCAGGGTCTGGTCGAAGTCTTCCAGTTTGAAGTCTTCCAGCGGCGCGACGGCCAGCACACCGGCGTTGTTGACCAGGATGTCGAGGCGGCCAAAGGTTTCGACAGTGGCGTTCACCGCGTTGCGGATGGCACCTGCGTCGGCGCTGTCAGCCTTGATCGCCAGGGCTTTGCCGCCGGTGGCGGTGATGCTGTTTTGCAGTTCTTCAGCCTTGGCGGCCGAGCTGACGTAAGTAAAGGCAACCGCGGCGCCTTCAGCGGCCAGGCGTTTGACGATGGCGGCACCGATGCCGCGAGAGCCGCCTTGAATCAGAGCGACTTTACCGCTGAGGTGTTGAGTGGTCATGTTCGATCTCCAGGAGTTTCAAGGCAGGCTGCCTTGGTGTGGTGTCGAGTATCTGCCCCTCGCCAATAGGCGGGTAGACCGTGGTTGCTATAGTCTGTGTAAACCAAAAGTTTAGAGTGGCGGCCATGGAAACCTTCAGCAGTATCGAATGCTTCGTGCGCAGCGCCGAAGTCGGCAGCTTTGCCGAGGCCGCGCGCCGTCTGAGCCTGACACCGGCCGCCGTGGGCAAAAGCGTGGCGAAACTGGAAGCGCGCCTCGGTGTGAGGCTGTTCCAGCGTAGCACCCGTCGGTTGACCCTGACGGAAGCGGGGCAATTGTTTCTGAGTGAGGTCAGCGGCAGCCTGACCACCATCCAGAACGCCGTGAACAATCTGGCCAGCGCCGGCGGCCAACCGGCGGGCACGCTGAAAGTCAGCATGGGCACGGTGTTCGGCCGTTTGTACATCGTGCCGTTGCTGGGGGAATTCCTGAAAAGATTTCCGGCGATCAACCCGGACTGGCACTTCGATAACCGCCAGGTCGATCTGATCGGCCAGGGTTTCGATGCAGCGATTGGCGGTGGCTTCGAACTGCCCCAAGGCGTGGTGGCGCGCAGGCTGACACCAGCGCATCGGGTGTTGGTGGCTTCCAAGGATTATCTGGATCGGTACGCACCGATCAGCGAACCGGACGACCTCACACTGCACGACGGCATCCTGATCCGCTCACCGCAGACTGGTCGCGTGCGCTCCTGGCAATTGACGCATCGCACCCGACAACACAGCCCGCTGACCCTCAAGGCGCGAATGACCATGAGCGATTCCGAAGCCGCCTGCGCCACGGCGGCGCAGGGGTTGGGGATTGCGTTGGTGAGCATGCCGTTCGCCGTCGGCTATCTTGAGGCGGGGACGTTGCAGCGGGTCCTGCCGGACTGGTACGTCGACGACGGCAACATCTCCATTTATTACGCCGAACACAAACTGTTGCCGGGCAAGACCCGGGCCTTCGTCGATTTTGTCATCGAGCAGTTTTCAACCCAGGGCCTCGCCGAACGGTTCAACGCGCAAAACGTGCTGGCCAGCCGATGATGGTTTTTGGCCGTGGCGTCGCATAGGTGCGTACCTTGGAGGTCGACAAGCCCAGCCGCACCAGCGATTCGGCGATGGTCACGGCCGCTGTGACGCCATCCACCACCGGCACCCCGGTGCGCTGACGGATCTTCTCATCGAGCCCGGCCATGCCGCCGCAACCCAGGCAGATCACTTCGGCTTTATCCTGAGTCACCGCCAGTTCCGCCTGATGGACGATCGCTTCCAGCGCCCGTTGCGGCTCGTGTTCCAGCTCCAGCACCGCCAGGCCACTGGCACGCACCGAGGCGCAGCGATCCCACAGGCCGGACAGTTTCAGCCGATCCTCAATCAGCGGCACGGTGCGATCCAGCGTGGTCACCACCGAGTAGGCGTGGCCAAGGTACATCGCGGTGCTGGCCGCCGCGTCGGTAATGTCCACCACCGGCACGTTGAGCAACTCCTGCAAACCTTCGCGACCGTGCTCGCCGTAGCCGGCCTGGATCACCGCGTCGAACGGCTGGTCGTAGGACATCACCCGGTCCATCACGGCGATGGCCGCCAGATAACTTTCGAAATTGCCCTCGACTGAATCGGCGCCGAAGTATGGCGTCAGGCCGACAATCTCGGTGCCGGGGGAAGCGACAGCCTGCGCCGAGCGGGCGATGGCCTGGGTGATGGATTCGGTGGTGTTGACGTTGACCACGAGAATGCGCATGGGAAGTCCTTATTACGGTTGGTTCTGCGGCCCCGCGAAGGGCCGCCAAAAGATTCAGTGGCTGACGTTGTCGACGGCGATGGCTTCACCGTCGACGTCGGCGTAGTGCGGCTGGCGTTTGGCGATGATCAGGTAGAGCATCCCGGCAATGCCGGCGCCGATCAGCCAGGAGAAGGGCGAAACGCTGTGGAAGCCCGGCACCAGCGCCAGGACGATCGCGATCAAGGCGGCCGGAATAAACGCTGCGACCGCCCGCAGATTGACCCCGCGACTGTAGTAATACGCACCGTTCGGGTGTTCGCTGTACAGCTGCGGCACGTGGATCCGGCCTTTGCGGATCAACCAGTAGTCGACCATGATCACGCCGTACAGCGGGCCGAGCAGGGCGCCGAGGCCGGACAGGAAATACACGATCACCAGCGGGCTGTTGTAGAGGTTCCACGGCAGGATCAGCACAGCAATCGTTGCGCTGATCAGCCCGGCGCGGCGGAAGGTCAGGTATTTCGGCGCCAGGTTGCTGAGCACGAAGGCCGGGGCGACGAAATTGGCCATGATGTTCACCGCCACGGTGACGATCAGGAACGCCAGGCAGCCGAGCACCAGAAAGAACGTGTTGGGGATCGACGCAATGATTTCGGTCGGGCTTTCGATGATCCGCCCGTTGATCTGAAATTGCGCACCGCACAGCAAGACGGTGATCCCGGCGAACACCAGAATATTCACCGGCAGGCCCCAGAAATTTCCGATCTTGATCGTTTTGCGGCACGGCGAAGAGCGGGCGAAGTCGCAGAAGTTGAGGATCAGCGTCCCATAGATCGCCAGCCACAAGGCGCCGCCGGCAAAGATGTTGCGCCACATCTCACCGCCGGTCAGGGGTTCGCGGATCGACCAGGCAATGGTCGCGTTGGCCTGGGTGTACATCCACGCGGCGAGGCAGGCGACGGTCAGCAGAATCACCGGCCCGGCGAAGGCTTCGTAGCGGCGGACCATTTCCATGCCGTAGGCCAGAATCGCCAGTTGCACGAACCAGATCGCCACGAAACACACCCAGCCCAGGCTCGACAGGCCGAGGATCGAGTTGTGATCGTAGTCGGCGAAACCGGGATGGATCGCCGTGAGCAACACGCGAAACACCACCGACGCCAGGTACGTCTGAATCCCGAACCAGGCGATGGCGATCACCGCCCGGATCAATGCTGGAATCTGTGCCCCGTGAATGCCGAAACTGATCCGGCTGATCACTGGAAACGGCACGCCGGTTTTCTGCCCCATATAGCCGGACAGGTTCATGAAGAAATACACCAGCGCCGCGCCGATCCCCAGCGACAGCAGAATCTGCCAGCCGCCCAGGCCCAGGGCGTACAGACCGATGGCAAACGAGTAATTGGCGATGTTGTGCACATCGTTGGTCCACAGGGCAAAGATGCTGTATTTGCCCCAACGCCGTCCTTCGACCTTGGTCGGTGCGAGGTCACTGTTGTGCAGACGCGGGCTCAATTGCAGCGGTTCGGCGATGCCATCACCGGCCACGCTGTGGTCGAGGGTTGAAGAGGCGGGCAGATTCAGCGCGATGTTGTTATTGGAGAGACTCGTACGCATTCCGGCAGGCTCCTGATGTCCGGGTCGCGATGACTGTGCATGAGCGCTCGGGCTCGGCAGATCTTCGTCGCGGCGGTGAAACATCACTGGTTTCGGGGCATCTGCAGCCTGTACGGGATAGGGCGCTTCAGGCTTGCGGATCGAAAGTGTGGGTTCATGTTTTGCGGTTTTGTATACAAAACATGTATGCACTAAAGCCAGATCTGTGCCAGCCCGCGATCTATGAAAATCACCGCTGATTTCGAAAAGTTATTGAAGAACACCAAGTCGTTGAAATACCGGCGATATAAGTTGACCGTTCGAACAGGTATTTATTTTTCGGGAGGGATTTTGGCGGGCGCCGGGAGGGAGTGTTTTTGGAGCCTGATGTAACTTTTCAGGGCGCAGAAACGAAAAGTGCACACATAAATGGCACCGATGGTGACATTCGTGTGTACACATTTTTCAAGACGGGCGGTGAACACTGTGGGAGCTGAATTGCTCCCACGGGGCAACAGCGATGCTTATGCCTTACTGATGATGTTCCCGGCATGCAACCCGCATTCTTTCTGGGTCGCTTCTTCCCACCACCAACGGCCTTCACGTTCGTGCTGGTTCGGCAGGACAGGACGAGTGCACGGTTCGCAGCCGATGCTGATGAAACCGCGCTCATGCAGGCTGTTGTACGGCAGCTCCAGCATGCGGATGTAGCCCCAGATTTCTTCGCTGGTCATCTGCGCCAGTGGGTTGAACTTGTACAGGGTGCGCTCCGGGGTGGAGAACGCTGTATCGATTTCCATCACCGCCACGGCGCTGCGGGTGCCAGGGCTTTGATCGCGGCGCTGGCCGGTGGCCCAGGCCTTCACGTCGGAGAGTTTGCGGCGCAGCGGCTCGATCTTGCGGATCCCGCAGCATTCGCCATGGCCGTCCTTGTAGAAACTGAACAGGCCTTTTTCCTTCACGAACGGTTCAAGTTTCGTGTAGTCCGGTGAGACCAGTTCGATGTCGATCTTGTAGTGCTCGCGCACCTGATCGATGAAACGGTAGGTTTCCGGATGCAGGCGACCGGTGTCGAGACTGAACACCTTGACGTTCTTGTTCAGCTTCCAGGCCATGTCCACCAGCACCACATCCTCGGCGCCGCTGAAAGATATCCACAGGTCATCGCCGAACTCGGCGAACGCGAGTTTGAGGATGTCCTGCGCGGATTTGTTGGCATAGGTCGTGGCGAGTTCCACGACGTCGAACGTTGGGCTCATCAGGGCGGCTTCCTACAGGTCGGTGGCGCTGGGCGCTCTATATGGCGGCGATGGTAACAAAAAGCAACGCGCGCCGGGGCAGCCTCTGCGTTGCGCGCTCCAGGTCGAGCCGCTAGAGTTCGGGCTCGCTCGGCTCAATAAACATTACAAATGGAGTGTCCTGTGGAAATTGCCTGTCTTGATCTTGAAGGGGTGCTGGTACCGGAAATCTGGATCGCCTTCGCCGAAAAAACCGGAATCGAATCGCTCAAGGCCACCACCCGGGACATTCCCGACTACGACGTGCTGATGAAACAGCGCCTGCGCATCCTTGATGAGCATGGCCTGAAACTTTCGGACATTCAGGAAGTGATCGCCACGCTCAAGCCGCTGGACGGCGCGGTGGAGTTCGTCAACTGGCTGCGCGAGCGGTTTCAGGTGGTGATTCTGTCGGACACGTTCTACGAGTTTTCCCAGCCGCTGATGCGTCAGCTGGGCTTTCCGACCTTGCTCTGCCACCGACTGATTACCGATGACAGCGGTCGGGTGACCAGCTATCAGTTGCGTCAGAAAGATCCGAAACGTCAGTCGGTCCTGGCCTTCAAGAGCCTGTATTACCGGGTGATTGCGGCGGGGGATTCCTACAACGACACCAGCATGCTCGGCGAAGCGGATGCGGGGATTCTGTTCCATGCGCCGGACAACGTGATTCGCGAGTTTCCGCAGTTTCCGGCGGTGCATACGTTTGCCGAGTTGAAGCAGGAGTTTCTCAAAGCTTCGAACCGCGACTTATCCCTTTAGCCACCTGATGATCGTTCCCACGCTCTGCGTGGGAATGCCTCAATGGACGCTCTGCGTCCGCTTTGGGACGCAGAGCGTCCCGGGCTGCATTCCCACGCAGAGCGTGGGAACGATCAACGATCAACGGTTAAAGGTTTTGCAGGGTTTCTAGCAGGACTCTGACCTTGGTAATCGATTCCTGATACTCCGCCTGCCAGTCCGAGTCAGCGACGATCCCGCCACCGCCCCAGCAGCACACCTGCCCATCCTTCACCAGCAGACTGCGAATGGCGATGGAGCTGTCCATCTCGCCACGCACGTCCAGATACAGCAACGAACCGCAATACAAGCCGCGTCGGGTCGGCTCCAGTTCGTCGATGATCTGCATCGCACGAATCTTCGGTGCGCCGGTGATCGAGCCGCCGGGGAAGCTGCCGGCAATCAGATCCAGCGCATCGCGATGTTCCGCCAGTTCACCGGTTACGCTACTGACCAGGTGATGCACGTTCGGATAGCTTTCCAGGCTGAACAACTCCGGCACCCGCACCGAGCCGATGCGGCAGGTGCGGCCCAGGTCATTGCGCAGCAGGTCGACGATCATCAGGTTTTCCGCGCGATCCTTGGGGCTGGCCAGCAGTTCGGCGGCGTTCGCCGCGTCTTCGGCCGGAGTCGCGCCACGGGGGCGGGTGCCCTTGATCGGACGGGTTTCCACTTGGCGCTGACTGACTTTGACGAAACGCTCGGGCGACAGGCTCAGTACTGCGTTGCCGTCGGGCAGGCTCTGGAACCCGGAAAACGGCGTCGGGCAGGCCTCGCGCAATTTGCAGTAGGCCAGCCATGGATCGCCCTGGCACGGCGCGCGGAAACGCTGGGCGAAATTGACCTGATAGCAGTCGCCGGCCTGGATGTAATGCTGGATACGCTCGAACGCCTTACGGTATTCATCGGCCGAGAGATCGGCTGCCATCGGGCTGCTCAGCTTGAAAGGCGTCAGTACGGTGTCCACCGGCTGGCTGAACACATCGATCAGCCGTTGTTTCTCGCTGGCGCTGACCGAGGGGTGGAACACCAGTTGGCTGGTGGCCGATTGGTGATCGCTGATCAGTGCCCAGTCGTACAGACCAAAACGCGCATCGGGCAATTGCAGGTCATCCCGGGCCTGGCTCGGCAGGTTTTCCAGATGTCGGCCGAAGTCGTAGCTCAGGTAACCGATCAGGCCGCCGACGAAGGGCAATTCGTAGCCGTCGGGCAATTGCGCCTCGCCCAACCGGGTCAGATTGTTCCGCAAGCGTTGCAGGAAATCGTCGCCGTGTTCGTCCGGCAACACCGCCAGTTGTTCCAGCGGCCAGGCGCTGAGCAGGTCATAACGGCCACGGTCGGCACTCGGCCGGCCGCTGTCGAGCAGCACGGCGCCGGGCGCATGGCGGACGGCCGCGAAATAGTCGGCGGGGTTGGCGCGGTAGGGCAGCGGGTGTACGGAACAGGTCAACATGGGCGGGGCAGATCGGCCATCGAGGCGGGGTGGGGATTGTAGTCCCCTCCGGGAATTGCTCCTAGAGGGGATGTCGGGGATTGGCAGATTGGCGGCAGGTATCACGCTTGATCGTTTGATCGTTCCCACGCTCTGCGTGGGAATGCATCCCGTGACGCTCCGCGTCACAGTGGACGCGGAGCGTCCATGTCGGCGTTACCACGCGGAGCGTGGGAACGATCATGAAAGGGAAGTCAGCCCTCGACCGCCGGAATATGCCCAAACAACTCCTGAGCAAACGCCACCCGCTCTTCAACCGACTCCGTCACCCCGCGCGCCTTGAGCTCTTCCAGATGCGCTTCCACCGCATGGGTGCGCAACGTCAGCCCGCAATCATTGGCAATCTGGATATTCAGCCCCGGCCGCGCATTCAACTCCAGAATCAGCGGGCCTTTCTCCTGGTCCAGCACCATGTCCACGCCGATGTACCCCAGGCCACACAGCTCATAACAACCGGCGGCGAGCTTCATGAAACCGTCCCAGTAGGGCAGTTGCACGCCGTCCACCGCGTTGGTGGTGTCCGGGTGTTTGGTGATGATGTTGTTCAGCCAGGTGCCACGCAGGGTCAGGCCGGTGGCCAGGTCAACACCGACGCCGATGGCGCCTTGGTGCAGGTTGGCCTTGCCGCCGGACTGACGGGTCGGCAAACGCAGCATCGCCATCACCGGGTAACCCATCAGCACGATGATGCGGATGTCCGGCACGCCTTCGTAGCTGATGCTCTTGAAGATCTGGTCCGGGGTCACCCGATATTCGATCAGCGCCCGGTCGCGGTGGCCACCCAGCGAATACAGGCCGGTGAGGATGCTCGAGATATGATGCTCCAGCTCTTCGTGGGCAAGGATCTTGCCCGACACCGTGCGATAGCGGCCCTCGAAACGGTCGGCGATGACGATGATGCCGTCACCGCCGGCGCCCTGGGCCGGCTTGATCACGAAGTCGTTGCGCCCGCCGATGATCTCGCCGAGCTTGTCGATTTCCTTCTCCGTGGAAATCACGCCATACAGTTCCGGCACGTGAATGCCGGCCTCGATCGCGCGTTCCTTGGTGATGATCTTGTCATCGACGATCGGGTAAAGGCTGCGCTTGTTGTACTTGAGCACGTAGTCGGCGTTACGCCGATTGATACCCATGATGCCCCGGGCTTCCAGGGCCTTCCAGGTCTTCCAGAAACCGAACATCAGGCGTCAGCCTTCTTCAGGAAAGCCTTGAAACGCACCAGCTCGGTCAGGCGGTAGCCGCGATAGCGACCCATGGCCAGCATGAAACCCACGAGGATCAGCAGGATCGCCGGGAAGGTGAACACGAAGTACACCAGCTCCGGAACGGTCATGATCAGGTGCGCCAGGGACGCCGCGAACAGCGTGCCGATCGCCACTTTCATGGCATGGCTGGCGCCGCGTTCTTCCCAGGTGATCGACAGGCGTTCGATGGTCATGGTCAGAATCACCATCGGGAACAGCGCCACCGACAGACCGCGCTCCAGACCGAGTTTGTGACTGAACAGGCTGATCGCCGCGATCAGCACCACCACGAACGTCAGCACCACCGACAGGCGCGGCAGCATTTGCAGCTTCAGGTGTTCCAGATACGAGCGCAGCGATAACCCGAGCGCGGTGATCACGGTAAACAGCAGGATGCCGAAGCCCAGCTGTGTCTCGCGGAAGGCCAGGGCGATCAGCACCGGCGTGAACGTGCCGAGGGTCTGCAGGCCGATCAGGTTGCGCAGGATCAGGATCACCAGCACGCCGATCGGGATCATCACCATGATCATGAAGGTCTGCTGGGTTTGCAGCGGCAGGCCGTACAGCGAGTATTCGAGGAAATTGGCGTCGGTGTTTTCGTCGGTCAGCTTGGCCAGACGAATCGCGTTCATCTCGCTGTTGTTCAGGCTGAAGGTCACGTTGGCTTTCTTGCCGCCGTCGACGGTGATCAGGTTTTCATCACCGCTCCACCACAGCAGGCGGTCGGTCGGCAGGCCTTGTTCGCCGGTTTCCGGGTTGAAGTACAGCCAGTCGGTGCCGTTGAAACTGCGCAGCCACAGTTCCGGGGTTTGCGGCTGATCGGCGACGAGGCGGATGGTGTGGACTTTCTCCACCGGCACGTGGGCGATGGACAGCAGCAGCTCGACGATCTTGGCTTTGTGCGGCGTCGACGGATCGCCGGCCAGCAGCAGTTTCACGTTGTCGTCGTTGACGTTGTTGACGCGTTTGATCGCCTCGCCAATGAAGGTCTCGACGTCGGCCGAATGCTGGCGGATCGGCGCGAGCAGGGCTTCGGCGGCGATCTTTTCCGGGCCTTCGATGGCCATGCTGTCGCGGAAGGTCGGGCCTTTGACCTTGGTTTTTTCGGCGGTGTAACGCTTGGTCAGCACCAGACGGTAATAAAGAGTCTGATTGCCCTTGGCCCGGCGTGCCGACCAGGTGACCTTGCGGTTGCCGTCGACGCGGTTGACCGCCACGCCGTAGTTGTTGGAGATGAAGCTTTCATTGAGGCTGACGTAATCGCGGCTCAGGGGCGGCACGAACATCTGGATCTTCACCGGATCCTTGGTGCTGGCGACGAACTCGACCTTGGCGTCGATGTTCCACAGGTCGTCGGTGGCGTCTTCGGTCACCGGGATGCCGAGCACGAAAATCTGATAGGCCGTAACCGAAACGCCCAGCAACACCAGGATGGTGATCAGGACTTTCAGGTGGAAGGTTAGAGAACGCATGGAAATTACTCGGCGGTATGAGCGGCGATGGCGCAGGCGGGTTTGCCGGCAGCGTATTTAAGACTGGGATCGACCAGCGCATCGAAGCGTTTCAGCGCCTCGGAGCCGATCAAAAGCGGGTATTGGAACGCACTACGGTCGGTCAGGTTCACTTCGATGCTGCGCATTGCCGAACCCATGCAGATGTCCAGCTCGATTACCGGGCGGGCGGTGTACTTCTTGCCTTCTTCCGGGTCGTAGTCGCCGGCGCGGCGCTTGATCTTGCTGACCCGGGCCAGCGGCCGTTCGATCGGGTGCGAATGCGCGGCGTCGATGGCCAGGTAGAAACGTACCCAGGACTCGCCGTTGCGTTTGAAGCGTTTGATGTCGCGGGCGCTCAGGGAGGCGGTTTTCGCCCCGGTGTCGAGTTTCGCCGCCACTTCCAGGTTGATCCCGTCGAGGGCAGCGTATTCGTTGAGGCCGTACACGGTCTTTTCCCCCGCCGCAGCGAGGCCGGGCAGGCAAAACAGTGCAAAGAATGTGGGGAAGGGCTTGAGTCTCATAAATCCTGGCGAGCAGCGTTCCGTTCTCGGTTCAGGGCCATGGCATCAGGAAATCCTGTCTGCCCATGCGCCTTCGTGTGCCTATCAGCTTTTTATGACAAGCCGTGCAAATGACTCGCAAATGCGGGCGGCATTCTAGCACGGTGGTTTTATGGCGCCAGCGCCGGGACCGGTCTATAACCCTTGGGGCTGAGATGAAGGCTTATTAGACGATTGTCGACAATCTAGATTTATCCTTTGACTGATGCGGGCTGATTCGCTAGTTTTTGCCGCATTGGATTTGAAGGTGTCGACAATATGCTGGATCAACTCGATCCCCCGGTGGTCAGCGGCGACGATTCCGAGACGCTCTCGGAAAACGTCTTCCGGCGCATCCAGGCGGCCATCGTCAAAGGCGAGATCGCCCCGGGCAGCAAGATCTCCGAGCCGGAACTGGCGCGCACCTACGGCATCAGCCGCGGGCCGCTGCGCGAAGCGATCCACCGGCTGGAAGGCCAGCGTCTGCTGGTGCGCGTACCGCACGTCGGTGCCCGGGTGGTGTCGCTGAGCCACGCCGAATTGCTCGAACTCTACGAAATCCGCGAGTCCCTCGAAGGCATGGCCTGCCGTCTGGCGGCCGAACGCATGAGCGTCGAAGAAATCGACGAACTGCGCCGGGTGCTGGAAACCCACGAACGCGATGCAGCGTTTCAGGCCGGTGTCGGCTACTACCAGCAGGAAGGCGATTTCGACTTTCACTACCGGATCATCCAGGGCAGCGGCAACCGCACCCTCACGCAAATGCTCTGCGGCGAGCTCTATCAACTGGTGCGCATGTACCGCATCCAGTTTTCCACCACGCCCAACCGCCCGCGCCAGGCCTTTGCCGAACACCACCGGATTCTCGATGCCATCGCCGACCGTGACGGCGAGCTCGCGGAATTGTTGATGCGCCGTCACATCGGCGCCTCGAAACGCAACATCGCCCGTCATTACCAGGACGGCGCCGACAACAAGACAGCCACTGAACGAGGTGAGTCATGAGTTCCAACAAGAGCACTCCAGGCCAGCGTTTCCGCGATGCGGTCGCCAGCGAACATCCGCTGCAAGTGGTCGGGGCGATCAATGCCAACCACGCGCTGCTGGCCAAGCGCGCCGGTTTCAAGGCGATCTACCTGTCGGGTGGCGGGGTGGCTGCCGGCTCCCTCGGCGTGCCGGACCTGGGCATCACTGGCCTGGATGACGTGCTGACCGACGTGCGCCGCATCACCGACGTCTGCGACCTGCCGCTGCTGGTGGACGTGGACACCGGTTTCGGCGCCTCGGCGTTCAACGTGGCCCGCACCGTCAAGTCGATGATCAAGTTCGGCGCGGCGGCGATTCACATCGAAGACCAGGTCGGTGCCAAGCGCTGCGGTCATCGTCCGAACAAAGAGATCGTGACCCAGCAGGAAATGGTCGACCGCATCAAGGCTGCCGTCGATGCCCGCACCGACGACAGCTTCGTGATCATGGCCCGCACCGACGCGCTGGCTGTTGAAGGCCTGGAATCGGCACTGGATCGCGCCGCCGCGTGCATCGAGGCCGGCGCCGACATGATTTTCCCGGAAGCCATCACGGAACTGGAGATGTACAAGCTGTTCGCCAGCCGTGTGAAAGCGCCGATCCTGGCCAACATCACCGAATTCGGCTCGACGCCGCTGTACACCACCGAGCAACTGGCCGGCGCCGATGTGTCGCTGGTGCTGTACCCGCTGTCGGCATTCCGCGCGATGAACAAGGCCGCGGAAAACGTCTACACCGCGATCCGCCGCGACGGCACTCAGCAAAATGTCATCGACACCATGCAGACTCGCATGGAGCTTTACGATCGCATCGATTACCACACCTTCGAGCAGAAGCTCGACGCGTTGTTTGCGGCGAAGAAGTAAGCCGCAACCGTACTCCCTAATAAATTCAAGATTGGAGACAACAATGGCCGAAGCAAAAGTACTCAGTGGCGCCGGGCTCCGGGGCCAGGTTGCCGGGCAAACCGCACTGTCCACCGTGGGCCAGGCCGGTGCCGGGCTGACCTATCGCGGCTACGACGTGCGCGAACTGGCAGCAGACGCACAATTTGAAGAAGTGGCGTACCTGCTGCTCTACGGAGAACTGCCGACCAAGGCGCAACTCGCCGACTACCAGAGCAAACTCAGCAAGCTGCGTGACCTGCCACAAGCGCTGAAAGAAGTGCTGGAACGCATCCCCGCCGACGCCCACCCGATGGACGTGATGCGCACCGGATGCTCGTTCCTGGGCAACATCGAGCCGGAGAAAGACTTCTCCGAGCAACGCGACAAGACCGACCGCCTGCTGGCCGCGTTCCCGGCGATCATGTGCTACTGGTATCGCTTCAGCCACGACGGCAAACGCATCAATTGCGTGACGGACGAACAGTCCATCGGCGGCCACTTCCTGCACCTGCTGCACGACAAGAAGCCGAGCGAACTGCACGTCAAAGTGATGAACGTGTCGCTGATCCTCTACGCCGAGCACGAATTCAACGCCTCGACCTTCACCGCTCGGGTGTGCGCTTCGACCCTGTCCGATCTGTATTCCTGCGTCACGGCGGCCATCGGTTCCTTGCGCGGCCCGCTGCACGGTGGCGCCAACGAAGCGGCGATGGAAATGATCGAGCGCTTCTCGTCGCCGGAAGAAGCGATCAAGGGCACCCTCGGCATGCTCGAGCGCAAGGACAAGATCATGGGCTTCGGCCACGCGATCTATAAGGACAGCGATCCGCGCAACGAGGTGATCAAGGGCTGGTCGAAAAAACTCGCCGACGAAGTGGGCGACAAGGTGTTGTTCGCGGTTTCCGAAGCCATCGACAAGACCATGTGGGAACAGAAAAAACTGTTCCCCAACGCCGACTTCTACCATGCCTCGGCGTACCACTTCATGGGCATTCCGACCAAGCTGTTCACCCCGATCTTCGTCTGCTCGCGCCTGACCGGCTGGGCGGCGCACGTATTCGAACAGCGCGCCAACAACCGCATCATCCGTCCAAGCGCCGAGTACACCGGCGTCGAACAGCGCAAGTTCGTGCCAATCGAACAGCGCTGACCGGGGAGGGCGCCGGCACAGGCGCCCCCTCTTTGAAACTACCGTGACCGAGTCCTGACCGATGAACACAGAATTTCGCAAGAACCTGCCCGGCACGCCGCTGGACTTTTTCGACGTCCGCGCGGCTGTCGATGGGATCCAGCCCGGCAGCTACGACACCCTGCCGTACACCTCTCGCGTGCTGGCGGAAAACCTCGTGCGTCGCTGCGACCCGGCCACGCTCACCGATTCCCTGAAACAACTGATCGAGCGCAAACGCGACCTCGACTTCCCGTGGTTCCCGGCCCGCGTGGTGTGCCACGACATTCTTGGCCAGACCGCACTGGTGGACCTGGCCGGCCTGCGCGACGCGATTGCCCAGCAGGGCGGCGATCCGGCGCAGGTCAACCCGGTGGTGCCGACGCAACTGATCGTCGACCACTCGCTGGCGGTGGAAGCGGGCGGCTTTGACAAGCAGGCCTTCGAGAAGAACCGCGCCATCGAAGACCGTCGAAACGAAGACCGCTTCCACTTCATCAACTGGACCAAGAAGGCGTTCAAGAACGTCGACGTGATCCCGCCGGGCAACGGCATCATGCACCAGATCAACCTGGAGAAAATGTCGCCGGTGATCCAGGTGCGCGACGGCGTGGCGTTCCCGGATACCTGCGTCGGCACTGACAGCCATACCCCGCACGTCGATGCGCTGGGCGTGATTGCCATCGGCGTCGGTGGTCTCGAAGCTGAAAGCGTGATGCTCGGCCGCGCATCGTGGATGCGCCTGCCGGAAAGCGTCGGCGTCGAACTGACCGGCAAGCTGCAACCGGGCATCACCGCCACCGACATGGTGCTGGCCCTGACCGAATACCTGCGCAAACAGAAAGTCGTGGGCGCATGGCTGGAGTTCTTCGGCGAAGGTGCTTCGGCACTGACCCTCGGCGACCGCGCGACCATCTCCAACATGGCCCCGGAATACGGCGCCACGGCGGCGATGTTCTACATCGACCAGCAGACCATCGATTACCTGAAACTCACCGGTCGCGAAGACCAGCAAGTGCAACTTGTCGAGCAATACGCCAAGCAGATCGGTCTCTGGGCCGACAGCCTGAAAGGCGCGCAATACGAGCGTGGTCTGACCTTCGACCTGTCTTCGGTGGTGCGCAACATGGCCGGCCCGAGCAACCCGCATGCCCGTGTGGCGGTCTCGGATCTGGCCGCCAAAGGCATCGCCGGCCAGTGGCAGGACGTGCCGGGGCAAATGCCTGACGGCGCGGTGATCATCGCCGCCATCACCAGTTGCACCAACACCAGCAACCCGCGCAACGTGATCGCCGCCGGCCTGCTGGCGCGCAATGCCAACAAGCTCGGGCTGACCCGCAAGCCGTGGGTCAAGTCGTCGCTGGCGCCGGGCTCGAAAACCGTGGCGCTGTACCTCGATGAAGCGGGGCTGACCACGGAACTGGAGCAGCTCGGTTTCGGCGTCGTCGCGTTTGCCTGCACCACCTGCAACGGCATGTCCGGCGCGCTGGATCCGGTGATCCAGCAAGAGATCATCGACCGCGATCTGTACGCCACCGCTGTGCTGTCCGGCAACCGCAACTTCGACGGCCGGATTCACCCGTACGCCAAGCAGGCGTTCCTCGCTTCGCCGCCGCTGGTGGTGGCTTACGCGATTGCTGGCACCATCCGTTTCGACATCGAAAAAGATGTGCTGGGCGTGGTCGACGGCAAGGAAATCCGCCTTAAAGACATCTGGCCGAGCGACGAAGAAATCGACGCGGTGGTGAAATCCTCGGTCAAGCCCGAGCAGTTCCGTCAGGTCTACATCCCGATGTTCGCCATCCATGAAGACACCGGCCCGAAAGTAACGCCGCTGTACGACTGGCGCGAAATGAGCACCTACATCCGCCGTCCGCCGTACTGGGAGGGCGCGTTGGCCGGGGCGCGGCCGCTCAAGGGCATGCGTCCGTTGGCGGTATTGCCGGACAACATCACCACCGATCACCTGTCTCCTTCGAACGCGATCATGCTCGACAGCGCCGCCGGCGAATACCTGGCGAAAATGGGCCTGCCGGAAGAGGACTTCAACTCTTACGCGACCCACCGTGGCGACCACCTGACCGCGCAGCGCGCGACGTTTGCCAACCCGAAATTGTTCAACGAAATGGTCGTGGAAAACGGCAAGGTCAAACAGGGTTCGCTGGCCCGTGTCGAGCCGGAAGGCCAAGTGATGCGCATGTGGGAAGCCATCGAAACCTACATGGAGCGCAAGCAGCCGCTGATCATCATCGCCGGCGCCGACTACGGCCAGGGTTCGTCCCGCGACTGGGCGGCGAAAGGCGTGCGGCTGGCGGGTGTGGAAGCGATCGCCGCCGAAGGTTTCGAGCGCATTCACCGCACCAACCTGGTGGGCATGGGCGTGTTGCCGCTGGAGTTCAAACCGGGCACCGACCGCAAGACCCTGGGTATCGACGGCAGCGAAACCTACGACGTGATCGGCGAGCGCACGCCGCGTGCCGACCTGACGCTGGTGATCCATCGCAAGAACGGCGAGCGTGTCGACGTGCCGGTGACCTGCCGTCTCGACACCGCTGAAGAAGTGTCGATCTATGAGGCTGGCGGGGTGTTGCAGCGCTTCGCTCAGGACTTCCTCGAAGAGTCGGCGGTTGCCGTTTAAACCACGTAGTGCGAACGCGGGTCGGTTGATCCGCGTTTGCTGATAAGGAGCACCATGGCTCACGCACCGCAAATAAGAATCCCCGCCACCTACATGCGTGGTGGCACCAGCAAAGGCGTGTTTTTCAGCCTCAAGGACCTGCCCGAAGCCGCGCAGATTCCCGGTCCGGCCCGCGATGCGCTGTTGCTGCGGGTCATCGGCAGCCCCGATCCGTACGACAAGCAGATCGACGGCATGGGCGGCGCCACGTCCAGCACCAGCAAAACCGTGATCCTGTCGAAAAGCATCAAGGCCGATCACGACGTCGATTACCTGTTCGGTCAGGTGTCCATCGACAAGCCCTTCGTGGATTGGAGCGGCAACTGCGGCAACCTGTCGGCGGCGGTCGGTTCGTTCGCCATCAGCAACGGTCTTGTGGACGCCAGCCGCATTCCGCACAACGGCGTGGCGGTGGTTCGCGTGTGGCAGGCCAATATCGGCAAAACCATCATTGCCCACGTGCCGATCACCAATGGCGAAGTTCAGGAAACCGGTGATTTCGAACTCGACGGCGTGACCTTCCCGGCTGCCGAAGTCCAGGTCGAATTCATGGATCCGGCGGCGGAAGAAGAGGGCGGCGGTGGCTCGATGTTCCCCACCGGCAACCTGATCGACGAGCTGGAAGTACCGGGTGCCGGCACCTTCATGGCGACCATGATCAACGCGGGGATCCCGACGATCTTCGTCAACGCCGAAGACATCGGCTACACCGGCACCGAACTGCAGGGCGCGATCAACAGCGATCCGAAAGCGTTGCAGATGTTCGAGGCCATTCGTGCCTACGGTGCTTTGCGCATGGGGCTGATTTCCAGTCTGGATGAAGCGGCCAAGCGTCAGCACACACCGAAGGTTGCGTTTGTCGCCAAGCCTGCGGATTACGTCGCGTCCAGCGGCAAAGCCATTGGCGCCGGGGATGTGGATTTGCTGGTGCGGGCGTTATCGATGGGCAAGCTGCACCACGCGATGATGGGGACGGCGGCGGTGGCGATTGGCACCGCAGCAGCCATCTCGGGCACTTTGGTGAATCTGGCGGCTGGTGGTGTGGAGCGGAATGCGGTGCGGTTCGGGCATCCGTCCGGGACGTTGCGTGTTGGCGCAGAAGCCAGCCTGGAAAATGGTGAGTGGGTGGTGAAGAAGGCGATCATGAGCCGAAGTGCGCGCGTCCTGATGGAAGGTTACGTCCGCGTTCCTGGCGACTCTTTCTGATCCCGACACCGAGCACATGTGGGAGCGAGCCTGCTCGCGATGACGGACTGACATTCAGGATTGATGTCGGCTGATAAACCGCAATCGCGAGCAGGCTCGCTCCCACAGTTGTCTGCATTTCAATAAGAAGAAAATTAGTCCTGAACCGAGGTCCCATCAACGAACCACTTTCAAGAGTGAATCGAACATGAGCGCCAACGTCGACCTGAACAACCGCCCCGACTACGACCGTGTCCTGCAGGACATTGCCGATTACGTCCTCAGCTACAAAATCACATCCGCCGAAGCCCTCGACACCGCCCGCAATTGCCTGATGGACACCCTGGGCTGCGGCCTGCTGGCCCTGCGCTTTCCCGAATGCACCAAACACCTTGGCCCGATGGTCGAAGGCACCGTCGTCCCATTCGGCGCGCGGGTCCCTGGCACCTCCTATCGCCTCGACCCGGTGAAAGCCGCGTGGGACATCGGCTGCATCGTGCGCTGGCTCGATTACAACGACACCTGGCTCGCCGCGGAATGGGGCCATCCGTCGGATAACCTCGGCGGGATTCTCGCGGTGGCCGATCACCTGTCGCAAAAGCGTCTGGCCAACGGTGAAGCGCCGCTGACCATGCATGATGTACTCGAAGCCATGATCATGGCCCACGAGATTCAAGGCGTGATCGCTCTGGAAAACTCCTTCAATCGTGTAGGCCTCGACCACGTCATTCTGGTGAAAGTGGCCTCGACTGCCGTGACCGCCAAACTGATGGGCGCCAACCGTGAGCAGCTGTTATCGGCGTTGTCCCATACGTTCGCCGACGGTCAGGCGTTGCGCACGTACCGCCATGCGCCGAACGCCGGTTCGCGAAAATCCTGGGCGGCGGGGGATGCGTCGAGCCGGGGCGTGCGGCTGGCGGATATCGCGATGCGCGGCGAAATGGGCATTCCCGGCGTCTTGAGTGCCAGACAGTGGGGCTTTTACGACGTTCTGTTCAGCCACACCAACAATGATCTGGCACTCAAGCCTGAAGACAAGCGCGCCTTCAGCTTTTCGCGACCGTTCGGCAGCTACGTGATGGAGAACGTGCTGTTCAAAATCAGCTTCCCCGCCGAATTCCACGCGCAAACCGCCTGCGAAGCCGCCGTGACCCTGCACCCGCAGGTGCGCAACCGTCTGCATGAGATCGACCGGATCGTCATCACCACCCACGAATCGGCGATTCGCATCATTTCCAAGGTCGGGCCGCTGGCCAATGCTGCCGACCGCGATCACTGCCTCCAGTACATGACCGCCGTGCCGCTGGCGTTCGGCAATCTGGTGGCCGAGCAGTACGAAGACGATTTCCATAAGGCCCATCCGGTCATCGATGTGCTGCGCGAGAAAATGGTCATCGTCGAAGATCCGCGTTTCACCCGCGAATACCTGGAGGCCGACAAGCGCTCGATCGCCAATGCGGTGCAGGTGTTTTTCAAGGACGGTTCGAGCACGGAAAACGTGGTGGTGGAGTACCCGATCGGCCATCGCCGGCGTCGCGCCGAGGGTATTCCGTTGCTGGAGGACAAATTCCGGGCAAATCTGGCGACCCGCTTCACCGGGCAGCGCAGCGGGGAGATTCTGGTGTTGTGCAAGGATCAGGCGCGGCTCGAGGCCACGCCGGTGCACCGGTTTGTCGATTTGTTTGTGATCTGAGGGGCCGCGTTATCGTTCTTCGCGGGCAAGCCACGCTCCCACAGGGTTTTGTGTCGGATGCAATTTTTGCAAACGCCACGACACCTGTGGGAGCCGGGCTTGCCCGCGAAGGCGTCAGATCAGACACCGCAGAGCTATTTGAAGCGCCGCTCGACGCCTTTTTCCACGAGGATCTTCGCGGAGATTTCTTCAACGGAGAAATGCGTGGAGTTGATGTTCGGGATGTTCTCGCGGCGGAACAGGTTTTCCACTTCGCGCACTTCGAACTCGCACTGGGCGTAACTCGAGTAACGGCTGTTGGGCTTGCGTTCGTTGCGGATCGCGGTGAGGCGGTCCGGGTCGATGGTCAGGCCGAACAGCTTGTGCTGGTGGGCGCGCAGGGCGGCCGGCAGTTGCAGGCGTTCCATGTCGTCTTCGGTCAGCGGGTAGTTGGCCGCGCGGATGCCGAATTGCATCGCCATGTACAGGCACGTCGGCGTCTTACCACAACGCGACACGCCCACTAGTATCAGATCGGCCTTGTCGTAATAGTGGGTGCGGGCGCCGTCGTCGTTGTCGAGGGCGAAGTTCACCGCCTCGATCCGCTCCATGTAATTGGAGTTGTGACCGATGGAGTGGGACTTGCCGACGGTGTAGGAAGAATGCTCGGTCAGTTCCTGCTCGAGCGGGGCGAGAAACGTCGAGAAGATGTCGATCATGAAACCATTGGAGGTTGCGAGAATCTCACGAATGTCCTGATTGACGATGGTGTCGAAGATAATCGGCCGGAAACCGTCGGTTTCAGCGGCTTTGTTGATTTGTTGTACCATGGCCCGCGCTTTTTCAACGCTGTCGATGTAGGGGCGCGTGAATTTGCTGAAGGTAATGTTTTCGAACTGCGCCAGAAGGCTTTGACCCAGGGTTTCGGCGGTGATACCGGTGCCATCGGAGATAAAGAAAGCAGATCGTTTCATTTGCACCTTGGGCCTTAAGCTAATGAGCATTTCTGGATATGATAGGCGCGATTTGTCGGCCGCCATTGGCCCGCATTCTCACTTATTTTCCAGGTCCAGGCCATACAGCCGGCCAACGCTCCCCCGAGCCGCCGGTTTCTGAGCTTTTCCAACACAGTTAGTGGAGAGATCACCTTGGTAGAGTACGTAGTTTCCCTCGATAAGCTCGGCAAACACGATGTTGAGCATGTGGGGGGCAAGAACGCATCCCTGGGCGAGATGATCAGTAACCTGGCCGGTGCCGGTGTTTCGGTCCCCGGCGGCTTCGCCACCACGGCGCAAGCCTATCGCGACTTCCTGGAACTGAGCGGTCTGAACGATCAGATCCACAAGGCCCTTGATGCGCTGGACGTCGATGACGTCAATGCCCTGGCCAAGACCGGCGCCCAGATCCGCCAATGGATCATGGAAGCCGAATTCCCTGAAAAACTGAACACCGAGATCCGCACCGCGTTCGCCGCGTTGTCGGCCGGTAATCCTGACGTGGCCGTGGCCGTGCGTTCCTCCGCCACCGCCGAAGACCTGCCGGACGCTTCGTTCGCCGGTCAGCAGGAAACCTTCCTGAACATCCGTGGCGTGGAAAACGTCATCCGTGCGGCCAAGGAGGTGTTCGCTTCCCTGTTCAACGACCGTGCCATTTCCTACCGCGTGCACCAGGGCTTCGACCACAAACTGGTCGCCCTGTCGGCGGGCGTGCAGCGCATGGTGCGTTCGGAAACCGGCACCGCCGGCGTGATGTTCACCCTCGATACCGAATCCGGCTTCCGTGACGTGGTGTTCATCACCGGCGCCTACGGCCTGGGCGAAACCGTCGTACAAGGCGCGGTGAACCCGGACGAATTCTATGTCCACAAGGGCACCCTGGAAGCCGGTCGCCCGGCAATCCTGCGCCGCAACCTGGGCAGCAAGGCCATCAAGATGATCTACGGTGACGAGGCCAAGGCCGGTCGTTCCGTGAAAACCGTTGATGTCGACAAGGCCGAGCGCGCGCGTTTCTGCCTGACCGACGCTGAAGTCGGCGAGCTGGCCAAGCAGGCGATGATCATCGAGAAGCACTATGGCTGCCCGATGGACATCGAGTGGGCCAAGGACGGTGACGACGGCAAGCTGTACATCGTGCAGGCCCGTCCGGAAACCGTGAAGAGCCGCACCCAGGCCAACGTCATGGAACGTTACCTGCTGAAAGAAACCGGCACCGTGCTGGTGGAAGGTCGTGCCATCGGCCAGCGCATCGGCGCCGGCAAGGTGCGGATCATCAAGGACGTCTCCGAGATGGACAAAGTCCAGCCGGGCGACGTGCTGGTTTCCGACATGACCGACCCGGACTGGGAACCGGTCATGAAGCGCGCCAGCGCCATCGTCACCAACCGTGGCGGCCGTACCTGCCACGCGGCGATCATCGCCCGTGAGCTGGGTATTCCTGCTGTTGTCGGTTGCGGTAACGCCACCCAACTGCTGAAGGATGGCCAGGGCGTGACCGTGTCCTGTGCCGAAGGCGACACCGGTTACATCTTCGAAGGCGAACTGGGCTTCGACATCAAGAAGAACTCCGTCGACGCCATGCCGGAGCTGCCGTTCAAGATCATGATGAACGTCGGCAACCCGGACCGCGCCTTCGACTTCGCGCAGCTGCCGAACGCCGGTGTGGGCCTGGCCCGTCTGGAATTCATCATCAACCGCATGATCGGTGTACACCCGAAAGCGCTGTTGAACTACGACGGCCTGCCACAGGACATCAAGGAAAGCGTCGACAAGCGCATCGCCGGTTACGACGATCCGGTCGGCTTCTATGTCGAGAAACTGGTTGAAGGCATCAGCACCCTGGCCGCTGCGTTCGCACCGAAGAAGGTCATCGTGCGTCTGTCGGACTTCAAGTCCAACGAATACGCCAACCTGATCGGCGGCAAACTCTACGAGCCGGAAGAAGAAAACCCGATGCTGGGCTTCCGTGGCGCTTCGCGTTACATCAGCGAATCGTTCCGTGACTGCTTCGAACTCGAGTGCCGTGCGCTGAAGCGCGTGCGCAACGAGATGGGCCTGACCAACGTCGAAATCATGGTGCCGTTCGTCCGTACCCTCGGCGAAGCCAGCCAGGTGGTCGATCTGCTGGCCGAGAATGGCCTCAAGCGTGGCGACAACGGCCTGCGCGTGATCATGATGTGCGAACTGCCATCCAACGCGATCCTGGCTGAAGAATTCCTCGAATTCTTCGACGGTTTCTCGATCGGCTCCAACGACCTGACTCAGCTGACATTGGGTCTGGACCGTGACTCCGGGATCATCGCGCACCTGTTCGACGAGCGTAATCCGGCGGTCAAGAAGCTGCTGGCCAACGCGATTGCCGCGTGCAACAAGGTCGGCAAGTACATCGGTATCTGCGGTCAGGGCCCTTCGGACCACCCGGACCTGGCCAAGTGGCTGATGGAGCAGGGCATCGAAAGCGTGTCGCTGAACCCGGACACCGTGCTGGAAACCTGGTTCTTCCTTGCCGAAGGCCAGGCGGCGGAATAAGCCGTGAATGAAGCCCCGGCCCGTTGAGTCGGGTCAGGGCTTTAAGATTGAAGTAGGGCGAGCTCTCCGGATGCCGCCCTTTTTTGTGCAAGAGCATTATGCAAAGCAGCAGCAACTTATTTCCTGTCGCCCTGATCAGCGCCGAGCGACGCGGTGATCTGAGCGAAGACGTTTACCGTTTGAAACCGGGCAACAGCCCTGACTGGTCCGTGGAAATCGCGGTGACCCGGCTCGGCATGGCCGATGAGCCGGCGTCGCGCGGCGTGCCGGTGATCTTGCTGCACGGCAGTTTTTCCAATCGGCGCTTCTGGTTCTCGCCGAAGGGGCTGGGTCTGGGCGCGTATCTGACGCGTCTGGGTTTCGATGTGTGGATCCCGGAAATGCGTGGTCACGGTCTGTCCCAGCGCAACGAGGACTACCGCCGCAACCGGGTCGCCGACTATGCCCGTTACGATCTGCCGGCGATTGCCGCGTTCGTCCGTGAGCAGAGCGGGCAGATTCCGCATTGGATCGGTCACTCGCTGGGTGGCATCACGTTGGCGGCTGCGCTGGGCGGCGAATACCTCGGTGAGCCGGCGGTGGCGTCGGCGGCGTTTTTCGGCACCCAGGTCAGCCGCACCTATTGGCCGCTGAAGATTCCGCCGGTGGAGTGGAGCGGGCGCTTCATTCTCAAGCGTTTTGCCCAGTTGTCCGGCTCGCGACTCAAGCGCGGCCCCGAGGACGAGCCGATCGGCCTGGCGCTGGAAAGCATGCGCTGGTACGGACTGTTCGGGCGTTTCGGCGACAAGGACAAGGATTGGTGGGCAGGTCTTGCCGACGTGCAGGTCCCGGTGCTGGCGGTAAGCGCGGCGGGGGATCATCAGGATCCGGCCTGGGCCTGCCGGAAACTGTTCGAACAGATCGGCTCCGAGCACAAGCAGTTCATCAACTTGGGCCGTGAACAGGGTTTCAACGATCAGTTCGGCCATGTCGAGATGCTGGTCAGCAAAGCGGCGCAGGCCGAGGTCTGGCCGCTGGTGGCGCGTTGGTTGGCGGATCAGCACACGCCATTGCTCGGCGAGAAGCCGGATCTGGCGGCAGCGGTGTGAGCGCGGCGCCCTGAAAAGGGCATTTCGTTCGGGGCGGCTTGCGGCTAAGATATGACGCGCTGGACGGTTCTGGTCATATTTAGTGACTGTTTCGCTATTACGTTTCAGCCTGTGTTCAGGTTCGTTCAGCGACCATGACATGGGCTAAGGTAAACAGCGACCGTTGGGACTCGTTTCAAAAGAGTGCGACATTCTTGCTCGTCTTCCTTGTTACAGGAGTTTTTCGATGAACCATTACCTTACGCCTGACCTGTGCGACGCCTATCCGGAGCTGGTTCAGGTGCTGGAACCGATGTTCAGCAATTTCGGCGGCCGTGATTCGTTCGGCGGCGAAATCGTGACCATCAAATGCTTCGAAGACAACTCGCTGGTCAAGGAACAAGCCGAGCTCAAGGGCAACGGCAAGGTGCTGGTGGTCGATGGTGGTGGTTCCCTGCGCTGCGCGCTGCTGGGCGACATGATCGCCGAGAAAGCCGCGAAAAACGGTTGGGAAGGGCTGGTGATCTACGGTTGCATCCGTGATGTGGACGTCATCGCCCAGACCGATCTCGGCGTTCAGGCCCTGGCCAGCCATCCAAAAAAGACTGAAAAGCGCGGTCTCGGCGACCTCAACGTGCCGGTGACCTTCGCGGGTGTGACCTTCCATCCTGGTCAGTACATCTATGCGGACAACAATGGCGTGATCATCTCGCCAAGTCCGCTGAAAATGCCTGAATAAATCGCGGTAACCACAGGGGTGAGGATGTTCGAGGAAGAAAACGCGCAATGGGGGCTGGTGCATGCCCTGGTGCTGGACGGTAAAGGCGGTGCGCGTTCGATAGCCCGGACTGATCTCGACGATCTGCAACTGCAGGCTCATGAAAGCCTGTGGCTGCACTGGGATCGCAGTCACCCGCAGACCCAGACCTGGCTGCGCAAATCCAGTGGGCTCAACGAGTTCACCTGCGATTTGCTGCTGGAAGAAAATACCCGCCCACGCCTGTTGCCGCTGCCGGACTCCGAGCTGCTGCTGTTTTTGCGCGGGGTCAATCTGAACCCGGGTGCCGAGCCGGAAGACATGGTGTCGGTGCGGATCTTTGCCTCCGCCCAGCGGGTGATTTCCCTGCGTTTGCGTCCATTGCGCGCCACCGACGAGTTGCTGGCGATGCTCGCCGAGGGCAAGGGGCCGAAAACCTCGTCCGAACTGATGCTGTATCTGGCGCAATTCCTCACCAACAAGGTGCAGGATCTGGTGACTTGTCTCTCCGAAGTGGTCGATGAAGAGGAAGAAAAACTGGATGCCGACGAACGGTATACCCCCGAGCACGGCGCCATTTTGCATATCCGTCGCCGGGCCGCCGGACTGAAGCGTTTTCTGGCACCGCAGCGGGATATTTTCGGACAGCTGACGCGGATAAAGCTGCCGTGGTTCGTCGATGACGATGCCGACTACTGGAACGAATTGAACAACAGCCTGACCCGTTATCTCGAAGAGCTCGAATTGACCCGAGAGCGCGTGGGGCTGGTGCTGGAGGCCGAAGACCGGCGCTTGAGCGTGCACATGAATCGCACGATGTATCGCTTCGGGATCATCACCTGCATCTTCTTGCCGATGAGTTTTATTACCGGTCTGTTGGGCATAAACGTTGGCGGAATACCGTTCGCCAGCAGCCCTTATGGCTTCCTCATCGCCTGCCTGACGGTGCTCGCCCTGGCGTTCGGACAATGGTGGTTGTTCCGCCGATTGCGCTGGGTCTGACGATGCATCATGTGACCCGACCAAATTTGCCCGCGTCTTTCACAGACATCACGAGAGGTGCGTATGCACGATCCGTTTGAACAGTCTTTGCGCGACATGCTCAACGCTTCGCCGTCCAGCCGCGACGACGATGCCTGCCTGGGTCGCGTGCTCAAAACCGCCAACCGCCAGGTCGGCGCCGGCGATCTGTTCAGCCTGCTGGGCCGCTGGCTGCCCGCGCTGATGATCGCCCTGAATAACGGCTCGGCCCATGTCGCGCCGGTCTCCCGTCTCCGTAAACCTACCGCTCGCACTGCTGATAAGGCTGATTGAATATGGAACTTGATCTCTGGACTCAGAGCCTCGTCACTGCAATGACTGCGTTGTGGACCAAAGTCGCTAACTTCATTCCTAACCTGTTCGGCGCATTGGTTGTGCTGCTTTTGGGTTTCGTCGTGGCCAAGCTGCTGGACACCTTGCTCTCCAAGTTGCTGGCCAAACTGGGGCTTGATCGCCTGATGGGCGGCACCGGCCTGACTAAATTGATGTCCCGCGCGGGGCTGCAAGTGCCGATCTCCACGTTGATCGGCAAAATCGTTTACTGGTTCGTTCTGCTGATTTTTCTGGTTTCGGCAGCAGAATCCCTTGGACTTGAGCGAGTTTCAGCTACGCTTGACATGCTCGCGCTGTATTTGCCGAAAGTGTTCGGTGCCGCGCTGGTATTGCTGGTGGGTGTCCTGCTCGCACAACTGGCCAATGGCCTGGTTCGCGGGGCGGCAGAAGGCGTAGGCCTGGACTACGCTTCAGGACTTGGGCGAATTGCCCAGGGCCTGGTGATCATCATCAGCATTTCGGTCGCGATCAGTCAGCTGGAGGTCAAGACCGACCTGCTGAACCATGTGATCGTCATCGTATTGATTACCGTTGGTCTGGCGGTTGCGCTGGCCATGGGTTTGGGAAGCCGGGAAATTGCCGGTCAGATTCTTGCGGGAATCTATGTGCGTGAGTTGTATCAGGTTGGGCAACAAGTGCGTATTGGCGAGGTCGAAGGCCAGATCGAAGAGATCGGCACGGTTAAGACCACATTGCTGACCGATGAGGGTGAGCTAGTCTCTCTCTCCAATCGGATCCTGCTGGAACAGCATGTGAGTAGCCGCTAACCCGGCAAACCCTGCTAATGTATGCCGCCGCAAAATGCCAGCTGTCGCTGGCTGCGGTGGACATTGACCTGACTGTCGGCACGACTTGTTTTGAATAAAGCCCAAACGCTATCCACGCGCTACGATCCCCGCGAGCTCTCTGATGAGGAGTTGGTCGCGCGCTCGCATACCGAGCTTTTTCACGTGACGCGCGCCTACGAAGAACTGATGCGGCGTTACCAGCGGACATTATTTAACGTGTGCGCACGATATCTTGGGAACGATCGCGACGCAGACGATGTCTGTCAGGAAGTGATGTTGAAGGTGCTGTACGGCCTGAAGAACTTCGAGGGGAAATCGAAGTTCAAGACATGGCTATACAGCATCACCTACAACGAATGCATCACACAGTATCGGAAGGAACGGCGAAAGCGTCGCTTGATGGACGCACTGAGTCTTGACCCCCTCGAGGAAGCGTCCGAAGAAAAGGCGCCGAAACCCGAGGAGAAGGGCGGACTGGATCGCTGGCTGGTGTATGTGAACCCGATCGACAGGGAAATTCTGGTGCTACGATTTGTCGCAGAGCTGGAGTTTCAGGAGATCGCAGACATCATGCACATGGGTTTGAGTGCGACAAAAATGCGTTACAAACGCGCTCTTGATAAATTGCGTGAGAAATTTGCAGGCATTGCTGAAACTTAGTTCGGCGCAAATATCTCTTACGTGTAGGCAAGTTCTGATAGACTTGCCGCCGAGTTGTCCCCCGGTTTGCGGGACTGCTTCACAATCACCAGATGGGGATTTAACGGATGAAACTGAAAAACACCTTGGGCTTGGCCATTGGTTCTTTGATTGCCGCCACTTCTTTCGGCGCTCTGGCACAAGGCCAAGGCGCAGTTGAAATCGAAGGCTTCGCAAAGAAAGAACAATTCGACAGCGCTCGTAACTTCAAGAACAACGGCAACCTGTTCGGCGGTTCGATCGGTTACTTCCTGACCGACGACGTTGAACTGCGTCTGGGCTACGACGAAGTGCACAACGTGCGTGCCGACGATGGCAAGAACGTCAAGGGCGCCAACACCGCTCTGGACGCTCTGTACCACTTCAACAACCCAGGCGACATGCTGCGTCCATACGTTTCGGCCGGTTTCTCTGACCAGAGCATCGACCAGAACGGTTCGAACGGTCGTAACCGTTCCACCTTCGCCAACCTGGGCGCTGGTGCCAAGCTGTACTTCACCGACAACTTCTACGCCCGTGCTGGCGTTGAAGCTCAGTACAACATCGACCAGGGCGACACCGAGTGGGCTCCTAGCGTCGGTATCGGTGTGAACTTCGGTGGCGGCTCCAAGCCAGCTGCTGCTCCAGTTCCAGCACCGGCTGAAGTCTGCTCCGACAGCGACAACGACGGCGTTTGCGACAACGTTGACAAGTGCCCGGACACCCCAGCCAACGTAACTGTTGACGCTGATGGCTGCCCAGCAGTTGCTGAAGTTGTTCGTGTTGAGCTGGACGTGAAGTTCGACTTCGACAAGTCGGTTGTTAAGCCAAACAGCTACGGCGACATCAAGAACCTGGCTGACTTCATGAAGCAGTACCCATCCACCACCACTACTGTTGAAGGTCACACTGACTCCGTCGGTCCTGACGCTTACAACCAGAAACTGTCCGAGCGTCGTGCAAACGCCGTTAAGCAAGTTCTGACCAACCAGTACGGTGTTGAATCGTCCCGCGTTCAGTCGATCGGCTACGGCGAATCCCGCCCAGTTGCTGACAACAAAACTGAAGCTGGCCGCGCTGTTAACCGTCGCGTAGAAGCGCAGGTTGAAGCTCAAGCTAAGTAATTAGCTGCCGCTACGAGAAAAGCCCGGCTTATGCCGGGCTTTTCTTTGCCTGCGATTTGGTGAAACCGGGGATTTTCAGGCCAACCGGTCGGCTGGCCAGTGAATCGAATCGACCAGGGTTGCAGCCGCTGCGACGGCGCCTATGACCAGAATCGCAGGGCTCCTGAGCTGGAAACCAAGGGCATCGTCTTCCATCGCTGTCAGATTGCTGCGGCATTCGCGTTGCTCCGGCAATGAAGCATTCTCGATCATCGCCACTGGCATATCTGCCGCCATCCCTCCTGCCAACAGCTGTTCGCGAATCTCGCCGAGCTTCGCCACCCCCATGTAAATCACCAGCGTCGTGCCGCCCTGCGCCAAGGCCCGCCAGTTCAACTGGCTGTCGTCCTGAGTGTGGGCCGTGACCAGCGTCACGCCTCGGGCCACGCCGCGCAATGTCAGCGGAATATCACACTGGGTCGCGCCGGCCAGTCCGGCGGTGATGCCATTGACCAGTTCCACCTCGACCCCGCGCTCGCGCAACCACTGCGCTTCCTCACCCCCACGCCCGAAAATGCACGGATCGCCGCCCTTGAGCCGCACCACGCATTTGCCCTGACGGGCATAACGCAGCATCAGCCGATGGATGAACGCCTGGGGCGTCGAGCGGCAGCCGCCGCGTTTGCCGACGGCAATGATCCGGGCAGCAGGGCAGTGCTCAAGTACCGCCTCATTGACCAGATCGTCGATCAGCACCACCTCGGCCTCGCGCAAGGCACGCACCGCTTTGAGCGTCAGCAATTCAGGATCACCAGGGCCCGCGCCCACCAGCCAGACTTTCGCGTTCATGGTGTTTTCCTCTTCAGATGACGGCGACCGGACGCACTTCGGCGGCCAGCAAACGCTTGATTTCCGGGACGCAGGAGCCGCATTGCGTGCCGCACCCCAATGTATTTTTCAAACCCTGCAGATCCAGCCCTTCACGAATACCGGTGCAGACCGCGCTGTGGCTGACGTTCTTGCAGTTGCACAGGGTTTTGTCCGCCACAACCTGCGCGCCGGCATTGCCCGGCGGTGCACTCATCGGTGCCAGCAGCCAGCGCCGCAGTTGTTCGTCGGCACGACCCTCCAGCCACAGGCCTTGCAACCAGTGCTGAGCGAGGGTTTCACCCGCAAGACGGATCGCGGTGATTCGTCCGTTTTCGATGCGTACCCGTTTGCCAATGGCGCGGCGAGGATCGTCATAAGCCAGTACCGGCCCCTCGATCAGAGCCAGGCACTGGTCGATTTCACGCAGCAATTGCGGTTCTGGCGCCACGACGCTGGCTGCGCGTATCAGCAGCGCAGGCCGTTCACGTCCGACAAGGCTGAGACTTGCGTAGGAAAACGCCTCGCAGAGCGGTCGAAGCGCCTCGAAATGCCGTTGAACATCGCCCTCGATCAGTGCGAACAGTTGCCATGGCAAATCCACCGGCTCCAGCCGCACGCCGCTATGCTTGAGTTCCGGCTGTTTCGACAAAGGATCGAAGGCGGGCAGGGTCAGGCTGTTCACGCCACCCTTGAGGAAGCGATCACCCCAGTGCATCGGCAGGAACGCCTGGCCCGGACGCACACTGTCATCACTGGCGACCGCCACGATCACCGCGCCCCGACGACTTTTCAGATTCACCAGCTCCCCCGGCTGCAAACGGTGCCGGCGCAACTCCTCCGGGTGCAGACTCAACACTGCTTCGCTGACATGACCGAATAACTGCGCCGCCGTGCCGGTGCGGCTCATACCGTGCCATTGATCACGCAGGCGGCCGGTGATCAGGGTCAGGGGAAAGCGCGCATCGCGTTGTTCCTTGGCGGCGCGATAGGGATCGGCAACAAACTGCGCGCGCCCATTCGCTGTAGGAAAGATCCCGTCGCCATACAGCCGGGCTGTACCTTGGCGGGCACCAGCGGGAAAGGGCCATTGCTGTGGCCCCAGTTCATCAATCAACCGATGGCTGATCCCGGACAAATCCAGATCGCGCCCTTGGGTCAGTTGTTTGTACTCGTCAAACAACTGCACCGGATGCTCGAACGCAAACAGCCCCGGCTGTTGCGGGCGCAGACGTTTCTCCAGGCGTTGTGCGAAATCAACGGTAATCGCCCAGTCCGGTCGCGCTTCACCCGGTGCGGCAATGGCTTGGCGGACGTGGGAAATCCGCCGCTCGGAGTTGGTCACCGAGCCTTCCTTCTCGCCCCAACTGGCCGCCGGCAACAGCAGATCGGCAAACGCCGCGGTTTCGGTGGTGCGAAACGCCTCCTGCAAAACCACGAACGGACAAGCCTCCAGCGCTGCACGCACGGCGTTCTGGTCCGGCATCGATTGCGCGGGGTTGGTGCAGGCAATCCACAACGCCTTGATCTTGCCGCTGCGCACCTGTTCAAACAGTTCGATGGCACTGAGACCGGTATTTTCCGGCAGCTTATCCACACCCCAATACGCCGCGACTTCTGCGCGGTGCTCTGGATTGGCGACTTCACGGTGACCGGGCAACAGATTGGAAAGGCTGCCGGTTTCCCGTCCGCCCATGGCGTTTGGCTGACCGGTCAGGGAGAAAGGTCCTGCACCCGGCCGGCCGATTTGCCCGGTGGCCAGGTGCAGATTGATCAGCGCGCTGTTCTTTGCGCTACCGGCGGTGGACTGGTTCAGGCCCATGCACCACAGCGACAGAAAGCTTGGTGATGTACCGATCCATTCGGCGCATTGCTGCAACTGCTCGACGCTGATCCCGCACAGCTGCGACACCATCGCCGACGTGTAATCACGCACCAGGCTTTTCAGCTCGGCGAGGCCTTCGGTGTGGGCTTTGATGAAGTCGCGGTCGATCCAGTCTTCCCACAACAGCAGATGCAAAATCCCATGGAACAGCGCGACATCGGTGCCCGGCAGAATCGCCAGATGCAGGTCGGCCAGATCGCAGGTGTCGGTGCGCCGTGGATCAATGACGACGACTTTCATCTGCGGGCGGCGGGATTTGGCTTCTTCGAGACGGCGAAAAAGTACCGGATGGGCGTAGGCCATGTTACTGCCGACGATCACCACGCAATCGCTCAACTCCAGGTCTTCATAGCTGCACGGTGGTGCGTCGGCGCCGAGGCTGCGCTTGTAGCCGACCACCGCCGAAGACATGCACAGCCGTGAGTTGCTGTCGATGTTGTTGGTGCCGACCAGCGCCCGCGCCAGTTTGTTGAAGGCGTAGTAATCCTCGGTCAGCAACTGCCCGGAGATATAGAACGCCACGCTGTCCGGGCCGTGTTCGGCGATGGTGTCGGCGAACACGTTGGTGGCGTGATCCAGCGCGGTGTCCCAGTCGCAACGACTGCGCGCCAGGCCTTTGCCCAGGCGCAGTTCCGGGTACAACGCCCGCGCCGCCAAGTCGCCGGTCAGGTGCAGGGTCGAGCCTTTGCTGCACAGTTTGCCGAAGTTGGCCGGATGCGCAGGATCACCGCTGACGCCGAGGATGCGCTCGCCGTCATGCTCGATCAGCACGCCGCAGCCGACCCCGCAATAACAGCAGGTCGAGGCGGTCGTCTGGCGGTTCATCAGACGGCGTCCCGCAGGGCCAGTTGCACGCGGCCGTTTTCCACTCGGGCCGGGTGATGGTGCGCGCAGCCGACGTCCGGGGCCTGGGCTTCGCCGGACTTCAGGTCGATCTGCCAGTTGTGCAGCGGGCAGGCGACACGCTTGCCGTAAATCAATCCTTGGGACAAGGGGCCGCCCTTGTGCGGGCAGCGGTCATCGAGTGCGAAAACTTCGTCGTCGCTTGTGCGAAAGATCGCGATGTCACCTTTGCGCCCGGCGATGATCCGCGAACCGAGGGCGTTGATCTCTTCCAGGGCACAGATATCGAGCCAGTTCATGCCGGCACCTCCAGGTTTTTCACGGGGATCACGTCGAATTCTTTCTTCAGTTGCGGCTGGGCGAGGCGCTCTTTCCACGGATCCTGTTCGAACGACAGGGAGAATTGCAGGCGCTCGTTCAGGGCCTTGCGACGCTCGGGATCTTCCAGCACGGCTTTCTTGATGTGCTCCATGCCGACCCGTTGCAGGTAATGCACGGTGCGTTCGAGGTAGAAGGCTTCCTCGCGGTACAGCTGCAGGAACGCGCCGTTGTATTCGCGCACTTCCTCGGCGGTCTTGAGCTTGACGAAGAACTCGGCGACTTCGGTCTTGATCCCGCCGTTGCCACCGATGTACATCTCCCAGCCGGAATCGACGCCGATGATGCCTACGTCCTTGATCCCCGCTTCCGAGCAGTTGCGTGGGCATCCGGAGACCGCCAGTTTCACTTTGTGCGGCGACCACATGTTGAACAGGTCGTGTTCGAGGTCGATGCCCAACTGAGTCGAGTTCTGCGTGCCGAAGCGGCAGAACTCGCTGCCGACGCAGGTTTTCACGGTGCGGATCGATTTGCCGTAGGCGTGGCCGGACGGCATGTCGAGGTCCTTCCACACACCGGGCAAGTCCTGTTTTTTGATCCCCAGCAAGTCGATGCGCTGGCCGCCGGTGACCTTGACCATTGGCACCTGATATTTGTCCGCCACGTCGGCGATCCGCCGCAGTTCCGACGGGTTGGTCACGCCGCCCCACATCCGTGGCACCACCGAATAAGTGCCGTCCTTCTGGATGTTGGCGTGGGCCCGCTCGTTGATCAGGCGCGACTGCGGATCGTCCTTGGCCTCGCCGGGCCAAGTGGAAATCAGGTAGTAGTTTAGGGCCGGGCGGCAGGTAGCGCAGCCGTTCGGGGTGCGCCAGTTGAGGTAGCTCATGGTGCCGGCGATGGTCAGCAGATGCTGTTCGCGAATCGCCTGGCGGATCTGGCCATGGTTGAGGTCGCTGCAACCGCAGATGGCTTTTTCGCTTTTCGGTTTGACGTCGGCTGCACCGCCAACGGTGTTGATCAGGATCTGCTCGACCAGTCCGGCGCAGGAGCCGCAGGAGCTAGCGGCCTTGGTGTGTTTCTTCACTTCGTCGACGCTGAACAGCCCGTGTTCCTGAATCGCCTTGACGATGGTGCCCTTGCACACGCCATTGCAGCCGCAGACTTCAGCGTTGTCGGCCATGCTCATGGCTTTGTCCTGGCCCTGATGTCCTACGTCACCGAGGGCGTTTTCACCAAACATCAAGTGATCGCGGATCTCGCCGATGGCGTGATTCTCACGAATCTGCCGGAAATACCAACCGCCATCTGCCGTATCGCCGTACAGACAGGCGCCGACCAGCACGTCATCCTTGATCACCAGTTTTTTGTACACCCCGCCGATCGGGTCGGAGAGGGTGATGGTCTCGGTGCCTTCGCCACCCATGAAGTCACCGGCGGAGAACAGGTCGATGCCGGTGACCTTCAGTTTGGTCGACGTCACCGAGCCCTGATAACGGGCGAAGCCCAGTTGGGCCAGGTGGTTGGCGCAGACTTTGGCCTGTTCGAACAACGGCGCCACCAGGCCGTAGGCAATGCCGCGATGGCTGGCGCATTCGCCGATGGCATAGATGCGCGGGTCGTAGGTTTGCAGGGTGTCGTTGACCAGAATCCCGCGATTGCACGGGATGCCGGCCTTTTCCGCGAGTTCGGTGTTGGGGCGGATGCCGGCGGCCATGACCACCAGATCGGCAGGAATGATGTCGCCGTTCTTGAATTGCACCGAGCCGACCCGACCATTGCCGGCGTCGTGCAGGGCCTGGGTCTGTTCGCACAGGCGAAAGTGCAGGCCACGGGATTCGAGGGCGGTTTGCAGGAGCTGGCCGCTGGTCTTGTCCAGTTGCCGCTCCAGCAGCCATTCACCGAGGTGCACCACGGTGACGTGCATGCCGCGCAGCATCAGGCCGTTGGCGGCTTCGAGGCCGAGCAGGCCGCCGCCGATCACCACGGCGTGCTTGTGGGTTTTTGCGGTGTCGATCATCGCCTGGGTGTCGGCGATGTCGCGGTAACCGATCACGCCCTGCAAGGTGTTGCCGGGGATCGGCAGGATGAACGGGGTCGAGCCGGTGGCGATCAGCAGGCGATCGTATTCGGCCTCGGTGCCGTCTTCGGCGATCACCCGGCGTTTGACCCGGTCGATCTCTACCACTTTGCGGTTGAGCAGTAACTTGATGTTGTTTTCCAGGTACCAGTCGAGGTCGTTGAGCACGATCTCTTCGAAGGTCTGCTCGCCGGCCAATACCGGCGACAGCAGGATGCGGTTGTAGTTGGTGTGCGGTTCGGCGCCGAAGACCGTGATGTCGTACAGCTCGTTGCTCAGCTTGAGCAGTTCTTCCAGGGTGCGGACCCCGGCCATGCCATTGCCGATCATCACCAGTTTGAGTTTTTTCATCAGGTTCTCCGGGAGCATCGGGCTTGCCTCTTGTGGGCAGTCAGGCCTTGCTCGACAAAAATGGCGCAAACAAAAAAGGCGTCCCGCCAGTTACCTAGCGAGGACGCCTTTGTCCTTGTCCCGTTCTCTCGGGAAGCCTGGCCTTCGTCGTTGAAGGTCGGGCTGTATGTCAGTTGAAAACGTTAATGCAGTGGTTGTGCCAAGTCGCGGCGGGCCGCGAATTCACTGGGTAACGCTGGAATTGGCCAGATTTTCGTTGTGGTTTTTGCACTGAATGGAAGCAGTACGCTCGTTAATGGAGCGCCGCATCAGCCATGAAACAACAGAAACAGCAGGACCAGATTGCCCAGCAGTGCCAGTAACGCCAGTGTCCGCCAGACCTTCAGCGGCTCCCGTTCCAGCAAGGGGCGAGGGCGTACATTCAGGCTGCGGCGCTCACCTTGTTCCAGCGTCAGCAGCCATTCCTCGGCGGTTTCATAACGTTGCAAAGGATCAGCTGCCACACCGCGCTCCAGACACTGCGCCAGCCACTCCGGCAGATCCGGGCGATAGCGACCGGCACTCACTGGCACCCCGAAACGCGGGCGCTGGAACGCTTCGATCTCGCCGTAGGGAAAATGCCCGGTGAGCAAGAAATACAGAGTCACGCCCACCGCATACAGATCCTGTTGTGCGCCGGGTGCTGCGCCTTGAAAGGCTTCCGGTGCGATGTAGCTCGGGGTTCCGGGCAAGGTCGACGGTGCGTCCTGCGACAGACCGGGGCAATACGCCAAGCCGAAATCCAGCAGGCGCAACTCGCCGTCGTCCCCCAGGTGCAGGTTCTCCGGTTTGATGTCGCGGTGCAGGATCTGCCGTCGATGCAGCAGGCCGACGGCCCGCAGCAGGCGCTCGGCCAAACCCTGCCACTGGGCCAGTGGCAGCGGGCCGCTTTGTTCGAACAACTGCGCCAGGGTGGTTCCCGAATATTCACGCATCACGTAGTACAAATGCTGACGCTGACCGGCGCTATGGACTTCAGGGAAATGCCGCCCGGCGACGCGTTTGAGAAACCATTCCTCCGCCAGCAAGGCCTGGGCATCGTCTGCCAGTTGTGCAGGCAACGTCTTCAACAGCCACGCCTGGCCCTGACCATCGAGCACGCGATACAACAACGATTGCTGGCTCCGGCTTATAACCTCTTGAACCCGCCAGCCTTCAAAGACCTGACCCGGTTTCAGCGGCGGGGGCAGCGGCCACTGCTGCAAATGAATCAGCGCATCGCCGATGCTGGCCTCGCCAACAGCATCCACCCGCACCAACAGCGCACTGGCATTGTCCTGACTGCCGGCCAGATGCGCGGCATTGACCAAGGTTTGCGCGGCACTGTGCAGATCCGGTTGATCGCGCAGAATCCCGGCGATGGCGCTATCGCCAAGCGCGGCCCACACGCCATCACTGAGCAGCACGAAACATTCGCCGTCACGCAGTTCGCCATCGAGAAAGTCCAGCACCAGATGCTGATCCAGTCCCAATGCCCGCTTGAGCACATGCTGCATGCCCGGTTGATCCCAGACGTGGTCTTCGGTGATCCGTTGCAAGGTCTCGGCGTGCCAGCGATAGACCCGGCAATCGCCTACGTGGGCCAGGGTAAACCGCCGGCCGCGCAGGACCAGCGCACTGACCGTGGTGAGCAGCGGCTGACCGCCACCATTGGCCTGCAACCAGCGGTTTTGTGCGAGCAGCAGACGATCGAGGGCCTGGGCCACGCTCCAGGTTTCCGGGGTGGCGTAGTAGTCCAGCGCCAGCGCCTGCAAGGTCGAACGCGCGGCCAGCCCGCCATCGGCGCACTGGCTGACGCCGTCGGCGATGGCGAACAGAAACCCTTTGCTGGCCGCCAGCGCCGGAGCCGGCGTGACCAGGCGCAAGGCGTCCTGGTTTTCCGCGCGGGGGCCGGTGGCGCTGGCTTCGGCAAAGCTCAGTTGCAGAGCCATTCGGGCTTCAGACCCGTGCAGCGGTCACGGCCGCCGAACCCCAAGTGGTTCTCCAGCGACGTTTGACCCCGTGCAGGCCGAACCACGCCAGCACGCCAAGGCTGGCGAACAACCACAGCGCCAGTTGATAGCTGCCGGTGCTCTGTTTGATCGCGCCCATGCCTGCCGCCAGGGCAAAGCCGCCGATGCCGCCGGCCATGCCGATCAGCCCGGTCATCACGCCGATTTCACGCCGAAAGCGCTGTGGCACCAGTTGGAATACCGCGCCATTACCCGCGCCGAGACCAAGCATGGTGCAGACGAAAAGTGCCAGCGCCGCGTAGGAACTCGGCAGGTTGAAGCCGACCGCCGCGATGCAGACTACGGCCACTGTGTACATCGCCAGCAGGGTGCGAATCCCGCCGAACCGGTCCGCCAGCGCGCCACCCAGCGGACGCATCAGGCTGCCGCCGAACACGCAGGCGGCGGTGTAGTAACCGGCGGTCACCGGGCTCAGACCGTATTGATCGTTGAAGTAGCCGGGCAGGGCGCTGGCCAGACCGATGAAGCCGCCGAAGGTGACGCTGTAGAAAAACATGAACCACCAGCTGTCACGGTCGCCCAGGGCCTTGAAGTAGTCGGCCATGGATTTGGCTTTTGGTCGCTCCGGCGCGTTTTTCGCCAGCCAGGCAAACAGCACAAGGGTCAGGATCAGCGGAATCAGGGCGAACCCGAACACATTGCTCCAGCCAAACGCCGCCGCCAGCACCGGGGCGATCAGCGCGGCGAACACGGTCCCGGAATTGCCGGCCCCGGCGATGCCCATCGCCTTGCCCTGATGCTCCGGCGGATACCACTGCGAGGCCAGCGGCAGGGCGACGGCGAATGAGGCGCCGGCCATGCCGAGGAACAGGCCGAGCAGCAGAGCCTGTTCGTAACTGTGGATGCCGAGTTTCCAGGCACCGAACAATGCGCAGATCACGATCACCTGGCCGATCAGCCCGGCAGTCTTGGGTGACAGGCGATCGGCAAGCATGCCCATCGCAAAGCGCAGCACCGCGCCGGCCAGAATCGGCGTGGCCACCACGAGGCCGCGCTGTTGAGTGGTCAGGTGCAGGTCGCCAGCAATCTGCACCGCCAGCGGGCCGAGCAGGTACCAGACCATGAAGCTCAGGTCGAAATACAGGAAGGCTGCGAACAGGGTCGGGGTGTGGCCGGATTTCCAGAAGCTTTTATTCATCGCGCACCTCAGCTGTTAAGAATCTCGAGAAGGAGTCACAAGCCAGCAAGTGGAGCGCCGCCACGGCCGCACCACCGGCCCCGGGCTGTGGGGCCAAAACGCAAAAACGCCGCTACCCGGATCGCCAAAAGGGGCGAAGAGGGTGAGCGACGTCTTTGTCGTAGGTGGGGCAACCGCCGTTGGTTACCTGTAGGGATTACATAGCGAGATTTGTGCCAAGTCAAAATCAAAAGCCCCTCACTGTAGAGACCGGTACATCCTTTACACATTAGACCGGGGACATCGTTTACACCTTTTACAGGCTTGATACGCGGTTGGCACCGCGCTCAAGCCTGCCTAAACAGAAGTTGCAAAGGTACAGCTCCCACACGTCATCAGCCACTTCCTTCAGCGCGATGTCCTCGCCGATCAGCGCCTCGCCCAAAAACATTCGTTGCCCCTTCCACTTGAACTCGCCGTTCGAGCGAACCTTGCGTACCTCAACCTCAGGGCCATATTCGACCGCGGGCAAGTAGCCCGGATACGGGCGCAACGAAGGTCTGTATACGGAAGCCGGCGGTTTCATGCCCAGTGCGGTGTGTGGTCGATCATGGTTGAAGTCCTGAACGAACTCTTCAAAGGCCAACTGCTGGCGTACGAGATTTTCCGCAGGTGTTCGCAGTACCGCTGCTTTGAGGGTGCGGTGCATCCGTTCGTGTCGACCGTTCTGGTCAGGACGCCCTGGTGTGATTGTCTCGATATGGATGCCATGCCTGATGAACCAGACGGACAGCTTCGACAGCCGCGCCAAACCGGTCGATGCGAAAGGCGCCCCGTTATCTGTGCGGATTACGTCCGGCAATCCAAACTCCCGGAAAGCCCATTCGAACCCCTGTCGCGTCGGCTCGCTGTGCGTGCCGGGCAGCGCCCGGCAGAGCAGCAGATAGCGGCTCATCTGATCGGTAATGGTCAGCGGATAGCACCAATTGCCGTCCTGCATCCTGAACTGCCCTTTGAAGTCGGCACACCAGGTCTGGTTGGGTTCATCGGCCGGGCGTAAATGCGTCGGAGCACGCGGGCGCAAAGGATAAGGGCGCCGCGCAATGACCAAGCCAGCCTTCTTCAACCACTCACCGGCAGTGCTCGCGGCCGGCCATGGGATCTGTGGATCGGACTTTCGCAGGCGATCAATGATCTGTTTGGGACCTCGATCCGGATGCTCGTTTTTCTTGGTCAGCAATGTGGCAATGATTTCATCCGGGGTTTGATGAGGGCAGTTCAAAGGCTTGCGGGATTGCTCTTTCAAGCCATCCACACCGAGCGCTGCATACGGATCCAGCCATTTATCGACGGTTGGCCGGCTGACCCCATAACGCCGGCTCAATTGGCTCTTGGTGTAGCTGCCACTGAGCCAGTCACTGACTAATTTCACTCGTTGATCCATCGGGGACTCTTGATTCCAGGGCATGGTCAGCACCTCCTGACCATGATTGATACCTGTAAACCATGTCCCCGGTCTCAAACGTAAAGGATGTACCCGGTCTTTACCCACCCTAACCCTCTCCCGGAGGGAGAGGGACCGACCGCAGTGTCTTGCGTCATACATCGACCTGAAAAAGCCAGTCGATTATGGATTCAAAGCCGATCATTCACGTCAGCGTATCTCTCGAATATTCCCCGATCAGTTCCCTCTCCCTCCGGGCGGTCCGACGTTTCGGGAGGGTTAGGGTGAGGGGCTTTTCAGCCAAGCAACTCGCTCATGGCAATGATCTGCTCCGCCACCTGAATGAGTTTCTGCTGGCGGCTCATGGCCTGGCGGCGCATCAGGGTGTAGGCCTCTTCTTCGTTGCAGTCCTTCATTTTCATCAACAGGCCCTTGGCCAGTTCGATGCGCTTGCGCTCGGCCAGTTGCTGGTCGCGGGCCTGTAGCTGGGCGCGCAAGGCCTGATCGCTTTCGAAGCGGGCCATGGCCACGTCGAGAATCGGCTGCAGGCGTTGTGCGTGAATGCCTTCGACGATGTAGGCACTGACCCCGGACTTGATCGCCTGACGCATCACGCCGGGGTCATGCTCGTCGGTGAACATCACGATCGGCCGTGGCTGGTCGCGGCTGACCAGCACCACTTGTTCCATCACATCGCGGCTCGGTGACTCGGTATCGATCAGGATCACGTCCGGACGCACCGTTTCGACGCGCGCCGGCAGGTCGATGGTCAGGCCCGACTCGTCGATCACTTCGAAACCGGCCTCGGTCAACGCGGCTTTCAGGCGCCCGACTTTTTTCGCGGTGTCATTGATCAGCAGAATGCGCAGCATGTTCGCGGTCTCCTGTCAGCGGCGGGCAAGAAGTGGCGCGCTGTCGCTCAGCGCGTGGAGCTTGAAGCTCCGGGCGTAGGCGGCCGGGTCGCTGCCGTCCCAGATTTTGCCGTCGATCAACTGGCTGCTGCGCATGTCCTTGCCCCAGGCTGCGACGCCCACAGCAGTCGCCGCGTCGCGATAGATCTCCAGTTGCTGCACCTGCCGGGCGACGGCGAGGTAGTCCGGGTCATCGCGCAGCAAACCCCAACGGCGGAACTGAGTCATGAACCACATGCCGTCCGACAGGTACGGCAGGTTCACCGCGCCATCGCCGTGAAAGCGCAGGGCGTGCGGGTCTTGCCAGCGATTGCCGAGGCCATCGTCGTAGTCGCCGAGAAAGCGCGGTTCGATGCAGGAGGCCGGGGCGTCGAGGTACTCGGCGGCGCTGAGAAGTTGCGCGGTGCTGCGGCGGTTTTCCGGGCTCTCTTCGATGAAACGGCTGGCCTCGAGGATCGCCATCACCAGCGCGCGCGCGGTGTTGGGGTATTGCTCGACGAAGGCGCGGGTGCAGCCGAGGACTTTTTCCGGGTGATCGGGCCAGATGGTCTGGCTGGTGGCCAGGGTGAAGCCTAGATTCTGCTGCACGGCGCTGGCCGCCCACGGCTCGCCAACGCAGAGACCATCGATGCGTCCGGCCTGCAAGTGCGCGACCATTTGCGGCGGCGGCACCACCACGCTGTCGACATCCTGCAACGGATGAATGCCCTGGCTCGCCAGCCAGTAATAAAGCCACATGGCATGGGTGCCGGTCGGGAAGGTCTGGGCGAAGGTCAGTTTTGCGCGGGTTTGGTGCACATGATGGTGCAGCGCTTCAGGACCGGTCACGCCCAGGCCCTGCAAACCGTGGGACAGGTTGAGGCTCTGGCCGTTCTGGTTCAGACCCATCAACACCGCCATGTCGGTTGACGCGACGCCGCCGATGCCCAGATGCACCGCGTAGATCAGGCCGTAAAGGCTGTGGGCGGCATCGAGTTCGCCGCTGACCAGATTGTCCCGCAGGTTGGCCCAGGAACTCTGGCGCTTGAGGTTCAGGGTCAGGCCGTAAGGCTGGGCAAAGCCCTGAGTGGCGGCGACCACCAGCGAGGCGCAGTCGCTCAGGGCCATGAAACCCAGGTTGATCGCGCTTTTTTCCGGGGCATCGCTGCCGTTGACCCAGGCCAGCGGCCCGGCGGAGGTTTGAGTCATGAAAGCTACCCTCAAAAAAAACGTCGTCCCAGGCTTTGCCCGCGCAAAACCGAGAGACGACGCCATTGTCTTTGCCTGCACGCCACCATTGGCCTGAGGGCTGATGCCGAGGAGGGTGCAAGGCATATGCCATGCGCACGGATTTACCCGTGCGCCTCGCGCGGCGGGAC
This sequence comes from Pseudomonas sp. Pseusp21, assembly GCF_059492145.1. Taxonomy (NCBI): domain Bacteria; kingdom Pseudomonadati; phylum Pseudomonadota; class Gammaproteobacteria; order Pseudomonadales; family Pseudomonadaceae; genus Pseudomonas; species Pseudomonas sp. Pseusp21. The sequence continues at coordinate 5,729,842 of NZ_CP168520.1, forward strand.
GATGCCCGGCTATAATCGCGGCCTCTTTTCGCCGCCCGAGTCATAGCCGCCCATGTACACCCTGGCCCGTCAGCTGTTGTTCAAACTTTCCCCGGAAACCTCCCACGATCTGTCGCTGGATCTGATCGGCGCGGGCGGGCGTTTGGGCCTAAACGGCTTGCTGTGCAAGGCGCCGGCGTCGCTGCCGGTGAATGTCATGGGCCTGACGTTCCCGAACCCTGTGGGTCTGGCGGCCGGTCTGGACAAGAACGGCGCGGCCATCGATGGCTTCGCCCAGCTGGGTTTCGGGTTTGTCGAAATCGGCACCGTGACCCCGCGTCCGCAGCCGGGCAACCCGAAACCACGAATTTTCCGCCTGCCGGAAGCCGAGGCGATCATCAACCGCATGGGTTTCAACAACCTCGGTGTGGATAACCTGCTGGCGCGGGTGGCGGCGGCCAAATACAAAGGCGTGCTGGGGATCAACATCGGCAAGAACTTCGACACCCCGGTCGAGCGCGCAGTAGACGACTACCTGATCTGCCTGGACAAGGTTTACGCCCACGCCAGTTACGTCACGGTCAACGTCAGCTCGCCGAACACCCCGGGCCTGCGCAGCCTGCAATTCGGCGACTCGCTCAAGCAATTGCTGGCGGATCTGGCCACGCGCCGCGCCGAACTGGCCCTGCGCCACGGCAAACATGTACCGCTGGCGATCAAGATCGCGCCGGACATGACCGACGAAGAAACCGCGCAAGTCGCCCAGGCGCTGATCGAAACGGGGATGGACGCGGTGATTGCCACCAACACCACCCTCAGCCGCGTGGGCGTCGAAGGCATGGAACACGGTGACGAGGCGGGCGGTCTGTCCGGCGCGCCGGTGCGTGAGAAGAGCACACACACCGTGAAAGTGCTGGCGTCCGAGCTGGGCGGCAAGCTGCCGATCATCGCGGCGGGCGGCATCACCGAAGGCAAACATGCGGCCGAGAAGATCGCGGCTGGCGCGAGCCTGGTGCAAATCTACTCCGGCTTCATCTATAAGGGCCCGGCGCTGATCCGCGAATCCGTGGACGCGATCGCCGCCAAACGCTGATTGGCCGGCATAAAAAGGCAGGCATAAAAAAGGGCTCCTCGAAGGAGCCCCTGGGCCGTAGCCCGCCGTCCGGGAAGGACGTGCATGGTGATCAGGTTGTTACGAAATCAGATTGTCGTGTCGGAATAAGTGCCCTGTGTCAGCCGACGGCGTGAAGTTCGTTGAGTCTGTGGATTCCCGCAGTGCCGGTCATACCGTCCCAGTTGTCGCCGCGTCCTTCTCGCCAGCCGTTGATCCAGGCTTGACGTACCGACGGTAGAGTAAATGGGCAAAGCTCACGGGATTTACCACCAACGCCATATTGATATCCGCGCAAAAATGCTCTTTCCAACGGATCACGCTTAAGTCTTCTCATAGGGTGTTTCCCTCACTTGTTGACTGTTTTTGTCGCGTCGACCTCAATTGAGGTCTGGCAGAAAAACTCTGCCGTTGGCGGCTCGCTGCCGGCGTGGCGAGCCAAGGTGTTGACGCCGTTGCGACGTCAACCTGTGTCCAGTTCTAACCAATGAGTCACATCGATGGAATGACCGTTTTGTCATAAGGACGTAACGAAAAAGATGCTATGGCCATAAGTAACCGCGTATTTATCCAGCGTTTATTGGCCAAACCCCGGTATGATCGGCCCCGCGCTGGATGATGAGGTTAATTCTTTAGTGAGAATGACCCACGTTTACGCTGGGCTACTATTCGACGAAGGGTTGCTTTGAGTCATTTTGTTGCTTCAACTTTTTTATCTGTCCCGGCATCTAAGCTCTTTTAACCCGAGCAGCGGGGATGGAACGGCACACCTTCGTGCCACGCGGGCGCTCTTGTAGAAAAGCGCCTGATTGAAAACCGGACCGGCAATGCGTTGCCGGTTCATCAGCCAAAGGCTCTGGAAAAACCATGTCCGACCGTTTCGAACTCTTCCTCACTTGCCCCAAAGGCCTTGAAGGCCTGCTCATCGAGGAAGCCGTCGGGCTTGGCCTTGAAGAGGCCCGCGAACACACCTCCGCCGTGCGTGGCATGGCGACCATGGAAACCGCTTATCGCCTGTGCCTCTGGTCGCGTCTGGCCAACCGGGTGCTGCTGGTGCTCAAGCGCTTCCCGATGAAAAACGCCGAAGACCTGTACCACGGCGTACTCGACGTCGACTGGCAGGACCACATGCTGGCCGACGGCACCCTGGCCGTGGAATTCAGCGGTCATGGCTCGGGCATCGACAACACTCACTTCGGCGCCCTGAAGGTCAAGGACGCCATCGTCGACAAACTGCGCACACCGCAGGGCGACCGTCCAAGCATCGACAAGCTCAACCCGGACCTGCGCATTCACCTGCGTCTGGATCGCGGCGAAGCGATTCTGTCCCTCGATCTCTCCGGCCACAGCCTGCACCAGCGCGGCTATCGCTTGCAGCAGGGCGCCGCGCCGCTGAAGGAAAACCTCGCAGCGGCCATCCTGATCCGTTCCGGCTGGCCGCGCATCGCCGCCGAAGGTGGCGCGCTGGCGGACCCGATGTGCGGTGTCGGCACGTTCCTGGTCGAAGCCGGCATGATCGCCGCCGACATGGCACCGAACCTGCGTCGCGAACAGTGGGGCTTTACCGCCTGGCTGGGCCACGTGCCGGCGCTGTGGAAAAAACTGCATGAAGAAGCCGTCGAGCGCGCCGCTGCCGGTCTGGCCAAACCGCCGCTGTGGATCCGTGGTTATGAAGCCGACCCACGCCTGATCCAGCCGGGCCGCAACAACGTCGAACGCGCCGGCCTGAGCGAGTGGATCAAGATCTATCAGGGTGAAGTGGCGACGTTCGAACCGCGTCCGGACCAGAACCAGAAAGGTCTGGTCATCTGCAACCCGCCGTACGGCGAGCGTCTGGGTGATGAAGCCAGTCTGTTGTACCTCTACCAGAACCTCGGCGAGCGTCTGCGTCAGGCCTGCCTGAACTGGGAAGCGGCGGTGTTCACCGGCGCGCCGGACCTGGGCAAACGCATGGGGATTCGCAGCCACAAACAGTATTCGTTCTGGAACGGCGCGCTGCCGTGCAAGCTGCTGTTGATCAAGGTCCTGCCGGATCAGTTCGTCACCGGCGAGCGCCGCACCCCGGAGCAGCGTCAGGCCGAGCGCGAGCAAGCGGCTTACGACCAGACGCCGAACGAGCCGCAAGAGCGCAAGTTCAACAAGAACGGCAATCCGATCAAACCGACGCCGGCCCCGGCGCCAGTGATCGAGCAACCGCGCCTGAGCGAAGGCGGGCAGATGTTTGCCAACCGCCTGCAGAAGAACCTCAAGGCCATGAGCAAGTGGGTCAAGCGCGAAGGCATCGACTGCTACCGCGTCTACGATGCGGACATGCCGGAATACGCCATGGCCATCGACCTGTACCACGACTGGGTGCACGTTCAGGAATACGCCGCGCCGAAGTCGATCGACCCGGAAAAGGCTTCGATCCGCATGTTCGACGCGCTGGCGGCCATCCCGCAGGCGCTGAACATCGACAAGAGCCGCGTGGTGGTCAAGCGCCGCGAGCGTCAGAGCGGCACCAAGCAGTACGAGCGTCAGGCTGCCCAAGGCAAGTTCAATGAAGTGACCGAAGGCGGCGTGAAGTTGCTGGTCAACCTCACCGATTACCTCGACACCGGGCTGTTCCTCGACCACCGGCCGATGCGCATGCGGATCCAGAAAGAGGCGGCCGGCAAGCGCTTCCTCAACCTGTTCTGCTACACCGCGACCGCCAGCGTGCACGCGGCCAAGGGCGGCGCGCGCAGCACCACCAGCGTCGACCTGTCGAAAACCTACCTCGACTGGGCGCGCCGCAACCTTTCGCTCAACGGTTTCTCCGACAAGAACCGTCTGGAGCAGGGCGATGTGATGGCGTGGCTGGAAAATTGCCGCGAAGAGTACGACCTGATCTTCATCGATCCGCCGACGTTCTCCAACTCCAAGCGCATGGAAGGCATCTTCGACGTGCAGCGAGATCAGGTGCAGTTGATCGACCTGGCCATGGCGCGTCTGGCCAGCGGCGGGGTGTTGTATTTCTCCAACAACTTCCGCAAGTTCCAGCTCGAAGACACCCTGGCCGAGCGTTACGCGGTCGAGGAAATCACCGCCAGCACCATCGACCCGGATTTCGCCCGTAACGGCAAGATCCACCGCGCCTGGAAAATCACGGCTCGTTGACACTCTGCAACATTGGATCCACAGAGCCTTGATTTTTAAAGGCTCTTGGATCCGTTCAGAACTAGCCAAATTAGTGGCTAATAGCTATAACTCACACACGGCCGATGGGGTTTTTCCCGCAGATGCTGACGTAGTGAGTGGCTTTTATGTCGTTGCACCCCGTGCGCCCGAAGATATTGGGTTTTATCAGCGAAGAAGTCTCGGCCTGGCTGGTCGCGGTGTTGGTATTGCTCGCCGGCGGGATTCTCACGGGGCTGCTCGCCTGGGGCACCCTCAATCAGTTTCATAGCCAGTTGCGCCAACGCTTTCAGCTACTGGCCAACGAGCGCTACAGCCGCATCGAAGAACGTTTTCAGGATCAGGAGCAACGCCTCGACGGCTTGCGTCGGTTCTTCGCCAACTCCGAATCGGTGTCCCGCGCCGAATTCGATGGTTACACCCAACCTTTATTACTGCGCACCCAGGCCTATTCGTTCGCCCTGCGGGTGAGCGGTGCCGAGCGTGCAGCGTTTGAACAGCGGGCGCGGGATGAAGGCCTGAGCACCTTCAGCGTGCGCGAACTCAATGCCCGCGGCGAGCTGCAACTGGCCTCGGCCCGCGATGAATACGTAGTGGTGTTGTACAGCCAGACCCAGAGCCGGCTTGGCGCGCCGCTGGGTTACGACTTGCTGGCCCAGCCATTGCGCCGCTCGACCCTTGAACGCGCCGACCAGCTACGCGGTCTGGCGGTGTCGCAGCCCATGCATTTGGTCGGTATCGAGCCGGCTTACGCACGCGGCGTATTGTTGGTGGCACCGCTGCTGCGCGAAGGGGAGTCCAGATCATATGGCTATGTGATGGCTGTCATCAGCATGCGACAGCTGCTGGCAGACGGCTTGCCGGATGCACTTCATGACTATCTGTCGGTACGCATCCTCGATTTGTCCACCACCGATCAGCATGAAGTGTTGTTCGAGTCGACCAATGAGCCGGTGCCAAGCGATCTGTCGGCTACGCGGTTGGTGCGCATGGCCGATCACGACTACCAGGTGGATATTCTGCCCAGCGAAGCGTTCATGCAGGCCAACCATTCTGCGGTGGGCAGCGTGGTGGTGCTGGGCGGGTTGCTCAGTCTGCTGTTGAGTGCGCTGCTTTATGTGCTGGTCAGTCAGCGCCAGCGCGCGTTGCGCATGGTCGAGTTGCGTACTCAGGAGCTGCATGAACGCGAACAGGAACTGCGCGGCACCCACGGTCAGTTGCGCGGAGTGCTCAACGCGGCAACCCAAGTGGCAATCATCGCCACCGACCTGCGCGGCGTGATCAACACGTTCAACCCCGGCGCCGAGCAGATGCTCGGTTATCTCAGCAGCGAAGTGGTCGGCCACATGACCCTGGAAAACCTGCACTTTCCCCGGGAACTGGTGGCCCGCGCGGCGGAGCTCAGCGCCCGCTATGGCAAGACCATTCCGACCTGCCAGGCGATGCTGGTGGAGGGTGGCGAAGTCGGCGGGCACGAGGCGCGCGAGTGGACGCTGGTGCGCAAGGACGGCAGCCACATTCCAGTGAACATGCTGGCCACGCCGGTGCTGGACGAGCAGGGGCTGTGGGTCGGGCACCTGGCGATCTGCATCGACATCACCGAACGCAAGCGCGTGCACGAAGCGCTGGCCGCGCGGGATGTGCTGTTGAAGAAGCTCAGCGCCCATGTTCCCGGCGGGATCTATCAATTCAAAATGGAGTTCGACGGACGCTTCAGCGTGATCTACGCCAGCGACGGTATCCGCGAAATCTACGAGCTCGAGCCGGATGTGCTGCTGCTCAACGCCGAAGCGATCTTCACCCGCATCCACCCGCAGGACGTCAGCCGCGTGCGCAAGTCGATCCGCGCTTCGGCGGACAATCTCAGCCCGTGGCGCGAGGAATACCGCGTGCAATTACCCGGGCGCGGCCTGCGCTGGGTTCGCGGCGAGGCGACGCCGGAGGAATTGCCGGGTGGCGGCGTGCTGTGGCACGGCTATATTTCGGATATTTCCGACCTGAAACGGGTGGAAGAAGAATTGCGCGCGCTGTCGGTGACCGATTCCCTGACCGGCATTCACAACCGGCGCTATTTCCAGGAGCGCCTGACCACCGAGATGGCGCGGGTCGAGCGTGGCGGTGGCGAGTTGTCAGTGATCATGCTCGACATCGACCACTTCAAACGGATCAACGATCAGTACGGTCACGCGGTGGGCGACCGCGTGTTGCAGGCGGTTTGCGAGCGCATCGGTCACCGGCTGCGGCGTACCGACGTGTTCTGCCGGTTGGGCGGCGAAGAGTTCATGGTGCTGTGCCCGGACATCGACGGCGAACACGCCCACATGCTGGCCGAGGAGTTATGGCACAGCCTGCGCAGTGCGCCGATCGACGTGGTGGGGGTGGTGACGGCCAGTTTCGGGATTGCCAGCTGGCGACCGGGGGAGGGCGCGGATGCGCTGTTGTTGCGGGCGGATTCCGGGGTGTATGCGGCGAAGCAGGGCGGACGGGATCGGGTCGAGCGGCAGATGAACTGAGCCCCTCTGCCACCTGATCGTTCCCACGCTCTGCGTGGGAATGCCTCCCCGGGGACGCTCCGCGTCCAGTGACGCAGAGCGTCACGGGCTGTATTCCCACGCGGACGGTTCGACGCCTCGACGTGGGAACAATCAGGTTTGGGGGGGGCGGCAGTTTCGGCTGTGATGATTGTTCCCACGCAGAGCGTGGGAACAATCAATTACGGGGATTACAGAACCGAAGCAGTCTGCGGCGTCCGCGGCTGTTTATAGAGATCCAGCAGCACCTGATCCAGCACCGACGACGCGCCGAACGGGGCCTTGTCGTTGAGGATCGCCACCACCGCCCAAGTGTTGCCGTTGACGTCGCGGCTGAAGCCGGCGATTGCCCGTACGGTGTTCAGGGTGCCGGTCTTGACGTGGGCTTCGCCGCGCATCGCGGTGGTCTTCAGGCGTTTGCGCATGGTGCCGTCAGTGCCCGCGATCGGCAGTGAACTGATGTACTCGGCAGCATATGGGCTGTGCCAGGCCGCTTGCAGCATGTTGGCCATTTCCCGGGCGCTGACCCGCTCGGAACGCGACAGACCGGAACCGTTCTCCATCACCAGATGCGGCGCGGTGATGCCTTTCTTCGCCAGCCACTGACGCACCACGCGTTGCGCGGCTTTGGCGTCATCGCCGTCGGCGTCGTTGCGGAATTTCTGGCCCAGGCTCAGAAACAGCTGTTGAGCCATGGTGTTGTTACTGTATTTGTTGATGTCGCGGATGATTTCCGCCAGATCCGGCGAGAACGCACGGGCCAGCACTTTGGCGCTGCTCGGGGTCGGGGCCAGACGATCCTTGCCCTGGATGCTGCCACCCAGTTCCTTCCAGATCGCCCGCACGGCGCCAGCGGTGTAGGTTGCGTGGTCGAGCAGCGACAGATAAGTCTGCGAGCTGCAGCCTTCACCCAACTGGCCGGCCACGGTCACGGTCACGCTGCCATCGGCCTGCGGCACCGGGTTGTAGCGCACGCCGCCGGTGCATTGTTTGGAGTTGAGCGCTTTGACGGTGTTTTCGATGTTGATGCTGGCGATCGGCGGTTCGACCGAGATCAAGACCCGGCCATTGTCGTTGCGGGCCACGAAGCGCAGGGCCTTGAGGTTGACCAGCAGCGAATCCGGCTTGACCAGGAACGGCTTGTTCTCGTCGTTGCCGTCATCGTTGAATTCCGGCAGTTGCGGCTGCACGAAGAAGCTGCGGTCCAGTACCAGATCACCGGTGACCTGGGTTACGCCGTTGGCACGCAGGTCGCGCATCAGCAGCCAGAGTTTTTCCATGTTCAGCTTCGGATCGCCACCACCCTTGAGGTAGAGGTTGCCGTTGAGGATCCCGCCGTTCAGGTCGCCGTCGGTGTAAAACTCGGTTTTCCACTGATGGTTGGGGCCGAGCATTTCCAGCGCCGCGTAAGTGGTGACCAGCTTCATGGTCGAGGCAGGGTTGACCGACACGTCGGCGTTGTACACGGTCGGCGTGCCCGGACCGTCCAGTGGCACCATCACCAGCGACAGGGCAGTGGGCTGCAGCTTGCTGGCCTTGAGGGCTTTTTCGACGTTGGGGGTCAGGGCGGTGTTGATGGTGGCAGCGGAGACGGGCAAGGCCAGCGGCAGAAGAAGACCGGCCAGGAGCAGAGGACGCAACGATTTGATCATATGAAATAAAACCCTACAGCCGAGGGGAAAAAAGACGAGGACATGGATGAAAAGGCCCTCAGTGGTCATGAAAGTGTCGGCATTATGCCCCAAGCTGTTACAGCTTGTGCCTTTCGCAAGGGCGCCAATTCGTTATTTTTTTACAGGCGGTCGCACGCACGTTCCAGAGAGTCGGGCAATCGCCGGCTTAAACTGGTAAAGTGCCGGCCGTTATTACTTAAGAGGATTGTTCCAATGGCGACTAACCGTTCCCAGCGTCTGCGCAAAAAACTGTGCGTCGATGAATTTCAAGAGCTGGGTTTCGAACTGAACCTGGGCTTCAAAGAAGACCTGTCCGAAGAAGCCATTGACGCTTTCCTCGAAGCATTCATCAAAGAAGCCATGGAAGCCAACGGTCTGGGCTATGTCGGCGGCGACGACTTCGGTCTGGTTTGCCTGCAGAAGCGCGGCTCGGTCACCGAAGAGCAGCGCGCTGCTGTTGAAGCCTGGTTGAAAACCCGCTCCGAGCTGACCAGCACTGAAATCAGCCCGCTGCTGGACGTCTGGTATCCGGAAAAGCCGATCAACGCGGCCAAGTGATACTGAAAAAAACGGCGACCCGAGGGTCGCCGTTTTTTTATGCCTGCTTTTTATTCAGGCCTCAAGCCTTGCGCCAGTTGAGGATCAGCAAGGTCAACACCCCCGCGACAATCCCCCAGAACGCTGAACCGATGGAAAACAACGTCAGCCCCGACGCCGTGACCATGAACGTGATCAGCGCCGCTTCCCGTTCCTTCACCTCGGTCATGGCGATGCTCAAGCCGTTGATGATCGAACCGAACAGCGCCAGCGCAGCGATCGACAGCACCAGTTCCTTGGGCAGCGCGGCGAACAGCGCCGCCAGCGTGGCGCCGAACACCCCGGCAATCCCGTAGAAAATCCCGCACCACACCGCTGCGGTGTAGCGTTTGTTGCGATCCTCATGGGCATGGGGCCCGGTGCAGATCGCCGCGCTGATGGCCGCCAGGTTGATGCCGTGGGAGCCGAACGGCGCCAGCAGCAGGGACGCGATGCCGGTGGCGGTGATCAGCGGCGAGGCCGGGACGTTGTAGCCGTCGGCCCGTAACACGGCGATGCCGGGCATGTTCTGCGAGGTCATCGCTACGACAAACAGCGGAATGCCGATGCTGATGGTCGCGGCCAGGGAAAAGTGCGGCGTGGTCCAGACCGGTGTCGCCACTTCCAGATGAAAGCCGCTGAAGTCCAGCAAACCCATGAAGCCCGACAGCGCGGTGCCGATCAGCAGCGCAGCGAGCACCGCATAACGCGGCGACAGGCGTTTGACGATGAGATACGTGAAGAACATCCCCAGCACCAGGCCGGTGCGGTGCTGTGCGGCGACGAAGATTTCACTGCCGATCTTGAACAGGATCCCCGCCAGCAGCGCGGCGGCGAGGGAGGCCGGGATCTTTTTCACCAGCCGTTCGAAGCTGCCGGTCAGGCCGCAGATCGTCACCAGCACGGCGCAGGTAATGTAGGCGCCAATCGCTTCGCCATACGTCACGCCGCCGAGGCTGGTGATCAACAGCGCCGCGCCGGGCGTTGACCACGCAATCGTGATCGGCGTGCGATAGCGCAACGACAGGCCGATCGAACACACCGCCATGCCGATGGAAATTGCCCAGATCCACGAGGAAATCTGCCCGCTGGTCAGGCCCGCCGCCTGCCCGGCCTGGAACATCAGCACCAGCGAACTGGTGTAGCCGGTCATCATCGCAATGAACCCGGCGACAATGGCGGAGGGCGATGTGTCCGCCAGCGGGCGCAGTCGGGTGTGGGTAATTTCGTTCATGACAGCGGCGTTCCTTGTTCAAGCCACGGATTTCGGGTTTAAGCCTAAACTCAAACGTAACGGAGCGTTGCAATACAGCCGAAGTCGCAAACAGCCGTACAGTCGTGTTGCCACCTTCCATTGTGTACAATCGCGCTGTTTTTTACGCGATACTTGCCAGCGACCCACTGTGCCGTATTACAGTCACGGTCAATTCGCCGCCGTTCTTCCCGACTCGAGTGCCCATGAACGAACAGTTGCAACCCCTCAAGAAACAACCGCGAGCAGGCAAAGCCGGCCGCAGCGGAACCCAGGACGATATTGTCTATGCGCATATCTTCGAGGCCATCCTCGAACAGCGTCTGGCGCCCGGCACCAAGTTGAGCGAAGAAGCGCTGGGGGAAATTTTCGGGGTCAGCCGCACCATCATTCGCCGCGCGCTCTCGCGTCTGGCCCATGAAGGCGTGGTGCTGTTGCGGCCGAACCGTGGCGCGGTCGTCGCCAGCCCGAGCGTTGAAGAGGCGCGTCAGGTGTTCCTCGCCCGACGTCTGGTGGAGCGCGCGATCACCGAGCTGGCGGTGCAACACGCCACCGCCGAGCAGATTGCCGAACTGCGCCAGATGGTCAACGACGAGCGCGACAGCTTCTCCCGTGGCGATCGCGGCGCCGGCATCCGTCTCTCCGGCGAATTCCACCTGAAACTGGCCGAGGCAGCGAAGAACGCGCCGCTGATCAGCTTCCAGCGCAGTCTGGTTTCGCAGACGTCGCTGATCATTGCCCAGTATGAAAGCGGCAACCGCTCGCACTGTTCCTACGACGAGCACACCCAGTTGATTGACGCCATCGAAGCGCGCAACGGCGAGCTGGCGGTGGACCTGATGATGCATCACATGGATCACATCGACAGCAAGCTCAACCTCGACGAGGAAAGCGCTTCGGACGATCTGCATGCAGTGTTCTCGCACCTGTTGCAGACCAAGAAGCCGGGGCGGCCGGCGGTCAAGCTCTGAGGCGAATCGACAGGCAATAAAAATCCCCCGGACTGCAAAGTACCGGGGGATTTTTTTTGTCCGTCTGATCGTTCCCACGCAGAGCGTGGGAACGATCGAGCAATCAGTTAGCGCTGGTGTACCAGCGCACCTGCTGCATAAGTCTGAGCCACAGTGCGGTCATCGCCCAGGGTCATCAGCACAAACAGCGTCTCGGCAATGTTGTTGGCCTGCTTCAAGCGATAGCTCAGCAGCGGCGTGGCGTTGTAGTCCAGCACCAGGAAGTCGGCGTCGGAGCCCGGTTGCAGGTTGCCGATCCTGTCTTCCAGACGAAGTGCCCGCGCGCCGCCGAGGGTGGCGAGGTACAGCGACTTGAACGGGCTCAGGCGCGCACCTTGCAGCTGCATCACCTTGTAGGCTTCGTTCAGGGTTTGCAGCAGCGAGAAACTGGTGCCGCCGCCGACGTCAGTCCCGAGGCCGACGTTCAGTTTGTGCTTCTCGGCCATCGGCAGGTTGAACAGGCCGCTGCCGAGGAAGAAGTTCGAGGTCGGGCAGAACGCGACCGCCGAACCGGTCTGCGCCAGGCGCGCGCATTCGTCGTCGCACAGGTGCACGCCGTGGGCGAACACCGAACGCTCGCCGAGCAATTGATAGTGGTCGTAGACGTCCAGATAGCCCTTGCGCTCCGGGAACAGCTCCTTGACCCACTCGACTTCCTTGAGGTTTTCGCTGATGTGGGTCTGCATGTACAGATCCGGGTATTCGCTGAGCAACTGGCCGGCGAGGGTCAGCTGTTCCGGGGTGCTGGTCGGCGCGAAACGCGGGGTGACTGCATAGTGCAGACGACCCTTGCCGTGCCAGCGCTCGATCAGCGCCTTGCTGTCGACGTAGCTCGATTCCGGGGTGTCGGTCAGGTAGTCCGGCGCGTTGCGGTCCATCATCACCTTGCCGGCGATCATCCGCAGGTCCAGCTTCTCGGCCGCTTCGAAGAACGAGTTCACCGATTGCGGGTGCACGCTGCCGAACACCAGCGCGGTGGTGGTGCCGTTGCGCAACAGTTCCTTGATGAAAATATCCGCCACTTCATCGGCGTGGGCCTTGTCGGCGAACTGGCTTTCGCAAGGGAAGGTGTAGGTGTTCAGCCAGTCCAGCAGTTGCTCGCCATAGGCGCCGACCATGCCGGTCTGCGGCAGGTGGATGTGGGTGTCGATGAAGCCCGGGGTGATCAGCGCATCCTTGTGATGGGTGATCTCGATGTCCGCCGGCAGGCTCGGCAGCAGTTCGCTGGCGTGGCCAAGGGCGCTGATCTTGCCGCCATCGACCACCAGCAGGCCGTCCTCGAAATACTCGTAGGAGGCTTCGATGCCGACCTCGGCGGGGTCGGCGATGCTGTGCAGGATGGCGGCGCGGTAGGCTTTGCGAGTCAGAGGCATGAGGGTTCTCTAATCAGTTTGAGGCTTTGAGTGTGGCGGCCCGACTGCGGCGCGAAACCGGCAGCAGTTTGGCAATCGGTTCGGCGCTGGCGGTGTGCTGGCCGAAATTGGCGTTATAGGTGGCGATGATTTCGCCGGCGATGGAGATGGCGATTTCCACAGGCAACTTGCCTTTGACTTCGCCGATGCCCATCGGGCAGCGCATGCGTTGCACGACGCTGGCGTCGAAGCCACGGTCACGCAGGCGGTGTTCGAACTTGGCCCGTTTGGTCTTCGAGCCGATCAGGCCGAACCAGGTGAAGTCGTTGCGCTTGAGGATCGCGGCGGTGAGTTCCAGATCCAGTTGATGGTTGTGGGTCATGACGATGCAGTAGCTGCCGGCGGGCAGGTCGTCGATTTCATCCACAGGCTCCTCGGCGACGATCTTGCGCACGCCGTGGGGAATCTGTTCGGGAAATTCCTCTTCCCGGGAATCGATCCAGCGCACCCGGCAGGGCAGGCTGGCGAGCAGCGGCACCAGCGCGCGGCCGACATGACCGGCGCCGAACACGGCGATCTGTGCCTGCACCTGGCCCATCGGTTCGAACAGCAGCACCGTGGCGCCGCCGCAGCACTGGCCGAGGCTGGCACCGAGACTGAAGCGCTCCAGATGGGTGTCCTGCCTGCCGCTGGCGAGCATCTCGCGGGCGATCTGCATGGCTTTGTATTCCAGGTGCCCGCCACCAATGGTGTCGAACGTCTGGCGGGCGCTGACGACCATCTTCGAGCCGGCATTGCGCGGCGTCGAGCCGAGTTCTTCGATGATCGTCACCAGAACGCAGGGTTCGCCCTGGTTCTGCAGGTCGGCGAGGGCGTCGATCCAGTTGTACATATCTCACCTCTCAGATCGTTCCCACGTCGAGGCGTCGAACCGTCGCGTGGGAATGCATCACTGGACGCTCCGCGTCCGCTGTTCAGGATGCGACGCAGAGCGTCGCGGGCTGCATTCCCACGCAGAGCGTGGGAACGATCATCAAACAACCTCGGTTTCAGCTTCGACGGCTTTCACCGCCTTGAGCTGGCGCATCTGCTCGCAGCCCCACAACACCCGCTCCGGGGTCGCCGGCGCGTCGATCTTCGGCTGATGTTTGTAATCGCCAAGGCTGGCCACCGCATCCTTGATCGCACACCACGCGGCGATGCCGAGCATGAACGGCGGTTCACCCACAGCCTTGGAGTGGAACACCGTGTCTTCCGGGTTCTTGCGGTTTTCCACCAGCTTCACCCGCAGGTCCAGCGGCATGTCCGCCACGGCCGGGATCTTGTAACTGGCCGGGCCGTTGGTCATCAGCTTGCCCTTGTTGTTCCACACCAGTTCTTCCATGGTCAGCCAGCCCATGCCCTGAACGAAACCACCTTCGACCTGGCCGATGTCGATGGCCGGGTTCAGCGAGGCGCCGACGTCGTGGAGGATGTCGGTGCGCAGCATCTTGTACTCGCCGGTCAGGGTGTCGACGATCACTTCGCAGCACGCCGCGCCGAAGGCGAAGTAGTAGAACGGCCGGCCACGGGCCTGGCTGCGGTCGTAGTAGATTTTCGGGGTCTTGTAGAACCCGGTGCTCGACAGCGACACCTGATTGAAATACGCCAGCTGGATCAGCGCTTCGAAGGTCAGGATGTGGTCACGCACCCGTACGTGGCCGTTGTGGAATTCCACGTCTTCTTCGCTGACCTTGTAGTGCCGCGCGGCGAATTCGACCAGACGCCGCTTGATTGTCTCGGCAGCGTTCTGCGCCGCTTTGCCGTTCAGGTCGGCGCCACTGGAGGCCGCGGTCGGCGAGGTGTTCGGCACTTTGTCGGTGTTGGTCGCGGTAATCTGCACGCGGTCCATTTCCACCTGGAACACTTCGGCCACGACTTGCGCGACTTTGGTGTTCAGACCCTGGCCCATTTCCGTGCCGCCGTGGTTCAGGTGGATGCTGCCGTCGGTGTAGACGTGCACCAGCGCACCGGCCTGATTGAGGAAGCTGGCAGTGAAGGAAATGCCGAACTTCACCGGGGTCAGCGCCAGGCCTTTTTTCAGGATCGGGCTGTTGGCGTTGTAGCGACGGATCGCTTCGCGGCGCTCGGCGTACTGGCTGCTTTCTTCCAGTTCGGCGGTCATCTCTTCGAGCATGTTGTGCTCGACGGTCTGGTAGTAATGGGTGACGTTGCGCTCGGTCTTGCCGTAATAGTTGGCCTTGCGCACGGCCAGCGGATCGAGGTTCAGGTGACGGGCAATGGCGTCCATCACTTCTTCGATCGCGACCATCCCTTGCGGCCCGCCGAAACCACGGTACGCGGTGTTCGACGCGGTGTTGGTCTTGCAGCGGTGACCGTTGATGGTCGCATCGCCCAGGTAATACGAGTTGTCCGAGTGGAACATCGCCCGGTCGACAATCGAGGCCGACAGATCAGGCGAGCAGCCGCAGTTACCGGCCAGATCCATCGCGATGCCGTGCAGGCGCCCGTTGCTGTCGAAACCGACGTCGTACTCGACGTAGAAAGGGTGACGCTTGCCGGTCATCAGCATGTCTTCGACACGCGGCAGGCGCATCTTGGTCGGCTGGCCGGTGAGGTGCGCGATCACCGCGCACAGGCACGCCGGGCTCGCGGCCTGGGTTTCCTTGCCGCCGAATCCACCGCCCATGCGGCGCATGTCCACCACGATCTTGTTCATCGACACGTCGAGGACTTCAGCCACCAGTTTCTGCACTTCGGTGGGGTTCTGGGTCGAGCAGTAGACGATCATGCCGCCGTCTTCGGTCGGCATCACCGAGGAGATCTGGGTCTCCAGATAGAAGTGTTCCTGACCGCCGATGTGCAGCGTGCCTTGAATGCGATGTTCGGCCGTGGCCAGAGCCGTGGTCGAATCGCCGCGCTGATGGGTGTGGCTGTCGAGCACGAAGTGGCGTTTGCGCAGGGCTTCGACCACGTCCAGCACCGGTTCCAGATCTTCGTATTCGATGATCGCGGCCATGGCGGCCTTGCGTGCGGTTTCCAGATCCTTGGCGGCCACGGCCAGCACTGGCTGACCGACGAACTGCACGTCATCGATGGCCAGCAGCGGATCGCCCGGCAGCAGCGGGCCGATGTCTTTCAAGCCCGGTACGTCTTCATGGGTGATGGCGATGCGCACGCCTTCAAAGGCGTAGCAGGGCTGGGTGTCGATGCTGATGATTTTCGCGTGGGCGCGATCCGACAGCCGCGCGTAAACGTGTAATTGGTTGGGGAATTCCAGGCGGTCATCGATGTATTGCGCTTCACCGGACACATGTTTGGCGGCGCTGTCGTGCTTGACGCTGCGGCCGACGCCGGTGGTCAGGTCTTTGGCGAACAGTTCAGCCAGTTCAGCTTGCGTTTTCTCTACGCCGTGATGGTTAGACATAAGCGGTCACCCGAGTCTCGATGTGCGGTGTTTGCAGTTCGATGAAGTATTTGCGCAGCAGGTTCTGCGCGCTGAGCAGGCGGTATTCCTTGCTGGCGCGGAAGTCAGAGAGCGGGGTGAAATCCTCGCCCAGCGCGGTGCAGGCGCGTTCGACCACTGCGTTGTTGAACGGCTGGCCGAGCAGCACCGCTTCGCAATGAGCGGCGCGTTTCGGGATCGCGGCCATGCCGCCGAAGGCGACGCGGGCGTCGGTGATCACGCCGTTCTCGACGCGCAGGTTGAACGCGGCGCAGACGGCAGAGATGTCGTCGTCCAGACGCTTGGAGATTTTGTAGGCGCGGAAGCGCTGCTCGGCCGTGGCGCGCGGGACGATGATTTTCTCGATGAACTCGCTTTCCTGACGCGCGGTGACCCGGTAATCGATGAAGTAATCCTCGAGGGCCAGCGTGCGGCGGGTCTCGCCCTTGCACAGCACAATCTGCGCGCCGAGGGCGATCAGCAGGGGCGGCGAGTCACCGATCGGCGAGGCGTTGCCGATGTTGCCGCCCAAAGTGCCCTGGTTGCGGATCTGCAGGGAGGCGAAGCGGTGCAACAGCTCGCCGAAGTCCGGGTACTCGGCGTTCAACGCTTCGTAGCAGTCGGAGAGGGCGGTGGCGGCGCCGATTTCGATGCGATCCTCGAAGTGCTCGATGCGTTTCATTTCGGCGACGTTGCCGACGTAGATCATCACCGGCAACGTGCGGTGGAACTGCGTGACTTCCAGCGCCAGATCGGTGCCGCCGGCCAGCAGGCGGGCTTGTGGATAAGCGTCGTAAAGATCGGCCAGGTCGGCGACGGTCAGCGGCACCAGGCAGCGTTTGTCGCCGCTGTTGAGTTCGCCGATCGACGTCGGGGCAATGGCTTTGAGGCGGGCGATGGTTTCCGCTTCACGGGCGTCGAACTGATCCGGTTGCTTGGCGCAGCAGGATTGTTCGGCGGCGGCCAGGATCGGTCGGTAGCCGGTGCAGCGGCAAAGGTTGCCGGCCAGCGCTTCGTGGGCCTTGGCCTGATCCGGTGCATCGCTGTTCTTTTGCAGGGCGAACAGCGACATCACGAAACCGGGGGTGCAGAAACCGCACTGCGAACCGTGGCACTCGACCATGGCTTTCTGCACGCTGTGCAGTTCGCCCTTGTGCTTGAGGTCTTCGACGCTGATCAATTGTTTGCCGTGCAGCGACGACACGAACGTCAGGCACGAGTTGAGGCTGCGATAGCGAATGTGTTCGCGGCCATCGTCATCCGTCTGCAACTCGCCGACCACCACCGTACACGCGCCGCAGTCACCGCTGGCGCAGCCTTCTTTGGTGCCGGATTTACCCACGTGTTCGCGCAGGTAGTTGAGCACGGTCAGGTTCGGGTCCAGGGCGTGCTCGCTACGGAGTTCCTGGTTAAGTAAAAACTGGATCACGGAAGGCCTCGCAGACTCATTATTGTTGTTGAGCGACTTGAGCCGAATTTAGCAGGTCTGACTTTTCGGTCAATGGTTTTCTGACTTAAAGGTCAGGAAAAGCCGTTTTGTCGCTCAACCACGTGTCTCTTCAGTATTGACCCTCATTGGATCAAGCGCTTTTTTGCGGGAATCGTGCCAAAAACCGCTGTGCGGGCACTCCGCCATGACCGCGCATTGCGCTACACTGCGCCGCTTGTGCAGATCGAAGAGTTTGAAGGACAACCATGACGTTCAAGGCGCCGGACAGCCTCGCCGAGCAAATCGCTCACCACCTCGCCGAACGGATCATTCGCGGCGAAATGAAGCCGGGAGAGCGCATCCAGGAACAGAAGGTCACGCTGGCGCTGAACGTCAGCCGCGGCTCGGTCCGCGAAGCCTTGCTGATCCTCGAGCGCCGTCACCTGATCGCGATCCTGCCGCGCCGCGGCGCGCACGTCACTGAGCTGACGGCGCACAAGGTGCAGAGCCTGTGCACGCTGATGAGCGAGCTGTACATCCTGCTCGGCAACGCCGTGGCCAATGGCTGGCAGACCCAGGCCGACATGGCGCCGTTCGTGCAGATCCAGCAGCGCCTGACCGCCAGCTACGAGCGTCAGGACATCCGCACCTTCGTCGACGACAGCTTCAACGTCATGCGCGCCGCGTACCCGTTCGCCAACAACCCGTACCTGCAGGAAACCGTCGAGAACCTGCAACCGGCCATGAGCCGTGCGTACTTCCTCGCGCTGGAGCAGCGCAAGGCCGAGATGAGCGAGTTCCTCGACCTGTTCGAACGCCTGCTCGCCGCCGTCCTCGCCCGTGACCTGCCGCAGATTCGCATCGTGCTGACGGCTTACGCCCAGCGCAGCTGCGATCTGGTGGTGTCCGCCCTGACGGTTGCCTGACCTTGCGGCTCAAGTGCATCAAGCTGGCGGGGTTCAAATCCTTCGTCGACCCGACCACGGTGAACTTCCCCAGCAACATGGCGGCAGTCGTCGGGCCGAACGGTTGCGGCAAGTCGAACATCATCGACGCCGTGCGCTGGGTGATGGGCGAAAGCTCGGCGAAAAACCTGCGCGGCGAGTCGATGACCGACGTCATCTTCAACGGCTCGACCAGTCGCAAACCGGTGAGCCAGGCGAGCATCGAACTGGTGTTCGACAACTCCGACGGCACGCTGCTGGGCGAGTGGGCGGCCTACGCGGAAATTTCGATCCGCCGCAAAGTGACCCGCGACAGCCAGACGACTTATTACCTCAACGGCGCCAAATGCCGTCGTCGCGACATCACCGACATTTTCCTCGGCACCGGCCTCGGCCCGCGCAGTTACTCGATCATCGAGCAGGGGATGATCTCCAAGCTGATCGAGTCCAAACCGGAAGACCTGCGTAACTTCATCGAAGAAGCCGCCGGCATCTCCAAGTACAAGGAGCGCCGGCGCGAGACCGAAAACCGCATCCGCCGCACCCACGAAAACCTTGCCCGTCTGACCGACCTGCGCGAAGAGCTCGAGCGCCAGCTCGAACGCCTGCACCGTCAGGCCGAAGCCGCCAAGAAGTATCAGGAATACAAGGCCGAAGAACGCCAGCTCAAGGCGCAATTGTCGGCCCTGCGCTGGCAGGATCTGAACGATCAGGTCAGCCAGCGTGAATCGATCATCGGCAACCAGGAAATCAGCTTCGAAGCGCTGGTCGCCGAGCAGCGCAACGCCGACGCCGCCATTGAACGCCTGCGCGACGGTCACCATGACCTGTCCGAGCGCTTCAATCTGGTGCAGGGGCGCTTCTATTCGGTCGGCGGCGACATCGCCCGGGTCGAGCAGAGCATCCAGCATGGTCAGCAACGCTTGCGCCAGTTGCAGGACGATCTGAAAGAAGCCGAGCGCGCACGCCTCGAAACCGAATCGCACCTGGGCCACGACCGCACCTTGCTGCTGACCCTCGGCGAAGAACTCGATCAACTGACTCCCGAGCAGGAAATCACCAACGCCGCCGCCGAAGAAGCCGCCGCTGCGCTGGAAGATTCCGAAGCCGTGATGCACGGCTGGCAGGAGCAGTGGGACGCCTTCAACCTGACCGCCGCTGAACCCCGTCGCCAGGCCGAAGTGCAGCAGTCGCGCATCCAGCAGCTGGAATCCAGCATGGAGCGTTTGGCCGATCGGCAAAAGCGCCTGGGCGAAGAGCGGGCGCTGCTGTCGGCCGATCCGGAAGATGCGGCGATCATGGAGCTCAGCGAGCAGCTCGCCGAGTCCGAAGCCACCCTTGAAGATTTGCAGACCAGCGAAGAAGCCCAGGTCGAAAAACTTGAGCAACTGCGCCAGGAATTGCAGCAGGCGTTGACTGCGCAGCAACAGGCGCAGGGCGATTTGCAGCGCCTCAATGGTCGCCTCGCATCGCTGGAGGCCTTGCAGCAGGCCGCGCTCGATCCGGGCACCGGCACTGCCGAATGGCTGAAGGAACACAACCTCGCCGAGCGCCCGCGTCTGGCCGAAGGCCTGAAGGTCGAGGCCGGTTGGGAGCTGGCGGTGGAAACCGTGCTCGGCGCCGACCTGCAAGCGGTGCTGGTGGATGATTTCGACGGCTTGGATCTGTCCGGTTTTGCCCAAGGCGATCTGCGATTGCTCAGCCCCGGCAATGACGGTGTGCGCGTGGCCGGCAGTCTGCTGGACAAGGTCGAGGCGCAGGTCGATCTGTCGCCGTGGCTCGGGCAGGTCAAACCGGTCGACAGCCTTGAACAGGCGCTGGCCCTGCGCGGCCAACTGGCTGCCGGGCAGAGCCTGATCAGCCGCGACGGGTACTGGATCGGCCGGCATTTCCTGCGGGTGCGCCGCGCCAGCGAAGCCGAAAGCGGCATGCTCGCGCGCGGCCAGGAAATTGAATCGTTGCATGCCGAACGCGAAGAGCGCGAAGCCACGGTCGAGGCTATGGAAACCCGTTTGCAGACCCTGCGCGCGCAACAGCGTCAGCAGGAAAACGGCCGCGAACATTTGCGTCGTTTGCTGCAAGACGAAGCCCGTCAGCAAGGCGAGTTGAAAGCTCAACTGTCCGCCGGCAAGGCCAAGGCCGAGCAGTTGAACCTGCGTCGCACCCGCCTCGACGAAGAGCTGGTCGAGCTCGCCGAGCAGCGCGAGCTGGAACACGAAAACATCGGCGAAGCGCGGATCCTGTTGCAGGAGGCCCTCGACGCCATGGCCCTCGATACCGAGCAGCGCGAATTGCTGCTGGCTCAACGTGACAGCCTGCGCGAGCGGCTGGATCGGGTGCGTCAGGAAGCCCGCCAGCACAAGGACCACGCGCATCAATTGGCCGTGCGCCTCGGCTCGCTGCGGGCCCAGCATGATTCGACTCGCCAGGCCCTTGAGCGTCTGGAAATGCAGGCCGAGCGCCTCACTGAAAAACGTGAACAGCTCAGCCTGAATCTGGAGGAGGGCGAGGCGCCGCTGGAAGAATTGCGCCTCAAACTCGAAGAATTGCTCGACAAGCGCATGAGCGTCGACGACGAACTCAAGACTGCGCAGATTGCTTTGGAAGACGCCGATCGCGAACTGCGCGATGCAGAAAAACGCCGGACCCAGGCCGAGCAGCAATCGCAATTGATCCGTGGCCAGCTCGAACAGCAACGCATGGAATGGCAAGCCCTGACCGTGCGCCGCAAGGCCCTGCAGGATCAATTGCTGGAAGACGGCTACGATCTGCACGGCGTGCTCAACACCTTGACTGCCGAGGCCAGCGAGAAGGCTGCCGAAGAAGAACTTGAACGCATCGCCGCGCGGATTCAGCGCCTGGGCGCGATCAACCTCGCGGCGATCGACGAATACCAGCAACAATCCGAGCGTAAACGTTATCTGGATGCCCAGGACGCCGATCTTGTGGAGGCGCTGGAGACTCTGGAAAACGTCATCCGAAAGATCGACAAGGAAACCCGTAACCGTTTCAAAGATACCTTTGATCAGATCAATGGCGGTTTACAGGCACTTTTCCCAAAAGTTTTCGGTGGCGGGCGGGCGTATTTGGAACTGACGGGCGAAGATCTACTCGATACAGGGGTGACGATCATGGCGCAGCCGCCCGGGAAGAAGAACAGCACCATCCATTTGCTCTCCGGCGGCGAGAAAGCCCTGACCGCACTGGCACTGGTTTTTGCGATCTTCAAATTGAATCCGGCGCCGTTCTGCATGCTCGATGAAGTTGACGCACCACTGGATGACGCTAACGTTGGACGCTACGCACGATTGGTCAAAGAGATGTCGCAGACCGTGCAGTTCATCTATATCACCCACAACAAGATCGCCATGGAAATGGCTGACCAGTTGATGGGGGTGACGATGCATGAGCCGGGTTGTTCGCGACTGGTAGCCGTGGATGTCGAGGAGGCGATGGCGATGGTGGACGCCTAGCGGCGCAGCTTCGAGCGATAAGCTGCGAGCTGTAAGAGAAGAGCTTGTAGCTCGCAACTTGCAGCTGAGCTGCGCAAAGCTGACGACAGGTGGGCTATTTGAATGAAAGTGGCAATTCGACACAATTTGCGCGGCGATTTCGACAGACGGTGTAAAGTTGTCTTTGGTCGTGCTAGTTTAATGTCAATTTTTCGTATACGTGGGCAAAACGCCTGTCAGAACATAGAGTTGGCGCCACGTTTTAAAGCGGTTTGCACAGTGTAAACCCCTTATTTTTCAGCATTTTTTATAGAGGCACGGGATTACATGGAAATCGGTCTGCGCGAGTGGCTGATCGTCATCGGCATCATTGTGATAGCCGGTATTCTTTTCGATGGCTGGCGCCGTATGCGCGGCGGCAAGGGAAAACTGAAATTCCGTCTTGACCGAAGTCTGTCCAACCTGCCCGACGAGGACACCAGCGCCGAGCTGTTGGGCCCGGCCCGCGTGCTGGATACCCATAAAGAGCCGCAACTGGACGAGCACGATCTGCCATCGGTGAGCATGCCGGCTCGCGAGCCTCGCGAATCCGGTTCCAAGCGCGGCAAGCGTGGCAGCAGCGGTCCGGCCCAGGGCGACCTGAATCTCGATCTGGACCTGGACGGCGGCCCGAGCATCAGCAGCCGCGACGATGATTTTGTCGAACCTGCCGCCAAGTCTTCGCCGGCAGTGGCCGACAAGGATCAGCCGCAGGCAGAAGAAGTGCTGGTGATCAGCGTGATCTGCCGCGACCCGGCCGGCTTCAAGGGCCCGGCACTGCTGCAGAACATTCTGGAAAGCGGTCTGCGTTTCGGCGAGATGGATATTTTCCACCGTCACGAAAGCATGGCCGGCAACGGCGAAGTGCTGTTCTCCATGGCCAACGCGGTCAAGCCGGGCATCTTCGATCTGGACGACATCGACCATTTCAGCACCCCGGCGGTGAGCTTCTTCCTCGGCCTGCCAGGCCCGCGTCATCCGAAGCAGGCCTTCGACGTGATGGTCGCGGCAGCCCGCAAGCTGTCCCAGGAACTGAACGGCGAATTGAAAGATGACCAGCGCAGCGTCCTGACCGCGCAGACCATCGAGCACTACCGTCAGCGCATCGTCGAATTCGAACGCCGCGCCCTGACCCAGAAGCGTTGATTGAAAAGGTTGCCTCGCGATAAAGAGGCAATCGGCAAAATAGATTGAGCAGCCTCGGCTGCTCTTTTGCTTTATGAGAGAACATCCATGACTGCCGCCAAAGACCGCATTCTAGAGCTGCGCGCTGAACTCGATCAGCACAACTACCGTTACCACGTCCTCGATGAGCCGAGCATTCCGGATGCCGAGTACGACCGGTTGTTCCACGAGCTCAAGGCGCTGGAAGCGGCCAACCCGGAACTGATCACCAGCGACTCGCCGACCCAGCGCGTTGGCAGCGTCGCGCTGACCGCGTTCACCCAGGTGCGTCACGAAGTGCCGATGCTCAGCCTCGGCAACGCCTTCGAAGAAACCGACATGCGCGAGTTCGACCGTCGGGTGACCGAGGGTCTGGATCTGCCGGCCGGCGATCTGTTCGGCGGTGGCGCGGCGGTGGAATACAGCTGCGAGCCGAAACTCGATGGTCTGGCGGTCAGTCTGCTGTATCAGGATGGCGTGCTGGTACGCGGTGCCACGCGCGGCGATGGCACCACCGGCGAAGACATCAGCGTCAACGTGCGCACGGTGCGCAACATCCCCCTGAAACTGCACGGCACGGGCTGGCCCGCGACCCTGGAAGTGCGCGGCGAAGTGTTCATGTCCAAGGCCGGTTTCGAACGCCTCAACGCCTCGCAACTGGAAGTCGGCGGCAAGACCTTCGCCAACCCGCGCAACGCCGCCGCCGGCAGCCTGCGTCAGCTGGATTCGAAGATCACCGCCAACCGCCCGCTGGAATTCTGCTGCTATGGCATCGGTCAGGTCTCTCACGATATTTCCGACACCCACATCGGCAACCTCAAGCAACTGCAAGCCTGGGGCATGCCGATCAGCCACGAATTGAAACTGGCCAAGGGCATTGGAGAATGTCTGGATTACTACCGCGATATCGGCGAACGCCGCAACTCGCTGGCCTATGAAATCGACGGTGTGGTGTTCAAGGTCAACAGCATTGCCGATCAGCGCGAACTGGGCTTCCGCGCCCGCGAACCACGTTGGGCCATCGCCCACAAATTCCCGGCCATGGAAGAACTCACCGAACTGCTCGACGTGGAATTCCAGGTCGGCCGCACCGGCGCCGTCACACCCGTGGCGCGCTTGAAGCCGGTCAAGGTGGCCGGCGTTACCGTGGCCAATGCCACGCTGCACAACATGGACGAAGTCGCCCGGTTGGGCCTGATGATCGGCGACACGGTGATCATTCGCCGCGCCGGTGACGTGATCCCGCAAGTGGTGCAGGTTGTCACCGAGCGTCGTCCCGAAGACGCGCGGCCGGTGCAGCTTCCCGAGAGTTGCCCGGTTTGTGGTTCCCATGTCGAACGCACGCAACTGGTCAAACGCAGCAAGGGCAAGGAAACCATCAGCGAAGGCGCGGTGTATCGCTGCGTCGGCCGACTGGCCTGTGGTGCACAGCTCAAGCAGGCGATCATTCACTTCGTCTCCCGTCGCGCGATGGACATCGAAGGTCTTGGCGACAAGAGCGTCGAGCAGTTGGTGGACGAAGGTCTGGTCAGTTCGCCGGCCGATCTTTACGCCCTGAAGTTCGATGACATCGTCGACCTCGAAGGCTTTGCCGAAGTGTCGAGCAACAAGTTGCTGACCGCTATCGAAGACAGCAAGAAGCCGGGGCTGGCGCGGTTCATCTATGCGCTGGGCATTCCGGATGTCGGCGAGGAGACGGCCAAGGTGCTGGCGCGTTCGCTGGGGTCGCTGGAGCGCGTCCAGCAAGCCTTGCCGCAGGTGCTGACGTACCTGCCGGACATCGGTCTGGAAGTGGCGCACGAGATCCACAGCTTTTTTGAAGATGCGCACAACCAGCAGGTGATCGCCGAGTTGCTGGGCCACGGTCTGGAAATTCAGGATCAGGGCGAGCTGGGCGCCGAGTTTGCCGCCAGCACCACGCTGGGTGGCTTCCTCGACAAGCTGCACATTCCTTCGGTGGGGCCGGGCGGGGCGCAGAAGCTGGCTGACAAGTTCGAAACGCTGGAAGGGGTGATGAACGCGGACTGGCTGGACATGCGCCAGGCACTGCCGGAGAAGCAGGCCAACTCGGTTCGCGAGTTTTTTGCCTTGCCCGAGCATCGTCAACTGGCTGAAGCGGCCGAAAAGCAACTGCGCGATTTCGGCATGCACTGGCAGAGCGAAAAGAAAGTCGTCGAAGGCTTGCCGCTGGCTGGCGAAACTTGGGTGCTGACTGGCAAGGTCGAGCTGATGAGCCGCGATGTCGCCAAAGAACACCTGGAAAGCCTCGGCGCCAAGGTCGCCGGTTCCGTGTCAGCCAAGACTCACTGCGTGGTCGCTGGGCCGGGCGCCGGGTCGAAACTGACCAAGGCCAACGAGCTGGGTGTGAAGGTGATGGACGAAGAGGCTTTTATCGCGTTCCTGAAAGGGCACGGTATCAGCGCCTGATGATCGTTCCCACGCTCCGCGTGGGAATGCCGCCCCGGACGCTCCGCGTCCGCTGTGACGCAGAGCGTCACGGTATGCATTCCCACGCAGAGCGTGGGAACGATCTTTGGGCGGGAATGATCTAGTCTTGGCAAGCCCAAGGGAGAGATCGCCATGTACCGCTTTTTCGAGCAGCTCAGTTCCCGCATCGTCGCGCCGTTGATGGGCGAATCCTCGCGCAACAGCAAAGTCTGGCCGTGCCGTTGCGGCCAGTCGCTGTTCTTTCGCAACAGCCAGTGCCTGGCCTGCAACGCGGCGCTGGGTTATCAACCGGAACACAGCCGGCTGACCTCGCTGCAACCGGGGCCGCAAGAGGGCACCTGGACGCTGGACGTCGATCCCGACGCCGGGCTGTTCCGGCGCTGCGCCAACCTCGACACCCCGGCCGCCTGCAACTGGCTGCTGCCCGCCAACGATCACGACAGTCTGTGTGCGGCCTGCGCTCTGAATCGCACCATTCCCGATCTGTCCGTCCCGGAAAACCCCGAACGCTGGCGCAAGGTGGAAATCGCCAAGCGGCGACTGGTCGCGCAACTGATCAGCCTTGGACTGCCGGTCATCCCGAAAACGCTCGACGAAGCCACCGGCCTGGCCTTCGATTTCATCGGCGTCGATCTGCAAGGCAACGCGCCGATGACCGGCCACGCCAACGGCCTGATCACCCTCGACATCGCAGAAGCCGACGACGCCCACCGCGAGCGCGTCCGGGCGCAGATGCACGAACCTTATCGCACGCTGCTCGGGCACTTTCGCCATGAGGTCGGGCATTACTACTGGGATCGCCTGATCGACAACGGCCCGTGGCTCGGTTCCTTCCGCAACCTGTTCGGCGACGAACGCGCCAGTTATGCCGAGGCGCTGGAGCGGCATTATCAACAGGGCGCGCCGGCGGACTGGTCGCAGCATTACGTCAGCGCCTACGCCACCATGCACCCGTGGGAAGACTGGGCGGAAACCTGGGCGCATTACCTGCACATGATGGACGCGGTGGACACGGCGCTGGGTTTCGGCATGAGCGCCCGGGAGATGGACCTCGACTACCAGCCATTTCCGTCGAGCACGCTGTACGACCCCGAACATCCCGGCGGCGCGGCGTTCCTGTCGTTCGTCAACGCGTGGATCGAACTGGCCGGCATGCTCAACGAACTGTCACGCAGCATGGGTCAGCCGGATTTCTATCCCTTCGTCCTGCCGCCGGCGGCAATCGCCAAGCTGCACTTCATTCATCTGGTGATCCAGCAAGAGGGCGGTCGGGCGGACGAGGTGCTTCAGGCGCAATAGCAAGTGCTTGAAGCCCTTCATATTTTTAATCTGCAACGAGCAGTTGTAACTTCGTCTCAGATAGGTACAATGGCGCGGCTCGCCGACAGGCGAGTGTCGTTATGGTGACCCTATCGGTCCCCCCGCAACGATTACCCGTGAACCTGGTCAGAGCCGGAAGGCAGCAGCCACAGCGGGAACATTGTGTGCCGGGGTGTGGCTGGTAGGGTTACCACCTTAACGAACATCGAACGAATCAACACCGAACTGCATGGGTTTCGCCCACTGCGGTTTTTTTATGCCTGCGATTTGGTGGAGCACGCAAATTCTTCCTGTGGGATCCCGTCTCGCAATGCCGCCATATTTAATGAAATGGCTTTCCTGTCCTGCACGTGCTTTTAACCATCGCAGATGAAGGCTGTCATACTCCGTTACCCAGCATTGAAAACTAGTCTAAGTGGGTGAAATGGATAACTCGACCCAAGCAAAAATTCGGGACTGGCAGCTACGCCGCCTAGAGATCAAGGAGCAGATGCAATTGCATCCTGAAAAGACCCTTGAGCTTTCGAGGGTGCTCGATCTCATGGACGAAGAGCATGCTGCAATTCTAAGTGGTGCAGCCGCTAGCAAACGCGTGGATGAATCTCAGCAAGACATATCTCTCGATCCGATAGTGAATTCCCGGCCTTCAGTTCACATGGTTGCGGAGAAATGTGATCTGCAGTTGCGCGTGACTGCCGAGAGTCCCGAAAATTTGCTCAGGCTGCTCGATATGGCGGCTTGTGAGTTGA
This sequence comes from Pseudomonas sp. Pseusp21, assembly GCF_059492145.1. Taxonomy (NCBI): domain Bacteria; kingdom Pseudomonadati; phylum Pseudomonadota; class Gammaproteobacteria; order Pseudomonadales; family Pseudomonadaceae; genus Pseudomonas; species Pseudomonas sp. Pseusp21. The sequence continues at coordinate 5,757,472 of NZ_CP168520.1, forward strand.
AGGGGAAAATCGGTGCCGAAGGAGCCAGCGTAGGGAAGGGGGGGGGCAGATATCCCGGAGAAATGTCGGGCACTTTCGGGGGCTATCGCTTTGAGCTTCGAATCAATGACGAGGTCAGCCATGAGTGATTCGAAATGGATGGCAAAGGAAAACTTGGCAGAACACTTGGCGCCACTCCTTGACCATTTTGAGGTGAAGTGGCGCGGGCATGGGGTTATCTATGTCGACCATCAGGATGGAAATATCCAGATCGCCGAAAGGATCCTTTACCGCTTGAGCACCACTCTGGGTGTGCCGATTGGAGAGGTACGATCCAGATTGGTCGAATTGGGTTGGCTCAATGATGTTCGCCATGTCACGCCGATCCGAAATGAAATAGTTCGGGTATTTGAAGATAGTGATCTCTGGTCAGTCGATGATCCAGAGGAGGATGATCCCGAAATGAATGAAGATCATGGTTGGGATTGAGCTTGTGAGGTTCCCTGCCTTAGCTAAGAGGACTTATGCACCCGGAACATTTTGATTTATCCAGTCCTGCGTTTCTGCCCATTACAGAAGAAGTGTGTGCGAGCTTGCTTCTGGCAAATGGCGCAAAAAATCTCGACGTCCTAAGCGATCCGGAACTGGCGGCGGTGCTGGTCATTCAAAATTTGGCACAGGCAGGCGAAAAAGACCTGAATGCTGTCGCGGCGGAGAAGATTCTGGTCAAGCTTATTGCGTGGGCTGTTGATTCTCGTAGCTTGGGAGGCGCAGGTTTGCTGCCCGAAGCGCAACGGTTATTCAACAATGATAAGTTGACCCGCGGCCTGAAAGCTCTCAAGCGTTTGAATCTTCGTTTCCTCCTGGCTGATGAAGTGTCGGCGCAGGAATACCTGATGTCTGATGGCAAATGGGATGTTGGGTACAAAATCCGCCACCATAAGGCCCACAACCCATTCAGCCAGCAGATGGTCACGCCTAAGCACCGTGAGCGTTGGTTGAGCGCTGCGCAAGACAAGTTGGTCAGAACCTTTCGTGCAAATCTGGATGAGGATCTACATGTTCAAGGTTACGCGGGAATTGGAAAGAGCCACCTGCTAAGCGTCCTGATGGACTGTTTGCAACCTGGTGCGGCTTTGGTGTTGGCGCGCACAAAGGCAAAGCTGGAAACGCTGCGCAAGCGCATTGGAAGCGCAGGTAAGGGGACTTCTTGCGCCACCTTCGAAACCTTTGCACGGAAGTTGTTGCATGAGTTTGCGCCCAGAGCTGCACAGGTTTCGCTCAGAGGGCCGAGCAAGGATGCTCTTTCGCGGGAATTGAATATCCTCGGTTTCCAGTCTCGCAATGGTCCGGCCACCCTTGATATCTGCCTCAAGGTGATTGAGCTCTACTGCGGCTCTACGGATCACACGCTGTCGGCCAAACACTTCCCTCATTTCAAGCGCGCCTTGTCTACCCTGGATGCCAAAGTGCTTCTCGAGTATTCGAGCCGGCTTTGGGTCTATCTCTCAGCGAATCCGACATGGGTCGCTCAAGCAGACCTCGAAGCTTTATTGATGATAAAACGGGCGAGTTTGGCAGGATGTGCGGTGCCTGCCCGATATACGCATATTCTGATTGACGAGAGTCAGGACATCCCCGCGTCGCTTTTACAGATCATTGATCGTGGGCGTCAGGTACTGATAACTCTGGGGGATGAGTATCAGCATGCCAATCGTGACGTAGTCAAAAGAAAGCGTGAGGTTCGGCAAAGTGACGTCTGTTACTCCGTACGCTCAGGCCGCAATGTTGAGCGTTTGGTCAATCCGTTGATCTCCCTTCATACAGAGAAGAGCAAGATTCCATTCGAAGGTGCTCGTGACGCTGACGTCGGTATAGAAATCTACTCGCCAGGTTTTGTTCCACCTGAAGGTTGTGTAGTACTGACGGCATCGCCCTGGGATACGGTGAGATGGGCGATCTCCTTGCACGATGCCAATTGCGCGTTTAGCTTTTCGGATGGCGCAGAGGATGACCTCAAGCGTTTCATGACTACCGCTATCGCATTGTTTAAACCTGATTTTTACAGTATCGACGCCATCCCGAATGGTGCACATCGGTATTTCAGTGATATGACTGATTGGCAGCAAGTGTGCGACGCCAACCAATTTGACTTGTCGTTTCTATGGGTCAAAGGCGAACTGGAGAAAGGCTTCAAGATTGCCGATCTGACTCGTTTGAACAGAATGATCGGTCGTTCTGAAAAATGCTGCATGTTGATGCTTGCAGAAAGCACGGGGGGCATGGAGTTTGATGAGGTTTTCTTAACTCCTGAGCTGCTCACCAAAGAGCGATTCAAGGATGCCTATGAGTTCGATCGGCGGATTTGCGCTGTTTACATTGCAATTTCTCGTGCAAAAGTGAAGCTTTACGTTCCGATGGATGTCGTTGAATGGGTGGACGAACACCAAGGCAGAACGCAGAAATTCCGTGAGTCGCATGGATATTGATGGGCTTCATTTAAAAACAGTGTTCGTAGCATACAAGTTGGAGCGATTTAGGCGGCCATCCATTGCGGTTTGTGCTTGCGATTTTTCGCTCTGCTAGCTTCCATCCTGCATGGACAGAGTGTGGTGCACTAGTAGTATTCGCGCGGTTGTCGCAGCATCTGGGTGCTCAATACGATTGGCTGCTATCCTCAAGAGCATCCACATAAATCACAAGGAAGTGCGCAATGGAGCCAGTTCTGGATTCCCTAAAGCCAACTGGCAAATGGATGATCATAGATTGCGTGCAAAGCGCAGGTATCGATATTCAAGCGTGGAGCTTCAGAAGAAAAGATGGACAGCCCGTAGCCCTACCTCAATCAAATGGTGGGTACTGCTACGAATGGTCTTTTCGAAGTGAAAATGGTGACGTATTACTTTTATGCGTTTGGTTCGAGGAAATGGAGCTCGATAGTCGTGGGCGAATCTGTTTTGTTGGAAACCTGAGGAGCTATGCCGACACGCTGATACGGCAACTTGAAAAAGACATAAGGAATAGAAACCGTACAATCAAGGATCCGCGCATCACGCGGGCACAGCATTTCAGTTCTACCGTTGAACTTGCGTACGTGAATGAAAAAAATGTTCGGGTAGTTATAGTCTCTGGACCTGTTCGCGAAAAAGAAGAAGGCGAAGCAGAGCATGATCGTGCAGTCGGGCGGGAGCTGGATGATCAAGCATGGTTCGTAGAGTCGTTTGACAGTGCTACAGGAGCCTTCGTTTTGGTTCGTGGCGAGCGAGATCAGCCAAACATTATCTGTAGAAATACTGGAGCTGAAGAATTTCTTGATGGGGCTGATATATCTGCTGATGGAAGAGTCGTCGATCAGTTTCTCGTTGAGGGGCGCGTTGATAGCTATGTTTATGGGGGAGTGAAGCGTTTTCGTGATCCGAGCGTTCGCCGTAGAGTATTAGCACGATCTGGAGGCATCTGTGAGCTAACGAAAGTTGCCGGCTTTAAGATGGCAAATGGTGGTGTTTATTTAGAAACTCATCACATTATCCCGCTTTCAGAGGGTGGTCCTGATACGGTTGATAACGTGATAGCAATAACTGCGGATGCCCATCGCCAGCTCCATTACGGTGTTGAAAGGGATGAGCTGAAGGCGCGCTGTTTGGAAATCGTTGCAAATTGGAGCAGCCGTTAGTGCAGGCAGTTTTAAGACGCTGCAACCTCCGCGAAAGCTCACACTCTCCAAAATGTTATGGGCTGATCTCGGAGCTCCCGGTATACAACCGAATGATGTCATCAATCTCCCCCGACATTTTCATCCGCAGCAACGTCCTCAATATCTGCTGCACCGGCACGTTCGGATCATTGCGTACATAGCAGCCGACCTTCTGCTCCTGCAACACCGCCACCGCTTGCAGTTGTTGCCCCGGCAGCAGGCGCTGGTTGAACCAGTCCAGGGTCCATTGATTGCTCACCGCGTAGCGGTAGCGGCCGGCCAGCAGTTTGTCGAGCACCTGCTCCTGATTGCGTGCGTCTTCGCGCCAGAGTCGATCGGCGTCGAATATCGGTTGCAGCGTGGGGTAGCTGTAGCCGAGCACGGTGCCGATCGACTGGCGGGGCAGGTGGGCCGGATCTGCGCTGGTTGGTTGGTCCTGACGGCTGATCAGCAGGTCGCGCTGGAAGAACAGCGGGAGGCTCCAGATGTAATCGCCGGACAGGTTCGGCAACCAGGATTGTGCGGCATAGCAGCGCACGTCGACTTCGCCGTGTTCCATGGCGTTCTGCACCCGGGCGCGGGGCAGGACGTGAAATTGTGCTGGCACGCCGACTTGGGTCGCCAGGCTGAGCATCATGTCGTAGAGGATGCCCTGGGTCGGGCGGCCGCGTTCGATCTGCACCATCGGCATCGCCCAGCTGTCGGCAACGGCGAAGCGCAGTGGCGGTTGCGACGCCATCGCGCTCAGGCTGATTCCCAGTATTGCCCCCACGGCCCACCGCATAAACGCTCCGGTAATTCCCGATCCCGAACCGATAAAAGCCCCTGCCCATGCAGCTTAGCCAGAATAGACGAGCACACCGGATGCAATTTTGCCCTTGCTCCGCTAGCATTAGCCGCTTCTGCTTCCTTTGCCGCGACGGTTTTCGATGAGTTATCAGGTTCTTGCACGTAAATGGCGTCCGCGCTCGTTCCGCGAAATGGTCGGCCAGACCCATGTGCTCAAGGCTCTGATCAATGCCTTGGACAGCCAGCGCCTGCACCACGCCTACCTCTTCACGGGTACGCGGGGCGTCGGCAAGACCACGATTGCGCGGATCATCGCCAAATGCCTGAACTGTGAAACAGGTATCACTTCAAGCCCGTGTGGCGAGTGTTCGGTGTGCCGTGAGATCGATGAAGGCCGTTTCGTCGACCTGATCGAAATCGACGCCGCGAGCCGGACCAAGGTCGAGGACACCCGCGAGCTGCTCGACAACGTGCAGTACGCCCCGAGCCGCGGGCGCTTCAAGGTCTACCTGATCGACGAAGTGCACATGCTCTCCAGCCATTCCTTCAATGCGCTGCTGAAAACCCTCGAAGAGCCGCCGCCCTACGTCAAGTTCATCCTGGCGACCACCGACCCGCAGAAACTTCCGGCAACGATTTTGTCGCGATGCCTGCAGTTCTCCCTGAAGAACATGACGCCTGAGCGGGTGGTCGAGCATCTGACCCACGTTCTGGGCGCCGAAAACGTACCGTTTGAAGACGACGCACTGTGGCTGCTCGGCCGCGCGGCCGACGGTTCGATGCGTGACGCCATGAGCCTGACCGACCAGGCCATCGCCTTCGGTGAAGGCAAGGTGCTGGCCGCCGACGTGCGGGCTATGCTCGGTACGCTGGATCACGGCCAGGTCTACGACGTGCTGCACGCGCTGATCGAAGGCGACGCCAAGGCGTTGCTCGAAGCCGTGCGCCACCTGGCCGAACAGGGGCCGGACTGGAACGGCGTGCTCTCGGAAATTCTCAACGTGCTGCACCGCGTCGCCATCGCCCAGGCCTTGCCGGAAGGTGTCGACAACGGTCATGGCGACCGTGACCGGGTGCTGGCACTGGCGCAGGCGTTGCCGGCCGAAGACGTGCAGTTCTATTACCAGATGGGCCTGATCGGTCGCCGCGACTTGCCGCTGGCGCCGGACCCGCGAGGCGGCTTCGAAATGGTCCTGCTGCGGATGCTGGCCTTCCGGCCGGCGGACACGGCGGACGCCCCGAGGCAACCGCTAAAGCCAGTGGGGATCAGCCAGGCCACAGTTGATTCCGCAAACTCAGTGGCTGCCGCGCCTAAACCTGCGCCGGTAGTTGCTGCGGCTGTTGCACCCACACCCGCGCCAGCACTGGTGGTTGCGCCTGCTCCCGAGCCTGCTCCCGAGCCTGCACCGGTTGCCCAGGTGATTGTGCCGGAACCCGTTCCTGAGCCAGAGCCAGAGCCGGTTGCTGTTGAGGAAGTTGTCGATCTGCCGTGGAATGACCCGGTAGAACCGGCGCCTGTGCAGCAGCCAGCGGTGGAGCCCGTTCTGGAAACCACCGCCGAACAACCCGATTTGCCGCCAATGCCACTGCCGACTCCGGACAGCGTCGTGCCGGACGCCCCAGAGTGGGCCGCCGCGCCGATCCCCGAGCCGTCAGTAGCCGACGTCGATGCCGCCACACCGGGCATGGACATGGACGACGAGCCGCCGCTCGACGAGGATTACATCGAGCCGGACATGGATTCGGCCTACAGTTACCTCGACGATCTGGCCAGCGAACACGCCGCAGAACCGACTCCCGAACCCGAGCCGGAACCTGCCGCCGCGCCGGCCACCGGTCTGGCCCTGCAATGGCTGGAACTGTTCCCGAAACTGCCGATCTCCGGCATGACCGGCAGCATCGCCGCCAACTGCACGCTGATCGCGGTCGACGGCGACAACTGGCTGATGCACCTGGACCCGGCCCACAGCGCCTTGTTCAACGCCACCCAGCAGCGTCGCCTGAACGATGCGCTGAACCAGTTCCACGGACGCACGCTGACCCTGACCATCGAGCTGATCAAGCCCGAACAGGAAACCCCGGCCCAGGCCGCGTCCCGGCGCCGTGCCAACCGTCAGCGCGAGGCTGAAGAATCGATCCACGGCGATCCGTTCATCCAGCAGATGGTCCAGCAGTTCGGCGCGGTCGTGCGACACGATACTATTGAACCTGTCGACGCCCTGGTCAGTCAGGGCTAATAACTGAGGGCGTCCGGCCTGTATGGCCGGGCGCTGTTTTGATCCAAGTACTTTTGAGGTGATTCCCATGATGAAAGGTGGCATGGCCGGCCTGATGAAGCAGGCGCAGCAGATGCAGGAAAAAATGGCCAAGATGCAGGAAGAACTGGCCAATGCCGAAGTTACCGGCAAGGCCGGCGGCGATCTGGTCACCGTGGTGATGACCGGTCGTCATGACGTGAAGAAAGTCAGCATCGACCCGAGCGTACTGCCGGGCCTGGACGAAGACGACCGCGAAGTGGTCGAGGATCTGGTGGCTGCAGCCGTCAACGCCGCCGTGCGTCAGATCGAAGCCAACAGCCAGGCCAAAATGGGCAGCATGACCGCTGGCATGAACCTGCCGGCCGGTATGAAACTGCCGTTCTGATTCGCCTTTGCGGGTTGGATGAGCTACAAAAAATGCCAGGCATCGCGCCTGGCATTTTTGTTTCCGGCTGACGAAACATCGAACGCGCAATAGCTGCAACGGTCTGCTCCCTATACCGCCGAATTCATCATTCAAAGGAGACGCTGACATGTCCGACCCTCTGACCCTCAATCAACGCTTCGTGCTTGCCTCGCGGCCGGTAGGTGCGCCAACGCCCGAGAACTTCCGTCTGGAGCGCGAGGCGCTGCCGGACCTTGAAGACGGCCAGGTGTTGCTCAAAACCCTGTACCTGTCGCTTGATCCCTACATGCGCGGGCGCATGAGTGACGCGCCGTCCTACGCGGCGCCGGTACAAATCGACGAAGTGATGACCGGCGGCGCTGTCAGCCGGGTCGAGCAGTCGCGTCATCCGAAATTCCACGCCGGCGATCTGGTGGTTGGTGCCACCGGCTGGCAAAGCCACAGCATCAGCGATGGCCGCAACATCATCCCGATCCCGTCCGGCCTGCCGAGTCCGTCAATGGCGCTTGGCGTGCTGGGCATGCCGGGCATGACCGCCTACATGGGATTGATGGACATCGGTCAGCCTAAAGAAGGGGAGACCCTGGTGGTCGCCGCCGCTTCCGGCGCAGTGGGTTCGGTGGTCGGCCAGGTTGCCAAGATCAAAGGCCTGCGCGCCGTCGGCGTGGCCGGTGGTGCCGAGAAGTGCAAATACGTGGTCGAGGAACTGGGCTTCGACGCCTGTATCGATCACAAGGCGCCGGATTTCGCCGAACAACTGGCCAAGGCCTGCCCCAATGGCATCGACATCTATTATGAAAACGTCGGCGGTCACGTCTTCGATGCCGTCGTGCCGCTCCTCAATCCCAAGGCGCGGGTCCCGTTGTGTGGCCTGATTGCTGGCTACAACGCTTCGGAAGCGCCGAAAGGCCCGGATCGCCTGCCCATGTTGCAACGCACCTTGCTGACCAAACGGGTACGGATTCAGGGTTTCATCGTGTTCGACGACTACGGCGACCGTCAGCCGGAATTCATCAGCGCGATGGTGCCGTGGGTGCGCGATGGCAAGGTGAAATTCCGCGAGGACGTGGTCGAGGGCCTGGAGCAGGCGCCTGAGGCGTTTATCGGGCTGCTGGAGGGGCGCAACTTCGGCAAACTGGTGGTGAAGGTCGCCCAGGACTGAGGATTTGACGCTGGCCGGAGGCGCGGGTATAAACCGCGTCTCGTTGTTTTGTCGGACTTTTTCCCCATGAGCTTCAGCCCTTTGATTCGCCAACTGATCGACGCCCTGCGAACCTTGCCGGGCGTGGGTCAGAAAACTGCCCAGCGTATGGCGTTGCAGTTGCTCGAACGTGACCGCAGCGGCGGTACGCGCCTGGCCCAGGCCTTGAGCCAGGCCATGGAAGGGGTCGGACACTGCCGCCAGTGCCGCACGCTGACCGAAGACGATCTGTGCCCACAATGTGCCGACACCCGTCGCGACGACACGCTGCTGTGCGTGGTGGAAGGGCCGATGGACGTCTACGCGGTCGAGCAGACCGGATTTCGCGGGCGCTATTTCGTGCTCAAGGGGCACCTGTCGCCGCTGGACGGCCTGGGCCCGGAAGCCATCGGCATTCCGCAATTGATGGCGCGGATCGAAGAGGCGTGCACCTTCACCGAAGTCATCCTCGCCACCAATCCGACCGTGGAAGGCGAGGCGACGGCACACTACATCGCCCAGTTGCTGCAGAACAAAGGCCTGATCGCCTCGCGCATCGCTCACGGCGTACCGCTGGGCGGCGAACTGGAGCTGGTGGACGGCGGCACGCTGGCCCACTCGTTTGCCGGGCGCAAGCCGATTTCCCTCTGAGTCACACAATCCTGTTGAAAACCAAGCAAGCGCTCGGTTAAGTTCGGCGAACCCTTCCATGGAGTTCGCCGATGCCCGCCTTCCAGGAATACTTCGACCCCAGCCACCAAATGGTCCGCGACAGCGTCAGACGTTTCGTCGAGCGCGAGATCCTGGCGGACATCGATGCGTGGGAAGAAGCCGAGAGCTTTCCCCGTGAGCTGTACCTGAAGGCCGGTGCGGCCGGCATTCTCGGCATCGGTTACCCCGAAGCGCTCGGCGGCAGTCACGAAGGTGATCTGTTTGCCAAGATCGCCGCCAGCGAAGAACTGATGCGTTGCGGCTCCGGCGGGCTGGTCGCCGGGCTCGGTTCGCTCGATATCGGGTTGCCGCCGATCGTCAAATGGGCTCGGCCCGAAGTGCGTAACCGCGTCGTCCCCCAAGTACTCAGCGGCGAGAAAATCAGCGCGCTGGCCGTCACCGAACCGGGCGGCGGCTCGGATGTCGCCAACCTGCAGACCCGCGCCGTACGCGATGGCGACCACTATCGAGTCAGCGGCAGCAAAACTTTCATTACCAGTGGCGTGCGCGCCGACTACTACACCGTCGCAGTGCGTACCGGCGCGCCCGGTTTTGGCGGCATCAGCCTGCTGTTGATCGAGAAGGGCACGCCCGGTTTCACCGTCGGCCGGCCGCTGAAGAAAATGGGCTGGTGGGCGTCGGACACGGCTGAATTGTTCTTCGATGATTGCCGGGTGCCCGTAGGAAACCTGATTGGCGCGGAGAACATGGGGTTCGCCTGCATCATGGGCAACTTTCAGAGCGAACGTCTGGCGCTGGCGCTGATGGCCAACATGACCGCGCAACTGGCGCTGGAAGAAAGCCTGAAGTGGGCGAAGGAGCGTGAAGCGTTCGGCAAACCCATCGGCAAGTTCCAGGTGATCAAGCATCGCCTCGCGGAAATGGCCACGGCGCTGGAAGTCTCGCGGGAGTTCACCTATCGGCAGGCGGCGAAGATGGCGGCAGGGCAGAGCGTGATCAAGGAGATTTCCATGGCCAAGAACTTTGCCACGGACACTTCGGACCGGATTACCAATGAGGCGGTGCAGATTCTTGGCGGGCTGGGTTATATGCGCGAAAGTCTGGTGGAGCGGCTGTATCGGGATAACCGGATTCTGTCGATTGGCGGCGGGACGCGGGAAGTGATGAACGAGATCATCAGCAAACAGATGGGACTGTAATCTTCGGTGTTTGATCGTTCCCACGCTCCGCGTGGGAATGCAGCCCGGGACGCTCCGCGTCCCTTCCAAAGCCGAACGCGGAGCGTCCGTTGAGGCGTTCCCACGCAGAGCGTGGGAACGATCAGGCGCGGGGTTTTACTTATCAGTCAACGCAAACTGCGTCAGGCAGAACGTAGGAATCCCCATGTCCTCCAGACGCTGCGAACCACCCAGTTCCGGCAGATCAATGATCGCCGCCGCTTCATGAACGCGGGCGCCCATGCGGCGGATCAGGTTGGCCGCTGCGATCAGCGTGCCGCCGGTGGCGATCAGGTCATCGAACATCACCACCGAGTCGCCCTCGCACAGGCTGTCGGCGTGCACTTCGAGGAACGCTTCGCCGTACTCGGTCGCGTAGCCTTCGGCCAGCACGTCCGCCGGCAGCTTGCCCTGCTTGCGGAACAACACCAGCGGCTTGTTCAACTGATAGGCCAGTACCGAACCGATCAGGAAACCACGCGCATCCATCGCACCGATGTGGGTGAAGTCGGCTTCGACATAGCGGTGGGCGAAGCTGTCCATCACCAGGCGCAGAGCCTTGGGCGACTGGAACAGCGGGGTGATGTCGCGAAAGATCACACCCGGTTTCGGGAAGTCGATCACGGGGCGGATCAGGGATTTGATGTCGAAGGAGTCGAAGACCATCGTCGAGGTGTCCTGGCAGGGCTGCAAACGGCGCAGTATACCCGCGGCTGAAACGATTCGCTCGGCCGCGGGTCGAGATCAGACTTCGAGCGAGCCGCCGGCCAGGGCGCAGAGCTGGATCGGGTCGAGGATGTGGATTTCCTTGCCCTCGGCGGCGATCAGTTCGTTCTGCTGGAAGCGGGTGAAGACCCGGGACACGGTTTCCACCGCCAGCCCCAGATAGTTGCCGATTTCATTGCGCGACATGCTCAGGCGGAACTGATTGGCCGAGAAGCCGCGAGCGCGGAAACGCGCCGACAGGTTGACCAGGAAGGTGGCGATGCGCTCGTCGGCGGTTTTCTTCGACAGCAGCAACATCATCTGTTGGTCGTCGCGGATTTCGCGGCTCATCACGCGCATCAGCTGACGGCGTAGCTGCGGCAGTTGCAGGGCCAGCTCATCAAGGCGTTCGAACGGAATTTCGCAGACCGAGGTGGTTTCAAGGGCCTGGGCGGAAACCGGGTGTTTCTCGGTGTCCATGCCGGACAGCCCGACCAGCTCGCTCGGCAGGTGGAAGCCGGTCAGTTGTTCTTCGCCGGTATCGCTCAGGCTGAAGGTCTTCAGAGCGCCGGAGCGTACTGCATAAACGGAATCGAAGGTGTCGCCCTGGCGGAACAGGAACTCACCCTTTTTCAACGGGCGACCCCGTTTAACGATTTCGTCCAGCGCTTCCATGTCTTCCAGATTCAGCGAAAGTGGCAGGCAGAGAGGGGCCAGGCTGCAATCCTTGCAATTAGCCTGGTTGTGAGCGCGCAGTTTAACTGGCTCGGACATTTCTTAAATCCTTGTGGGAAAACACACATAAGGCGTAAGGGTAACCCAGCGGAGGACATTCAGGCCAGCCTGTGGCGAGATTGCCCGGCCGGCAAAACGCCGCAGGGATGACGGCCGATAAACGTGTCTCGGACGGCGTGCAAGGCACCGTTTCGATGACCGCTATGGATACGCAGCCCCCTGCGTTGTTGATGAAAAGTCAGATCACCCGGGAAAAGCGCTGGCGATTCTGCTGTTCCAGATACGCATCGAACACCATGCACACCGAACGCACCAGCAGTCGCCCGGCCGGCAGCACGGTGATGCGCTCGCGATCCAGTTCGATCAACCCGTCCTGCGCCATGCCCTGCAATTGTGGCCAGAGCGCGCCGAAGTAACCCTGAAAATCGATGTTGAAGCTGCGCTCGATCTCGGCGAAGTCCAGGCTGAAATTGCAGATCAGTTGTTGGATCACCGCGCGCCGCAGGCGATCGTCAGCGTTGCACACCAAGCCTCGGCTGGTAGCCAGTTGCGCGCCGGCGAGGGTGTTCTGGTAGTGATTGAGGTCGCTGCTGTTCTGGCAGTACAGATCGCCGATCTGGCTGATCGCCGACACGCCCAGGCCGATCAGATCGCAGTGACCGTGGGTGGTGTAGCCCTGGAAATTACGTTGCAGGGTCGATTCTTCCTGAGCAATCGCCAGTTCATCGTCGGGCAGGGCGAAGTGGTCCATGCCGATGTAGCGATAGCCGGCGGCGGTCAGTTGTTCGATGGTCCGCTGCAGCATTTCCAGTTTCTGCGCCGGGCTCGGCAGTTCGTTGCCGTTGATCCGCCGCTGCGGCATGAAGCGTTCCGGCAGGTGTGCGTAGTTGAATACCGAGAGCCGGTCCGGTTGCAGGCTGATGACTTCCTCGACGGTGCGGGCGAAATTATCTGGAGTCTGCTTGGGCAGGCCGTAAATCAGGTCGATGTTGATCGAGCGAAATTGCAGGGTCCGCGCCGCGTCGATCACCGCGCGGGTTTCCTCCAGACTTTGCAGGCGATTGACCGCCCGTTGTACCGCCGGGTCGAGATCCTGCAGGCCGATGCTGACCCGGTTGAAGCCCAATTCGCGCAGCAGGCCCATGGTCGACCAGTCGGCTTCGCGCGGGTCGATCTCGATGCCGTAATCACCGGAGTCATCGTCCAGCAGATTGAAATGCTTGCGCAGGTGCGCCATCAACTGGCGCAATTCATCGTGGCTGAGAAAGGTCGGCGTGCCGCCGCCGAAGTGCAGTTGCTCGACTTTCTGCGCCGGGTCGAGGTGACAGGCGATCAGCTGGATTTCCTGCTCGAGCCGTTGCAGATAGGGCAGCGCGCGGCCGCGATCCTTGGTGATGACCTTGTTGCAGGCGCAGTAGTAGCAGATGTTCGCGCAGAACGGCACGTGTACGTACAGCGACAGCGGGCGCAGGGCCTTGCGGCTGTCGCGCAGGGCATGAAACAGGTCGAAGGTGCCGACCTGGCTGTGAAATTGCACGGCCGTCGGGTACGAGGTGTAGCGCGGCCCCGCCAAGTCGTAGCGGCGGATCAAATCGGTGTCCCAACGAATGGCGTCGAGCATGCGGGCATTCCCCCGGATAGGCTGGCAGTGTGCCGAGTCTAGGGGAGGGCGCGAAAAGGCATCTTGATTTGCATCAACGGGATCAGTGGCCCATCAGCCAGTGCTGGTGCGGCCCCGGCAGGGTCCAGATACCGAACAGGATCACCAGCAGACCGCCGGCCATGCGCACGCTGCGTTTGCGCAACAGCGCCGTGACCCGCTCGGCCGCGAGGCCGGTGGCCAGCAACACCGGCCAGGTGCCGAGCCCGAAGGCGAGCATCAGCAATGCACTGTCCAACGCATTGCCCTGACTGGCCGACCACAGCAACGTGCTGTAAACCAGCCCGCACGGCAGCCATCCCCACAGCGCGCCGAGCAGCAAGGCCCGGGGCAGGCTCGACACCGGCAGCAAGCGGTTGGCGACGGGTTGAATGTAACGCCACAGTCCTCGGCCAAGGCTTTCGATGCGGGTCAGACCGCTCCACCAGCCCGCCAGATACAGGCCCATGGCGATCAGCAGCAACCCGGCCAAAACCCGCATGAACAGCGCGGCGGGACTGTTGGCCACCGCCCAACCGGCCAGCCCGATCAGCAGACCGGCCGTGGCATAGCTGAGGATTCGCCCGAGGTTATAGGCCAGCAACAATCGAAAGCGTCGGCTGCGTTGTTCCTTGGGAATCGCCAGGGTCAGTGCGCCCATCAAGCCTCCGCACATGCCCAGGCAATGGCCGCCGCCGAGCAGGCCAAGGATCAACGCAGACACCAGCAGCGGCGCCAGTTCAAGCATGGGGTGGCGCCTTGTCGTCCGGTTTGGCGGGGTTGGCTTCGTCCACAGCGGCAGTGTGGTTCGGGTCCTGGTCGTCGAACAGGATGCTGTGGGCCGGACCGTCGAGGTCGTCGTACTGGCCGCTGTCCACCGCCCAGAAGAAGATGTAGACGGCGATGGCCACGATCAGCAGCGCGGCCGGAATCATCACGTAGAGAGCTGGCATCTGTACTCCATGCCCGCGCGGCTCAGGCCGGCAGCGGGCGGGTTTCTGACGAGGCGCTGACGGCCGGCGCGCTCGGCAGGCGCGTCAGGCGCAGGGCGTTGAGCACCACGGTCAGCGAACTGATCGACATGCCGACGGCGGCCCACACCGGAGTGATCCAGCCGAGGGCGGCGAACGGCAACATGAGGCCATTGTACAGCGCGGCCCACAACAGGTTCTCGATGATCACCCGACGGGTGCGGCGGGCCAGCGTGAAGGCTTGTACCAAGGCGTCGAGGCGGTTGGACAGCAACACCGCATCGGCACTGGTTTTCGCCAGATCGGTGGCCGAGCCCATGGCCACGCTGATGTCCGCAGCGGCCAGCACTGGCACGTCGTTGACCCCGTCGCCGAGCATCAACACCTTGCGGCCTTCCTTGTGCAGTTGTTGCAGCACTTGCAGCTTGTCGTCCGGACGCAGACCACCCCGGGCCTCGTCGATGCCCAGTTCGGCGGCGACGCTGGCGACCATCGGCGAACTGTCGCCCGACAGCAGCAGCGTGCGCCAGCCGCGTGCCTTGCACGCCGCGAGCAGGGCCGGGGCGTCGTCGCGCAGGCGGTCGTCGAGGGCGAACCAGGCCAGCGGTCCGTTACTGTCACCGAGCAGCAACCATTGCCCCGGTTCCTTCGGCATCGAGGGCACAGGCACGCCGCTGAGATCACAGACAAAATCCGCCTGGCCGATGCGCAAACGCTGTTCACCGACCAACCCTTCAAGCCCCAGCCCCGGCGTGCTATGGACCTCTTCGGCAGCCAGTGGCGCGCGACCGAAGGCGCGGGCGATCGGGTGTTCGGAACGGTTTTCCAGGGCGGCGGCCAGGCTCAGGCATTGATCGTTGTCGAGGGCCCCGAGCGGGCGGATCGAACGCAGTACCAGTCGGCCTTCGGTGAGGGTGCCGGTCTTGTCGAAGATCACCGTGTCGATCTGATTCAAGCCTTCCAGCACATGACCGCGCGTCAGCAGCAGGCCGAGTTTGTGCAGGGTGCCGGTGGCGGCGGTGAGGGCGGTCGGCGTCGCCAGAGACAGCGCGCACGGGCAGGTTGCAACCAGCATCGCGAGGACGATCCAGAACGCCCGTGACGAATCCAGTTCCCACCACAGCAGGCCGATGGCGGCCGCCGCGATCAACGACAGCAGCAGGAACCATTGCGCGGCGCGGTCGGCGATTTCCGCCAGCCGTGGTTTTTCCGCCTGGGCGCGATCCAGCAGGCGGACGATGGCCGACAGCCGCGTGTCCTGGCCGAGTGCCTGCACCTCGACGGTCAGCGCACCTTCCACGTTCAGCGTGCCGGCAGTGACCGCATCGCCTTTGGTGCGCGGTTGCGGCAGGTATTCGCCGGTCAGCACCGATTCGTCGATGCTCGACTGGCCATCGAGGATCTTGCCGTCCGCCGGCAGCACTGAGCCCGGTTGCACCAGCACCCGATCACCGAGGCGCAGTTCGCTGAGCAGGATGCGTTCGCTCTGGCCGGCGTCGTCGAGGCGCAGGCACGAGGCCGGCAGCAGATTGACCAGTTGTGCGGTGGCGGCAGCGGTGCGCTCCCGGGCGCGGCGTTCGAGGTAGCGCCCGGCGAGCAGGAACAGCGCGAACATGCCCACTGCGTCGAAATACAGCTCGCCGACCCCGGTAATAGAGGTCCAGATCCCGGCGACGTAAGCCGCGCCGATCGCCAGCGACACCGAGACGTCCATGGTCAGATGACGGGTGCGCAAGTCGCGCATGGCGCCTTTGAAAAACGGCGCGCAGCTGTAGAACACGATCGGCGTGGTGAGGAACAGCGCGACCCAGCGCAGGATGGTGTGAAGCTCGGGGCTGAGGTCGATGTTGAATTCCGGCCAGGTCGCCATGGTCGCCATCATCGCCTGGAACCACAGCAGCCCGGCGACGCCGAGCTGGCGCAGGGCGAGGCGGTTTTCGCTGGCCAGTTGTTCGCTGGCGCGGTCGGCCTGATACGGGTGTGCGGCGTAACCGATGTGGCGCAGTTCGCCGAGGATCTGGCTCAGCGGCAATTGCCCGTCAGCCCAGCGCACATGCAGGCGATGGTTGGACAGGTTCAGCCGCGCCTCGGCCACGGCGGGCAGGGTGCGCAGGTGTTTCTCAATCAGCCAGCCGCACGCGGCGCAACTGATGCCTTCCATCAGCAACGTGGTTTCGGCCAGCTCACCTTCGTGGCGCACGAAGGGTTGCTGCACGTCGGCGCGGTCGTACAGCTCAAGCTCATCGACCAGTTGCACCGGCAGCGCTTCGGGGTTGGCCGAAGCTTCGCTGCGATGCTGGTAATAACTTTCCAGGCCGCCGGCGACGATGGCTTCGGCCACGGCCTGACAGCCGGGGCAGCAGAACTCGCGGGATTCCCCGAGCACGACGGCGGTGAAGCGACTGCCGGACGGGACGGGCAGGGCGCAGTGGTAGCAGGGGATTGGAATGGTCATGAGGCGTTCCGATGATCGTTCCCACGCTCCGCGTGGGAATGCCTCCCCGGACGCTCCGCGTCCGCTTCGGCTGGGACGCGGAGCGTCCCTGGCGGCGTGCCCACGCAGAGCGCGGGAACGATCAGAGTAAGGCTTATTTCTTCAGGTCTTCTGCACCCTGCAACGGCTCATCACCCAGCAACAGATCCTTGTCATGGTTGACCAGCTCTTCCTCGAACATCCGCCACACGTGATCGTCCTGAGTGCCCAGCAATTCAACAAAGCGCCGGCCTTCGACCTTGTCGCTCAACTGGCCAATGTAGCGGCCCGTTTCAGTCTCGCTGCGGGCCAGGACGATCTTGCGATCCTTCTCCGGCTGGGTCGGCGAGATCAGGTTCAGTTCCAGGGTTTTCGGCTGGCTGTCGCCGCTCAGGCGCAGGTCGACTTCGCCGGTGACATCATCCAGGTGCACAGCGGCGCGCATCTTCAGGGTCTGAGCCAGCAATTCACGGTCCAGCGAACGATTGATGCCCTTGCCGGCCTCGTAGTAGTTGTCGTTGACCAGGTTGTCCGGGTTGTTCACCGCGATGGTCACCATGGACAGCGTCAGGGTCACCGAACAGGCCAGAATCGCGATGATGATCCATGGCCAAAGGTGCTTGTACCAGGGACTTGCGGCGTTTGCTGCGGGCATGTTCAGTTCTCTCAACGATTTTGTGGGCCGATGAACCGGCTCTTGGCTTCTACGTGGACGCTGTCGTCATCGGCATCCCTGAGGATGAATTTCACCTCGTTGGTGCTTGATGGCAGTTGTTCAGGCGCGCTCGACAGCTCGACCGGCATGCTGAAGATTTCCCCGGCCGGCACCTTGATCTCGCGTTTGCCTTGCAGGCGCAGATCCGGCAAACCGGCGGCTTCCAGCACGTAGGTGTGGTCGCGCTGATCCTTGTTCATGATCTTCAGGCTGTAGACGTTTTCGATCCGGCCTTCGGCGTTTTCGCGGTACAGCACGCGGTCCTTGCTGACGTCGAAACCCACCAGCGAACGCATGAAGAAGGCCGTCACCAACAGGCTGATCATCGCCAGCAGCACCACGGCATAACCGATCAGGCGTGGCCGCAGTTTATGGGTTTTCTGCCCGGACAAGTTGTGCTCGGTGGTGTAGCTGATCAGTCCGCGCGGGTAATCCATCTTGTCCATGATGCTGTCGCAGGCGTCGATGCACGCGGCGCAGCCGATGCATTCGATCTGCAGGCCGTCGCGGATGTCGATGCCGGTCGGGCAGACCTGGACGCACATGGTGCAGTCGATGCAGTCGCCCAGGCCCTGAGCCTTGTAGTCGATGCCTTTCTTGCGCGGACCACGGCTTTCACCGCGACGCGGGTCGTAGGAAACGATCAGCGTGTCCTTGTCGAACATCACGCTCTGGAAGCGTGCATACGGACACATGTAGATGCACACCTGCTCACGCAGCCAGCCGGCATTGCCGTAGGTGGCGAGGGTGAAGAAACCGACCCAGAAATACGACCAGCCATCGGCTTGCCCGGTGAAGAATTCGATTACCAGTTCGCGGATCGGCGAAAAGTAGCCGACGAAGGTCATGCCGGTGACGAAGCCGATCAGCAGCCACAGCGCGTGCTTGGCGAATTTACGCAGGAACTTGTTGGCGCTCATCGGCGCCTTGTCGAGCTTGATGCGCTGGTTGCGGTCGCCTTCGGTGACCTTCTCGCACCACATGAAAATCCAGGTCCAGACGCTTTGGGGACAGGTGTAACCACACCAGACCCGGCCGGCATACACGGTGATGAAGAACAGACCGAAGGCGGCAATGATCAACAGCCCGGAAAGCAGAATGAAATCCTGCGGCCAGAAGGTGGCGCCGAAAATGAAGAACTTGCGCTCCGGCAGGTTCCACCACACTGCCTGGTGACCGCCCCAGTTCAACCACACCGTACCGAAATACAGCAGGAACAGCGCCGCGCCGCCCATCATCCGCAGATTGCGGAACAGGCCGGTGAAAGCACGGGTGTAGATTTTTTCTCGAGAGGCGTAAAGGTCGACGCTGTTGTTTGCGTTCTTACTGGGTGGCGTGACGTCGTGTACCGGAATCTGGTTGCTCATCATTGCATCCCACGGCAGTGGAAAAATGCCTCGGTCGATACGTGCCGGCCGGGGTCAAAAAGGGGTGTTGCGGTGGCGCAATGATACGCCTGTACTACCGACGAACGGGTGCGACCTTTGGTCGCGTTGGGGAAAAATCATGAATGGTGTAGCGAATGTAACAAAGCATGATGCAGATCAATTGACTATAGACGATGGGTGCTGCTGACATCGCGACGGCTCAGTCACCCAAACCCGGAAATTGCCGCCGCTTTCATCAATCGGTCAAAGCAACCGGCCGCCGCCAAGGCTGTCCATCCCGCCGGTACTGCGCTTTCTGTCGGCAGTGGCTTCGTTCACGATGGATCGTGTTTGTCGTCTCAGGCTGTCGCTGTTGGCTTCGTCAATTTGTGGCGTCTGTTCACCCATTTGAATCGGCTGATCAGTTTCCTGATTCGGATGTTGTTCGTTCATCGGATAGCTTCCTTGCAAGATGAGTTGTGAGGTAGGCAGCCCATCGGCTGCAGCAGGACGTTATCGCTTGCCAGCCAATGTGCCCATCGAATTTCAGTTGCGAGATGTGAAGCTGAGATGCGGGTCTTTCATTCCCACGGATTGATCAGCGCAACGCCGCTGGATTCAAAGTCGGCGACATTGCGGGTGACCACCGTCAGCCCATGAACCAGTGCCGTCGCGGCAATCAGCGCATCGCTTTCATTGGCCTGATCCGGCACATGAATGCGCGCGCAGCGCAGGGCGACAGCTGCATCGACCGGCAGGATTCGCGCATCGAAGGCCGGCATTACGTGGCGCTTGAGCCAGGTGCGCAGTATCTTTCCCTGAGCCGGATCACGGCGCTCCATGCGTAGGACGCCGGTCTCCAGTTCCTTCAGCGTAATGGCCGAGATAAACATGCGAGGGGCAATGATCGTTCTGGCCCAGGCGACAACGTTCTTGTCGGCCTGGGGTTTGCGCAATTCGGAAATTACATTGGTGTCTAGCAAATACATTCAGGACAGGTCCACAGGGCGGTGAGTGATCACGGCACGCTCGGTTTCGAACTCGATGTCTGCCGCTTCAGGCATGACCAGCAGATCGACGATGCTCGCGTTGAGGCCGGTTAGTTTTTCGTACTCCTCAATGCTTAGCAGTACGTGGGCGGGCTTGCCACGATCCGTGATGATCACCGGCCCATTGCGTGCGGCTTTTTTGGCACTGCTTGTGTCCTGATTGAATTCGCGGCTGGAAATGGTGGTGATGGCCATCATTGCGACCTCTCCTGAAAAAGATATGTAGCAACGTTACTACCTCATGCCTCGTCTCACAACCGGGAAGGCCTGACGAGCCTGACCGCTGGTCGGGCATTCAAAAAGGCAGAAACAAAACGGCCCCGCCAATTCTCATTGGCGGGGCCGCTTTGTTTGCTTCAGGCGTTGGCCTTACTGGGCCTCGGCTTCCGCTGGTTTTTCACCGTGGGACAGGCTGTAAACGTAAGCCGCCAGCAGGTGAACCTTGTCGTTGCCTTGCAGTTGTTCCTGGGCAGGCATCTGGCCCTGACGGCCGTAACGGATGGTCTGCTGCAGTTGGGCGAAGCTCGAACCGTAGATGAACGCGGCCGGGTGGGTCAGATCGGGTGCGCCCATGGCTGGCGTACCTTTACCCGCCGGGCCGTGGCAGGCCACGCAGTTGGCGGCGAACAGTTTCTGGCCATTGGCCGGATCTGCCTTGGTGCCTTCCGGCAGCTTGCGGCCATCCAGATTGGTCAGTACGAACGCAGCCACATCGGCCACGCCTTGCTCACCGATCACTTCAGCCCAGGCCGGCATCACCGCGTGACGACCGCCCATGATGGTGGTCTTGATGGTTTCCGGCTCGCCGCCCCAGCGCCAGTCGGCGTCGGTCAGGTTCGGGAAGCCATAAGCGCCCTTGGCGTCGGAACCGTGGCAGACCGAGCAGTTGGAGGCGAACAGGCGGCCACCCATTTTCAGGGCTTGTGGATCCTTGGCGACTTCTTCGATCGGCATGGCGGCGAACTTGGCGAAGATCGGACCGAACTTGGCATCCGAACGCGCCATTTCCTTTTCCCACTCGTGAACGCCGGTCCAGCCGGTCTGGCCGTTGGCGAACGCGGTCTGCTTCTCGGTATCGAGGTAGTTGTAGCCCGGCAGCAGGCCTTTCCAGTTGCCCAGGCCCGGGTACAGCACCAGATAACCCAGAGCGAACACGATGGTGCCCACGAACAGCATGAACCACCATTTCGGCAGCGGGTTGTCGTACTCCTCGATCCCGTCGAAGGAGTGGCCGACCGTCTCGTCCGTCTGCTCGCTGCGCTGGCCCTTGCGGGTCGACAGCAGCAGCCAGGTCAGGGAAAAGATCGTACCGAGACTGAGGACTGTGACGTACAGACTCCAGAATGTAGTCATTCTTTGTTACTCCTAGAAGCTTGCTCGACGTGCTTGATGGCTTCGGGATCATCCGCGAAGGGCAGCAAGGTCGCGTCTTCAAACTCCGACTTGCGCTTGGGGCTGAACACCCACAACGCCAGGCCGATGAAGGCAACCATCACGACAACGGTGCCCAGGCCTCGAATCATCCCGATATCCATCAGAATCACCGTTTGCTTTTGATGATGGTGCCCAGGCCTTGCAGATAGGCCACCAGCGCGTCCATTTCGGTTTTGCCCTTCACGGCATCTCTTGCACCGGCGATGTCTTCGTCGGTGTAAGGGACGCCGAGCGTGCGCAACACTTCCATTTTCTTGGCCGTGTCTTTGCCATCGAGCTTGTTTTCTACGAGGAACGGGTAGGCCGGCATTTTCGACTCGGGGACGACGTTGCGCGGGTTGTACAAGTGCGCACGCTGCCAGTCATCGGAGTAACGACCGCCGACGCGGGCCAGGTCCGGGCCGGTACGTTTGGAACCCCACAGGAACGGGTGATCCCAGACGCTTTCACCGGCGACCGAGTAGTGGCCATAGCGTTCGGTTTCGGCACGGAACGGACGGATCATCTGCGAGTGGCAGCCGACACAGCCGTTGGCGATGTAAACGTCGCGGCCTTCCAGTTCAAGGGCGGTGCGCGGCTTCATGCCTTCGACCGGCTTGTTGGTGACGTCCTGGAAAAACAGCGGAACGATTTGGGTCAGGCCACCGACGCTGACGGCGATGACCATGAAGAAGGCCAGCAGACCAATATTCTTCTCGACAGCTTCATGCTTCATCAGTGAGCTCCAACTACGGCGATCTTGGCGGCGGCTTCGGCTTCAGCCGGGTTCGAGGCGCGCACGGTGCGCCATACGTTGTAAGCCATCAGCAGCATGCCGCTGGCGAAGAACGCACCGCCCAGGGCACGGACGATGAAGCCGGGGTGGCTGGCCTGCAGCGCTTCGACGAACGAGTAGGTGAGGGTGCCGTCGTCGTTGATTGCACGCCACATCAGGCCTTGAGTGATGCCGTTGACCCACATCGAAGCGATGTACAGCACGGTACCGATGGTCGCGAGCCAGAAGTGCGCGTTGATCAGGCCGGTGCTGTGCATCTGCGCGCGGCCGAACAGTTTCGGGATCATGTGGTAGATCGCGCCGATCGAGATCATCGCTACCCAGCCGAGTGCACCGGCGTGTACGTGGCCGATGGTCCAGTCGGTGTAGTGCGAAAGCGAGTTGACGGTCTTGATCGCCATCATCGGACCTTCGAAGGTCGACATGCCGTAGAACGCCAGCGATACCACCAGGAAGCGCAGGATCGGGTCGGTGCGCAGCTTATGCCAGGCGCCCGACAGGGTCATCATGCCGTTGATCATGCCGCCCCAGCTCGGTGCCAGCAGGATGATCGACATCGCCATGCCCAGCGATTGTGCCCAGTCCGGCAGTGCGGTGTAGTGCAGGTGGTGCGGGCCGGCCCAGATGTACAGGGTGATCAGCGCCCAGAAGTGCACGATCGACAGACGATAGGAGTAGATCGGACGTTCGGCCTGTTTCGGCACGAAGTAGTACATCATCCCCAGGAAGCCGGTGGTCAGGAAGAAGCCCACGGCGTTGTGGCCGTACCACCACTGGATCATCGCGTCGGTGGCGCCCGAGTAGGCCGAGTAGGACTTGAACAGGCTGACCGGCAGCGACATGTGGTTGACGATGTGCAGCATCGCGGTCACCACGATGAACGCACCGTAGAACCAGTTACCGACATAGATGTGCTTGGTCTTGCGCTTGGTGATGGTGCCGAAGAACACCAGTCCGTAGGAAATCCAGACAATGGCCAGCAAAATGGCGATCGGCCATTCCAGTTCCGCGTATTCCTTGGTGGTGGTGTAACCCAGCGGCAAGGTAATGATCGCGCCGACGATCACCGCTTGCCATCCCCAGAAGGTGAAGGCCGCGAGGCTGTCGGAAATCAGTCGCGTCTGGCAGGTTCGCTGCACGACATAGTAGGAAGTGGCAAACAGTGCACAACCACCGAAGGCGAAAATCACCAGGTTTGTGTGCAACGGGCGCAGGCGTCCAAAGCTCGTCCACGGCAGACCGAAGTTCAACTCCGGCCAGACCAGTTGCGAGGCGATGAAGACACCGAGCCCCATGCCAAGGATCCCCCAGACCACCGTCATGATGGCGAACTGGCGGACTACCTTATAGTTATAAGCAGTCGGACTGATTGCTGTGCTCATTCTAAGGTTCCACGGTTTGGGTGTTTTATTAGGATTAAAATCGGCCGCAAGTATGTAGAAAGCAGGGGGTCAATGCAACGCGCCATGACCTGGGTCAATGCTTTCCAACGCTGATTCTGCGGCCTTTCCATGCGCCGCGTAAGGACAAAATTGCCCTCGGACAAAATGTCGCAGCGGACGAAAAAAGCGAGGGGTCCCGGTCGGATGTAACGGGGTGTGTTCGAACGCTCGGTTAGGGTGACGGACGGTAATGGGCACGACAGCCGGTATCTACCGGCCTTTGCGGCCATGTCAGTCAGCCGATTCGTTCAACGCCTCGCTCGGGGTCGACCTGGAACCGGCACGGGCCAGTCCGCATCGAGCAAGCGTAGACCCGAATCCGGGTAACCGAAAGGAGAGGGGGTGAAGGGGTGCGACAAAAGGAAGCAGCTGCAAGCTGCAAGCTGCAAGCGACAAGACGAATCATGTCGCCTGCAGGATTGTATACATTGCTTGTGATTTTACTTGGAGCTTTCAGCTTGAAGCTTGTCGCTCAACTGCTCAGTATTTTTTGACAGACTGTATACGTAAGCGGCGAGCAGTTGCACTTTATCGTTGCCCAGCAGCTCGTTCTGAGCGGGCATGTGGCCTTGACGGCCATGGCGAATGGTTTGCTCGAGCTGGGTCAGGCTGGTGCCGTAGATGAAACCGGCCGGGTGCGTCAGGTTCGGCGCGCCCATGGCTTCGGTGCCCTGGCCGTTTGCCCCGTGACAGGCGGTGCAGGTTGTGCTGAACGCCTGCTGACCCGCTTGGAGATCAGCCTTGTTGTCCGCCGGCAGTGGCAGCCCCGCCAGTTCATGACGCACATAGGCGGCGACGTTTTTCACGCCAGTCTCACCCAGCACTTCACCCCACGCCGGCATTGCCGCCATCCGGCCACCCATGATGGTGGTCTTGATGGTTTCGGCGCTGCCGCCCCAACGCCAGTCCTTGTCGGCGAGGTTAGGGAAACCGAACGCACCCTTGGCGTCCGAGCCGTGGCACACCGAGCAATTGGAGGCGAACAGACGGCCACCCATTTTCAGCGCCTGCGGATCCTTCGCCACTTCTTCCACCGGCATCGCGGCGAACTTGGCGAAGATCGGCCCGAACCTGGCGTCCGCCTTGCTCATTTCCTTTTCCCATTCGTGGACGCCGGTCCAGCCGTCCTCGTAGCCGGGCAGGATGCCTTTCCAGTTGCCCAGGCCTGGGTAAAGGATCAGATAGCCCACGGAAAACACCAGCGTGCCGGCGAACAGCATGAACCACCACTGCGGCAGCGGGTTGTCGTACTCCTCGATGCCGTCGAAGCTGTGGCCCATGGTCTGGTCGACGCTGCCCTTGGTCTCGCCCCGGCGGGTGCCGATCAGCAGCCAGGTCAGGCCGATCAGGCTGCCGATGGTCAGTACGCAGATCCACGTACTCCAGAAGGTGGTCATGGCCGGGTACTCCTTGTTTCATTAACTTGGGTAGTGTCGGGTTGCGGCTCGTCGGCGAACGGCAGCAGGCGTGCTTCGGCGAATTCCGGCGTGCGCTTGCGGTTGAACACCCACAGGGTCAGGCCGACGAAGGCCACGAACACCACGACCGTGCCGAGGCCGCGAATCAGCCCCGCGCTCAATTCAAAGACCATGGCTCACCTCTTGCTCTTGATCGCAGTGCCGAGCACTTGCAGGTAGGAGACGAGGGCGTCCATTTCGGTCTTGCCCTTGAGGCTGGCCACCGCGCCGCTGATGTCGTCGTCGGTGTAGGGCACGCCGAGGGTGCGCATGGTCTTGAGCTTGGTTTCGGTGTGGCTGCTGTCGACCGGTTGGGTGACCAGCCATGGGTAGGCCGGCATTTTCGATTCCGGTACAACGTTGCGCGGGTTGTACAAGTGCGCGCGGTGCCAGTCATCCGAGTAGCGCGCGCCAACCCGGGCCAGGTCCGGACCGGTGCGCTTGGAACCCCACAGGAACGGGTGATCCCACACGCTTTCACCGGCCACCGAGTAGTGCCCGTAGCGTTCGGTTTCGGCGCGGAACGGACGGATCATCTGCGAGTGGCAACCGACGCAGCCTTCGCGGATGTAGATGTCGCGACCTTCCAGCTGCAGCGCGGTGTAGGGCTTCATGCCCTCCACCGGTTTGTTGGTCACGTCCTGGAAGAACAGCGGGACGATCTGGGTCAGGCCGCCGATGCTCACGGCGAACACCATCAGCAGCATCAGCAGGCCGACGTTCTTTTCAATCGTTTCGTGTTTCATGGCGGACTCCTCAGGCCATCTGCGCGGCAGCAACGACGTCAGCAGGCTGCGAGGCCCGCACGGTGCGCCAGGTGTTGTAAGCCATCAGGAACATGCCGCTGAGGAAGATCGCCCCGCCAATCAGCCGCACGACGAAGCCTGGGTGGCTGGCCACCAGGGTTTCGACGAAGGAGTAGGTCAGCGTGCCGTCCTCGTTCACCGCACGCCACATCAGGCCCTGGGCGATGCCGTTGACCCACATCGACGCGATGTACAAAACGGTGCCGATGGTCGCGAGCCAGAAGTGCGCGTTGATCAGGCCGATGCTGTGCATCTGCTCTTTGCCGAAGACTTTCGGGATCATGTGGTACAGCGCGCCGATGGAAATCATCGCCACCCAGCCGAGTGCGCCGGCGTGTACGTGGCCGATGGTCCAGTCGGTGTAGTGGGAGAGGGCGTTGACAGTCTTGATCGCCATCATCGGACCTTCGAAGGTCGACATGCCGTAGAAAGCCAGCGATACCACGAGGAAGCGCAGGATCGGGTCGCTGCGCAACTTATGCCAGGCGCCCGAGAGGGTCATCATGCCGTTGATCATGCCGCCCCAGCTCGGTGCCAGCAGAATCAGCGACATCACCATGCCCAGCGACTGCGCCCAGTCCGGCAGCGCGGTGTAGTGCAAATGGTGCGGACCGGCCCAGATGTACAGGGTGATCAGCGCCCAGAAGTGCACGATCGACAGACGATACGAATACACCGGACGTTCGGCCTGTTTCGGCACGAAGTAGTACATCATCCCGAGGAAACCGGCGGTGAGGAAAAAGCCTACGGCGTTGTGGCCGTACCACCATTGCACCATCGCATCGGTTGCACCGGCGTACACCGAGTAGGACTTGGTAAAGCTCACCGGCAACTCAAGATTGTTGACGATGTGCAGGATCGCCACGGTGATGATGAACGCGCCGAAGAACCAGTTGCCCACATAAATGTGCTTGGTCTTGCGCTGCATGATCGTGCCGAAGAACACGATGGCGTAGGCGACCCAGACGATGGTGATCAGGATGTCGATCGGCCATTCCAGCTCGGCGTATTCCTTGGAACTGGTGTAACCCAGTGGCAGGCTGATGGCCGCCAATAGAATCACAAGCTGCCAGCCCCAGAAGCAGAACGCGGCGATTTTCGGCGCAAACAGCTGGGTCTGGCAGGTGCGCTGCACCGAGTAGAACGAACTGGCGAACAAGGCACAGCCGCCGAACGCGAAGATCACCGCGTTGGTGTGCAGCGGGCGCAGGCGTCCGAAGCTGGTCCACGGCAGGTTGAAGTTGAGTTCGGGCCAGACCAATTGAGCCGCGAGAAAAACCCCGAGCCCCATGCCGACGATGCCCCACACCACCGTCATAATGGCGAATTGGCGGACCACCTTGTAGTTGTAGGCGGTACTGATAGAAGTGTTCATGGTTCCCCATCCACGGTTCAGCCGAAGTGAGCGCCAACAGCGCGTCCTTCGCCTGGAGTTATAGGCAGACTAAAAGCGAGGCAAGCATGGACAAACAGCACAAGGCCAGTATTGACGGGGATCAATGGGCGCAGTGCCTGCGGGATCACGGGTGGCTTTGGGATGCCGCTGTTGGGGAGGCTTCGGCGACGCTCATTCTCGCCCATGGTGCGGGGGCGCCGATGGACAGTGAGTGGATGACGGATGTGGCTGGGCGCCTTGCCGGACTTGGTATCAACGTGTTGCGGTTTGAGTTTCCTTATATGGCGCAGCGGCGGGTTGATGGGGTTAAGCGACCGCCGAATCCTGCGGGGAAATTGCAGGAGTGCTGGCGTGAGGTGTATGGCTTGGTGCGACTTCATGTCGCTGGGCCACTCGCGATTGGCGGGAAGTCCATGGGGGGGCGGATGGCGAGTTTGCTTGCCGATGAGCTTGGCGCTGATGCGTTGGTTTGCCTTGGTTATCCGTTTTATGCGGTGGGGAAACCGGAGAAGCCTCGGGTTGAGCATTTGGCTTCTTTGCAGACTCGGACGTTGATTGTTCAGGGGGAGCGGGATGCTCTGGGGAATCGGGACGCTGTCGAGGCTTACGATCTATCGCCGAGTGTTGAGGTGTTTTGGCTGGCCTCTGGGGATCATGATTTGAAGCCGCTCAAGGTTTCCGGGTTTACGCATGAGCAGCATTTGGCTTTGGCGGCGGAGAGGGTTGCCGGGTTTCTTCGTTGAGGTTTGGTTTTGGGGTGTATATCCGTTGCTGCGGTTATGGCTGCTTAGGGTTCCGCCCTTACGGCGGGTCACTTTTGGCAAACGCCCCAAAAGTAACCAAAAGGTCTTGCTCCTACGTCCGGCCCGCTCGCTGAGGCTCGGGGTTCCTTCGCTCCGGGATTCATCCGGGGGCATCGCCTCCGGTTTGCTTCGCTGCACCTCCTCTCGATGTGTTTGGCTTCGCCAAACGGTCGCTGCGCTCCCACCCCCGGATAAATCCCTCCACTCAGCCTTCCGAAGTCGCCCGTGGATCAAGATCAAAAGCTGCAGCCGAGCTAACGCTCATCCTGTTGAGTGGTTAGGAGCCGATTGAAGTGCTGTTCAAAACCTGAGTTCAACTCGGTATCCCACGTCGGCGTACCTCGCCCAAACACCTCCGTCAGTCCCCTCTCCCTCGGGGAGAGGGCTAGGGTGAGGGGTAAGGATTTCACTGACACACCACAAAAACTGAAAGCCCCCCAGCCCGGCATTTCCAGCGAATAAACACGATCGCGTCACCACGTTTAAAGTACACGAACCGTTACGCCATAAGGGCTACAACACCTTGCGTCGTTGCCTACGCGTACGCCAGAATCCGCCGGCTTACGCGGTTTGGAAAGGGCTATATCGTTTCCCTGTCACTGAAAAACAGTGATCGGGTTTGGTAGCCCGCTTCGAAACCGTCGTATGGCGTCACCATATGCAGTCCCTTATTTGGGGCTCAGATTTTATGGTGGGCATGCGCGGGGCTCCTTTGTGAGCGCCGGGTTTCCCGTTTCGACCGGTCTACCAACCCGCGTATGGCCACCACCCTTCGTTTGGTAGCGAGGGTGATGGCTCCTAAATATTCGAAACTGGAGTTAAATCTATGTTCAAAGCCACGCCTAACCCACCAGAAGCCGACCCAATCCTCCAAGACCCCGAGCTCGAGTCCCAAAAGACAAAAGAAGCCGCCGACCGCGCACTCGACTTTTACCTCGGCCCCGAAATTCCGAAGTACTTCCCACCCAAGGCCCGTCCCATCTACATGGTCGATCCCACGCTCGATGACGAAACACTGCTTGTCGAAGCCAGTGAATCACTGTCGTCAGCCAACGCCATGGCCGGCAATATCGCCAACTCGGTAAAAGGCCCGGAACGCAAACCGCTGCTGGCGCTGCAACAGCTGATCATGTTGAACGAGCTGCTGGTAAATCGACTGCTGGACAGGCTGCGCTTGCCACAGTAATCGCTGGTAACCGCGTGTAACGCCAAATCAAAAACAAAAAACCGGATAGCTCTCACTATCCGGTTTTTTGTTATCACCCACTAAATACATTTTCCGAGAACTGGCCAGCCAGTTAATCAAAAGTCGTCGAGGTCCAGATAGATGACTTTTCCCACGACCCATGGCTCAACAATCTCGTAATGCACCGTTCGCAGAAATGAACCCCACTCACTCCGGTTATGGGCATCCGGGCCAGTGATTGTCAGCAAAAGGTATTCATCCCGGAAAGCATCGTAGGCGTAGATAAGCCAGAAGTCGTTGTCAGGATCGTCAACCAGGGCAGTTCGATAATACTGGCGGTCTATTTTTGCCCACCGCGCCTGGGTCGCTTGGGTACTGGCCAGGTGGATGTGATGCATATCGCTGAGGTCGAGTCGTTCGTCTCGCCCAAAAATAGCGGGCAGTTCGCCGCACACTTTGTAGTTATAAAAATGAGCGGCGAAATTTTTCCAGTTGTTGATTTGTTCGAAAAGCGCAGAGATTTTGACTGCTGGCATCTATGGCTACTTTGTTATGGGTAGCTTGCCAGTGATCACATATTTATCGAACGCTTTCTGCCCATCACGCGCGGCTTGCCGGACATCAAGAAAAGTCAGTTCATCGCGAATGACTTTTTTGACTGGCTTGTCGATCTTTCTGGTGGTGGCCATCGGAGCCTCCAAAGGAGATGTATTCATACTGACCAGCTTAAGGGATTGGATTTCTACCGGCAAACGATAGAGCCGACCCCAAAGGTGCACCAGTCAGCGGATTCTGGCGTTCTTGTAGGGCATAGCGCCCCTATGTGTAGTCACGCGGTGAGCCACAATAAAAAACCCGGAAGCTCTCGCTATCCGGGTTTTTTCTATTGCAGAACAATCAGCGGTTAAACCGCTCCACCAACGAGTATTGCGTGTTGGCGGTCTTGGTCAGCTCTTCACTCAGCAACGCCGAGTTATGCGCCTGTTCCGAGGTCTGGTCCGCTAGTTCCGAGATGTTGCTGATGTTGCGGCTGATTTCTTCAGCCACGGCACTTTGCTCTTCGGTCGCGGCGGCGATCTGGGTGGTCATGTCGGTGATGTTGGCCACGGCTTCGCTGATGCCCACCAGTGCCTGGTCTGCTTCCAGTACCCGCGCCACACCTTCTTCCGCCTGGCGATGGCCGGCTTCCATGGTTTGTACGGCGCTGGATGCAGTCTGTTGCAACTTGGCGATCAGGGCGTGGATCTGGCCGGTGGATTCGCTGGTACGTTGTGCCAGTTGGCGGACTTCGTCGGCAACCACGGCAAAACCACGGCCCATCTCGCCGGCACGCGCGGCTTCAATCGCAGCGTTGAGCGCCAGCAGGTTGGTCTGGTCGGCGATGCCTTTGATCACGTCGACCACGCCGCCGATTTCGTCGCTGTCCTTGGCCAGTTGGGTGACGGTCAGGCCGGTTTCACCGACCACGACCGACAGGCGCTGGATGGCTTCGCGGGTTTCGCCGGCGATGTCGCGGCCGCGGCCGGTCAGACGATTGGCTTCCTGGGTGGCGTCGGCGGTGCGCTGGACGTGGCTCGCCACTTCCTGGGTGGTGGCGGCCATCTGGTTGACGGCGGTGGCGACCTGTTCGGTTTCCACGCGCTGACGTTCCAGACCGCTGGAGCTGTTGTGCGCCAAGGCGTCGGACTGTTTGGCCTGATCGGTCAGGTGCTCGGCGGTGTCCTGCAGACGGGTCAGGCAGGTTTTCAGACGCGCTTCCTGGCTGAGGATGGACATCTCCAGACGCGCCTGGGCGCCACGGCTGTCGGTGTACATCTGCGCGATCAACGGGTCGGAGGTGGTCTGCTCGGCCAGACGCAGCAGGCGCTTGAGCCCGCGTTGTTGCCATTGCAGGCCCAGCAGGCCCAGCGGCACCGACAGACCGGCGGCGAGGGCGAAGCCCCACTGCGAGTTGAGGGTGGCGCCGATCATGAAGCTCAACTGGCTGACCAGAATGAACGGCAGCCAGTCCTGCACGATCGGCAGCCATTTGTCGCTCGAAGGAATCGCCGACTTGCCCTGGTTGATGCGTTGGTAGAGCGCTTCGGCACGGCGGATCTGTTCGGCGGTGGGTTTGACCCGCACCGACTCGTAACCGACCACCTGACTGCCATCGAACACCGGCGTTACATAGGCGTTCACCCAGTAATGATCACCGGTCTTGCAGCGATTCTTGACAATGCCCATCCATGGCAAGCCTTGTTTCAGTGTGCCCCACATGTGCGAAAACACCGCTGCCGGGACGTCGGGGTGACGGACCAGGTTGTGCGGCGCACGGATCAGTTCCTCACGCGAAAACCCGCTGATTTCGACGAAAGCGTCGTTGCAGTAGGTGATCACGCCTTTGGCGTCGGTTGTGGAAATCAACCGTTGCTGAGCCGGGAAAGTCCGTTCGCGTTGTGTAATGGGCTGGTTGTTACGCATGGTTTTTCAATCCGCAAGGCTTTGAAAGGTTGTCGGCGGGGGCGGCCATTTATTGAAATTTTTTTTCATTTATAAGTACGGCGTCGCAAAACGGCCCTTGCTTCAACCCGCGAGCATCGGATAGGTGAACAGACCGAAATGCAGCAGGTTCAGACCAAAATGTGTGGCGATCGCCGCGCCGAGCCCGCCAAAACGGTAGGCCAGACCATAGCCGACACCCGCCAGGCTCGCCAGCAACACCCATTGCCAGCCGGCGCCCACATGCACCAGGCCGAACAGCAGGGACGCCAGCAGCAGCGCGAGGTTGTCGCCGTAGGGCAGGTGTTTGAAACGCCGGCTGAGGCCGCCCTGGATATAGCCGCGAAACAGAGCCTCTTCGACCAGCGTCACCAGCAGCAGATTGTTCAGCACCCACAGCCATGCCTGATCCGGCCACTTCGGCGCCCAAGTGATCATGCCCAGTAACACGGCGCCGCCCAACGCCAGAATCACGCTCAGCGTCAGTGCCAGCGCGGTGGCGTACACCGTCAGGCGCAATGAGCGTCGCGCGACGATCCACGGGCAGACCAATAGCAGCCAGAAGCCGATCAGCGGTTTGTCGAGATTCAGGTACATCGAGAACGGCACAGCGTTGTCGGTGAAGCGCTGGGGCTCGATGGCCCGGCCGTTGTAGAAACCCGGCAGCCAGTGCAGGGCCAGCGCCAGAGCCAGCACGATAAACAGGCCATGCCCGAGATAACGCCCGACCGGCACGGTTTGCTGGCGCACGGCGTAACCGGCGAAAACCAGCAGTGCAATGGAGATCAGCGCCAGCCAGCCGAGCTGGCCGAAACTCGACGCCAATCCGTAACCAAGGCTGAGAATCCCGAGATAGAGCCATGGCAGAGCTGTCATGGAAAGTCCTTGTGCACGATTTGTGGACAGGCTTTCTACACGGGTGGGGACGAGGGGACAAGTGAAGGTGTGGCGAGAAACCGGGACAACACGCAAACCTGTGGCTGACACTTAGACCTGTCAGAGACCTGTGGGAGCTGGCTTGCCAGCGATGGCGTCTGCACAGTCGACACCTTCATTAACTGACTCACCGCTATCGCTGGCAAGCCAGCTCCCACAAGTTCTCGGGTGTGGCTGAAATGTCAGCGCAGGTTGAGTTTCGCCGCCGCGCGCTCGGTGATCTCCTTGCGCAACTTCAGCGAAGGCGCCGCACGCTTACGCGCCTCATCGACAACCGCACTCGGCGCCGTCTCCGGGCTGCCCGAATCAAACGGTGGCGCCGGCGCATATTCCAGCTGCAACTGCACCAGTTGCGCCGTATCGACACCGACCAGCTCTTGCGCCAACGTCAGGGCAAAATCGATCCCCGCCGTGATGCCGCCCCCGGTAAACAGATTGCCGTCGCGCACCACCCGATCCTTCACCGCAATCGCGCCCAGTGTCGGCAGCAGATCGTGATAAGCCCAATGCGTGGTCGCCCGTTTGCCCTGCAACAGGCCCGCCGCCCCGAGCACCAGCGAACCGGTGCACACCGACGTCACGTACCGCGCCTGCGCCGCTTGCGCCTTGATAAAGGCCAGCGTCTGCTCATCCTCCATCAACGGCCCGACGCCTGCGCCGCCGGGTACGCAGATTACGTCCAGAGCCGGGCAATCCTCGAACGTGGTGGTCGGTTTCAGCACCAGCCCGGTGCTGGCGGTGACCGGCACCAGATCCTTCCAGATCAGGTGCACTTGCACGTCCGGCAACGACGCCAGCACGTCATACGGGCCGGTCAGGTCGAGTTGCTGCACCTGGGGAAACAACAGAAAACCGATCTGCAACGCCATGATTCTTCTCCGTGAAAGGGGTGGACGGCTTCACTGTAGGCGCGTAGGTTTTGGCGCATACGCCAATCAGCCCACGAATTACGCCAAATGCCGAAAACCATCCATGTCCTCGCATTCGCCAACGTGCAATTGCTCGATGTCACCGGGCCGTTGCAGGTCTTCGCCTCGGCCAACGACATCGCCCGTCAGCAGGGTTTGCCTGCGCCGTACGCGCCAACGGTAATTGCCAGCGGTGGCGGGGCGGTGAACTCGTCTGCCGGGTTGGCGATGCTGGCCGAGCCGCTGCCGAAGCAGCCCAGCGATACGCTGATCATCGCCGGCGGCTGGGGTGTTTACGCCGCTGCCGAAGATGCCGGGTTGGTGAGTTGGGTGCGTGAACATGCGAATGGCTGTCGGCGCGTGGCGTCGGTCTGCACTGGCGCATTTCTGTTGGCCGCCAGCGGCTGGCTCGACGGTCGCCGGGTCGTCACCCACTGGACCCGCTGCGAGCAACTGGCGCAGCAGCACCCGCAATTGCAGGTCGAACCGAATCCGATCTTCATCAACGACGGCCCGGTCTGGACCTCGGCGGGCGTCACCGCCGGCATCGACCTGGCGCTGGCCATGGTTGAAGACGACCTCGGCCGCGACATGGCCCTGGACGTCGCCCGGCAACTGGTGGTGTTCCTCAAGCGCCCGGGCGGGCAGTCGCAGTTCAGCGTGACGCTGTCGCTGCAAAAACAGGGCAACCGCTTTGACGATTTGCACGCGTGGATCGCCGAACACCTGAACTGCGACCTGGGCATCCCGACCCTCGCCGAACAGGCCGGCATGAGCGAACGCAGCTTCGTGCGCCACTACCGCGCCGACACCGGCCAGACCCCGGCCCGCGCCATCGAACTGATCCGCGTTGAAACCGCTCGCCGGTTGTTGAGTGACACAGGTTTGCCGATCAAACGGGTCGCGGCCAACTGTGGATTTGGCAGTGAAGAAACCTTGAGACGCAGTTTCCTGCGGGCCATGGGCGTGACGCCGCAGGCGTATCGGGAGCGGTTTTCGGTCAGCGCTGCAGCAGATCCAGTAATGCCTTGAGCGTTTCGCCCGGCGCTTCCTCGGGAATGTTATGCCCGACACCCGCCAGCACCCGCCGCTCGTAAATCCCGGTGAAGTGGTGGGCATCTTCATCGTCTTCCGGCGCCGGGCCAACACCATCATCCGCACCGCACAGCGAAATCGTCGGCACGCCGATCGCCGGCTGTTTCTCCAGCGCCTGCTCCATCCCTTCCAGCGCTGGATCGCCCGGCGCATACATGAAGCGATGGCGATAAGAGTGAATCACCACCTCGACGAAATCCGGGTTATCGAACGCCGGCGCGCTCAGCGGAAAACGCTCGGCGTTCCGCGCCCAGGTCGGTGACCACAATTGCCACAGCAACTCGCACAGCGCCCGACGATTCTGCGTCAGCCCTTCAACGCCACGGGGCGTGTGGAAGTAATACTGATACCAGAAGCGATGCTCGCTCTGCGGATCCAGCGGCTGGACCGAATTCGGAATGTCCTGCAGGTTGTAGCCATCGCCCGTCACCAACCCGCGCACCCGCTCGGGGAACAGCGCCGCCACAATGCACGCCGCCCGACCGCCCCAGTCGTAACCGCACAGCGTTGCTTGCTCGATCCCCAGTGCGTTCATCAAATCCAGCAGATCCTGCGCCAGCGCCGCTTGCTGGCCGGAACGCAACGTGTCCGGGCTGTTGAAACGGGTCGGGCCGTAACCGCGCAGATACGGCACGATCACCCGATAACCCTTGGCAGCGAGGGGCGGGGCGATTTCGTCGTAGGCGCGGGGGGAGTAGGGGAAGCCGTGGAGCAGGATGACCGGCATGCCGTTTTCCGGGCCGTGATGTTCATAGCCGATGGTCAGGCTTGGGGTCTGGCTGAATCGGATTTCGGCACGGGTCATGGAAAGTCTCCTTACACCTCGGCTTCCGCCACCTGATTGAAATACTTGCTGCGATCCGGGGTAAACGTCACCACCATCTTAGTCCGCGAGCAGGTCATGACCCGCTCGGCGCCCAGATCAATATCCAGATCCTCCCCGCGCAAACCCTGCCACTGGGCGAGGTATTTCAGTGATCCGTATTTTTCATTCTTCTTCAAGCTGCGACTGACTCCGCCTTTCCAGCCGAGTACCGGCAGTTCATCGGCACGGCAGCGTTGGGCGAGGTCGGGGAAGCGGGCGGCGCGCTGGCGGCCGATTTCCCAGCATTTGATCAGGCCCTTGTCGGCGGCTTCCCACAGTTCGTCGCGCTTGAGGCCGGTGCGCAGAGGGGTATCGATCTGGCGGTGGATGCGTTGGCTCATTCTGGTTCCTTGAATCGGGTTTTTATTGGACAGCTCCGCTGTGCCCGTTGCGGTGGATGGTAGGGGGGGATGTAACAGCTGGCAACAAGGTATTTCGGGGTGTAAGTGCGAAGGATGGGGAAGGCGTGCGGGGGGGGGATGAGTGTTTATCGGTGGTTAAACGCACATGGCGGCAGCCGGATGGCCGCTGATAACCCGCGTGGCCACGGTACAACAGGGTTCAGTGTTGGATGACTGAGGCGGGCATCAGGATATTCAAGTGGGGGGAGCTGACCCATTGACTCAGTCTTTTCCTACAAATTCTGAAGGGTAAAGGCATTTTTCTGACAATGTCTGGTGCTATTTCAGGTGGGAAGACAAGTACATAGATGACGGGAGATGACGGGAGATAACTGGACATGACGAAGTCGCATCGCGATGCGGTCATGCCCAGACGCACAATTGCAGTGTTGGTCACGCCACGAAAGGCGATTCCTGAATCTTTTTCAGGTACGGAGTCAGTAGTTTTGCGTCGAACTCCGGTTCTTGTATGCCACTGTCTTCAAGAAAACGCTGGACGTTGGTGCAGCCCCAAAGATAGGTGTTCTGGTAAAGCTCCACGGTGGACTGGTTGTTGACGATCTTGTCCCGAAACAGGCTCGACAGGGGGTAAAGCGGGGCTCGGGGGTTGGATTTCCAGAGATCGACCCAGTCGTTGAACGGCAGGCGGGTGAATGTCAGGCCGCAATGGGTTTCCAGACGAGCGAAAAAATCCTCAAGGGTCAGGTTTTTCTCGGGCGAGGGGATGAGATTGAATTTTTTGCCAAGGGCCAGCGGGTTGCGGGAAATTCTGCCAATCGCTTCGCACATGTAATCGACGGTCGTCAGTCCTTCGCGCAGGTTGGTCAGTGCGGGTATGGCTTTGAATGCCAGACAGGTCTGGATCAGACGGCTCCACCATTGATATTCGGCAAATTCGCCGGTACGGCTGTCGCAAGTGGCGTAACCCAGGCGAAAGGTCATCAGCGGCAGGCCTTTTTCCGCGGCCAGATCGGCAATCTTTTCCATGACCCATTTGCTGCGCACGTAGCCCAGGTCGGTCACGACGGCGGGCAGATTCTGATCGATGTCGTCGTGCTCATACATCGTGGTTTTACCCGTGTGCAAATGCCCCCAGCTGTACACCGAAATGGTCGACAGCAGGATCAGCGGTTTGAGTCGGCTGCGGGCGGCAAAGTCGATGATCTGTTTGAGCCCTTCAACATTGTCCTTCTTCATGTGGGAGTACGGCTGAATGAAATTGACCGCACTGGCGCAGTGGTAGACGACGTCAATCTGAATGCCCAACTGCGCGTACAACGACTGCTCCATTGCGAACTGCGGTTGTGACAGATCGCCGGGGAAAGTGACAATACGGGCCAGCGCATTGGCGTCGAGCTGAATTTTGTAGCGTTCAAGCGTGGCGGTCACACGTTGCCGGGCCAATGGAAGGCTGGCGGCCCTCACTGGACAATGAATCTTTGCATCGGTTGTCCTCAGCAGTGTTTCAAGCAAGTGAACTCCAATGAAGCCCGTTGCCCCGGTAAGCATGATGTGTTTCGGCTCTGTCAGTTGCGGCTCGCTGAAATGGTCGGGCGGAGCGAACGTCGACGGCAGGCTTATGTCGTCTTGCAGCGTGCGCACCGGCTCGCTTTGCGGTACTGGGGCACTGGCGTTCTTCCTTCGATTCAGCTCTGCGGCCAACGCTTTGATGGAGCGAAACTCGTAGAAATCCCGGACATACGCAGGGACCTGAAGGTGTTCCGAGATGTCGCGCAGCACTGCCGCCGCCATCAATGAGTGACCTCCGACCGCATAAAAGTCATCGCCAGTGGTGAAATCGGCATGGCCCAAATGCTTCTGCCAGATGGCAACGATGCGGGCCTCTGCTTCATTGGCGAAATCGATTGTCCGTACATCTCCGGATGCGGCGGCGAAGCGTGCCTGAAGTGCCTGTTTGTCCGTTTTGCCATTGAGGTTGCAAGGAATGGCATCCAGCAGAAAATAGCGCGCCGGCAACATATAGTCCGGCACTTCTTTTTTCATGCCGATTTTCAAAGCACTGATCAGGAGGCTTGCCTGTGCATCGGTCGTTGGCACGATGAAGGCAATCAGGCGTTTGCCGGCCGGCCCTTCGTTCGCGTCCACCCAGATGACTGCCGCCTTCACACCGGGCTGACGCGAGAGGACTGCCTCCACATCACCCAGTTCGATCCGGTAGCCGCGGATCTTCAGTTGGTCGTCGTTACGCCCCAGGTACTCAATGCTGCCGTCGGGCAGGAAGCGTGCGAGGTCGCCAGTGCGATAAGCCCGCAGGTTACAAGAAGGCAGTGTGATGAAGCGCTGCGCCGTCAGTTCCGGGCTGGACAGGTAGCCGCGCGCCAGGCATTGGCCGCTGATGAACAGCTCACCCATGCTGCCTGCTGAAACAGGCTCGAGTTTTTCATCCAGAATGAACACTCGTGTGTCAGCCACGGGAAACCCTATCGAGGACACACCTGGATCGCCGGACTGATCGAACCGCCGACACGTTGCATAGATCGTCGCTTCCGTGGGGCCGTAGTAATCCACCAATGTGTAGTTCAGGCGTTGAGTATCGATGGGCGGCAGTTTCTCACCCGCTGTAAACAGATACCGCAAGGCATGATTCGGGGTGTGGGGGTAGCCGATCAGTTCTCTGACCAGGGCCGTCGGAACATAGGCGTGGGTGATCGAGTGTTCGCGGTAGAAATCATGCAGGTCAGCAACGCTGCTGCGTATTTCATCCGGCAGGATGTACAGCCTGGCGCCTGCGCACAGCGTTGCCCAGATCTCCCATTGCGAAACGTCAAAGCTGGGGCCGACCATCATTGTCGTACGGCAGTCACTGTTCATCCCAAATCGGTCGTTGTGCCATTCGATCAGGTTCAGCAACGAATGGTGTTCAATCTCGACCCCTTTGGGCTGTCCCGTCGTGCCAGACGTGAAAATCACGTACACGACATCCTCGGCCTTGAGCATGAGCGATGGGGGGAGAGCAGATGAAGGGGCCTCGAGCAGGGTCTTGATGGATTGCTTGGGTACTGCACTATCCGTGGCATCGTCGCTGTCGGTCACCAGTACCACGTCAGCCCCGCATTGATCGATGATGCTGCGTTTGCGGCTATCCGGCAGGCGGGCATCGATCGGCACATGACAGGCGGTGGACTTGATGACCCCGAGCTGAGCGACGATCAGCTCGATGGACCGGTGCCCGATGATGGGCACCCGTTGACCCTGTTTGATGGCGTTCTGAATCAGATAGCTGGCGACTTTCTCACTTTCGCTATCGAGTTCAGCGTAAGTGACCTGTCGTTCAGGACTGTGGAGGGCAATGTGATGGGGAAGCTGCTTAACGTTCTGTTTGAAAAGCTCCAGGACAGTTTGAGGTTGCATGATGACGCTCCGGTCAGTGCCCCGTCCAAACCGCATTTTGTTCTTCGTAGCCAAAATATTGTGGGGCATCCTCATTTTAGGAAGCTGTGGGGAATCACGGTCCTTGCTGCCTAGAGCGTGTTTTCATAGGGGATAGCCAAGTGTGGAATATAAGGAAACGTTCACTCACGGCTGCCAGTAATTCTTCTCCCCACTCAACTTGCGATCAAGAAAACTCGCCGCACTGATCAACGCCAGATGGGTTAACGCCTGGGGCGTGTTGCCCAGATGCCGGCCGCGGTTGTCGAATTCCTCGGCGTACAACCCCAGCGGATTGGCGTAGCGCAGCAGTTGCTCGAATTCCAGATGAGCCTTTTCAACTTGCCCTGCGCGGGCCAGGCATTCGACGTACCAGAACGAGCACGCGGCGAAGGCGCCTTCAGTGCCGGACAAACCGTCGATGCCGGCATCGTCGTTGCGGTAGCGGTAAACCATGCCGTCACGCACCAGATGTTTCTCGATGGCTTCCAGCGTCGCCAGCCATTTCGGATCCTTGGCGCTGACGAAGCGCACCAGCGGCATCAGCAGCATCGAGCCATCCAGCGCCGTGCCGCCCTGGTATTGCACAAAATGTCCGCGCTCTTCGTTCCAGAAGTTGTCCCAGATGTCGGCGTGGATCGCCTGACGGGTCTGGTCCCAGCGGGCGAACGGTGCCGGCAGCGAGCGTTTTGAAGCCAGGCGGATCGCCCGGTCCAGCGCCACCCAGCACATCAGTCGCGAGTGCAGGAAGTGATGTTGCTCACCGCGCATTTCCCAGATGCCTACATCCTTGGTCTGCCAGGTCTCACAGACCTGGTCGACCACTTCCATCACGTGTTGCCAGCCTTCGTGGGAAATCGCGTCGCCGTATTTGTTGACCAGATAAACGGCGTCCATCAGTTCGCCGAAGATATCCAGTTGAATCTGGTCGTACGCGCCATTGCCGATCCGTACCGGTTTCGCGCCGCCATGGCCGGACAAATGCGTGAGTTCGGTTTCCGGCAGTTCCTGGCGGCCGTCGATCGCATAGAGGATGTTCAGCTTCATCGACGACTGGCCGCAGCAGTCGCTGACCCGCCCGCGCAGCCAGCGCATGTAGGCGTTGGCTTCGTCGACAAACCCCAGGCGCATGAAGGCGTAGACGGTGAACGAGGCGTCGCGGATCCAGGTGTAGCGATAGTCCCAGTTGCGTTCGCCGCCGGGTGTTTCCGGCAGGCCGAAGGTGGCGGCGGCGAGGATTGCGCCGTGCTGGCGTGAGGTCAACAACTTCAGAGCGAGGGCCGAGCGGTTGACCATTTCCCGCCAGCGACCGCGATAGTTGGACTGGCCGATCCAGTCGCGCCAGAACTTCAGCGTGCGTTCGATGCACAGCTGCGCGGCGCCTTCGGCAAAGCGCGGATCGTCGCTGGCGCCGAGCATGAATGCGGCAGTCTGATTCTGCTTGAGGGTGAATTGCCCGACCGCCGCAGCGTGATCGACGCTCAAGGTTTGATCCGAGGCCAGGCGCAGCGTCGGCTGCCCGCTGGCGCTGAACAGCACATCCTGTTTATCGATGACGGCGCGGGTCTCAGCGCGGGCGTAGTCATGCCGAACGGCGCAGCGCAGGTGAAACGTCGCCTGCCCGCTGACCACCCGAACTCGGCGCATCAACAGCGGCAAGGCATCGTCGTTGTCGCCAATCGGCAGCAGATCGGTGATTTCCACCACGGCGTGGTCGCTGAGCCAGCGGGTTTGCAGGACATTGGTGTCCGGCAGGTAGATCTGCTCGCGCCGGGCATCGGGCAGGTCTGGCGCGAGCTGGAAAATTCCCGCGTCGGGGGTATCGAGCAGCGAACAGAAGATCGACGGACTGTCGAACTCCGGCCAGCAGAAGAAATCCACACTGCCCTTGTCGTTGACCAGCGCTGCGCTGCGCAGGTCGCCAATGATGCCGTGGGCGTCGATGGGGCTTTGTCGTTCGGAAGGATGCTCAGCCATTGCCACGGAACTCCGGATAGAGGCTCATGCCGCCGTCGATGAACAGGGTGGTGCCGACGATGTAGTCGGAGGCATCGGAGGCGAGAAACACCACCGCGTTGGCCACGTCCTCGACATCGCCGATGCGCCCGTAAGGGATGAGTTTGAGCAGCGCCTGGCCCGCATCGCCTTCGGTGGCGTCCTTATTGATGGCCGTGCGGATCGCCCCCGGCGCGATGCCGTTGATGCGGATGCGCTGGTGGCTGACTTCCTGAGCCAGGGTCTGCATCAACTGATCGACGCCGCCCTTGGACGCTGCGTAATTCACGTGTCCGGCCCATGGAATGCGCTGGTGCACCGAACTCATGTGGATGATCTTGCCGGCAGCCCGGGACACGCCTTCGCGCACGCCCTGGCGGTTGAAGATCCGCAGCGCGGCGCGGGCGCAGAGGAACTGGCCGGTGAGGTTGACGCCGATCACCGCGTTCCAGTCGGCCAGCGACATATCCACAGCCGCCGCGTCTTTTTGCAGGCCGGAGTTGGCCACCAGAATGTCCAGCGTTCCAAAGGCGTCGAGGGTCTGTTGGAACAGCCGCTCAACGTCTTCCTCCTTCGAGACATCGGCGCCGATGGCGATGGCTTGGCCACCGTCGGCGACGATCTGCCGGGCCAGCGCTTCGGCGGGCTCGGCCTGACGGTTGTAGTTGATGACCACGGCAGCACCGGCAGCGGCCAGGGCTTTGGCGGCACCGTGGCCGATGCCGGAACTGGCGCCGGTGACAAGAGCCACTTGGCGGGCGAGGGAAATCTGCATGAACGGTCGCGCCTTATGCGGGGATCTGATCTGCTGACCGGCATCCTTGAGTCAGAGTTCAGCGTGAATGCGAAGGGGCACGTAATCAAGTCGAGCCCCGCAGGGCTGGACGGGTTCAGATATGGTACCGGGCACTGTGTTTATGCCACTCCAGATTGCCACCGATCCATGTACTCAATCCTGTGAGATAGCGCCGCAATACCGGCGAGCGCGTGCCTTTCATCAGCGTTCCATGCAGGCGTTCGTATTCTTCCATCACTGCGTCATGGATATCGGCTGCCAGGTCGATTGCCTCTTGAAGCGAACAGTTGTGCCTGGCTGCCAGCAGATAAGGCAGCTTGAAGTCGCCGGTTTCGTTCAGGTGCTCTTTGTAAGCGGAATACAGATCGTTGACCAGAGTGGTCGCCAGCGAAGCCAGTGCGGTGATGTGGTGAATCTCTGGACGGGAATATGTGTTGGCCGGGACTTCGTAGCCGCCAATCGGATCGATCAATACCAGGCAAGGCCAGAAGCTGTTGACCTGCCGACTGGCCAGGTATTCGGCGACGGTGGGTTGAGTGCCATAGAGGCGCCAAGGACCTTCCGCCGCCATGGTGACGAACATGGCGATGGTGATCTGGCGTACCCGGGCGACTTGCGAGGGCGTGCAGAATTGGGCGACCCGTTTCATGTAAGCCAGCAATCCTCTGATCACTGGGTCGCGTATCTGCTGTTTTACGAGTTCTTTGTCGAACGGTGCAGGCACATAGGGCGGGTCGATCGCGGTGAGGGCGAACGATAAGTGTTCGGCCACTGTCTCGGGGCGACCGCCGAGGGATTGATCGTCGCAATAGTGATCGTCCACCGCAAACAACGCCGCAAAGCATTGCGCTGCGAGTAACAGTCGATTCGGATCATTCGTGTCGGCGTGGCACAGCATTGCATAGCGACCGAAGTCGCTGGCGCGGATTTTTTCCTCTTTGCCGGCAAAGATTCCCACGCTCGGTATCCAGGCCATCAGGCGATCGTTGACTTCCTGGCCCAGCGCATCATCAATGCGCGTAGGCGGCGGGCAGCGTACGGCGCGGATGATAAAGGGTGCAGTCGCGCTGCGTGGTGTCGGGGCAATGGATTGATTCATGGTGCGATCCTTTATTCGCGGTCGATTGTGGTGCTCACCGACGCGGTTCCTGGGCAGGGGTGACAGGTCCATGTAAAACCTTTGGCAGAATTTACGCACCTGTCAGGTTTGACAGGTGCGCAGCTCAATGGACGAGCGGTCAGCGACCCGCCCGAAGCGTCAGGCAGGCAATTCGCGAAGCCAAGATCCTGAACCTTTCGCGGGAGCACTCCCCTCACACTCCACCAATAATTCCTCGCTTCCCCGCCCGTCAGGCTTTGTGGCAACTTGGCTACGAGTTCACATTGAAACTTGAAGAGATCTCCAACGACGTTGCTAAATCTATTCAACTTCACCGGGATGGATTTAACAGTGCTTCCAGTCTGGCTTTGGCCTCGGATTGCAGGCCATACCGGGCAGTCACGTAGGCGTCGAGCAACTCAGTGAAGTCCGTTGCGATGTTGCTGCCCTTGAGTGTCATTACCCGCTCGCCGTCCATGTACACCGGTGCCGATGGATGCTCTCCTGCTCCAGGCAGGGAAATGCCGATGTTCGCCAGACGGCTTTCGCCCGGGCCATTGACGACGCAGCCCATGACCGCGACATGCATATTTTCGACGCCGGGAAATTGCATTTTCCACTCGGGCATTCGGGCCTGGAGAAAACCTTCAATCTGCTGCGCCAGTTCCTGAAAAAAGCTGCTGGTGGTGCGCCCGCACCCGGGACAGGCCACCACGGTGGGGGTAAATGCACGCAAGCCCATGACCTGCAGAATCTGCTGCGCCACGAGCACTTCACGGGTGCGGTCACCGTTGGGTTCCGGAGTCAGGGAAATGCGCAGCGTGTCACCGATGCCTTCCTGCAAAAGCACCGCCAGCGCGGTAGAGGAGGCGACGATACCTTTGGAGCCCATGCCGGCCTCGGTCAACCCCAGATGCAGCGGAAAATCGCAACGTGCGGCGAGATTGCGGTACACCGCGATCAAATCCTGCACATGGCTGACTTTTGCCGACAGCACAATCCGGTCTGCCGGCAAGCCGACGTCGATGGCCCGTTGCGCATTCTCCAGCGCCGATACCACTAGCGCCTCACGCATCACCGCATCGGACTCCAGCGGCAGGGCTGATGCCGCGTTTGCGTCCATCATTCGAGCCAGCAAAACCGGGTCCAGGCTGCCCCAGTTAACGCCGATTCTCACCGGCTTGCCGTAGCGGCAGGCGGCTTCGATCATGCTGCAAAACTGCTCGTCACGCTTGGCCCCTTTGCCGACATTGCCGGGGTTGATGCGGT
Organism: Pseudomonas sp. Pseusp21; assembly: GCF_059492145.1. Taxonomy (NCBI): domain Bacteria; kingdom Pseudomonadati; phylum Pseudomonadota; class Gammaproteobacteria; order Pseudomonadales; family Pseudomonadaceae; genus Pseudomonas; species Pseudomonas sp. Pseusp21. Next base: position 5,801,855 of record NZ_CP168520.1, read on the forward strand.
ACTTGCCCAGTGCCTCGGCGCATTCGGGATATGCCGCCAATAAACGATGGCCGTTGAAATGAAAGTCACCCACCAGCGGCACTTTAATGTTGCGCCGATCCAGAAGCTCGCGAATGTGCGCCACTTGCGCTGCGGCATCGTGGCTGTTGACCGTGATCCGCACCAGCTCGGCACCTGCCAGCGCCAGACTTTCGACCTGACGGGCTGTGGCTTGGGCGTCGGTGGTGTCGGTGTTGGTCATGGCCTGCACAACAACAGGCCCTTCGCTGCCTATGGTGACGGGACCGATGATTACTTGCCGGGTGGTGCGTCGAACGATGGGGTTGTCCATGGATTTGACTCCAGTGGGGTGCTGCTTACTGACGGGTGATCAACCCGTCGGGAAGGCGGAAGTGAACATGTTCTTCGCGCCCCGGCAGGTTCTCGATCTGGAGCGGGGCGATCCTGCTCAGGGCGTTGAGAACATCGCTGACCATTGCCTCAGGCGTTGAAGCCCCGGCGGTAATACCGATGGTCGATTGATCGTTAAGCCATTCGCTGTGAACTGCGCTGCCATCGGCGATCAGGTAACTGGGGATTCCTGTTTCAGCGGCGATATCACGCAACGTCACGGAGTTGGCGCTTTGTGGGCTGCCGATCACCAGCACCACATCGACGCATTGGCTCAGTTCACGTACAGCCGTTTGACGATTCTGTACGGCATAGCAAATGTCGCGGGTGTCGGGTCCGATGATCTGCGGATAACGCCGCTTGAGTGCGTCGACTACTGCATGGGTGTCGTCGACGCTGAGGGTGGTTTGGGTGATGTAGGCCAGCGGTGTGTCCTGTGAAAACTCGAGTGTGGCGACTTGCGCTTCGGTTTGTACGACCACCACCGGAGAGGGAATTTGTCCGAGCGTGCCGATCACCTCGGGATGGTCCGGTTCGCCAATCAGGATCACCTGATAACCTCGGGCAGCGTATTGACGACCCTGGTTGTGCACTTTGGTCACCAGCGGGCAGGTGGCGTCCAGGACCTTTAATCCCCGCTGGTGAGCATTGTTTTCTACCTCTTTTCCAACACCATGAGCGCTGAAAATCGTGACGGCATTGGCTGGTACTTCATTCAGATCTTCGACGAATCGTGCTCCTTTGGCCCGCAAGTCCTCGACCACGTGCTGGTTATGGACGATTTCGTGCCGCACATAGACTGGTGCACCGAATTGCTCAAGGGCCTGTTCGACGGTATCGACAGCGCGAACTACACCGGCGCAGAAACCTCGGGGTTGGGCGAGGATGACTTTCATGGTGGATTCTCACGTTCCTTCGGTATTTACCTGTCAATGAGCACAATCTATCTGAACAGGCTTCGCCCACATCTCTGTCGCTAAAGGTTCGCGAGGGGCTTTTACGGCTGTTCGATGCTACTCAAAGGGCGATCAGTGTCCATTGCTGGCCCTGGCTCCGTGACACTTCAAGTGTGTATGTCGCGGGTAGAAGCAATGAGCGATCCCGTTAGCGGTAGCTTTTCGGGCGCGACTTCATGAGGTGGATAGAACTGCGCCGTCCAACTGCGGAAAATCATAATCGGGCCTTCGTTGACGGTGAGTTTAGGTTTTGCGCCGTAATTCCTGTACGCCCAGATATGAAGGTCTTTTTTCGCCTCAGGAATGAACCAGAAATGGTAAGCCGCCGCTGTCAGGGCCAGATTCAATGTGTTTCTTATCCAGCGTGGGAACATCGAGAGCCTCTCGACCCGAAGCACCATGAAGTCTTTCAATGACCATTGCTGTGGGGCTATCTGGGTAGGAGTCACCATCAATATGATATGCAGACCTAGTCGTTTCTGGGTCACATCCACAACCGTTAATCCGAGCCCGTAAAGCGTCATTTTCATCTCTATGGCGAGCCCGAGTACTTCCATAGTGTACTGGACTGTCAGTTGATGACCTTCGGCGATAGGTGGCTGCATGACTGCATTCATCCAGCTGTGAACAGGTGCGAAATGGTTCAGGTCAAAGACATTTTCGCCTATGTTCTGGAGGTTGCCCCGTGCGTTGTGATGACTTCTGAGCGGAGTGGGAAATCCTGCCAATTGAAGGTCGGGCAGTTTCCATATTGCGTGGGGTACATCAGATCCCTGCCACACGAATATCAGTCCGTTCCATTCTTGTACTCGGCGGTGAGTGAGCCTTGCCTGTGGCGGTTTGATCCCGCTGGGAGTGTGTAGGCAATGGCCATCCGCAGTGAACGCGAAATGATGAAACGGGCACACAATGGTTTCGCCGACGATCTTTCCTCCTCTTCCGAGATGGGCACCCAGGTGCGGACAAAAGGGCTCGACGGCTCGGACAGCGCCTGATTCCGTGCGGTAAAGCACTAATTCCTCGCCCATGAATGGCACCGTTTTCACAGCTTTGGGTTTGAGTTCACTGGCGAAGCACAGTACGAACCAGCCGTCAGGATATAAAGTTGATGGAGTTATCCTCTCATTAGGAGTGCTCGACATTGTCACGAAGTGATCCCACCTATAGTTGAGTATTAATGGACGGTGAGTTTCCCCACTATCTCGTAATCGACAGGATTCCTGTCGCACACTTTTTTCTCTATGTGGCCTAGTCTATAGGGGCTGAATGCAAAGGATCGTAATGCCACCACCAAGATATTGAAGGAATATCGACTATTCCCCTGCAATTATCCGGGAAGTTCTCGGTCAGAGTTCCCCCGTAATAAGCCAGTGGTCCGTCGACTCCATTCAAGTAACGGTATCGAGGGTTTTCAATTATCCACTCCAACCCCCCACGCCAGTAACAATCCAGGCTCTGGATATAGGCTTCAACTTCCGGTGATGCTTTTGCTAGCACAGACTCTCTCAGTCGCATATACAAGCCAGCAATGTTGTCGCGCATGCTGAAAGCTTCTGCCAATGCTTGATTATGAGTAATTCCAGTGCGCTGTTGAATCAGAGAGACAATATTATGTTGTCTGCCCTCGGGATCTCTTGCCAGTTCTTTGCCATACGAAAAGAAGTCACTTTCCCAGACAATCATCATTGCAGCCATTTCGGTCAGAGCACATAGGCGTCGATCCTCCATATCTGACTGGCTTATATTGACCAGGGTGCTAATATGGCCAAAAGTTGGAAAAACCATTCCGCCACCTGAACTAAGACGCAGCAGTGCGCTATCGTTCAAGGTTGGTTGTGGATTGACCAGTTTTCCTACTTCGACCATGAAGTAGCCACGTTGAGTATTTACAAATCTAGAGGTGTGTAATGGAGTTGTATATTTGTCCAGCCTTAGACGTATGTCGCGTAAAGCCATTGCAAAATTGTTTTCAGGGTAAGCGGGGACTTCGGGTGATTCGATCGAGCGTTGCATCTGTAACATGGCGGTAATTGATCGCGCGGGGTTTTCACTCATTGCACCTTCGTCGCAGTACTCGTCGTCAAATGAAAAAGCCCAAAGAGTATAGTCCGCGAAGATTTGTGCGATATAAGCACTCGCCGCATAGGGGTACATCAGTGCCGCCAGGCGGCCGCATCCAACGCTGGCCAGACGTTGCCGATGTTTTTCATCACTGTATAAATGCCATTTATCCATCCACGAGATAACTCCTTCCTCAAGCTTTTCACTTTCTGGATAAATTCTATATGGCAATGGGCAATTGATATTGGTTAGTGTAAGAGTGGTCATGTAGACTCCTTGTGATATTTTTAAAAGCGATCAGAACTTTTCGCCTGGCTTTTTTACAATCACACTATAAGTAGAAACCTTGTTCTTAAGCAGCGCCACCGACCAGTTCTCCGCCAATACCCGCAACTCTTCCAATGCCCCCGTCACCCCATTCGGAAACAGTTCCTCGTTTTCAATATTGGCTTTCGAATCCATCAACCAGCGTGCAACATCTATGTTGGATGGCAATACGCGCATGTCATGAGTGGTGAAACCACTCCCTTCCAGCACTTGACGAAAGTACTCAGGTGTCTTGCGGTGTTTGCAGGCCAAGCGATCCACGTCATCCGGAGTGTCGGGTTTGTATTCCTTGGGATCGGTGTTGTAAAGGTTGTCGGAAATCACCACGACGCCGCTTTCGCGCACTCGAGAAAAGAGGGCGCGCATGGTGTTTTCGTAGAGTTCATCGGGAAAGTGCGAGATCACGCCGCGAATGATCACCAGGTCATAGGGCTCATCGGCATCGGGGAGCAATTCGATGTCTTTGGCGTTGCACAGGTACAGATTGATGCGATCGGTCAAACCCTGTTCGGCGTGAAATTTTGCGCAGAATTCCAGTTGGCGCCGGCTGACGTTCACGCCGTCGAGGTGCTGGCATTCCGGGAAGCGTTCGGCCAGGTACTTAAGGATGTAACCCCAGCCACAGCCGATATCGAGAATACGTTTGATCGGTGGGCGATCGGGTTCTTCCAGACCTGCCAGTTTCAGTTGGCGCTCAAAGTAGCGAATACCTGACTCGTCGAGGCTGATTGGCGGTGTCGAACGTGGATCGTCATAGACACCGAACTGGAAGAGGATGTAATTACCGATCGCCTTGCGCCAGTCTTCGGGACTGTCGCCATAGGTGTATACAACCTTTTCCTGGTAGTTATCGACGCTGGATCCTTGAATGATCTGATAGGGCAAGTGAGTTTCGTCGGCGATGACAGCCGGTTTGGCTTGTTTGCTCATTGTTTTCTCTCCTTGTGAATATTCACGTCATACTCGTGTCCGCAACGACACGCCGATCGTTGCGTTGCTGTTGTCGGGAAACTTCACATCGAGGCGGCTTATAAACACCTCTATCGAACGCGTGATCCCGGGCGCATCGAGCCCGCACATACTCAGTAATTTTTCAGATGCACCGTGCTCGATGAATTGATCGACGAAGCCCAATTGCAGCACTGGCGGTGAGTGGCTGATCGCGGCTAACTGCTCCAGGCACGCTGAGCCAACACCCGCCATCACGCAACCTTCCTCAATGGTTACCAACAGATCATGGTTCCGGGCCAGTTGCTCAACGAGGGCCCCATCGAGGGGTTTGATAAAGCGCATGTTGGCGACAGTGGCGTCGAATGCTTCGGCGGCTTCAAGGGCGGGGCGCAGCATCGAGCCGAACGCCAGGATGGCGATGCGATAGCCGGTGGGCTGCGTGGAGGTTCGGCGGATTTCACCTTTGCCCACCGGCAGGGTATGCAATGCCCGCGATGTAACGATGCCGTTACCCGATCCGCGTGGATATCGCACTGCACTCGGGCCTTTTTGGAGGAGTGCGGTGTGGAGCATCTGCCGGCATTCGTCTTCATCTGCCGGGGCCATGACAGTAAGGTTCGGTACACAGCGCAGATAAGCGATGTCGAAAGCGCCCGTGTGAGTGGCGCCGTCGGCACCGACGATACCAGCCCGGTCTATGGCGAAAACCACAGGCAGATTCTGGATAGCGATATCGTGAATCAACTGGTCGTAAGCTCGTTGCAAAAAGGTCGAGTAGATCGCCACCACCGGTTTCAAACCCTCGACTGCCAATCCTGCAGCGAAGGTCAGCGCGTGTTGTTCGGAAATTCCGACATCGAAAAAACGGTCGGGGAAGCGTCGTTCGAACTCCACCAGACCTGATCCTTCGCACATCGCTGGGGTGATTGCCACGACGTTTGGATCACGTTCAGCTTCATCACATATCCACCTGCCAAATACTTGGGTGTAAGTGGCCTTGCTGGTCACAGGGGGATCGATACCGTGTGCGGGGTCAAATTTTCCCGGTCCGTGGTAAAGCACCGGGTTGGATGCTGCCGGTGAATAACCGTGCCCCTTTTCCGTGACAATGTGCAGCAGTTGCGGGCCGCGCAGTTTTTTCAGGGCACGCAGTGCAGGCAGCAACTCGTCGAGTTGATGGCCGTTGATGGGGCCTGTGTAGCCAAAGCCCAAGGCTTCGAAAAAAGTCGCCTGTGTTCCTGACTCTTTTACCTGCTTCAATTTCCCGAAGTATTCGCGCAAGGCCCCGACCGGTGGCGAGATCGACATGTCGTTGTCGTTGAGAATCACCAGAAACGGCAATTGCTTATATAAGCCGGCATTGTTCATCGCTTCGTATGCCATGCCGCCGGTTACCGCGCCGTCGCCGATTACTGCTACGCAATGGCGGGGTTGCGATTGATTGCGAGCGGCCAACGCCATGCCCAGTGCCGCCGAGATGGAAGTGCTCGAGTGCGCCGTGCCAAAGGTGTCGAATTCAGATTCGCAACGGCGAGGAAAGCCGGAAATTCCACCGAATTGGCGAATACTCTCCATCGCTTCACGTCGACCGGTAAGGATTTTGTGGGCGTAGGCCTGATGGCCGACATCCCACACGATTCTGTCGTTGGGGGTGTTGAACACGTAATGCAGCGCAACAATCAATTCCACGGTGCCAAGGTTGGCCGAGAGGTGACCGCCGGTTCTAGCGACACTATGCAAAATGAACGCCCGCAGTTCATCCACGAGTGGGCCCAGGGCGGCGACATGCAGCGCACGCAAATCAACCGGGCTATCGATGGTCTTGAGTAATTCGAACATGCTGGATTCCTTTCTAGTGGTTCGTTTTTGCGAGTTCTTTCCAGGTGCTTATCCTGGCAACTCCGGTGGTCTCGACGATCCGACGGAACCAAACGGTGAAGGTCTCGGGGGCAGCTGCGATGCGTGCGGGGAGTTGTGAAAGCTTGAGCCACTGCCATGCATGGGCTTCTTCGGGATTGGCGATGGGGTCACAGTCACTGACACCGACGAACACGTGGTCGAACTCGTGCTCTATCAGTTGGTTCGAGACTTCTTCGCGGTAGAGCAGCGTGGAAACCTTGCGCAAGGAGCAGGTTATGCCCATCTCTTCCTGCAAACGGCGTTTTGCGGCTGAAAGCGTCCGCTCGCCAAGCCGGGGATGCCCGCAGCAAGTGTTGGTCCACAGGCCTTGAGAATGGTATTTGCCGAAGGCGCGTTGTTGTAACAGGACACGGCCAGTGTTATCGAAAATGAAGATCGAGAACGCACGGTGCAAAAGCCCGAATTGATGGGCCTGCAACTTGGGCGCACAGCCTTTTTTACGATCTCGCCGATTGACCAGAATAAGTAACTCTTCCATAGCTAGACTCCAATACGTCTTCGCTACTGGGCGTTACTACGCTGACCAGACTTCTTAGGGAAAAACAGACGGGTGTTGTGGTTGGAAGTTAGTTGTTTGTTGTTGAAGGGGCAAATTTTGATTAGATCTTTTTCTTATTCTTGGTGCGTTTTTCTGGTTGTATAGTTCTATGGTGTATGCGGTATTTTGCGAGTGAATATTCAGAATTGTATTGATGCTTATAGCAAACGCTCATAGAGATAGCACTTGTGGTACGTAGCTTTGTAGCTATTGTCAGACAGAACTTCTCTGAATTTTGTGATGGTGGATGTCGCAGGTTGTGGGAGTTTTTTTGATGTTGGGTGATTTCGATTTTGTATATATCGAAGTTTTAACGTCTGGTTTTGATGGGTTAGGGTATTCAAATGTTACAACGCCTATGTGTTCTCGGTTCTACCGGGTCTATTGGCGACAGTGTTTTAGATGTAGTCGCACGTAACTCTGACAAGTATGTTGTGTATGCATTAAGTGCGCATTGCAATATAAAAAAGCTTTTTCAACAGTGTCTTGAGTTTAACCCGATCGTGGCTGTCGTAAGTGAACCGCACCACGCGATAGAGCTTCAGGCACATCTACAGGCAGTACAGTCACGTACCGAAGTATGTTGCGGTATTGAGGCTTTGTGCGAGGTCGTTTGTGTCGCAGAGTGCGATACCGTCGTTGCTGCCATTGTCGGTGCGGCAGGGCTTCTGCCAACTTTGAGCGCTGCCCGGGCCGGAAAAAAAATACTCTTGGCCAACAAGGAAGCCTTAGTCATGTCTGGTGCGTTGTTCATGCGCACGGCCAGAGAGTCCGGTGCAGTTATTTTGCCGCTGGATAGCGAACACAATGCGATCTTTCAATGCTTGCAAGGTTGTGATCCCGAATTATCCGGCGTTGAGCGGTTGATTCTGACCGCCTCGGGCGGGCCGTTCAGGACGCGTTCGCTGGCATCGCTCAGAGACGTTACGCCCAAAGAAGCCTGTGCTCATCCCAACTGGGTGATGGGCCGAAAAATATCCGTCGACTCAGCAACGATGATTAACAAAGGCCTGGAGATCATTGAGGCCAGCTGGTTGTTCAATACGGCGCCGTCGCGTATCGAGGCGCTGATACACCCTCAGAGCATTGTTCATTCGATGGTGGTTTTTCGGGATCAGTCCGTACTGGCACAGATGGGCAATCCCGATATGCGCATGTCCATTGCCCATGCGTTGGCCTATCCGCAACGTATAACTTCAGGCGTCGCGCCATTGGATCTCAGCCAGTTGTCGGCATTGACCTTCGAGAAACCTGATCTTGTTCGTTTCCCGTGTCTTGAGTTGGCCATGGAGGTGATCAATCAACCGCCGGCGGCAAGTATTGTCCTGAACGCGTCAAATGAAGTGGCGGTCGACGCCTTTTTGTCCATGCGAATTTCTTTCACTGACATCGTGCGAGTCATTGATCGAACCCTGCAACGCATCGACTCAGCGCCGGTTAATACGATTGACGACATTCTGGCAATAGATGACCAGGCACGTAGAGTCAGTCGTGAGTCAATCGCACGCTTGTAGTCTTCACACTCCACCAACAATTCCTCGCTTCCCCGCCCGTCAGGCTTTGTGGCAACTTGGCCGCCCCTGATGAGGCTGCATCCGATGGCAAACCCTTACCGCGAACTGTTCAACGCCCCCGGCGCCCGGGCTTTTGTGATGGCCGCGATGATCGCGCGCATGCCGATTTCCATGACCGGCATCGGCGTGATCACCATGCTCTCGCAATTGACCGGCGGCTACGCGTTGGCGGGTGGGGTGGCGGCGACGTTTGCGCTGGCCACGGCGTTTTGTGCGCCGCAGGTGTCGCGACTGGTGGATCGCTTCGGTCAGGGGAGGGTGCTGCCGGTGGCGGCGCTGATCGGCGGTGGCGCGCTGCTGATGTTGCTGCTGTGCACCCGTTTGCAGGCGCCGACCTGGACCCTGTTTGTCTGCGCCGCGCTGGCCGGTTGCATGCCGAGCATGTCGGCGATGGCGCGAGCGCGCTGGACCGAAATCTATCGCGGCCAGCCGCAGTTGCAGACCGCTTATGCGCTGGAGTCGGTGCTCGACGAAGTCTGCTTTATCGTCGGCCCGCCGCTCTCGGTAGGCTTGTGCGTCGGCGTGTTTCCCGAGGCCGGGCCGCTGGCGGCGCTGTTGATGTTGGTCATCGGCGTCACGGCGTTCGTCGCCCAGCGCAGTACTGAGCCGCCGGTGCATCCGCACGAATCGCAGCATCAGGGTTCGATCATTCGTTCGAGCGACGTGCAATGGCTGCTGGCGTTGATGCTCGCCATGGGCGTGATTGTCGGCGTGGTGGATGTGGTCAGCGTCGCGTTCGCCCAGCAGCAGGGTCAGCCGGCGGCGGCGAGCATCGTGCTGTCGGTGTACGCCATCGGTTCCTGTCTGGCCGGTATCGCCTTCGGTGCGATGCGCTCGAAGCTGCCGTTGCCGCGCCTGTTTCTCTACGGCGGTCTGGCGAACGCGGTGACCACTTTGCCGCTGTTGCTGGCGAGCAACATTTTCGGGTTGGCCGTCGCGGTGTTCATCGCCGGCCTGTTCTTCTCGCCGACCCTGATCGTGGCGATGGCGTTGATCGAGCGCATCGTGCCGCCAGCCAAACTCACCGAAGGCCTGACCTGGCTGGTGACGGGTTTGAGTATCGGCGTGGCCATCGGCGCGGCGGGTTCCGGCGCACTGGTGGATGCGTTCGGCGCCCGCAGCGGCTTCTGGCTGGCGATTGCCGCCGGGGCGGTGGTGCTGGGCTCGGCGGTGCAGAGTTTCCGTCATTTGAAGTGATCGTCACCCGGACTAATTCCCGTCGTGCCTCATCCGTTCTCTTTTACAGATAACCCATTGAGGTAAACGCGGTGACAAAGCTGACACTGCTGTGCCTGCCCTATTCGGGCGCCAGCGCCATGGTCTACAGCCGCTGGCGGCGCCAGCTGCCGTCGTGGATGCAACTGCAACCGGTGGAGTTGCCCGGACGCGGCGCGCGCTACGACGAACCCCTGCAAATCGACATGCGGGCCCTGGCCCGGCAACTGGCTCGCGAGCATAAACCTTCGCTGCAGGCGCCCTATGCGCTGTTCGGGCATAGCCTGGGCGCGCTGCTCGCGTGCGAGCTGGCCCACGCCTTTCGCGATCTTGGTGCGCCCGAGCCGGTGGCGCTGTTCGCCTCCGGCACGGCCGCCCCGAGCATGCGCAGCGATTACGACCGAGGTTTTTCCGAGCCGCGCAGCGACGAAGAGCTGATCGAACAGCTGCGCACCTTTCAGGGCACCAGCGAAGAAGTACTGGCCAATCAGGAGCTGATGAGCCTGACGCTGCCGGTCCTGCGCGCCGATTTCATGATGTGCGGACGCTTCACGCCGATCGAGCGGCCACTGCTCAATTGCCCGGTGCATGTGCTGGGCGGCAAGGAGGACCGCGCAACCACAGAACAGTTGATCGGCTGGAGCAAAGAGACGCTGGGCAGTTTTTCGGTGGACATGATGACCGGCGGGCACTTCTTCATTCATGAGCATGAAGCCCGGGTCATCCGCACGCTCAAGAATCACCTGGAAGCCCATCACCGGCGCCATGCGCTGTCGGCGGCACCGGCGCTGTAAGGCGCGGTTCACCTATCGAGTGTTTTGAGGAGGCCAGTCATGGCTGTTGCTGAGGGATTTTCCGTCCGTCCGTTGTTGCCGCACCGCGGTCGCCTGCCGCTGCTGGTGGAGGCGAGCGACGCCGATACCGATTTGCTGGCGGTGTTCGACGAATTGAAAGCGCTGGTCGATGAGCACCTGCTGCAAGACGGCGGTGTGCTGTTTCGCGGGTTCCGGCTGGAGGGTGCGGAGCGCTTTCGCGAGTTTGCGGCGAGCTTCGGCCATCCGCTGCTGAACTACGAGTTCGGCTCCACGCCACGTACCAACGTGACGCAGGGGGTATACACCTCCACCGAATACCCGGCGCACCAGAGTATTCCGCTGCATAACGAGCAGGCCTACTCCCGGGACTGGCCGATGAAGATCTGGTTCTACAGCATGATCGCGGCCAGGTCGGGTGGCGAAACGCCGATTGCCGACAGTCGCGAAGTGTATCGCCGGATTCCGCTGGCGATCCGCGAACGCTTTGTCAGCAAAGGTCTGATGTATGTGCGCAACTTCGGCAACGGCCTGGATGTGGCCTGGGAAGATGTGTTCAACACCGAAGATCAGGCCGAGGTCGAAGCCTACTGTCAGGCCCACGGCATTGTCTGCGAGTGGAAGGACGACGGCGAACTGCGTACCCGCCAGACCTGTCAGGCTGTGGCCCGGCATCCGGTCACCGGGGACATGGTCTGGTTCAACCAGGCGCACCTGTTCCACATCTCCAACCTGCAACCGGAGGTGCGCGAGAGCCTGCTCGACATCGTCGATGAAGAGGACCTGCCGCGTAACGTCTACTACGGTGACGGTTCGCCCATCGAGGATGAAGTGTTGAGCCAGATTCGTGCGGTGCTCGACGAATGCGCCATCAGCTTTCCGTGGCAGGAGGGCGATGTACTGATGCTCGACAACATGTTGTCGGCCCATGCCCGCTCGCCGTTCGAAGGCCCGCGCAAGGTGATCGTGGCCATGGCCGAAGGTCACTCCCAGGACGCACTCTGACCCGTCGCATCAGTTGAACGGGTGGTTGTCGAAGCCGGTCGTGAGCCGGCCTCGGCGTTTGTGCGCCAGTCCCGGCAACCGTCGGCCGGTGATTGCCCGGCCCCGCTAAATCATTGCGTTTGTCATTCGTTCTTGTTGATACGACCGGGCCTCCTGGTCACGCCGCCGATCAGCAAGGACCCCATGCATGAATGCCGCAGACGCACAGAAACTAGCCCGCCGCTTTATCGAATTGCCTCAGGACAAACGTCGTTTGTTTCTCGCCGGCATGGCCCGTGAAGGGATCAATTTTGCGCAGCTGCCCATGACCGCCTGCATTGGGGCCGCCGAGCGTGACGGCCTGTCCTATGCCCAGCAGCGGATGTGGTTTCTCTGGCAGATGGATCCGCAAAGCGCCGCCTACAACCTGCCGATGGCTGTGCGCCTGAACGGTGAGTTGCAGCCCGAGGCGCTGGAGCAGGCGTTCAGTCTGCTGGCGGCGCGGCATGAGTGCCTGCGCACCACGTTCGGTCAGGAGGGCGAGCAAGCCTTTCAGAAAGTCGCCGAACCGCAGCCCGTCAAGCTGACCCTCACTGACTTGAGCGCGTTGCCCGAGGAACAGCGCTGGCCGCTGGCCCGACAGCACATGATGGCGGAGGCCACGCAAGCCTTCGATCTGCAAAACGGGCCGTTGCTGAGCCTGCGTCTGCTGCGGCTGGACGCACAGGAACACGTGCTGTTGCTGACGTTGCACCACATCATTGCCGACGGCTGGTCGATGAACATTCTCATCGATGAATTCATGCGCACCTACGATGCGCTGGTGGCCGGGCGCGAGCCACAATTGCCGGCGATCACCGTGCACTACCGCGACTATGCGCTGTGGCAACGCAGCTGGCTGGAGGCGGGCGAGCGCGAGCGTCAGCTCGACTACTGGCGCGCGCAACTGGGCGACGAACACCCGGTGCTTGAATTGCCGACCGATCGTGCGTACCCGGCCCAGGCCAGTCACCGTGGCGCGCGTCTGGAAACGGTCATCGACGCCAGCCTGCGCCAGGATCTGAAGAACCTTGCCCAACGTCAGGGCGTGACCCTGTTCGTGGTCCTGCTGGCGGCGTTCAAGACCTTGCTACATCGCTACAGCGGCCAGACCGACATTCGCGTCGGCGGCCTGATCGCCAACCGCACCCGCAGCGAAACCGAAGGCTTGATCGGCTTCTTCGTCAATACGCAGATCCTGCGCAGCGTGGTTACCGCGAACAGCCGTTTCGCCGATCTGTTGCAGAGCCTGCGCCAGTGCGCGGCCGGCGCGCAGTCCCATCAGGATCTGCCGTTCGATGCCTTGATCGAAGCCCTGCAACCGGCCCGCAGTCAGAGCCATAACCCGCTGTTCCAGGTGATGTTCAACCACCAGCCGCTGGTGACCGATTTGCAGCAGGCGCAGCTGGCATCCGGCTTGCGGGTCGGTTACCTGACCGAGGAACAACTGACCGGCAGCGGCCGGGAGCATGCGGCCACCAGCGATCTGATGCTCGATACCCGTGAAGAGGGCGAGCAACTGTTCGCCGCGTTCACCTACGCCACCGACATTTTCGACGAGTCCACCATCGCCGCGCTGGCCGGGCACTGGCGCAACGTGCTGGTGTCGGTCTGCCGTGATCCGCAGCAGTTGATCGGCAATATTTCGATGCTGGCCGTTGCCGAACAGGAAAGTCTGATCCAGGCCACTGAAGAGAGTCCGCGACTGGACAGCTTTCAGACCCTGTTCGAAGCGCAAGTGGCCCGAACCCCCGAGGCGCCGGCGGTGATTCTGGCGAGCGAGCCGTCACCCTCGATCAGCTATGCCGAACTGAACCGGCGCAGCAATCGCCTGGCCCATCAACTGCGCGCCCGGGGTGTCGGCCCGGACGTGCTGGTCGGCGTGGCACTGGGGCGTTCGCTGGAGCTGGCTGTCGCCTTGCTGGCGGTGCTCAAAGCCGGCGGCGCGTATGTGCCGCTGGATCCGCAGACGCCGGGCGAGCGCCTGTGCCATGTGCTCGACGACAGTGGGCTGAAACTGTTGCTGACCGACCGTCAGACGCTGGCCGCTCTGCCGGCTCTCGACGGCGTGCAAAGCCTTTGCCTCGACACGCTGCCGGATGATGGCGCCAGCGACAATCTGCCGGTGACGGTCGAGCCGCAGAACCTGGCCTACGTGATCTACACCTCCGGTTCGACCGGTCGGCCCAAGGGCGTGGCGATCAGTCATGCCGCGCTGAGCGAGTTCATCGAGCGCGCCATCGACTACAGCGACCTGCGCGAAGGCGACCGGGTCTTGCAGTTCGCGACCAGCAGCTTCGATGGCTTCGTCGAGCAGTTTTTCCCGCCGCTCTGTCACGGCGCGAGCGTGGTGCTGCGCGACGCACGGCTGTGGGACAGCGCGACATTGCATCAGGTGATCCTCGAGCACGGCATCACCCAGGCCGACTTGCCGGCGGCGTACTGGTACTGGCTGGTGCAGGAATACGCCGCCAATCCTCCAGCGCATTTCGGTGCGCTGCGCCAGATACACGTGGGCGGCGAGGCGATGGCGGTGGACGGTCTGCGCCTGTGGCAGCAGGCCGGGCTGGGTCATGTGCGCCTGCTCAATACCTACGGGCCGACCGAGGCCACCGTGGTGTCGACGATCCACGACTGCTCGGCGCTGACCGCTGACGCCGTGTCGTGGCGCGGCATTCCGATCGGTCACGGTCTGGCCGCACGTCGGCTGTACGTGCTGGACGATGATTTGAACCTGCTGCCGCAAGGCGCGGTGGGCGAGTTGTACATCGGTGGTCCGGGCCTGGCGCGCGGCTATCACCGACAACCGACCCTGAGCGCCGAGCGCTTTATTGCCGACCCGTTTGCCAGCGGCGAGCGCCTGTACCGCACCGGCGACCGCGCACGTTTGCGCGCTGATGGCGCGGTGGAATACGTCGGTCGCGTGGACCATCAAGTGAAGATTCGCGGCTTCCGTATCGAGCTGGGTGAAATCGAATCGCGCCTGCAGCAATGCCCGGGCATCCGCGAGGCCGTGGTGCTGGCCTTGCCGCTCAATGGCAGCCTGCAACTGGTGGCGTATCTGGTGGCCGATCAGGACGTGCTCGACGGGGTGGCCGGTCAGTCGGCGTTCCGTCAGCAGGTCAGGGCTTCGCTGCAAGCCAGGCTGCCGGACTACATGGTGCCGGGCCATCTGCTGCTGTTGGCGGAATTGCCACTGACGCCGAGCGGCAAGCTTGATCGCAAGGCCTTGCCGGCGCCGGACATGGATCAACTGCAGGTCGATTACCGCGCCCCGCAATCGGACATCGAACAAGCCCTGGCGCAGATCTGGGCGGATGTCCTGCAAGTGCCTCGCGTCGGTCTGGACGATCACTTCTTTGAGCTGGGCGGCCATTCGCTGCTGGCGGCGCAAGTGATCGGCCGGATCAAGAAACAGCTGAACGTGGTGTTGCCGCTGCGCAACCTGTTCGAAAAGCCGCTGCTCGGTGAACTGGCCCAGGCAGTGGCGCAGTTGGCCGACGGGGCAGCGGATAACGACTGGTCCGACATGGACCTGTTCATGAATGAATTGGAAGGAGAAGAAGTATGAGCGGCACCATGGCGGAGCGCATCGCTAAAAGGTTCGTCGGCTTGCCGCTTGAGCGGCGTCGGCTGTTTCTGGCCAGGCTGCGCGAAGAGGGCAAGGACTTCAGCCTGCTGCCGCTGCCGGTCAGTCGCCACGACTGCGCGCAGATCCCGCTGTCGTTCGCCCAGCAGCGTTTGCTGTTTCTCTGGCAGCTCGAACCGCAGAGCGCCGCGTACAACATGGCCGCCGGCCTGCGCCTGAAAGGACGGCTGGACGAAGCGGCGCTGACCCGCTCGTTCGATCACTTGCTGGCGCGCCATGAAGTGCTGCGCACGGTGTTCCGCACCGACGGCGACCAGCCGCATCAGGTGATCCTTGACCCGCAGGGTGTTGCGCTGGAACGCATCGACTTGACCGGTATCGCCGCGCAGGAACGCGAGCAGGCGCTGGCCGAGCACGTGCAGAAGGTGACGGCGCAGCCGTTCGATCTGCGCCACGGCCCGTTGCTGCGCGCCAGTCTGTTTTGCCTGGCGGACGATGAGTTCGTGCTGGTGGTGAGCATGCACCACATCGTCTCCGACGGCTGGTCGATGGACGTGATGGTCAAGGAATTCGTGCAGTGCTATCAGGCGTTCAGCCTGGAGCGCGAGCCGCAGTTGCCGGCGCTGGCCTTGCAATACGCCGACTACGCCATCTGGCAGCGGCGCTGGCTGGAAGCGGGCGAGGGCGAGCGTCAACTCGATTACTGGCGCCAGCAACTGGGTGAGGAGCATCCGCTGCTGGAAGTCGCCCCGGACTTCGCCCGGCCGCTGACCCAGAGTTTTGAAGGCCAGACCCTGAGCTTCGATTTCGGCGCGGATCTGTCACGTCAGCTCAACGGGTTCGCCCGGGCTCAGGGCATCAGTCTGTTCATGCTGGTGCTGGCCGGTTTTTCGCTGTTCCTCTCGCGTCAGGCCGGCGAGCGTGACATCCGTGTCGGCGTGCCCAACGCCAACCGCAGTCGCGCCGAGGTCGAAGGGCTGATCGGCTTCTTCGTCAATACCCAGGTGCTGCGCTGCGAGGTGGATGAGCGAGGCAGTTTCGAGGACTTGCTGGCGCGGGTGCGCGAGGCGTCATTCGGCGCGCAGGCCCATCAGGAGCTGCCGTTCGAGCAACTGGTGGACGAGTTGGTCGCCGAGCGTACGTTGGGGCACAACCCGTTGTTCCAGGCCAAGTTCAACCAGAACGTCGGCATGCAGAAGCAGCGTTCGATGGCGTTGCCGGGCCTGACCGTGGCGGAGTATCCGCTGGACAAGGACGGCACGCACTTCGATCTGGCGCTGGATATCACCGACGACGGCACGTTGATCCACGGGCAGATGACCTACGCCAGCGACCTCTATCGACACGCAACCGTCGAAGGTTTTGTCCCGGCCTTGCTCGGTCTGTTCGGTGCGCTGCTGAAAGCGCCACAAGCGCCGCTGCACACCGTGGCGACGGCAATGCCGAGTGCTCTCGCGGCACCGCGTGAACCGGCACAGTCGGTGTTGCAGCACTGGGAACGCGAAGTCGCGCGCCAGCCGCAAGCGCTGGCAGCGCGGGATCTGAATGGCGGCTTGAGCTTCCAGGCACTGGATCAGGCTGCCAATCGCCTCGCGCATCATCTGCTGGCCCACGGTGCAGTTGTCGGTCAGCCGGTGGCGGTGCTGATGGAGCGCTCGCTCGACTGGCTGACGTGCGTGCTGGCGATCTTCAAGGCCGGCGCGGTGTACATGCCGCTGGACGTCAAGGCACCGACCGCGCGCTTGCAGCAGATGCTCGGCGCCGCGAGGGCTCGCGCAGTGGTGTGTGTCGAGGGGGATTCGCGGGTGTCGGAACTGGCGGTCGCCGGTTGTCAGGGGCTGGCGTTCGATGCACAGCAATGGCAACACCAGCCGGTGACGGCCCCGGTCTGCGAGTTGTCGTCGCAGTCGCCGGCCTACGTAATTCACACCTCCGGTTCCACCGGTCAACCCAAGGGCGTGCTGGTCAGCCACGGTGCGTTGGCCAGTTACGTGCGCGGGGTGCTGGAGCGTCTCGATCCGGCGCCGGACACCAGCATGGCGCTGGTCTCGACCATCGCGGCGGACCTGGGGTTCACCGTGCTGTTCGGCGCGCTGTGCTCGGGCCGGTTGCTGCATGTGTTGCCGGAAGAGCTGGGCTTCGATCCGGATCGCTTCGCCGAGTACATGGCCGGACACCGGGTGGGCATGCTGAAAATCGTTCCGGGACATCTGGCCGCCTTGTTGCAGGCGTCGCGTGCTGCCGATGTGCTGCCGGAGCAGGCGCTGATTGTCGGTGGCGAAGCCTGTTCGCCGGTGCTGGTGGAACGTGTGCGTCAGCTCAAGCCGGGTTGCCGGGTCATCAACCACTATGGCCCGAGCGAAACCACCGTCGGTGTATTGGCCCACGAAGTCGGTTCGCTGGAACCGGGGGCTCGCAGTGTGCCGGTCGGCACGCCATTGACCGGTGCGCATGTGTATGTGCTCGACGATGTGCTCAACAACGTGGCCGATCAGGTTGCGGGCGAGCTGTATATCGGCGGCGACAGTGTTGCCTTCGGTTATCTGGGGCAACCGGGGCTGACGGCCGAGCGCTTCGTTCCCGACCCGTTCGGGCCGGCCGGTGCGCGGGTCTATCGCAGTGGCGACCGGGTGCGTCGCAATCGCCAGCAGGCGGTGGAGTTCATCGGGCGCGCCGACGATCAGGTCAAGGTGCGCGGGTATCGGGTGGAACCGGCGGAAGTCGCCCGGGTGCTGCTCGGCCTGGACGGTGTCAGCGAAGCGGCGGTACTCGCGTTGGCGCTGGATGACGACCCGGCGCGTCTGCAACTGGTGGCCTGGTGCGTGCCGGCGGCGGGTGCAGCGCTGAAGGCTGAAAACCTGCGCGAGCAACTGCAAGCCCGTCTGCCGGATTACATGGTGCCGGCGCAGGTTGTCCTGCTGGAGCAATTGCCGCTGACCGCCAACGGCAAACTGGACAAGCGCGCCTTGCCGGTGCCGGGCGTGGTGACGCAGCGCTTCGTCGCGCCGGTGGGCGAGGTCGAGGAAAAACTCGCGGCGATCTGGGCCGATGTGCTCAAGCTCGAGCGTGTGGGCAGCACCGACAATTTCTTCGAACTGGGCGGGGACTCGATCCTCAGCCTGCAAATCATTGCCCGGGCCAAACGTCAGGGCATCAAGTTGAGCCCCAAGCAATTGTTCGAGAAGCAGACCGTCGGCCAGTTGGCGGCGGTGGCCAAACTGATCGAAGCCAAACCCGTGGCGGCAGCGCCGCAGAAGGTTGGCGGACAGCTGGCTTTGCTGCCGATTCAGGCGCGTTTTTTCGAAACGCCGATTGCCCGGCGTCAGCACTGGAACCAGTCAGTGATGCTGCAGCCGCAGGCGCCGCTTGATGCCGGTCATCTGCAAGCCGCGCTGGCGGCACTGATCGAACAGCATGATGCGCTGGCCTTGAACTTCCAGGCGTCGGGCGATGTGTGGCAGGCAACCTTCCAAAAGCAACGCGACCCGGAGCTGCTGTGGGTGCGTGATCTGGACAGCCTGGATCAACTGACGGCGCTGGCGGATCTGGCTCAGCGCAGTCTGGATCTGCAACAAGGGCGACTGCTGCGGGCGGTGCTGGCGAATCTGCCCGGCGGTGAACAGCGCCTGTTGCTGGTGATCCATCACCTGGTGGTCGATGGCGTGTCCTGGCGCGTCCTGCTGGAAGACTTGCAGCTCGGTTACACCGCACTGGCCTCGGGCAAGCCGCTGGTGTTGCCGGGCAAGAGCAGCACGCTGCAGAGTTGGGCCGAGCACCTGCACCGTTATGCCCAGAGCGAAACACTGAGCCGCGAGCGCGAGTATTGGCTGACGACCCTGAGCGCGGGTGACGTGGAGTTGCCACGGGACTTTGCCCAGGACGTGCAGACTCAGGAACAGGCACTACGCGTCAGTTCACGCCTGAGCCAGGCACTGACCCACAAGTTGCTCAAGGTTGCTCCGGCCGCGTATCGCACCCAGATCAACGATTTGCTGCTCACGGCGCTGGCGCGGGTGCTGTGTGACTGGAGCCGACAGCCGTCGGTGCTGATCCAGCTTGAAGGCCATGGTCGCGAAGACCTGTTCGAGGAACTCGACCTGAGCCGCACGGTGGGTTGGTTCAGCAGCCTGTTCCCGGTGCGTCTGACACCGCAGGCAGCGCCGGGCGAATCGTTGTGCGCGATCAAGGAGCAACTGCGCGCCGTGCCGGGCAAAGGCATCGGCTATGGCGTGCTGCGCTACCTGACTGGCGCCGCCGAGCTGCGGTCACTGGCCCTGCCACGGGTGACCTTCAACTATCTGGGCCAGTTCGATGGCGACTTCGGTGCCGCCGAGGGCGCACTGTTCGTGCCGTCCGGCGAAAGCACCGGGGCCAATCAGGACCCTGCGGCACCGTTGGGCAACTGGCTGAGCATCGACGGTCAGGTGTATGGCGGCGAGCTGGAACTGACCTGGACATTCGGTTCGGGCATGTACCGCGCCGACACGGTGCAGGCACTGGCCGAGGCTTATCGCCTGGAGCTGGAACGGCTGATCGATCACTGCTGCGACAGCGGCGAGGCCGGCGTGACGCCGTCGGATTTCGATCTGGTGACCCTGACGCAGGCGCAACTTTCGGCCCTGCCGATTCCGGCCCGGGAGATCACCGATCTGTACCCGCTGTCGCCGATGCAGCAAGGCATTCTGTTCCATAGCCTCAACGATCCCGACAGCCCGGCGTACACCAACCAGCTGCGGGTCGACGTGCAACATCTGGAGGTCGAGCGTTTCCGTCAGGCCTGGCAGCAGACCCTCGACGCCCACGACATTCTGCGTACCGCGTTTGTCTGGCCGAGCGACGCCGCAGCAGCGGTACAAGTGGTTCGCCAGAGCGTGCAAATGCCGTGGAGCGTGCAGGACTGGCGGGGTCGAACCGACCTCGACACTGCGCTGGAACAACTGGCCGGCGATGATCTGGCCAACGGTTTCGAGCTGACGGGTGCGCCGCTGTTGCGGGTTTCGCTGGTGCGTACCGATGATTCGACGCATCACCTGATCTACACCTGCCACCACATCCTGATGGATGGCTGGAGTACCTCGCAGTTGTTCGGCGAAGTGCTGCAGCGTTATGCGGGCCTGACCCCGACTGCTGCCCAGGGACGTTATCGCGACTACATCGAATGGCTGGGTCAGCGCGATCAGCCAGCCAGTCGGGCGTTCTGGAAGCAGGCGCTGGCCGAACTCGAAGAGCCGACGCGGCTGGCCAGTGCCGTGCCGACGCAGCCGTCCGGCGTCAGCGGTTATGCCGATCACCAGCATCTGTTCAGCGAACAGCTGACGGCGGATCTGAACCGTTTCGCCCGGGAGCAGAAAGTCACCCTCAACACCCTGGTGCAAGCGGCGTGGCTGGTGCTGTTGCAGCGTTACACCGGTCAGGACAGCGTGGCCTTCGGCGCTACGGTGGCCGGACGTCCGACCGATCTGCCCGGCCTCGAGCAGCAGATCGGCCTGTTCATCAACACCTTGCCGGTCGTGGCGGCGCCGTCCGCCGAGATGCCGGTCGAGCGCTGGTTGCAACACGTGCAGGGCCTCAACCTGGCGCTGCGCGAGCACGAGCACACGCCGCTCTACGAGATTCAGCGCTGGGCCGGACTCGGTGCGGGAGCGCTGTTCGACAGCATTCTGGTGTTCGAGAACTACCCGATGGCCGAAGCCCTGCAACAGGGGCCGGATACCGGTCTGGTGTTCTCGGCGATCCGCCGTCAGGAGCAGACCAACTACCCGCTGACGCTGGTGGCGGTTACCGGTCGCGAGCTGAGCCTGGGCGTCAGTTACGATCAGGCCCTGTTCGATGCTGCGACGATCGTCGGCCTGAGTCGTCAGCTCGAAAGTCTGTTGAGCCAGTTCCTCGGCAACGCCGCGCAACCGTTGGGCACCTTGCAATTGCTCGACGAGCCTCAGCGCAAGCAAGCGATCGACTGGGGCAAGGCCGGTGTCACGGCGACCGATTCGCGCACGGTGCTCGAGTTCATCGAGGCCCGTGTTGCACAGCGACCGGATGCGGCGGCGGTGATCTACGCCGAACAGCAGATCGACTATCGCCACCTCGACCGGCGGGCCAATCGGCTGGCGCACAAGCTGCAAGCGCTGGGCGTGGGGCCGGAGGTGCGCGTCGGTGTGTGCATGCGCCGTACCCCGGACATGCTGGTCGCGCTGTTGGCGATTCTCAAGGCCGGTGGCGCCTATGTGCCGCTGGACCCGGATTACCCGCAGGAACGCCTGCTGCACATGCTCGACGACAGTCGTGCGGCGGTATTGCTGACCGAGCCGGCGGCGCAGGCGATGCTGCCTGATGCGTTGAGCGCTCAGGTGGTGCTGGTGGAAGAGGGCGAGCAATCGCTGGCCGGGTATCCGTCCACCGCGCCAATGGCCGGGATCACCGGGCAAAACCTGGCTTACGTCATTTACACCTCGGGGTCCACCGGCAAGCCCAAGGGTGTGGCCATCAGTCACGCCAACCTCACTGCGCTGATCCAGTGGTCGCAAGGGGTGTACCGCGAGGAGCAACTGCGCGGTGTGCTGGCGTCGACTTCGATCTGCTTCGACCTGTCGGTCTGGGAGATCTTTGTCACCCTGGCCAGCGGTGGCTGCATGGTGCTGGCGGACAACGCGCTGGCCCTGGCGGAGTTGCCGGCCCGCGAGCGGGTCACGCTGATCAACACGGTGCCGTCGGCGATTGCCGCGCTGCAACGGGCCGGGCAGATTCCATCGTCGGTCGCGACCATCAATCTGGCCGGCGAGCCGCTGAAGCAGAGCCTGGTGGACACGCTGTACGCGAGCACGTCAGTCAAGCAGGTCTACGACCTGTACGGTCCGTCGGAAGACACCACGTATTCGACATTCACCCTGCGCACCGCGCACGGTCAGGCCAACATCGGCCGGCCGCTGGACAACACCGTGGCGTACCTGCTCGACACGCAGCTCAATGGCTTGCCGGCCGGTGTGGCGGCCGAGTTGTACCTGGGCGGCGCCGGCGTGACCCGGGGCTATCTGATGCGCCCGGGGCTGACCGCCGAACGCTTCGTGCCCAACCCGTATGCCGGCAACGGCGAGCGGCTTTACCGAACCGGCGACCTGGTGCGCCAGGGCGCGGATGACAATATCGAGTACTTGGGCCGCGCCGACCATCAGGTGAAGATCCGTGGCTTCCGTATCGAGCTGAGCGAGGTCGAAGCGCGTCTGCTGGAGCAGGACGAGGTGCGCGAGGCGGTGGTGCTGGCTCAGGACGGCGCGGCGGGCAAGCACCTGCATGGCTACATCGTGGCGGCGCAACCGGTCACCGATCCGGCGGCGCTGACCGAGCGTCTGCGCGCAGCGTTGGCCAGTCGTTTGCCGGCGCACATGGTGCCGGGGCACCTGCATGTGATCGAGGCGGTGCCGCTGACCCCGAACGGCAAGCTCGACCGCAAGGCGCTGATGGCATTGGGCGACAGCCCGACGCAGCAGCAGTACGAAGCGCCGCAGACCGACTTGCAATGGGAGGTGGCGACGGTCTGGCAGGAAGTGCTGGAAGTCGAGCGCGTGGGCCTGGCGGACAACTTCTTCCAGCTCGGCGGCCATTCGTTGCTGGCGACGCTGGTGGTGACCCGGATCAAGGAGCGTCTGGGCGACAAGGTGCCGCTCAAGGAGCTGTTCGAAGCCGATACGCTGAAAGCGTTCTGCAACCGGATCGAGGCGCTGCGCGTCGAAATGTCGCCCGTTCAGGATGAATTGGCTAAATCCCTGGAGGCCCTCAAACGTCTATCCCTCGATGATCTGGAAAAACTGATTTCTTGAGAGGGAAAAACGCGTGCAAGAGTTAATCGAGTCGGTAGGACAACTTTCGGCTAAGCAAAGAAAGGCTCTGGCGGTTCTGCTCAAGCAGAAAGGCGTCAACCTCTTTGACATTGCCCCGGTTTTCAAGCGCACGGCCGAAGAGCCGCTGCTGCTGTCCTACGCCCAGCAGCGCCAGTGGTTTCTCTGGCAGTGGGCGCCGCACAGCGCGGCCTACAACATTCCGACGGCCCTGCGCTTGCAGGGTCCGCTGGATGAGTCGGCGCTGGAGCGCAGCCTTCAGGCGCTGATCGAACGACACGAAACCTTGCGCACGGTGTTCTCCCAGGAAACCGAACAACCGCTGCAAACGATCCTGCCGCCAGGACCGTTTGCACTGGAGACTTACCCGTTGAGCCCTGAGCTGGCGAGCGACCCGGATGCCTCGATCCAGGCGTTCGTCCAGACCCAGAGCCAGAAGACTTTCGATCTGCAGCAAGGCCCGCTGTTGCGCGCGGCCCTGTTGCAGGTCAACCCGAACGACCATGTGCTGGTGCTGACCTTGCACCACATCGTCTCTGACGGCTGGTCGCTGCAAGTGATGATCGAAGAACTGGTGCAGCTCTACGCCGGTTTCAGCCTTGGTCACGATGCCGGTCTGCCGGCCCTGCCGATTCAATACGCCGACTACGCCTTGTGGCAGCGCCAGTGGATGGAAGCCGGCGAGCAGGCGCGGCAACTGGCCTATTGGCAGGAAAAACTTGGCGGCGAACAACCGGTGCTGGAACTGCCGCTCGATCGCGCGCGCAGTGTCGATCAGAGCTTTGCCGGGGCCAGCCACAACCTGATTCTCGATGCGCAGCTGAGCCAAGGCCTGAAAGCCTTTGCGCGGCAGGAAAACGTCACGCTGTTCGTCTTGCTGCTGGCATCTTTCCAGGCGCTGTTGCACCGCTACAGCGGGCAGTCGGACATCCGTGTCGGCGTGCCGGTGGCCAACCGTGGCCGGATGGAGATCGAACGCCTGATCGGTTTCTTCGTCAACACGCAGGTGCTCAAGGCCGACGTTGACAGCCAGATCCCGTTTGTCGATTTGCTGCGTCAGGTCAAACAGACCGCACAGGAAGCCCAGGCCCATCAGGACTTGCCCTTCGAGCAACTGGTGGAAGCCCTGGAACCGGGTCGCAGCCTGAGCCACAGCCCGCTGTTCCAGGTCATGTTCAACCATCAGGCCGAACGCCGCAGCAGTGTCGAGACGCGCCTCAATGGCCTGAGCATCGAGCCACTGGAATGGCAGAGCCAGACCGCCCAGTTCGACCTGACCCTGAACACCACCGAACAGGCCCACGGGATCGAAGCGGTGTTCAAGTACGCCACTGACATGTTCGACGCGGCGACCATCGAGCGTCTGGCGCAGCACTGGACCGCGCTGTTGCAGGCGATCGTCGCCGACCCGTCGCGCAGCATCGGGCAGTTGCCGATGCTCGATGACGCCCGTCAGCAACAACTGTTGAGCCAATGGAATCCGACGCGGGTCGAGCACCCGGTCGAGCAGTGCATCCATCAGGTAATCGAGGCTCAGGCTGAGCGCCATCCCGATGCGGTCGCCGTGACCTTTGCCGGGCAGCGGCTGACCTACGCCGAACTCAATCGCCGGGCCAACCAGTGGGCGCATCGGTTGATCGCGAACGGCGTCGGTCCGGATGTGCGGGTTGGTGTGGCGGTCGAGCGTTCGCTGGACATGATCGTCGCCATCGTCGCCGTGCTGAAGGCCGGCGGTGCCTACGTGCCGCTGGATCCGGGCTACCCGCAAGACCGCCTGAGCTACATGATCGAGGACAGTGGCATCGGTCTGCTGCTGACCCAAGGCCATTTGCAGGCACAGTTGCCGATTCCGCCGGGGCTCACCTGCCTGGACCTGAGCCAGGCACTGGAGCCGGGCAACAGCGAAAACCCGGCGTGCCTGGCCACGCCGGACAACCTGGCGTACGTCATCTACACCTCCGGTTCGACCGGCAAGCCCAAAGGCGCATTACTGCCGCACAGCAACGTCATCCGCCTGTTCAGCGCCACCGACCACTGGTTCGGTTTCGGCCCGGACGACAGCTGGACCCTGTTCCATTCCTACGCGTTCGACTTCTCGGTCTGGGAAATTTTCGGCGCGCTGCTGTACGGCGGAAAACTGGTGGTCGTACCCCACGACGTCACCCGTTCCCCGGAAGATTTCTACACCCTGCTGTGCGATGAACACGTCACGGTGCTGAACCAGACGCCATCGGCGTTCAAGCCGCTGATGCAACTGGCCAGTGAATCCTCGCGCGACCATTCGCTGCGTTACGTGGTGTTCGGTGGCGAAGCGCTGGAAGTGCAGAACCTGCGACCATGGTTCGAGCGTTTCGGCGACCGTGCACCGACGCTGGTGAACATGTATGGCATCACTGAAACCACCGTGCACGTGACGTATCGTCCGTTGTCGATGGCCGACCTTGAGCAAAGCCACAGCAGCCCGATCGGCGAGCCGATCGTCGACCTGTCGTGGTACCTGCTCGACAGCGCGCTGAACCTGGTGCCGCAAGGTTGCATCGGCGAGCTGTACATCGCCGGTGCCGGTCTGGCCCGGGGTTACCTGAATCAGCCGGGCATGAGCGCTACGCGTTTTGTGCCCGACCCGTTCAACCCGCAGGCCGGCGAACGTCTGTACCGCACCGGCGACCTGGCGCGCCTGCGCGGCGACGGGGTGATCGAGTACATCGGTCGTATCGACCATCAAGTGAAGATCCGCGGTTTCCGCATCGAGCTGGGGGAAATCGAAACCCGGCTGCTAAAGCATCCGGCGGTGCGCGAGGCGGTGGTGCTTGCGATCGAAGGCCCGAGCGGTCAGCAACTGGCGACCTGGATCGTGCCGAACGAGGCACTGCAAGCCGATGCCGAAGCGACGCTGCGCGATTCGATCAAGGCGCAACTGCGCGAAGCCTTGCCGGACTACATGGTGCCGGTCAGCTGGGCATTCCTCGAACGCCTGCCGTTGACCGCCAACGGCAAACTCGATCGCAAGCAACTGCCGCAGCCGCAGGTCGCTCAGGTGCAGGAAGCGTATGCCGCGCCGCGCAGTGAGCTGGAACAGCAACTGGCCGCCATCTGGCAGGACGTGCTGAAGGTCGAGCGTGTCGGCCTCAACGACAATTTCTTCGAGCTGGGCGGCGATTCGATCATTTCGATTCAGGTGGTCAGCCGTGCCCGTCAGGCGGGCATCCGTTTCACGCCCAAGGACATCTTCCAGCATCAGACGGTGCAGCGCCTGGCAACGGTCGCGCAGCAGAGTGACGCGGTGCTCGCGACCCAGGGCGATGTGCTCGGCGAGGCGGTGCTGACGCCGATCCAGCAGTACTTTTTCCACAGCGATATCCCGGCGCGTCATCACTGGAACCAGTCGATCCTGCTGACTCCGACCAAACCACTGGCGGCGGCTGCACTGGAGCAGGCGTTGCAGCACCTGCAACGACACCATGACGCCTTGCGTCTGCGTTACCGCGACCTTGAGGGTGGCTGGCAACAAATCCACGCGCCGGTTGAACAGAACCTGGAACTGCTGCGCACCGTGACCTTGCAGGAAAGCGCGGCTTTGCCGGCGCTGTGCCAGGAACTGCAACGCAGCCTCGATCTGGACAACGGTCCGCTGATCCGCGCGGTGCTGGTGGACTTGCCTGACGCCAGCCAGCGCCTGTTGCTGGTGATCCATCACCTGGTGGTCGACGGGGTGTCCTGGCGGATCGTGCTGGAAGACCTGCAAACCGTTTACCAACAGCTGACGGCGGGGCAGGCTGTGCGCCTGCCGGCCAAGACCACCGCGTTCAAGGACTGGGGCGCGCGCCTGCAAGGGCATGCGCACAGTGCCGTGCTGGAAGCCGAGCTGGATTACTGGCGCGGGCAGTTGAGCGGCGCGGGCATCGAGCTGCCGCTGGACAACCCGCAGGGTCAGTTGAGCAACCGTTTCGAGCGCAGCGTCGATACGCGTCTGGATGCCGAGCGCACCCGGCAGTTGCTGCAACAGGCCCCGGCGGTCTACCGCACCCAGGTCAACGACCTGTTGCTGACTGCGCTGGCCAAGGTGCTGTGCGAATGGACCGGTGCCGAGAGCGCGCTGGTACAGCTCGAGGGCCATGGTCGTGAAGACCTGTTCGACGATGTCGACCTGAGCCGCACGGTGGGCTGGTTCACCAGCATGTTCCCGGTGCGTCTGACCCCCGGCGCCGGTGTCGAAACGTCGATCAAGGGCATCAAGGAACAACTGCGGGCGATCCCCAACAAGGGCATCGGTTATGGCCTGTTGCGTTATCTGGGCAGCGCCGAGGCGCAGGCCGTCCTGGGCGGCGCGGCGCAGCCGAAGGTGACGTTCAACTACCTCGGCCAGTTCGACAACAACTTCGATGAAGACGCGTTGTGGGTGCCGGCCACTGAAGACAAGGGCGCCGGGCAGGACGAACGGGCGCCGATGGCCAACACGCTGACCATCGATGGCCGGGTTTATCAGGGGCAGTTGAGCCTGACCTGGACCTACAGCGGCGATGTGTTCGAAGACGCGACCATCCATGCGCTGGCACGTGCCTATGAAGAGGCGCTGGCCGAATTGATCGACCATTGCCTGAATCACCCGAGCGGTGGTCTGACACCGTCCGACGTGCCGCTGGCCGGGTTGTCCCAGACCCATCTGGACAACCTGCCGATCGTTGCCCAGCGGATCGAAGACATCTATCCGCTGGCGCCGATGCAGCAGGGCATTCTGTTCCACAGTCTCTATGACGCCGATGCCAGCGCTTATGTCTATCAGATGCTGCTGGACATCGAAGGTCTGGACGTCGCGCGCTTCCAGCAAGCCTGGCAGCGGGTGGTGGATCGCCATGAAGTGCTGCGCGCCGGTTTCATCTGGGGCCGCGACGGTCTCGACACGCCGCTGCAAGTCATACATCGCCAACTGACCCTGGAAATGCCGGAAGTGGACATGCGCCACGAGCCGGACCTGGCCGTGGCCATGGAGGCGCGGGCCCGGGCTGATCTGGAGCGCGGTTTCGATTTGCAGAATCCGCCGCTGCTGCGTCTGTGCCTGTTGCGTACGGCCGATGATCGCCATCGTCTGATCTTTACCTGCCACCACATCCTGATGGATGGCTGGAGCAACTCGCGGATGTTCGGTGAGGTGTTGCAGGATTACGCCGGCCATCCGGTGCCGGGTGCGCAGGGCCGTTACCGGGACTTCCTGGCCTGGCTGCAAGGCCAGGACAAACAGGCCGCGCAGGCTTTCTGGCGCGGGCAACTGGCCGAGCTCGACGAGCCGACCCGTCTGGCCTCGGCGTGCCCGGGCAACGTGCAGCCGGGGGCGGGCAAGGGCGTGCATCGCCTGACCTTCGACGCCGCTTTCACCCGTCGCCTGAACAGTTTCTCGCGCCAGCAGCAAGTCACCCTCAACAGTCTGGTGCAGGCAGCATGGCTGCTGATTCTGCAGCGTTACACCGGCCAGGCCACGGTCGCGTTCGGCGCCACGGTGTCCGGGCGTCCGGTGGATTTGCCGGGCATCGAGCAGCAACTGGGGCTGTTCATCAACACCTTGCCGGTGATCGCCAGCCCGCAACCGGGCGTCAGCGTGCGCGACTGGGTGCGCAGCGTGCAGGACAAGAACCTGCTGCTGCGCGACTTCGAGCAGACGCCGCTGCAAGACATCCAGCGTCTGGCCGAGCTCAACGGCGAAGCGCTGTTCGACACCTTGCTGGTGTTTGAAAACTACCCGGTGTCGGAGACGCTGGAGGCCAATCCGGGCGGCCTGCGCTTCGGTGGTCTGGAACACCGCGAGCAGACCAACTACGGCCTGACCCTGATCGCCGGTGCCGGCGAGGTCCTGAGTCTGGACTTCAACTACCTGACCGAGCAGTTTTCCGAGCGCGGCGTAGTTGGGTTGGCCACGCACCTGGAAGTGGTGCTGCAACAGTTCCTTGAGTCGCCGCAACGCCTGTTGGGTGAGGTCGGGCTGCTGTCGGGTGCCGAGCACAACACGCTGGCGCAATGGAACGACAACCACGCCGCGTATCCGGCTGAGCGTCTGATTCATCAAAGCTTCGAGGCGCAGGTCCAGGCCCGTCCGCACGCTGTGGCCCTGAGCCACGGCGGCGTAGCCCTGAGCTATGCCGAGCTCAACCGCCGGGCCAACCAGTTGGCCCGTCATCTGGTGACGCTGGGCGTCGGCGCCGAGGTTCGGGTGGGCGTGGCGATGCCGCGCTCGGCGGAACTGGTGATTGCCTTGATGGCGGTGCTCAAGGCCGGTGGCACCTACGTGCCGCTGGATCCGGACTACCCGGCCGACCGCGTGGCGTACATGTTGGAAGACAGCCAGGCGAAGGTCCTGCTGACGCAACAATCGCTGCTGGGGCAACTGCCGCAGACCGACGCACAGGTGGTGCTGGTGGAGGCGGGCGGCGAGGCCTTTGCCGACACGGCTGCCGAGAACCTCGACGTGCGTGGCGATTCGGCGAACCTGGCCTACGTCATTTACACCTCCGGCTCCACCGGCAAACCCAAAGGCGTGGCGATTGCCCACCGTAACGTCCAGGCGCTGATCCACTGGTCCGCCGACGTTTACAGCGAAGCCGAACTGCAAGGTGTGCTGGCATCGACCTCGGTCTGCTTCGACCTGTCGGTGTGGGAGATTTTTGTCACCCTCGCGCGTGGCGGTTCGATCGTCATGGCGCGCAATGCCCTGGAGCTGCCGGACCTGCCGGAGCGCGATCAGGTGCGCCTGATCAACACCGTGCCGTCGGCGATCGCTGCCTTGCACCGTGCCGGGCATATTCCGAATGGCGTGCGGATCATCAATCTGGCTGGCGAGCCGCTCAAGCAAAACGTGGTCGACAGCCTGTATCGCGAGACGTCGGTCGAGCACGTCTACGACCTGTACGGGCCGTCGGAAGACACCACCTATTCGACCTGGACCCGCCGCGAAGCCGGCGGCCAGGCGAACATCGGCCGGCCGCTGGTCAACACCACCGCCTACCTGCTGGACGGGCAACTGCAAGCGTCGCCGGTCGGGGTGGCGGCCGAGCTGTATCTGGCCGGTGACGGCATCACCCGCGGTTACCTGTTCCGTCCGGGCCTGACCGCCGAGCGTTTTGTGCCGAACCCGGCCTCGACCAGCGGCGAGCGCATGTACCGCACCGGCGACCTGACGCGCCTGTGGGACGATGGGCGGATCGAATACGTGGGCCGCATCGACCATCAGGTCAAGGTGCGCGGTTTCCGTATCGAGCTGGGTGAAATCGAAGCGCGCCTGCTGGCCCAGGGCAGCGTGCACGAGGGCGTGGTGCTGGCGGTGGACGGTCTCAGCGGTCAACAACTGGTGGCGTATGTGGTGCCGACCCGATCCGGCCTCAGCCTTCAGGAACAGGATGAGCTGAGCGAATCGCTGCAGTCCGCCCTCAAGACGCACCTGCCGGATTACATGGTGCCTGCGCAGTGGCTGTACCTCGAGGCGCTGCCGCTGACCCCCAACGGCAAACTGGACCGCAAGGCCTTGCCGGCACCGGACGTCAATCAGTCGGCCCGGGACTATGTCGCCCCATCAACGGAGCTTGAGCAACAGCTGGTTGTGGTCTGGCAAGACATCCTGAAGATTGACCGGGTCGGTGTGACCGATAACTTCTTCAGCCTGGGCGGTGATTCGATCATCTCCATCCAGCTGGTCAGCCGTGCGCGCCAGCAGGGCATCCGCTTTACCCCCAAGGATCTGTTCCAGCAACAGACCGTGCAGAAACTGGCGACGGTGGCATCGGTGGAGTCCGCGCATCAGGCCGACGGCACGCCGGAAAGCTACCCGCTGGCGCGTCTGGAGCAGGCGCAGCTCGATGCGTTGCCGGTGCCGGCGGATCTGATCGAGGACGTTTATCCGCTGTCGCCGATGCAGGAGGGCATGCTGTTCCATACGCTCTCGGACAATGGCAGCAGCCTGTACGTCAACCAGGTCAGCTTGCCGATCCAGGGCCTGGATGTGGAGCGTTTCCGGGGCGCCTGGGAATTTGTGATCGATCGCCAGGCGATCCTGCGGACCAGTTTTCACTGGCAGGACGGGCTGGCCAAGCCGTTGCAAGTGGTCCATCGTCAGGCCCCGCTGCAAATGCAGGTGCTCGACTGGCGCGAGCGTGAGGTCAGCGATGAATCGATCGCCGGGTTCGCCAGCGATGATCGTGCCCTCGGCTTCGACTTGTCCCAGGCGCGTTTGCAGCGGGTGACGCTGTTGCGCCTGAGCGATGACCGCTATCAGATGATCTGGACCAGCCACCACATCCTGATGGACGGCTGGAGCAGCTCGCGCCTGTTCGGCGAAGTCTTGCAGTATTACTCCAAGGGCAAGGTCAGCGGTGAGAACGGTCGTTACCGCGACTTCATCGCCTGGTTGCAGGCACAGGATCAGGACGCGCAGGAGCTGTTCTGGAAAGCGCGTCTGGCGGCGGTCAACGAACCGACGGCGTTGAGCCAGGCGATCCATCCGCGGCACTCGGCCGATGTCTCCGGCCACGATGCGATCTACTCGAACTGGGATCAGGCGCAAACCGCACGCCTGTTGCAGTTCTGCCGCGACCTGCGCATCACCCCCAACACGTTGATTCAGGGTGCCTGGCTGCTGCTGTTGCAGCGTTACACAGGGCAGCGCACGGTCACGTTCGGTGCCACGGTTTCGGGGCGGCCCGAAGGGCTGGCGAATGTCGGCAACATGCTGGGTCTGTTCATCAACACCTTGCCGATCATCCAGACGCCGCAGGCCGATCAGCGCCTGGCGGACTGGCTGGGCGAAGTGCAGGCCTACAATCTGGACATTCGTGACTATTCCCAGGCGCCGCTGGCCGATGTGCAGCGCTGGTCCAACCTCGGTGGCCAGGCACTGTTCGACAGCATCATCGTGTTTGAGAACTTCCCGATCGATGATCGCCTGCAAGAAGAAAACGACACCGACCTGACCTTCGGCAAATCCATCGGCCACGGCGTGACCAACGTACCGATGGACCTCGCGGTGATGCTGGGTGACGAGCTGTCGATCGAGTACCTGTACCTGCGCAGCCACTTCAGCGCCGAGGCCGTGGAAGGCATTCGCCTGACGCTGGAAAACACCCTCGAAGCGATGATGCGTGCGCCTTACGAGCGACTGGGCAATCTGCAGCGCCTGTCGAACGAGCAGTGGCAGGCGATCCACGCCTGGAGTGCCGAACCGGTCTCCAGCCACGAACCGGTGCTGCTGCCGCAACTGATCAGCCGGCATGCACAGCATCAACCAGAGGCTATTGCCCTGCAGTGCGCCGGGTTGAGCCTGAGCTATGCCGAACTTGAACAACGGGCCAATCGTCTGGCCCACTGTCTGACCGAACACGGGGCGGGTCCGGAAGTGGTGATCGGCGTGGCGCTGCCGCGCTCGCTGGAAATGGTCGTCAGCTTCCTCGCGGTGCTCAAGAGCGGTGCGGCGTACGTGCCGCTGGACATCGATTATCCGCCTGAGCGACTGGCGTACATGATCGAGGATTCGGGCATGGCCCTGTTGCTGACCCAGAGCAGCCTGCGCGCCACCTTGCCGGCGCCCGAAGGACTGTTGCGTCTGGAAATCGATCACCTCGACGAGACCCGTTACCCCGATCACGCGCCAGTCTGCCGCGTGCAGGAGCAGGGGCTGGCGTATCTGGTCTATACCTCCGGTTCCACCGGTCGGCCGAAGGGCGTTGCGGTCACGCAAGGGCCGTTGAGCATGCACTGTCAGGCTATCGCCGAGCTGTATGAAATGGACGCCAGCAGCTGCGAGCTGCACTTCATGTCATTCGCTTTCGACGGTGCCCATGAGCGCTGGTTGAGTACGCTCTACAGCGGTGGCCGTCTGGTGATTCGCGACGGTTGCCTGTGGACGCCGGAGCAGACCTACGCCGCGTTGCACGAGTATGGCGTCACCATCGCCTGCTTCCCGCCGGCCTATCTCAAGCAGTTGGCGGAGTACGCGGCGGCCAGCGGCATCGCGCCACCACCGGTGCGCATTTACTGCTTCGGCGGCGATGCCGTGCCGGACCAGACCTTCGAACAGGTGAAGGCGGCCCTGCGCCCCGAGTACTTCACCAACGGTTATGGCCCGACGGAAACCGTGGTCACGCCGATGCTCTGGAAGGTACCGGTGAGCCAGCAGTGTGACGCGGCCTATGCACCGATCGGTCGTGCCGTCGGCGCACGTTCGCTGTACGTGCTGGACGAGGATCTGAACCCGCTGCCGCCAGGTTTTGCCGGTGAGCTGTACATCGGCGGTTATGGAGTTGCCCGTGGTTACCACGGCCGTGCAGATCTGACCTGCGAGCGCTTCGTACCCAATCCGTTCGCGGTCGGCGAGCGTCTGTATCGCAGCGGCGACCTGGTGCGTTTGCGTCAGGACGGCGTGGTCGATTACGTCGGGCGCATCGACCATCAGGTCAAGGTGCGCGGTTTCCGGATCGAGCTGGGTGAAGTCGAGGCCAGCCTGCGCCAACTGGAGGGTGTGACCGATGCGCTGGTGATCGCCCGGGACAATGCGTCCGGCAAGCAACTGATCGGTTATGTGGTGACGCCGACGGGCGAAGACGTGGGCGATGAACTGAAGGCTGGGCTGCGCGCCTCGCTGCCGGAGTACATGGTGCCGGCGCAGATTGTCTGCCTGAGTGCTTTCCCGGTCACGCCCAACGGCAAACTCGACCGCAAGGCGCTGCCGGAGCCGGACTTCAAGAGCGAGGAATATGTCGCCCCGCGCAACGAGCAGGAAACACTGCTGGCCGAGATCTGGGCCCAGGTGCTGCAAGTCGAGCAGGTGGGCATCACGGATAACTTCTTCGAACTGGGCGGCGATTCGATCCTCAGCCTGCAGGTCATTTCCCGGGTCAGGAACCATCCGACGTTGCAGATGGAGCTGAAGCTGCGCGATCTGATGCGCTATCAGACCATCGCCGGCATCGTCGAACAGAACGTGACGAAGGAAGGCGCCGGACAGCCACTGGTGGACGTCACGCAGGTGGCGGGCGAGGGCTTGTTCAATCTGTTGCCGATCCAGGAGTGGTTCTTCGCCGAGGGCATGTCCGAAGCCCATCACTACAACCAGTCACTGCTGTTGAGTGCGCGCCAGCCACTGGATCTGGATGCGCTCGAACAGGCCCTGGGCTGGATCGAGCAACACCACGACTCGCTGCGCCTGCGCTTCACTCAGGAGAACGGGCGCTGGCTGCAACGCTACTGCACAGCCACCGAACAGGGCGATGCGGTGCTCTGGCGCCGTGAGGCCGAGAACAGCGAGCAGGTCGAAGCGCTGGCCAACCTTGCCCAGCGCAGCCTCAAACTGGACGACGGGCCGGTCTGGCGGGTGATGCATGTCGCCCTGCCGGATGGTCAGGCGCGACTGCTGGTGGTGATTCATCACCTGGTGGTCGACACCGTGTCCTGGCGGATCCTGCTCGATGACCTGAAAACCGCTTATGAAGCGTGTGTGCAAGGGCTGACGCCGCAACTGCCGATTCGTACCAGCAGCTATCGTTCGTTTGCCGAGGCCTTGCAGGCGAAGGCCCCGGCGATTGCCGAACAGGAACTGGCGTACTGGCTGGAACAACTGGATCAACCGGGCGTCGATCTGCCGTGCGACAACTACCGTGGCAAGAACCAGGTGCGGCAGCAGGCGCAGGCGCGGCTCAAGTTGTCCCGCGAGCACACCGAACAATTACTCAAGCAGGCGCCGGCGGTCTATCGCACGCAAATCAACGACCTGCTGCTGTCGGCACTCGGTCGGGCCCTGTGCCGCTGGAGCGGCCAGCCATCGGCGCTGATTCTGCTGGAAGGGCACGGCCGCGAGGATCTGTTCGAATCCATCGACCTGAGCCGCAGCCTTGGCTGGTTCACCAGCATGTTCCCGGTGCGGTTGCGTCCGGACAGCGACGATATCGGACGTTCGATCATCGACGTACAGGCGCAGCTGGCGGCGGTGCCGCAGAAGGGCATCGGTTACGGCGTGCTGCGTCATCTGGCGGGCGCCGAGGTATCCCGGCAACTGGCGGATCTGCCGCAGGCGCGGGTGACGTTCAACTACCTGGGGCAGTTCGACCAGAGCTTCGACGAGCAGGCTCTGCTGGTGCCGGCGCTGGAGGAGACCGGTGACAACTACAGCCTGAAGGCGAACCTGGGCAACTGGCTGGAAATTGTCGGCCAGGTGTATGACGGCCAGTTGGCGTTGCGCTGCATCTACAGCAGCCAGCGTTACCGCGCCGGCACCATGGACGCACTGATGCAGGATTACCAGCGTGAACTTGAAGCGCTGATCGAGCATTGCATGGCGCGTGTGGGCTGATCGCTGCACGCTGGATCAATTTTGGGGGGCGTCGCCGAGGCGCGCCCCTTTTTTGCTGATACAAGGATCTTCGCGATGTCGTTACACCCTGATCTGGAAGCCTTTCTCGATCTGGCTCAAGACAGCCAGGATGCCGGTCTGCCGGCGCTGCACCAAATGACCCCGGCCCAGGCCCGGGACACCTTCGAACAGACCACTGCGCAGTTGCGCTGGACGGCGCCCGAAGACCTGGACGTGCAGGCCATCAGCGCTACCGCCCGGGACGGTGCGTCTCTGGCACTGCGCTTGTATCGCCCGCACGGTGTGGCAGCGCCGATGCCGGTACTGGTGTATTTCCACGGTGGCGGGTTTGTGGTCGGAAGCCTCGATTCCCATGACGGCGTGTGTCGCGAGTTCTGCCGGCGCACGCCGTGCGCGGTGCTCTCCGTGGGCTATCGACTGGCGCCGGAGCACCGTTTCCCGACGGCACTGGAAGACGGTGAGGACGCTTTGTCGTGGCTGGCCGAACACGCGGCTTCGTTGGGCCTGGACTCGGGCCGGGTCGCCTTCGGCGGTGACAGCGCCGGGGCCACGCTGGCCACCGTACTCGCGGTGCAAGCGGTGGTTCAGCCGCACACCGTGGCCATCGCGCCCAAGGCTCAGTTGTTGTGCTATCCGGTCACCGACGCTTCGCGTGCCCATGATTCGCGTACCTTGTTCAGCGAAGGCTATCTGCTGGAAGACGAGACACTGGACTGGTTTTACGGGCATTACGCGCGCACCCCGGAAGATTATCAGGACTGGCGTTTCTCGCCGTTGCTGGCCGAAGATCTGCGTGGCGTCGCCCCGGCCATTGTCGTGCTGGCCGGGTTCGATCCGCTGCTCGATGAGGGCCAGGCGTATGTCGACAAGTTGCGTGAGCACGGTGTGAGCGTCGAGCTCGAGCACTGCCCGGGGTTGACCCACGATTTGCTCAGGCTGGCGTCGGTGATGCCCGATGTCCTGCAGGTACACGAAACCCTGAGCCGTGCGCTGAATCGCGCGTTGAACTGAACCCCAGACAAATTCGCAGACCAGAAAAAACCCCGCAATGCGGGGTTTTTTCATGGGCGCTGTAATCAGAAGTCGGCTTTGACCGACATCACGAAGTTGCGCGGATCGCCGTAGAAGTTACCGAAACTTTCGGTGCCCACCGTGGCGTAGTAGCGTTTGTCGAACAGGTTGTTGCCGTTGAGGGCGACGGACCAGGTGTCATCGATGCGGTAGCCGATGCGACCGTTCCAGACCGCATAACCCGACTGGGTGATGTTGTCACCGCCCAGTGGCGAGGTGCGGTAGTTGCCGCTCTGGGCGTTGACGCCGGCACCGATGGTGACGCGATCCAGAGGGCCGCTCAGGCTGTAGTCACCCCAGACGCGCAGCAGGTGGCGCGGTACGTAGGAGTTGTAGACCACGCCGTCCTGGGTGGCGTCGGCATCTTCCAGCACTTTGGTCTGGGTGTAGGTGTAGCCGGCCAGCAGTTGCAGGCGATCGATCACTTCACCGCTGACTTCCGCTTCGAAGCCCTGGGCGCGGACCTTGCCGGAGTTCAGCGAGCAGGAACTGTCTTCACAGCGCGGGTCATCCTGGGCCGCATCTTTCTGAATGGTGCGGAACAGGTTGAAGGAGCTGTTCAGGCGACCGTCGAACCACTCGCCCTTGATCCCCAGCTCGTAGCTCTGGCCGATCAGGGGTTTGAGGGTGCTGCCGTCAATGGTCTTGTAGCCGCCTTGCGGGGTGAAGATATCGGTGTAGCTGGCGTACGCGGTCAGGTTGTCGTTGAGGTCGAACAACAGCCCGGCAAACGGGGTGACCTGTCCGGTTTCGGTGGACTTGGTGCTGACCGGGGTGCCTTCACCGCGGAAGTACTGCACGGAGTCGGTGTCGGACTTGTACCAGCTGACACGGCTGCCCAGCACGAAGGTCAGCGGGTCTGCCAGTTTCAGGCGGGCAGTGGAGTAAACGCCGTATTGCTTGATGCGCATGTCCACCGGACCGCCCCGGGAGGCGTTGGCCAGGTAGTAGCTTTCGTCAGGCTGGGGCAGGTGATGGTTCGGGTTCAGCACGTTCTGGCGCTGTGGCAAGGCCGCCACGGCGTAGAAGTCATCCTTGTGGGAACGGCTGGCGTTGGCGCCGACGGTGAGTTCGTGCTGCTGGCCGAACGCGTCGAATTTGCCGTCCACGTAGGCATCGAAGCCGTAGTCGGTCTGCTCGTAGTCGTAGATGCTCCCCAGCATCAGCGTGTTGGAGCTGGTGGCGCCTACCGGCACCGCGCCGCTCGGGAACGCGTACTCCATGTCCTGGGTGTTGCGCGAGAAGACCCCGGCCACTTTCAGGGACCAGTCGTCGTTGAACTGGTGTTTCACGTCGCCGAAGTAGGTGGCGCGTTTGCTGCGCTGGTTGTTCCACGAGGTGTTCAGGCAGGTGGAGCGCTTGAGGTGCAGGTCGGAGCCATCGGCATAGCGCGGCAGACCGCCCCAGCAAGGTGTGGCGTCGACGTCTTCATAGGCCATGCCCAGGCCCAGGGTGGTGTCGGGGCTGAGGTCGAAGTCCAGCGCACCGTAGTAGATCTGGTCCTTGCGGCTGGCCACGTCATAGAAGTACTGACGGGTCTGCTGGGTGACCACGGCGCGGCCACGGATGGTGCCGGCGTCGTTCAGCGGGCCGCCGGTGTCGACCTGACCTCGATAGTTGTCCCACGAGCCTGCCGAAAGCGACAGTTGGGTGTGCGGGGTGTCCTGGCCGCGCTTGCGCACGAAGTTGACGCCACCGGCCGTACCGCCTGCGCCTTTCATCATGCCGGCAGCACCGCGCAGCACTTCGACGCGGTCATAAATGGCCATGTCGCTGTTGAAGCTGTCGGCCTGTACGTAGCTGCTGCCAATGTCCAGCGGCACGCCGTCGTACTGGTACTGGCCGGTCATGCGGAAACCGCGCGAGTAGAAATACTTGCCGCCCATGGGCGAGTCGTAAACGGTGATGCCTGGAGTCTTTTCCATCACTTGTTCGATGGTGTTGAGGTTCTGGTCGTCCAGCATCTTGCGGGTCATGACCGTGACCGACTGCGGGGTTTCCTTCAGCGAGTGCACGCCCTTGCCGATGGTCACGCCACCGGTGGTGTAGGAGTTGCTGCCTTCGGTAGTGGCCGTCAGTCGTTGCCCATCGATGTTGGTCGGTGCCAGTTCCATCGCGCTGCCGGTGGCGGGTGCCAGCAGGGTCACGGTATTGCCGTCACGCTGGTGACGGATGCCGGTGCCCTTGAGCATGGCCGCGATTGCGCTGTCGTCCGCATACCGGCCGTTCAGGGCGGTGGAGCGCAGCCCTTGCAGGCTTTCCGGGCTGTAGATGATTTGCAGGCTGGTCTGCTGACCGAGCGATTGCAGGGCCTGGACCAAAGGTTGCGCCGGGATGTTCAGATTCCATTCCTGAGCCTGGACATACGGGGTGACGGCCAGCGTCATTGCCAGTCCCAGGCCGGTGGTGGCCAGACGGGAGCGGGTAGCACCGTGCATGAGCAGGGCTCGGGTCAGTGGGCGAAGCATGAAGCGGGATGCGGACATGAGGTTAAGACCTTGGCAGGTGTAGTTGTTAATGGTTCTTATTCATCTCATTAAGACGAGAAAGCCGCGGTAAACCGGAAAATATTTTTCCGGTCTGGCCGCGGCTTCGTCGATCAAGCGGTTTGCAGTTCGCTTTTGACCTTTCCGGCCTCCATGCGGACCAGTTGATCGGCAACGTCGAAGTAACGGTCATCGTGGGAAATCACGATGATGGTCTTGCCCAGCCGTTTCAGGTCGGGCAGGAGTTCGGTGTAGAAAATCCGCCGGAATGTCGGGTCCTGATCGGCGGCCCATTCGTCGAACACCAGCACCGGGCGCTCTTCGAGCCAGGCGTTGACCAGTGCCAGACGCTTGCGCTGGCCGGTGGACAGATCGGTGGTGGTGAAGGCGCCATCCCGTACGCTGACTTTGTGCGCGATCTCCAGGCGTTCGAGGTAGCGGGTAGCGTCCTGCGGGACTTCGCGATCTCCCTGGATCAGGTCGTCGAACAGGTAGTAGTCGGCAAAGATCGTGGTGAAGTTCTGGCGGTAGTCGTCACGGTTCAACGCGGTGATCGGCTGACCGTTGACCCGGATTTCGCCTTCGGTCGGCGCATACAGGCCCAGCAGCAGTTTGATCAGGGTGGTTTTGCCGCAGCCGTTTTCACCGACGATGAACACGATGTCGCCTTGCTCGATGCGCAGGTTCACCGGTCCGAGGCGGAACGGTTCGCTGCCTGCCACTGGCGGGAAGGCATAACGCACATTGTTCAATTCCAGACGGTTGACGACACCGGGCTTGTTGCCCTGGTCTTGCAGCAGCAGGTGCGGCTCGGGCGAGGAGAATTGCTCGCTCAATTCGGCAATCCGGCGGAAGGCGATCTGTGCGCGGCTGATGATCGGCAGTGTGCTGACCAGATGTTCCAGCGGGCCCTTCATGTACAGCAGCACCAGCACGAAGCCGCTCATCACGGCCTTGTCACCGCTCGGCCAGAACGATTGCAGGGCCAGTGCCATGCCGATCACCACGAAGAACAGCATCGAACCGAAGGACTTGGCAATCACGAAGGTGTTGATCGATTTGATCTGGGTGTCGCAGATCTTTTCGGCAGTCTTCTGGATACCCGACACAAACATGCGCTGGCGGCGCGGGCGATGGATGCGCAGCTCCTTGGCACCTTCGGCGATCGCGTTGTAGTGCTTCTGCAGTTCGTCTTCGGAGTCGCGCGCCGCATAAAAACCGCGCATGCCCTTGGCGCGGGCAATCGCCTGGATGGTGGTGCCGATGGCGATCGCCACCAGCATCATCAGGAACATCGGCCAGGACAGCATCGCCAGGTAGCCGAGGCAACCCAGGGTCACGGTCATGGAAATGGCCAGCGGTGCAAACGCGAAGGCGAAGTCGCTGATGGTGTCCACGTCGTGGGTCAGCACCGGAATCAGGCGGTGGCTGCGATAGCGTTCGATCTGGTCGATCGGCGCCGACAGCACTTTCTCCCCCAGCTCTTTGCGCAGGCGGGCAATGATGTGTTGGCCGACGTAGTTGGTGCCGATGTCGGACAGGATCGTGGTCAGCAAGGCCAGGGCGCACAGCCCGGCGAAAATCATGACCACGGTGCGGGTCAGTCCGTCGGCCGAGTGCAAGGCGTTGTTGATGGTCGCCAGCAGCACGGTGACGCTCAGGCCGCCGATCATGCCGAGCACGATGGATACGCAGACAATCAGGCGGAAGGGCTTGAGCAGGGCGAACAATTCGTTGATCGCCCCACGCGTTGGCTTGGTCATGGAGGATTCCTGCTTCGGTGCGGAGGGAGTGCCGGTATGTAAGGAAAACGAATGGTCACGGGGTTTCTTTAAACGACCGCAGACGGGCTGCGGTCGCTGACAGTCGGGCTCAGAGGTCGCGCACTACGCGAAAGCCCAGCCAGTCGCCCTTGCTGGTCGGCCAGCTGCTGTTGCGGTTGCCGGAACGGGAAAACACCGGTGCTTCGCCCCAGTCGTTGCCGCGCATGACCTGGCGTTCGCAGTTTTCCTGCACCCACGGACGGCCGTCACTGGGTACGCCGGAGTAATCCTTGTGATAACAGTCAGCCGTCCATTCGTAGACGTTGCCGTGGGCGTCGTACACGCCAAAGGCGTTGGCCGGGAAGGTGCCGGCCGGTGACGTGAAGTTGTAACCGTCGGCGGCGCCGTAGGTGTTGGCGTGTTTGGAAATCTGGTAGTCGCTGCCTTCGTCGAACGGGAAGGGGAACGATCCGGTGCTGCCGCCACGGGCCGCGTATTCGCGGATCGACTCGCTCGGCAGGCGATAGCGGTGGCCGGACTTTTTCGACAGCCAGTCGATGTAGCCCTGGGCTTCGGCCACGTTCATGCAGACGGCCGGGTCGCGTTTGGTCTGTTTGAACTCGGGCTTGCCGGCGGTGCAGCGGCGACCCGGGCGATCATCGAAGTCGTAGGGCCTGGCGCCGGTCTCGCGGACATATGCGTCCCACTCGCCGACCAGCACCTGAAAGCGGCTGATGGCGAACGGTCGGGTGAAGGTCACTTCGTGTCGCGGGCCTTCGTCGGGTTCACGGCCGACTTCG
The DNA here is from genome assembly GCF_059492145.1 of Pseudomonas sp. Pseusp21. Lineage (NCBI taxonomy): Bacteria > Pseudomonadati > Pseudomonadota > Gammaproteobacteria > Pseudomonadales > Pseudomonadaceae > Pseudomonas > Pseudomonas sp. Pseusp21. Next base: position 5,843,506 of record NZ_CP168520.1, read on the forward strand.
TCGTCCGGTGTGCCCATGGTGTAACTGCCGGTCGGCAACACCACCATTTCCGGACAGTCCTTGCAGTCCTTGAACACTTTACCGGGTGCCGGCGGGGTGGCTGCCAGGGCGGCGCCCGGCAGCAGGCCCGCGCACAGGGCGGTCAGCGCCAGTGCGGACAATGCCTTGAAGGCGGTTGAGGCGTGAGGCTTTTTCATGAGTCGTCTCTGTTTAAAGTAAAACCGGGGGCGCAGGGCTCAGGCGCGCAGCGTCTTGCCCAGCACATCGAGGAAACGGTCCACTTCGGCTTCAGTGTTGAGCAGACCGGGCGCGGTACGGATCACCGGGCCGACGTCGCGGCTGACGGCATCGCAGACCACGCGGTGTTTCATCAGGCGGGCGGCGATGTCATCGCTGTCACGGCCCTTGACCCGGAAGAAGCTGAAACCGGCGGAGAACTTCGGCTCGACCGGGGTCACCAGCTCGACGCCCGGTTGCTCCTGCAAGCGCTGTTTCAAATAGCTGTTGAGCTGGTGGATGCGGGCTTGCACATCGGCCTTGCCCAGTCGCAGGTGCAGCTTGAACGCTTCGTCCACCGCCCAGCGATGTTCGAAGGCGTGATAGCCGCCGGGCGTCATGGTCTTGGCGAAGGTCGTGGCTTCGGAGAAGGTCGGCACGCTGGGGCTGACGTATTTCACCTCGTCGCTGCGACTGCAGACGATGCCGGTGCCGCGCGGGCCGAACATCCATTTGTGCGTGCCGGCGATGAAGAAGTCGCAGTTCATCTGCGGGAAGCTCAGGTCTTCGACACCGAAGCCGTGCACGCCGTCGACCACGTAAATGATCCGGTCCTTGTCGTCGCGGTTTCGGTTGTGTTCGTCGACGAGGCGGGCAATGTCGGCGATCGGCAGTTTCACGCCGCTGCCCGAATGCACCCAGGTCATGCCGAGGACGCGGGTTTCGGGGCGGATGTTGCGATTGATGGTGTCGAGCACCTGATCCATCGAAACGTTGTGCGGGTTCTCGAACAGCGTGAGCTTGCGCACCCGGGTGCCATCGCGGGCGGTGCGGAAGTCGAGGATGTTGCGGGTGGAGTAATGCTCGTGAACCGTGGTCAGGATTTCCTGGTCCGGGCGCACGTGCACACTGCCGTAGATCATCGCCAGACCTTCGGTGGTGCTGCCGGTGAGGGCGATCTGGCTCGGCCTGGCCTGCAAGTACTGGCCGGCCCAGACCCGCACGTTTTCTTCGCGCTGTTCGGTGACGCCCAGATCCCAGTCCATCGCCAGGCCCGGATTGCGGTCGATGTCCGCACGATGGCGGGCAATGGCTTCGCGCACCGGCCTTGGGTGCGATGTCACCAGAAAGTTGGCGAAGTGGATCGCGTCCGGGTCCTGTTCGAACAGCCCGCGCAGTTTCACCCATTTGTCCTGCGGCGAAGCGGCGGCGCGGGCCGGCTCAGCCAGGCTCACACCCAGAGGCAGAGCGGCGGCCAGTACGCCGGCCTGTTTCAGAAAAGTACGGCGGTCAGTCATGGTCGGGTCGCGTCCTGACGGGAGAGCAGTGCGGGTTTGGCGGCTTTCTGCACCTGATCCCAGACCCGCAGGAAGTTGCCGCCCCACAGCTTGGCGATGTCGGCTTCGGAGTAACCGCGCTGGATCAGTTCGGCGGTGACGTTGCGGATTTCGCCGACGTTCTCCCAACCCTTGATTCCGCCGCCGTCATTGAAGTCCGAAGAGATGCCGACGTGATCGATGCCGATCTTGCGTACGGTGTAGTCGATGGCGTCGCCGAAGTCCTTCAGGGTGGCTTTCGGTTCTTCTTCGAGAATCCCGTACAGGCCGCTGGCGTACTGGCCGAGTTTCTGTTCCGACCAGGCGGTGATGATCGGGTCGCCCGGCATCAACGCCATGGCCAGGTTCGGCAGAGGCGGCAGATCGAAACGGGCGCGCAAGGCATTGAGTTTGTCCTGGGTGCCTTGGGTCAGCGGTTTGAGGTACTGCGAGAAACCGACCACCTGCACCACGCCGCCGCTGTTCTTGATCAGTTGCAGCTCCTTGTCGCTGAGGTTGCGCGGAATGTCCACCGCCGCCCTCGGCGCCGAGTGCGAAGCCACCAGCGGTGTACGGCTCAGTTGCGCGACCTGCTCCAGGCCCTTGGTCGACATCTGCGAGACGTCGATGATCACGCCCAGGTCGTTCAGGCGGTGCACGGCCTGTTTGCCGATATCCGACAGGCCGTCGAGCGCATCCGGGGAATCATTGAAAAACGGCAGCGGGCGCGAGGAGTCTGCCCAGCTGTTGTTGCCGATGTAGCTGAAGCCGAACATGCGCATGCCACGACCGGCCCACAGGTCCAGTTTGCTCAGGTCGTTGCCCAGCGGGTAGGCGTTGAGCATGCTGATGAAAATCGCAAACTTGCCTTCGCCGTGCAGGCGGCGGAAATCGTCGGGGGTGTAGGCGATGCCGACCTGATTGGGGAAGTCGCGCACCAGGCCCGAGATGATCTTGTAGCGCACTTCCTGTTGATTGCGGGCCTCTTCGACGAAACCGTCGGTGGGGCGGTGAGGCGCGTTCGGGCCGTTCCACATTTCCGGCCAGCCGAACACTGTCAGCGCCGCGCCGGACAGCCGTCCACGGTTGGCCTTGATCAGGTCGAACTGCCCGGAGCCGTCCTTGTCGGCTTCATTGCCATGGGTGCCGAAACTCAAGGGCACGGTGATATGGCTGTCGAACGACAGGATCCGTTCCTGCAGTTCGGTGGCCTGTTTCATCACCTTGACCGGGTAGCCGGGGTTGTCCCTGAACCAGTAATCCCAGGCCAGGAAGCCTGCACCGGCGCTGATCGCCAAGGCCAGCGGCAGGCCGATGTATAGAGCCTTTTTCGAACGCGGTTTTGTCATTGCCATCTCATTCAGGTTCGCCGTCGAGGTACAGGCGCAGGGGCCTTTGCTATCTGGGAGGAACGACTGGGGAGGCAAACAATTTAGCGAGGCGGCAAAAGAACGCGCGAACGCGGTCCGGACCTTCGGAGGATCTTTTCGGGCAGGCGATAAATTTGTCGCACCAGCAAACGTTCTAGCTTGGATAAAGCCTGCTTCATGGCTGACACAGGTAGGGCAATGACGATCTCTCGACGCTGGTTCATGGCGGGCATGGCACTCACGGGCGCTGCGCTGCCTGCCGCTTTTTATGCACATCGTGAGCTGACCCGCGAGGAGGAGCCGGTCACGCCGGGCGAGGCCACGGTGGATCTGGCAGACACTGCCGGCCAGCAGTTGGCCGACAACCTGCGCGGTGTCTGGGACATCCGCTTCACGGGCGCCGATGCCGGGCTCGACGGCCTGCCCCGTGAGGGCCTGGAATTGTTTCTCGATATTGCCCAGCGCGGGCGCGGCTTGCGCGGCTGTCTCGACACCGGCGCGCGGTTGCGGAGCGACGGGTTGCCCCGCTATGACGTCATTGGCGATCTGGTCTCGGGTAATGGCGCGCAGCTGTACTGGCGTCTGATGCGCACGGACCAGCCACAGGCGCCGGCGGTCTACGAGCTCGATGTCAAACTGGACGAAGTCTGGGCGGCCTTCGGCAATGCCGGCAGCGGCACGTTCACCGGGCAGGTGCTGCGCCTGGATCGGCCGTTGGGTCTGCCGGAGCTCGATAACCGTTTCATCGCCGTCAAACGCCGTTTCCCCGAGGCTCGTGAGCGAACCGGTCTGAACCCGACGTTGCTGGCGTGGCTGGTGTCGCCCGAGCATCGCCTGTTTCACCAGCTCTGGCATGCCTCGCGGGACAAGTGGCACAAACTGTCCGAGAAAAAACGCGATGCGTTGCGCGGCATCGGCTGGCAACCCGGCCCGCGTTACAAGGAGCGCGATGCGCGCGGTCCGCGCAAGGATCGCAACGGCTCGGGCATCGACTTCTTCTTCATGCACCGGCACATGCTGGGCACTGCACGTTCGATGCAGGACTTGCCGTCCTGGTTGAAATTCCCCGCGCCGCAACCGGAGCTCGAGCGCGATCGTCAGGGTTTTGCCCGCTACTTCGACAACCATGACGGCGACGCCTTGCCACCCACCTGGCTGACCGAAGGCGATGACGAATACACAAAGTGGGTCAGCGACATCAAGTCGGCCGAGACCTACCACAGCAACTTCCAGGTCTGGGAATCGCAGTACACCGATCCGCGCTATCTCTCGAAGCTGACGCTCGGCCAGTTCGGCTCGGAAGTCGAGCTGGGTCTGCACGACTGGCTGCACATGCGCTGGGCGTCGGTCGCCCGTGATCCGTCCAACGATATTCCAGTGCCGATGGCCCGGGATCAGGCTGACTTCGCTGCGCGCTGGTATGCCCCGGAAAACGATTTTCTCGGCGACCCGTTTTCCTCCCATGTGAACCCGGTGTTCTGGCGATTCCATGGCTGGATCGACGACCGCATTGAAGACTGGTATCGCGCTCACGAACGCTTTCATCCTGGTGAAGTGAGCCGTCTGCAAGTCAATGGCGTCCAATGGTTTGCACCGGGGCGCTGGGTCGAGGTCGATGATCCGTGGCTCGGCCCGGACACCCATGGTTGCAGCACCGTTCCGGGCCTTCAGGTGGGGCGTTCGGTGGAGATGGACCCGGAAACCATGAAGCTGGCATTGCGCATCACGTTCGGCGATGAAGACAACATGGCCGACCTGTTCCGCAAAGTGCCGCAGCGACCGTGGTACGCCAGGCACCTGAAGGTCAAGGGTCGGCAGCTCTGAAGGCAAAAAAATCGCAGCGTCGGGCTGCGATTTTTTTTGCCTTGAACAAGGCGCTGTTCAGATGACTTGCCAACCCCCGCCCAGCGCCTTGTACAGCGCAATGCTGGCCTGCAGGCGTGACAGCCGCAGCTGCACGTTCATGTCCTGGGCGGCATACAGCGTGCGTTGAGTCTGCAACACCGTCAGCAGATCCTCGGCGCCGGCCTGATAGCGGCTCTGGGCGATGTCGAACGCGGTCTGTGCCTGGCGCAGTTCCTCGCCTTGCCATTGACGCTGTTCATCGAGGCCGCGAATGCTCGTCAGGGCTTTTTCCACGTCCGCGAAGCCATTGATGATTGCGCCGCGATAGGTCTCCAGCAATTCTTCCTGGCGCGCCGTGGCCTTGTCGCGTTCGGCACGCAGGCGGCCATTGTTGAAGATCGGTGCCACCAGACCTGAGGACAGGTTGTAGAAGGTCGTGCGCAGCAGATCCGATGCGAGGTCCGCGCCGGTGCCGAGGCTGGCGGTCAGCGTGACCTTGGGCAGCATGGCGGCGCGGGCCACGGTCACATCGGCCTGGGCGGCGGCCAGTCTGGCTTCGGCGCTGGCGATGTCCGGGCGCCGTTGCAGCAGATCGCTGGGCACACCACTGGCGATGTCCGGCCATTGCAGTTGGGCGAACGCCTGTCGGGGTGTCGGCAACTCCTGCACCGGATGGCCGAGCAGGGCGGCCAGGGTGATCAGTGCCTCGCGGGCCTGTTGTTGTACCAGCGGCAGTTTGCGTTGTTGTTCGGCGACCAGGCTTTTCTGCTGAGCCAGTTCCAGCGCGGTGGCGCTGCCGGCGTCGTGGCGGGTCTGCACCAGATGCAGAACACTTTGCGCATTGACCAGATTGAGTTCGGCGATCCGCGCCTGTTCGCGCAGCGCCAGGGCCTGGGTGTAGCTGTTGGCGACGGCACTTTGCAGGGTCAGTTCCACCGTTGAACGGTCGAATTCGCTGGCCTGCACACCGAGCACCGCGCTGTCCCGGGCGGCGCGTTTGCCGCCCCAGAAATCGATTTCGTAACTGGCACTCAACTCGGCGTCGTAGTAATCCAGCGAGCGGTTGTCGGGGTTCACGTCGAGCTGGCTGTAGCCTTTGCCGTGCAGGAGTTTCTGCCGATTGGCATTCAGCCCGGCCTTGACTTCGGGCAGCAGCGGCGCGCCGGCGATGGTCGCGCTGGCCTGCGCCTGCCTCACCCGGGCGACTGCGGCGGCCAGGTCATGGCTACCCAGCCGGGCCTGTTCGATCAGATGATCGAGTTCCGTGCTGCCGAAATGCGTCCACCATTGTCGATCGCTTTGGCTGGCGCCGGGATGTTCGGGCGATTGCCAGGCGGGCGGTGGTTGCAGGCCGCTGTCGGGGCGTGGCGCGGGGCTGCCGCACGCCGCCAGCAAAACGCTGGCGGCGAGAAGTGTCAGGTGGGCTTTCATAGGTCGATCATTCACTGGTGAGGGCCTTGACCGGATCGAGCCGGGCGGCCTTGCGGGCAGGCATGAAGCCGAAGATGACACCGGTGGCCAGCGCGCAACCGAAGGCGCCGAACACCGCAATCCACTGGAACGCCATGGCGACGCCGCTGAGTTGCAGCACACCGCCGACCAGCATCGCCAGGCTGATCCCGGCAACGCCGCCGACCACCGAGAGCATCACTGCCTCGGTCAGGAACTGGCGCAGGATGTCGCGCTGACGGGCGCCGGTGGCCATGCGGATGCCGATTTCCCGGGTGCGCTCGCGCACGGTCATGAGCATGATGTTCATCACGCCGATACCGCCCACCAGCAAGGAAATGGCGGCGATCGCGCCGAGCATCAGCGACAGCGTGCCCTGGGTTCGCGCCTCGGCCTGAATCATGGCGGCGTTGTTGGTCAGCTCGAAATCCCTTTTGCCGTTGTGCCGGCGCAGCATCGATTGCTCGATGGCCTGCTCCGCCTCCTTGACCTTGCGGGCGTCCCGCGCGGCGATGACCACATATTCGGGGTTGCGGCTGCCGAACAGGCGCATGCTGGCGGCGGAGTAGGGCACGGCGATCCGGTTGTCACTGTCCGAGTCGCCGGAGCTGGAGCCTTTTTCAGCGAGGACCCCGAGCACCTGGAACGGTACGTTTTCGATCAGGATGTATTGACCGACAGGATCGGCGACATCCTTGAGCAGTTTGTCGCGAACCTTGGTGCCGATCACCGCCACGGCAGCGGCGCTGTCTTCGTCGGCTTGCGTGAAGTAGCTGCCCTGAACCACCGGCCAATTGAAAATGGTCGGAAAGTTGGTGTCATTGCCGCCCACATAGCTGGTGTGGTCGGCATTGCCGAAGCGCACGCCGGCGGTCGAGCCGTTGACCGGCATGATGCGTTCCACCTGGGGCAGGGCGGCTAGTTCGGCGACGTCATCGAGGGTGATGATGCCCGGTGGCGTGCGCGGGTTGGGGGCAGCGCCGCTGAGATAAATGATGTTGGAGCCGAAGGCGCCCATTTGCGCCATCACCTGGCGCTTGCTGCCTTCGCCCACCGCCAGCATCACCACCACAGACGCGACGCCGATGACGATGCCCAGCAGGGTCAGCGCGGTGCGGAAGCGGTTGACCCACATCACTCGCCACGCCGCTTGCACGGCGTCCACCAATTCGCCTTTCCAGGCGCCGGTCTGGGTGCTGCCGGTGTTCAGACGCTCGCGCAGATCCATGGCCTGCAATGCGCCGGAACCGACGGCGGGCAAGGGGGGCGATGACGGATCGGCGGTGTCGCTGATGATCATGCCGTCGCGGATTTCGATGATGCGCTTGGCACGTTGCGCGACCTCGCGGTCGTGGGTGATGAGAATCACCACATGGCCCTGATCTGCCAGTTCATCGAGCAGGGTCATGACCTCGGCACCGCTGTGGCTGTCGAGCGCACCGGTGGGTTCGTCGGCGAGAATGATATGACCGCCATTCATCAGCGCACGGGCAATCGACACCCGCTGCTGTTGCCCGCCGGAGAGTTGGTGCGGGCGATTGGCAGTGCGGCCGGCAAGGCCCAGGCGAGTCAGCAGCGCGTGGGCCCGGGCGTGGCGTTCGGCGGCCGGTGTGCCTGCGTAAATGGCCGGCATTTCGACGTTTTCCTGGGCCGAGCCGGACGGAATCAGGTGATAGCCCTGGAACACGAAGCCGAACGCCTCGCGTCGCAGCCAGGCCAGAGCGTCGGTGTCCAGCCGCGCGACCTCTTCACCGGCAAACAGGTATTCGCCGCTGGTCGGTCGGTCGAGGCAGCCGAGGATGTTCATCAGTGTCGACTTGCCGGAACCGGAGGCGCCGACGATCGCCACGAATTCGCCGGCATGAATCGACAGATCAATGCCGCGCAGCACTTCCACCCGCGGACTGTCGCCACCGCCATAGGCTTTGCGGATCTGCCGCAGGTCAATCAGGGGCGTTTGCATTCAGCCTCCGTTGCCGGTGGCCGGGCTGCTCAGGACATGATCGCCTTCGACAAGCCCTTCAAGAATCTGCGTGCGCAAGCGGTCGCGGATGCCGGTGCGCACTTCCCGGGATTGAACCTCGCCATTGGCGGCGACCACCTGCGCCAGTTGCCAGTCCGCGCGAGCGCTGCGTTGCAGGGCGGCGGTGGGCACGGTCAGGGTGTTTTGTGCCTGTTGCGAAACGAAGAACACCTGGGCGGTCATGTCGGTCATCAGGGTGTTATCGGCGTTATCGACATCCAGCAATACCGTGTAAAGCACCACCCGTTCGCTACCACTGCGACCGCTGGTGGGGCTGGCGCCCTGGCTCTGTTCCAGCGGACGCGGCGGCACCGGCAGGATCTGCCGTACGGTGCTGCTCCAGCGCCGGCTGCCGCCGCTGAGGGTGGTGAAGTAAGCGGTCATGCCCGGTTTGACGTGACCGATGTCGGCTTCGGAGACCTCGGCCCATACGGTCATCGGAGAGAGCCGCGCGATCCGCAGAATCAGCGGGGTCTGCTGTTGCGCGTTGAGTGTCTGGCCTTCCCGGGCGCCTACTGCCACCACCGTGCCGGACATCGGCGCATAGATGCGTGTGTAACCGAGCTCGGCTTCGTCGCTGCGCAAACTGGCCTGCGCCTGGCGGATCTGCGCCTGGAACATGTCGATGCGGGCCTGCGTGGCGCGCACTTCGGCCCGGGCGGTCTGGACGTCTTCCTCGCGGGTGGCGCCGCCGGCGGCGAGTTTTTGCTGGCGCTGGTACTTTTGCTGCGCCAGCTCATGCTGGGCACGTTGTTCCTGCAACTGCGCCTTGAGGTTCTCGATGGAGAACCGGCCTGCGTCGAGCTTGGCCTTTTGCGTGGACGGGTCGATTTCCACCAGCAACTGGCCTTCCTTGACCACATCGCCGGCCTCGACATGAATTTTCTGGATCTGCCCTGACGCCTGGGCGCCCACATCCACATAGCGCCTCGGTTGCAGGGTGCCGAGTGCGGTCACGCTGTTTTCGATATCGCCGCGTGTCACTTGAACAGTGGCGAGGGTCTCACGGCCCGGCGGCAATACCTGCCACGCGGCAACGGCGATGACAGGGATCAGGCAGAGGGCAACGAACAGGGCGCGTCGGGCGGGGCGGGGACGTTTCATGCAGGGTTCCGGCCAGTGGAATTCGGCCCGTCGTTCAGCAGGTGAACAGGTTCGGTCGGTCGCTGAACGCTGTCGCAAGGCACGACAGACACGGGGAGCTGTCCTGTAAACGATGAATGCGCAAGGGAATTTAAGTGCTCACACACGAAGTTACAGGTTGCCCGGCAGGACTATTTGTCTGGTGAAGAGAATCACTACTTTAAATCTATATGAGAATTACTATAAATTACGCCCTTCAAGTTGCCACTATCATGCTACTGCCTCCAGTGCAGTCAGGATCGGGCTCAAGGACAGAAACCGCACCCCTTGCGGCCGGGAGTCATGTTGGAAAACTACTATCGCGAATTGGTGTGTTTCCTGAACGCCAAGCTCGGCAACCGCCAGGTCGCCGAAGATGTGGTGCATGACGCTTATGTACGGGTTCTGGAGCGTTCCAGCGACACGCCGATCGAGCAACCCCGGGCTTTCCTCTACCGCACCGCGCTCAATCTGGTAATCGACGACCATCGGCGCAATGCCCTGCGTCAGGTCGAATCGCTGGAAGTACTCGACAGCGAAGAGCGCTATTTCACGCCGTCCCCCCACAACACGTTCGATCACGGTCAGCGACTGGAGATGCTCCAGCGTGCCCTGGCAGAACTTTCGCCGCTGTGCCGCGAAAGTTTTCTGTTGCGCAAGATCGAAGGTCTGTCGCATCCCGAAATCGCGCAGCACCTCGGGATTTCCAAGGCTCTGGTGGAAAAGCACATCGTCAACGCCATGAAACATTGCCGCCTGCGCATCAAGCAATGGGATGTCCATTGAGCTACCGGCGTTAAATTTTTTTTCACTGTCCTCGTTCCTACTCAACAGACGATCTGCTGTCCTGCTCAAGGCCGGTCAGGTCACTCAGGCTTTTCGTCCCCGCTGGTTCGGGGTTCCTCCAGAGGACACTGGAAATGACACAGGCAATTGCATCGCCCATCGTTCACGACCTGATCGGCGTCGGTTTCGGCCCTTCGAACCTGGCGCTGGCCATCGCTCTGCAAGAGCGCGGCCCGACCCAGGGCGAGCTGGATGTGCTGTTCCTCGACAAACAACCCCACTACAGCTGGCACGGCAACACCCTGTCGACCCAGAGCGAGTTGCAGATTTCCTTTCTCAAGGATCTGGTCACCCTGCGCAATCCGACCAGCCCGTACTCGTTCGTCAACTACCTCAAGCACCACGGCCGTCTGGTGGACTTCATCAACCTCGGCACCTTCTATCCGTGCCGCATGGAGTACAACGACTACCTGCGCTGGGTGGCCGGGCAGTTCACCGAACAGAGCCGCTACGGTGAAGAAGTGCTGACCATCGAGCCGGTGCTGCACAACCATCAGGTCGAAGCGCTGCGGGTGATTTCCCGTGATACCGAAGGCCAGCAGTTTGTGCGTACTGCGCGTTCGGTGGTGGTCAGCGCCGGCGGCACGCCACGCATTCCCGAAGCGTTCAAGGCGTTGAAGGGCGACGGTCGGGTGTTCCATCACTCGCAATACCTGGCCGAGATGGCCAAGCAGCCGTGCATCAACAACCAGCCAATGAGCATTGCGATCATCGGTGGCGGCCAGAGCGCGGCGGAAGCCTTCATCGACCTGAACGATTCGTTCCCGTCGGTGCAGGTCGACATGATCCTGCGCGGCTCGGCCCTGAAACCGGCGGACGACAGCCCGTTCGTCAACGAAGTGTTCTCGCCGGAATTCACCGACCTGATCTTCCAGCAGAAGAGCAGCGAGCGTGAGCGTCTGGTCAACGAGTACCACAACACCAACTACTCGGTGGTCGACATCGACCTGATCGAGCGCATCTACGGCATCTTCTATCGTCAGAAAGTCTCCGGCGTCGCACGTCATGCGTTCCGCACTCTGACTACGGTCGAGAAAGCCACTGCCACCGAACACGGCATTGAACTGACCGTGCGCAACAATGCCACCGGCGAAGTCACCGTGCGTACCTACGATGCAGTCGTGCTGGCCACCGGTTACGAGCGTCAGATGCACCGCAAACTGCTGGCGCCGCTGGAAGAATACCTGGGCGACTTCGAGGTCGATCGCAATTACCGGTTGATCACCGACGAGCGCTGCAAGGCCGGTCTGTACATGCAGGGCTTCTGCCAGGCCAGTCATGGTCTGAGCGATACGCTGCTGTCGATCCTGCCGATCCGCGCGGACGAGATTGCCGGCTCGCTGTATGAGCATGGCAAAAACCGCGGGCACAGCCGTTCGGTGATGGATCTGTTGCTGGCGACTGCCAGCTAAGTATCCTTTCAGCCTCCACACTGATCGTTCCCACGCAGAGCGTGGGAACGATCTCGGAGGGAGCGATCTCGGGGGCAATCCTGAACCCTTCCTGAACACCCGCCACATTCCCCGACACGCTTCCTTTTGCGGGTTTACTCTCCTGAAATCGGGGCGTAAGCTTCGCGCGTTTTCATCAATAGCGGAGACCCACAGTGGGTACTTGTTCGAGTGACAGTTGTCGGCCGGTCCTTGTAACCGGCGGATTCTCGGCAAGATAACGCGCATTTTTTTGTGCCGTTGTCTCGCCGAACAGCGAGCAGCGGCATCCCGATCATGACCGGTCCCGGTCATGTCCCGACGTCCTTCTCATCGACACTGAAAAGCCTGTGAAGTCGACTTCATCGTCGTCATTGCAGCCCTATCGACACGCCTGTCTTTTCTGACCGGCGCGCCACGCCTTGCCGTGCCGGTTTTCCGGTGCCCGGGACGAGGACGTACCTGCTCGACGGTTTCCCGGCTGACCATAGGGGCAACAGCCATGAAACTTACGCTCAAGGAATTTTTCGCAGGCTTCCTGCGGACCCGTCACATCGCCCGGCACTTCCGTCGCCTGGCCTTGCTGGAAACCCTCAGCGACACCACGGTCAGCCGTGAAGTGCCGCCCACCCTCGCCAACACGCTGGTGGACGCCGCCCATTGCGACAGCGGCGTGCTGTTGTCGAAACTCGGCACCCACACTGATGGCCTCACCGATTTCGAAGTCGATGTGCTGCGTGCGCAGCACGGCCTCAACGAAGTCGAACACGAGCAACCGCTGCCGTGGTGGACCCACCTGTGGCACTGCTACAAGAACCCTTTCAACCTGCTGCTGACCCTGTTGGCGGTGATCTCGTGGCTGACCGAAGACCTCAAGGCCGCGATCGTGATTTTCTCGATGGTGGTGCTCTCGACGCTGCTGCGCTTCTGGCAGGAAAGCAAATCCAACCAGGCCGCCGACGCGCTCAAGGCGATGGTCAGCAACACCGCCACCGTGCTGCGCCGGGATGCGCCGCGTGCTGAATTGCCGATCAAGCAACTGGTGCCAGGTGATCTGATCGTGCTGTCGGCCGGCGACATGATTCCCGCCGATTGCCGGGTGCTCAGCGCCAAGGACCTGTTCGTCAGCCAGGCAGCGATGACCGGCGAATCGATGCCGGTGGAGAAATTCCCGCGTCAGGCCGATCGTGACACGCGCAATCCGCTGGAGCTCGACAACATCCTGTTCATGGGCACCAACGTGGTGTCCGGCACGGCGGTGGCGGTGATTCTCACTACCGGCAACAGCACCTATTTCGGTGCACTGGCGCAGCGGGTCGGGGCGACTGATCGCGCGGTGACTTCGTTCCAGCAAGGGGTGAACAAAGTCAGCTGGCTGCTGATCCGCTTCATGTTCGTCATGGCGCCGCTGGTGTTGTTCATCAACGGTTTCACCAAGGGCGACTGGACCGAAGCGCTGCTGTTCGCGCTGTCGATTGCCGTGGGCCTGACCCCGGAAATGCTGCCGATGATCGTCACCTCGACGCTGGCCAAGGGCGCGGTGTTCCTGTCGCGCAAGAAAGTCATCGTCAAACGCCTGGATGCGATTCAGAACTTCGGTGCCATGGACGTGCTGTGCACCGACAAGACCGGCACACTGACCCAGGACAAGATTTTCCTGGCGCGTAACGTCGACGTCTGGGGCGAAGACTCCGACGACGTGCTGGAAATGGCTTACCTCAACAGCTACTACCAGACCGGCCTGAAAAACCTGCTCGACGTGGCGGTGCTGGAACACGTGGAAATCCACCGTGAGCTGAAGGTCGGCACGGCGTTTCGCAAGGTCGACGAGATCCCGTTCGATTTCAATCGCCGGCGGATGTCGGTGGTGGTGGAAGGGCGCGGCCAGCCGCATCAGCTGATCTGCAAGGGCGCGGTGGAAGAAGTGCTGGCGGTGTGCAGCCGGGTGCGTCACGGTGAAGTCGACGAAGCCTTGAGCGATGAATTGCTGGCGAAAATTCGTCAGGTCACAGCAGCATTCAACGCTGAAGGCTTGCGCGTGGTCGCGGTGGCGGCACGGTCGATGCCGCAGGGGCGCGACACTTACAGCCTGAGCGACGAGCAGGAACTGACGCTGATCGGTTACGTGGCGTTTCTCGATCCGCCGAAGGAAAGCACCGCCCCGGCACTCAAGGCCCTGGCCGAACACGGCGTGGCCGTGAAAGTGCTGACCGGCGACAACGAGCTGGTGACCGCCAAGATCTGCCGCGAAGTGGGCCTGGCCCAGCAAGGCCTGCTGATGGGCAACGACATCGAGCGCATGAGCGACGCTGAACTGGCCGTGGCGGTGGAAACCACCAACGTGTTTGCCAAGCTGACCCCGTCGCACAAGGAACGCATCGTGCGCATCCTCAAGGGCAACGGCCACGTGGTCGGGTTCATGGGCGACGGTATCAACGACGCCCCGGCGCTACGCACCGCAGACATCGGGATTTCGGTGGACAGCGCGGTGGACATCGCCAAGGAAGCGGCCGACATCATCCTGCTGGAAAAGAGCCTGATGGTGCTGGAGGAGGGCGTGCTGGAAGGGCGTCGGACCTTCGCCAACATGCTCAAGTACATCAAGATGACCGCCAGCTCGAACTTCGGCAACGTGTTCTCGGTGCTGGTCGCCAGTGCGTTCATTCCGTTCCTGCCGATGCTGCCGATGCACCTGCTGGTGCAGAACCTGCTGTATGACATTTCGCAGATCGCGATCCCGTTCGACAACGTCGACGACGAGATGCTGAAACAGCCACAACGCTGGCAGCCGGGGGATGTCGGGCGCTTCATGCTGTTCTTCGGTCCGATCAGTTCGATCTTCGACATCACAACGTTCGCCTTGATGTGGTACGTGTTCGATGCCAACACTCCGGATCACCAGACCCTGTTCCAGTCCGGCTGGTTCGTGGTGGGGCTGCTGACCCAGACGCTGATCGTGCACATGATCCGCACGCCGAAGATTCCGTTCCTGCAAAGCCGCGCGGCCATGCCGTTGCTGGTGATGACCGGGATCATCATGGCCGTGGGCATCTTCCTGCCGATGGGGCCGCTGGCGCACTACTTCAAATTGCAGGCGCTGCCGTCGATGTACTTCGTGTTCCTGCCGGTGATCCTGCTGGCGTACATGGCACTGACCCAGGCCGTCAAAGGCTTCTACATCCGCCGCTTTGGCTGGCAGTAACAGGCAAGAATTCCCCCCTTGTGGGAGCGAGGGGGGCGGTTTCAAGGAGCTTCACATGCAAGCGATCAACAATCTCAACCTCAGCTCATTGCTCGACACTTTGGTCAGCCTCAGCGCGGCGTTCATCCTCGGCGGCCTGATCGGCTTCGAACGCCAGTACCGGCAACGCACGGCGGGCTTGCGCACCAATGTGCTGGTGGCGGTCGGCGCGGCGATTTTCGTCGACATGGCCAACCGTCTCGCCGGGGCCGAAGGCGCGGTGCGGGTGGTCGCGTATGTGGTCTCCGGCATCGGCTTTCTCGGTGCCGGGGTGATCATGCGCGAAGAGGGCAACGTGCGCGGGCTCAATACCGCCGCCACGCTCTGGACCTCGGCGGCCGTCGGCGCCTGCGCCGGTGCCGACCTGCTGGCCGAAGCGGTGCTGGGCACCTTGTTCGTGCTGGCCGCCAATACCTTGTTGCGGCCGATCGTCAACAACATCAACCGTCAGCCGCTGGACGTGGTCTCGGCGGAAGTCACCAACATTGTTTATGTCATCGCCCGGCGTTCGCAGCAGAAAGCCGTGTTCGCCTTGCTCGAGGCCGAGCTGGAACGCAGCAATTACCCGGCCAGCGATGTCGATGTACATGCCTTCGGTGCCGATGAAATCGAGATCGAAGCGACGCTGGCCACCACCTCGGTGGACGGTGATGAACTGGATGCGCTGGTGGCGCGAATCTCGACGTCGACGCTGGTGGTGCAGGCGTTCTGGAGTCCGAGCACCACGGAGTAACTTTTTCAATCCCGATGAGTGACCGTGTTTTTCGGAAAAGTCCTACAGAGTGTATCCCGATGCTTGGGTAGTCTTGCCGCCACTTGAAGCGACTACCCGGACTTCCACATTGACCGACAAAACCCTGCGCATCCTGATCGCCGACTTGCAGCACTTTCATCGGATGAAGATCGAGCGCCTGTTCAACGGCCTCGATTATTACCGCATTGCACCGGTGCAAAGTCTTGCCGAACTGTTGACTCTGGTCGATTACGGCTGTCAGCCGTTCGATGTCCTGGTGGTCAATGCCGAAGTGGCGAGCGGGATCGCGGATCTGCCCGGTTTTCTGTTCGATCACCCACAAATCCGACGGGCCCTGGTCTATGGTGCGCCGGCGGATTCCACAGGGGTTCCCGGGCATTTCGAGGCAAAGATCATCACCTGCCCTGCAGCGCTGCCTTCATTCGACGAAATCGAACAGTTGATGACCTCGGTCGAAGCATCGCTTGGGCGATCATCGCGTCCACTATCACACATCGGTCTGGCGCGCACCTGTCAGATCTGACAGGTGATTCAGCGTGCACACCGTGCAACAGTTGTAGCGCAGCTACCAATAGTCCCGTTCATGCTGGATCGGTGGCGTCATGTCAGGTATTCGCCCCGGGAGTGGTCATGGGTTCAGTACTGGTTGCCGAAGATCATCCGGTGGTTGTCACTGCCATCAGCCTGCTGTTGCAGGGGTTGGGCTACAAACAGATTCATGTGGCTACCAGCGGTGTCGATGTGGTGCCAATGCTCCGTGAACACTCGCCGGAACTGGTCGTGCTCGACCTGAAGCTCAACGGATTCGGTGGCCTGGAGGTATTGGAACGCATCAGAGCCATCGGGCTGGTCTGCAAGGTGGTGATTTTCACCTCGGCCGAACCTGAACACTATGTGGTGCGCTGTCGACGTGCGGGGGCGATGGCTTTTGTCTCCAAGTCCGCCTCGATGCAGCATTTGCAGAATGCTATCAAGGCCGTCCGTTTGGGCTATAGCTACTTTCCTGAAGTGCCTGTCAATGCCGTGCAATCCGAAGCGCACCGCGATGAGCGAGAGCTGATCGCACTTCTGTCCACCCGCGAAATGGAAATCATGCTGAAGCTGGCCAGAGGTGAGTCCAACAAGCACATCGCTCTGACGATGAACCTCAGTCACAAAACCGTCAGCACCTACAAGACCCGTTTGATGCTGAAACTCGGAGTGAGCTCGCTGGTGGCGTTGGGAGCGTTTGTCAAACGCAACGGCCTGTCTTGATCGGTAGCCTCATGATATGTCCTCTGCGGGCCGTACTTCTGTCGATACTGATGCTTGCAAGCGCAGCGCACGCGACCGGGCCGGCGCAGCGGCTTGAAATCGTCTCCCGCACCCGCCTGGAAGGTGTACAGATTCAACTGGACAAGCAGGATCGGCAGTGGCTGAGCACGCACCCGGTATTGCGCATCGGTGCCTCCTGGCCGGATTACCCGCCCTTTGAACTGACTCGCAAACGACACGAACTGGAAGGCCTCACCGCCGATTACGCCGATGCGATCGCACAGATTTTGAACATCGACGTCGAAGTCTGGTGTTATGCCAACCGCGCAAGCGCGATGGCCGCGCTCAAGGCCGGGGATGTGGACCTGCTGGGTACGTCGAACAACTTTGAAATCGCTGATCCCGACCTGATGCTGTCGCGCGCCTACGCTGAAGATCAGCCGATGTGGGTGACCCGGCTCGATGAGCCGTTGCCGGATGATCTCGCCGGCAAACGTATCGCCATGGTGGAAGACTACTTGCCTGTCTGGACCATCGAGGAGGCTTATCCGCAAGCGATCCTCCAGCGTTACCCCTCGATCCTTGATGCCCTCGGAGCTGTAGCGTTCGGCGACGCTGTTCTTTATCTCGGCGACTTCATCAGCGCCAGCTATCTGATCAACACTCACTTTCACAACGACCTGCAACTGGCGGGGCCCTCGGGCCTTGACGCCAACCCGTTCGGCTTCGCCCTGGCCCGCAGCAACACACGCTTGAAACGTCTGGTCGACAAGGCCTTGCTGGCGATTCCCATGGAACAGCGCCTGGCCATGGAACTGCGCTGGAGCGCCGGTCGCGCCGACATGGCGGCGCAGTCGCGGGTGAGCCTGAGCGACAGCGAGCAACAATGGCTGGATCAGCATCCGGTGATACGGGTCGGCGCTGTCGATGATTTTGCCCCGCTGACATTCTTTGACGCCGATGGCCGCTTCAATGGCCTGGCCGCCCAATTGCTCAACCTGATCAGTCAGCGCAGTGGCCTGACATTCGAGGTGGTGCGCGGTCAGTCGCTGGATCGTCAGGTCGAGCAACTCAGGAGCGGGCAACTGGATCTGCTGCCGGTGATGACACCGAGCCGCCAGCGCGAAACGCAAATGCTGCTTACCCGCTCGTACGCCAATAGCCCCTTTGTCTTGATCACCGATTTGAAGTCACAGGCGCCGCGCAGCCTCGAAGAGATGGCAGGTAGGCGCCTGGCGCTCTACCGCGGTAATCCACTGCGCGATTATCTGTTGGAGCACGTGCCGCAGATCAACCTGATCGAGTTGCCAAGCCCGGCTGACGGCACGCAGGCGCTGCTCGATGGCAAGGCGGATGCGACGTTGAGTTCGTTGCTGGTGGCGCGCTACCAGATCGATCACCAGTTCCGCGATCGTTTGCGCATTGTTTCCACGCTGGGTGATCAGCCGGCCCGGGTCGCCATGGCCACGGCGCTCGATGCCCCGCAGTTGCAATCGATTCTGAACAAGGCACTGCTGAGCATCGCACCCCAGGAAATCGACGGTCTGGTCGCGCGTTGGAGTCGTAACGTGGTGCTGCAAGACAGCTATTGGCAGCGTCATCAAACGCAAATACTGCGCGGGTTTGCAGTGGCGGCGGGGCTGTTGCTGTTGGCGTTGGGCTGGATCGGCTTTCAGCGTCGGCAGATCCGCCAGCGCCAGCAATGGCTACGGCAATTGCAGGAGGCCAAGGACGCGGCCGATGAAGCCAATCGCGCCAAGAGCACGTTTCTGGCGACCATGAGCCATGAAATCCGCACACCGATGAACGCCCTGATCGGCATGCTCGAACTGGCCCTCAAGCGTGCCGATGAAGGCGTGACCGATCGCCAGGCGATCGAGGTGGCGTCCAGCGCCGGGCAGCAACTGCTGGCATTGATCGGCGATATCCTCGACATCGCACGCATCGAGTCCGGGCATCTGTCGCTGGCCCCCGAGCGCGTCAATCTGCATGAAGTGGTGGCGTCAGTGTGTCGGATTTTCGAAGGCCTGGCCCGGCAGAAACAATTGTTGTGGCATGTAGAAATGGATGAGCGCAGCAACGTCGTGGTGATGCTCGATCCCCTGCGGTTCAAACAAGTGCTGTCGAACCTGCTGAGCAATGCAATCAAGTTCACCGAGGACGGCGAGGTGAGCCTGCGCCTGCGCGTGTTCGGCGAACAGGACGGGCTGATTGAAGCGGGCGTGATCATCGAAGACAGTGGCCGAGGGATCAGCGCCGAGGATCAGCAGCGGTTGTTCCGCCCGTTTGTGCAGGTCGGCGATCATCAGTCTGTGGCGCATGGCGGTTCTGGTCTGGGGCTGGTGATCAGCCGCAACCTGTGCCGGATGATGGGCGGTGATTTGTGGATGACCAGCGAACCGGGAAGGGGCACTCAGGTCATGCTGCGAATGGAACTGCCGGTGCTGGCGCCGCTTGTGCAAGAGGCTGCGCCGGCGCCAGTGGCGGCGACGGTCAAGTCGCTGAACGTGCTGGTGGTGGATGACCATCCGGTGAATCGCCTGCTGTTGTGCCGGCAGTTGAGTGAGCTCGGGCATCGCGCTGTTGACGCCGGTGGCGGTGAGGAAGGGCTCGCGCTGTGGCGCGAGCAATCTTTCGATGCACTGATCACCGACTGCAACATGCCGGAATTCAACGGATATGAACTGACAGGGGCGGTGCGTCGGGAAGAGGCTGCCATGGGCAGGACGCCCTGTCTGATCCTCGGATTTACCGCCAATGCACAGATGGAAGAAAAGGAGCGATGCCGCGCGGCCGGGATGGATGATTGCCTGTTCAAACCGGTTCTGCTGCGCGAATTGAGCCTGGCCTTGATGGCCGCCGTCTCCGGGGGTTCGCAGGCCGACAGCGCGGACGATCCGGCACCGGCCGAGTTCGATCTGAGCGCGCTGTTGCAACTGGCGGGCGCGGACAACCCGCTGATCGACCAATTGCGTGAGGAAGTACTGAGCAATCTGCGTATCGACCTGAAGCGGCTGGAAGAGTCAGGCCGTGATCGCGAAGTCTTGCGTGATCTGGCGCATCACGTCACGGGCGGGGCGCACATGATCGGTGCCGAGCGCGTGGTCTCGGCGTGTCGGTTACTCGAGCAAGCCTGTCGTGACGATGAGCCCGAAGCGGCATTGACGGCTGCCATCGATTCGCTGCGCGTGGCCATGCACGACCTCGCGCAGCAGCTTCAGGCCTGATCGGTCAGTCCCACTGCGGCGCGATGCCTTTGGGGCTGGTCAGGCGATGGCCGCGCTCCAGTGTGGCGATCAGCGCCATGTCGGCATCGCTCAGGGTCAGCGCCGTGGCGCCGAGGTTGCCTTGCAGGTTGGCGCGTTTGGTCGACGACGGAATCACCGCGTAACCCGACTGCATCGCCCACGCCAGAGTGACCTGCGCCGGGGTGGCTTGCAGACGCTCGGCGATCTGCACGATCAGCGGATCCTTCAGCACTTCGCCGTAGGCGAGGGTCATGTACGAGGTGATCTGAATGCCCTGACTCTGGGCGAATTCCACGACCTTACGGTTTTGCAGGTACGGGTGCAGCTCGATCTGGTTGGTGGCGATGTTTTGCGCACCGACCGCAGCAATCGCCTGTTTCATCAGGTCGATGGTGAAGTTGGACACGCCGATCTGCCGGGTCAGGCCCAGGCGTTTGGCTTCCAGCAACGCGCCCATGAACTCTTCGACCGGCACTTGATCTTCCGGCGATGGCCAGTGGATCAGCGTCAGGTCGAGGTAGTCGGTCTGCAGCTTTTGCAGGCTTTCCTTGAGGCTTTCGATCAGACGATCCTTGGCGAAGTTGGCGATCCAGATCTTGCTGGTGATGAACAGCTCTTCACGGGCAATGCCGCTGGCAGCGATGGCTGCGCCAACGTCGGCCTCGTTTTCGTAGATCTGTGCGGTGTCGATGACTCGGTAACCAAGTTCAAGGGCAGTGCTCACCGAATCGATGACCACCTGACCTTGCAGGCGAAACGTACCAAGACCGAAAGCGGGAACAGACATGCAGGACTCCAGGGTTGCAGTGGGAATGGGCAGGAGTATCCGCGTCTGATTCCTTGGGAAAAACCGCTGTCGGGGCAAAGTACTGTTGACTGAAAGTCAAGAATCACCGCGATCGATATCGTTCCACCAGTAGAACGATGAGGACGGTTTTGGCTGACTAGTACTAAATACATGACGAATTTATGATCGCTCCATGATCAACCTGATGACGGAGTCCACCATGAAAAACCTGATCGGTATCTACACCAGCCCTCGCGGCCACTGGGTCGGCGATGGGTTTCCGGTGCGCACCCTGTTTTCCTACGACAACCTGGGCAAACACATCAGCCCGTTCCTGCTGTTGGATCACGCCGGTCCTGCGCATTTCACCCCGACTACTGAACGCCGCGGCGTGGGGCAGCATCCGCACCGTGGCTTCGAAACCGTGACCATCGTTTACGAAGGCGAAGTGCAGCACCGCGACTCCACCGGCAGCGGCGGCACCATCGGTCCGGGGGATGTGCAATGGATGACGGCGGCTTCCGGCATCCTGCATGAAGAGTTCCACTCGGAAAACTTCGCCAAAACCGGCGGCAATCTGGAAATGGTGCAGCTGTGGGTCAACCTGCCGGCCAAGGACAAAATGGCCGCGCCGGGTTACCAGACCATTCTGGACAGTGATATCCCGCAAATCGCGCTCAAGGACGGTGCCGGCAGCCTGCGGCTGATCGCCGGTGAGTTCGACGGCCACAAAGGTCCATCCCGCACGTTCACGCCTATCGACGTGTGGGATCTGCGACTGAACACCGGCAAGTTGCTCTCGCTGGATCTGCACGAAGGCCGCAACACGGCGCTGGTGGTGTTGAAGGGTTCGGTTCAGATCAACGGTGGGGAGTCGATGCGCGAAGGGCAGTTGGCGCTGTTCGAGCGTGACGGTGATCGCATCACCCTCCAGGCCAGCCAGGACGCGGTGGTGCTGCTGCTCAATGGCGAGCCGATCGACGAGCCGATTGTCGGCCACGGCCCGTTCGTGATGAACACCGAGCAGGAAATCCATCAGGCCTTCGCCGACTTCCAGTCCGGCCGCTTCGGCCAGATGCACGGCTGAAAATCCCGGCAGGCGCCACGTGCGCCTGCCGTTTTTTTTTGCGCACGCGCAGTAGCGCTCATCCCGCCAAATCAATTACTCCTACACTGAGCCCAATCTGTGCGATCTTCTCGCGATTGGCCCCTGTCGGAGTTGTTTGATGCTGTCTCTGCTCACCGATCATCCGTTGTTTTGCGCCTTGATTCTGATCCTGATCGATCTCGGTCTGTGGCGCCTGATCAGCGCCCACGGCAGCGCATGGAAACTGTTGGTGCGGGTGCTGATTTTTGCCCTGTTCAGCATCCTGCTGTTCAACGAAGGGCTCAACCCGATGGAGCCTGCGCCGTGGGCCGACAATGTGCCGTTGCACCTGGCGGCGACCGGGTTGCAGATCGGCTGGTGGCTGTTCGGCGCGCGCACTCTGACGGTGTTGATCGGTGCGGTGATGATGCAACGGGTCGGGCACACCGGGCGGTTGTTGCAGGATCTGCTCGGTGCGGTGATTTTCCTGATCGCAATCATCGCGGCACTGGCCTATGTGCTGGATCTGCCGGTCAAGGGCGTGCTGGCAACCTCCGGGGCGCTGGCGATCATCGTCGGTCTGGCGTTGCAGAGCACCTTGAGTGACGTGTTTTCCGGGATCGTGCTCAACACCACCAAGCCTTATCAACTGGATGACTGGATTTCCATCGACGGCACCGAAGGCCGGGTCACCGACATCGACTGGCGCGCCACGCGGCTGCAAACCAGTCAGGGCAGCATGGCGGTGATTCCCAACTCGCTGGCGGCCAAGGCCAAGATCATCAACTTCAGCCGGCCGAGCAATATGTTCGGGGTGGCCGTCAGCGTGCAGGTCAGTCCCCATGCGCGGCCCAGCTCGGTGATTGATGCCCTGGAGCGGGCGATGCAGGGCTGCCGCCAGTTATTGGAGAGCCCCGCGCCGAGTGTCGCGCTGAAGAGCTCCAACAGTGCGGGTGCCGAATATGAAATCAGCGGGTTCGTCGCCTCGATGAGCGAAAAGCGCGTGGTGCGCAATCAGCTGTTCGACCTGGTGTTCCGGCACCTGCAGGCGTCCGGGGTCAATCTGCTATCGAGCGATGAGCCCGGCGTGCCGAGCAATCTCTCGCGCCCTCGGGCGTTGCTCGACAGCTCGCCGATTTTCTCCACCCTGCGTCAGGAGGAGAAAGAAACCTTCAGCCAGAACATGACCCTGCAAACCTTCCGCGCCGGCGAGACGATCCTCGCGGGCGGCGAGGTCAGCGATCATCTGTTCATCATCGAGTCCGGCGTGGTCTCGGTGACGCTCAAGCGCCATGGCGCGCCGTTCGAGTCAGGACGGATGGGGCCGGGTGAAGTGATCGGCGAGGCGGGGATTCTGTCCGATACGTCATTGCCGGCCGACTTCTCCGCCAAGACCTTCTGCGCGCTGTATCGCATTGAAAAGTCTTATCTCAAGCCGTGCCTGGACGCTCGTCACGACATCAACGACGCGATGCAGGCGCTGCTCGATTTCCGCCTGCACAAGGCGCAATCCCTGACGGAAGAAACGCCGGTGGCGCTGCCGAAGAAAGGTTTCCTGCAATGGCTGCGCAATCGCGTCTGACTGTTCAGCGCAGGCCGTAATCCGCCAGTTTGCGTTCCAGGTTCAGGCGCACCTGCGGCCATTCGTCATCGATGATGCTGAAGCGCACCGAGTTGCGCTTGCGGCCGTCCGGCATGATGCGTTCGTGGCGGACGATGCCTTCCTGTTGCGCGCCGAGCCGCAGAATCGCGTTACGCGACTTCTGGTTGTTTTCGTCGGTGGTGAACTGCACCCGCACGCAATCGAGCACCTCGAACGCGTGGCGCAGCATCAGGTACTTGGCCTCGGTGTTGACGAAGGTCTTCTGAAATCGTGCCGAAATCCAGCTGCTGCCGATCTCCAGCTTGCGGTTGAGCGGGTCGATCTTCCAGAACCGGGTCGAGCCGATCACCTCGCCGGTTTCCTTCAGTACGATGACAAACGGCATGACCGTTCCCGCCTCACGGCCGTCGAGGGCCTTCTTCAGGTAAGCGTCGACGGTGGTCGCCGACGGCACCACGGTGACCGTGAGGTTCCACAGTTCACCGTCGGCGGCAGCGCGGAGCAGGGCATCGGCGTCGGCGTATTGAAGCGGGCGCAGGATGATGCCCTGGCCTTGCAGCGTGGTTTGCATGTGGGGATTCTCGGCGATCGGGCGAGGGCTTATTACGCCGTACGGGAAGGATCCGACGCAACCGTCGCGGTGGGCGGATGTCAGAGTTTTTATCGGTCATTGGCAGGAACCCGGACGATGAAAAAAATGCGCATTGCCACGTTCAACGTCAACGGCCTGCGGGCCCGACTGCCAAACCTGCTGGAATGGCTCAGGCGCGAGCAGCCGGACATCGCCTGTTTGCAGGAGCTGAAACTGGTGGACAGCGCGTTTCCCGCCGCCGAGCTGGAGGCTGCCGGTTACGGCGCCATCTGGCACGGTCAGGCGTCATGGAACGGCGTGGCGATTCTTGCCCGCGATGCGCAACCGCTGGAGAGCCGGCGCGGTTTGCCCGGCGATCCCGACGATAAACACAGCCGCTACCTCGAAGCAGCGGTGCACGGGGTGTTGGTGGGATGCCTGTACCTGCCCAATGGCAACCCGCAACCGGGGCCGAAGTTCGACTACAAACTGGCCTGGTTCGAGCGTCTGATCAAATACGCCAAGGATCTGCAAAGCAGCGATCATCCGGTGGTGCTGGCTGGCGATTACAACGTGGTGCCTACCGATCTGGATATCTACAACACCCGTTCCTGGCTCAAGGACGCGCTGTTGCAACCGGAGAGCCGCGAGTGCTACCAGCGCCTGCTGGATCAGGGCTGGACGGATTCGTTGCGGCATCTGTATCCCGAAGATCGGCTGTACACCTTCTGGGACTATTTCCGTCAGCACTGGCAGAAGAACTCCGGGCTGCGGATCGACCATCTGCTGCTCAATCCGAAGCTGACGCCTTATTTGCACGAGGCGGGGGTGGATGCCTGGGTGCGTAATGAACCGCATGCCAGTGATCACGCGCCAACGTGGATTCGTATCGATTCGCGTAAAAGACGCTAGCCGGTGATTGGTTAATTCAATTGTCGATTCGAGGCCCGGATCCCGTATACATGGCGACCATCGGCGGAACGATCCGCGCCCCCATGCGAAAGGACCCAGCCATGAGCGAGCCACGCCTGACGAATCTGAAACAGTATCTGCAACGCCTGGGATTCGATGCGCCCCCGGCACCGACCCTTGAAACCTTGCGCCTGTTGCAACTGCGCCATACCGGCGCCTTTGCTTTCGAAAACCTGTCGACGCTGAGTGGCGAACCTGTGCTGATCGATCTGCCCTCCATTGAGCGCAAGGTCCTGAACGACGCCCGTGGCGGTTACTGCTACGAGCTGAACAACCTGTTTCTGGCCTTGTTGCTGGAGCTGGGGTTCGATGCGCGGGGCATCAGCGGGCGCGTGGTCATGAATCAGCCCGAGGGCAGCTGGACGGCGCGCACCCACCGCTTGAGCCTGGTGACCATCGATGGCGTGCGCTACATCACCGACGTCGGCTTCGGCGGCATGGTCCCGACCGCGCCGCTGGTGCTGGATACCGAAGCCGAGCAATCCACCCCGCACGAACCGTATCGCATCGAAGTGCAGGCCGATGGCTACATGTTGCGGGCCAAGGTTGCTGGCGAATGGCGGCCGATGTACCTGTTCGACCTGCAGCGCCAGGAAGACATCGATTACACCCTCGGCAACTGGTACGTCTCGACCCACCCGGACTCACCATTCGCCCAGCGCCTGATGGTGGCGCGTACCGGCGACGGCTGGCGGCGTACGCTGAACAACGGCAGTTTCGCCATTCACCGCATCGGCGCCGAGAGCGAGCGGCGCGAAGTGACAGATGTTGATGAACTGATCGAATTGCTGGAACGGGAATTTGGCCTGCGCTTGCCGCACCAGCCCGGTGCACGAGAGGCTCTGGCGCGCTTGATTCAGCCAAGTTGAATGCTACGGTTTGACGTCCGGTTCCAGTACCCGCCGGATCTCGTTCACGGCCGCCGACAGTTTTTTCTCAAGGCTTTTGAGGTCGGTGGCGGTGATGCCTTGCTTGAATTGCCCGCTGGAATGCTCGAGTTCCTCGGTTGCGCCACGGCTGTTAAGCAATGCGTGGCGCAGGGTGTTGTTGATGACCGTCTGATAGCCAAACCCCTCGCTTTCAGCGACCTCGCGCGCGGCTTCGATCACCGCGTCATCGAGCATGATGGTGATGCGGGTCTTGCCCTTGATCGGCGCGATGGCGCCGCGTTTACCCTGGCTGAAATCGTACTCATCCTTCATTGATCACCTCTGCGCAAAGTTGCCATCGTTCGCTGGGCTCGAATGCGTTGGCAGCATTCTTGCTTTTGTCGAACTGAATCTTGAATGACTTCATTATGCATACTTTATATGTATAAAAGAGTGCGGCCGCGCCGTCGGTCGCCATGAACACTTCAGCCTAGGCGGATAAAACGTGGACTCGATTGGGGATGTGTTGCCGGATTTGTGGGGGATGAAAGTAACGGGATAGAAGGTTGGGTGGCTAGCTAACCATTATGTGACTGACAAGTTGTATACAAGTCTATGGACATTTGTCCTGACTCTTGCATACAGTGTGTGCATAACAAAAACCAGGGAACTCCCCCACCATGAAAACGCCCCATGTTTCACACCAACGGCCCGAGGACGAGAATCTCGGGGTCGGCGCGAATATGGCTTACGGCCTGCAACACGTTCTGACCATGTATGGCGGTATCGTCGCGGTGCCACTGATCATCGGTCAGGCCGCCGGGCTTTCGCCGGCGGACATCGGTCTGTTGATTGCTGCTTCATTGTTTGCGGGGGGGCTGGCCACGTTGCTGCAAACCCTGGGTTTACCGTTTTTCGGCTGTCAGTTGCCGCTGGTGCAGGGCGTGTCGTTTTCCGGTGTCGCGACCATGGTGGCGATTGTCAGCAGCGGCGGGGAGGGCGGCTTCCAGTCGGTGCTCGGCGCAGTGATAGCCGCGTCGTTGATCGGTTTGCTGATCACGCCGGTGTTCTCGCGAATCACTAAGTTCTTCCCGCCGCTGGTAACCGGCATTGTGATCACCACCATCGGCCTGACGCTGATGCCGGTGGCCGCACGCTGGGCCATGGGCGGCAACAGTCACGCCCCTGATTTCGGCAGCATGCAGAACATCGGTCTGGCGGCGGTCACGCTGGTGCTGGTGTTGTTGCTGAGCAAGGTCGGCAGCTCGACCATCTCGCGTCTGTCGATCCTGTTGGCCATGGTGATCGGCACGGTGCTGGCGGTGTTCCTCGGCATGGCGGATTTCTCCAGCGTCACCCAGGGGCCGATGTTCGGCTTCCCGACGCCGTTCCATTTTGGCATGCCGACCTTCCACTTCGCTGCGATCCTGTCGATGTGCATCGTGGTCATGGTGACCCTGGTGGAAACCTCGGCGGACATCCTGGCGGTCGGTGAAATCATCGGCACCAAGGTCGACTCCAAGCGTCTGGGCAACGGCCTGCGGGCGGACATGCTGTCGAGCATGTTTGCGCCGATCTTCGGCTCGTTCACCCAAAGTGCCTTCGCCCAGAACGTCGGGCTGGTGGCGGTGACCGGGATCAAGAGCCGCTATGTGGTGGCGACCGGCGGTATCTTCCTGGTGATCCTCGGCCTGCTGCCGTTCATGGGCCGGGTCATCGCGGCAGTGCCGACCTCGGTACTCGGCGGCGCCGGTATCGTGCTGTTCGGCACCGTGGCGGCGAGTGGTATCCGCACCTTGTCCAAGGTTGATTACCGCAACAACGTCAACCTGATCATCGTCGCCACCTCGATCGGCTTCGGCATGATCCCGATTGCCGCGCCGAACTTCTACGATCACTTCCCGAGCTGGTTCGCGACCATTTTCCATTCGGGCATCAGCTCGTCGGCGATCATGGCGATCCTGCTGAACCTGGCGTTCAACCACTTCACGGCGGGTAACTCGGATCAGCAGTCGGTGTTCGCGGCAGCAGAAGAGCGGACCCTGCGTTATCGCGATCTGGCAGCGTTGCGTGAAGGCGACTACTTCAGCGACGGCAAGCTGCATGACTGCGACGGCAACGAAGTACCGGTGATCGATCCGGATGCAGATCACGGTCATGGCGTACCGAAGGCACATGCCAAGAGCAGCGAGCACGTCTGACCGTTGTCGTTGAACGAAAAGGGCCGATCAGCTGGAAAACTGATCGGCCCTTTTTCTATGTCGCCTTTTTTTCAGCGCCCACAAAAAAGCCCCTGAATCTTTCGATTCAGGGGCTCTGTATTTGGCTCCACAACCTGGACTCGAACCAGGGACCCAGTGATTAACAGTCACTTGCTCTACCAACTGAGCTATTGCGGAATTGGTGCGTATGTTACTGATTTAAAAAGACTAGTCAAGCGCGAGATGTAAGTTTGTTG
The DNA here is from genome assembly GCF_059492145.1 of Pseudomonas sp. Pseusp21. Lineage (NCBI taxonomy): Bacteria > Pseudomonadati > Pseudomonadota > Gammaproteobacteria > Pseudomonadales > Pseudomonadaceae > Pseudomonas > Pseudomonas sp. Pseusp21. The sequence continues at coordinate 5,871,967 of NZ_CP168520.1, forward strand.
GAAAGGTCAGGACGGGCGGTGGTTTATCGGCGATTGGCGGTTACCAGAACTCCACCAGAGGACTACCATGGCCGCCCGGAAGTGGTCACACGCGCTGCCGGCCATTCGCCGAAAAGGTACGCGCCATGAATAGTCCCATCCTAACCCGTCGTCCTGTCGAGGTGTTCGCATGAGCACCGCGCAAATCAGCCTGCCCAAAGGCGTTGGCCCACATGCCGAAAAGCTTTTCGACGCGATCACTCAGGCCGCTACGGCTGAAGAGCTGAACCGCGCAGGCGGCAAGGCCGAAGGTTTTGTCCTCGGCCTGGAAAGCACCAAGGCCATCAAGAGCCAGGTCGCCGAATCGCTCTACGTCGTTTATGACGATGCGGCGACTCAGCGTGCAGCGGAACTGGCTTAACCGCCGAAGGTGAAGGTGCCGAGCATCAGTTTGGCGTAGAGCATCGTCGCACCCAGTTGCACCAGCCACAGCGCCAGCCCGCCGAGAAACACCCCGGCCGCGACTTGCAGCACCAGGTTGTTGCCGCGTTTGGCCGGGGCGCGGGGGATGAAGTCATCCAGATCGTCGCGGTCGGCGCGCAGGTCATCGTTTTTCATGTCGTCTCTCTGAAATATCGTTTGGGTGCAGTCTAGAGGGTGTAGCGGTTTTTCTTCAGACAAATAAAAAACGGGAAGCCCGAAGGCTTCCCGTTTTCAGTGCGGCGCCGGATCAGATGACCTGAACGATGGCGTCCGTCACGGCTTCGATGTTGCTCTGGTTCAGCGCGGCGACGCAGATGCGGCCGGTGTCCAGGGCGTAGATGCCGAACTCGTTGCGCAGGCGGTGAACCTGTTCGGTGGTCAGGCCGGAGTAGGAGAACATGCCGCGCTGACGACCGACGAAGCTGAAGTCACGCTGCGGGGCTTTCTTCGCCAGCAGAGCAACCATCTGCTCGCGCATGCCACGAATGCGCAGGCGCATTTCAGCCAGTTCGGCTTCCCACTGAGCGCGCAGTTCCGGGCTGTTCAGCACGGCGGCGACGATGCTTGCACCGTGGGTCGGCGGGTTGGAGTAGTTGGTGCGGATCACGCGTTTGACTTGCGACAGGACGCGGGCGCTTTCTTCTTTCGATTCGCTGATGATCGACAGCGCACCGACGCGCTCGCCGTACAGCGAGAACGACTTGGAGAACGAGCTCGATACGAAGAAGGTCAGGCCGGATTCGGCAAACAGACGCACGGCAGCGGCGTCTTCGGCGATGCCGTCACCGAAGCCCTGGTAAGCCATGTCGAGGAACGGTACGTGACCTTTGGCCTTGACCGCTTCCAGCACGTTGTTCCAGTCCGCCGGGCTCAGGTCGACGCCGGTTGGGTTGTGGCAGCAGGCGTGCAGCACGACGATCGAGCCGTTCGGCAGGGCGTTCAGGTCTTCGAGCAGGCCGGCACGGTTCACGTCGTGGGTGGCGGCGTCGTAGTAGCGGTAGTTCTGCACCGGGAAACCGGCGGTTTCGAACAGCGCGCGGTGGTTTTCCCAGCTCGGGTCGCTGATCGCCACTACGGCATTGGGCAGCAGTTGCTTGAGGAAGTCGGCACCGATTTTCAGTGCGCCGGTACCGCCGACGGCCTGAGTAGTGACAACGCGGCCAGCCGCCAGCAGTGGCGAATCATTGCCGAACAGCAGCTTTTGCACGGCCTGGTCATAGGCCGCGATGCCGTCGATCGGCAGGTAGCCGCGCGAGGCGTGCTGAGCGGCGCGAAGGGTTTCGGCTTCGATGACGGCGCGCAGGAGTGGAATTCGCCCCTCTTCGTTGCAGTACACACCCACCCCGAGGTTGACCTTATTGGTCCGGGTATCGGCGTTGAATGCTTCGTTGAGGCCCAGGATTGGATCGCGGGGTGCCATTTCGACAGCGGAGAACAGGCTCATTTTTACGGCAGCTCTGAATGGAGAGTGGAGGGACGTGTCGCGCTCCAGCCGAATGCACTAGAGCGGTGCACAAACGGGGAGCTAGTATAGAGGCCATCATCGATCAATGGCGACAGGCGATTCGGCTTTTAAGGTAAGTTTTTCCGATTATTTCTCGACCGTTAGTCGAATGGACTTGTCGGAGACTTTACCGGATGTAGGACGTTTGCCTTGAAAGGCGAGGCAATCGGCTCCACATTCAGCACAATCTTCGTTTTTTCTTGCGCGACATCGGTCGTTTGCGGTCATTCTCGTGGTGCTGCGGTTTGCCAGCAGCGTCGCGATTCCAGAGGTGTTTATGTCTGAATTCCAGCTCGTCACCCGATTCGACCCTGCCGGCGATCAGCCTGAAGCCATTCGCCTGATGGTCGAAGGCATCGAAGCCGGTTTGTCGCACCAGACGCTGCTCGGGGTGACCGGGTCGGGCAAGACCTTCAGCATCGCCAACGTCATCGCCCAGGTGCAGCGCCCGACCCTGGTGCTGGCGCCGAACAAGACCCTGGCCGCGCAGTTGTACGGCGAGTTCAAGTCGTTCTTTCCGAACAACGCCGTCGAGTACTTCGTTTCCTACTACGACTACTACCAGCCCGAAGCCTATGTGCCGTCGTCCGACACCTTTATCGAGAAGGATGCGTCGATCAACGACCACATCGAGCAGATGCGTCTGTCGGCGACCAAAGCGTTGCTGGAGCGCAAGGATGCGATCATCGTCACCACGGTGTCGTGCATCTACGGTCTGGGCAGCCCGGAAACCTATTTGAAAATGGTCTTGCACGTCGACCGCGGCGACAAGCTCGACCAGCGTGCGCTGGTGCGGCGCTTGGCCGACCTGCAATACACCCGCAACGACATGGATTTCGCCCGTGCGACCTTCCGGGTGCGCGGCGATGTGATCGACATCTACCCGGCGGAATCCGACCTCGAAGCGATCCGCATCGAGTTGTTCGATGACGAAGTGGAGAGCATTTCCGCGTTCGACCCGCTGACCGGCGAGGTCATCCGCAAGCTGCCGCGCTTCACCTTCTATCCGAAAAGCCACTACGTGACGCCGCGGGAAACCCTGCTCGATGCCATCGAGGGGATCAAGGTCGAGTTGCAGGAACGCCTGGAATACCTGCGCAACAACAACAAACTGGTGGAAGCCCAGCGTCTGGAGCAGCGCACCCGGTTCGACCTGGAGATGATCCTCGAACTCGGTTATTGCAACGGCATCGAAAACTACTCGCGCTACCTGTCCGGGCGTCCGGCCGGGGCACCGCCGCCGACGCTTTACGATTACCTGCCGGCCGACGCCTTGCTGGTGATCGACGAATCCCACGTCAGCGTGCCGCAGGTCGGCGCGATGTATAAGGGCGACCGCTCGCGTAAAGAGACCTTGGTGGAATACGGCTTCCGCCTGCCATCGGCGCTGGACAACCGGCCGATGCGCTTCGACGAGTGGGAAGGGGTCAGCCCGCAGACGATTTTCGTCTCGGCCACGCCCGGCAACTACGAAGCCGAACACGCCGGCCGGGTGATCGAACAGGTTGTGCGCCCGACCGGTCTGGTCGACCCGCAGGTTGAAGTGCGTCCGGCGCTGACCCAGGTCGACGATCTGCTCTCGGAAATCACCAAGCGCGTCGCGGTAGAGGAGCGAGTGCTGGTCACCACGCTGACCAAGCGCATGGCCGAAGATCTGACCGATTACCTGGCCGATCACGGCGTGCGCGTGCGTTATCTGCACTCGGACATCGACACCGTCGAGCGGGTCGAAATCATCCGCGACCTGCGCCTCGGCACGTTCGATGTGCTGGTGGGGATCAACTTGCTGCGTGAAGGCCTGGACATGCCGGAAGTGTCGCTGGTGGCGATTCTCGACGCGGACAAGGAAGGTTTTCTGCGCTCCGAGCGCTCGCTGATTCAGACCATCGGCCGGGCGGCGCGTAACCTCAATGGCCGGGCGATTCTCTACGCCGATCGCATCACCGGTTCGATGGAGCGGGCGATTGGCGAAACCGAGCGCCGTCGTGACAAGCAGATCGCCTTCAACCTGGCCAACGGCATCACGCCGAAGGGCGTGTTCAAGGACGTCGCCGACATCATGGAAGGCGCCACCGTGCCCGGTTCGCGCAGCAAGAAGCGCAAGGGCATGGCCAAGGCCGCCGAAGAAAACGCCAAGTACGAAGCCGAACTGCGCTCGCCGAGCGAGATCACCAAGCGCATTCGCCAACTGGAAGAGAAGATGTACCAGCTGGCCCGCGACCTGGAATTCGAAGCGGCCGCGCAGATGCGCGACGAAATCGCCAAGCTGCGTGAGCGGCTGTTGGTCGTTTAACGGATCATTCCCACGCTCTGCGTGGGAATGCAGCCCTGGACGCTCTGCGTCCGCTCAAGGTTAATGTGCCTCGCCGGCCTTCAGTCCGGCGGGCAATTTCTTGGTCAGCAAAATCGCCAACATGCTGATCCCCAGCGCAATCCCGACAAAATGAAACGCATCGTTGTAGGCCATGATCAGCGCCTGCTGATGAACGATCTCGCTCAACTTGCCCAACGCCGCCGTGTCACTGCCGAACCGATCGGTCATCGACGCCAGGCGTTCGGCAACCTGCGGATTGGTCGGCACCACCGCTTCACGCAGATAATCGAAGTAGGTCTTGGTGCGCGCGTCCAGCAGCGTTGCGAGCAGGGCGATGCCGATGGCGCCGCCGAGGTTGCGCAAAATGTTGAACAGGCTCGACGCCGAGCCCGCGTCCTGCGGCAGGATGTACGCCGTGGCGATCAGTGAAATAGTCACCATGATCAGCGGCTGGCCCAAGGCGCGGATAATCTGGATCTGGTTGAACTGCGGCCCGGCGAAATCCGGGTTGAGCACGCCGGAGGAAAAACTCGCCAGCCCGAACAGGCCGAAACCGATCGTGCACAGCCATTTCGGCGAGACGAATTTCATCAGTTTCGGCACCAGCGGAATCAGAAACAGCTGCGGCACGCCCATCCACATGATCACTTCGCCGATCTGCAGGGCGTTGTAGTTCTGGATCTGCGCCAGATACAGCGGCAGCAGATAGATCGAACCGTACAGCCCGACGCCCATGCCGAGGCTGGAAATGCTCGACAGGCCGAAATTGCGGTTGCGCAGGATCCCGAGGTTGATCAGCGGATTGGGCTTGGAAATCTGCACGATCACAAAGGTGATCAAACTCAGCAGGGCGATGCTGCCCAGCGTCACGATCAGGCTCGATTCCAGCCAGTCCTTGCGATGGCCTTCCTCGAGAAAAACCTGCAAGCAACCGAGGCCGACGCCCAGCGTGAGAATGCCGGTGTAATCGGTGCTTTTCAGCAGCTCCCAATGCGCTTCTTTCTTCTCCAGCCCGTACATCAGCCCGGCGATCATGATCAGCCCCGGCGGGATGTTGATATAGAAGATGTACTCCCAGCCCCAGTTTTCCGTGAGCCAGCCGCCGAGGGTCGGGCCGATGGACGGGGCGAAGGTGGCGGTCATGGCAAACATCGCCATGCCTTTGGCGCGGTGGTGTTCGGGGAGTTTGATCAGGGTCAGGGTGAACGCCAGCGGGATCAGCGCGCCGCCGGTGAAACCCTGCATGGCGCGAAACACGATCATGCTCTCCAGGCTCCAGGCCATTGAGCACAGCAGCGACGAAATCAGAAACCCCAGCGACACCCACACTGCCAGCCGCCGTGCCGACAGCAACTGCACCAGCCAGGCGGTCAGCGGGATCATGATGATTTCCGCCACCAGATAAGACGTCGAAATCCACGAGCCTTCTTCCAGCGTCGCCGAGAGGGCGCCCTGAATATCCTTGAGCGACGAGTTGGTGATCTGGATGTCGAGCACCGCCATGAAGGCGCCGAGCATCACGCTCATCACCGCAATCCAGTCCCGCCGGGTCGGTTCGCCGACCGGGCGGATCAGTGAATCACCGGCCATTGTCAGGGGCGTCTTTGATGTTCACGGTGGCGGTGACGGACATGCCCGGACGGATCTTGCCGTGCAGCGGGTTATCGGCCTTGAACGTCAGCTTGACCGGAATCCGCTGTACGACCTTGGTGAAGTTGCCGGTGGCGTTGTCCGGCGGCAACAGGCTGAACTGCGCGCCGGAGGCGGCGAACAGGCTGTCGACCCGGGCCTCGATCGGCGTATCGCCGTAGGCATCGAAAAGCAGCTCGGCTTTCTGGCCCGGCTGCATGTGACCGATTTGGGTTTCCTTGAAATTGGCCTGCACCCAAATGTCTTCGTCCGGAACGATTGAAAGCAGATAGGCGCCGGCCTGCACCACCTGACCATTGCGCGCCGCGCGCTGGCCGATCAGGCCGCTGATCGGTGCGTGGATTTCACTGCGCGTCAGGTTCAGTTCGGCCTGGGCGAGGTCGGCGCGGGCGTTGGCGATCTGCGCGTCGAGGCGTTTGATTTCGGCCGTAAGTGCATTGACTTGCTGGCGCTGGCTCTGGGCATCGGCCTGGGCCTTGGCCACTTGCGAGCGAGCGATGTGGGCGTCGGCGGAAAGGGTGGTGACCCGCTCCTCGGAGACGTAGCCGGGTTTACGCAGGGTTTCTGCCCGCGACAAATCCATCTGCGAGCGCCCGAGGGTGGCTTGCGTGGTTGCCACTTGTGCATCGCTGGCGGCGATCAGGCTCGATTGCTGAGTCAATTTGCTCTGGGCCTGCAGGCGTTCGGCTTCGCGGGTGGCGAGGGCGGCATTGGCGCGATCGACAGCGAGGCGGAAATCATTCGGTTCGAGACGGATCAGCAACTGGCCTTTTTCCACATGCTGGTTGTCCTGCACCAGCACTTCCTCGATGCGTGCGCTCAACTGGCTCGATACCCGGGTGATTTCACCCTGGACATAGGCGTTGTCGGTGCTTTCATAAAAGCGTCCCTTGAAAAACCAATGGGCGAAAAAGCCCCCGGCAATCAGCAGGACCAGCAACAGGAAAATGAACAGGCGACGCTTGAGTTGGGCAGGCATGGGCAAACTGTAGTCGAGGAATTGTAAGGAAAGTTATCAGCAGGCGAATCTGGCACACAGCCGATGAGCGGTAAATGCCGTCTGTTGATATTCGGCCATTCACCACGGCCAACGGGCGTTCCAGACGCAACCTTGGCTTAAATGCCCTGCCCGCTGGAGCGGGGCGGGTGTCGCCTGTTACCATTCGCCGCTTGATCGTTCTTTGCTTTTCATTCTTTTCGAGACATGCCATGACCACCGTCCGCACTCGCATCGCGCCATCGCCTACCGGGGATCCCCACGTAGGTACCGCTTACATCGCACTGTTCAACTACTGCTTTGCCAAGCAGCACGGCGGTGAGTTCATCCTGCGGATCGAAGACACCGATCAATTGCGTTCGACCCGCGAGTCCGAACAGCAGATCTTCGACGCCCTGCGCTGGCTGGGTATCGACTGGAGCGAAGGCCCGGACGTCGGCGGCCCGCACGGTCCTTACCGTCAGAGCGAGCGCGGCGACATCTACCAGAAGTACTGCCAGCAACTGGTCGACATGGGCCACGCCTTCCCGTGCTTCTGCACCGCCGAAGAGCTGGACCAGATGCGCGCCGAGCAAATGGCTCGCGGCGAAACCCCGCGTTACGACGGCCGCGCGCTGCTGCTGTCCAAGGAAGAAGTCGCCCGTCGCCTGGCTGCCGGCGAGCCGCACGTGATCCGCATGAAGGTGCCGAGCGAAGGCGTCTGCGTGGTCCCGGACATGCTGCGTGGCGATGTCGAGATCCCGTGGGATCGCATGGACATGCAAGTGCTGATGAAGACCGACGGCCTGCCGACATATTTCCTGGCCAACGTAGTCGACGATCACCTGATGGGCATCACCCACGTGCTGCGTGGCGAAGAATGGCTGCCGTCGGCGCCGAAACTGATCCTGCTCTACGAGTACTTCGGCTGGGAACAACCGGAGCTGTGCTATATGCCGCTGCTGCGTAACCCGGACAAGAGCAAGTTGTCCAAGCGCAAGAACCCGACTTCGGTGACGTTCTACGAGCGCATGGGCTTCATGCCTGAGGCGATGCTCAACTACCTGGGCCGCATGGGCTGGTCGATGCCGGACGAGCGCGAGAAGTTCTCGCTGCAGGAAATGGTCGACAACTTCGATCTCAAGCGTGTGTCGCTGGGCGGGCCGATTTTCGATATCGAGAAGCTGTCGTGGCTCAACGGCCAGTGGCTGCGTGATCTGCCGGTGGAAGAGTTCGCCGCTCGCGTACAGAAGTGGGCGTTCAATTCCGAATACATGATGAAAATCGCGCCGCACGTTCAGGGCCGCGTCGAAACCTTCAGCCAGGTTGCACCGCTGGCCGGGTTCTTCTTCGCCGGTGGCGTGAACCCGGATGCCAAGCTGTTCGAATCGAAAAAGCTGTCGGGCGATCAGGTGCGTCAACTGATGCAACTGATCCTGTGGAAGCTGGAAAGCCTGCGTCAGTGGGAGAAGGACAGCATCACCGCGACGATTCAGGCGGTGGTTGAATCCCTCGAGCTCAAACTGCGTGATGCGATGCCGCTGATGTTTGCTGCGATCACCGGGCAGGCGAGTTCGGTGTCGGTGCTCGATGCAATGGAAATCCTCGGGCCGGACCTGACCCGTTTCCGTCTGCGCCAGGCGATTGACCTGCTGGGCGGCGTGTCGAAGAAAGAAAACAAAGAGTGGGAAAAGCTGTTGGGCGCCATCGCCTGATTGCGTTTGACTCTGCGGGACGCGCCGAAGGTCAGGATCTTTTGATCCTGTCCTTCGGTGTTTTCCCCCGAATTTACGGGGGGAGGGCGGTAAGTGATTGTAATGCCGACAAAAAATTTTGAATTTTTTCAAAAATAAGTTTGACAGCCTTTCGATACGCCCTTAAGATTCGCCCCGTCCTCAGCGATGACATCAACGATGAGGGGCTATAGCTCAGCTGGGAGAGCGCTTGCATGGCATGCAAGAGGTCGACGGTTCGATCCCGTCTAGCTCCACCAATTTACACTTCGGAGCCTGGCCACACCGGCTTCGAAGCGATCAACACTCAGCGTTGGTCAGTTGTATAGAAGGGTTTGCGTCCCCTTCGTCTAGTGGCCTAGGACACCGCCCTTTCACGGCGGTAACAGGGGTTCGAGTCCCCTAGGGGACGCCAGTTTTGCAGAAGCGATGTTGCAAGATGTCGCTCCGCCGAGAGGCGAAAAATCCGGGGCTATAGCTCAGCTGGGAGAGCGCCTGCATGGCATGCAGGAGGTCAGCGGTTCGATCCCGCTTAGCTCCACCAATTTACAGTTCAAGGTCTGGCCACACCGGCCTTGAATCGATCGGTACTCAGCGCTGATCAGTTGTATAGAAGGTTTGTGTCCCCTTCGTCTAGTGGCCTAGGACACCGCCCTTTCACGGCGGTAACAGGGGTTCGAGTCCCCTAGGGGACGCCACGATTGCCCGCTTTGCGGGATTTTATAAGGGTCATTCAATTATTGAATGGCCCTTTTGTTTGTCTGGCGTTTGGCCAAATCCTCTTTTTCCTTAACACTGTGCTTCAGACCAGCGGTCACGCGTGTGACTTGCGGAATATTATTATGAGAATAATATTGCTATCGTAATATTCGGAGGCGACGATGAACGACAAGAAAGCTCAAACCCGCGAACGCATTCTCAAGGCCGCCAGTGCTGCACTGATCCAGCGCGGTCCGGCTGAACCGAGCGTGGGCGAAGTGATGGGTGCGGCCGGCCTGACCGTCGGCGGCTTCTATGCCCACTTCGAAAGCAAGGACGCCATGATGCTTGAGGCGTTCAAGCAATTGCTTGGTCGCCGTCGCGACCTGATTGCCGACATGGACAGCGAGCTGACCGGTGAAGAGCGCCGCGCCCTGGTGGCTGCGTTTTACCTGTCGCGCAAGCACCGCGATTCCAGCGATTCGGCCTGCCCGATTCCGGCCTCTATTGGCGAGTTGGGCCGTCTGCCGGAGGCCTTTCGGATTGCGTTGAACGAACACTTGGAATTGATGATTGCGCAGTTGGCCGCAGCGCCGGAAGACACCGACAAAGCGTTGGCCGACGTGGCCTTGATGGTGGGTGGCCTGGCGCTCGCGAGGGCGTTGGGTCCTGGGGATTTATCCGATCGATTGCTGCGCGCCGCCAAGTCGGCGGTGCGTTGACCTGAAGGCTGCAAGCCCGGGGAGAGAGCGATGAGCACGTTGAAGTGGGTTCGCGGCGTTAATGGCACCTTGGGCTGGTTCGCACCGAAACTGGTGGCGAGCAAAATGCGGTTGGCGTTCATGACGCCGCGCGTGAATAAACCGAGGGACTGGGAATTGCCGCTGCTGGCGAAATCCGAACGCATCACCTTGCGCTTCGGTCTTTCGGCCCTGCGCTGGGGGCAAGGCCCGACTGTTTTGCTGATGCACGGCTGGGAAGGGCGGCCCACCCAGTTTGCCGCGTTGATCACCGCGCTGGTTGAAGCGGGTTACACCGTTGTCGCGCTTGATGGCCCGGCCCACGGTCGCTCGCCGGGGCGTGAAGCCAACGTGGTCCTGTTCGCTCGAGCGATGCTTGAAGCCGCTGCCGAATTGCCTCCGTTGCAGGCTGTCATCGGTCACTCCATGGGCGGCGCCAGCGCCATGCTGGCGGTGCAATTAGGATTGCGCACCGAAACCCTCGTGAGCATTGCCGCTCCGGCGCGAATTCTTGGTGTTTTGCGCGGGTTTGCCCGTTATGTCGGCATGCCGCCCAGAGCTCGCTCGGCGTTCATTCGGCAAGTCGAGCAGGACGTCGGGATGCGCGCCGCCACCCTCGATGTCGCCCACTATCAACTGGATATGCCAGGCCTGATCGTGCATGCCGAGGACGACACCTTCGTCTCGGTCAAGGAATCCCAGCTGATCCACGAATCCTGGTTCGACAGTCGCTTGCTGCGCCTGGAAGCCGGCGGCCATCAACGCGTGCTGGCCGACCCTCGGGTGATTGATGGCGTGTTATCACTGCTGGCCGGGCGCAGCCTTCAGGCGCGGCAATCGGCGTAGTCATCCGTTACACTGCCCCGGTTGAATCATCTGACCGGGAGTAGGGCATGGGCTGGGATCGGGCAACGCCGTTTACCATTGATCTGCAAGTGGGCGCCGAGGACATCGACGGGTTGGGCCACGCCAACAACGCGGTCTATGTGACCTGGCTCGAGCGCTGCGCCTGGCGCCACTCACAGCGTCTGGGTCTGGATCTGGTCGAGTACCGGCGGCTGGATCGGGCGATGGCCGTGGTGCGACACGAAATCGATTACCTGGCCGCTGCCTACGAAGGCGATGAACTGCAACTGGCGACCTGGATCGTCGATTGGGATCAGCGCCTGAAAATGACCCGTCACTTCCAGCTGATCCGCCCCAGCGACAACGCCACGCTGCTGCGCGCCCAGACCACCTTCGTCTGCATCGAGCTGTCCACCGGCAGGCCCAAGCGCATGCCTGCCGAGTTCATCGAGGGCTACGGCCCGGTCATACAGACGGCGGACATGGGTTTAGCTCGCGAAACCCAGTAAACTGCCGCACGTTTTTCCTTGAGTGTGTGTTCCCCATGCAAATTGCTCTGGCGCCGATGGAAGGGTTGGTCGACGACATTCTGCGCGATGTCCTGACCCGTGTCGGCGGTATTGACTGGTGCGTGACCGAGTTCATTCGGGTCAACGACCAGTTGCTGACCCCGGCCTATTTCCACAAATTCGGCCCTGAACTGCTCAACGGTGCGCGCACCGCTTCCGGCGTGCCACTGCGCGTGCAGTTACTGGGTTCCGATCCGGTGTGCCTGGCGGAAAACGCGGCGCTGGCCTGCGAGCTGGGCTCTGAAGTGATCGACCTGAACTTCGGCTGCCCGGCCAAGACCGTCAACAAGTCCCGTGGCGGTGCGGTACTGCTCAAGGAGCCGGAGCTGCTCAATCAGATCGTCGAACACGTGCGTCGCGCCGTGCCCGCACACATTCCCGTCACCGCCAAGATGCGCCTGGGGTTCGACAGCCCGGACGGCTCGCTGGTGTGCGCCACGGCGCTGGCCGAGGGCGGCGCCGAGCACATCGTGGTTCACGCCCGCACCAAGGTCGACGGCTATAAGCCGCCGGCGCATTGGGAGTGGATTCCGCGCGTGCAGGACGTGGTCAAGGTGCCGGTGTTCGCCAACGGCGATATCTGGAGCGTCGACGACTGGCGCCGCTGCCGGGAAATCAGCGGCGTCGAAGACATCATGCTCGGTCGCGGCCTGGTGTCGCGTCCGGATCTGGCCCGTCAGATCGCCGCCGCCCGTGCCGGCGTGGAAGTCGTCGAAATGACCTGGGCCGAACTGATGCCACTGATCCAGGACTTCTGGCTGCAAGCCAAAGCGCAAATGACCGCGCGCCAGTCGCCGGGCCGTTTGAAACAGTGGCTGGCCATGCTGACCCGCAATTACCCCGAGGCCGTCGAGCTGTTTACCGTGCTGCGCCGGGAGACCGAGCCGGATCAGGTCTCGCGTTTACTGGGTTTGCCGGTCGCCGAAGCCGCCTGAAAAAAATCTTCAAACGATCTCTTGAAAACAAAACGCAGGTCCCTATCTAAGGGTTACGCGATGCCGAATTCGGGTCGCGGAGACAAAAAAACTTGCTGATTGTTTTCAGGAGATTTGAATCATGAGTACTGCATTTTCCCTCGCTCCACTGTTCCGTTCCTCGGTGGGTTTCGACCGTTTCAACGACCTGTTCGAAACTGCCCTGCGCAACGAGCCAGGCAGCACCTATCCGCCTTACAACGTGGAAAAACACGGTGACGATCAATACCGCATCGTCGTGGCGGCGGCCGGTTTCCAGGAAGAAGACCTGGAACTGCAAGTCGAAAAAGGCGTGCTGACCATCAGTGGCGGCAAGCGCGATGCCAACGAAGGCGTCACGTTCCTGCACCAGGGCATTGCCCAGCGTGCATTCAAGCTGTCCTTCCGTCTGGCCGATCACATCGAGATCAAGGCCGCCGGCCTGAGCAACGGTCTGTTGAGCATCGACCTGTTGCGCGTGATTCCGGAAGAGGCGAAAGCCAAGCGCATCCCGATCAACGGAGCGCAGCCGGCACTGCAGCACTGAGTCACTTGCAGAAACAAATCGTCTGAACGGGCGATAAGCCGCTGAATGAAGGCCCCGATACGTCGGGGCCTTTTTTTGTGGGCGCAGGAAAATGGCTGTTCGACTTTGCCGCCAGCGGCGGTTTCTCTACAATCCGCCGCAGTTTTGCCGACCCCATCCTTATCGGTCGGCCTGGAGCCTTTTTTCATGGACGATATTCAACAGCGCTGGCTGTGCGCCCTTTCTGCGCCAATGGCAGCGCTCAACACCGGCGCCGGGTATGACGACCCTGCCTTCTGCGACGACCGCTACATCGATCTGAAAGGCAGCTGGGGAATCGATGACCGGCGGCAATTGTTCGACATGCTCCAGTGGATGACGGACGACGGACATGCAAAGCACCTGAGTGGTGCCTATTTGGCATGGCAACGTTGTCTGCCGAGTGAATGGCAGCGCCTGCTCGAAGAGCTGAGCCCTCGCGAGCGGGTTCTGCATGAGTTTGCCAGTCGCACTTTCGGCGGTTGCGGTCCAGGAGGGATCTTGTCCTGGGATTACGGGCGAATGGGGTTTCTCTTGCGTTGCGCAGTGCGCAATCAGTGGATTGATCTGGCCGAAAGCAACTGGCTGCACAGCCGTTTAGCCGTCAGGGCGCAATTTCACTACGGTAGCTGGATGTCCTACTTCAATGGCTTTGTTGTGGGGCGTACGTTTTGGTGTTGCCTGGACACAAGCGACGACGAGCTGGCTTGCGAGCTGGAGCGGCAAGGGGACAGTGCTCATAACCTGCGGATCACCCGCGGCCTCGCCCAGAACATCCCGCACTTTCTGGCCGACCTGCCCTGGCACATGGAGATTGATCTGCTGCCCCGCCCTGCATCGCTCAAGGAGTTCGACTGGTCATGAGTTGCTGGATTCGACTGGGCATCGAGCCCACCTCCGACGAAACCCGGATTCGTGATGCCTACCGCGCATGTTTGCCGTCGCATCATCCGGAAACCGATCCTGAAGGATTTCAGGCGCTGCGCATGGCCTACGAAAACGCGTTGCGTCTGGCGCGTGAAGACGAGGAAGAAGCGCCCGAGGAAAAAACTGAAGAGTCAGGGCAGGAGGTTGTCGAGATCCCGCAGGCGTTCGCGGATTTCTGCGAGTTGCTTGACGATCCCGCGCGGCGTTTCAACTTCGAGGCGTGGCAGGCATTTGTCCGGGTGCTGGACGAGCTGTCGCTGGAGCAGCTCGATGAACTCAGTTGGGGTCTCTACCACCGGATGGCCGATGCCGGCCCGCTGTCTTACCGCTGCGCGAATTTGTTGGCCAAGCGTATGGCCTGGCATCAGCAGTTACTGGATCTGGAATTCAACGACGCGCATCGGGTGGAAGCCTTTTTGCAGCGAATCGAAACGCCTGACCCGTTCGATACCGATCTGATGAGCGCCTGGTCAGTGGCTGCGCAAACCGAAACACTCTGGTACGCCCGCAGTCTCGACTTTATTTTCACCCAGCGTCCCCTCCATGAATTCGCCGACTTCGCCAGCCAGCACACGTGCCTGCCGTTGCCGGATGATGCTGTGTTCATGAAACGTTTACTGGTGCAGTTCACCCAAGCGGGCATCGGTGCACCGATATTTTTGCAGTGCTGTGTCGAAAAACAGCTGGAAGCACCGGATGACGTGGACTGGCTTTACCTGTTGGCGTGTCAGAGCAGTCTGCTGGGGCGGGACGATCAGGCATTGCCGTGCTGGATCCGACTGTGGAACGAGTTCCGCCATCCGATGGCCGAAAGTCGTCTGCTGGAATTGTGCGCCAAGCGGCAACCGACTTTTCTGCCTCTGCTGATTCAGGCGTTCGATTGTCTGGGCGATTTCTCCGAGTGGCCTGCGGATCTCGGGGATGACGCCCAGGTATACGGCAGTCCGTCACAACGTCCCGAGACGCTGAACCGTTGGTTGGGTGTCGGGCGGTTGAAGCTCGATAGCCTGGCGCAAAGTTTTGTCGATTGGCGCATGACAGGCGATGAGCTCCCGTTGCTTGCCCAACTGCTGGGTGAGAATGCCGACAGCCGGCTGCTGCAACTGTACCGGCATGCCTGGGCGCTGCATCGCGGTGATGCGGTCTTGCTGCAGCGGATTCTGGATCAGCCGCTTCCGGTCGATGCGCTCGAATGCCTGGTGTTGAGCGGGTTCAAAGTTCAGGCCGGGCAGCATCTGCGCTGGTTGGCGAATGCGCCGATTGCGCAGGTGATGAGCGCCTTCAGCGAAGCGGATTCAACATCGGAGCAATTGCCGCAGGAACTGACAACAGGCGAGCTGCACAAGGTCTGTCGCCTGTGGCTGCGTCGCTTGCGGCCCTACAGTTACACCGCCCTGGAGCGCATCGCTGAAGCGTTCAAATTGGGTGCCGTCAAAGACGACTGTGACCTGTCCGAACTCGATCTGCTTTTTCAGTTGAGCCGTCGCGGGATCGGGTTGCCGTCGGTCGGGCTGGGGGAGGCAGTGTGGGAGTGGCACGCTCAAACCATGTTTTTGCTGGCGTTGCTGGATCAGCCGGAACGTTGTCTGCAATTGATCGATGGGCAGTGCCTGGAGCGTCTGCCGTTCAGTCCGGCTCATCCCTTGAGCCGATTGCAGCCACTGTTGCGCCGTTTGCAACGCGAGCAAGGCAATTGCGACGGTTTACTGGGCTGGCTGCAAGGCAATGATCCGGTGCACGGCTTGTTGGTGCAGCAATTGTTCAGCGTTCAGCAGGCACTCGACAGCGCCCGATTGCCTGCCAACACCCTGCTTTACACCTGCATCGAAAGCGATCGCGCTGCATGTGGCGACGATCTGTTGGGGCTGTTGATGTTCTGGGGCGTGCTCTATCACGACCCGAGCCTGAGCGCCGAGCAGCACCGTGCGTTGTTGCAATCCATCGCGGCGGTCAGTTGCGAAGACGACTGGTTCGAAGGGTTTCGTGACGGCTTGATCAAAGGCGAGCCACTGTGGCCGCCGCGCAAGGTGTTGACGGATTTCGGGGTCGACAAATTGTTGGCGTACGAGTCTCTCGATGCGCTCAAGGCCATGGTTCGCTATGGCGCTGCCGGAGTGCCGAAAACGCGAGTACTGCGCCAATTGCAGCAGGGCAAGGATGACGTGCAGAACAGTATCGGCTTGCGCCTGGCGCTGTGTGCCTTGCTGTCCTGGTCGGAGCGTTTGATGCTGGCCAAAAGTGATATTCAGCCGGTGCCTGCTGGGGCGATCTGGCGCCTGGGGTCGCGGCTGGGGCGCAAGGCTTTTATCGCTCAGGTTCTGGGGTGTGTAGTGATTGCGCCGGTGGCAGCTCTGATCAGCGGTGCCACGTTCTTTGGCATTCCGATTCTGTTACTCAGTGTTCTGTTGTTATTCGGCGCCACTCTGCGTCGTTTGCACGACATGGGTCGAGGTTTGCCCACGTTGCTGATATTCATGGCCTTGTCGCCGATCTTGCCGTTCCTGCCGCTGCTGCTGTTCGGCTTTCCCGGTGACAAGTTGCCCAACCGATATGGCGTGCCACCGGACAGCGGCGCTGGCGAGATGCTGTCCGGTGGTCTGCAGGCTGCTCTGCGGCGACTCAACGGCTAGAGGCGCAGCTGGTCCAGAGCCTTGTTGAGCTCTGAGCGGTGGCTGGCGATCTCTGCCGGCTGCTGTCCGGCGAGTACCGTGGTGAAGTTGTGCAGCCACTCGGCAATGTGTTCGCGCTGCGTGCCCAGACTTTGCATCCATGCCCGCTCCAGACGGGCCAGCAGTGTGCGGTTGGGTAATGCATCGCGTGGATGGACCTTCAGCGTCGACAGTCGGTTATGGCTGTCTCTGCGCGCTTGTTCATCCAGCCCGGTGGGACTGCGATCGATGCTGTGGCTGTGGCGTTCGCCGGTCTCGAGCATCGTGACATCGACTTCGAGCAAGCCGTTGATGTCGTAACTGAAGCGTACGTCCAGCTCCTGAATGTTATCGGTGGGCGTCAAGGTGACATCGAAAGCGTCAATGAGGATGTTGTCACGTACCCACGGGCGCTCACCCTGATAAACGGCAATGCGCAGCAGCTCCTGTCGGGGGTGGGTTGTGTGGTAGCGCTCGACCCGTGACGTCGGAATGATGGTGTTGCGTTCGATGATCGGCGAAAAGGCGCCGTCGATGCCTTTGCCACGCATGGTTGCGATGCCCAGCGTGTAAGGGCAGACATCGGTCAGGATCAGCTCTTCGATCGCGCCATCGCGCGCCTTGCAGGCCGCTTGCGTGGCCGCACCCAGTGCAACGAGGGTGTCGGGATCAAGATGCCGGTAGGGCAGGCGTCCGAACAGGGTCGCGACCATCTGTTGTACCGCAGGCATCCGCGTTGCCCCACCCACCAGCACCAGACTGTCAAGATCCCGTGGTTTCAGGCGCGCATCGCGCAGGGCCTGTTCGATCGGCGCGCGCAGCCGCGCCAGCAATGGTTCCCAGATCTTCACGGCAGCGGGTTCGTCCAGCGACCACTCGTACAGTTTGTCGGCATGGCGCCAGTTCAACGATTGAGTGCCTTCGCCGAGTTTGCATTTGAGTTGTTCCAGGGCATCGCCCAGGCTGGCCATGCCTTGCGGATCTATCATCGACGGGGTCAATTGCCAGTTTTTCAGACAGGCATTCAATAGTGCATCGGTAAAGTCTTCGCCCCCCAAAAAGTTGTCCCCGGTGGACGCATGCACTTCAATCAGCGGCAACGCATATTCCAGGACCGTGACATCGAACGTCCCGCCGCCCAGATCGAAGATCAGCGTGCGTTCGAATTTCTGCTCGTGCAGCCCATACGCCATCGCGGCGGCGGTCGGCTCGTTGATCAGTCGGGAGACCTTCAGGCCCGCCAGTTCGGCGGCGAACAGGGTGCGTTTGCGTTGTTCGTCACTGAAATACGCCGGCACGGAAATCACCGCTTCAGCCACCGGGTGGCCGAGAAAAGCCTCGGCGTCCTGCTTGAGTGAGCCAAGTACCAATGCCGATAACTCTTCCGGGCTGAAGGTTTGTGTGCCGAGGTCGATCTGCCTGTCGCTGCCCATGAAGCGCTTGAACGCGGCGGCTGTACGTTCCGGGTGGGTTGTCAGGCGTGCGCGTGCAGCCTTGCCGACCAGAATGGTCCCGTCTTCATCGAGGCTGACCACCGACGGGGTCAGCACCTCGCCGAGGGCGTTGGGGATCAATCGGGCCTGACCGTCCTGCCAGACGGCGATCAAACTGTTGGTGGTGCCAAGGTCAATGCCCAGCAGGGCCGGGCGGGGGAGGGATGCATCCTGCATGATCGATCTCGAAACAGCGCGAAAAAACGTGACCCTACAGGTTGCCGCCAACCCTGGCAATTACCGGCCTGGGTCAATACTTGCGACAAGCAATCGCAGGTGTCGGGTCATTCCAGCAATCCCTTCAATCCCTCCAGCGGCAACGGCCGACTGTGCAGATAACCCTGATACAAATGGCAGCCCAACCCCTGAAGGAAGGCCAGCTGTTCCGGGGTTTCCACGCCTTCGGCGATCACTTCCAGTTCCAGGCTGCGGGCCATGGCGACGATGGCGCGGATGATTTCGGCGTCGTTGGGGTCGGTGGTGGCGTCGCGGATGAATGACTGATCGATCTTCAGCGTGTCCACCGGCAGTCGTTTCAGGTACGTCAGCGATGAATAGCCGGTGCCGAAATCGTCCATGGCAAAACTCACGCCGAGTTTTTTCAGGCGGCGCATTTTGCTGATGGTGTCTTCCAGGTTCTGGATGACGATGCCTTCGGTGATTTCCAGTTTCAGCAGCGAGCAGGGCAGACCGTGGCTGCTCATGCTGTGTTCGATGCGCTCGACGAAGTCGTTCTGGCGGAACTGCCGGGGGCTGATGTTCACGCACAGGCTGAAGGCCAGAGGGTCGATCAGTTTTTCGGCGATCAATTGTTTGAAGGCTTCGCACGCCTCGTCGAGGATCCAGGTGCCGACTTCCAGAATCAGTCCGCTGTCCTCCAGCACCTTGATGAATTCGGTAGGCGATTGCGCGCCGAGTTCCGGGTGATTCCAGCGTACCAGGGCTTCGGCGCCGATGATGCGGTTGTCCTGGGCGTCGATTTGCGGTTGGTAATGCACGTCGAATTCGCCCCGGGCCAGCGCCAGACGCAGGTCGGTCTCCATGCGCAGCCGTTCGCTGGCCGCTTTCTGCATGGTGTTGTGATACATCTGCGTGGTGTTGCGCCCCGAATCCTTGGCGCGGTACAGCGCAATGTCGGCGCGTTTGAGCAGGTCGGTCGGGGTCGAACCGTGATCGGGAATCAGCGCCACGCCGATGCTCGGCGTCACTTGCAGGCGCTGTCCGTCGAGGAACATCGGCTCCGACAGCAACTCGCGAATGGTGTCGGCCAACTCGCGCACCTGAGCGCTGACTTCGTTGCGCGTGCCTTCCAGGCCACTGAGCAGCACCACGAATTCATCGCCACCGAGCCGCGCCACGGTGTCTTCCATGCGCACGCTGGCTTCAAGCCGTGCGGTGATGATTTTCAGCACCGTGTCGCCGACCGGATGCCCCAGCGAGTCGTTGATGTGCTTGAAGTGATCCAGGTCGAGAAACAGCAGCGCCCCGCGCAGGTTGTGGCGCTTGAGCAGGGCGATCTGCTGGCTCAGGCGATCCATCAGCAGTGCGCGGTTGGGCAGGTTGGTCAGCGGGTCGTGATAGGCCAGATGGCGGATCTGCGCCTCGGCGTTCTTCAGCAGGCTGACGTCCCGGGCGGTCAACAGCAGACAGGCGGTTTCGTTGAGAGTGATCGGCTCGACCGAGACTTCCACCGTCAGGATCTCGCCGCGCTTGTTGCGCCCGAGCATTTCCTGATGATGTACGCGGCCCTTGATCTGTAGCTCGGCCAGCAGTGCCGAACGCTGTTTTTCCTCGGCCCAGATACCGACCTGATACACGGTTTTGCCCACCACTTCGTCGGCGCGATAGCCGGTGAGGCGGCAGAAGCCGTCGTTGACCTCCAGATAGCGCCCGGTATCGCGCTCGGTGATGGTGATCGCGTCGGGACTGGAGTGAAACGCCTTGGCGAATTTCTCTTCGCTGGCCTTGAGCGCCGCTTCCGAGCGCTGTTGCTGGGTAATGTCGCGCAGCGTGGTGACGATGCACGGCTGGTTGCCGACGCTGATCTGGCGGCTGGAAATCACGCAGGTCAGCGACTGGCCGTCCTTGTGCTGGACGATGATCGCAACATTGCTCAGGCCCTGTTCGCGGATCACCCGTTCGATGCGTTGCAGGCTTTTCGCCGAGGCGTCCCACAAGCCGATTTCTTCGGCGGTGTGGCCGATCACATCGCTGGCGCTCCAGCCGAAGGTCTGGGAAAAGCTGGAGTTGATCTCGATGAATTCCCCGGTTTCCTGGCGCGTGACGCAGATCGGGTCGGGGCTGACCTGGAACAGCGTGGCGAATTTCTCTTCCGAAGCCACCAGCCGTTGCTCGCGTTCAACCTGATCGGTGATGTCCAGCAGGGTGCCGGCCATCCGCAGCGGTACGCCGTTGTCGTCGCGATAGAGGCGGGCGCGGCTTTCCAGATAGCGCGAGCTGCCGTCCGGCAGTTGCACGCGGTAAGTCAGCTGATAGTTGCCGGCCGGGCCTTCGCGCAGGCTGCGATAGGCGTCGCGCATGCTGTCGCGTTCTTCGCCGGGGACGCCCTCGAAAAACTCTTCGAAGGATTCATGGAACGGTTTCGGCTCCAGGCCGTGTAATTGCGCAGCGCGGGCCGAGCCGTAGAGCATGCCGCTGGGAATGTGCCAGTCCCAGGTGCCGAGTTGCGCCGAATCCAGCGCCAGGTCGAGGCGTTCCTGGCTGTCTTTCAGGGCATGTTCGGCGGCTTTTCGTTCGGTAGTGTCGAGAAAGGTGCTGAGCAGGTAAGGCTGGCCTTCGAGTTCGACCTTTTGCGCGCTGAGGATGCCGTCGTGGATCTGGCCGTTGCTGGCGCGGAACTGCACCTCCATGCTGACCAGTTCACCCTTGGCCTTGGTTTTCTTGACCAGCTCCGCCCGTTGCTCGGGATGCACCCACAGGCCCAGTTCCAGGGTGGTGCGCCCGATGGCGCTTTGTACCGGCCAGCCGAACAGACTTTCGAAATACTGGTTGGCCTCGCTGATCAGGCCGTCTTCCTGGCGGGTCAGCAGCACCATGTTCGGGCACAGATGAAACAGTGTCGCAAAACGTTTCTCCGAACTGCTGAGCGCCTGTTCCCGTTGCCGCTGGTGGGTGATTTCGCGGATCACCCCGATCATTCGGGGTCGACCGTGTTTGTCGGGGAGCAGGCTGCCGTTGATCTCCAGCCAGTGCAGGCTGCCGTCGGGCCAGCGGATGCGGTGGTGCATTGCCTGCTCCAGCGGCGCGCCGGCAATCACGGCGTGGAAGGCGCGGATGGTTTTCGCCCGGTCTTCAGGTGGCAGCAGGTCGAGGTATTCCAGGTCTTCGGGCAGCGGTTGCCGAGGATCAAAGCCGAACAAGGCCTGAGTGCCGCGTGACCAGCTGATCTGCCCGCGCTCGATATCCCAGTACCAGGCGCCGAGCCGGGCACCGTTGAGCGCCGCGAGCAATTGCGGCGCGCTCTCCCAGCTCTGCTCGGATCGCCGTGGATCAATGGCCTGAATACGCGGCATCGGCGGAATACGGTCAACAGATTTCGGCATTGTTAAGGGGCCTTGAGCTGATTTGGGCGTTTGGCACAGGGGCGGCAGCTCTATAGGAGTAGCACAAGTTAGCCGAGAGTCCCTGGCAGATCGATTTGAGCGTCCAGCAGGGCCATAAACGCCCGTGCAGCATTCGACAGCGTCCTTTCAGTGTGCAGGATATAGCCTAGCTGGCGACTGAGCTGTATGCCCGGCAAAGGTATGCGCGCCACCTGTTCATCGAGCATCGTGCGCGGCAAAACGCTCCAGGCCAGGCCGATCGACACCATCATCTTGATGGTTTCCAGGTAGTTGGTGCTCATGGCGATGTTCGGCGTCAGGCCCTGAGCCTCGAACAGACGTTGGACAATATGGTGAGTAAAGGTGTTGCCGCCGGGGAAAACCGCCGGATGGCCGGCAATGTCCGCCAACGTGACGGCGCCGTTGCTGATCAATGAATGTTCCGGGGCCACCACGAAATCCAGCGGGTCGTCCCAGACGGGCGTGGCCTTGACCAGCGTATGCGGCTCCGGCGCGAGGGTGATGACCGCCAGTTCCGCCCGGCCGTGGAGAATTTCCTCGTAGGCCACTTCCGAATCGAGAAACTGAATATCCAGCGCCACCTGTGGGTAGCGGCGGGTGTATTCCCTCAATAATGGCGGCAGACGGTGCAGACCGATGTGGTGACTGGTGGCCAGGGTCAGGCGGCCGGTGACTTCGCCGGTCAGGTTGGTCAGGGCGCGGCGCGTGTCGTCGAGCACGTTGAGAATCTGGTAAGCCCGTGGCAGCAGGGCCCGGCCGGCCTCAGTCAGGCCCACTTCGCGACCGAGCCGGTCGAACAGCCGCACATTCAATTGCTGCTCCAGTCCGGCGATGCGTTTGCTGATCGCCGGTTGCGTCAGGTGCAGCCGTTCGCCGGCACCGGAGAAGCTTCCGGTCTCGGCAATCGCGATAAAAGCATTGAGGTTGGCCAGGTCCATGTTCGTATTCCAGTTGGTTATCCAAAGCATAAAAAATATGAATTTGAGTTATTTAATCTAACCCCATAGGATCCGCCTCACAAGCCAAAGGGTTATTGATAAGCCCAGGGCATAGAAACAAGCTGATGAGGAACCGTCTGATGGCCGGCAAAACGCTCTACGACAAGCTCTGGGATTCGCATTTGGTCAAGCAGCGCGACGATGGCTCGGCGCTGATCTATATCGATCGTCACATCATCCACGAAGTGACCTCGCCGCAAGCCTTTGAAGGCCTGCGTCTGGCCGGGCGCAAGCCGTGGCGCATCGATGCCAACATCGCCACCCCGGACCACAACGTACCGACCACCCCGGAGCGCAAGGGCGGCATCGAAGCCATTGCCGACCAGGTCTCGCGTTTGCAGGTTCAGACCCTCGACGACAACTGCGATGAGTACGGCATCGTCGAATTCAAGATGAACGATGTGCGCCAGGGCATCGTTCATGTGATCAGCCCGGAGCAGGGCGCGACCTTGCCGGGCATGACCGTGGTCTGCGGCGACTCGCATACCTCGACCCACGGCGCGTTCGGCGCCCTGGCTCACGGTATCGGTACTTCCGAGGTCGAGCACGTGCTCGCCACCCAGTGCCTGGTCGCCAAGAAAATGAAGAACATGCTGGTGCGCGTCGAAGGCCAATTGCCGTTCGGCGTGACCGCCAAGGACATCGTCCTCGCGGTGATCGGCAAGATCGGCACCGCCGGCGGTAACGGCCATGCCATCGAATTCGCCGGCAGCGCGATTCGCGACCTGTCCATCGAAGGCCGCATGACCATCTGCAACATGTCCATCGAAGCCGGCGCCCGTGTGGGCCTGGTGGCGGCGGACCAGAAGACCGTGGATTACGTCAAGGGTCGTCCGTTCGCACCGAAAGGCGCCGAGTGGGATCTGGCGGTCGAGTCCTGGAAAGACCTGGTGTCCGACGCCGACGCGCATTTCGACACCGTGGTCGAGCTCGACGCCGCGCAGATCAAGCCGCAGGTCAGCTGGGGCACTTCGCCGGAAATGGTCTTGGCCGTCGATCAGAACGTGCCGGACCCGGCTAAAGAGATGGATCTGGTCAAACGCGACTCGATCGTCCGCGCCTTGAAATACATGGGTTTGACCGCCAATCAGGCGATCACTGACATTCAGCTCGACCGCGTATTCATCGGCTCCTGCACCAACTCGCGGATTGAAGACTTGCGCGCTGCGGCGGTGATCGCCAAGGGTCGCAAGGTTGCGTCGACCATCAAACAGGCCATCGTGGTGCCGGGCTCGGGTCTGGTGAAGGCCCAGGCCGAGGCCGAAGGTCTGGACAAGATCTTCCTCGAAGCCGGTTTCGAATGGCGCGAGCCGGGTTGCTCGATGTGTCTGGCGATGAACCCGGACCGTTTGGAGTCCGGCGAACATTGCGCCTCGACCTCCAACCGTAACTTCGAAGGCCGTCAGGGCGCCGGTGGCCGTACCCACCTCGTCAGCCCGGCCATGGCCGCTGCGGCGGCGGTGAACGGTCGTTTCATCGACGTTCGTGAATTGATCTAAAGGAGCGCAGCATGAAAGCTTTTACCCAGCACACTGGTCTCGTCGCGCCTCTGGATCGTGCCAACGTCGACACCGACCAGATCATTCCGAAGCAGTTTCTGAAGTCGATCAAGCGCACCGGTTTCGGCCCGAACCTGTTCGACGAGTGGCGTTACCTCGATGTGGGTCAGCCGTATCAGGACAACTCCAAACGTCCGTTGAACAAGGAATTTGTGCTCAACGCCGAGCGTTATCAAGGCGCCAGCGTATTGTTGGCCCGCGAGAACTTCGGTTGCGGCTCCAGCCGTGAACACGCGCCGTGGGCGCTGGAAGAATACGGTTTCCGCAGCATCATCGCGCCGAGCTATGCCGACATCTTCTTCAACAACAGCTTCAAGAACGGTTTGCTGCCGATCATCCTGAGCGATGCCGAAGTCGACGAGCTGTTCAAGCAGGTCGAGGCCGAACCGGGCTATCAGTTGCAGATCGATCTGCACGAGCAGACCGTCACCAGCCCGAACGGCAAGGTCTACCGCTTCGAGATCGACGCCTTCCGCAAACACTGTCTGCTCAACGGCCTGGACGACATCGGCCTGACCTTGCAGGACGGCGATGCGATTGCCGCGTTCGAAGCCAAACATCGCGCTAGCCAGCCGTGGTTGTTCCGCGACGCGTGAATCTGAAAGGTTGAAACCCAGAAAAGGACGTACCCATGACCAGCACCGCCCAGCACAGTCAGGTTGTACAGAAGCAATTCGGTGAACAGGCCGCCGCCTACCTGAGCAGCGCCGTTCACGCTCAAGGCACTGAATTTGCGCTGCTGCAGGCTGAGTTGGCGGGGCAGGGCGAGGCGCGGGTGCTGGATCTGGGTTGCGGCGCCGGGCACGTGAGTTTTCACGTTGCCCCGTTGGTGAAAGAAGTGGTGGCCTACGACCTGTCGCAGCAGATGCTCGACGTGGTGGCCGCCGCTGCTGTTGATCGCGGTTTGAGCAATGTGTCCACGGTCAACGGCGCCGCCGAGCGTCTGCCGTTTGCCGATGGCGAATTCGACTTCGTGTTCAGCCGCTATTCGGCGCACCATTGGAGCGATCTCGGTGTGGCCTTGCGCGAAGTGCGTCGGGTGCTGAAGCCGGGTGGCGTGGCGGCGTTCATCGATGTGCTGTCGCCGGGCAGTCCGCTGTTCGACACCTATTTGCAGAGCGTCGAAGTGCTGCGCGATACCAGCCATGTACGCGATTATTCGGCCGGTGAGTGGTTGCGCCAGGTCAGCGAGGCCGGTCTGCACACCCGCAGCACCACGCGTCAGCGCCTGCGTCTGGAGTACAACAGCTGGGTCGAGCGCATGCGCACGCCAGAGGTGATGCGCGCCGCGATCCGCCAGTTGCAGCAGTCGATGGGCAACGAAGTACGCGAATATTTTGAGATTGAGGCCGATGGTTCGTTCAGTACAGATGTACTGGTGCTCTGGGCTGAAAAGTAATCCTGAAACGATAAGTATTTTTCCGGGCGCGCCCGTCGATGGCGCACCGACTGAAGACACGAGGAAAGCATGAGCAAGCAGATTCTGATTCTCCCAGGCGACGGTATTGGTCCGGAAATCATGGCCGAAGCGGTCAAGGTGCTGGAGCTGGCCAACGACAAGTACAGCCTGGGCTTCGAGCTGAGCCATGACGTGATCGGTGGCGCCGCCATCGACAAGCACGGCGTGCCGCTGGCCGATGAAACCCTCGATCGCGCCCGTGCCGCCGACGCCGTGCTGCTGGGTGCCGTCGGCGGCCCGAAATGGGACACCATCGAGCGTGATATCCGCCCTGAGCGCGGTCTGCTGAAAATCCGTGCGCAACTGGGCCTGTTCGGCAACCTGCGTCCGGCGATCCTGTACCCGCAACTGGCCGAGGCTTCGAGCCTGAAGCCGGAAATCGTTGCCGGCCTGGACATCCTGATCGTCCGTGAGCTGACCGGCGGCATCTACTTCGGCGCACCGCGCGGCACCCGCACCCTGGAAAACGGCGAGCGCCAGTCCTACGACACCCTGCCGTACAGCGAAAGCGAAATCCGCCGTATCGCCCGTGTCGGTTTCGACATGGCCCGCGTGCGTAGCAAGAAACTGTGCTCGGTGGACAAGGCCAACGTGCTGGCGTCCAGCCAACTGTGGCGTGAAGTGGTCGAGCAGGTGGCCAAGGATTACCCGGACGTCGAGCTGAGCCACATGTACGTCGACAACGCCGCCATGCAACTGGTGCGTGCACCGAAGCAGTTCGACGTGATCGTCACCGACAACATGTTCGGCGACATCCTGTCCGACGAAGCGTCGATGCTCACCGGCTCCATCGGCATGCTGCCGTCGGCCTCGCTGGATGCCAACAACAAGGGCATGTACGAGCCTTGCCACGGCTCGGCACCGGACATCGCCGGCAAAGGCATTGCCAACCCGCTGGCGACCATCCTGTCGGTGTCGATGATGCTGCGTTACAGCTTCAATCTGCACGAAGCCGCCGACGCCATCGAGAAAGCGGTCAGCGTGGTGCTGGATCAGGGTCTGCGCACCGGCGACATCTTTTCGACCGGTTGCACTAAAGTCGGTACGCAGGAAATGGGTGACGCAGTAGTCGCCGCGCTGCGGAATCTGTAATCTCTCGGGCCCGCTGCGAAATTCAATACAAAGCAGCGGCCCACTTTTCAAGAAGGTGTAGTTGCGATGAAACGTGTAGGTCTGATCGGTTGGCGCGGCATGGTCGGTTCCGTGCTCATGCAGCGGATGCTGGAAGAGCAGGATTTCGATCTTATCGAGCCGGTGTTTTTCACCACTTCCAATGTCGGTGGCCAAGGCCCGTCCGTGGGCAAGGACATTGCTCCGCTCAAGGACGCTTACAGCATTGAAGAGCTGAAGACCCTCGACGTGATCCTGACCTGCCAGGGCGGCGACTACACCAGCGAAGTATTCCCGAAGCTGCGCGAAGCCGGCTGGCAGGGTTACTGGATCGACGCGGCCTCGAGCCTGCGGATGAACGACGACGCCGTCATCATCCTCGATCCGGTCAACCGCAAGGTCATCGACCAGCAGCTCGACGCAGGCACCAAGAACTACATCGGCGGCAACTGCACCGTCAGCCTGATGCTGATGGGCCTGGGTGGTCTGTTCGAGGCCGGTCTGGTCGAGTGGATGAGCGCCATGACCTATCAGGCGGCGTCCGGTGCCGGCGCGCAGAACATGCGTGAACTGATCAAGCAGATGGGCGCGACCCACGCCGCTGTCGCCGATCAACTGGCCGATCCTGCCAGCGCGATCCTCGACATCGACCGTCGTGTGGCTGAAGCCATGCGCAGCGACGCCTACCCGACCGAAAACTTCGGCGTACCGCTGGCCGGCAGCCTGATCCCGTGGATCGACAAGGAACTGCCGAACGGCCAGAGCCGCGAAGAGTGGAAGGCCCAGGCCGAGACCAACAAGATCCTCGGTCGCTTCAAGAGCCCGATCCCGGTCGACGGCATCTGCGTGCGCATCGGCGCCATGCGTTGCCACAGCCAGGCGCTGACCATCAAGCTGAACAAAGACGTGCCGATCGCCGATATCGAAGGGCTGATCAGCCAGCACAATCCTTGGGTCAAGCTGGTGCCGAACAACCGTGAAATCAGCATGCAGGAGCTGAGCCCGACGAAAGTCACCGGCACCCTGAACGTACCGGTCGGTCGTCTGCGCAAGCTGAACATGGGTTCGCAGTTCGTCGGTGCCTTCACCGTCGGCGACCAACTGCTGTGGGGCGCGGCCGAACCGCTGCGTCGCATGCTGCGGATCCTGCTTGAGCGTTGATCGCTTGATGCAATGAAAGAACCCGCGCCTTGCACGAGGCGCGGGTTTTTTTGTACCTGTTGATCGTTCCCACGCTCTGCGTGGGAATGCAGCCATGGACGCTCCGCGTCCGCTCTTCGCGGCGGGCGCGAATTGCCTGCGTGCGACTCACCCGGTAAAGTGCCGCTCCCCCCGTTTCGCCAGAGGTAGCAACATGACCCAGACCCTTGATATTGCCGTGATCGGCGCCACCGGTACTGTCGGCGAAACCCTTGTGCAGATCCTCGAAGAACGCGACTTCCCGGTCGGCACGCTGCACCTGTTGGCCAGCAGCGAATCCGCCGGCAGTTCGGTGCTGTTTCGCAACAAGAACGTGCGCGTGCGTGAAGTCGACGAGTTCGATTTCAGCAAGGTCAAACTGGCGTTCTTCGCCGCTGGCCCGGCCATCACCCTGAGTTACGCCGCCCGCGCTCACGCGGCGGGTTGCTCGCTGGTCGATCTGTCCGGCGCCTTGCCGGCGGATCAGGCGCCGCAAGTGGTGCCGGAAGCCAATGCCGATGTGCTGGCCGGTTTGAAAGTGCCGTTCCAGGTCAGCAGTCCAAGCCCGTCGGCCACTACTTTGGCCGTGGTGTTGGCGCCGCTGCTCGATCTGATCGAACTGCAATACGTGCATGTCACCGCCAATCTGGCGGTTTCCGCCCAGGGCCGCGAAGCCGTGACCGAGCTGGCGCGCCAGACCGCCGAGCTGCTGAACATGCGTCCGCTGGAGCCGACATTCTTCGACCGGCAGATGGCTTTCAACCTGCTGGCCCAGGTCGGCACACCGGATGCGCAAGGTCATACGCTGCTGGAAAAACGCCTGGTGCGCGAGCTGCGTCAGGTGCTGGCCAAGCCTTTATTAAAGATTTCCGCAACTTGCGTTCAAGCCCCGGTGTTTTTTGGCGATAGCTTTAGCGTGACCTTGCAGTCAGCGAGCGCGGTCGACCTGGAAAAGGTCAATGCTGCGCTGGAAGATGCCGAGGGCATCGAGCTGGTCGAGGCCGGTGATTATCCGACCGCCGTCGGTGACGCGGTGGGGCAGGACGTGGTCTACGTCGGGCGGGTGCGTGCCGGTGTCGACGAACCGTCGGAACTTAATCTGTGGCTGACGTCAGATAACGTACGCAAAGGTGCGGCCCTCAACGCCGTGCAGGTCGCCGAGTTGTTGATAAAAGACCTGCTGTAAAAGATACTTGGCAACAATTTGTCGACTGATTCTAGCCGGGCGCTATGCTTGGCCGGAGCAGTTGGCAACGTGTCACCCTCCGGGACTTTCCGGGGCATCAAAGAAATGATCGCGCGCGGCATGCTGTCGTCGTCGCGCGCAATGCCTTACGGCAGCGACTATCAACATCTTCTCGCTGGCCGAGGAACGTTCAAACAAAGGAAGAGGCTATGGTTCAAGTTCGCAAACTGGTGTTAGCAATAGCGGCCGCCTCGGCGCTGTCCTCCGGTATGGCGCATGCCCTCGGGCTCGGGGAGCTGACCCTGAAGTCGACCCTGAACCAGCCGCTGGTAGCGGAAATCGAGCTGCTCGATGTCAAGGATCTGACCGCTGCCGAAGTGGTGCCGAGCCTGGCCTCGCCGGAAGATTTCGCCAAGGCCGGCGTCGATCGCCAGGCCTTCCTCAATGATCTGACGTTCACCCCGGTGCTCAACGCCAGCGGCAAAAGTGTGCTGCGCGTTACCTCGAGCAAACCGCTGTCGGAACCGATGGTGAAATTCCTCGTGCAGGTAATGTGGCCGAACGGCCGCCTGCTGCGTGATTACAGCGTGCTGCTGGATCCATCGAAGTTCTCGCCGCAGACCGCCGATGCCGCCGCCCAGCCTGCGCCGGCGCAAACCATCACCGCTCCGACCACCGGCGCCACGCATTCGACCCACACCACCACGCCGCGCGACACCCTGTGGGAAATCGCCGCCAAGGCGCGCACCGGCGGTTCGGTGCAGCAGACCATGCTGGCGATCCAGGCCCTGAACCCGGACGCGTTCATCGGCGGCAACATCAACCGCCTGAAAACCGGTCAGGTGCTGCGTCTGCCGGACCAAGTGCAAAGCACCGCGCTGCCGCAATCCAAAGCGATTGCCGAAGTGGCGGCGCAGAACGAAGCCTGGCGTCAGGGCCGTCGTTATGTAGCCAAACCGGGCACCGGTCAGCAGCAGCTCGATGCGACCAATCGTGGCCGCGCCAATACCGGTGCTGCGCAAAACGCCAAGGACAACCTGAGCCTGGTGTCCGCCGAAAGCGCCAAGGCGCGTGGCAAGGGCCCGGCCGGCGACGCCAAGGCCCTGAGCAACAAACTGGCGGTCACTCAGGAAAGTCTCGACACCACCCGTCGTGACAACGAAGAACTGAAAAGCCGGATGGCCGATCTGCAAAGCCAGCTGGACAAGCTGCAACGCCTGATCGAGCTGAAAAACAATCAACTGGCGAAGATGCAGGCCGAAGGTTCGGGTGCTGCTCCCGCGACCGCAGCCACTGCGCCAGTGGTGCCGGCGATCACCGCTGAACTGGCGGCCACGCCGCCGGCTACTCCTGCAGAGGCAGCCCCGGGCGCACCTGCGCCTGAAGCCGCCGCCCCGGCACCGGTCGAGCCGGTTGTCGAGCCTGTGGTTGAAACCACGCCCGCCGCCGATGACGAGAAAACCTTCAACGAACTGCTGACCAATCCGATCCTGCTGGGTCTGGTCGGTGGCGGTGCGGTGGTTCTGCTGCTCCTGCTGTTGCTGCTGGCCCGCCGCCGCAAGGCGCAGCAGGAAGCCGAAAAACACCTGCGCATGGCCCGTGCGCTGGAGGAGCAATCGTTCTCCCAGGATCTCGATCTGCCGGAAAGCAGCTTCGAAGGTCTGGAAGTGCCAGCCGCCAGCGTCAAGCTGAACCCAGCCCCAGCCCCAGCCCCAGCCCCAGCCCCAGCCGCTGCTGCTGTAGTGGCGCCAGTCGTGATGGCCGAGCCGATCGCCGCGCCGTTGGTGGCGCCGGCCGCCGAGCGTTCCGACGACGTGCTGGACAAGGCGCAGTCGCACATCGACGGCGGTCGCCTGAATCAAGCGGCCGCGCTGCTGGAGGAGGGCGTGAGCCTGGAGCCGCAGCGCAGCGATCTGCGTCTGAAACTGATGGAAGTCTACGGTCGTCAGGGTGATCGCGATGCGTTCGTCGGCCAGGAGCGCCAACTGGTCGCCAATGGCGACAACTTCGCCAAGGTCGAGGAGCTGAAAAGCCGCTTCCCGGCTATGGCGATCGTCGCGGCCAGCGGCCTGGCGGCTGCTGCCATGGCCGCCGAGCTGGACGCGGAATACGTCAAGGAGCTGCTGCTCGACGAGCCTGAAGCGCCTGCCGCGGCAGATGCCGAACTGGACAGTGCTTTCGACCTGAGCCTCGACGATCTGGATAACATCACGCCAGTAGAGCCTGTGGCGACTGTCGAGCCGGAAGCGCCGGTCGAGCTGGATGCGTTCCCGACTGACGACGATCTGAGCTTCGAGTCGGTGCTGCAACAGCAGGCCGACATCAAGGAAAACCTCGACGACCTGTCGGATTTCGACCTGGATATGGATCTCGGTGCCGATCCTGCGCCTGCGCCGGTCGAGCTGGCAGATGATGATTTCCTGCTGGATCTGGACGAAGGCGTGAAGGATCTGCCGCTGGTCGAAACCCCGGCCGTCGCCGACGTGCCGCAGGATGATCTGGAGCTGCCAGCCGATTTCGACCTGTCCCTGGCTGACGAAATGGACGCGACGCCAGCCGAGCCGGATGCGTTCGCCGCCGAACTGGACGACGTCAACGCCGAGCTGGATCGCCTGTCGAGCAGCATCAACGAGCCAAGCTTCACCGAGGCTGACGCAGCGTTGGGCAATGATCTGGGCGAGGATGACTTCGACTTCCTGTCCGGTACTGACGAAGCTGCGACCAAGCTCGATCTGGCTCAGGCCTACATCGACATGGGCGACAACGACGGCGCGCGCGACATCCTCAATGAGGTCATCAGTGAGGGGAACGACAAGCAGAAGAGCGAAGCGAGCGAAATGCTGTCGCATCTGGCCTGAGTCGGCATTCAGCGGTAAACAAAACGGCAGCCCATGAGGCTGCCGTTTTTGTTTGGGTCTGGTTTCCCCGTCCCGCCGCCTTATAATGCCCGCCTTTGTAGATCAGCAGGCTGTACCGACTTGGCAAACATAGATAACCCGGCCGCCGAAATGGCACCCGAAGGCTTTTTCCGCGTCGCGCTGGGCGTTGAATACAAGGGCTCGCGCTACAGCGGCTGGCAGCGCCAGTCCACCGGTGTACTCACCGTGCAGGAAACGCTGGAAAAAGCCCTGTCGAAGGTCGCCGACTCGCCGATCTCACTGCAATGTGCCGGGCGCACCGACGCCGGTGTGCATGCCTGCGGGCAGGTGGTGCATTTCGACACCCAGGTCGACCGTTCGCTGAAAGCCTGGGTCATGGGCGCCAACATCAATCTGCCCCACGACATCAGCGTCAGTTGGGCGAAGGTCATGCCGGCGCATTTCCATGCGCGATTCAAGGCGATTGCCCGGCGCTATCGCTACGTGATCTACAACGATCAGATCCGCCCGGCGCATCTCAATGAAGAAATCACCTGGAATCACCGTCCGCTGGACGTCGAGCGCATGGCCGAGGCCGCGCAGTACCTGATCGGTACTCATGATTTCAGTGCCTTCCGTGCCGGCCAGTGCCAGGCCAAGTCGCCGATCAAGAAGATGCATCACCTGCGCGTGACCCGTCACGGCAAAATGATCGTTCTGGACATCCGCGCCAACGCGTTTCTGCATCACATGGTGCGCAACATCGCCGGCGTGCTGATGACCATCGGTGCCGGCGAGCGGCCGGTAGAGTGGATGAAAGAAGTGCTGGAGAGCCGCGAGCGGCGTTCCGGCGGAGTTACGGCGCATCCGTTCGGCCTGTATCTGGTGCAGGTCGAGTACCACGACGAGTTCCCGTTGCCGGAGCGTTTCATCGGGCCACATTTCCTTACGGGTTTCGCGGAACTTGACGGCTGACGCCCTCGAACGCATTTGTTACCATCCGGGACTTTCTCGGATTTGCCTTGGGGTTTTTATCGACATGTCAGCCGTTCGCAGCAAGATTTGCGGGATTACCCGCATAGAAGATGCGTTGGCAGCCGTGGAGGCCGGGGCCGATGCCATCGGTTTTGTGTTCTACGCTAAAAGTCCCCGGGCCGTGACCGTGCAGCAGGCGCGGGCGATCATCGCCGCATTGCCGCCGTTCGTGACCACGGTCGGGCTGTTCGTCAATGCCAGCCGTTGCGAGCTCGGGGAAATCCTCGATGCCGTGCCGCTGGATCTGCTGCAGTTCCACGGCGACGAAACCGCCGCCGAGTGTGAAGGCTGGCACCGGCCGTACATCAAGGCCTTGCGGGTCAAGGCGGGCGATGACATTGCCGCTGCCTGCGATGCCTACCCGAGCGCCAGCGGCGTGTTGCTCGACACTTATGTCGAAGGCGTGCCCGGTGGAACCGGCGAGGCGTTCGACTGGTCACTGATTCCGCAGGGTTTGAGCAAGCCGTTGATTCTGGCCGGCGGCCTGACGCCGGAGAACGTCGCCGATGCGGTCGCCCGGGTGCGGCCGTATGCCGTGGATGTCAGCGGCGGGGTAGAGGCGAGCAAGGGCATCAAGGATCACGCAAAGATTCGTGCATTCATCAACGCCGTACGCTGATGTGACGGCTGGCAGACTGCCGCCGTCCACAGCTCTGTAGAAAAGAGGCTGAGGGTCTTTTCGGGGTGTACGCAGGTCAGTTCCGCTGACCCGGCAGTCCGGCCGATCATCGCCACACATGAATTTAGCTGAAGGGCATACGCGGGGCCGCGAACCAGAGCGTTCGGGCCGCCGGTACTGGAGAAAGAAAGCATGAGCAACTGGTTGGTAGACAAGCTGATCCCTTCGATCATGCGTTCCGAGGTCAAGAAGAGCTCGGTCCCTGAAGGTCTGTGGCACAAATGCCCGTCCTGCGAGGCTGTGCTGTATCGTCCGGAGCTGGAAAAGACCCTGGACGTTTGCCCCAAGTGCAACCACCACATGCGCATCGGCGCACGTGCGCGCATCGACATCTTCCTGGACGCCGAAGGCCGTACTGAACTGGGCGCCGACCTGGAGCCGGTTGACCGTCTGAAATTCCGTGACGGCAAGAAGTACAAGGATCGTCTGGTCGCTGCCCAGAAGCAGACCGGCGAGAAAGACGCACTGGTTTCCATGAGCGGCACCCTGCTGGGCATGCCGGTCGTGGTTTCGGCGTTCGAATTCAGCTTCATGGGCGGTTCCATGGGCGCCATCGTCGGTGAGCGCTTCGTGCGCGCCGCCAACTACGCGCTGGAAAACCGTTGCCCGATGGTTTGTTTCTCCGCTTCCGGTGGCGCGCGCATGCAGGAGGCCCTGATCTCTCTGATGCAGATGGCCAAGACCTCGGCCGTGCTGGCGCGCCTGCGCGAAGAAGGCATTCCGTTCATCTCCGTGCTGACCGACCCGGTTTACGGTGGCGTTTCCGCCAGTCTGGCGATGCTGGGCGACGTGATCGTCGGCGAGCCAAAAGCCCTGATCGGCTTCGCCGGCCCGCGCGTGATCGAGCAGACCGTGCGCGAAAAACTGCCGGAAGGCTTCCAGCGCAGCGAGTTCCTGCTGAAGCACGGCGCCATCGACCTGATCATCGATCGTCGCGAACTGCGCCCGCGTCTGGGTAACCTGCTGGCGCAACTGACCGGCAAACCGACGCCTAAATTCGTTGCTGCGCCGATCGAGCCGATCGTCGTTCCGCCGGTGCCTGCCAACGTATGACCGAGCGCACCCTTGGCGAGTGGCTCGCCTACCTTGAACAGTTGCATTCATCGGCCATCGACATGGGGCTGGAGCGTTCGCAACAGGTAGCGTCCCGCATGGGACTGGGCCAGCCGGCGCCACGGGTGATCACGGTCACCGGCACCAACGGCAAGGGTTCGACCTGCGCTTTCGTGGCTTCTTTGCTGCGGGCGCAGGGCCTGAACGTCGGTGTCTACAATTCTCCGCACCTGCTGCGTTACAACGAGCGGGTGCAGCTCAATGGCGTCGAAGCCACTG
This sequence comes from Pseudomonas sp. Pseusp21, assembly GCF_059492145.1. Taxonomy (NCBI): domain Bacteria; kingdom Pseudomonadati; phylum Pseudomonadota; class Gammaproteobacteria; order Pseudomonadales; family Pseudomonadaceae; genus Pseudomonas; species Pseudomonas sp. Pseusp21. Next base: position 5,907,025 of record NZ_CP168520.1, read on the forward strand.
ATGCGCAGCTGTGCGAAGCCTTCGCGGCGGTCGAAGCGGGGCGTGGCGACACTTCCCTGACTTACTTCGAAATGGGCACCCTGGCGGCGTTCTGGCTGTTTCAACGGGCCGGGCTCGATGCGGTGGTGCTGGAAGTCGGGCTGGGCGGGCGTCTGGACACTGTCAACGTGGTCGATGCCGATATCGCGCTGGTCACCAGCATTGGTGTCGATCATGCCGATTACCTGGGCAATACCCGCGAATCCGTGGCCTTCGAGAAGGCCGGGATTTTCCGTCAGGGCAAACCTGCACTGTGCGGCGATCTGAATCCTCCACAACCCCTGCTGGACAAGGCGCGCGAGCTTGCTTGCCCGTTCTTCCTGCGCGGGCGTGATTTCGATCTGGGTATCACGGATCAATTCTGGCAGTGGCGCGGTACCGATGCTGACGGTCAGGTCGTCGAACTGCGTGATTTGCCGCTGCTTGATCTGCCGATGGAAAACGCCGCGTTGGCGTTGCAGGCTTATCTGCTGCTCGGTTTGCCATGGGATGCCGAACAGATTGTTGCGGCGTTGCGGGCGACTCGTGTGGTCGGTCGTCTCGATCGTCGCTCGTTCGAATGGAACGGCAAACGTCTGAACCTGTTGCTGGACGTTGGACACAACCCGCATGCGGCGGAGTATCTGGCGCGGCGTCTGGCGGCTCGTCCGCCGGTCGGCAAGCGTCTGGCGGTGTTCGGCCTGCTGGCGGACAAGGATCTGGACGGCGTCATCGGTGAATTGAATGCCAGCGTCCAGCACTGGGCGGTGGCGCCGCTGGATTCGCCACGTGCGCGTCCGGTGGATGAATTGAATCAGGCATTGCAGAACCTTGGCGCCTCGGTCACGTCTTATGACAGTGTGGCGGCTGCGCTGGAAGGGCAGTGTGCAGTGGCCACCAGCGACGACGAGATCTTGCTGTTCGGATCATTTTATTGTGTCGCCGAGGCCCTCGAATGGCTGTCTCGGCGCTCCACGGAGGAAGCGGCAAATGGCTTTGCTGGATAAAGCGTACAAGCAGCGCATGGTCGGTGCCCTGGTGCTGGTGGCGCTGGCGGTGATTTTCCTGCCGATGCTATTTTCCCGTCAGGATGAACAGCGTCAGGTGACTGTCGAAGCGCCGGCTGCGCCGCAAGCGCCCGCCGTGGCGCAGATCCAGATGGAAACCGTGGCCGTACCTGAGCCGCAGGTTCTCCCGCAAGAGCCAGTGCCAAGCGATGACGAAGTCGCCGAGCAGGCTGTGCCAACGGCACCTATTGCTTCCGCCGCGCCAGCCCCGGCTCCGGCGCCGGTAGCCAAACCGGTTGCGCCGGCTCCCGCTCCCGCTCCTGTGGTCAAGCCAACCACAGCCCCGGCCCAGCCGATCGCTGCGCTGTCTGCCAAGCCGGACACCACTCAAAGCCGCGTCGATGCCAATGGTCTGTCGGTGAGCTGGTCGGTGCAACTGGCCAGTCTATCGAGCCGCGCCAGCGCTGAAAGCCTGCAGAAAACCCTGCGCAGTCAGGGCTACAACGCTTACATCCGTTCTGCCGATGGCAAGAACCGGGTGTTCGTCGGTCCGTTGATTGAGCGCGCCGAAGCCGATCGTCTGCGCGATCTGTTGAGCCGCCAGCAGAACCTCAAGGGGTTTGTGGTGCGCTTCCAGCCTGAGCGTGGCTGATATCTATCACTTCGATAGAAATGCACTGAAAATCGCAGCTTACCGACAGCCATGCGCTCTGCTAAAATGCGCCGCCTTATCCGTCTGTAGGCTGCACTGTGCCATTTACCTGGGTTGACTGGGCGATCGTTGCAATCATCGCCATCTCCGCTTTGATCAGTTTGAGCCGCGGCTTCGTCAAAGAAGCATTGTCGCTGGTGACCTGGATCATCGCAGGAGCTGTTGCCTGGATGTTCGGTGGCTCACTGTCCGAGTACCTCGCCGGATACATCGAAACACCGTCGGCTCGTGTGATCACGGGCTGTGCCATCATGTTTGTCGCCACACTGATCGTGGGCGCAATGATCAATTATCTTATCGGCGAGTTGGTTCGCGTCACCGGGTTGTCCGGGACCGATCGATTCCTCGGCATGGCCTTCGGCGCTGCGCGTGGCGTGTTGCTGGTGGTCGTGGCGGTCGGGCTGTTGAGCCTGGGGCCGGTACAGCAGGACGGGTGGTGGAAAGAATCACAGCTCGTGCCAAAGTTTCTATTGGTCGCAGACTGGTCCAAGAACCTGATTCTCGGGTGGAGCAGTCAGTGGCTTGCCAGCGGAATCAGCGTACCCGCTGATATTCCGTTCAAGGAGCAACTCTTGCCGTCGGCCAAAACGCCTCAGTGAGTGTTGTTCAGTTCAGATCCATTAAGTAGGGGTTGCGTCGCATGTGTGGCATCGTCGGTATCGTCGGTAAGTCGAACGTCAATCAGGCGCTGTATGACGCGCTAACCGTGCTCCAGCACCGCGGCCAGGACGCTGCCGGTATCGTGACCAGCCATGATGGCCGGTTGTTCTTGCGCAAGGACAATGGCTTGGTGCGTGACGTGTTTCAACAGCGTCACATGCAGCGCCTGGTCGGCCACATGGGTATCGGCCACGTCCGTTACCCGACTGCCGGCAGCTCGACGTCGGCCGAGGCTCAGCCGTTCTACGTCAACTCGCCGTACGGCATCACCCTGGCGCACAACGGTAACCTGACCAACGTTGAACAGTTGGCCAAAGAGATCTACGAATCCGATCTGCGTCATGTCAACACCAGCTCCGACTCGGAAGTGCTGCTCAACGTGTTCGCCCACGAGCTGGCCCAGCGCGGCAAGCTGCAACCGACCGAAGAAGACGTGTTTGCTGCCGTGACCGACGTGCACAACCGTTGTGTCGGTGGTTACGCGGTCGTGGCGATGGTGACCGGTTACGGCATCGTCGGTTTCCGTGACCCGCACGGCATCCGCCCGATCGTGTTCGGTCAGCGTCACACCGACGAAGGCGTCGAGTACATGATCGCCTCCGAAAGTGTTTCGCTGGATGTGCTCGGCTTCACCCTGATCCGCGACCTGGCACCAGGCGAAGCGGTCTACATCACTGAAGACGGCAAGCTGCACACCCGTCAGTGCGCAACCAACCCGTCCCTGACTCCGTGCATCTTCGAACACGTCTACCTGGCGCGTCCGGATTCGATCATCGACGGCGTGTCGGTCTACAAGGCCCGTCTGCGCATGGGTGAAAAGCTGGCCGAGAAGATCCTGCGCGAGCGTCCAGAGCACGACATCGACGTGGTCATCCCGATTCCGGACACCAGCCGCACTGCCGCGCTGGAGCTGGCCAACCATCTGGGCGTGAAATTCCGCGAAGGTTTCGTCAAGAACCGCTACATCGGTCGTACCTTCATCATGCCCGGCCAGGCCGCGCGCAAGAAATCGGTACGTCAGAAGCTCAACGCCATCGAGCTGGAATTCCGCGGCAAGAACGTGATGCTGGTCGACGACTCGATTGTTCGTGGCACTACCTGCAAGCAGATCATCCAGATGGCCCGCGAAGCCGGCGCGAAAAACGTCTACTTCTGCTCGGCGGCTCCGGCTGTTCGCTTCCCGAACGTGTACGGCATCGACATGCCGAGCGCTCACGAGCTGATCGCGCACAACCGTTCGACCCAGGACGTGGCTGATCTGATCGGTGCTGACTGGCTGATCTATCAGGATCTGCCTGACTTGATCGAAGCGGTCGGTGGCGGCAAGATCAAGATCGAAAACTTCGATTGCGCAGTGTTCGACGGCAAGTACGTCACTGGCGATGTCGACGAGGCTTACTTGAACAAGATCGAACAGGCACGTAACGATGCCTCGAAGGTCAAGACCCAGGCGGTCAGTGCGATCATCGATCTGTACAACAACTGAGTTTCAACCGGCCCCTAGGGGCCGGTTTTGTATCTGGCAAAAGACTTTTATTTACCGAGAACAGGGCAAGGAGTGACAGCATGAGTCAGGAATGGGATGCCGGTCGGCTGGACAGCGACCTCGAAGGCGTAGCGTTCGATACCCTGGCCGTACGTGCCGGTCAGCACCGTACGCCGGAAGGCGAGCACGGTGATCCGATGTTCTTCACTTCCAGCTACGTGTTCCGTACCGCCGCTGACGCCGCCGCACGGTTTGCCGGGGAAGTGCCGGGCAACGTCTACTCGCGTTACACCAACCCGACCGTTCGCGCGTTCGAAGAGCGCATTGCCGCGCTGGAAAGCGCCGAGCAAGCGGTGGCTACGGCGACCGGCATGGCCGCGATCATGGCGGTGGTAATGAGCCTGTGCAGCGCCGGCGATCATGTGCTGGTGTCGCGCAGCGTGTTCGGTTCGACCATCAGTCTGTTCGAGAAGTATTTCAAGCGTTTTGGCGTGGAAGTCGATTACGTGCCGCTGGCCGATCTGTCGGCCTGGGACGCAGCGATCAAGTCCAACACCAAATTGCTGTTCGTCGAGTCGCCGTCCAATCCGTTGGCTGAACTGGTGGATATCACCGCGCTGTCGGAAATCGCGCACGCCAAGGGTGCGATGCTGGTAGTCGACAACTGTTTCTGCACGCCTGCCTTGCAGCAGCCGCTAAAGCTCGGCGCAGACATCGTTGTGCACTCGGCCACCAAGTTCATCGATGGACAGGGCCGTTGCATGGGCGGTGTGGTTGCCGGTCGCAGCGAGCAGATGAAAGAAGTCGTCGGTTTCCTGCGTACCGCCGGGCCGACCCTGAGCCCGTTCAACGCCTGGATCTTCCTCAAGGGGCTGGAAACCCTGAACCTGCGGATGAAGGCGCACTGCGCCAACGCCCAGCAACTGGCCGAGTGGCTGGAGCAGCAGGACGGCATCGAGAAGGTGCATTACGCCGGCCTCAAGAGCCATCCGCAGCACGAGCTGGCTCAGCGTCAGCAGAAAGGCTTCGGCGCGGTGGTGAGCTTTGAGGTGAAGGGCGGCAAAGAGGGCGCCTGGCGCTTCATCGATGCGACCCGTTTGATCTCGATCACCGCCAACCTGGGTGACAGCAAAACCACCATCACCCACCCGAGCACTACGTCCCACGGCCGTCTGGCGCCGCAGGAGCGTGAGGCTGCCGGCATTCGTGACAGCCTGATCCGCATCGCAGTCGGTCTGGAAGATGTCGCTGACCTGCAAGCCGACCTGTCGCGCGGTCTGGCGGCGTTGTGATCGAGTTGTCTACGCCAAAGATCGGCACCCATGGCCGCGTTGCATTGGTCACGGGTGCCGCGCGGGGGATCGGTCTGGGCATCGCGGCATGGCTGATCAGCGAAGGCTGGCAGGTGGTGTTGACGGATCTGGATCGTGCGCGGGGTTCGAAAGTGGCGAAGGTGCTCGGCGAGAACGCCTGGTTCATCGCCATGGACGTCGCGGACGAAAGTCAGGTGGCGTTGGGTGTCGCTGAGGTGCTGGGGCAGTTTGGTCGTCTGGATGCGCTGGTGTGTAACGCTGCAGTGGCCGATCCACACAACATCACGCTGGAAAGTCTCGATCTGGCTTACTGGAATCGGGTGCTGGCGGTGAACCTCGGTGGGCCGATGTTGCTGGCCAAGCACTGCGCGCCTTATCTGCGTGCGCACAACGGGGCGATCGTCAATCTGGCCTCGACCCGTGCGGCGCAGTCGGAACCTGATACGGAGGCGTACGCGGCGAGCAAGGGTGGCTTGCTGGCGTTGACTCACGCGCTGGCGATCAGCCTCGGGCCGGAGATTCGCGTCAATGCGGTCAGTCCGGGCTGGATCGATGCGCGGGATCCATCTGCCCGGCGCGCGGAGCCGCTGACCGACACCGATCATGCCCAGCATCCTGCGGGCAGGGTAGGGACGGTCGAGGATGTGGCGGCGATGGTGGCGTGGTTGCTGTCGAAGAATGCGGGGTTTGTGACCGGGCAGGAATTCGTGGTCGATGGCGGCATGACCAAGAAGATGATTTATACGGAATGAAGCAATTTCGTCTTTTTTAGAAAAACTTCAATCCTGCTATTGACTTAGGTTCGCTACCTGCGTAAATTTCGCGGCCTCGGAGATGCAAACGGGTGATTAGCTCAGCTGGGAGAGCGTCTGCCTTACAAGCAGAATGTCGGCGGTTCGATCCCGTCATCACCCACCACTCCCGAGAGACTTGCGCAAGCAAGAGCGTAGGCTGAAAGTGCCTGCACCGACGCGCAGCGGTAGTTCAGTCGGTTAGAATACCGGCCTGTCACGCCGGGGGTCGCGGGTTCGAGTCCCGTCCGCTGCGCCATATTTAACGAGTCAGGCACTGTCTGGTTCGCGATTGAAAAGCACCGAAGCTTTCAGTCAAACGAGTTACTTGAGCGTCAGCTCAAAGCGATACGCAGCGGTAGTTCAGTCGGTTAGAATACCGGCCTGTCACGCCGGGGGTCGCGGGTTCGAGTCCCGTCCGCTGCGCCATATCTGTTTCAAGGACCACTGAACGCCTTGAAACACCGAAAGCAACCTCTGGTTGATTCGGAATCGATAGCAAAGACCCTGGTCGAAAGACCGGGGTTTTTTGTGTCTGAAATTTGACCTCTCCCAAATTCCTCCCTTGTAGCCGGCGACGAACCCTGGCCGTGGCTCGTTCGATGCTGCCGGGCAATCTACCTGCGTCTCCGAGTCGCTGCGATGCAATGCCGCATTGATTTTTTGATTCTTTAGTCAAATTTTTGTAACTGGTTGTTTGCTGCGAGCTCAGAAACCTATAAAGTTAACCTTTCGGTCAGCTTTGCACTGTCATCACGCCCTTTGCTTCGTCAAAAAGGGCTTCTGCAAGACTCGAGATTCCCAGTAGATAACCAGAAGGGCGGATCCATAACCGTCCAGAGGATGATCCATGTCCAACCGTGAAATATCCCGGCGCTCGTTCCTTCAGGGCGGGCTGGTGGCGGGTGTGAGTGTCACGCTCACGCCGCTCAGCAGTCAGGCGCTGGCTGCCTTGATGGAAAACAGCGTGACTGTGCCGTCCGAGCAATGGCTCGGCAGCAACGGCAAGGCACGCCAGCGTAACGATGCATTGTCCAAGGTCTGCGGCAGCAAAGTGTTTGCTCGCGACATCCGTTCCAAGGACATGCCGGGTTGGCCCCAGCAGCAAGGCCACGCCATGTTGTTGAAAACCATCAAGGCTGACCGTATCTACGAAGGCTATGACCTGTCGTGGCTCGGCGCCGATCTGCAGCCTGATCGGATCGTTACCGCCGCCGACCTGGACAAGGACGGCATCGTGTTCCCTGAAGAGCACGCACCGGATCCGCTGCTGCCGGAAGGCAAGGTGCCGATGTTCATCGGTCACCCGGTCGCGATCCTGATCTGGAACGACTTCGAGCGGTTCCGTCAGGCCAAGAACAAACTCAAATTCAATGACAAAGCGATTCGTTACGGCGCAAAAGTGCCGTTCTACGAAGGCGATCCCTATGGCAGTTTCCGCTATGTGCGCGTCGGTGGCCCGACGTCGGCGGACGAAGACGAGTTCGCCAGCCTCAAGGACTCGATCCTGTTCCCGATGCTGAAGAACCGTCGTCCGGTGTGGAATTCCCAGCCGAACCTGCACGGCAACCTGACCGAGCGCGGCCTGTTCTACGCCGATCGCATGAAAAAAGAGATCGATACCCCGCCGGACAACTGGCTGGTGTTCGACGAGCGCTACAAAACTCCGTCGATCGAACCTGCTGCGATGGAGCCGGACAACGGCAACGGCTGGTACGACCCGGCGACCAAGACCCTGCATTTCGTCGTCGCCACCCAGTGCCCGCTGGAAACCGCCACCGAGACCGCGAAGATGATCGGGCCGTCGCGTTTCGGCCTGGCGAACCTGAACATGCACCCGGGTTACACCGTCGGTTACGGTTCCAAGGACCACAACATTTTCGTCTACTACGCGGCCCTGGCGGCGTTGTACGGCGCGGGTGTACCGATTCGCCTGGCCAACGACCGCTACGAGCAATTCCAGAGCGGCATCAAGCGTCACCCGTTCGACATCCGCTACCAGTTGGCAGTGGACAAGACCGATCACAGTTTCAAAATTTTCCGCGCCGAGATGAGCGTCGATGGTGGCGGTCGGATCAACTACAGCCCGTCGGTGGCTGCCGTTGGTGCCACTGCCGCGCAGTCGATCTACTACATGCCGCAGAACGACCTGCAGGTCACCGCTTACCATTCCCGAGCGGTTGAAGCGGGTTCGATGCGCGGCTACGGCACCCTGCAGAGCATGGCTTCCACCGAGATGATGGTCGACGAAATCGCCGATCGCCTTGGTGTCGATGCCATCGATCTGCGCCGCAAGAACGCGCTGCGCTCGGGGATGAAAAACACCCAGGGCGCGATCCCGGCCGGTGCGTTGCGCCTGCACGAGATTCTCGACAAGGCTTCGTTGCACGAAGTCTGGAAAAACCGCGACGCGATCAAGAAACAGCGCGAAGCGGCAGACCCGGACAACTGGTATGGCGTAGGTTTCGCCATTTGCCAGAAAGACTTCGGCACCGGTTCCGAAGCACCGATGGCCAGCATCGAGTTCACCGCTGAGGGGCGCATTTCCCTGCGTCATATCGGTATCGAGATCGGCACCGGCATGTCCACCTCGCAAGCGTTGGTGGTGGCTGATTTCCTCGGCAGCGCGGCTCACGATGTGAAGACCGGCGAAACCGAGTGGGATGAGATGCAGCTGGTCACCGCCGGCAACCCTTACATCATGAGCCAGGCCGAGCAGGACAACTTCCTGCGCAATCCGCGCTGGGTCGGCAAGCTGGCATCGGCTTCGTCCGCGACCAACTCCGCCTACTACTTCAGCCACGCCACCCGTGAAGCGGCGCGCGTGCTGTTTAACCACGGTCTGTGGCCGGCGGCGCTGGAGATCTGGCGTCAGGGTCCGTACGGCGGCCAGGCCAACCCTTACGTGGTGCGTCGCGAAGATGCGCATTGGGTCGACGGAAAACTGACCGCCAACGGCATGCAGCCACTGACCTTCGAAGAGCTGGCCAAGCGTGCTCACGAGCGCGGTCTGGTCACTGGCGCCACGGTTCACGGTTTCAACCGCTGGAGCTGGGCCGAGGCCGAATACAGCATCGATGGCGTGCGCGAGCGTCTGCCGCTCGACGGTCTGGCGGTGAAGTACGGCGACGGCGCCCCGAAAGCGAAAAAGGCGCAGATGACCAGCGCCGGTTTCCACCTGCTGGATCGGCAGAACATCGCCTATCCGGTCGTCCAGTTGAACAACGCCGCCGTGACCTACTACAGCCCGGTGGCAACGCTGGTCGAGTTGAAGGTCAACAAAGGTTCGGCAGAAGTCGAAGTGCTCAACCATCACTCGTGGCTGGAATGCGGCCGGGTGCTGGTCGAAGAACTGGTTCGTGGCCAACTCGAAGGCGGGATCGCCATGGGCATCGGTCACGCCTTGATGGAAGAGATGCCGCTGTACGAAGGCGGGCCGGGGGAGGGTGACTGGAACTTCAACCGTTATCGCCTGCCGATGGCGCGCCATGTGGCGGTATGGAAGCAGACGTCGGAAATCCTGCCACCGCTGTCCCCGAGCGCCCCGTCCAAAGGCATCGCCGAAGTGGTGATGATCCCGGTGGTCGGCGCCATCGGTAACGCCGTGGCCCACGCCATCGGTAAACGTGTTCGCGATCTGCCAATCACTGCTGCGCGCATCAAGGAGGCCCTCAATGGCTAACCGTCCGCTTCAACTGACCCTCAACGGTCAATCCGTCGGCCCGGTGGACATCCCTGATGACCTGCCGATGATCGATTACCTGCACGAATACAAGAACCTCACCGGTTCGCGCCTGGGCTGCGGCCAGGGCATCTGCCACGCCTGCGTGGTGATCGTCGACAACCCGGACGGCACCAGCGAAGAAGTGCGCACCTGCATCACCGGCGCGCATTACTTCGAGGGCAAGAAGGTTCGCACCATCGAAGGCCACGCCAAGCGTGACGAGCAAGGCCAGGTCACCGAGCTGAACCCGATCCAGCAGCGTTTCGTCGACGAATTCGCCTTCCAGTGCAGCTACTGCGCGCCGGGGTTCGTCAACGCCGCGACCGTGCTGGTGGAAAAGCTGCAACGCCAGCCAATCGTCAAAAGCAAACTGGAGCAAGTTATCGAGGACAGCCTCGGCCATCACATCTGTCGTTGCACCGGGTACGTGCGTTATTACAACGCCACCCGCAACGTGCTGACCGATCTCGGCCTGGTCAAGGAGGGTTAAGCATGAAGCAACTACTGACCCGCCTGACCCTGGCGGTCGGGCTGGCTGCGCCTGTGTTGGCGGTGCACGCGGATGATCAGGTCAAGCGCGGCGAATACCTCGCCCGCGCCGCTGACTGCATGGCCTGCCACACGGCGCCGGGTGGTGCGCCGTATGCCGGCGGGCTGCCGATCGTGTCGCCGTTCGGCACGATCTACGGCACCAACATCACTCCAAGCAAAGAGCACGGCATCGGTTTGTACAACGACGACGAGTTTTTCGCTGCGCTGACTGAAGGCAAGCGCCGTGACGGCGCGAACCTGTACCCGGCGATGCCGTACACCTCGTATCACTTGATGCCGCGTGCGGATTCGGATGCGATTCACGCGTATCTGAAAACCATCGAGCCAATCGAGCGTGCCGCGCCGGTGACGAGCCTTAGCTTTCCGTTCAACGTGCGTCCGGGCTTGATCGGCTGGAACATGATGTACGGCAACGCCTTGAAGCTGGAGCCTGCCGAAGGCAAAAGCGACGCCTGGAAACGCGGCCAGTACATGGTCGAAGTGTTAGGCCATTGCGGCGAATGCCATACACCACGTGGCCTGCCGGGCGCGATGCAGTTGGACAAGCGCCTGACCGGCGGCATCCTTAACGGCTATCTGGCGCCGAGCCTGCTGGCAACCGACTTGGCGGCACGCGGCTGGAACCATCAGGACCTGAGCACGTTCCTCAAGCACGGCATGAGCGCCCAGGGCACGATGTTCAACGAGATGTTCCCGGTGTTCCACAACAGCACCCAGGGCCTGAATGATCCGGATCTGGCGGCGATGGCGACTTTCCTGCTGGGCGACAAGCCTCCGGCGGCGAAAGAACTGACCGAAGTGCCGGTGGAAAAACTCAGTGTCAGCGCCCAGCGCGGCCGTCAGGAATACTTGAACGTCTGCGCCGGCTGTCACGCGGCCGGTGGCGAGGGCAAACCGCACATCGCGGTGGCCATGCGCGGCAACACCACGTTGCGTCTGGAAGACCCGCGCAACCTGTTGCGCGTGATCGAGGATGGCATCGGCGAACAGAAATTCGCCGGGTTCGAGCACATGCAGCCGATGCCGGGTTTTGCCGACAAGCTCAGTGCCGAACAACTGACCGATCTGCTGAACTACCTGCGTCAGGGTTGGGGTGGTCAGTCGGCCGAGCTGGCGGTTGGTGATGTGCAGAAGCTGCAGGCTGATGCGCCGTCCGTTGAGCACAAGGCGCACTGATCATGCAGCATCTCGATCTGCAAGTGGTTCGACGGGCGCTGGAGTGGTCGACGGCGGGGCAACGCATCTGGCTCTGCACCGTGCTGACCACCTACGGCTCGGCACCTCGCGCGCCAGGTTCGCTGCTGGCGGTGAACGACGGCGGGCAGTGGATCGGGTCGCTGTCCGGTGGTTGCGTCGAGGAAGATTTTCTCGAGCGCGTCGCCGAAGGTGCGTTTCTCGATGCGATCAATGTCGTGCGTTATGGCGAAGGTGACGATCCGCGTTCGCGGGTCAGCCTGCCGTGCGGCGGCATTCTCGATGTGCTGGTAGAGAAATTTGACGCCAGTTGCGATGTGCAGGCGCACCTGCGCGAACTCGAATCGGCGTTGCTGGGGCAGCGCCGGTTGATTCGCGAGGTCGATCTGACTACTGGTGCGCGCAGCCTGTTTGCCGATCGCGAACAGGGTGCGCGGATCGAACGTGAGATCGACCGGGTACGGATCCGCATCGGTGCCGCTCAGCGTTTGCTGTTGGCGGGATATTCCAGCGTGGCGCAGGCCTGTGCGGAGTTCGCGGTTGGTCTCGGCTTCGAAGTGATTCTCTGCGACCCGCGTGAAGAAGTGCTGAAAGACGTGGTGCTCAATGGCGTGGAGATTCGCCGGCAATTGCCGTCGATGTTTATTGCCGATGGCGGTTGCCACCGTGATACCGCGGTGGTGGCCTTGACCCATGATCCGCGCATCGATGATCTGGCGATGATGGAAGCTGTGCGCACCGAGGCGTTTTACATCGGCGTGATGGGTTCGTTGCAGACTTCACAGAAGCGCTTCGAGCGTTTGCGTAGGGTTGGCGGTCTGGGGGAGAGCGAGCTGGCGCGAATTCATGCGCCGATCGGCCTCAACCTGGGCAGCAAGACGCCGGCGGAAATTGCTCTGGCGGTGCTCGCAGACATTCTGCGGATTCGCAGCGGGATTGCGCGGGATCAGTTGTGATTGATGCTGGATGTAAAAAGGGCCGCTATTCAGCGGCCCTTTTTTTCGCGCGTCAGAAACCGAGCTTGTCGCGCAGTCCGTAGTACCACGCGCCCAATGCGGCAAACGGTGTGCGCAGCAGTTGCCCGCCGGGGAAAGGGTAGTGCGGCAGATCCGCAAAGGCATCGAAACGCTCGGCTTGTCCGCGCAGTGCCTCGGCCAATACCTTGCCGGCCAGGTGCGTGTAGGTCACGCCGTGGCCACTACAGCCCTGGGAGTAATAGATGTTGTCGCCCAGGCGTCCGACCTGAGGCAGGCGCGACAGGGTCAGCAGGAAATTGCCGGTCCAGGCGTAGTCGATCTTCACGTCCTTGAGCTGCGGGAAGGCCTTGAGCATTTTCGGGCGGATGATCGCCTCGATGTTTGCCGGATCCCGCGCGCCATACACCACACCGCCGCCGAAGATCAGACGCTTGTCGCCGGTGAGGCGGTAGTAGTCGAGCAGGTAGTTGCAGTCCTCGACGCAGTAGTCCTGCGGCAGCAGGGATTTCGCCAGCTCATCGCCCAGTGGCTCGGTGGTGATGACCTGAGTGCCGCATGGCATCGATTTGGCCGCCAGCTCCGGCACCAGATTGCCGAGGTAGGCGTTGCCGGCAACGATGATGAATTTGGCCCTGACTTTGCCCTGCGGCGTGTGCACGACCGGATTGGCGCCGCGTTCGATGCGCACCGCCGGTGACTGTTCGTAGATGGTGCCGCCAAGGGATTCCACGGCAGCAGCTTCGCCCAGCGCCAGGTTAAGCGGGTGGATGTGGCCGCCGCTCATGTCGAGCATACCGCCGACGTACTGATCGCAGGCAACCACTTCGCGGATGCGGCGCTGATCGAGCAGTTCCAGTTGGGTATGGCCGAAGCGTTCCCACAAGCGTTTCTGCGATTCCAGGTGGCCCATCTGCTTGGCGGTGAGGGCGGCGAATACGCCGCCGTCCTTCAGGTCGCACTGGATGTTGTATTTGCTGACACGCTCACGAATGATCCGGCCGCCTTCGAAGGCCATCTGCCCGAGCAGTTGCGCCTGTTTCGGGCCGACGCTGCGTTCGATCACATCAATGTCACGGCTGTAGCTATTGACGATTTGCCCGCCATTGCGCCCCGAGGCGCCGAAGCCGACCTTGGCGGCTTCCAGCACGGTCACGCGAAAACCGTTCTCCAGCAGGAACAGCGCCGAGGAAAGTCCCGTATAACCAGCGCCGATCACACAGACATCCGTCTCCACGTCATCCTGCAGGGCAGGGCGTGGTGGTACGGCGTTGGCCGACGCAGCGTAATAAGACTCTGGGTAAGGGGTGTTCGCCATCCTGCAGCCTCTGTTTAATATATTTTACGAGTGCGGCGATCCTACCCCAGTTGAAAAACCTCCGCCAGCCACCAGGAAATCTTCTCGCGGCGGGTCGAAATTAAATATTTTGCATATTCATAGGGTTAGGTGAAAAAAAGGTGTTGACACCCCTCCGGAATTCCGTAGAATGCCGCCTCACAGCAGGCACGTAGCTCAGTTGGTTAGAGCACCACCTTGACATGGTGGGGGTCGTTGGTTCGAGTCCAATCGCGCCTACCAAACAAAATCCGCTCTGCTGGGCGGTCTGAAAGGGCTCACCGAAAGGTGGGCCCTTTTTTGTTGTCTGCGATTTTCAGAACCTTTGCAAATTCCCGTTTGGTCGACCGCAGCTACACTTCGGCACATTTGCAGGGGGGGTATTCATGAGTCGCCAATTCAGGCGCGCCTGTCCAGGCGACATCGAAAGCCTGTTGAAGATTGATCCTGTCGCTGAAAAAGATAGCTGCCGTCGAGCGTGTATCGCGAGGTCGGTTGGGGCGCATGAGTGCTGGGTTGTCTGTGAGACTGACAATCCTGGCGTTCTTCTCGGCTACGGCTGTTTGGATCGAAGCTTTTTCGGTGAGTGGTTCATATCCCTCGTGGTCGTCTCCAGTGCGAGCAGGCGTTCCGGCGTGGGTCGGCAAATCGTGAGTGGTCTGGAGCATCACGCTGTTGCAGGCAAGATCTTCACGTCGACCAATGCGTCCAACTTGCCGATGCGGCAGCTGCTGATAAATCTTGAATATCAGCATAGCGGAATGGTGGAGAACCTTGCCCCGGGGGATCCTGAACTCATTTTTGTAAAATTCTTGAGCCATGCGCGTATTGACTGCGAAGGATTTTGATCCATTCGTCGCCGACTTTCGTGAGCATCCTTTTAAATAGTGTGGATATTTAAGGGGTTACGGATTTTATTAACCATTCGGTTATCAAAAATACGTTGTTACAAGACGAATAAATCAGTAATATCCGCCCCGCGTTCACCACCACGGTTTATGCATTTTTAAATCCCAAGCTTCCATCAGCTGCTTGGGATTTTTTTTGCCCGCGATTTGCCTTTCCCGCGCCTCTGCCAGTCTCTCGTCTCGCCCGCTTCCGTTTTTCCGGGAGGGGGTGACAGGCAAGTCCACACTTTTTCGACTACTACTGTCAGGCTGATTTCGCCTCTGCCGGACAGGAGTTCATCAATGCTGGTTCACTGGTTTCTTGCAGCGATTCATCTATTGGCATTTGCCATGGGCTTCTGGGCGGTGTTGACGCGTGGGACGGCCTTCAGTCGCCTGGCGTCCGGCTCGGGTGAAGTCGGGCGCGTATTGCTTGCCGACAATCTCTGGGGGCTCTCGGCGCTGGTGCTGCTCATCACCGGCGGCATGCGCGCCTTTGCCGGTTATGAGAAGGGAGCCGACTACTACCTGCATCAGCCGCTGTTCCATCTGAAGATGACGTTGTTTGTGCTGATTCTGCTTCTGGAACTGGTGCCGATGATCACTCTGATCAAGTGGCGCGTGGCCAAGGCGCGCGGCGCTATCCCTGACACGGAGCGTGCCAGGGTGTTTGCGCGGATCAGTCATGCCGAAGCGCTGCTATTGATATTGATGGTCGTGGCGGCTACCGGAATGGCGCGTGGCGTTACATTCGGCTAGGCGGGCGAGATTCCCATTCGCTATTCGGAAATATCCGACAGCCAACCCTTTGAATGACGGTTAGTATCGGTCGCGAGAAGGGTGAGGCGGGAAGGGGCGTGGCACGCGCCGTCACCAGGGAGGTGGGGGAATGGCAATACGGCGCTTGAATCTTTAGCCAGTCATTGCGCGCAGGCAAACGAACTGGCTACTGACTGCGGTAGGGCTCAGGGCGTTTGTGGCTTGTCCGGAGCGGTCAGGCCAGCCTGGATGCGCTGGTAGATTTCTTCCCGGTGCACTGCAACGTTCTTCGGAGCATTGATGCCGATTCGAACTTGCTGGCCGCTGACGCCGAGAATGGTGATCGTGATGTCATCACCAATGTTTATGCTTTCACCGACTTTGCGGGTGAGTATCAGCATGGTCTTCTCCTTGATTGCTTTGTAGGGCACCTGATTCAGACAGTGCAGAGGTCGGTGGTACGTATAGATTAGTGCGAAGTCTTAAAGTCTGGGTGCCTCTTTCTGACGCGCAGCAGCGGCATTAATTCCCAGCGCGTAACTATACAGGGGCTGTCAGCATCAATCTCGTCCTTTTGTGCCCATTTTGCGGGGCTCCGAAAGTATTCTCGAATGTTAAGATCGCCGCTTTGAAAAATCAGAGGGAAGCGTTGTGCGCAAATTGGTCTGGGTAGTCGCGGCACTGGCATTGGCAGGATGTGGCGAAGGCAAGAGTGTAGATGCGCAAAAAGCGAAACCGGCGGTGGTAGCGGCGCCTGCTGCGGTGGGCCCGCAGTGGGATCTCGAAGTGCGCGGTGAAACCCCTCAGGCGGTCAGCGACCTCAGCGGCTGGCTGATCGAGCATGCCTTTGTGGCCAGTGTCGTCAAGGACGCCAGCGGCAAGACCCGGATCCTCCTCGGCCCTTTCAATTCGAAGGCTGACGCCGAGGCGCGTCAGGCGGATGTGAACGCCGCGCTGATCAAGGCGAAGAAGCAGAACATCGAAACGCTGGTGATCGAGCGCCCGGCGGCGCAATAAGGATCCATTCGGCGGAGCTGACTAAAGGGTGTCCGGCGTGATTCGTTTTTCAAGGAGTCACTGAAGATACCCAGAAGGAGCTCCGCATGGCCTCCGCCAATCCTTACAAATTGTTCGACGTCGTTTTGCGTCACAAGCAGCAGTTGAGCCCGCATCTCATGCGGATCACGCTCGCAAGCCCCACGGTCACCGAGATGGCGACCTGGGCGCCGGATCAGCGAGTGAAGCTGTTTTTTCCTGCCGCAGACGGCTCACCCGCCAGGCTTTCTCAGGGCGAGGGGTGGTACGCCCGTTTCCGCTCGATGCTGATCGATCGTCGCCCGGCGATGCGCACCTACACCATCCGCCACTTGCGTGCCGAAGCAGGCGAAGTGGATATCGATTTCGTACTGCACGGCGAGACCGGTCCAGCCTCCCGTTGGGCCTTGCGATCCCAGCCCGGCGAGTCGATGCAGATTCTGGCCCCCGACAGCCGATTCTCGGCACAAGAGGCAGGGGGATTTGAATGGAAGCCTCCGCAAACGCTCAAGCAACTTTTGCTGGTCGCCGATGCCACCGCCTTGCCGGCCGCCATGGGGATTCTGGAAGAACTGGCGACACTGGCTGAACCGCCGCAGACCCAGGCGTTTTTTGAGGTCGACAGTCGTGAAGACATGTTGGCGGTTCCTGACTGGCCCGGGCTTTTGGTGCAATGGCTGATTCGCGATCAGGCAGTTGCAGGTACGTTGATGGTGGAAGCCGTGCGGCAGGCGACGTTGCCTGTCGATGCATCGCCGGTTGGGCAAGCGGTCGAACTGGCGGATGTCGACATCGAAGAAGAAATTCTTTGGGAGATCGCCGATACGGCCAGCGAGGGATTCTATGGCTGGATCGCCGGCGAATCCGCTGCGGTCATGAGTCTGCGCAAATACCTGATCAAGGAGCGCGGCATCCCTCGCGAGTCGCTCAATCTGATGGGCTACTGGCGTTTCAACAAGTCCGGCGGTTGAGCACAAAAAAGGCCTTGAGTTTATCGCTCAAGGCCTTTTCTTTTGATCAGGCAATCAACCGCAGGCTTTCAGGTTCACCGGGCCGACAAATTCGTTACCGCGTCCCATCACGCACGCCACGCTCTGATTGCGTTGGCGTTCCCAGTCTTGCACTGGATAAGTCTTGTCCCAGGCTTCGTACAATTGCCGATCCTGCTTCGACAAGCGCAAACCATATTGTTTGCTCATGTAAAAGTAGGTACGGGCGATCATGCCGCGGATCGAAGGGCGGGGCATGACCTTCTTCGCCTTGAAGTCGACCTGAGTCAGGCATGAGCCGTACTGACCCTTTTCGACCGGCAACCAGCCGTAGCTGAAATTGCTGCGGTCGCCATTCACTTCGCCGATGCTCGGTACCAGGTTGTGCAGGTCGGCTTCGGCTTTCTGATAGCTCGGGTCATAGCGGGTGCAATTCTTGCGACCGCCTTCTTGCCAGCATTGACGCTGATGGCCGAACTGCCAGGCCGGAACAATGTGCTCCCATTCGATGCGAGACGCCCGTTTGGCGTTCTTGCGTGGGACATAGCCGCAGGCGGCCAGATCGACCTTGTTGCCAGTGTATTTGCACCCGCAATAGAACTCGGTGGATTGTGGGGCGTACAGCTTCCAGGCGACCTTCTTGGCTTCGGTGAATGTACGCGGTGCGCCAGCGTGCGCGCCCAGGGAAATGAACAGCAACAGCACAGCAGCAAAACGCAGAATCATTGAATCAATCTTCCTTCGGCACAACCCAGAAAATCTGTACACCGCCATCGTCGCGGTAGGCGAGGGTGACGTTGTCGTTCTCGTCGATCTCTTCCAGCAAGCGCTCCCAGTCATCCACCGGCTCGTCTGGAAGGCGGAAGATCAGCGCGGCTTTGGCTTTTTGTGCGGTAGGGGAGTTGATGATTTTTTGAACGCGCATGCCCATGCGTTCGTAAGCGTCAGGAGCATCAGGGGAAGTGGCCACGAGGTTATCCTTATTAAGCTGTACGTGCATACAGTATTTAACTGTAGGCATTTTCGCAACTGCTTAAAATTCAAGAAAATCCTCTGACAGCGGTTTTCCGGTTTTGGTGTCGCGCAGGTGTAATTTTTCTTTGGAGGAGGCGCAAGCTTCACCCTTCGTCAAGTTGACGAAGGGTGAAGTCAGTGCCCGATCAGCAATGGATCGGTCGAAGGCAGATCAGTATTCCCAGAACATCCGTTGCAGCTCTTTGCTGTCGTTGGTCTTGGTCAAGGCAACCATGGCCAGGATGCGGGCTTTCTGTGGGTTCAGGTCGTGAGCAACCACCCAGTCGTATTTGTCATCAGGCTGTTCGGCGTTGCGCAGAACGAACCCACCGGCGTTAACGTGAGACGAGCGGATGATCTGCACGCCCTCCTTGCGCAAGGCTTGCAGGGTCGGAACCACGCGGGAGGAAACCGAGCCGTTGCCGGTACCGGCATGGATGATCGCCTTGGCGCCGGACTGGGCGAGAGCCTTGTAGGCTGTGTCGCTGACATTGCCGTAGGAATAGGCGATTTCTACATCAGGAAGGCTCTTGATGTTTTTGATATCGAATTCCGAGTCCATGGTGTGGCGCTTGGCCGGCAGACGGAACCAGTAGGATTTGCCTTCAACTACCATGCCGAGTGGGCCCCAGGCGCTTTTGAAGGCTTCGGTCTTGATGTTGATCATTTTGCTGACATCGCGACCCGACTGGATTTCATCGTTCAGCGTCACCAGTACGCCTTTGCCGCGAGCCTCTTTGCTGCTGGCGACGGCCACGGCGTTGTACAGGTTCAGCATGCCGTCTGCCGACATGGCGGTGCCCGGGCGCATGGAGCCGACGACGATGATCGGCTTGTCGGTTTTTTCCACCAGGTTAAGGAAGTACGCGGTCTCTTCCAGGGTGTCGGTGCCGTGGGTGATGACGATGCCATCGACGTCTTTGCTGTCGGCCAGTTCGGAAACGCGACGACCCAATTGCAGGAGGTTTTCGTTGGTGATGCTTTCCGAGGCGATTTGCATGACCTGTTCGCCGCGCACATTGGCCAGCGTGCTCAGTTCGGGAATGCCGGCGATCAATTGTTCGATGCCCACTTTCGCGGCCTGATAGGTCGCGCTGTTGGCTGCGCTGGCGCCCGCGCCGGCAATGGTGCCGCCGGTAGCCAGTACCACTACGTTGGCCAGTTTGGCCTGGGTTTCAGCTTCTTTTGCCTGGAGGGCGGTTGGCAGGAGCAGGAGGAGGGCCAAAGCGCCCGGAACGAAACTCTTCAAAGCAGATGTCATTATTTTTCTCTCTAGTAGTGAGACGGTGCTGATGCAGGTTCATCTAGATGCGCCCCGGGCCGATCTGAATGCCAGGGGTGCAGGAAGGGAGCAGGATCTGTACCAGTCGTACTGTGCTTGAGAGAAATGTTTAACCTCATGATTTAAATCAAGATTTGTTCGAAGGGTGAGTTTGATCCTCCGTCGCTCATCCGGGTTTCCGAACGCGGGCTGTTTTCTCGTTCGGCTCACCGAAAAGGATTACGAGCTCCGTCCACAGGGGGGCTGGCCAGTTTTCGGATCTGTGCTAAAGAAAGCGGCGCACTGGCCGATGCGCCTTGATAGGGATCCAATTTTTCAGGAGTTCAAATGTCATTGACTATCGGTTTGCCAAATCCCGGCGCGGTTACCATCGGCGGAAAAACAGCCGCTACGATCAATGCCCTGAGCGAGGCCAACGAGCAAGCAGCGGCCGAAGCGCTGGGCAAAGACGCTGGCGATACGAAGCAAGTCAGAACCGGTGGCGGACCCGTGCAGGAAGAGGCGCCGGCCGAGAGCAGTGGCAATCAAAGCATCACGATAAAAATACTGCTCAAACGCATGAAGGAATTGCAACAGCAATTGCAGGAGCAGCAACAGCAATTGGCTGCCGCGCAGGCAGCGAGTTATCCGACCGAAGAAGCCAAGACAACTGTGGTGATGTCGATTCAGGGGCAGATCGCAGACACCAACGCTGCACTCATGGAAGTGGCCGGCAATCTGGTTCGCGAGATGGCCAAGGGGTCTGGCAGTGGCGGTGTGATCAACACGACTGCGTAGGAAAAGGGGCGATGACTATGATTCGCCCTACAAAAAAAGCAGATTTTCAGTCGTTGACAAATGTCGACAGGATTCGCATAGTTCGGTCTACGCAAACGTTTGCGCGGTCTTCGCGGTGAATTGATTTCGTCGTGGGGTGCAGCGAGCTTACGCCAGCGCAAGCGTTGCTCACAATAATCATAAGATCGGAGTGAACCCATGAAGCTGCCATTCGCTGGACGTCTTCTTGCTGTCGCCATGCTGGCTGCCGCATCCGCCGCACTGCCTGTCTCTTCGGCTTTCGCCGAGTCCCCTGAAAAACCCAAAGTCGCCCTGGTCATGAAATCTCTGGCCAACGAATTCTTCCTGACCATGGAAGACGGCGCCAAGGCCTACCAGAAAGAACATTCCGCCGATTTCGACCTGATCTCCAACGGCATCAAGGACGAAACCGATACGGCGGGGCAGACGCGCATTGTCGAGCAGATGATTCTGGCGAAGGTCAACGCGCTGGTTATCGCACCGTCTGATTCCAAGGCGATGGTGCCGGTGATCAAAAAGGCCGTCGATGCCGGTATCACTGTGATCAACATCGATAACCAGCTCGATCCGGCTGTGATCAAGAGCAAGAACATCAGCGTTCCGTTCGTAGGCCCGGATAACCGTAAAGGCGCGCGTCTGGTGGGCGAGTACCTGGCCAAACAACTGAAGGCCGGTGACGAAGTCGGCATCATTGAAGGCGTCTCCACGACGACCAACGCCCAGCAGCGTACCGCTGGCTTCAAGGATGCGATGGAGGCTGCACAGATCAAGGTTGTTTCCCTGCAGTCCGGCGACTGGGAAATCGACAAGGGCAACAAGGTGGCCGCTTCGATTCTCAGCGAGTACCCGGACGTCAAGGCGCTGCTGGCCGGCAACGACAGCATGGCTGTGGGCGCCGTTTCCGCCGTGCGCGCTGCCGGCAAGGCCGGTCAGGTGCAGGTTGTCGGTTACGACAATATCAATGCCATCAAGCCCATGCTGAAGGACGGTCGCGTTCTGGCGACCGCCGACCAGTACGCTGCGAAGCAAGCGGTGTTCGGTATCGAGACCGCGCTGAAAATCATCAAGGGCGAGAAAGTCGACAGCGGTGCGAATGGCGTGATCGAAACGCCTGTCGAGCTGGTCACCAAGTAAGTCCTTTGGCGACACAATGGCGCTCGTCCGTCCGGGCGAGCGCATGGAGATTTTTATGTCAGTTTCCGCTCCGATCGCTGTCCTCTCGGTCAGCGGTATCGGCAAGACCTATGCGCAACCGGTACTGACCGGCATCGATCTGACGTTGATGCGCGGTGAAGTGCTGGCACTGACCGGTGAGAACGGTGCAGGTAAAAGCACCCTGTCGAAGATCATCGGTGGCCTGGTCACCCCTACCACCGGCCAGATGCAGTTCCAGGGCAAGGATTATCGCCCCGGCAGTCGCACGCAGGCTGAAGAACTGGGTGTGCGCATGGTCATGCAAGAGCTCAATCTGCTGCCGACGCTTTCGGTGGCGGAGAACCTTTTTCTCGACAACCTGCCGAGCAATGGTGGCTGGATCAGTCGCAAGCAACTGCGCAAAGCCGCTATCGAAGCCATGGCTCAAGTCGGTCTCGATGCCATCGACCCGGACACACTGGTCGGCGAGCTGGGCATCGGTCACCAGCAAATGGTCGAGATCGCCCGAAACCTGATCGGCGATTGTCATGTGCTGATCCTCGACGAACCGACCGCGATGCTGACCGCCCGTGAAGTTGAGATGCTCTTCGAGCAGATCAGCCGGTTGCAGGCGCGTGGCGTCTCGATCATCTACATCTCCCACCGCCTCGAAGAACTGGCCAGGGTCGCTCAGCGCATTGCTGTGTTGCGTGACGGCAACCTGGTTTGCGTCGAACCGATGGCCAATTACAACAGCGAGCAACTGGTCACCCTGATGGTCGGTCGCGAGCTGGGCGAGCATATCGATCTGGGGGCTCGCAATATCGGCCCGCCGGCCCTGACGGTCAAAGGCCTGACCCGCTCCGACAAGGTTCGCGACGTTTCCTTTGAGGTTCGCGCCGGCGAGATTTTTGGCATTTCGGGGCTGATCGGAGCTGGGCGCACCGAACTTTTGCGGTTGATCTTCGGCGCCGACGTCGCGGACAGCGGCACGGTGGCGCTCGGTTCGCCGGCAAAAACGGTAAGCATTCGTTCGCCTGTGGATGCGGTGCGCAATGGCATCGCCTTGATCACGGAGGATCGCAAGGGCGAAGGCCTGCTGCTGAGCCAATCGATCAGCGCCAACATTGCCTTGGGCAACATGCCGGAAATTTCCAGCGGCGGATTCGTCAACAACGGCGATGAAACGAAGCTCGCGCAGCGGCAGATCGACGCCATGCGCATCCGCAGTTCCAGTCCGACGCAGCTGGTGTCCGAGCTGTCCGGCGGCAATCAGCAAAAGGTGGTGATCGGTCGCTGGCTTGAGCGCGACTGCTCGGTGTTGCTGTTCGATGAGCCGACTCGTGGTATCGACGTCGGTGCCAAATTCGATATCTATGCCTTGCTCGGCGAACTGACCCGGCAGGGCAAGGCCTTGGTCGTGGTGTCCAGCGATTTGCGCGAGTTGATGCTGATCTGCGACCGCATCGGTGTGTTGTCGGCGGGGCGTCTGATCGATACGTTCGAACGCGACAGCTGGACCCAGGATGACTTGCTTGCCGCCGCATTCGCCGGCTATCAGAAACGTGATGCGTTGCTCAACGAAGCAGCGCCTAGGGATCTCCCATGAAAACTGCATCTTCCGCCGGCAAATCCAGTGGCAATTTCTACGGCCTTGGCACTTATCTGGGCCTCGCCGGCGCCTTGCTGGCAATGATTGCGCTGTTCTCGGTCATGAGCAGCCATTTCCTGTCGTACAACACCTTCAGCACCCTGGCCAACCAGATTCCCGACCTGATGGTGCTGGCAGTGGGCATGACCTTCGTCCTGATCATCGGCGGGATCGATCTGTCGGTGGGCTCGGTACTGGCACTCGCGGCCTCCACTGTCAGCGTGGCGATTCTTGGCTGGGGCTGGAGCGTACTGCCGGCGGCCTTGCTGGGTATGGCTGTCGCGGCGTTGGCTGGCACGGTAACTGGTTCGATTACCGTGGCGTGGCGAATTCCGTCGTTCATCGTGTCTCTGGGGGTTCTGGAAATGGCCCGTGGTCTGGCCTATCAGATGACGGGGTCGCGTACGGCTTACATCGGTGACTCCTTCGCCTGGCTGTCGAACCCGATCGCCTTCGGCATTTCGCCGTCGTTCATCATTGCCTTGCTGGTTATCTTTATTGCCCAGGCCGTTCTGACCCGTACTGTGTTCGGTCGCTACCTGATCGGCATTGGCACCAACGAAGAAGCGGTGCGTCTGGCGGGGATCAATCCAAAACCCTACAAGATCCTGGTGTTCAGTCTGATGGGGCTGCTCGCCGGTATTGCGGCGCTGTTCCAGATTTCCCGGCTGGAAGCGGCCGACCCGAATGCCGGTTCCGGCCTTGAGCTGCAAGTGATCGCTGCCGTGGTGATCGGCGGCACCAGCCTGATGGGTGGGCGTGGTTCTGTGATCAGCACCTTTTTCGGCGTGTTGATCATTTCCGTGCTGGCGGCCGGCCTGGCGCAGATTGGCGCGACCGAACCGACCAAGCGCATCATCACCGGTGCGGTGATCGTGATCGCCGTGGTGCTCGACACCTATCGCAGTCAACGCGCAAGTCGACGGGGCTGATAAATGGCAACGATCAAGGATGTGGCGGCACTTGCAGGAATTTCCTACACGACCGTGTCCCACGTAGTAAACAAGACCCGACCGGTGAGCGAAGAGGTGCGGCTCAAGGTCGAGGCGGCGATCAAGAGTCTCGACTATGTGCCGAGCGCCGTGGCCCGATCGCTGAAAGCGAAAACCACCGCCACCATCGGTTTGCTGGTGCCCAACAGCCTCAACCCGTACTTCGCCGAACTGGCGCGCGGAATCGAGGATTACTGCGAGCGTAACGGCTACTGCGTAATTCTCTGCAACTCCGACGACAACCCGGACAAGCAGCGCAGCTACCTGCGGGTGCTGCTCGAAAAGCGCATCGACGGCTTGATCGTCGCGTCTGCGGGTGGCGACAGCGGTCTGGCGCAAGGACTGGCGGGCGTGAAGACACCGATGGTGATTGTCGACCGTGGTCTCGAAGGCGTGGACGCCGACCTGGTGCGCATCGATCACGAATATGGCGCCTACCTTGCGACGCGGCATCTGCTTGAACTTGGTCATCGCGATATCGCCACGATCGGTGGTCCGGCCAGTACCAGTGTTGCGCAAATGCGTCAGGCCGGTTTTAGTCGCGCGTTGAAAGAGGCCGGTGTTGAAGTGTCCCCGTCGCGCATGCTGGAAAGCGACTTCACCAGCACTGGCGGTTACAACGCGGCTTCCGTCCTGCTTGAGCGCAATCCGCCGAGCGCGATTTTTGCCGGTAACGACATGATCGGCATCGGTGTGCTGCGAGCGGCGGCGGAGCGCAACGTGCGCGTGCCTGCCGAACTGTCGGTGATCGGTTTCGACGATATCCAGATGAGCCGTTACGTGTATCCCGCGCTGACGACTGTGGGCCAGTCGATCCTGCAACTGGGGGAGATGGCCGCGGAAGTTTTGTTGCGAAGAATTGCCACCCCGGGTCTGGCGACGGATCAGCGGATCGTGACCCCGAGTATTGTCCTGCGCGAATCGACTGCACCGCTGTCCGGCGTGTTCACCGAATACCGCTGAAACGAATTGAAGAGTAGTGATGTATGTCCGCAAATGTAGTGGTAATAGGCAGCTTGAACATGGATCTGGTCACCCGGGCGCCGCGCTTGCCCCGGGGTGGTGAGACGCTGATCGGCCATTCCTTCGCGACCGTGTCCGGTGGCAAGGGCGCCAATCAGGCGGTGGCTGCTGCGCGGCTGGGTGCGAAGGTGTCGATGGTCGGCTGTGTCGGCAGCGATGACTATGGCGTGCAATTGCGCGACGCGTTGCTGGCCGAGCAGATCGATTGCCAGGCGGTCAGCGTGGTGGAGGATTCCAGTGGCGTGGCGCTGATCGTGGTCGATGACAACAGTCAAAACGCGATTGTCATCGTGGCCGGCGCCAATGGTTCGATGACTCCGGCGGTTGTCGACCGGTTTGACGCCGTGCTGCAGGCTGCCGACGTGATCATTTGCCAGCTGGAAATCCCCGATGCCACGGTAGGCCATGCGCTGAAGCGCGGACGTGAACTGGGCAAGACGGTCATCCTTAACCCGGCGCCGGCCAGTCGCCCGCTGCCAACGGACTGGTTTGCTGCAATCGATTACCTTATTCCCAACGAGAGCGAGGCCGCCGCCCTCAGCGGTTTGCCGGTGGACTCATTGGAGACCGCTGAAAAAGCAGCAGCGCACCTGATGTCACTGGGCGCCGGCAAGGTCATCATCACGCTTGGGGCTCAAGGCTCATTGTTCGCCAACGGCACGGGTTACCGGCATTTTCCTGCACCCAAAGTGAAGGCTGTCGATACCACTGCCGCCGGGGATACGTTTGTCGGCGGATTTGCGGCTGCGCTGGCGACCGGCAAAACCGAGGACGAGGCCATTCGCTTCGGGCAGGTCGCTGCGGCCCTGTCGGTCACCCGGGCAGGTGCCCAGCCCTCCATTCCTACCACCTCCGACGTACAGGCATTCAAACCCGCATGAAAAAGACTCCTTTGCTCAATGTCGCCCTTTCGCGGCTGATTGCTTCCCTCGGCCACGGCGACATGGTCGTGATCGGCGATGCCGGCCTGCCGGTACCGCCGGGTGTCGAGTTGATCGACCTGGCGTTGACGCACGGCGTGCCGGATTTCGTCAGCACCCTGAAAGTCGTGCTCAGCGAGATGCAGGTGGAAAGCCACGCACTGGCCAAGGAGATTTTCGACAAGCAACCGACTTCGCTGCCCACGCTGGACGAACTGAATGACGAAGGCTCGCTGGGGCGGCGTGACCTGTTCAGTCACGAGCAGTTCAAGGTACTCAGCCGACAGGCACGAGCGATTGTTCGTACGGGTGAATGTCAGCCGTACTGCAACATCGTGCTTGTGGCCGGTGTTACGTTCTAAACAGGGTTCGCCCCTTTTGATTTCATCTGCACAAGGAATGCGCCATGCACCGCTATGCTCAAAAAATGCATCAATTGATTCGGAGTCTGCTGCTTTTGTCCGTGATAACCGCGACCGGCGCCCAGGCGGCGGAAAAGATCGACCTGATCATCGACACCGACCCTGGCGCCGACGACGTGGTCGCCCTGTTGTTTGCCCTGGCCTCCCCGGAGGATTTGAACATTCGTGCGTTGACCACCGTCGCTGGCAACGTGCGTCTGGACAAGACTTCGCGCAATGCGCGGTTGGCCCGTGAGTGGGCAGGGCGGGAAGAGATTCCGGTGTACGCCGGCGCGCCAAAACCGTTGATGCGCACGCCGATCTACGCCGAAAACATCCATGGCAAGGAAGGCCTGTCGGGTGTCACCGTGCACGAACCGAAAAAAGGCCTGGCCGAGGGCAATGCTGTCAACTACCTGATCGACACCCTGAAAAAAGCCAAGCCGCACAGTATCACTATTGCGATGCTCGGCCCGCAGACCAACCTGGCCCTGGCGCTGATCCAGGAGCCGGAGATTGTTCAGGGAATCAAGGAAGTAGTGATCATGGGGGGCGCCCACTTCAATGGCGGCAATATCACGCCAGTGGCCGAGTTCAATCTGTACGCCGACCCGCAAGCCGCGGAGGTGGTGCTCAAAAGCGGCGTGAAACTGACTTACCTGCCGCTGGACGTGACCCACAAGATCCTGACCAGTGACGCGCGCCTGAAGCAGATCGCGGCGCTGAACAACAATGCGAGCAAGATTGTTGGCGACATCCTCAACGAGTACATCAAAGGGGATATGGAGCACTACGGCATTCCGGGTGGCCCGGTGCATGACGCCACTGTCGTGGCTTACCTGCTCAAGCCTGAGCTGTTCACGGGGCGTTCGGTGAATGTGGTGGTCGACAGCCGTGAAGGCCCGACCTTCGGCCAGACCATTGTCGACTGGTATGACGGCCTGAAGGCGCCGAAGAACGCTTTCTGGGTGGAGAGCGGTGACGCCCAGGGCTTCTTCGACCTGCTGACCGAGCGTCTCAAGCGTCTGAAGTAAGCGATACGCCCCGCAGGTGCCAGCTTGCGGGCTTTTACTCCCTCTCGGTGTCCGATGCCCCTTTGATGTCATCGGGATATTTCTCGAACAGCTGGGCAATGAATGACTGCGCGCCCTGGGTTCCCAGCGACTTCACCAGCAAATCGATAGTGATCAATGCCAATTCCTCCGGACTGCCCGGACTATAGGAGCTGTGCCCTTGTGGCCAGGTGGCCTTGATGTCGGCGGTAATGCTTACGGTGGTCATGGCAAGGCTCGGTCGCGAGATCGGATTTTTGAGTTAACCATTTTGTCGAGCGTTTGGCACTGCGACTTAGGCATGAGCGCAGGGCTATGCGACACTTGGTCGTTTCCGCAGAAAACAAGGATTGCGCTGTGCAGATCGATCTGAATAGCCCCGATGGCCTGACCCTTGATGCTGTCCGCCGGATGCTGGCGTCGGCCAGTGATGACGAACATACCCAACTGCGCGTGACCAAGGGCGGGATTGCCTATATCTCTTCGGGTGTCACTGGCGGCCAGGACATCGATGGCCTGCTGTTTCGCTTGGAGACCTGGGCAAAAGGCTCGGGGTATGTGGGAAATGTCGCGGCCAGCGACGAAGTCTGGGTCATGCAGATTTTCAATGCGCTCAAAGACAATTGGCCGAATCCGCCTTACGACTACATTGATGTCTATTGAGCCTTATTAATATTCAGTGACGTTTTACGGGGTGAGATTTCAGGCGTTGCTCAGGCACACTCGGCGTTTTTCCGATCGTGGGGCAGGGGGATGGCTCTCACCGTGAAACCAAACGCCGTATTGGCGGTCGCACGATCTCTGCTCAAAATTGAAATAAGGAGGCTTCATGCCTTGGAAGTTCGCGTCACTGGGTGCACTGATGACCGTTGCTGTGTTGGCGGGTTGCAGCACAACCTCCAGTGAGTCGCAAAAGGATCCAGTGACGACTGAGGCCGGCCTTGGTCGTTGTGAGGCGTCAGCAGCGGAATTCGCTCTCGGCAAGAAAGCTTCGCCGGAGCTGTTGGAGCAGGCACGCAAAAAAGCCGGTGCGCAGAACGCCCGGTTCCTCAAGCCCAATGACATGATTACTTTGGAGTACCGCTCTGATCGCCTCAACCTGAATACCGATCAGAACCTGGTGGTCACCCGCGTCAACTGCGGCTGAATCTGTCGAGCTTTTGTATCACCCATAAAAAACCCCGTCACATGGACGGGGTTTTTTTAGTGCGCCGGGAAATTACTCTGGGCGAACTTGTGCAGCTTGCATACCCTTTTGGCCTTTCTCAGCCACGAAGGAGACGGTTTGGCCTTCTTTCAGGCTTTTGAAACCGTCAGTTTCGATAGCTTTGAAGTGTACGAACAGGTCGTCACCGCCACCTTGAGGAGTGATGAAGCCGAAGCCTTTTTCATCGTTGAACCATTTAACGGTGCCGGTTTGGCGATTAGACATGGTGTATCTCCAAGAAACATATATTTTCAGTAGTACTGTGCTGCTCAGGCCAACTGGGCACACCGGGGTATCATAGTCGAAATGTTCGCTTTGGTAGCCCCCCGGACGTGCTGTTTGCCAATCAGTCGTGTTTTCTTTACTGCCTGTTTCGGCTGGAGGCCCCGGTTTAAAAGGCTTTTCGCGAAAAGTAAAGACAATAAAAAAACCTGTAAAACCTGCATAAATCGTACGAAAAGGCCTGAATCAGATGCCTTTCAGCGGGGCTGGGGGCAGTGAAAAGGCCTGTTTCATCATTTTTTCGCCGGGACGTTGGCCTTGCATTTGGCAATTTGCCCCAGAGCTTTTTGTTGCAGCTCAGGCGTGGCCTTGTTGTCCATCAATGACTGAATGTCGCTGGCCGGATAAGACTTGATGGCATCGGCACCGCACGCGCAGTGGGATTTTGCGGCAGCGGCACCGATTTGCGGAGTGGCCGCCTGGGTGCACTGAGCCATGTATTTCTCACGCTCGCCCTTTGGCCAGTCGGCGTGGGCGCTCAGCGGCAGCAGCAAAACGAGGGGGGCGACTGCAGCAAGCAGGGTATTAAGACGCATGCGAGGATGCTCCTTGTGGGTCAATGTCTTGTTATCTGAGGGCCCAAAGGCCGATCAAGTTCAGCACTCTGGCATAAAACAGACGATTTGCCTCTTGGTAAAAACCAGAGTGCATCGGTGACCATTCATCTGTGCTAGCATGCCTGGCTCGGGCGTTCGCAGGCTCCGGATGACCTTCAGTCCCGGTTGCGGCCGCGCACGAATTTTCTGATTTGAATCCCAGTCACTCTGGTTCGGTTTTCCGGTTGGCCGCAAGGCTCCTGCCGCTGTAAGGCAGGCGTTCGTCATTGAATGGCCTGGACCGGATCTTGTACTGGCTCATCCCAACCCACGTGACCTTTGGTAGGGGTCACCACTAGGAGAGGAGGCGCCATGCCAACTATTACTCTTCCCGACGGCAGTCAACGTTCATTCGATCACCCGGTTTCCGTAGCCGAGGTCGCCGCATCCATCGGTGCAGGCCTGGCCAAGGCCACCCTGGCCGGCAAGGTGAACGGCAAGCTGGTTGACGCTAGCGACATCATCGACAGCGACGCAACGCTGCAAATCATCACGCCAAAGGATGAAGAGGGGCTGGAGATCATTCGCCACTCTTGCGCCCACCTGGTCGGCCATGCGGTCAAGCAGCTGTATCCGACTGCAAAAATGGTCATCGGGCCGGTCATCGACGAAGGTTTCTATTACGACATCGCCTTCGAGCGTCCTTTTACTCCGGACGACATGGCGGCCATCGAACAGCGCATGCAGCAGCTTATCGATACAGAATATGACGTGATCAAGAAAGTCACTCCGCGTGCCGAAGTGATCGAAGTGTTCAAGGCCCGTGGCGAAGACTACAAGCTGCGCCTGGTCGAAGACATGCCGAACGAGCAGGCCATGGGCCTGTACTACCACGAAGAATACGTCGACATGTGCCGCGGTCCGCACGTGCCGAACACACGCTTCCTGAAATCCTTCAAGCTGACCAAGCTGTCCGGCGCCTACTGGCGCGGTGATGCCAAGAACGAGCAATTGCAGCGCGTTTATGGCACCGCGTGGGCAGACAAGAAGCAACTGGCTGCTTACATCCAGCGTATCGAAGAAGCTGAAAAGCGCGATCACCGCAAGATCGGCAAGCGCCTGGGCCTGTTCCATACACAGGAAGAAGCGCCGGGCATGGTGTTCTGGCACCCGAATGGCTGGACGTTGTACCAGGTACTCGAGCAGTACATGCGCAAGGTGCAGCGCGACAATGGCTATCTTGAAATCAAGACGCCGCAAGTCGTTGATCGTAGCCTGTGGGAAAAGTCCGGGCACTGGGCCAACTACGCCGACAACATGTTCACTACCGAGTCGGAAAGCCGCGACTACGCCATCAAACCGATGAACTGCCCGTGCCACGTGCAGGTGTTCAATCAGGGCCTGAAAAGCTACCGCGAGTTGCCGATGCGTCTGGCCGAGTTCGGTGCCTGCCACCGTAACGAACCTTCGGGTGCGCTGCACGGCATCATGCGTGTGCGTGCGTTCACTCAGGATGACGCCCATATCTTCTGCACCGAAGAGCAGATGCAGGCTGAATCCGCTGCGTTCATCAAGCTGACCATGGATGTTTACCGTGACTTCGGCTTCACCGATGTCGAGATGAAGCTGTCCACTCGTCCGGAAAAGCGCGTTGGTTCCGACGAGCTGTGGGATCGCGCCGAAGCAGCCCTCGCTGCAGCCCTTGATAGCGCTGGCCTGCCATACGATCTGCAGCCGGGTGAGGGTGCGTTCTACGGTCCGAAGATTGAATTCTCGCTGAAAGATTGCCTCGGCCGCGTGTGGCAGTGTGGTACCTTGCAGCTCGATTTCAACCTGCCTGTGCGTCTGGGAGCCGAATACGTCTCCGAAGACAATAGCCGCAAGCACCCGGTGATGTTGCACCGTGCGATCCTCGGTTCGTTCGAGCGTTTCGTCGGGATTCTGATCGAGCACTACGAAGGTGCATTCCCTGCGTGGCTGGCGCCAACCCAGGCAGTGATCATGAATATCACTGATAAACAGGCAGATTTCGTCGCTCAGGTCGAAAAAACTCTCAACGAAAGCGGGTTTCGTGCCAAGTCCGACTTGAGAAATGAAAAGATCGGCTTTAAAATCCGCGAGCATACTTTGCTCAAGGTTCCATATCTCTTGGTTATTGGGGATAAGGAAGTCGAGATGCAGACTGTCGCTGTGCGTACTCGTGAAGGTGCTGACCTGGGCTCGATGCCCGTCGCCCAGTTCGCTGAGTTTCTCGCGCAAGCGGTTTCCCGGCGTGGTCGCCCAGATTCGGAGTAATTATTATTAAGCGTGAAATGAGACAAGATAAACGAGCTGCACCGAAAGCCCCGATCAACGAGAATATCTCGGCACGCGAGGTTCGGTTAATTGGCGCTGATGGCGAGCAGATTGGCATCGTCTCGATTGATGAAGCGCTTCGTATTGCTGAAGAAGCCAAGCTTGATCTGGTAGAAATCTCTGCCGACGCAGTCCCACCGGTTTGCCGGGTGATGGACTACGGCAAATCGATCTTCGAAAAGAAGAAGCAGATTGCTGCGGCGAAGAAGAACCAGAAGCAGATTCAGGTAAAAGAAATCAAGTTTCGTCCAGGGACGGAGGAAGGGGATTACCAGGTAAAACTGCGCAACCTGGTACGTTTCCTGAGTGACGGGGACAGGGCCAAGGTATCCTTGCGATTCCGCGGCCGTGAGATGGCCCACCAGGAGCTGGGGATGGAACTCCTCAAGCGGGTTGAACAAGACCTGCTCGAGTACGGTTCGGTCGAACAGCATCCTAAGATGGAAGGACGCCAGCTGATCATGGTCATCGCCCCGAAAAAGAAGAAGTAATCAACAGGGCACGGCAGGCCTTCTGATTATGTTTATCAACTGAATGCGGAGTATCCGAACATGCCAAAGATGAAAACCAAAAGTGGTGCTGCTAAGCGGTTTCTGAAAACTGCTAACGGTATCAAGCACAAGCACGCTTTCAAGAGCCACATCCTGACCAAAATGTCGACCAAGCGTAAGCGTCAACTGCGCGGTAGCAGCTTGCTGCATCCGTCTGACGTGGCAAAAGTCGAGCGCATGCTGCGCCTTCGTTAATTTTTGGATCAAGAATAGAGGAAGTAACTCATGGCTCGTGTAAAGCGTGGCGTCATTGCCCGTAAACGTCACAAAAAAATTCTGAAACTTGCTAAAGGCTACTACGGCGCACGCTCCCGCGTATTCCGTGTTGCCAAGCAAGCGGTAATCAAGGCAGGCCAATACGCCTACCGTGACCGTCGTCAGAAAAAACGTCAGTTCCGCGCTCTGTGGATCGCTCGTATCAACGCTGGTGCTCGTGTTAACGGTCTGTCCTACAGCCGATTCATCGCCGGCCTGAAAAAAGCGTCCATCGAGATCGACCGTAAGGTTCTGGCTGATCTGGCAGTGAACGAAAAAGCGGCGTTTGCTGCGATTGTCGAGAAAGCTAAAGCCACCTTGGCTTAAGTACCCCCGACAGTCACCCGGCCTCACCTCTGTGGGGTCAGGTGTTAAACGTCATAAATAGGGGAAGAGCCTTCAAGCTCTTCCCCTATTTTGTATCTGGAGTCTGTACATGGAAAACCTGGATGCGCTGGTCTCTCAAGCACTAGAGGCTGTGCAAAGCGCTGAAGATATCAATGCCCTGGAGCAAATCCGGGTTCAATACCTTGGCAAAAAAGGTGAATTGACTCAGGTGATGAAGACCCTGGGGAATTTGCCGGCAGAAGAGCGTCCGCAAGTCGGCGCCCTGATCAACGTTGCCAAGGAGCGTGTTACAGGCGTTCTCAATGCGCGCATGGCTTTGTTTGAGGAAGCCGAACTGGCTGCCAAACTGTCTGCCGAATCCATTGACGTGACCCTGCCGGGCCGTGGTCAGACCTCCGGTGGTCTGCATCCGGTAACCCGGACTCTGGAACGTATCGAACAGTTCTTCACCCATATCGGCTACGGCATCGCCGAAGGCCCTGAGGTCGAAGACGACTATCACAACTTCGAGGCGCTCAACATCCCAGGCCACCACCCGGCCCGGTCGATGCATGACACCTTCTATTTCAACGCCAACATGTTGCTGCGCACCCATACCTCGCCGGTACAGGTCCGCACCATGGAATCGAAAAAGCCGCCGATCCGCATCGTCTGCCCAGGTCGTGTGTACCGCAGCGACTCCGATATCACCCACTCGCCGATGTTCCACCAGGTCGAAGGCTTGCTGGTCGATCGCGATATCAACTTCGCCGACCTCAAAGGCACGATCGAAGAGTTCCTGCGGGTGTTCTTCGAAAAAGAACTGGCCGTGCGTTTCCGTCCTTCGTACTTCCCGTTCACCGAGCCTTCCGCCGAAGTCGACATGGAATGCGTGATGTGCAGTGGTAAAGGCTGCCGCGTCTGCAAACAGACCGGCTGGCTGGAAGTGATGGGCTGCGGCATGGTTCACCCGAACGTGTTGCGCATGTCCGGGATCGATCCGGAAGAGTTCTCGGGCTTTGCCTTCGGCATGGGCGTTGAGCGTCTGGCCATGCTGCGTTACGGCGTGAACGACTTGCGTCTGTTCTTCGACAACGACTTGCGGTTCCTCGCGCAATTTCGCTAGTCGTAACGAATTCTTAGGAGAGCAGGATGAAATTCAGTGAACAATGGCTGCGTGGCTGGGTCAGCCCGCAGGTAGATCGCGACGCGCTGGTTGCCCGTCTGTCGATGGCCGGTCTTGAGGTCGATAGCGTTACGCCGGCCGCCGGTGTTTTCAGTGGCGTGGTGGTGGGCGAGGTGCTGAGCACCGAGCAGCACCCCGATGCCGACAAATTGCGCGTTTGCCAGGTCAGCAATGGCGCGGAAACTTTCCAGGTCGTGTGCGGTGCGCCAAACGTGCGTCCGGGCCTGAAGATTCCGTTCGCGATGATCGGTGCCGAACTGCCGGGCGACTTCAAGATCAAGAAGGCCAAGCTGCGCGGCGTCGAGTCCAACGGCATGCTGTGCTCGCAAGCCGAACTTCAGATCGGCGAAGGCAATGACGGTCTGATGGAGCTGCCGGCTGATGCGCCGGTGGGCGAAGATTTCCGTGTTTATCTGGACCTGGAAGACGCCAGCATCGAAGTCGACCTGACTCCGAACCGTGGCGACTGTCTGTCTCTGGCTGGTCTGGCTCGTGAAGTCGGCGCGCTGTACGACGCTCCGGTCACTCGCCCGGTGGTGATGACCGTTCCTGCGGTGCACGACGAAGTGCGCTCGGTAGAGGTTCTGGCACCTGCCGCGTGCCCGCGTTATCTGGGTCGTGTCATTCGCAACGTTGATCTGTCCAAGCCGACGCCGCTGTGGATGGTTGAGCGTCTGCGTCGCGCTGAAGTGCGCAGCATCGATGCCGCAGTCGACATCACCAACTACGTAATGCTCGAACTGGGTCAGCCGCTGCACGCTTTCGATCTCGCCGAAATCAATGGCGGCATCCGGGTGCGCATGGCGGAAGAGGGTGAGAAGCTCGTGCTGCTCGACGGTCAGGAAGTCAGCCTGCGTAGCGATACGCTGGTGATCGCCGACCACAGTCGCGCTCTGGCGATTGCCGGCGTGATGGGTGGCGAGCACAGCGGTGTATCCGCGACCACTCGCGATGTATTCCTTGAGAGTGCGTTCTTCGACCAGATCGCTGTGGCGGGCAAGGCTCGTTCCTACGGTCTGCACACCGATGCTTCGCACCGCTACGAGCGCGGTGTGGACTGGCAACTGGCCCGTGAAGCCATGGAGCGCGCCACTGGCCTGCTGCTGGAAATCACCGGTGGCGAAGCTGGCCCGATCATCGAGACCGTCAGCGAGCAGCACCTGCCGTCGATCGCGCCGATCACTCTGCGTGCGCAGCGCATTACCCAGATGCTGGGCATGGAAATGGATTCCGCCGAAGTCGAGCGTCTGCTCAGTGCTTTGGGTCTGAAGGTTTCCGCCGACGGAGCAGGGCAGTGGCGCGTAGAAGTGCCGAGCCATCGCTTCGATATCAGCCTGGAAGTCGATCTGATCGAAGAGCTGGCACGTCTGTACGGTTACAACCGCCTGCCGGTTCGTTACCCGCAAGCTCGTCTGGCGCCACAGGCCAAGGCCGAAGCGCGCAGCGATCTGCCGGAACTGCGTCGTCTGCTGGTCGCTCGTGGTTATCAGGAAGCAATCACTTACAGTTTCATCGATCCGAAGCAGTTCGAGCTGTTCAACCCGGGCGTTGAGCCGCTGCTGTTGGCGAACCCGATCTCCAATGACATGGCCGCCATGCGTTCGTCGCTGTGGCCGGGTCTGGTCAAGGCGCTGCAGCACAACCTCAACCGTCAGCAGGATCGCGTTCGTCTGTTCGAGAGCGGTCTGCGCTTTGTAGGTCAGCTGGAAGGTCTGAAACAAGAGCCGATGATCGCCGGTGTGGTGTGCGGCAGCCGTCTGCCGGAAGGCTGGGCGCAAGGTCGCGACACCGTTGACTTCTTCGACGTCAAGGCTGACGTAGAAGCGGTGCTGGGCTTTGCTGGTGCGCTGGATCAGTTCACTTTTGCACCGGGTAAACATCCTGCACTGCATCCTGGCCAGACCGCACGCATCGAGCGGGAAGGGCGTGAAGTCGGCTTTATCGGCGCGATTCACCCTGAGTTGTCGAAATCCCTGGGTCTCGACCGTCCGGTCTTCGTCTTCGAGCTGGTTCTGGCTGAAGTCGCTCTGGGTAAAATGCCGAAATTCCATGAGTTGTCGCGCTTTCCTGAGGTGCGTCGTGACCTGGCACTGATTGCGCACAAAGACGTCGCAGCCTCGGCTGTACTGGACGTAATCCGTGAAAATGCAGGCGAATGGCTGACAGACCTCAGGCTATTTGACGTGTATCAGGGTAAAGGCATTGATCCTGATAGAAAAAGCCTTGCAGTCGGCTTGACCTGGCAGCATCCATCGCGCACTCTTAATGACGATGAGGTGAATTCGACGACGCAAAATATCCTCACCTCGCTCGAACAAAGGTTGAACGCCACGTTAAGGAAGTGACGTATGGGGGCTTTGACGAAAGCTGAGATGGCGGAACGTCTGTATGAAGAGCTGGGCCTGAACAAGCGGGAAGCCAAGGAATTGGTGGAGCTGTTTTTCGAGGAAATCAGGCACGCTCTCGAAGACAACGAGCAGGTCAAATTGTCGGGTTTCGGCAATTTCGACCTTCGGGACAAACGCCAGCGGCCTGGCCGCAACCCGAAAACGGGGGAAGAAATCCCGATCACGGCTCGCCGTGTGGTCACCTTTCGTCCAGGGCAGAAGTTGAAGGCCCGAGTTGAGGCTTATGCTGGAACCAAGTCATAACGACGAACTACCCGTCATCCCGGGCAAACGCTACTTCACCATCGGTGAAGTCAGCGAGCTGTGTGCGGTAAAACCACACGTGCTGCGCTATTGGGAGCAGGAGTTTCCTCAGCTCAACCCCGTCAAACGCCGCGGAAACCGCCGGTATTATCAGCGCCAGGACGTGCTGATGATCCGGCAGATCCGCGCGCTCCTTTACGATCAGGGGTTCACCATCGGCGGTGCGCGTCTGCGACTGTCCGGCGATGAGGCCAAAGACGACACCACCCAATACAAGCAAATGATCCGCCAGATGATCGCCGAGCTCGAAGACGTTCTGGTGGTTCTCAAGAAATAATTTCCTGCTTTTAAATACTTCCAGTTTTCAAAAGCTTGCGATATATTCTTGAGCGTTCTTCGAGACGAAGAGCGAGTTTCACGCCTAGTCGGGGCGTAGCGCAGTCCGGTAGCGCACTAGCATGGGGTGCTAGGGGTCGAGTGTTCGAATCACTCCGTCCCGACCATTATTCCTGAGTAAAATCAGACATTTAAGCCGATCACCTGGATCGGCTTTTTTGTGCCCGCGAAAAATTGCTGTTGCAGCAAAACCGTTCAAGGTTTCTTTTCTTCAAATCCATCCTTCGACCTGCTGGATGTTTGTGCGTCCTTCTCTGTCTCGTGGGACTCTGCACCGGAGTTCGACCCCGAGGCTTCTTCACCCTTTTTATCGGCCTTGTCTTCCTTGGATTCGGTGCCTCCCTGATTGACCCCTGGAATTCCGGTAGGCGGTACGCTGCTTCCCGCCATCGCCAGCGGTGCGGTGGCAGATAAAAGACTTCCAAGCATGAGGGCTGCAATGGTTCTGTTCATCGTCGGGCTTCCGCGTCAGGTGGATAGACGTTGGAAGTTCTGACTCGGGGTAAAGTGCCGGTCAACTGACGGGCGGGAACTCATAGCTATTCTTCACGCACGCCCGCTATAGATGTGGTTCAGCAAGAACAGCTCGATGATCGCCACAAAGACGCAGGTCACGACAAATCCGCGGGTGAAGACTCTGCGAGGCTTTTGGCCGGACGTCTGGAAGCCGTCAAGAATCGATAGCAGGTTTGAAAAAAAATCCAGTAAGTCCATCCGTTTTTGTCCTTCGTTCGGTGCCGGTATCGCGGTGCGGCGCAGTTTATCTCATCGACTCAATTGGTCACGGTCATGTTTCACTGCTCACGCAACTGGCTCCAGTCAATGCCGAACCGTCCGAGGTACTTCCTCAATCGGTCCGCATCATTGGGCTGCGCCTTCGCCTGTCGCGACACGCCGAACAGTCGCCTGCCGGCATCCGACAAGCTGTCTGCCTGTCTACAAACCTCAAGCACTGCTTTCAATTGCAATCGATCAAACAGATCCAGCGTCTCGGCATCGCCCGGCAAGTCATTCGTCATCCCGGCCGGTTGCGCCAGGCCCCACGCATACCGCAGCCGATCAATTTCCTCCTCGACCTGCGCTTCATCGATTCGCCCGCTGTCGGCCAGCGTCGCCATGCGCGTGATCGAGGCCGAAAGCTCGCGGAAATTGCCCAGCCACGCAGCTTCCCGTGAGCTGGCGAAACTCAAGTAGCGCCGTCGTGCTTCAAGATTGAAGCGCACCAGTTGGCCGTGTTCGCGCGCGTGGCGTTCAAGCTCGAAATCGATGTTGGGTTCGATGTCTTCGCGGCGACCCGCCAGGCCCGGCAGGTCGAACGTCCAGAGGTTGATCCGTGCGTAGAGATCTTCCCTGAACAGACCTTCGGCGACGCGACTGCGCAGGTCGCGGTGGGTGCCGGCGATGATCAGGAAATCGCTGTCGACCTCCTTGTCCGAGCCCAGCGGGAAGAAGCGCTTCTCTTCGATGGCCTTGAGCAGCATGGCTTGTTCGTCCGCGCCCAGCTCGCCGATCTCGTCGAGAAACAACATGCCGCCGTCAGCTGCGCGCAGCAGGCCGTCGCGAGCGTTTTGTGCGCCGGTAAAGGCGCCTTTGACGTGGCCGAACAGCGCGGACATTGCCCCGTCGCCACGCAGGGTGGCGCAGTTGACTTCAACGAAACGTCCCTGCATTTGATGGCGACTGCGTTTGAGCTCGTAGATGCGTCGGGCGAGAAAGGATTTGCCGGCGCCGGTCGGGCCGATCAGCAGCATCGGCGCTTTCGAGCGCACGGCCACGCGTTCGATCTGCTCGATCGAGCGGTTGAATGCGGTGTTGCGGGTGGCGATGCCGGACTTGAGAAACTCCAGGCCTTCCAGACGTCTGTGGGTGAAGCGTGAAGCAATCCGGTCGTAGCGCGACAGATCCAGGTCGATCAGGGCGTGGGTGCCGGTGGCCGGTTCTTCTTCGCTCTTGCGGCGGGCGGGGGAGGTCTGGATCAGGCGCGCGGGCAGGTAGCGCGCCTCGGTCAGCAAGAACCAGCAGATCTGCGCGACGTGGGTCCCCGTGGTGATGTGCACCAGATAGTCCTCACGCTCGGTATCGAAGGTGTACTCGGAGGTGAAGTCGTGGAGTGCGCCGTAGACCTCTTCGAAATCCCAGGGGTTGCGCAACGCCATCGGGTGCAGGCGCACTTCCGTGCCCGGAGACACCTGACGGATGTCCTCGCGAATGCGTTCGGCCAGGCTCGCGTCCCGTGCATCTGTGCCGTGTATCAGTTCCAGGCGATGGATCAATACGTCCGGTTGCTGGCACAGGCCCACGCTAGGCCGCCAATGGTTCCAGCGGTTGGCGCCTTTGCCTACGCGATCGAGGGTGGCGCCGATGAAACCGATGGCGACGGTGCGCTTGCTGGACATTGATTATCCTGAAAGATAAATGACGATATCGAATGATAGTGTTCTAGGGCTTTATTTGTCGTGATGAAAATCAGGTCACGCTCGCTCTAGAAATAAAAACGTTATAAATCAAATAGATAAAAATATTTCACGATGGTCGTCAAAAATTGGCACAGCGGCTGCTATACCTCTCGCAACGAACAGGACAACACAGCGAGACGCCACGATGGCCAACTTCAACCTCTTCAACACGCAATCGAAAACCCTGCCGGCCTGCGACACTTTAAATGCTTCCGGAGCCGCGGCTTATGCCTACACGCCCAAGCATCAATTGGCTCAGTTGGCAGTCACCGGTTGCCTGAATTCGACCTTTTACGCATCCGCGCAAAGTCACTTGGATCAGGTGTTGAAGCTGGTGGCGGAGCTGGACAGCCGTTTCGTGGCAAATGCCGCTCTTTATGCTCGCCAGAAAGGACACATGAAAGACATGCCGGCGTTGTTGCTGGCAGCGCTGACGGCTCAGCGTTCGGCGCTGGTGCCGGAGGTGTTCGGGCAGGTCGTGGACAGCGGCAAGATGCTGCGCAACTTCGTGCAGATCCTGCGCAGTGGCGCCACCGGTCGCCGCTCCCTCGGTTCTCAACCCAAGCGTCTGGTGCAGAACTGGCTGAACAGCGCGACCGAGCGACAGCTGTTGCAGGCATCGATCGGCAATCAGCCTTCGCTGGCGGATGTGGTGAAGATGGTTCACCCAAAACCGTCCGAGGCCTGGCGCGAAGCTTTTTTTGCCTGGGTGATCGGTAAACCGGTGGATGCACAGGCGTTGCCCGCACTGACTCGCGATTTGCTGGCCTTTCGCAGCGGTGCGAGTGATCAAGTGCCTGAAGTGCCGTTTCAATTGCTCGGTAACGAAACATTGAGCAAGGAGCAATGGGCGGCTCAGGCACGAAACATGGGCTGGCATGGCCTGCGTATCAACCTTAATACGCTGGCGCGCCACGGTGCTTTTGAAGTACCGGGTTGCACCGAATACGTGGCCGTGCGGTTGGCGGATCCTGAAGCGGTCGCTAAAGCGCGGGTGTATCCGTACCAGTTGCTGGCGGCGTACAGGATGGTCGGCGATGACGTGCCGGCGCTGATTCGCGAGGCTTTGCAGGATGCGCTGGAGCTGTCGTTGACCAATGTGCCGAAGCTTCCGGGTGCGGTGGTGGTTTGCCCGGATGTTTCCGGCTCGATGGGCAGCCCGCTGACCGGTTACCGTCAGGGCGCGACCACGGCGGTGCGCTGCATCGATGTGGCGGCGTTGATTACGGCGGCGGTGTTGCGCAAACAACCGACGGCGCGGGTGATGCCGTTCGAATGGAAGGTGGTGGATATCACTCTCAACCCGCGCGACAGTGTGATCAGTAATGCCGAAAAGCTTGCGGGCATTTTCGGCGGCGGAACCTGCTGCTCGGCGCCGTTGAAGAAGCTGGCGGACAGCAAGGCCAGGGTCGATACGCTGATCATGGTGTCGGACAACGAATCCTGGATCGATGCGCGACGCCAGGGCGCCAGCGAGACGATGCTGCAATGGGAACGGATAAAGCGCATCAACCCCCAGGCACGCCTGATTTGCATTGACCTGCAACCGGGTTGGGCGACACCAGCGGCGGATCGTGACGACATCCTGAATGTCGGCGGTTTCAGTGACGCGGTGTTCGATGTGATCGAGCAGTTCACTGCCGGCCTGTACGGACCGCAGCACTGGGTCGAAGCGATTGAAAGCATGGGGTGAAGCGCTGAGCCGCCCAACGAATTGATTTGTCACGGGCACTGAATGCCGGTGGGACTACATCCAAGACGTCCCACCAAACCCTTGTCAGTGCGCGTGACGGCACGAATGCCGATGGCTGTACATTTGAGGCCGGCTAACCCCGGTGCGCGGCAACGCGCAACAGTCATCAACCTTTGTCGTGCCACCTTTTTTTGAATCTGCCGGCGACTGCCGGTGGGACTACTTGAAGAATCGAGATGATGAAAGAACACACTTACCAACTGCTGGAAGTCGCCAACGGCAAACCGATCAAGCTCTGGACCGAAGGCGTCCCGGTGGAAAACGAAGCGCGCGAGCAGTTGATGAACACGGCGAAGATGCCCTTCATCTTCAAGCACCTGGCGGTCATGCCGGACGTCCATCTGGGCAAGGGCTCGACCATCGGCAGCGTGATTCCAACGGTCGGCGCGATCATCCCGGCAGCGGTCGGGGTGGACATCGGTTGCGGCATGATTGCCGCGCGAACCTCGCTGACTGCGGCCGATCTGCCGGACAATCTGCATGGCCTGCGCAGTGCCATCGAGCAAGCGGTGCCTCATGG
Organism: Pseudomonas sp. Pseusp21; assembly: GCF_059492145.1. Classification (NCBI taxonomy): domain Bacteria; kingdom Pseudomonadati; phylum Pseudomonadota; class Gammaproteobacteria; order Pseudomonadales; family Pseudomonadaceae; genus Pseudomonas; species Pseudomonas sp. Pseusp21. The sequence continues at coordinate 5,949,204 of NZ_CP168520.1, forward strand.
CCGCAGTTCGACCCGGTCGCGCCGTGACAAAGGCGCCTGGGACGAAGTCCCGCAACAGGCCGATCAGGCCTGGGCGGCGTTGAATCCACGGTTCAAGGCGATCACCGACAAGTACCCGAAACTGGCCAACACCAACAACCGCGGGCATCTCGGAACACTGGGCAGCGGTAACCACTTCATCGAAGTGTGCCTGGATGAGGCCAACCGGGTCTGGTTCATGTTGCACAGCGGCTCGCGCGGTGTCGGCAACGCCATCGGCAACCTGTTCATCCAGATGGCCCAGGCGGATATGCGTCAGCACATCGCCAACCTGCCGGATCGTGACCTGGCGTACTTCGAAGAAGGCAGCCGGCATTTTGATGACTACGTGGAAGCCGTGGGCTGGGCCCAGGATTTCGCCAAGCAGAACCGTGCGCTGATGATGCAAGCGGTGATTCAGGCCACGCGGCAGATCATCCGCAAGCCATTCGACGTCGCGCTGGAAGCGGTGAACTGCCACCACAACTACGTGCAGAAAGAGCGGCATTTCGGCGAGGACATTCTGGTCACCCGCAAAGGCGCGGTGTCAGCGAAGAAGGGCGAGTTGGGGATCATTCCCGGTTCGATGGGCGCCAAGAGTTTCATCGTGCGCGGTCTGGGCAACGAAGAATCGTTTTGCTCCTGCAGCCACGGTGCCGGTCGAACCATGAGCCGAACCAAGGCCAAAACACCTTCACCGTCGAAGACCAGATCCGCGCCACCGCGCACGTTGAATGCCGCAAGGACGCTGCGGTGATCGATGAAATTCCGATGGCCTACAAGGACATCGACAAAGTCATGCACGCCCAGCGTGAGCTGGTTGAAGTGCTGCACACCCTGCGTCAGGTGGTGTGCGTCAAGGGATAACGCGTGCCGCAAGGCACGCCGGAACAAGGATTGAAGGACATGAAATTCGAAGAACGTCACCCGCTGTGCAGCGCCATGCGCGCCCGGGTGCTGGAAGAACTGGCGCGCATAGAACGCGAACGCAATGTCACGGTGCTGTATGCCTGCGAATCGGGCAGCCGGGCCTGGGGTTTTGCCTCGCCGGACAGTGATTACGATGTGCGCTTCGTTTATGTGGAGAAACCGGAGTGGTTCGTCCAGGTCGATACGCCAAGTGATGTGATCGAGCGGCCGCTGGATGACGAGCTGGATGTCAGTGGCTGGGAGCTGCGCAAAACCCTCGGGCTGTTGCGCAAATCCAACCCGACCTTGCTCGAATGGCTCGACTCACCGCTGGTTTATCGCAGCGAGACTGCAGCGGTTTCTCAGCTGCGGGCACTGGCCGAGGCGTTCTACAGCCCGCCAGCCGCGCGCAATCATTACCTGTCGATGGCGAAGAAGACCTTCCGTGGTTATCTGCAAGGCGAAAGCGTGCGGTTCAAGAAGTACTTCTATGTACTGCGGCCCCTGCTGGCGGTGCGCTGGATCGATCAGGGACGGGGTCGGCCGCCGATGACGTTCAGCGATCTGCTGAGCACCGTCGATGACCGGGCCTTGCTCGATGAAGTCGATGAATTGCTTGCGCTCAAGCGCAATGCCGACGAAAGCGCTTACGGTCCTCGTCGTCCGGCGCTGCATGCGTTCATCGAGGAGGAACTTGAGCGTGTGGTGCCGACATTGCCCCGAACCCGGGAGGATTCGCGCCAGCTCAATCAATTCCTGCGGGAAACCGTTGGTTTGTACGCCTAAGGAAAAAAATGAAACAGGACGTGATTGAGCTGGACGGCGCCATCGGCGGTGGCCAGGTGTTGCGCAGTGCGCTGAGTCTGTCGATGGTGACGGGCCAGGCGTTTCGAATAGAGCGGATTCGGGCCCGTCGCAGTCGTCCGGGCCTGTTGCGCCAGCATCTGACCGCCGTGATGGCGGCGGCGCAGGTCTGCGGTGCGAAGGTCCAGGGGGCTGAACTGGGCTCGCAGACATTGAGCTTCGAGCCAGGGCCGATCCGTGGCGGCGATTATCGCCTTGCCATTGGCACCGCCGGCGGTTGCACCCTGGTGTTGCAAACCTTGCTGCCCGCCTTGTTACTGGCGCCGCAAGCCAGCCGCGTGCGGATCAGCGGCGGCACGCATAATCCGCTGGCACCACCGACCGATTTTCTCAGCCGCAGCTGGCTGCCGCTGCTGCGACGCATGGGCGCGGAGGTTGAACTGACGTTGCTGCGCCACGGGTTTGTACCGGCGGGTGGCGGTGAAATCGACGTCAGGGTGCAACCATCGAAACTGTCAGCACTGCACTTGTGTGAGCGCGGTTTGCCGCTTTCGCAACAGGCGTTTGCGCTGACGGCGGGACTGGCGCCGAGTGTCGGTGTCCGCGAGCTCGAAAGGGTGGCCCAGCGATTGAACATGGTGTCAGCAGAATTGAACACCGTCATCCTTGATCCGGCATGTGGACCGGGCAATGTGCTGCTGCTGGAATATGCGTTTGAACACGTCACCGAGGTTTTCAGCGCTTTCGGTCAAGCCTCACTGCGTTCGGAGAAGGTGGCGGACGCCGCGATCGATCAAGCGACCGATTGGTTGCACAGCGGTGCGGCGGTAGCGGAGCATCTGGCTGATCAACTGCTGTTGCCGATCGTGCTGGCCGGAGGTGGATCGTTTACCACGCCCAGGATGACCGAGCATTTGCACAGCAACATCTCGGTGATCGAGCGGTTTGTACCGATCCACGTCCAGTGCCAGGAAGAAGGCGCAGACCGGTTAAAGGTTGAAGTTCGCGCTCGGGAGCAATAGGCGGCAAATTGCTGGCCCCCGAAAGCTTTCAGTCCCGGCAAACTCGCCTTTTTTCAAAAGGTTAGGTGGGCTATATGCGGACGATTGTCATCACCGTAGCAACGCTTTCCCTCGCTCTGTTCGCGTTGGAGGCCCAGGCCAGGGAACTGAGCAAGAGCCATCGTTTTGCGTGTGCCTGGGGCTCGGACATCGCGGCCGGCGCGCAACAATCGAAGTTGTCAGGGATTTCCCTGTATGGCGCGCGCAAGCGCTTGCAGGCACGCAAGTTTCAGCAACCGTGGATGCGCATGACCGCCATGGGCATTACCGAGCAGACCTATGACAGCGCGTCGCGCCTCAAGCCGGCGGCCGTCAAGCAAACCTACTACGAGCAGTGCGTTCGCCATGAACTGGCCCAGCGTTGAACGAAAAAGCCCGACCTGAAGAGGTCGGGCTTTTTCATGTCCGCTGCAATGACAGCGTCACTTGTCACTTTCGCAATTGACCATCCACGACACGCCAAAACGATCCACCAACATGCCAAAGCGCGCGGCCCAGAAGGTGGCTTCCAGCGGCATGTCGACACGACCGTCCCTGGCCAGGGCGTTAAACACCCGTTCGGCCTCGGCAATGCTGTCGACATTCAGGGAAATCGAACAACCGCTCATGCCTTGGGTCGGGCGATCGGGCGTGGTGTCCGAAGCCATGAGCATCTGATCGCCGACTTTCAGGCAGGTGTGGATGATCAGGTTGTGGTGCTCTTTGGGGACATGTTCGGCGGCCGGGGTTTCGCCGAAGGTCATCATCGCTTCGAGTTTGCCTTGCAGGCATTGCTCGTAAAACGTGAAGGCAGTGCGGCAGTCGCCGTTGAAGATCAGGTACGGGTTGATTTTCATGGTGGTGCTCCCGAATAGGCAGTGGAACGCCGCGCGGCCGGGTGTGCCGAAGCAGCGTCATGGATGGACTCCATCCAGCAAAGCGTTAGATCGCCGGATTTCCAGCCGATGCTGCAAGAATTTCCTTTCGGGGTGACCGATGGTCTGCGGGGGAGGGACGTCAGGAATCGCGCGGATTCTTTTGCACCGCAGCGCCTGCCACCCGAGCGGCAGGTCGGGTTTGCATCAGCGCATCGATCGCCTTGCGATAGTTCTGTCCGCCCAGCGCCATGCTGTTGTTGTGGGTTGCGCCGGGCACCAGCAGCAGGCGCTTCGGCTGCCGGGCGGCGGCGAACAGTTGTTCGCTGAAGCGTGACGGCACGAAGGCGTCGGCCAGACCGTGCACCACCAGCAACGGCATGTGGATTTCGGCGATCTTGTCGATGGAGTCGAATTTCTGCGACAACAGCCAGCGTACCGGAAGGGAGGTGTTGGCCACGGCTGCCGCAACATCCGCCAGGGAGGTAAACGTGGATTCGATGACCAGCCCGCGCACCGGCAGTGGGGTGTGATTTCTGGCGGCATCGCGACCGAGTTCGGCAGCCAGATCGATGGCGACCGCGCCGCCCAGCGAGTGCCCGTAGATCAGGCGTTTGTTCGGATCGGGTTGCAACAGCTGGAAGCGTTCCCAGGCTACCCGGGCATCTTCGTACACCGTGCTTTCCGACGGCAGATCGCCACGGCTCTGGCCGAAACCGCGATAGTCGATGGCCAATACCGAATAACCTGCCGCGCGCAATTGTTCGATACGAAACAGTTGCCCTGTCAGATTCCAGCGTACGCCATGCAAATAAAGAATGGCCGGTGCATCGGCGCGCTCTGCCGGCCACCACCATGCGTGAATGTTTTGCCCGGCCTTGAAGCTTTTCGGTTGCAGGTCGAGTTCCTGCACGCTGCCGGGCAAGCCGTGATACCAGCCGGCGGTGCCCGGTTCAATGCGAAACAGCAGCTTGCGCTCGGTGTGTTCCAGCACGGCACAACTCGCCGGCACGCCGATGATCAGGGCAGCCATGCAGGCGAACGCCAGACGGCGGCGTCGAAGTCGGGTCATGAAGGCGAGGAACATTAAACGTTTCACCAAGGCGCGGACAAAGAACGCTTTTTACCAGATGCCTTGACCCGCGCGTGACATTTTCGACCACCGCACGCCTGCAACGATTACAAAATGCTGCAACGACTCAATCGATCTTCAGCACGATTTTGCCGATGTGGTCGCCCGCTTCCATGTGCGCATGGGCCTTGGCTGCGTCGGCGAGCGGGTAGACCTTGTCGATGATCGGCAGGCAACGCCCGGCAGCCAGCGCCGGCCAGACGTGTTCGCGCAATTGATCGGCGATGGCGGCTTTTTCCGCCGAGGTACGGGCGCGAAGCAGGGAACCGGTGACCACCGCACGCTTGCCGAGGATGGCCAGCAGATCGATGTCATTGGCCCGCGCGCCGCCGAGGAAGCCGATCATTACCAACCGCCCATCCATTCCCAAGGCGCTGATGTTCTCGTTGAGGTACGAGCCGCCCATGATGTCGAGGATCACATTGACGCCCTGGCCGGCGGTTTTTTCAGCGATGACAGCGGCGAAATCCTGTTCCCGGTAGTTGATCGCTTCGCCGCCCAGATTGTGGATCGCTGCGCATTTGTCGGCGCTGCCGGCGGTGGCGAAAGCTTCGATGCCAAACTCGCGGCACAGCATCAACGCGGTGGTGCCGATGCCGCTGGTGCCGCCGTGGATCAAGACGCGCTGGCCACGGCTGGCGCCGCCGAGGCCGAACAGGTTGGCCCATACGGTGAAAAAGGTTTCCGGAATGGCCGCTGCCTGGATCCAGTCCAGCCCATCGGGGATCGGCAAGACCTGGCCCGCCGGAACCGCGCAGTATTCGGCGTAACCGCCGCCATTGGTCAGCGCACACACCCGATCACCCACCGCGAATGTGCTGACGCCATTGCCGACCGCCACGACTTCACCCGCCACTTCAAGGCCCGGGATCGGGTTCATGCCGGGTTTCATCGGGTACTTGCCGGCGCGTTGCAGGGCGTCCGGGCGATTGACGCCGGCGGCGTGCACACGGATCAGCACTTCGCCTTCTGCGACGACCGGCAGCGGCACGCGTCGGGATTGCAGAACCTCGGGCCCACCCGGTTCGGTGATTTCGATTCGGGTCATTTCAGTGGGCAACGTCATTTTCGATTCCTCTTGAAAAAGTGATCAGTAGATGGGAACGCAGTCAGGGCGCAATGATTCCCGTCATTCGGCGCAGCAGCGTTGTTCGACGGAGGAGGGCAGCAATTTCATGGCGTGCTCAAGTATCAGCGCGATCACCATGGCACCGCCGGCAATCACGAAGACCAGCGCATGTTGTCCGCCCGTGGCGTTGAACAGCGCCGAATAGGCGAAGCCCGCCAGCGCCTGAAACGTGGCGAACGACACCGTGGCCCGGCTCCACGCCACCTGTTGGCGATGGTGATCCGGCACCAGCTCATGCACCCGGGCCAGTGCCAGCGGCACAATGCCCGGCGGAAATGAACCAAGGATCACCGCCAGCAGCGCCAACGCCAGGAACGAATGTGAAACCGCCAGCAAACCCAGGGTGATCGCCTGCACCACCAGCACCAGACGAATGCCGGTCCGCGCGCCAAGGTGATCGGCGAGGAAGCCATAACTCACCGGGCCGACGATGGCGCCCAGGCCGTACATGACCCAGATCAGCGCGCCGACGTGCGCCCCGGCGCCCAGGCCACGGGCGACGTAATCCACCAGGAAAACCATGGCCGGCACCAGCCCGGCGGCCATGAATGCGTATTGGGCAAACAGCAGATAAACAGCAGGCGGTGTCGGAGCGACCGGTTCCACTTCAGCGGTGGTGGTGATTGCATGGGGCAGCTGCGAGGGCCAGCCGAACCAGCTCAATGCCGTCAGTGCCAGCGACAAAGCGCCCAATCCCAGCCAGGTCGCCTGCAGGCCAAGGCTCAACAGCAGCGGAACAATCGTGCCCGATCCGGCGATGCCCAGACCGATGCCGAGGAAAATCGCCCCGCTGGCCAGGCCTTTGCGCGCGGCCGGTACATGGGGCAATACAGTCGCAGCCACCAGCACCATGATCGCGCCGCCTGCGATCCCGGACAGCAGGCGCCAGCCGAAATACCAGCTCACCGACACGGGATACGCACAGGCAAAAAACGCCACGGTCACCGCCAGCATCATCAGTCGCAAGGCATTTCTCTGGGTGAGCCGACGTGCCAGCGGTCGGCCGAGGAGGGCGCCGATCAGGTAACCGACCAGGTTGGCCGCGCCGAGATAGACCACATCATGGGCGGAAAACCACTGCGCCTGAATCAGCGAAGGGATCAGCGGTGTGTAGGCGAAACGTGCCAGACCGATGCTGACCAGGCTGGCGCAGAGGCCGGCGAAGATCGCCAGCCAGACACTTGTGTCCGGACGTTCGGGCGAAGCAGTTGAAGTGTGCATGACGGCAATCCTTTGAAAGGTTTATGGCGCCCAGCATATCGGCTATCGTTGCTGCGTTAATGCAGCGAGTTTGCGTGATAGTGATGCGTTTATGCATCAATGGAGAACGGTATGAACTGGGATGATGCACGGGTGTTTCTTGCGGTCTGCCGCGAGTCGACATTGCGCGGCGCCGCGCGCGTGCTGGGCGTGGATCAGGCAACGGTCGGGCGCCGCATCACGGCACTGGAAAAGTCGCTGGGCGCGACCTTGTTTCTGCGCACCTCCGAGGGCTATGCACTGACGGCCGTCGGCGAAGCGGCGCTCAAGTCGGTAGAAAAAATGGAGCATTCGGCGCTGGAGCTGGAACGGCGTATCCAAGGCCTGGACGATCGCCTGACCGGCAGTGTGCGGGTCAGCACCACCGATTCGCTGGCCATCGATTTCCTGATCCCGGCCATTGCGCAGTTGCACGAACGGCATCCGGACGTGCGCGTGCAACTGGACGCCTCCACGCAGATCCTCAGCCTGGCCAAACGCGAAGCGGACATCGCCGTGCGCAACACCCGCCCGGACAATCCGGACCTGATCGCCCGGCGCATCGCGCGTTGGCCGGTGGGATTGTTTGCCTCGCAGGCCTATGTCGACAGCCATGGCGTGCCGGCGCCGGGCAGTGCGTTCGAGGGCCATGATCTGGTGGTGTACCAGCCGTATCTGCAAAGCAACAAGGATCTGACCCTCGTGTCGGAGCCCATGACTCGCGGGCGGATCGTCGCCGGTCTTAGCTCCAGCCTGTTGGTACGCCGCTCGATTGCCGCCGGGTTGGGGGTAGGAGAAATCCCGGTCTACATGGGCGAGCGTGATGGTCTGGTCAGGTTGTGGCCGGAGCGCACGCGGCCGTTGCCTTATGAAGTGTGGCTGGTGACCCATGCGGATTTACGCCACACCGCGCGGGTCAGAGCGGTGATCGAACACATTGTCGAAGCGTTTGTGCTGGAAAACGAATAGTTGTTCTGCGAAAAAAACGGCCTTCACTGAAGGCCGTTTTTTGTGAGCGTTGAAACCGCTGCCTCATGGCATTTCCGGCAGTTCCTGTGGGCGCAGATCAAACACCAGGACTTCGGCATTCTGGCCATTGCTCAGGGTCAGCGCCTGTTCTTCACGAACCCGCACGCCGTCGCCTTCCTTCAACTGCACGCCGTTCAATTCCACGCTGCCGCGAGCAACATGCACATAGGCGTAGCGATTGGCGGGCAGCTTGAGGGTGGCGCTTTCCTGGCCATCGAACAGCCCGGCATACACCCGTGCATCCTGGCGCACTTTCAGCGAGCCGTGGCTGCCTTCGGGCGAAATGATCAGTTGCAGGCGACCGCGTTTTTTCTGTTCGCTGAAGTGTTCTTGCTGGTAGCGCGGTTTGGCGCCACTGACATCCGGCACGATCCAGATCTGCAGGAAGTGCACAGGCTTGCTCGCCGAGTGGTTGAACTCGCTGTGGGCCACGCCGCTGCCGGCGCTCATCAGTTGCACATCGCCGGGGCGGATCACCGAACCGGTGCCGAGGGTGTCCTTGTGTTCAAGGGCGCCTTCGAGCACATAGGAGAAAATCTCCATGTCACGGTGCGGGTGCTGGCCAAAGCCCTTGCCGGCGGCGACGCGGTCATCGTTGATCACCAGCAGGTCGGAGAAACCCTGTTCACGCGGGTCACGGTAGCTGGCGAAGGAAAAGGTGTGGAACGACTTCAACCAGCCATGATTGGCCAGACCACGGTCGGAAGCTTTACGAAGGGTCAGCATGATGAAATCTCCTTTCAGGACGTTGATTCGTCCGAGTGAGGAGAAGGTTACTGGTTACCATGCGATGCAATAAGTAGATGAAAATTGAAATACTGTCCTGTTTTGGTTGACAGTTGTGTGCACTGGATCACGCATTCTTTTCCAACGTTTTCACCGTATCTGGCCATAATGCGCAGACTTATGACTTTGCTTGGATTTTGGTGATGCCCACATGAAGACCGTGGCAATGGTGCTGTTTCCGGATTTTCTGCTGCTCGACATGGCTGGGCCGCTGGAAGTCTTTTCGGTTGCCAACCGCTACCTGAAACCGCAAGACCACTATCACCTGACCACCCTGGGCACCGAGCGCGGGCCGTTGCGTGCGTCCAATGGCGTCCTCGTGCACACCGATCGGCATATGGACGAAGCCGATGAGCGCTACGACTTGCTGCTGGTGCCGGGTGGCCCCGGCGCCTACAACGAAAAACACCCGCCGCTGCTCGCCTGGCTGCAAGGTGCGGTGACGCGTGCCGGGCAGTACGGTTCGATCTGTACCGGCGCTTTCGTGCTTGGCCATGCCGGGTTGCTCGATGGCTATCGTGTGACTACCCACTGGAATTACACCGAACGCTTGATCAAGGGCTTTCCGAAGGCAAACGTCGCGACCGACCAGATTTTTATTGAGGATCGCAACCTGATCACCTCCGGAGGTGTCACGGCCGGCATCGATATGGCGTTGGCGGTGGTGGCTCGCGATCATGGCAAAAAGATTGCCCAGGACGTGGCCAAGGTGCTGCTGGTGGTCATGAAGCGCCAGGGCGGGCAAGCGCAGTTCAGCCCGTTGATGGCAGCGGTGGCGCCCCAGGAAACGCCGATTACCCGGGTGCAGAACCATGTGCTGGAACATCTGGAGGAAGCCTTCACCGTCGAGCGCATGGCGGGACTTGCGAACATGAGCGCACGGCACTTCGCCCGGGTGTTCGCTCGGGAGGTCAACATGACGCCCATGGAATTCCTGCAAAGTGCACGTATCGATTGCGCGCGAAATCTGCTGGAAACCAGCGATCTGCCGCTGAAAACCGTGGCCTACAAAAGCGGTTTCGGCAGTGTGCGGCACATGCGGTTTCTGTTCGGCGAAAAGCTCGGGCTGACCCCCACGCAATATCGCGAACAGTTCAGCTAGAGCGGTTCTGTCCGTTCCGGGCATCCGGATGTCCGTGCTGGACCCCGCGTGGTGGTTGTACCGTCATCGAGGCCTGCGAAGATAACGGACATGAACAGCCTCAACGAATTGAACTCGGCGTCGGTCCTGCGCTTCGGGCCGTACGCGTTCCATTTGCGCCAGCGGCTGATCCTCGAAGGGGATCGGCAATTGCGCATGGGCGGGCGTGCGCTGGACATTCTGCAAGTGCTGGTCGAGCGCGCCGGCCAGGTGGTCAGCAAAGAGCAATTGATCGCGCTGGTGTGGCCGACCTCGGTGGTCGAGGAGATCAACCTGCGGGTGCACATCGCCGCGCTGCGCCGGGCCCTTGGCGACGGCGAGAACGGTCAGCGCTACATCGTCAATGTCCCGCAATGCGGGTACAGTTTCGTGGCGCCGGTGCAGGGCGACAGCGTCGCGCAGGTGGTGTTCGAAAGCCTGCAAGCACCCCAGCACAATTTGCCTGCACGACTGACGCCGGTCACCGGACGCGATTCGCTGGTCGGTGGTCTGGTGCGGCAACTGCCGTTGTCCCGGCTACTGACGGTGACGGGGCCTGCCGGCGTTGGCAAAAGCACCGTGGCGTTACGCGCAGCGGAACTGCTGCTGCAGCATTTTCGTGACGGCGTGTGGCAGGTGGATCTGTCGCTGGTCGGCGATGACATCCCGCTCCTCGATCACCTGCTGAAAACCCTCGACACTGATTTCCCCACCCTCGCAGCGCGTCACGCCTTGCTGGTGCTGGACAACTGCGAGCATCTGCACGAAGCCTGCCGGAACCTGGTGCAAAAACTCCTCGACGCCGCGCCCCGTCTATCGATCCTGGCCACCAGTCGCGAACCGTTACGTCTCGGTCTGGAAGTCCTCCAGCCGCTGCCGCCACTGACCCTTCCCAAAGCCTCGGCCCTCAACAGTGTCGCCGAGGTCATGGGCTATTCGGCGGTGCAGCTGTTTGTCAGTCGTGCCCGTGCCCGTCAACACGGCTTCAGTCTGCGTGAACAGGATCTGGAAACGGTGCGCGATATCTGTCGGCGGCTCGATGGTCTGCCGTTGGCGATCGAACTGGCAGCGGCACAGATCGATGCCTTGGCGCTGGTCGGCCTTCAGACGCAACTGGATCAAGGTCTGCAAGTACTGAGTCACGGTCGCCGTACCGCCGTGCCACGCCATCAGTCGATGAAGGCCGCGCTGGACTGGAGCTATCAGCGCTTGAGCGAGCAGGAACAACGCGTGCTGCAACGCTTGTCGGTGTTCAAGATGGCATTCACCCTGGACGCCGCTATCGGAGTGATCAGTTGCGCGCAACTGCCACCCTCGACACTGGTGGCCGTGGTCGAACAGCTAGCGGCCAAGTCGTTGCTGACCACAGATCGGTCCAGCGGAACACTGCGCTATCGAATGCTCAACACGACGCGCCGCTATGCCCGTGAACGGCTGGAGCAGTGCGGCGAGCTGAATGATGTCGAGCGTCGACACACGCGTTACCTGGGCCGCACCCGGCCGGCCTCAAGCGGCCGACTGAGCGCGCAGTTCGTCGAGCAGTAGACGTACCTTGCGCAAGTCCGGGGTGGCATATCCTTCGGTGAAGCGCTGGTAGACCGGCGCCAGCAATTCGATAGCCTCACGATAACGCGACTGGCGCTGCCACCACTGAGCCAGCGACGTTGCGCTGCGCAGTTCCCAGGCCAGGGCGCCTTGTGTCCGTGCTATCTCAAGCGATTGCTGCAAGGCGCTTTCGACCGTGTGATGGCAGGGCGATTCAGCCGCCAGCAATCGCTCGGCCCGGGCCCGCAAGATCTCCGCAGTACTCCAACCGGCTGCGCCACTTTGCGCCCGTTCCAGCAATGCGTCATCGACGAAATCCGGATCCAGCGTGACCATGATTTCCCTGACCAGACCGCTGTCGGCGGGCGGGATGGCGGGGGCCTTGTCGGCGTCGATCACCTGCGCGTAGTGCCGCGCCCAGGTGTAGAACAGCAGCACCGAATGCTTCTGCGCCTGTTCGAGCAGCAGTTGCAGCAACGCGCGGGCGTTTTGTACGTCGCCGTTGTAATGGGCGATCAGGCACGAGGCGAGTGCCAGGGTGTAGCAGATCGAAGTGCCGTGGTTGATCTGCACCGCGATGTCCAGTGCCTGCCGCGCCGTGCGCCAGGCCTGCTCGGGAAAACCTTGCAGCCACAACACCCGGGCGAGGACGGTCAGCGAGGCGACGCTCTGGTCGTATTGCACGCCGAAACCATGAGTGAAACGGTTGAGGTGGCCACTGTGGGCCATGCGTTGAATGACCTGTTCGGCATGGATTCGCGCCTGATGCTGATCGCCGGCGTAATGCAGCGCGAGCACCCGCAAGCGATGGGTACTCAAGGACAACTGCGCATCGCCGTGCACGCCGAGGCTTTCGAATTGCTCGCTCTGCTCCAGCGCCATCTGGTAATGCCCGCAACTGAGATTGACCGCCATGTGCCCCGACACCGCGCGCAATTGGCCGGCCATGTCGTCGTGCCGTTGCGCCAGCAACCGCGCACTGACGAAGGCTTCGATGGTTTCCGGCGTGCCGCCCCAGGTGTGGTAGCAGGCGCTGCCGAGGGCCAGTTTCAAGGCGATTTCCAGTCGCGGGCAGGGCTTGTCGGATGACGCCAGCAACGCCAGTGCCCGGCGCACATGAACGCCGTACTCCTTGAGCAGGGACAGTTCCTGCCACAACGGTGCCGAGGTCGCCGTCAGACGTACGCCGAGCGCGCGCGAGCCTTGGTCATTCAGCGTCCATTCAAGCGCCGCGCGCAGGTCTTCAAGGCCCCGGGCGTAACGCTCGATCCAGACTTCGGTCGCCGTGTTCTCCCAATCGGCCTGGGCCTGATGCATCAGCGCCAGGCTGCGTTCGGCATGGCGCTCGCGGGTTTCGCCGAGTTCGGCGGCCTGGTCGAGCTTTTCCAATGCATAGCGACGAGTGGTGTCGAGCAGGCGATAAAACACTTCCTCATCACCGACCTCGACGTTGAGCAGCGACTTGGCGACCAGTTGCGTGATCGAGGCAAACACTTCGTTCGATTCGATGTGCTGACCGACGATGACCGCCGCCGCAGATTCCAGCGTGAACGCGCCACGAAACACGCCCAGTCGGCGCAGGCCGGTCTGCTCGCAGGCGTTGAGCAGATTGAAACTCCAGTCCAGCGTAGCGCGCAGGGTTTCATGCCGGCCGAGGCGAGTCTGGTTGCCAGCCGGCAAACGCCCCTGGAGCTGACTCAGCAAACCCTCCAGCCCAAGGCCTGCCACCTGCGCTGCGGCCAGTTCCAGTGCCAGCGGGATGCCGTCCAGCCGCCGACAGATTTCGATGATCAAGGGCAGGTCGGCGTTGCCCGGCTCAAAGTGTTCGTGGGCCGCCATCGCCCGTTCGACGAACAACTGCAACGCAGAAAACCCCATCGCCTGATCGCGGTCGAGCACTGCAATCGGTGGCGGGCAATCGAGAGATTCCAGGCGCTGCACATACTCGCCCTCGGCGCGCAGACTTTCGCGGCTGGTGGCCAGAATATGCACCTGCGGCGCGCCACGCAGAATGCTTTCACTCAGCAACGCCACAGCGTCGATCAAGTGCTCGCAGTTATCGATCACCAGCAGCATCTGCCGCTCGCGCAGGCTGTTGATCAGGCACGCCATCGGCTCGCTGTCATGCAGCGAAAGGTCCAGCAGGGCGGCGAGGTGCGAGCAGATCGAGCCCGGATCGTTGAGCGGTGCCAGGTCCAGCAGCCGAATACCGTCGCGATAACGGCCGATCAATTGTTCGGCGACACGCAGGGCCACGGTGGTCTTGCCGATGCCGCCGGGGCCGACCAGGGTGATGCAGCGCTGGCGCGGCAGTTGCGTCATCAGGCTGTCGATCACCGATTGGCGACCGATCATCCGCGTGCGCCGCAATGGCAGGTTATGCCGACCGAGGTTGGCGGCGGCAGGGCGTTGTTCAATCGATTGCAACACGACCGGCGCGACGAAACTGTAACCACGTTGCGCCACGGTGACGATGTAGCGCTGCCCGGCCTGACCGTCACCGAGGGCCTTGCGCAGTGCGGCCATGTGCACCCGCAGGTTGATGTCTTCCACCACGCTGTCCGGCCAGACCCCGGCGATCAACTGCTGCTTGCTCACCACCTCGCCGGCGTTGGCCAGCAGGATCAGCAGAATGTCCATGGCGCGGCGGCCCAGGCGCAAAGGCTGGTCGCCTTCAAGCACCAGCCGCTGGCCGGGGTGGATCCGATAGGGGCCGAAACCGATGGCCTGATTCGGGGAAAAACTCAACCGCTCACTCCTTCGACGTTTTTTATGATCCTGGTCCGCCTCGGTGAAGAGTCCGTGACGGGCAGGGCGGATGGCGACTTGAGGGGCACGCAAGCCGTCTGAACCGCAGTATCCGGGCATATTCCTCAGGATTTGGCGCCAGCGCAATGTGCACGTTGGGCGCGCGTCCGGGAATCGCTCGGCCTCCAGTGCCGTCACCACTGTATTTAAAGGGTGGAAACCGTGCCCGCTGACCCGACAGCCGGGGAGAATTAACAACGATTAACTCGTCCGTGCCGGCTTCAGAGCCAAAACTGCGGGGCAATGGAATGCATACGTCCGGAGGACGCTGCGATGAGCAAAGTGGTGGTGGTCTATCACAGTGGCTACGGGCATACCCGCGTCATTGCCCAGGCTGTGGCCCAAGGTGTGGAACGTCACCTGGGCAGCACCTGCCTGTTGCTGGCCGTGGAAGACGTGGAAGCCCACTGGGATGACTTGCACCGCGCCGACGCCATCATTTTCGGCGCGCCGACCTACATGGGCAGCGCGTCGGCGGCGTTCAAGCAATTCATGGAGGCCACGGCCTCGTTCTATCTCGCCCGGCCGTGGCGCGACAAGCTCGCGGCGGGCTTCACCAATTCCGGCAGCCTGTGCGGCGACAAGCTCAATACCCTGCTGCAAATGGCGGTGTTTGCGGCCCAGCATTCGATGATCTGGGTCGGGCTTGATCTGTTGCCGGCGCGTGCGTGCGAAGGTGTGTTCGACGGCCAGTTGAATCGCCTCGGCAGCTCCCTCGGTGCGATGTCCCAATCCAGTGTCGAACAACCGCCCGAGCAGGCACCGCCTTTGGAGGACCAACAAACCGCCGCGCACCTGGGCGAGCGGGTGGCGCGACTGGCTCAGCGGATGGCTCGCGGATGAAACCGCCTCAGCGGTTTTTCATGACCTGACAACGCCACGCAAACGGATTGATCCCTTCGCTGCGGGTGAAGATGTGGCAGAAGTGCGCCTGATCGCAGAAGCCGCATTCCAGGCTGATCTGCGTGAGGCTGTGGTTGGTCTGCTGGATCAACAGCTTGGCACGGGCAATGCGCTGGGTACGGATCCAGTCTTGCGGCGAGTACCCGGTGCTGCACTTGAACGCCCGGGAAAAATGACTGCGCGACAGTGAGCAAGCGCTGGCCAGCTCGGTGACTTCAAGGCTGTCGCCGAGGCGTTCGAGGATCAGTTGTTTCACCAGGCGTTCCCGTTGCGGACTGAGGCCGCCGGTGCTGGATTTGCGGTGTTCGCTGGCAGGGGCGAGGGCGACGGTTTGCTGTAAGTGAGCCATGGCCTAGGTCCGTGTCGGGGGGGGGGAACGCACGGTCAGCGCTTTCCCTCAGGTCAAAAAAACAACGCTGCGCAGAGGGATTCATTGTTTGGTGAAGGGCGAGTGCTGACGAGTTAAACGTTGTTAATTCCACCCTCGGCTGCAACTCAGCACACCGCTTCAAGTCCCCATGACGGGAACCGGGCAGGATGGCGACGATTGGGGGCGGGCCATAAGGGGCCGCAGAATCGGGCTCGGGCGAGAGGATGCATATGAAAGATTTGTTCAACGGCGTAATCGGCATGGCGTTGGTCGGTGTGATGTCCACCGCCATGGCGCAGGCACCGCAGGTCGGCACGCAGGCGCCGGGTTATTTCCGGCTGGCGCTGGGCGATTACGAAGTGACGGCGCTGTTCGACGGCTACAACGACTTGTCGCCGAAGCTGCTGCAGGGCATGAGCCAGAGCCAGATTCGCGCGCTGCTGGCCCGTCGCTCGATTGAAACGCCGGGCGTGCAGACCGCGTTCAATGCCTTCCTGGTCAATACCGGCAAACAACTGATTCTGGTGGATACCGGCGCGGGCCAGTGCATCGGCGCCACTGCCGGCCAGCTCTCGGCGAACATGCAGGCAGCCGGTTACAAGCCTGAGCAGGTCGACGCGATTCTGCTGACGCACCTGCACCTTGATCACGTCTGTGGGCTGGTCGACGGCCAGCAACGGCCGATCTTTGCCAATGCCACGGTTTACGCCGCCAAGGCCGAAGCCGATTACTGGCTCGATCCGCAGGCCGAGGCCAAGGCGCCGGCCGGTGCCCGGGAGTTTTTCAAGATCGCCCAGGATTCCACTGCGCCTTACGTGGCGGCCGGGCGCTTCAAGACGTTCGCAGAGGGCCAGTCGCCTTTGCCGGGTGTGGTCGAAGCGACACTGGAAGCCGGGCACACGCCGGGCAGCACCACCTACCGTTTCACTTCGCAGAACCAGAGCATCGTGTTCATGGGCGACCTGGTGCATAACCTGGCGGTGCAGTTCGATCATCCGGAGGTATCGATCCGCTTCGACGTCGACGGTCAGCAGGCGATCAAGAGTCGTAACGCCGTGTTCAGTGCAGCGGCGGCCAACAAGACCTGGGTCACGGCTGCGCACTTACCGTTCCCGGGCATCGGCCACATCACGGCAGTCGACAAGCACTTCCAGTGGGTACCGGTTGAGTACGGCCCCTACAAACGCGCGGCCAAAGTGCCGCTGATCGAGTAAAGTGCGCAGCTCCCACGTCAGGCTCAAACAAGGAAAACGTGCCCCATGAACCGTAACGATCTGCGTCGCGTCGACATGAACCTGCTGGTGATTTTCGAAGCGCTGATGTTCGAAAAGAACCTGACCCGCGTCGCCGAAAAACTGTTCATGGGGCAGCCTGCGGTGAGCGCCGCGCTGGGGCGTCTGCGCGATCTGTTCGATGATCCGCTGTTGCTGCGCAATGGCCGGGGCATGGAGCCGACGGCGCGGGCGCTGGCGATTCTCCAGGAACTGCAACCGGCGATGGACGTGATTTCCGGCGCGGTCAGCCGGGCCAAGGAGTTCGATCCGGCGACCAGTTGCGACGTGTTTCGCATCGGCTTGTCGGACGATGCCGAATTCGGTCTGTTCCCGCCGTTGCTGCGCCAGTTGCAGGAAGAAGCGCCGGGGATTGTCGTGGTGGTACGTCGCGCCAATTACCTGCTGATGCCGGGGTTGCTGGCATCGGGAGAAATTTCTGTCGGCGTGAGCTACACCACCGATCTGCCGGCCAACGCCAAGCGCAAGAAACTGCGCGATATTCCCTGCAAGGTCCTGCGTGGCGACAATCGTCCGGGCCCGCTGACGCTTGACGAGTATTGCGAGCGCCCGCACGCGATGGTGTCGTTCTCCGGAGACCTGAGCGGCAACATCGACATGGACCTGGCCAAGGTCGGTCGCAGCCGCCGGGTGGTGCTCGGTGTGCCGCAGTTCAGCGGCCTGCGCGCGCTGCTGGCCGGCACCGAGATGATCGCGACCGTGCCGGATTACGCGGCGTGTGCATTGGTCGAAGGGTGTGCGTTGCGGGCTGAAGATCCGCCGTTCCCGATTGATGCGGCGCAACTGTCGATGGCGTGGAGCGGGGTGCATGACAACGACCCGGCAGAGAAATGGCTGCGTTCGCGGATCAGTCAGTTCATGTCGGTGTCGCTGGATATTCCGGCGGTTTAGCGCGGTGTTGAAAGGCGTTTAAGGTTACTTCCGGTAAGCCACAACGCCTTGCGCCTTTGCCTACGTGTACGCCAGAATCCGCCGGCTTGTGCGCCTTGGGGGCGGGTTCTATTGTTTGGCGGTCGCTGAAAAACAGCGATCGGGTTTAGCAGCCCGGATCTACTCTAGACGCACAATGCCGTTCGTTCGTGATCAGGCTCACGCCTGACCGTCCACGTTATGGCGGCTTTGCGTGGGGCACTTCGGTGCGCCGGGTTCTAGAGTCCTGGTCTGCTAACCCGCGTACGGCCGCCACCTCTTTCGTTTAGCAGCGAAGCATGGCGCCTCCACTACTCTAGAGGCTTTATCCATGATCAAACCAACGCCAAACCCGCCTGAAACCGACCCCACCTCGCCCTACGAAACCCTCGATTCCAAGAAATTCCACGAAGCCGCCGAGCGCGCCCTCGATCATTACCTCAATCCGCTCCTCCCCAGAAAACCGCTGCTAAAACCCAACACCCGCTACCTCATCGCCCCCGGTATAGACAGCGAAGAACTGCTGGCCGACGCCTGCGAAACCTTGACCTCGGCCAAGGTCATGGCCAATGACTTCGCCGGGCTGGTGGACGGCACGCAGCGGCATGTGCTGTTGGGGATTGCGCAGTTGATCATGTTGGGGGAGCTGGCGGTGAATCGAGTGCTGGATAATCTGGAACTGAAGGCTGAGGCGCCCGCTGTAGCTTGATCGACTGATCGACTGCTCACCTGATCGTTCCCACGCTCCGCGTGGGAATGCAGCCCGGGACGCTCCGCGTCCCAAAGAGCGGACGCAGAGCGTCCATTGAGGCATTCCCACGCAGAGCGTGGGAACGATCGACGGTGCTCTCAAAAAAGAGAGCACACCCATCCAATTTCCCCCCCGATCAATCATTGCACTATTCCCTGCAATGATTGATCAAGGGTGGGCCCATGAACGCTGTACAACGCAATGACCAGGCGCAAGATCTCGGCCTGCTGTTTCTGCGGGTCGCCGGCGGATTGTTTCTGCTGTTCGTCCACGGCTTGCCCAAGCTGTTGGACTTCACCGCGCAGCTGCAACAGATCGAAGATCCGTTTCACCTCGGGGCCCATCTCACTTTGATTCTGGCGATCTTCGCCGAAGTCCTCTGTCCGCTGCTGATCGTCGCCGGGGTGCTGGCGCGTCTGGCGTGCTTGCCTATTCTCTTTGTGCTGCTGGTGGCGCTGCTGCTTGTGCATCCGCAATGGAGTGTGGCCGAAGGGCAGTTCGGCTGGTTGCTGTTGATCCTCTTCACCACTGTTCTGATCGCCGGGCCCGGACGGCTGGCGCTCAATGTTCGTTTGCCCGGAGTACTCCGTTATGCCTGATGCCCAGACCCTGAAAAAACCGGGACCCGAAGAAACCGTGACGCTGATCGTCAAGCACCGGGTCAAGGCCGGTTTCGAGCAGCCTTACGAAGCCTGGCTGCGCAACATCGTCAGCGTGGCGGGGCGCGAAGAAGGGCACTTGGGCGTGGACGTGATGCGCAGCCAGCAGGGCGGGCTCGCACTGTTCACCTGCGTGCTGCGTTATTGCTCGACCGAGGCGATGCAGCGCTGGCTCGATTCGCCGCAGCGTCAGAAGCTGATCGACGAAGCCGCGCCGATGCTCGCCGACGGCGACCAGACCGAAGTCAATGCGGCCAACGAATTCTGGTTCACGCCGCTGGCCGAGGCCGGCTCACCGCCACCGCGCTGGAAGCAGGCTGTAGTGACGCTGCTGGTGATCCTGCCGCACACCTTGCTGGTGCCGCTGATCTGGGGGCCACTGCTGCAACTCAATGCCTTCCTGTCCAACTACGTGGTCGCCACGTTCCTGATCACCCTGACCATCGTGGTGTCGGTGGTCTACGTGTTCATGCCGCCCGTGACCCGTCTGTTCGCGCCGTGGCTGGAAGCCGGTCAGTCACACAAACACCTCGAATCCAATGCCAATCCGCCGCGCTGAAGCGGCGGGTCCGGGCTCCGTTTCACTTATCTCGAAGGAACTGCGATGAACGCCGATCTGATTCTGTTCAATGGCCAATTTCATACGGTAGACCGCGAAAAACCCCTCGCCAGTGCCGTGGCGATCAAGGACGGTCGTTTCGTCGCCGTCGGTAACGATGCCGAGGCGATGGCCCTCAAGGGCGCCGGCACTCAAGTGGTCGACCTCAAGGGCCGCTGCGTGATTCCCGGTCTCAACGACTCGCACTTGCACCTGATCCGTGGCGGCTTGAACTACAACCTCGAACTGCGCTGGGAAGGCGTGCCGTCGCTCGCCGATGCGCTGCGCATGCTCAAGGATCAGGCCGACCGCACGCCGACTCCGCAATGGGTGCGCGTGGTCGGTGGCTGGAACGAATTCCAGTTCGCCGAAAAACGCATGCCGACCCTCGAAGAAATCAACCAGGCGGCGCCGGACACCCCGGTGTTCATCCTGCACCTGTATGACCGTGCGTTGCTCAACCGCGCCGCGTTGCGCGTCGCCGGCTACACCCGCGACACGCCGAACCCGCCGGGTGGCGAGATCGTGCGCGATGCCAACGGCAACCCGACCGGCATGCTGGTGGCGCGGCCGAACGCGATGATCCTGTACTCGACGCTGGCCAAGGGGCCGAAGCTGCCGCTGGAATATCAGGTCAACTCGACCCGCCAATTCATGCGCGAACTCAATCGCCTCGGCCTGACCAGCGCGATCGATGCCGGCGGCGGTTTCCAGAACTACCCGGACGACTATCAAGTGATCGAGCAACTGGCCAAAGACGACCAGTTGACCGTGCGCATCGCCTACAACCTGTTCACCCAGAAGCCGAAAGAAGAACTGACCGACTTCCAGAACTGGACCGGCAGCGTCAAGTTGCATCAGGGCGATGACTTCCTGCGCCACAACGGCGCCGGGGAAATGCTGGTGTTCTCGGCAGCGGATTTCGAAGACTTCCTCGAGCCGCGCCCGGACCTGCCGCAGACCATGGAACAGGAGCTTGAGCCGGTAGTGCGCCATTTGGTCGAACAGCGCTGGCCGTTCCGTCTGCACGCCACTTACAACGAATCGATCAGCCGCATGCTGGATGTGTTCGAGAAGGTCAACCGCGACATTCCGTTCAACGGCCTGCCGTGGTTCTTCGATCACGCCGAAACCATCACCCCGCAGAACATCGAGCGGGTGAGGGCACTGGGCGGCGGCATCGCGATTCAGGATCGCATGGCGTTCCAGGGCGAATACTTCGTTGACCGTTACGGCAAACAAGCCGCCGAAGCCACCCCGCCAATCAAGCGCATGCTTGCCGAAGGCGTGCCGGTCGGCGCGGGCACCGATGCCACTCGCGTGTCGAGCTACAACCCGTGGACTTCGCTGTACTGGATGGTCAGCGGTCGCACCGTTGGCGGTCTGGCGCTGTACGAAGAAGGTTTGCCACGCAGCACCGCGCTGGAACTGTTCACCCACGGCAGCGCCTGGTTCTCGTCCGAACAAGGCAAGAAAGGCCAGATCAAGGTCGGGCAACTGGCGGACCTGGCAGCGCTGAGCGCGGACTTCTTCAGTGTCGAGGAAGAAGCGATCAAGTGGATCGAGTCGGTCATGACCGTGGTTGGCGGCAAGATCGTGTACGCCGCCGGCGACTTCGAAGACCTCGGCCCACGTTCGCTGCCGGTGCTGCCGGACTGGTCGCCGGTGGTGAAAGTCCCGGGCCACTGGCGCCCGAATTCGCCCTTGCAGGCTCAGGTGCACCAGTGCAGCGGCCCGTGCGCGGTGCATACCCACAGCCATGAAAAAGCGCGGATGTCGAATGCGCCGGTCAGCGATTTCGCCGGCTTCTGGGGCGCGTTCGGCTGTTCCTGCTTCGCGTTCTGATCCTTTTGAAAAAAGCGCCGCTCTGTGCGAGCGGCGCTCCCCGCAACAACCATCCATCGAGGAGTTTCACATGAGCAACGTTCCTTACAGCCGCCTGAACAAAGACGATGCCGTTGTGCTGTTGGTCGACCACCAGACCGGTCTGATCTCGCTGGTACAGGATTTCTCGCCGAACGAGTTCAAGAACAACGTGCTGGCACTGGGCGACATCGCCAAGTTCTTCAACCTGCCAACCATCCTCACTACCAGCTTCGATTCCGGCCCGAACGGCCCGATCGTGCCTGAGCTGAAAGAGCAATTCCCGGACGCGCCGTTCATTGCCCGCCCTGGCCAGATCAACGCCTGGGACAACGAAGACTTCGTCAAGGCCATCAAGGCCACCGGTCGCAAGCAACTGATCATCGCCGGTGTGGTGACTGACGTGTGCGTGGCGTTCCCGACCCTGTCGGCCATCGCTGAAGGTTTTGAAGTGTTCGTGGTCACCGACGCTTCCGGCACCTTCAACACCACCGTGCAACAAGCGGCGTGGGCGCGCATGTCGGCTGCCGGTGCACACCTGCTGAACTGGTTCGCTGTGGCTTGTGAGCTGCAAGTCGACTGGCGCAACGACATGGAAGGCCTGGCGAATCTGCTGTCGCAGCGTCTGCCTAACTACCGCAACCTGATCAACAGCTATACCAAGTTCACTGCTCAGTAATTGGCTGAACAAAATGCCCGCTGAAGAGCGGGCATTTTTTCGTCTGTAGCAAAGGGCTCAGCGCTTTTGCAACCACCCCAAAAACCCACCCTTGCGAACCGGTACAGGCTTGGCCATCAGCGCCAACCGACTGTTCTGCTGCCGTACCGCCTGCAACTTGTTCAACGCCTGACCCACTTCACTGCGCTGCTCCATGCACTGGCGGGTCAGGTTCTTGTCGAGGCGATAAATGATCGACGACGTCAGCGCCGTGAACGTCGCCTGCGAAGGCGTGTCGGCCAGAATGCTCTGTTCGCCCATGACCTCACTCGGCCCCATGCGCCCGGCCTCGGTGAAGCCGCTGCCGTCCGGCACGCTGGCGCTGACCACGCCGGTGGCGATGACGAACAGGCTGTCCGGGACTTCCTCCAGATTGAGCACTACCTGCCCGGCGCTGTACTGCTGCGCGACCATCGATTCGGCGAGGCGATCGCGTTCCTCGTGGCTCAGCGAGCGGAAGATTTTCACTTCATCGAGCAACGCGCGAGCGCGGGTAGAAGGTTCGATCACGCCATCCGGATGCCGCGAAATGCCAGCCGCTTCAAGGTGCCGGTGGGCGAGGTCGAACAATTGATTGCGCACCTCGCTTTTCTTGCCCAGTTCGGCGATGAATCCGCTGGCCACGTATTCCGACATTTCTTCGCCGGCCTCTTTCAGCACCGCTTTCGGCGCTGGCGACAACAACAAACTGCTGCTGCCTTGCAGCGTGCGGTCGAGGGCGTCGAGCACCCGGCGCGGGCGGATGTGGTTCGGCACCTTGATGCTGATCGACACGCCGTGCAGGTTGTTCGGCCGGCTGAGGTTGACGATCTTGGCCTTGGCCGCCACCGAGTTCGGCACCACGGCCAGAGTGCCGCTGCTGGACAGCAGGTGCGTGGCGCGCCAGTTGATGTCGAGGACCTTGCCCTCGACGCCGTCGATGACCACCAGATCATCCACCTGATACGGCTTGGTGGTGTTGAGCACGATGCCGGAAAACACATCGGCCAAGGTGCTTTGCAGCGCCAGACCGATGACGATCGCTACCACCCCGGAAGTCGCCAGCAGGCCTTTGACCGGCAAATCCAGCACATAACCGGCCGCCGCGACGATGGCCGCCAGAAACACCAGCGCCCCGATCACGTCCTGCAACAACCGGCCGCTGTGACCGATGCGGCGCATCAGGATCAGACCGATGACTTCGGTCAGCACCCGCGCGGCGTACAGCCACCAGAGAATCCCCAGCGCCGTCGCCCCGAGTTGCGCCACCGGGTCGTCGGCAAACAACGGCACCTGCAACGGGCTGACGCCGGCGTTGATGGCCAGCGCACTGAATGCCAGAAACAGCACCAGCCGCACACCGACCCGCGGGGCGCGATGTTTGAACGGCGCGAGATGCCAGAGCAGGGCGTCGAGCGCCAGCAGCAGGGCGCTCCAGGACAGCAGATGGGCAGAAAAAAGGCTCATGGGATGAACTCCGGCGGACACAAAAGAAAACGCCACACCCGAAGGTGTGGCGAGGGGTTGCACTCAGTTCAGATGAGTCTTGAGTTCTGCCGCTGCCTGGCGCACGGCGGCTTTGACTTCAGGAATCCCGTTCAGCGGGTTGAGCAGGCCGAAGTCGTGAATCATCCCGTTGTAGCGCACCGAGGTCACCGGCACGCCAGCCGCGTCGAGGTGGCGGGCGTAGCCTTCGCCTTCATCACGCAGCACGTCGAACTCGGCGGTCTGCACCAGTGCGGCGGGCAGGCCCTTGAGCTGTTCGGCGCTGGCGTTGAGCGGCGAGGCATGGATCTGCGCACGCTCGGCCGGGTTGGTGGTGTAGTTGTCCCAGAACCACTGCATCATGCCCTTGGTCAGGAAATGGCCCTCGGCGAATTGCTGGTACGAGCCGTTATCGAACCCGGCGTTGGTCACCGGCCACATCAGCAACTGGAAGCGCAGGGCCGGGGTTTTCTGTTCCTTGGCCATCAACGCCACGACTGCCGCCATGTTGCCGCCGACGCTGTTGCCGGCCACCGCCAGACGCTTGCCGTCGACCCCGATGTCCTTGCCGTGCTCGGCGACCCATTTCGTCGCGGCGTAAGCCTGATTGATCGCGGTCGGGTACTGCGCTTCCGGCGACGGCGTGTAATCGACGTACACCGCGACCGCGCCAGAACCCACCACCAGATCACGAATCAGGCGTTGGTGCGTCGGGAAGTCGCCCAGCACCCAGCCGCCACCGTGGAAGAACATGAACACCGGCAACTCGCCTTTGACCTTGGCCGGACGCACCACTTTCAGGTTGATCGTCTGGCCGTCGACCTTGATCGCCTTGTCGCTGACTTCAACGCCGGACAGGTCAACCTTCACCGAAGCCTGGGCGCCGGTCAGCACCGCACGGGCGTCTTTCGGGCTCAATTGCTCGAGCGGTTTGCCACCGCCGGCGGCGAGGGCGTCGAGGAAGGCCTGAGTGTTGTGTTCGACGCCAGTGCTTTCGGCGGCGAATGCGTTGCCGATGGACAGGGCGAGGAGGGAAGCGGCGAGGGTTTTCTTGATGTTCATGTGCAATTCCTTTTTAAGTCGTTTGAGTTTTTGTATGCCTTGGGATCGGGCTGCTGTGGCGCTGGGCTTCAGGCCTCAGCAACACCGTGAGCACAGATTAATGAGGTGCCGGAAAGTGAAAAAGCGGCTATAAAGCGTTTAACTGTCAACCAGAGAGTGACAATGAACCCGTTCGAAGACATGCGTATTTTTTGCCAGGTCATGGACTCCGGCAGCTTCACGGCGGCGGCCGATCAGTTGGGCCTGTCCAAGCAGTTCGTCAGCCGTCGGTTGATGCAGTTGGAGGAACGCCTCGGCGTGCGATTGCTCAACCGCTCGACCCGGCGCCTGGACGTGACGCCGCTGGGCCAGAGCTATTACGAATCGGCGCTGCGCTTGCTCGGTGAAGTGGAGTCGGTGGAGCAGGGCATCGCCGGGCAGACCGCCGAGCCGCGCGGGGCGATTCGCGTGAGTGCGCCGCTGTCGTTTGCGCTGGCCCATCTGGGCTGTCTGCTGCCGCCGTTTCTGCAGCGTTATCGCGAGGTCACGGTGGAAGTGGACCTGAGTGACCGGCCGGTGGATCTGCTCGGTGAGGGCTACGACTTGGCGCTGCGCATTGGCGTATTGGAAGACTCGACCCTGATCGCCCGACGCATCGCGGCAATCGAGCGGGTGTACTGCGCCAGTCCTGCGTATCTGGCCGAACGCGGTACGCCGGTCAAACCGGAAGATCTGCTTGGCCACGACTGTCTGCCTTACGGCCACGGGCGTTCGGTGCAGTGGCGGTTCAATGCGGGGCAGGGCAAGCCGCTGCTGGTGAATGTCACCGGGCGGATGCGCGTCAACAACGGTGAGTTGCTGCGGGATGCGGCGGTGGCGGGGATGGGGATTACCTATCTGCCGACGTTCATTGTCGGCGCGGCGCTGAAGGATGGACGGCTGGTGCCGGTGTTGGACGAGTTTCGGCCGGAACCGCTGACCCTGTCGGCGGTGTACCCGCAGCATCGTCAGGCATCGCGGCCGGTGCAGGCGTTGATCGAGTTTTTGCGTGAGCGGCTGGATCAGAATCATGTCGCTCTCTAGGTTTTGCGGTGAACTGGTGGGCACCGATGAGCCCTGTGTGAGTCGGGCTTGCCCGCGATAGCGGTGGGTCAGTTAGTGATGCTTTAACTGACCAGGCCTCATCGCTGGCAAGCCAGCTCCCACAGGGATTGCGGTGCTTTCAGTTCGGTTCAGTTGGCGCGCTTGTCATCGCCAGGCTCGCCGCCAACGTGTACGCCACGGTCATCACCGATCTCGCCAGCGCGATGTACGCCATGGTCGTCACCGATTTCACCAGCGCGGTGTACACCATGGTCATCGCCGATTTCACCAGCGCGATGCACGCCGTGGTCATCACCGATCTCTCCGGACCGATGCACACCATGGTCGTCGCCGGGTTCAGAATGCGTGCCGCTGCGACCGGATGACGCCGTGTTGCCGGAATGTCCCGAGCCGTGGTCACTGCCACTGTGGCCACTGTTGCCACCACCGCCACTGCCACTGTTGCCGCCACCGCCGCTGCCGCCGTGACCACCACCATTGCCACCGCTGCCGCCCCCGCCACCACCGCCACCGCTGCCGCCGCCTCCATTACCGCCACCACCGCCTCCGCTACCGCCCCCTCCATTACCGCCGCCACCCCCACCGTTTCCACCGCCGCCGCCACCGCCGCTTCCTCCACCACCACTTCCCCCTTCCTTGGCCTGAACACTCGACACCCCGGACAGGCTGTCCGGAATCAGTACGGTAGACGCCGAGAGGACTGCGCCGATGGCCATTGCGAGCACGAGCTTTTTAATGTGCATATCGTTCTCCGTCTTTGTTGTCTTGATTGGGAACGTGGATGTGCCTTGTTTTTGCGTGTGATCCGACCCGTTCCCGAGGTCAGTGGATACTCGAAGCCAGTTCGAAGATCGGGATGTACATCAGGATCACGATCACCCCGATCAACAGGCCGATGAAGGTCATGAGCAGTGGTTCAAACAGCCTCACGAACCACTCGATCCAGCGGCTGATTTCCTCGTCGTAGAAATCGGCGCTGCGTTCCATCATTTGCCCGAGGTTGCCGGACTGTTCGCCGGCGCGCAGCAGGCGCAGGGACACGGGCGTCACCAGACGATTGAGCTCCAGCGCAGTGGACAACGACTGCCCCTCGCGCACCCGTTCGCAGGCCTGATCCAGGCGTGCTCGCGAGGCCACGGTGAGCAGGCCCCGCACCATGCCCATGGCCGTCACCAGCGGAATCCCGCCTTGCAGCAGAATCCCCAGTGACCGGTAAAACCGCGCCAGCTCATACATGAAAATCCGCTGGTGCACGGCGGGCAGTTTCTCCACCAGCCGATCCAGCCCACGGCGAAACGCCGGTTGTTTCTGCAGCACGGCGAGGGCGATGACGATCGTCGCCAACAGGCCGAAAAACTCACCCTGATGGGCGTGCAGAAACATGCCGCTGCTCATCAGGATCTGCGACAGCCACGGCAGGTTCGAGCCCAGCCCTTCGAACACCAGGCTGAAGCGCGGCACCACGTAGCCCATCAAAAACAGCACCACGCCACCGCCGACCACCAACAACAAAAGCGGGTAGATCGAGGCGCTGACGATCTTCTGCCGCACTTCGTCCATGCGCTGGCGATAGCTCACGTAACGGCCCAGCGCATCGCCGACCGCGCCGGTCTTCTCGCTGGACTGTACCAGCGCCACGTACAACGGCGGGAACACCGCCGACAACTGGCCGAGCGCCTGGGAGAAGGATTTGCCCTCGTACAGCAGCCGCACCAGCTCGCTCAAGGTTTTGCGGGCGGCGGGGGCGGTTTCTTTTTCGGCCAGGCTTTCCAGCGCATCGATCAGCGGCAGGCCGGCGTTGAGCAGGGTGGTCAGTTCCTGGCTGAACAGCACCAGGTTGAAAGTTTCACGCTTGCTCAGGCGCAACGAACGCCAGTGCCTCTCGGCGTGCAGGCTGACCACGCGCAAGCCCTGATCCTCGGCAATGCGCCGCGCCTCGCTCTGACCCGGCGCCTCGACGCTCAGCGACACCACCCCGGCCTTGCCCACTGCTTTGAGTTGAAATCGCATGCCGTGTGCTCCGCTTATTGCCAGTTGGTGACTTCGGCGTTTTCGCCATCGCCGCCGGGCTGGCCGTCCTTGCCCATTGAGAGCAGGTCGTACTCGCTGTTTTCGCCGGGATAGCGGTAGGTGTAGTTACGCCCCCACGGATCCTGCGGCAGTTTTTTCTGCAAGTACGGGCCCGTCCATTTGGCTTCGTCGCTCGGTGCGGTCACCAGCGCCTGCAAGCCTTGTTCGGTGGACGGGTAGTGGCCGACCTCCAGCCGGTACAGATCCAGCGCCTTGCTCAGGCCTTCGATCTGCGCTTTGGCGACCTTCACTTCGGAACGCCCCAGCTGGGCGAAATATTTGGGCGCGACGATCCCGGCCAACAGGCCGAGCACCACCAGCACCACGAGCAATTCGAGCAGGGTGAAACCGCGTTGGGCACGCGGACGAAAATGCAGCTTCATGATGACCTCCCGTGAGTGGCAGCCGTGTCGCCGAAAGGGCTTATGCAATTGCCATGCTCAGCCCCCGATAAATTCTGTGGTCGGGCTGAAGCCCTTGTATTACGGGCTTTTCAAGAGTCGGCACAGTGCTTGCGTACGGCTGATCAACGACGGGTCAGTGGGGCATTTCCCCCAATTTTTCGGGGCCTGTCAGGGGAGGCCCAATGATCCATTCATTCACTGCAGGACTGCTCGGCTGCGTGCTGTCGGTCGGTGCCGCGCAAGCCGATGTCTTCGTTTCCATGGACGCCAAGGGCAGCTACGTGCTGTCGAACGTCCATCGTCCCGGACGCACTTACGAGCGGGTGATTCGCGAGTCCGATGCGCCACTGGTCAGCCTTGACCGGCAACCGCAATTGATCGCCAACCAGCCCTACGCGGAGCTGGTGTCAGCGGCGGCCAGCGCCAATCACCTGCCCGAAGCCTTGCTGCACGCGGTGATCAAGTCCGAATCCAACTACAACCCCGGCGCCACCTCGCCCAAGGGCGCCGGCGGACTGATGCAATTGATGCCCGACACCGCCCGCGAGCTGGGGGTGAAAGACGTCTACGACCCCAAGGCCAACATCCAGGGCGGGGCCAAATACCTCAAGCGCCTGATGACCCTGTTCGACAACGACATCGCCTTGGCCGTGGCCGCTTACAACGCCGGGCCTGACGCGGTGCTCAGCCGGGGCCGGGTGATTCCTCCGTTCGCCGAAACCCAGCGCTATGTCCCGAGCGTGCTGCGTCAGTACCGGCGCCTGCAGGGGCTGGCGGTGGATGCGCCGTTGTAAAGCTTTTTTTGAAAATCCAGCCCCGGCTTTCCCCACTATCGGGGCAAACCCAAGGGGCCCGGAAAAGTGGGGAAACGGGTGGGGAATATCCCCCGCATTCTCAAGTGACCTGTGTAACTGATTGAGATGGAAGGCAATTTTTTGTGGCATGCGGATTGCTCTCAGGGCTTTAACGAGAATCGTTCCCTGTGAGCACCCACTACGAGGTTTCCGATCATGGTTGGCATTCACCACGCTCCGCCCCTGTTGAACTGGCTGCTGTTGCTGGTCTCGATGCTCAGCGTCGAACTGGCCAGCGCCGCCGTGCGCTGCGAGCGCAATCTGGTGGCCAACGTGGTCGCCTTCGATCAACCGCTGATGTTCAACCGCCTCGGTGCGCAGAATGCCAACGGCATGATGTACGCCCTGCGCCGCGATGTCGTCGATGAGCATGACGTTTCGCTGGCCTACGGCGGCAGCGCGGTGCCGGGCAAGGTATCGCTGCGTGCGGACAAGCGTCCACGGCCGCTGGTGCTGCGGGTGGCCGCCGGTGATTGCCTGACGATCAACCTGCAGAACCTGCTCGATTATCAGGCCAACCCGAACAAGCATTTCGAAGGGCCTGAAGGCGAGGAGGGCACCGAGAACGTCAGTGGCGCCGATGCTTTCAAGGTCGACGAGCAGGTCGCCGACCGCCATGTCGGTTTCCAGGTCAACGGCCTGCAAGCGGTGAACAGCATCGACGACATTTCCTCCTACACCGGGCGTAACGCCAACACCCTGGTGCCGCCGGGCGCGAGCCGTTCGTACGTGCTGTATGCCGAGCGCGAAGGGGCGTTTGCCGTCAGCAGCCGTGGTGCGACATTCGGCGGGGAAGGCGCGGCCGGCAACACCGCCAATGGCCTGTTCGGCCAGGTCGTGGTGGTGCCGAAGTCGGGACGCACCTATCGCAACACCCTCACCGAAGAAGAAATGCGTCTGGCCACCACCGGCCGTACACCGGCCGGTCACCCCATCGTCGATTACCAGGCCCGCTACCCGCAGCGCGAACCGTGGCTGCGTGAAGGCAAGGCCGGCACGCCGATCATCAGCATGGTCGACGGCAACGAAATCATCTCCAGCGAAAGCGACGCCATCGTCATGGGCAGCAATGCCGATGGCAGTTTCGCGCCCAGCACCTATCCGCTGGAATCGGTGGGCAAACGCAACCCGGCGATCCCCAATCGCCTCGAGCCGTTTCGCGATTTCGCCTCGCAGTTCCAGGACGAAACCGCCGCCACCCAGGCATTCCCCGCCTACTGGGCCGACCCGGTCATGGCCCATGTGCTGGAGCCGACCCGCGACTCGTTCATGATCAACTACGGTTCCGGCGGCATGGGCGCCGAAGTGGTCGCCAACCGCCTCGGCGTAGGGCCGATGCACGATTGCCTGTCGTGCGCCTACGAAGAATTCTTCCTCAGCTCGCACACCGTCGGTGATGTGGCGATGCTGGTGGACGTGCCGGCCAACACCGGGCTTGAGAACATCGCCCCCGGCCAGACACCGAGCGCCGATCAGGTTGGCGTCAAGGCCACCATGGCCCTGTATCCGTCGGAGCCGTCGAACGTCAACCACAGCTACATCGGTGACTTCGTCAAATTCCGCAACACCCACAACGGGCATGAGCAGCACATCTTCCACCTGCACGGTCATCAGTGGCTGTTCAACCCCAACGACGACAACTCCGATTACGTCGATGCCCAAGGCATCGGTCCGGGCGCCGGCTATACCTACGAAATCGCCAACGGTGGCTCCGGCAACCGCAACCGGGTGGCCGGTGATGCGATCTATCACTGCCACTTCTACCCGCATTTCGCCCAGGGCATGTGGTCGATGTGGCGGGTGCACGATGTGTTCGAGGAAGGCACCCGGCTGGAAGTCTCGCAACAGGGCGCCGATGGTTATCACAGCGAACCTTACGCGCTGCGCAGCGGTAAACCCGCCGCCGGTGCCCGCGCCTTGCCGGATGGCGAGATCATCGCCGGCACGCCGATTCCTGCCGTCGTGCCGCTGCCCGGCAAAGCCATGGCGCCGATGCCGGGCAAAGTGGTGGTGGTGCCGAAAATCGGCGAAACCCTGGTCGCCGGCCACGATGACGACGATGAGGAAGACGAGGGCGATGACGACGGCGAGCACCACGGCGGTAACGGTGGATCGCAAGCCATCGGTTCCCTGGCACTGGTCGATCGCAGCGAGGCCAACCGTAACGCCGACGGCAGCCTGAAAAACCCTGGCTATCCGTTCTGGATCGGCGGCATGGAAAGTTCGGTCGGCCAACGTCCGCCCACTCCACCGCTGGACATGCTCGACGCCGCCACCGCGCAATCGTTGAAAGCCAGCGGCAAAGCGCTGTGGGCCAACCTCGATCCGAATCAGTCTGGCGGCTGGGACGGCGGCTTGCAGCGTCACACCCTCGACGGGGTGGCGGCCGGAGGCGAGGCGCACACCGTGACCACCTCGCTGGACTTCTCCAAGGAAGTCACCCGCGCCAAACCGATTTACCTGCCCGAAGAGGGCACCGAAGTGGAACAGGCGGCGATGGCGTTCCACGCGAAAAAGGATCACCCAAGCTTTGCCTTGCTGCCCGGCAATCAGATCGTGGCCAAGGCCTTCCGCACCAACGGCGCCTTGCCGATTGCCGGCGCGCCGTACTACGAACCGTGCATGGACGACCGGCAAAAACGCCTGACCAGCAGCGCCGGCAGCGGCGAATTCGCCAGCGGTGACCGGCTGGACGGCATGTCCTTCGTCGGCGCCTCGACCTTCACCGCCGACCGGCCACGGATCTACAAGGCCGCCAACATCCAGTTCGATGCGGTCTACAACAAAGTCGGCTATCACTTCCCGCAAGCCCGGATTCTGGCGCTGTGGGAAGACGCCTGGCCGGTGATCACCAAGCAGCGTCCGCCAGAGCCGCTGGTGATGCGCATGAACACCTTCGACTGCGTGCAGTACCAGCAAACCAACCTGGTGCCCGCCACCTACGAGATGGATGACTATCAGGTGCGCACGCCGACCGACGTGATCGGCCAGCACATTCACTTGCCGAAGTGGGATCTGACGGCTGCCGACGGCTCCTCCAACGGCTGGAACTACGAGGACGGTGTGCTCTCCCCAGGCGCCGTTCAGGAACGCATTCACGCGATCCGCGAATTCAACCAGTGCGAGGGCACCGACCCGCGCGACGGCACCCAGGCGTGCCCGAAAGCCAAGGCGCATCCGTTCTTCGGCCAGTTCGGGCGCAGTGACTGGATGGGCGCACGCACGGCCATGCAACGCTGGTTCGTCGACCCGGTGGTCAACGCCAAGGGCGTGGATCGCGGGCTGGGCACCATCTTCACCCACGACCACCTCGGCCCATCGACTCACCAGCAGATCGGGCTGTATGCCACGGTGCTGGCGGAGCCGGCCGGTTCCACCTGGTTCCACGCCGAAACCGGGGAGCCTCTGTACAGCGGCGCGCGGCAGGACGGCGGGCCGACCTCTTGGCAGGCGGTGATCAACACCGGCGACCTCGACGGCGACGGCAAGAACGACAGCTTCCGTGAGTTCTTCCTCGAATACAGCGACTTCCAGCACGCCTATGAAGCCGGTGTGTACGTGGGCGCCGGCCCCAACGGCGTGCCGAATCCGCAAGCGTTCCCGGCCACCGCCGACAGTTTCCGCTACGCGATCAACCCGCCGGTGCGCAACAACGCCAGCACCCTGCTGGAAGGCGTGCTGGAAGTGCAGGGCGGTCAGGTGCCGGGCTGCCCGAGCCGGCCTTGCCCGCAAGCGATCTCCGTGGATGACCCGGGCATGTTCGTCGTCAACTATCGCAACGAGCCGCTGGCCCTGCGGGTTTACGACCCGAACAAGGTCGGCCCGGACGGCAAGCGCGGCATGCAGGCCGACGGCCTCGGCGGCGATCTGGCGTACGCCATGCAAAGCCGTACCGACCGGGCGATCCCGGCGATGAACCTGGCGCCGAACCTGGTCACGGCCGCCACCGGCCCGACCGGCGGCACCACCCTGTTCCCGCCGCACATCAACAAGGGCGGCAGCGAGCCGGGCGACCCGTTCACCCCGATGCTGCGCACCTACACTGGTGACAACGTACGCCTGCGGGTACATGCCGGCGGACACGAGGAAGAGCACAACGTCACCCTGCACGGCGTGAAGTGGCTGCAGAGCGGTTCCGGTTTCGGCAACAGCTCCAACTCGGGCTGGCGCGCCTCGCAGATGATCGGCATCTCCGAACAGATGGGCTTCATCGCACCGGTGTCGATGCTGTCCAGCTCTGCGGCGACCACCGGTGACTATCTGTACTCGATGGACGCTTCGATCGAAGGCTACTGGAGCGGGATCTGGGGCGTGATGCGCAACTACACGGCCAAACGCAATGACCTGTTCGCCATCCCCAACAACCCGAGTCCGGCGGGCATGCGCAACACCGTGGCCTTCGAAGGCAGTTGCCCACGGATCAGCGCCAACCCCAACGGCATCGGCACCCGGCCGACGGTGCAGCGCAACTATGAAGTGGTGGCGGCGCTGGCCAACGACATCCTCGGCAACTCGCTGGGCCTGAGCATCGGCGATTCGGCCGGGCTCAGTCAGCATGTCGGCGGGCCGCTGAATCCGGCGGGCGGCACCCTGGTGCTGAACTCGCGCACGGTGAGCATCCCGCAGGTCACGGTGACCGATCCGGAGGACGGCGAGACCATCACCATCGGTGGCCAGAGCGGGCCGCTGCATGATCCGACGGCGATCCTGTATGTGCGCAAATCCGACCTCGATCCGGTCAGCGGCAAGCTCAAACCCGGCATTCCGGTCGAACCGCTGGTGCTGCGCGCAGCGGCCGGGGACTGCATCAATATCACCCTGGAAAACCGGCTGCCGAGCGTGATGCCCGACCTGACTCAGACTGCCGTGATGCAGGGCATCGTCAAACGTGATCGCAACAGCGGCCTGGGCTCGACCACTTTCAGCAACAACCTGATGCGGCCGTCCAGCCATGTGGGTCTGCACGCGCAACTGCTGGCCTATGACATCACCAAGTCCGACGGTGCCAACGTCGGCGCCAACCCGGTCCAGACCGTGCCACCACGGTTGGGCAGCAGCGGCGCCTATCCGACCCGTACCTATCAGTACTACGCCGGGCACCTGGAGCGTGAAGGCAAACCGGTCACGCAACTGGGGCGCAGTGTCGACAACATCAACGCCACGGCCGTGGAGTTCGGTGGCCTGAACTTCACCCCGGCGGATGTGATCAAGCAACCGCAAAAAGGCCTGGGTGGGGCGATGAGCATCCTGCCGATTGGCGCGACCTGGGTCGACGATGCGCGCAAGGTCAACGCCACGGTCACCGCACCGGGGCAGACGACTTACCGCGACTTCGCGATGGTCTGGCACAAGGCGCTGAACACTCGCTGGGCCAATGGCCGGCCGGTCGAAGGCATCGCTGCCGAGGGCTTCGGTGTACCGACCGATCCGCAGGACAACTCGAGCATGGCGATCAACTACAAGACCGAACCTTTGTGGTACCGCTTCGGCCTCGCCCCGGATGCGCCGTTCGGTCATGCC
Organism: Pseudomonas sp. Pseusp21; assembly: GCF_059492145.1. Classification (NCBI taxonomy): domain Bacteria; kingdom Pseudomonadati; phylum Pseudomonadota; class Gammaproteobacteria; order Pseudomonadales; family Pseudomonadaceae; genus Pseudomonas; species Pseudomonas sp. Pseusp21. The sequence goes on from NZ_CP168520.1 coordinate 5,984,158, forward strand.
GATGGCGCGGGTTATGGCGACATGACCAACGCACACATGGCCTACAGCAATGCGCTGGTGGGGGGCGATCCGCAGACGCCGGTGCTGTACGCCAAACCGGGTCAGCCGTTCCGCACGCACATCCTGATGCCGAGCGGCGGCAGTCGCGGCACGACGTTCCAGCTCGACGGGCACGTCTGGTCGCTCAACCCGTTCCAGGCCGAGAAGAGCGACACCGGCGGCTACCCGATGGGCACGCCGGGCGTGGGTTCGGTGCGCTTCGGCTACAACCCGATGTCGATGTACATCGGCGCTCACGAAAGCATCCTGCCGGCGGCGCACTTCAGCTTCATGATCCCGAGCGCCGGGGGCAGCAACGCGATACCGGGGGACTACCTGTTCCGCGATTACGGCGCCTATGGCAACACCTCGGGGCTGTGGGGATTGTTGCGGGTGACCAATGAGCCGGAGCCGGCGCCGCCTGCTCAGTAGCTGTCAATGCGCGACCTGTGGGAACCGGTGAACCCGCTCCCACAGGTGGGGACAGGATTTGTAGGGGAGAGCGACATGAACAGGATCATCAACATCATCGGCGTCTGCCTGCTGGCGATGGCCGGCGCGCTGCTCACGCTGAGCGAGATTGCCCTGGCGCAAACCGGCGCCGGGCAGGTGCTGACCCGCGACGGCGTGTCGATCGCCTTCGATCTGAAGCCGCTGGCCAGCGACGGTCAGTTGCGTGAGGGCGAGTTCGCCGACGTGCAGTTTCGCGTCACCGACGGCGCCTCCGGCCAGCCGTTGTCCGGTGTGGCGCCGGGGGCATGGATCGATCCGCAAGCCGTCGCCGCCGACCAGGCCCAGGGCCGTGACCAGAGCTGCAAGTCGCGGGTCGGCACGTTCCTCAAGTCCAATATCGGCGCGCGGCCGCTGCTCGACCTCAACAGCTATTTCCTGCTGGTGATGAACCGCGATGCCAGCGTTTCGGTGGTGGATCCGTCAGTCTCGGTCGGCGGTATCACCAGCACTTTGGCGCGGATCGAACTCAAGCAATCGCCGATGGACTGGGTCACGCCCAAGGACAACAAAAAGGTCTTCGTGTCGATGCCGACGGCGGGGGAAGTGGCGGTGATCGACAGCGAGCAATTCAAGGTCATCGACTCGGTGGCCGCCGGCAGCCAACCGGTGCGGGTTGCGCTGCAACCGGACGAGCGTCTGCTGTGGGTCGGCAACAACGCGAGCAAGGCTGAAGAGTCCGGGGTCACGGTGATCGACACCCAGAGCCTCAAACCGCTGAAACACCTGGCGACCGGTCGCGGCCACCACGAAATCAGTTTCAGCAAGGACAGCCGTTTCGCCTTCGTCAGCAACCGCGACGACGGCACCCTCAGCGTTATCGACATTGCCAGCCTGAGCCTGCTGCAACAGGTCAAGACCGGCTCCAGCCCGTTGTCGGTGGCGTACTCGCCGCTGTCCGGCGCGGTGTACGTGGCCGATGGCAAGGACGGCACCGTCACGGTGATCGACAGCAATAGCCGCGCCGTCCGCCGGGTGATCAAGCTGCAACAGGGCCTCGGCCCGATGGGCTTCAGCGCCGACGGCCGGTTTGGCGTGGTGCTGAACACGGTGGAGAATCGTGCCACGGTGATCGACGCGGCCAACGATTCGGCGATCCATGATCTGGAAGTCTCGGCCGAACCCTATCAAGTGGTGTTCACCCAGGCCTATGCCTACGTGCGCGGACTGGCCTCGCCGAAAGTCACCATGATCAACCTGTCTTCGCTCGGCGAAGGGCGTCAGCCGATTACCCAGGGTTTCGAGGCCGGGCCGCAGCCGCCACGGCTGGCCGGGGACCTGCCGCTGGCGTCGAGCCTCGCGGTATCGCGCGATGACAACGCGGTGTTTGTGGTCAACCCGGTCGACAACACCACCTATTTCTACGCCGAAGGCATGAACGCGCCGATGTCCGGTTACCCCAATCGGGGGCAAATCGCCCGCGCGGCGCTGGTGATCGACCGCAGCCTGCGCGAAGTCTCGCCGGGGCTCTACAGCGCCCGGGTCAAGCTGCCGGCGGCGGGGCGCTTCGACGTGGCGTTCCTGCTCAACCAGCCGAACATCATTCATTGCTTCAGCGCCCAGGTGGCGTCCGATGGTGTGTCTGAAAAACACCTGGGCGCGGCAAAAGTCGAGTTCCTGCTGGACAAGACCGCCGTGGCCCTCAACGACCCCTACGTGGTGCGCTTTCGCATCGTCCAGGGCAAACAGAAGATCCAGCGCAGCGGCGTGACCGACGTGCAGTTGCGTTACTTCCTCGCGCCGACTTCCCGGCCCCGTGAAGTGGCCGCACGGGAAGTCGCCGACGGCGTGTACGAAGCGCCGGTGACCCTCGACCGCAGCGGCGCCTGGTACCTGCACGTGCGCGCGGCATCGCTGGGCGCCGGTTTCGACGACAAGACCTTTGCCAGTGTCCGGGCGCTGCCCGGCCAGACTCAGTGACGAGGAAACGACCATGAACCGATTTGCATCCCGTGGCCTGCTGACCCTGTGCCTGTTGGCCGTCGGTATCCAGCAGGCCAGCGCCCACTCGGCGGACGAGCATGCCGGGCACACCGCACCGGCCGCCAACAGCCAGGAGCACGCCCAGGTCAAGTTCGCCGACGTGCCGCTGCTCGACCAGAACGGCAAAACCGTGCACCTGGAGCAGGATCTGGTGCACAACAAAATCGTGGTCATGAGTTTCATCTACACCAGTTGCACGACGGTGTGCCCGGTGGTCTCGTCGATCATGGGCAAGGTGCAGAAACAGCTCGGTGCCCGGGTCGGCGCGGAAGTGCAACTGGTGTCGATCAGCATCGACCCGCAGCGCGACGACCCGAAACGTCTGCAGGATTACGCCCGCACCTTCCAGAAAGGCCCGGGCTGGAGCTGGCTCACCGGTTCGCCGCAATCGATCAGCGCCACCCTCAAGGGCCTCGGCAGTTTCAGCGGCGATTTCAAGAATCATCAGCCGCTGATCCTCGTCGGTGACGGCAACAGTCGCCACTGGACGCGCTATTACGGCTTCACCGACCCGGCACTGCTGGCCAGGGAAGTCGAGAAACTCAGCGGCCTGCGCACCCACGCCAAACACACCGCGATTGCCATGGAGCAACAACCATGAGAACCCTGGACTGGATCACCCTGACGGTGTGTTTCTGGATTTTCAGCGCCATGGCCCTGGCTCACGAAGGCCACGAGCAACCGGCACCGGCACCAGCAACGACAACGACCAGCGCTGCGCCCGCACCGGCCAAAGGCACCCATGATGCGAAAACCTGGTTCACCGACACCCCGTTGCTGGATCAGAACGGCGACGTCCAGCGTTTCTACAGCGATGCGCTGCACAACCGTGTGGTGCTGCTCAACGTGATTTTCACCAGCTGCAATGACGCCTGCCCGCTGATCACCCGCAAGCTCAAGGAAGTCCGCCAGCTGCTGGGCGACAAGGCCGACGGCATCACCTTTATTTCCCTTACCAGTGATCCGCTGCGCGACACGCCGGCGGTGCTCAAGGCTTACACCTTGAAGCAGGGCGCCGATGACCCTCACTGGCTTTTCCTTACCGGCGACAAGGCGCAGATGGACCTGGTGCTGGGTCGCATCGGCCAGATCGTGCCGACGCCCGAACAGCACTCGACCCAGTTGATCGTCGGCGATGTGGCCAACAAACGCTGGAGCAAAATCCGTCCCGACGCCCCGGCCGCCGCCATTGCCCAGCGCTTGCAGCTGCTGACAATGCCCGTGGCCGGCCGCTGAGTCCGCGCCATGAGCCTCGGCCGCGTCCTCGCCCTGATCCTGCTCGCTGGCGTCAGCCTCGGCGCGGCCGCGTTGCCGCTGACCGATGAAGAAAGCGCCGGCAAGCGCCTGTACCGCGAAGGCCTGTCCGCCAGCGGCGAGCCGATCATGGCGCGGGTCGGCGCGGCGGATGTGTTGCTGCCGGCCACCAGCCTGCCGTGTGCCAACTGCCACGGTGCCGACGGCCTCGGCCGGCCCGAGGGAGGGGTGCGTCCGCCGGAACTCAACTGGTCGCGGCTGACCAGCATTCATGGCCAGCAACAGATCAACGGCCGCAACTACCCGGCCTACACCGACAGCAGTCTGGCGCGGGTGATCCAGCAGGGTCGCGACCCCGGCAACAATCGCCTCGACCCGAGCATGCCGCGCTTCCTGCTGTCGATGAAGGATCAGCGCAACCTCACCGCGTACCTCAAGCGTCTGGCCGATGACCGCGATCCGGGGCTCGATGACCAGACCTTGCACTTGGGCACCTTGCTGCCCAGCCAGGGGCCGCTGGCCGAGGAGGGCGCAACCATCGCGGCGGTGCTCAACGGAAGCGTGGCGCGGATCAATCAGGCCGGTGGCATTCACGGCCGGCAGTTGCGCCTGACCGTGGCCGATCCCGGCCCGGATCGCGCCAGTGCCGAACAGGCCCTGCAACGGCTGATCGAGGAAGAGCAAGTTTTCGCCCTGATCGCGCCGCTGGCCCCGGCGCTGGACAGCGAACTGGCGCCGCGCCTTGAGCAGTCCGGCGTGCCGCTGATCGGGGCCATGTCGTTGCTCGGCCCGGTGCAGGCCAGCCCGCAGATTTTCGAACCGCTGCCGGGGCTGCGTGAGCAACTGATCGCGCTGGCCGATTACGCCACCGCCAGTCTGCGGGTGCTGCAAGGGCCGACGCTGATTGCCTATCCCGATGACCCGGCCCAAGTGCTGGCGGCGCAGACCCTTGGCCGCTATCTGCAGGAACACGGCTGGGAAAAAGTCCATCTGCAGGCCTACGACCCGGCGGCGGACAGCTTGCCGCTGGGCTCACGCTCGGTGTTCTACCTGGGCAACGGCGGTGGTTTCAGCCGGCTGGCGGCCGGGTTGCAGAATGCCGGGCAGGTGCCATACCTTTTTGCCGCATCCAGCCAGGTGGCGGGGGATCTGCTGCAAGTGCCGGAGGGTTTTTCCCGGCGGGTGTTTCTGGCGTATCCGTTCGTGCCCAGCGACTGGACCCAGGCCGGGCGCATGGCCCTGACGCTGTTGCGCGAGCATCAAGGCCTCGGCGCCCAGCATGCGGTGCTGCAAGTCGGCGCCTACGCCTCGATGCTGTTGTTCAGCGAAGGCATGAAGCAGGCCGGCCGCGACGCCAGCCGCGAAAAACTGGTGGCGGCGCTCGAAGGCCTGCATGACTTCGACACCGGCCTGACCCCGCGCCTGAGCTTCGGCCCCGGCCGACGATTGGGCCTGAGCGGGGCGCACGTGGTCACCGTTGACTTGCCCGACCAGCGTTTTTATCTGGTCGCTCCCTACAAACCGATTATTGCCACGCCCTGACCGGAGGCCCTGATCATGAAGCTCAAAACCCTGTGTTGGCTGCTGACAGGCTGGTTGTCGGTGGGAATGGCGAACAATGAACCGGTGGCCGCCCGGGTCAACGGCGAGGCGATTTCCGAGTTTCGCCTGGAGCGTTTTTTCGCCGAGTACCTGGAAGATCAGGGCCGCGCCGTGGCGAGCATCCGAAACCCCAAGGCCTACAAACAACTGCGTCAGGCCGCACTGGATACGCTGATCGACAAGGAATTGCTCTGGCAGGAGTCGCGCAAGCGCGGGGTGAAGATCGATGAGCAAACCGTGCGCGACCAGGTCGAACGGACTCGTACCGCCATCGGTGGCACCGACAAATTCCTCCAGCGTTTGCAGGACGCCGGTTTCGACGAAGCCTCGTTCACCGAGTACACCCATCGTGAGCTGGCGGCGCAGCGGATGTTTGCCGAGCTGACCCAAGTCCAGGCCCCGGATGAACAGACCGTGCGGGCGTTTTTTGCAGAACACCGCGCTGAAATGGGCGCGCCGGAGCAGGTGCAGGCCCGGCACATTCTGATCAAGGTTGCTGGCGATGCCGATGCCGCCACGGTTGAAGCGGCACGACTACGCTTGATGCAGATGCATGCCGCTATCGCAGGGGGGCAAACCTTTGCTAGCGTCGCGCAATCGGGATCGGAAGATGTCACCGCCAGCCAGGGCGGGGACCTGGGGTATTTCGCCCGTGGGCAGATGGTGCCGGCCTTCGAAACGGCAGCGTTTGCCCTCAAGTCTGGTGAAGTCAGCGAAGCGGTGCGCACACCGTTCGGCTGGCATTTGATCTTTGTCGAGAACCACAGGGAGGCGGCCGATGTCCCAGAGGAGCAAGGGCTGGAAACAGTCAGGGCGTACCTCGCCCGACAGCAACAGACCCAGGCTCGTCGTCAGGTGCTCGCGCAGTTACGGGCAGAGAACAGGATCGAACGAATTGACGACGACTGAAGGTTCCCCCCCAATAGTGGGGAATGGCTTCGATGCCCATTCAGGTGCTTCCCCGTTTCTGGGGAACGGGGTACCGGGACGAGCGGGCATTTCCATTCAATTCAAGGACATGAAGACAAAAAATTACCGGCATTCCGCCTGGCATGAAGTGTGCGTTACCTCTTGTGAGGCGCACTCCAGCAGGTTCGGGTCATTGAATTTCAATTGCCGGCACTTGAGGTTTCAGGGAGTCCACCTTGGTTAACAAAGTACTGGTTGTCGAAGACGAACAGCTGCTTGCACAGAACCTTCAGGATTATCTGTCGGCGCAAGGGCTGGAAGTCCGGATTGCACATGACGGCGCAGAGGGAATCGGCCTGGCCGAGACTTTCGCCCCCGACGTGCTGGTGTTCGATTACCGCTTGCCCGATATGGAAGGGTTCGAGGTGCTCGACGCGGTCCGCCAGAACAGGACGTGTCATTTCGTGCTGATAACGGGTCACCCGACCGCTGAAGTCTGTGAGCGGGCGCGGCAACTGGGGGTCAGTCACATCCTGTTCAAACCGTTTCCACTGGCGGAACTGGCCCGAGCTGTCTGCGACCTTCTGGGGATCCAGCGCGAAGCGAAACCCGGTGCGAGCCCATCCGAAGGCTTTGTCGAACGACGCCAGAGCAGGACCGAGAGCTTCCCGTTGCAGTTGTACGATGGCAGTTGGGTGCTGGCGGACCGCCGACGAAACCGGTCGGAGGTCATGGCACCGGACGACGATCAAATGCTCACCGGGGAGTAATGGCGCGATAGACGTTCCGGCACTCGCCGAACTCGCCTCCCGCGCCGTCAGGGCCTCAAGCCCCGGGTGTTGGAGAGCAAGCCATGGATCGTCTGTCCGTTGTCGTCGAACCGCTGTCGGTCAATCCTCCACAGGAGGCACAGACCCCGCCACGCTTTTCCAGTGAGCAACTGGCCCAGGCCCGGGCACGGGCCAGCACTTCCGGGGAACGGGTGCTCGATGCACTGGCCGTGCTCTGCGAACTGGCGCCGATGCCGTTCATTGCCAGCCTCGGCGCCACCCTGCATTACCCGGTGCTTGACACCGACACGCTGTTTCTGGCGACCCCGGTGTTCGACCGGGTCACCCTCGCGCAATGCCTCAAACGTGAATTCATCCTGCTGCGCCACAACGACGAAGTCATCGGCGTGTTCGCCGACCCCTTCGACACCTCGCGTCTGGCCTGGATCGACGAATGCCTGCACGGCGCGCCGCTGTACCTGGTGCATGCCGACGACCTCAAGGCCTATCTGGCCCGCCACGAAGAAAGCTTCCACGCCGTCGAATCGCTCAACGCCCAAGCCGACGCCGGCAGCGAGACCGACACCCTGCAAAGCCTGTCGCTGACCAGCATCAGCGAAGACTCGAGCGTGGTGGTGAAACTGGTCAACTCGACCCTGTACGACGCGCTGAAAATGCACGCCAGCGACATCCACCTCGGCACCACCGGCCAAGGCCTGGTGATCAAGTACCGGATCGACGGCGTGCTGAACAACATCGGCAAGATCCAGGGCAGCGAGTTCGCCGAGCAGGTGATCTCGCGGGTCAAGGTCATGGCCGAACTGGACATCGGCGAAAAACGCGTGCCGCAGGACGGTCGCTTCAAGATCGGTATCAGCGGCCGGCAGATCGACTTCCGGGTGTCGATCATGCCGAGCATCTTCGGCGAAGACGCGGTGCTGCGGGTGCTGGACAAACAGGACCTGGCCGACAAGGTCTGCGGCGTGCAACTGCAAGCGCTGGGCTTTGAAGACGAAACCCTGCGCCAACTGCGCCGCCTGGCTGCCGAACCCTACGGCATGGTGCTGGTGACCGGCCCCACCGGCAGCGGCAAGACCACCACGCTGTACGCGATGATCACCGAGATCAACCACGGCGTGGACAAGATCATCACCATCGAAGACCCGGTGGAATATCAGCTGCCGGGCGTGCTGCAAATTCCGGTCAACGAGAAAAAAGGCCTGACCTTCGCCCGTGGCCTGCGCTCGATCCTGCGTCACGACCCGGACAAGATCATGGTCGGCGAGATCCGCGACCCGGACACCGCGCAGATCGCCGTGCAATCGGCGCTCACCGGTCACCTCGTATTCACCACCATCCACGCCAACAACGTGTTCGACGTGATCGGTCGTTTTACCCAAATGGAAATCGACCCCTACAGCCTGGTCTCGGCGCTCAACGCGATTCTTGCCCAACGTCTGATCCGGCTGGTGTGCAGCAGTTGCAGCACGCCGGTCAACCCGAGCGATGAAGAGCTGCGCGCTTCGGGCCTCGACCCACAGAAAGTCGATCACTACCACTTCGTCCACGGCAAGGGCTGCGGTCACTGCCGGGGCAGCGGCTATCGCGGCCGCACGGCGATTGCCGAGCTGCTGCACCTGGACGACGAACTGCGCCAGATGATCGTCGAGCGCCAACCCATCACTCAGATCAAAGCCCTGGCCTGCGCCCGTGGTTTGCGCCTCTTGCGCGAATCGGCGCTGGAGCTGGTGGAGCACGGTCGGACCACGCTGGAGGAGATCAATCGTGTCACTTTTATCGCGTGATCAATTTATCGCCGTGCTCGGCGCCAGCGGTGTCGGCCTCGGCCAGCGCCGGGGCAGCGACACCCTGTGGCTGGGCAGCGTCGGCTACATCGACGAAGGCTTCCAGAGCTACGCGGTGGCGCTGGACACCCTCGACCGTCTGCTCGGCGAACACACCCGTGCCGGCGCCGAGCTGAGCGTGGTCATCTCCGGCCACTTCAGCCGTTTCTGCCTGGTGCCGTGGAGCGAGCAGATCAGCAGCCCTGACGAACTGCGCGGCTTCGCCCAACTGTGCTTCGAAGACCTGTTCGGCGCACCGACCCAACCGTGGAGCCTGGTGCTGTCGGCTGAGCCGGCAGGGTATGACCGCATCGCCAGTGCCTTGCCGCAGGATTTGCTGGAACGCCTGCGCACGCTGGTCACGGGTCGCGGTCTGCGCCTGCGTTCGGTGCAGCCGTACCTGATGAGCGCGTTCAACCGCTTCGACAAAAGCCTCGATGCCGGCGACTTCCTGTTCATCGTCGCCGAGCCGCAACGCAGCGTGTTGCTGCTGGCAAGGGAAGGGCGCTGGTCGTCGGTGCGTTCGGTGGGCGGCAGCGACAGCGACGCGGCACTCAGCGCGCTGATCGGTCGCGAACGGCAACTGCAAGCCTCCACCAGTGAACGCGCCTTCAACGTTTATCTGCACGCCCCGGCGCGCCTCGATGCGCAACCGGAGGTGGCGGGGGTGCACCTGCGCACCCTCGAAGACAACTCGATGACCGTGCGTGACGCCTTGTACGTCATGTCCCGGGCGGTGGCCTGACATGCGCGCCTTGAACCTCGACTTCCAGCCTCGTCCGCGTTCCGGCCCGTTGGGCTGGAGCCTGCTCGGCGGCGGTGTGTTGCTCGCGCTGGTGTGCTTCGGTGTGCAGCAGCACCTCGGCGATCAGGCCGAACAACAGCAGGGTCACTTGCAACACACCCAGCGCCAGCTCACCGGCGACAGCGGAAGCAAGACAACGCTGAGCCCGGCGGAAACCCGCGAGCAGGCGCAGAACCTCGCCGAAATGCGCAAGGTCTCGCAGCAACTGCGCCGGCCCTGGGAACGCCTGTTCGCCATGCTCGAAGCCATGCCGCGCGACGACATCGCCTTGCTGACCCTGACCCCGGATGCCCGCAAGGGCCAGGTGCGGATCAGCGCCGAAGCGCGGGATCTGCAAGCGATGCTGGATTTCCACAAACGGCTGGAGGCCAGTGACGAGCTGTCCGACGTGTCGCTGCTGAGCCATGAAATCGTCGTCAAATCGCCGGAGCAACCGGTGCAATTCAACCTGTCGGCGACCTGGGAGATAGGCGATGCGAATCCCTAGACTGATCGTTCACGAATACCTGCAAGGCCTCGGCGTTCCGGGCCTGGCCGGTCTGGCACTGCTGCTGGTCACGCTGGCCTGGGCACTCGGCGGTTTGCTGCCGGGCTGGCAATCGCTGCAACAACTCAGCCAGCAAACCCGGGAAGCCACCGAATACCTGGCCAAGGTCGAGGACGGCAGCATCGCGCCGCCGGTGGTGCCGCAACGTCAGCTGGATGATTTTCGCAACAAGCTGCCGGCCCAGCCGCAAGCCACTGTCGCCATCGACCGCATCTACGCCCTGGCCGCGCAGGAACACATCACCTTGGCGCGCGGCGAATACGCTCTCGGCGTCGATCCCAAGACCCATCTGGCGCGCTACCAGATCCTGTTGCCGGTGCGCGGCAGCTATCCGCAGCTGCGCCGTTTCCTGCACGCCTTGCTCGGCCAGTTGCCGGCGGTGGTGGTGGAAGACGTCGAGTTTCAACGCAAGAAGATTGCCGACACCGACCTCAGCGGCCGGATCCGTATGACCCTCTACCTGTCGAGGTCGTGATGGACAGCAAACGCATAACCGGCTGGGTGGCGTTCTTCGGCGTGGCGGCGGCGCTGGCCTGGTTGCCGGAATATTTCTTGCCGAGCGACGAAGCGGATTCGACCGAAGTCGCCGTGGCCAGCCCGGCCAAAGCCAGCGCCCGTGGCGCCTTGCCCGCCAGCAGCGCCAAGGCGAATGCGGCGCCGATCAAGGACCTGAGCCCGGCCGGCGACCTGTTTGCGAGCAAATCCTGGAAGGCCGCGCCAACGCTGGCGACGGTCACCGAACAAGCGATCAACCCGACCCCGGTGGTGCAAGCCCCGAGCCTGCCACCGGTGCCGTTTCAGTTCGTCGGCAGGCTGCATGACCGCAGCGACCTGCAGGTGTTCTTGCAGGACGGCGAGAAAATCTACGTCGTGCGCAGCGGGGATGTGATCGACGACACCTGGAAGATTGCGGCGATTTCCGATGTGGAACTGAGCCTGGTCTACCTGCCTTTGCATTTGTCGCAGACCTTGTCTGTGGGGAGTACGCAATGAACAGATCCCGTTTGCTGATGAGCCTCGGCCTGTGTGCCGGGCTGGCCGCGTGCAGTTCCGCGCAGGTCGCCAACAAGGAAGCCGCCGACCTGATCGAGCAGGGCCAGTACGAGGCGGGCCTGGCCCGGATCGAGGAAGGCTTGCGGGAAAATCCGCGCGACACCGAGCTGCACCTGCTGCTCAATAGCGGTCGGGCCAAGGCCATCACCGCGCTGCTGACCTCCGGCGACACCGACCGCGCCCGCCGCGATTTCGCCTCGGCCCGCACCGCCTACAGCCGGGTGCTGACCATCGAGCCGAACAACCGCCGCGCCCAGGATGCCCTGCGCCAACTCGACTATCTGCGCAGCATGGATGAGAAACTGGAGCTGGCCCGTGGCGACCTGCGCCGGGGCGACATCTACGGCGCCGACCGCCAGGTCAAACAGATCCTCGAACTCGACCCGAAAAACGACGGCGCGCTGGAGCTGCAAGGCAACATCCGTCTGGTGCAGAGCCGCAACGTGGTCCAGTACCCGCAACTGCGCACCCGGCTCGACCGCCCGGTGACCCTGGAATTTCGCGACGCCAACCTCAAGACCATTTTCGAAGTGCTGTCGCAGGTCGCCGGCCTCAATTTCATCTTCGACAAGGACCTGCGCCCCGACATGAAAGCCACGATCTTCGTGCGTGACGTGCGCATCGAAGACGCCGTGCAACTGCTGCTGCAACAGAACCAGCTGCACCAGAAAGTGGTGAACGAAAACACCTTGCTGATCTTTCCGGACTCGCCGCAGAAGCTCAAGGATTACCAAGAGCTGGTGATGCGCACCTTCTACCTGACCAGCATCGACGCCAACACCGCGCTGAACATGATCAAGACCATGCTCAAGACCCGCGACGTGTTCGTCGACGAACGCCTGAACACCCTGACCATGCGCGACACCGAAGACGCCGTGCGCATGGCCGAGAAACTCCTGCAATCGCAAGACCAGTCCAACCCCGAAGTGGTGCTGGAAGTGGAAGTGATGGAAGTCGCCACCCAGCGCATTCTCGACCTCGGCCTGCAATGGCCGAACACTTTCGGCGTGGTCAACAGCGACGGTTCGGCGGTGACCATTCTTGATCAACTGAAGGGCATCAACTCCAGCCGGATTTCGATCTCGCCGTCGCCGCAAGCCAAGATCAATGCCCAGGACAACGACATCAACACCCTGGCCAGCCCGGTGATCCGCGTCAGCAACCGCGAACAGGCGCGCATCCACATCGGCCAGCGCGTGCCGATCATCAGCGCCACCTCGGTGCCGTCGACTCAGGGCCCGGTGATCACCGAAAGCGTCACCTACCTCGACGTCGGTCTGAAGCTCGAAGTGCAACCGACCGTGCACCTGAACAACGAAGTGGCGATCAAGATTGCTCTGGAAGTGAGTAACGCCACGCCGCTGGAGCCGACCCGCCAAGGAACGATCCCGGTGCAGGTCGACACCCGCAACGCCCAGACTTCGCTGCGTCTGCATGACGGCGAAACCCAGATCCTTGCCGGCCTGATGCGCAACGACCACGGCGCCACCGGCAACAAGATTCCGGGCCTCGGCGACATCCCCGGTCTGGGCCGGCTGTTCGGCAGCAACAAGGACACCATCGGCAAATCGGAACTGGTGCTCTCGATCACCCCACGGATCGTGCGCAACCTGCCGTACCAAAGCCCGTCGGACATGGAATTCCCGACCGGCACCGAAACCAGCATGCACATCCAGGCGCCGGACCGTTCGCAGAGTTACTCGATGCCGACGCCTGCCGCGCAGCCTCGTGCAGTCGGTGAAGCGGCCGTGGCCACCACCCGTGTAACCGTCGAGAAGCCTTGATCATGAACGCCTCCCAGCGCGGTTTTACCTTGATTGAAGTCGTGGTGACGCTGGCCCTGATCGGCCTGCTGGCCGGCATGGCCGCACCGCTGACCGAGACCCTGGTACGGCGTGGCAAGGAGCAGGAACTGCGCACCGCGCTGTATCAGATTCGCGATGGCATCGACGCCTACAAGCGTGCCTTCGATGCCGGCTACATCGAGAAATCCCTGAACAGCAGCGGCTACCCGCCGAACCTGAAAGTGCTGGTCGAAGGCGTGCGCGACGTGCGCAGTGCCAAGGGGGCGAAGTTTTACTTTCTGCGCCGGATACCGCGGGATCCGCTGGTGCCGGCCAAACGTGACGACAACGGCGGTTGGGGCCTGCGGGCCTACAACAGTTCGGCCCAGAACCCGCGCGATGGCGAAGACGTGTTCGACGTCTACTCCCTCGCCCGGGGCCATGGCCTCAACGGCATCGCTTACCGCGAGTGGTGATTCTCATGCGCCGGGAAAAGGGGTTTACCTTGCTCGAGCTGATGGTGGTGATGGCGATCATCGCGACCCTGATGACCATCGCCTTGCCGCGCTACTTCAACAGCCTCGAGGCCTCGAAAGAGACCACGTTGCACCAGAGCCTGTCGGCCATGCGCGAGGCGCTGGATCACTACTACGGCGACACCGGGCGCTATCCCGATTCCATCGAGCAACTGGTGGAGATGCGTTACCTGCGCAACGCGCCGCTGGACCCGATCACCGAACGCAATGACCAATGGGTGCTGATCGCACCGCCGGACGGTGTGGCGGGCGGCGTCGCCGACATCAAGAGCGGAGCTACCGGGAGGGCGCGTGATGGCAGCCAGTATTCCGAGTGGTAAGCACGTGGAGCAGGGTGGGTTCACCTACCTGGGCGTGCTGTTCCTGATCGTGATCATGGGCATGGGCCTGGCGAGTGCCGGCGAGTTGTGGTCGACCGTGTCGCGCCGCGACCGCGAGAAGCAACTGCTATGGGTCGGCACCCAGTACGCCCAGGCGCTGCGCAGCTACTACCGCAGTTCGCCGGGTCTGGCGCAGTACCCGAAAGAACTGGCCGACCTGCTGCAGGACGAACGTTTTCCGGAAGCCCGCCACCATCTGCGCCAGCTCTATCCGGACCCGATCGGCGGCGGCGAATGGGCACTGCAACGGGGTTTCGACGGACGCATCACCGGCATCAACAGTGCCTCCACCGAGGTGCCGTTGAAGCAGGCGGACTTCCCGTCGCAGTGGTCGGATTTCGAAGGCATGCAGCGTTATTCGGACTGGCAGTTTGTGGCCGAGAAAGCCTTCCTCGACGGCACCGGCTCTGGCAACGGGGCCCCGGTCAAAGGCCAGTCGGCCCTGCCGCAGGCGTTGCAACCATGAGCCGCCACGTGTGGTGCGCGTTGATCCTCGCGGCCGTGGCGTCTTTCGCCAGCGCCAGCGAGGAAGACGAAATGATGGGCTTCATCGTCGACGACACGATCTCGCACATCGGCCACGACTTTTACTACTCGTTCAGCGAGCGCTTGCGCGACACCAGCCGCATGGATTTCAACTTGGTGGTGCGCGAGCGCCCCGACGCACGCTGGGGGAGCCTGGTGACCGTCGAGTATCAACAACGCCTGGTGTATCGGCGCTTCCTGCCGCCGAACACCGTGGAACTGAAGGACGAGGCCTACGCGGCCGCCGACTCGGTTCGACTGGAGGTCGTCCGGCGCAAGCTGGAAGCCTTGTTGCAGGACACCACCGACCTTGAGAAGGACGAACTATGAACACGACAACGTTCTCACGGCGCAGCGGATTCTGGATCTCGGGGTTGTTGATCGGGCTTGCCAGCGCCGCTGCCGTCCAGGCCACCGAACTGGTCTACACGCCGGTCAACCCGTCGTTCGGCGGCAACCCGCTCAACGGCACCTGGCTGCTCAACAACGCCCAGGCGCAAAACGACCACGACGATCCGGATCTCAAGAAGCGTTCGACGGTGGCCGGCACTTCGGCGCTCGAACGTTTCACCAGTCAATTGCAGTCGCGGCTGCTGGGGCAACTGCTGGACAACATCTCCACCGGCAACACGGGGAGCCTGTCCACCGACGCTTTTATCGTCAACGTCGTTGATGACTCGGGGGCACTCACGATTGAAGTGACCGACCGAGCGAGCGGCGAAGTTTCCGAAATTCAGGTGAACGGCCTCAACCCATGACGGGATGACGGTTCCGGGGAGTGATGGACATGAAAAAAATAATAGCGCTAGGGCTGATGTTGGCAGCATTACAAGGGTGCAGTCTGCGCGAGCCGATGCCGGCCGAGCAGGACACCGATACCCCGACCCTGACCCCCAGGGCCTCCACTTATTACGACTTGCTGAAAATGCCGCGACCCAAGGGCCGGCTGATGGCGGTGGTGTACGGCTTCCGTGACCAGACCGGGCAGTACAAACCGACGCCGGCCAGCTCCTTTTCCACCAGCGTCACCCAGGGCGCGGCGTCGATGTTGATGGACGCCATGCAGGCCAGCGGCTGGTTTGTGGTGCTTGAGCGTGAAGGGCTGCAGAACCTGCTGACTGAACGCAAGATCATTCGCGCGTCGCAGAAAAAGCCGAATACCCCGGTGAACATTCAGGGTGAGCTGCCACCGTTGCAGGCGGCGAACATGATGCTCGAGGGCGGGATCATCGCTTACGACACCAACGTGCGCAGCGGTGGGGAAGGGGCGCGGTATCTGGGGATTGATCTGTCCCGTGAGTATCGGGTGGATCAGGTGACGGTGAATTTGCGTGCGGTGGATGTGCGTAGTGGGCAGGTGCTGGCGAATGTGATGACCAGCAAGACGATTTATTCGGTGGCGCGCAGTGCGGGGATTTTCAAGTTTATCGAGTTCAAGAAGTTGCTTGAGGCTGAGGTCGGGTATACGACCAATGAGCCGGCGCAGTTGTGTGTGTTGTCGGCGATTGAGGCGGCGGTGGGGCATATGGTGGCGCAGGGGATTGAGCGGCGGTTGTGGCAGGTGGCGGGGGATGCTTCTACGCCTTCGCAGGATGATGTTTTGAATCGGTACCTGACTCAGAACAAGATTGATCCGGATGCCGAGTGAACGTGGCGGCCTTCGGGCCGACCAGGTTCTTGTTGGGTTGGGTGAATATCCGTTTCTTCGGGTGTTGCCGCTGGCGGTTCCGCTCTTACAGCGGCTCACTTTTTCAAACGCCAAAAAGTAAGCAAAAGGCTTGGCCCCGGCGTTCGGCCCCTCGCTGGGGCTCGGGGTTCCTTCGCTCCGGGATTCATCCGGGGGCATCGCCTCCGGTTTGCTTCGCTGCACCTCCTCTCGATGTGTTTGGCTTCGCCAAACGGTCGCTGCGCTCCCACCCCCGGATAAATCCCTCCACTCAGCCTTCCGAAGGGGCCGGCACGTCAAGAGCGGTACTCGAGCTAACGCTCATTGTGTTGAGTGGTGAGAAGCGGAAAGCGGAAAGCGGAAAGCGGAAAGCAGAAAGCAGAAAGCAGAAAGCAGAAAGCAGAAAGCAGAAAGCAGAAAGCAGAAAGCAGAAAGCGGACTGCTTTTGCTTTGATCGTTCCCACGCTCCGCGTGGGAATGCAGCCTGGGACGCTCCGCGTTCCATTCTCGAATGTTTAAAAGTTGTGTCTGTTTCAGCGATCCTTCCCACAAGGTTTTCAGGTTGTCCGTCGGAAGCGCGGGCTCTAGCCTGTTTCGGTCGCTGCCAATTCAGCGATCGGGCCTGGAAACCCGCGGGAAAACAGAAACAAACGGCGGCATTCATGACGTATGCTGCGCACCTTCTCTGGTGTGCTCCTTGTTATGGCGGCTGTACGTGGGGACCTTCGGGTCGTCCGGGTTTCTCTGTTCCCCGGGTTTCCAGCCTGCGTACAGCTGCCACCCCTTCGTCCGGAAACCGAATGGGCCAGCTTCATTACTCAAACAGAGAAAAACATCATGTTCAAACCAACACCCAACCCACCCGAAACCCAAGCCAACCCCGAAACCGACCCAACCTCCCCATACACCTCCACCACCTCCAGAAAACTCCACGAAGCCGCCGAACGCGCCCTCGATCATTACCTCTGCCCCGGCGCCCACATCATGGGCAGCGTCAACGAACCCGCCCCGATGTACCTCGCCAACCCGGCCTACAACACCGAATCCCTGCTCGCCAACGCCAGCGAATCCCTGGGCTCGGCCAGCGAAATGCTCAACAACTTCGCCGCCACCCTCGACCCCGCCCACCGCAAGACCGCCCTGGGCATCGCGCAGATTCTCATGTTGGGTGAACTGGCCGTAAATCAGGCCTTGGATCACGTCGAACTGAAGGACTGATCCAGCACATCCCCAATAAAAAAACGCGACCCAAAAACGGGTCGCGTTTTTCACTTTCAATCCGGAGCCACCATGGATCCCCTGATCTCCACAATCGTTTCAGACTTCGAAAGCGAAGAGCAGGCCGCCAGCTACGACCGGTGGTTCCGTGCCGAAGTCCAAGCGTCAATCGATGACCCGCGTCCAAGTATTCCGCATGAGCAAGTGATGGCTGAAATACAGGTATTGATGGAAGAGGCTCAACGCAGGTACGAGGCACTTGAGGCGTCGAACAAGGACTGCACCGCAGCACCAGATTGATCGTTCCAACGCTCTGCGTGGGAATGCAGCCCCTGACGCTCCGCGTCAAATTCGCGAGCTGGAACGCGGTGCGTCCCTTGAGGCATTTCCCGAGTCGGTTCGACGTGGGAACGATCAACGACTCAAGTACCAGCGAAAAAAACGCCCCCAAAAGGGAGCGCATTTTTTGCTTCAGTGGAGTCATTCATTCTGTGGCCGAGCGCCACATCACGGATATTCCTGACGTGCGTGCACAACGCCCAGAATATTTATCCGGCCCACCGCTTGGTAAATGAGCAGGTAGTTGGGATGTACGACCATCTCGCGAGTGCCGGGAGTTCGCCCCACTCGATAGAGGTGTGGATGTTTGGTAAGGGTAACCGTGGCGGCTTCGATAGCGTTTGAGAGCTTGTTAGCCGCTTTGAAATTACGGTCACTGATGTAGTCAAGAATGTGCAGGAGTTCAGCCCGAGCTTCGGGTTGCCACTCAACCTGCATCGTATTTTTTACGCTTTGCTTCCATCAGGGCATGCATTTCGGCCATCACCTGATCATTAGGAATGCTCGGACGTGGGTCATCCATGGAAGCTTGTATTTTGGCGATCAACCAACGGTCATAACTCGCAGCCTGCTCCTCAGGACCAAGATCCGAAACAACCGGGCACAGTGGGTCGATCAAAGACGGGTCAATCATGGAACCTCCGGGTTGGGTGCCTGGAAGTCTATTCGGTAACGGTATCGCTGTCGTCGCTGTCTGGATGAATTGCATGTAGGCCAAGCTCCATGGGGATCAAGTTGTCCCGGCAAATCCTAGAGCCTGCACTTCCGACGGCCAACCGCCAGAATTCGTCAGAAAACTCCTCGAATTTCTGAAAACGTTCCGTTTTCCGTAGGACGCCACTCAAGCGTCAGCGCAAAAAAACCGCGACCCTCAACAGGTCGCGGTTTTCCAACACCCAACCCTTACTGCTGCAAAACCGTAGCCTGGTTAGCCGACCCAAACTGCTGAATGGTCGCGGTCTGCGTCATCCCGCTCTGATCCACATTGGCAATGTTCCCGGTGCCGCCCTGGGTTACATACGCCACGTTCATGGTGTCCGCCTGTTTCACGGTGATCATGTTGTCGCTGCCATACAGCTGCGCGGTGTAGGCCTGGTTGCCGGTGCCGGACTGGTCGAATTCGGCGCTGTTGCCCGAGCCGTTCGACGAGCCCTGAACCAGGTTGGTGGTGCCGCGCTGGTCGGCGATGAGGATGTTGTCGCTGCCGTTCTGATCGAAGTACAGCTCGTTGTAGGAATCAGCCTGGCTGACCGTGGTCTTGTTGCCGGTGCCGGTCTGGTGGGTGGTCATGATCTGGCCGATGCCGTCCTGTTTGAAGCTGGCGATGTTGCCGTTGCCGGCCTGGGTGACGGTGGCGCGCTGGCTGCTGCCGAACTGGCCGCCATGTTGCGGGCCTTTCCAGTTGCTGGCGTAGACCTTGTTGTCGTTACCCACCGAGGTGGCGTTGAGGGTGTGGCTGTCGCCGTTCTGGTAGGTGAAGTGCACGTTGCCGTTGCCGACCTGATAGAGCGCCAGGGTCGAGTTGACCGATTCGAACTGGTCGGCATAGATGGCGTTGGTGTTGCCGATCTGAGTGACGGCGGCGGTGTTGTTTTCGCCGAAGCTTTGGTCGACCACGGTTTCGTTGCTGTCGCCGTACTGGTTGACGGTGGCCTGGCTGGCCAGTTGCGAGTCTTGCCAGATTTCGGTGCCGTTGAGGTTGCCGAACTGGTTGATGGTGATGTTGCCGCCGGTGCCGTTGCGCTGGTCGCCGTAGGCGTAGTTGCCTTCGCCGGCCTGGTTGATGCCGATCTGGCCGCCGTTGTGCAGCACTTGTTCGGCGGTGCCGTAGTTGGCGGTGCCGTACTGGGTGATCACCGAGCTGTTGCCGGCGCCTTCGTAAAGTTGCTCGATGTTGGCTTCGTTGCTGTCGCCGAACTGGAAGGTCTTGCCTTCGCTGCCGTTCTGCGAGTCCTGGTAGACGAACGAGAAGTTGCCGGTGCCTTGCTGTTGTTGCAGGGCCTGGTTGCCGGCGCCGAAACCGAGGGACTGGCTGGCGTGGGCGGTGTTGAAGGCACCGGTCTGTTGTTGGGTGATGGTGCTGTTGTCTTCGAAAAGCTGTTCGGCGTAACCGGCGTTGTAGTCGCCGACCGCGTCCTGGGTAATGACGCTGGTGGCGGTGTCCTGCACGGCGGCGGCGTTGTTACCCTGGCCCAGTTGGGTCTGGGTCGCGGTGCTGAACGGGGCCTGGGTCTGCTTCACATCAGCGATGTTGGCCGTACCGAACTGGCTCTGGGTGGAAAGGCTGTCGTCGGCCATGGCCTGGGCACTGATCATGACCAGGATGGCGGCGGTGAGGGGCGTCAGTTTGAACATGATGAACTCTCCGATGATTGCAGTGCTTAGCGATATTGCTTGACCGAAACGCTCATGCCGTTGCCCGACTGGGTCACGGCGCTTTGCAGCCCCGTGCCGGCCTGCTCGATGCTGGCGTCGTTGTTGTTGCCGTTTTGCGAAATCTGCGCGCGGTTGTGGCTGCCGGTTTGTGTGATGGACGCGGCGTTGCCGGAGCCGTTTTGCGTGATCAGGGCCATCAGGTCGCTGCCTTGTTGCAGGATGTACGCCTCCTGATTGCTGCCCGACTGCACGATCTTGCCCAGCAGCGACTGACCGTTCTGCGAGAGCAGGGCGAGGTTGACCTGGCCGTTCTGGTCGATCAGGGCTTGCTGGCCCACGGGGGGCGGCAGTTCGCCGAGATCGGCGCTGTTGGGCGCCAGGTCATCGTTTTCCATCAGGTCGTCGGCGCGCACGCCCGCACTGACGCACAGGGCGAGCAGGCAAAGCAGGGCGGCGGTCGGCGTGTTCATGGCGTTGTCCTGTGTTGTGTGTTGCTCAAATCCGGAATCGTGGCTGAGGCAGCCCCACCCATCCCGCGCCAAGCGGTGTGGGTTGGGTGGGGCGTGGGTTCAGAGCGTGTTCACCGAGATGGTGCGAACGGTGCCCTGGGACGAGCGGATGGTGGCGGTCGGGTTGGCTGATGGCACGACCAGCGTGTTGTTCAGCGTCAGCCGCCAGCGTCCGGTCACCGGTACCGTGGTGGTGCCCAGCGTTACCAGCCCGGTCGGGGTGGTGACCTGCACGGTGATGGTGTTGCCGGTGGTCACCGACGAGGTGCCGGCGAAGTCCCAGTTGAAGCGGCCGCCGGAACGGGCCTGCACGGTCGAGGTGGTGACCGTGAAGGTTTCCGCCGCTGGCCGTGGCGACACTTGCACCGTGACGGTCGCCGGCGTCGACTGGGCGCCGAAGCTGTCCCGGGCGATGTAGGTGAAGGTCGTGGTGAAGGCCGTGGTCACGGTGGCCGGTGGGGTGTAGGTGATCACCGTGCCGTCGGTGCTGACCGTGCCGCGTCCTGCCGGCGGTTGGGTCAGGCTGGCGACGCCCAGCGGCGTGTTGCCTTCCGGATCGGTGTCGTTGGCCAGGACGTTGATCGGGATCGCGACACCGAGGGTGGCGACACTGTCGGCAACGGCGGTCGGTGGCCGGTTAGGCGCGACGCTGATCGTTACCGTGGCCGGGTTCACCGAGGCCAGGCCTTTGTTGTCCTGGGCCTTGTAGGTGAAGGTGGTGGTCAGCGGAGTATTGACCACGGCTGGCGGGGTGTAGACCACCGACGTGGTGCCGTTCAGGGCCACGGTGCCCTGGCCGGCGACCGGTTGAGTCAACGCGGTGATGGTCAGCGGCACGTTGTTGTCCGGGTCGCTGTCGTTGGTCAACAGGCTGAGGGTGATCGGCACGCCGAAGCTGGTGCTGCCGGTGTCGGCGTTGGCCAGTGGTGCCTGGTTTTCACCGGTGTCCGGTGCTGCACCGACCACTACGACTGGCTCGGTATCGCTGCCGCCGGCGGCGGATTTGACCGTGACGGTGGCTGGAGGCTGAGTCAGGTCGGCGACGGTGATTTTTTGCAGCGTGCCGGTTTTCGACAGGCGTCCGTAGCCTTGGGCAACCATGTCCGGCACCGCGACTTCATCGGTCGAAGTGGCTTCGATCAGCAGGCTGTGGTTGGCCCAGCTGTAGCGGGCGGTCTGGATTTTCACCACGTCGGTGAGCTTGGCCGAGACGGCAGTCGGCCGGGTAGTGCCGGCCGGGTTGGTCGCGGTCACGACTACCACCGACGGCAGGGTGCCGGTGCCCAGGCGCTGGCCGAAGAACAGCCCGTTGTTGTCACCCAGCAGGCTGGTCTGGCACGGCGTCGGCGGTGGGCCGGGGAGCAGCGCCAGAGTTTCGCGGAAGCACAGGGTCGAGCTGCTGTCGGCATTGGCGAACACTTCGGCGCGCACACCGGCCGAGGTACGGCGATAGGTGGCGCGGTCGACGGCGACGTGGGTTTGCTGACGATTGTCGAGGACCTTGCCGGCGACGGTGAACAGGTTGGTCTGAATCGAGCCAACACCCGACGGACCGTCGATCCGCAGGAAGTTGGTGTTGAACGGGCTGCCGGTCACCGCTTCGGTGAGGTTCGGGTCGCCGACGAAAGTTTCGATGCCGCCGGTGTCCGGGTTCACTTCGGTGTACGGGCCGTTGATGCTGCGCAGGAACGGTCCGATGGCACCGTTGAGCGCGCCACTGAAGTTGCCCGGCGCACCGATGCCGATGTCTTTGGTGATGTTGATCGCCCGCCGGCCAGGGGTGGTGACGTTGACGGTTTCAACGCCGTACGGGTGGGTGATGGTGTAGGTGCCGGCCACCGGGACGTTCACCCGAATGCGGATCCGCGCGAAGCTTTGCTGATCGCCATCCACCGGATTCCCCGAGGCGAACGCCGCTTCAATCCCCGCCACGTAGGCATCCACGCCGAAACCGGCGCCGTTGTTCGGGATGGCGGTTTCAGCCAGGAACCAGAACGCCTCTGGCGGCCAGTTGTCGGGGAACACCATCGGCAGGCTGTCATCGAACACGCCCGGTTCCGGCAGCAGGGTGCACATGTACGCCGGCGGGGTGCTGACCGGCACCCGCGAACTGGCGGCGCGCGACTGGCAGAGCTCCATCGACAGCTGATTGTTGTCCTGGTACCACATCGGGAATTTCCCGGTGGCGAAGGTGTAGGGGCCGGGATCGACGGCGGCCAGTTGCGCGAACGCACTGCCGGTCAGCGAGATTGTCAGCCCGAGCGCGTTGAGCGCGAAGCGTGGCCACTTGTTCATGATGCCTCCTGATGCGGATCTGGGCATGTGAGCGTTCATTGCACGATGACCACTTCTTCGGTATCGCTGCCGCCGTTGGACGACGTCACCCGAACCTTGGCCGGTGGTATCGGCGTGATCCCGGTGGCCAGGGTTTTCTCCGCACCGTCGCCACCCAGCGCACCGATAGCGGCGCCGGTGTCGGAGGTGGCGGTGAGCACCGGTGGCGAGGTTTCGTCACTGGTCGTGGCCACCACGGTCAATTGCCCGGAACTGAGGCTGTACTCGGCACGCTGGATCACCACCAGGTCGGTCAGGGTCATGGGCAGGGTGGTCGGCGAGCTGGTGGCGATCGCCAGGTGGTTGTCGGCGGTCACTTGCAACACGGCCGGCAAAGTCGGGTTGACCGCCGATTGCGCATACCAGCTGCCGGTGCTGTCGGCTTCTGTCATGTTCACCACGGGCGTGCTGCTGGTGATGGCGGCGGTGCCCGGCGCGGGCGGGGCTTTGACGAACACGTCTTGTTGGGCCACTGGTGCGCTTTCACCGGGCTTGCGCGAGTAGGTGCTGCGCTCGGTGATCAGAGGCGTTGGCCGCACCACTGTCGACAACTTGCCGGACACGGCGAAAGTCGTGCTGCGCAGGTCGATGCCACCGGGGCCTTCGATGCGTACGAAGTTGGTGTTGAACGGGCTGCCGGTTACGGCCTCATTGAGGTTCGGATCGCCCACGAACTGCTCGGCCGCACCGGTCAACGGATTGGTCTCGGTGTACGGCCCGTTGACGCTGCGCAGGAACGGGCCGATGTCACCCTTGAGCGCGCCGTCGTAGGTTTGCGGGGTGCCGATGCCGATGTCGCGGGTCATGTTGATCGCGCGGCGACCGGGGGTGTCGACAGTGAACACATCGACGCCGTACGGGTGGGTGATGACGTAGGTGCCGGCGGTGGGCACATCGACCCGGATGCGGATCCGCGCGAAGCTGATCTGGTCGCCCTCCACCGGATCGCCGGCGGCAAAGGCAGCCTCGACGGCGCTGACGTAAGTCAGATTGATGCCGCGTGCCGCATCGACGATGGAGGTATCGCCAGTGAACCAGAAGGCTTCATCGGGGAAGTTGGTGGGGAATACGAGCGGTTGCGTGTCATCGAACACGCCGGGGGTCGGCAGCAGCGAGCACATGTAAGACGGGGCGCCCGGGGTGCTCGGCACGCGGGAGCTGAGTGCTTTGGACAGGCACAGATCCAGGGTGCGACCGTGGGTGTCCTGATACCAGCTGGCGAAACCGCCATTGGCCGGTGTGTAGGGACCCGGATCGACGGCGAACAGAGCGGCCTGGGCAATGCCTTGGGCCAAGGCGCTCACGACCAGGACGGTCGCGGTTTTGGACAGTAAAGGGTGCATGAGTTAATCCCTCTATCAAAATACCTGCCCCGTGGGGTTGGGTCAGTTGCTGAGGGCTTTACAACTTCCATACCAACGATTGGCCAACCGGCGGCAAAGGCCCGTGGCGCAAGGGCTGGAAGCTGGATACGCGGGAAGAGGGCAAACGTCCGGATAGGGCGACTGTCCCCAGGATTGGGGATTGTGGGGGCATGAACGCCTGGCGGTTTTTCCCTGACCGGGAAATCGGCTGAGTGTGGGGCCGTTCACCCCCCGCATCCGGGCAAACACCCAACCGTGGGCTATAACCCTATAGGGACGTATCGGGAAGTCGCCGCCATGAACATGCAGTCACAATCGCTACCGGTCGAGGAGGGCAGCCAGCGGCTGAACTCGCGCAAGCAGCCGTTCAACCTGTTGCGCTGGTTTTCATTGATCAGCATGGCGGTGATCGGCACCGTGGCCGTGGCGCTCGGGGCGGTGTCGACACGGTTCGTGATCGAAGAAAGCGTGCAGCGCGATGCCTTGCTCACTGCGCAGTTCATCCAGGCGATTGCGGCGGCGGAGGTGCGCCACGTCTCGATCCCCAATATCCGCACCATGGGCGAATTGCTCGACCCGCGCCAGGACAAGGACTTTCCCGACGTCGACCCGGCGGCCCGAGCCAGCGCCAGGGGTGAGTTTCTTGATCACATCGAGCATTTGCCGGATGTGATCCTCGCCAACATTTATGCGCCGGATCGTACC
This sequence comes from Pseudomonas sp. Pseusp21, assembly GCF_059492145.1. Classification (NCBI taxonomy): domain Bacteria; kingdom Pseudomonadati; phylum Pseudomonadota; class Gammaproteobacteria; order Pseudomonadales; family Pseudomonadaceae; genus Pseudomonas; species Pseudomonas sp. Pseusp21. The sequence goes on from NZ_CP168520.1 coordinate 6,009,210, forward strand.
GTGATCTGGTCGACCAATCCCGCGCTGGTCAACACTCGCATTCATGCCGACGAAGACCTCGACCGGGCGTTCGATCAAAGGATCCCGGTGTCGGCGAGTTACCACAACGTAGACAAGGGCCGTGAAGAACAGAAGTTCGTCGTCCCCCCGGAATACATCTTTATCGAGAATTACATTCCTCTGTTCGACGCCGAGGGCAAGAACGTCACGGCGATGGTTGAAATCTATAAAGAGCCCAAGGACCTGATCGCCCGCATGGAGCGTGGGCTGACGCTGATCTGGCTGGCCACCGCGCTGGGCGGCGGGCTGATTTACCTGGGGCTGTACTGGATCGTGCGGCGGGCGGCGATTCTGCTGGCGGCCCAGCAAAAACAACTGATCGCCAACGAAACCTTTGTCGCGCTGGGCGAGATGTCCTCGGCGGTAGCCCACAGTCTGCGCAATCCGCTGGCGACCATTCGCTCGAGCGCCGAGCTGGCGCTGGAGTTCGACGCGGGGCCGGCGCAGAAGAACATCAAGGACATCATCGGCCAGGTCGACCGCATGTCGAAGTGGGTGCGCGAACTGCTGCAATCGTTGCGACCGCTCAATGACGACCCGGAACCGGTGAACCTGGTGGCGGCGCTGCACGACAGCCTGATGGCGTTCGAGCAGCAGATCGCCAGGGCCGGCGTGCAGGTGGTGTTTCAACCCCAGCAGACGCCGATGGTGCTGAGCCAGCCGGTGCAGCTCACGCAAATCCTCAACAGCCTGCTGGCCAACGCGCTGGAAGCCATGGACAAGGGCGGCACGCTGACCATCACCCTCGAACCGAGCGACAGCCGTGGCGTGAGCGTCATGCTCAGCGACACCGGCAAAGGCATGAACGAGGAGCAGCGCAGCATGGCGTTCCGGCCGTTCTTCACCACCAAACAGGGCGGCCTCGGCGTGGGGCTGGTGCTGGTCAAACGGATCATGGAGCGCTTCGGCGGCGGCGTGAGCCTGGACAGCCGCGAAGGCGAGGGCACCACCGTTCGTCTGGCGTTTCAGCTCATTCAGTAAATTGGGGTGAACTTTCCCCCAGCAGTGGGTGTCAGGCCCCGGTCACCGGGGAGTGGGGAATGCAACAGCGCGCCCAAGTCCCTGTTACAACTGGAAATGATTTTTTGGCGAGGTAATTGCAAAACACCATCACCCCTTCCTTAGATGAGGCGGCTGGTGATGGACAGAACAACGCATGACCCCAAAAAACTCTTCCTGTTGACGCCACTGAGCGTCTTCCTGATGTTGGCCCTCGGCCAGATGACCGGGGTTCGAGCGAGCCCGATCGACGACGAGAATCAGCCGGAAGCGTCCGACCCGTCGGCCTATTACGACGAGCCCGCAGACCGCGCCGGCGCCCTCAACGCCATCCTGACGATGCCCGAGGCCAACCAGGACTCCTTCGATCTGCCCGACGGGGTCAAAGGCACGCGGGACACGACGCGCACGGAAAACATCCTGCCGCCCACCGTCCAGACCAGTTTCAATTACCCCACCAACGGCAAGCCGAGCCCGCTGTACGGTGCCCAGCCGTTCACTCAGCAACTGGTGCTGTTCGAAGAGTTCGGCCCGGAAAAACTCGACCCGACCACACCGGCCGCGCCGTTGAGTTTTCCGCCGGCCGCCATCGGCCCGGCGCCGGCGCAAGACCCGAACAACATCGCCCGCAGCGCGCCTCCCGGCACGGCGCTGGATGCGTTCCTGCGTCAACCGGGGCTCACGCCATTTCCGAGCCAGTATGCCAACACGGTTGACCGCAACCCTTGGCAGGCGCAGATCGAACTGTTTCTCAACCGTCACATCGGTTCCTCCGCCGAAGGCCGGCCACCGGGAAAAGGCTGGGCTCATCAGCGCTGGAACGAGTTCTACCCGCAAGTCGCCTACAAGACCGTGCAGACCGGTGCGCGGCTGAACGGTGGCCTGCGTGACAGTCGGCAGATGCACGGTTATGCGGTGGGCGAGTTCGGCCCCGGCGGTCTGTACCACAACGTCGCGGGCGTGCCGGCGACGGATGGCACAGCCAAGGGTGTCGACCCACGGTTCCACCCGGCGATGCCGGTGCAGGACCACAACTCGGTGTGGACTTTCGACGGCACGCTGCCGCCGAAACTGTTGATGGTGCGCTACGGCCAACCGGTGCTGATGCGGCACTACAACGGTTTGCCGATTGATCCTTCCGCCAACCGCGGTTTCGGTCTGCACACCATCACCACCCATGAGCACAACGGCCACGCGCCGGCTGAAAGCGACGGTTATGCCAACGCGTTCTTCTTCCCCGGCCAGTTTTACGACTATCGCTGGCCGATCCAGCTCGCCGGTTACGACAGCATCAACACCAAGGCTGAAGATCCACGCGCCGCATTCCCCTGCGCACCGGGGGAAACCCTGTGGGTCAACGACCTGCAGCCTGCGAAAAAGACCTGCGATCACGGCACCATCAAGATTCGTGGCGACTGGCGCGAAACCATGAGCACCCACTGGTTCCACGACCACATGCTCGATTTCACCGCGCAGAACGTCTACAAGGGCAACGCGGCGATGATGAACTACTACAGCGCCCTGGACCGTGGCAACGAATCGGTGAACGACGGCGTCAACCTGCGTTTCCCCAGCGGCAGCGCCTTGCCGTGGGGCAACCGCGACTACGACGTCAACCTGGTGTTCGCCGACAAGGCCTGGGATCAGCAGGGTCAGCTGTGGTTCAACCCGTTCAACACCGATGGCTTCATCGGCGATCAGGTGCTGGTCAACTGGCAGTGGAAACCGACCCTCGACGTGCGGGCCCGCAGTTATCGCTTCCGCCTCCTCAACGGTTCGGTGTCGCGCTACTTCAAGCTCGCGCTGGTGCGTGAAGTCAAAGGCACCGGCGGCGAATTCCAGGGGCCGAGAAACTCCGGTGTGTCCTACAGCCGGGTGCCGTTCCACATGATCGCCAACGACGGCAACATCATGGAACACAGCGTGCCGTTCGACGGCTCGATGGACCTGGATGCCGACGGCGACAAACAGAACCACAACGCGATTCTGCCGACCCAAGGCATCGCCGAGCGGTTCGACATCATCGTCAACTTTGCGAAAAACGGCATCAAGCCGGGCGACAAGCTGTTCTTCGTCAACCTGCAGGCCCAGGACGACGGCAAGGGCCCGAAAGAAGTGATCCCGCTGGCCGACGTGCTTTCGGAGAAATACCTGGCGGTCATCAAGCAGACCAGCAAAGGCCCGCAATGGGACCGGGGCGACCCGGTAGTGGGCAAGGTCCTGCAACTCAACGTCAAGGCTTATACCGGCCAGGATCTGTCGATGAACCCGGCGGCCTACGAACCGGCCAAACCGGGCAAGGCCGAAGGCCTGGTGATGATTCCGCTGAAGATCCACCGTGACAACGCTGCCGACAAGGCGCTGCTGGCCAAGGCGCTGCACCGAACCTTCACCTTCGGTCGCGCCGACGGCACCGATGAAGCGCCGTGGACGATCAAGACCGATAGCGGTTTCGGCTTCCACATGGACCCACGCCGGTTGAATGCCTCGACAAAACTGGCCAGCGGCCCGACCGACGCCGGAGTCAGCGGCATCGGCACCCTGGAAGTGTGGAACATCAAGGCCGGCGGCACGGGCTGGAGTCATCCGGTGCATGTGCACTTCGAGGAGGGGATCATCCTCAGCCGTGGCGGCAAGGCCCCGCCTGAATGGGAAAAATGGGCGCGCAAGGACGTCTACCGGATCGGTTCGGAGGCCGACGGGCTGGACAACGTCGAGATGGCGATCAACTTCCGCGAGTTTGCCGGGACCTACATGGAGCACTGTCACAACACTCAGCATGAGGACAACTCGATGCTGCTGCGTTGGGACCTGGAAAAACCCGGGCAGCTGCAGTTGATGCCGACACCGCTGCCGAGCTGGGATGGCGTGCGCTACGTCAACTCCGCCGCGCTGCCAACCTTCCGCACCGGCGACGGCTTCGGCCCGCAAGTGACCGTGAAACCATGAAAAGGGAGGGAGCCGACATGACCCAGCCAACGCCGCGCTCCCGCGCCCTGGGCATGCACCTGATTCTGGTGCTGGTCACCTGCCTGCTCGGCAGCCAGGTGCTCATCGCCCATCAGGCGCAGCCCGAAGGCGCCAGTGAATCCGCCACCCCGTGGGGTGGCGACTATTTCCCCAACACCCTGCTGACCGACCAGGACGGTCGGCAGGTGCGGTTTTTCGATGACCTGATCAAAGACAAGGTGGTGGTGATCAACTTCATCTTCACCTCGTGCAGCGACTCCTGCCCGCTGGAGACCGCGCGCCTGCGCCAGGTGCAGAAACTGCTGGGGGATCGGGTCGGGAAAGACATCTTTTTCTACTCGATCACCATCGACCCGTTGAGCGACACCCCCGCAGTGCTCAAGGCCTATGCGCAACGCTTCAAGGTCGGCCCCGGCTGGAAATTCCTCACCGGCGAGTTCGAAGACGTCACCGAGCTGCGCAAGAAACTCGGGCTGTTTATCGAAGGCGTCGACAACGGCCGGACCAAGGATCACAACCTGAGCCTGATCGTCGGTAACCAGAGCACCGGGCGCTGGATGAAAGCCTCGCCGTTCGAGAACCCTTGGATCCTCGCCGACCAACTCGCCAACACGCTGCAGAACTGGAAGCAGGCCAGCACCGAAGAAAGCTACGCCGACGCCCCGCAGATCCGGCCGCCGAGCAATGGTGAAGAACTGTTCCGCACCCGCTGCGCTTCGTGTCACAGCCTCGGCCCGCAGGACGGCGAAGGCATCGGCATGCGCAACATCGGCCCGGACCTGATCGGCGTGACCCGCCAGCGTGACCCGGCCTGGCTCAATCGCTGGATCCGCGAACCGGATCGGGTGCTGGCGGAGAAAGATCCGATCGCGCTGCAACTGTTCGAGCAATACGAGCGCATCCCGATGCCCAATCTGCGTCTGGATGAAGCTTCGGCGCAGTCGATCATCGACTTTCTGAGTGCCGAAACCGAGCGTCAGCATCCGTCGGTGCAGCCCTTGGCCGACGGGGCATTGACGCCAGTAAAACCGGCTTCTGCCAGCGAAACGGTGAGTCGAATGCAGTAGCGGCTAAATAGCATCATTGAACCGTGTGTCACGGTCATTGCCACCTACACTCATTCGAGAGGGCGGCTGTAACCGGCTCGATACCAGAACGCCAGGGCATCCCCATGCAACGACTGGAAGAACAGAAAACATCGGCACCGAACCTCGCGCTGGCGGCCATCAAGAGCTGGGGCGGGCAGTTCAATCTGCTGCGCTGGTTTTCGCTGGCGAGTTTTTTCATCATCGCGGCCGTGGCGCTGGGGCTGGGCTACATCTCCACGCGTTTCGTGGTCACCGAAAGCGTAGAGCGTGACGCGCTGCTCACCGCGCAATTCGTGCAGGCCATCGGCGATGCGGAAATGCGCCATGCCAACATCACGCCGCAACGGACCATGGGCGAGATGCTCGACTCGCGCCAGGATCACAGCTACCCCGACGTTGATCTGCTGGCTCATGCAATGGCCCGTGCCGAGTTTCTCGATCATGTCGAACACCTGCCCGACGTTTTGCTGGCCACGGTGTATGCCCTGGATCGCACGATTATCTGGTCGACCAACCCCGAGCTGATCAACGTCAGGATCGAAGATGACGACGAGCTGGACGAGTCGTTCGAAATGAAAGTGCCGGTGTCTTCCAGCTACCACAAGATCGACGATGAAAAACCCGAACAGCGGCTGTCCCGCGAACCGAAATACCTGTTCATCGAAAACTACATCCCGATGTTCAACGCCGACAAAAGCAAAGTGGTCGCCATGGTCGAGATTTATAAGGAGCCGGCCGATCTGGTCGACCGCATCGACCGTGGATTCGCCTCGATCTGGGCCGCGACCATCCTCGGCGGCGCGGTAATTTACCTCGGGTTGTTCTGGATCGTGCGGCGCGCCTCGAGCCTGTTGCAGAGCCAGCAACAGCAACTGATCAGCAACGAGACCTTCGTCGCTTTGGGCGAGATGTCCTCGGCGGTGGCCCACAGCCTGCGCAACCCGCTGGCGACCATTCGTTCCAGTGCCGAACTGGCCCAGGAAATCGCCAGCCCCGGTGCGCAGCGCAACATCGGCGACATCATCAGCCAGGTCGACCGCATGTCGCGCTGGGTGCGCGAGCTGCTGGTGTCATTGCGCCCGATGAGTGATGACGGCGAGGCGGTGGACCTGCTCGCGGCGGTCGAGGACACCCTGGGAGCATTTGACGCGCTGATCCGGCGCAATGGCGTCGAAGTGCGATTCACGCCACAGAATTGCCCGCCGGTCGTCAGCCAAAAGGTGCTGCTCACGCAAATACTCAATAGCCTGTTTGCCAACGCCCTGGAAGCGATGCCCAGAGGCGGCGTACTCAGTGTCGAGATTGAAACGGCGCAGTCCGGTCAGGTGCGCATGACCCTGAGCGATACCGGCAAAGGCATGAGCGCGCAGCAGCAACAACAGGTGTTCAAACCGTTTTTCACCACCAAACAGGGCGGCCTCGGGGTCGGCCTGGCGCTGGTCAAGCGAATCATGGAGCGGTTTCAGGGTTCGGTCGTGCTGACCAGCCGCGAGCAGGAAGGAACCCGCGTCAGTCTCAACTTTAGAGTGGCATCGGGAGGGGAATATGGAACACAGCATTCTGCTGGTCGAGGATGACGAACTGTTGGCCGAAAATATTCAGACCTACCTGGAGCGCAAAGACTTCGAGGTGACGGTCTGCCACTCGGCCGAGGACGCGCTGGGGCAACTGGAAAGCTTCATGCCGGACATCGTCCTGACCGACAACTCGCTGCCGGGCATGAGCGGTCACGATCTGATCCAGAAGCTGCGCATCAGCGCGCCGGACCTGAAAGTGATCATGATGACCGGTTACGGCAACGTCGAAGACGCGGTGGTCGCGATGAAGGAGGGCGCCTTTCATTACGTCACCAAACCGGTTGCGCTGCCGGAACTCAAACTGCTGCTGGACAAGGCCCTGGCCACCGAACGGATGGAGCGCACGCTGTCGTTCTACCAGGAGCGCGAGGCGCAGAAATCCGGGGTGCAGGCGCTGATCGGCGAGTCAGCGCCGATGCTGCACCTGAAGAACACCATCGGCCAGTTGCTCGACGCCGAGCGGCGCATGGCCAACGGCGATCTGCCGCCGGTGCTGGTGGAGGGCGAAACCGGTACCGGCAAGGAACTGGTGGCCCGTGCGCTGCATTTCGACGGCGCGCGCAGCAAAGGCCCGTTCATTGAATTCAACTGCGCGTCGATTCCGGCCAATCTGGTGGAATCGGAATTGTTCGGCCACGAGAAAGGCGCGTTCACCGATGCCAAGGACCGCCGGGTCGGGCTGGTGGAAGCCGCTGATGGCGGCACGCTGTTTCTCGATGAGATCGGTGAAATGGATCTGGTGCTCCAGGCCAAACTGCTGAAACTGCTGGAGGATCGCACCATTCGCCGGGTCGGCTCGGTGAAGGAGCGCAAGGTCAACCTGCGGGTGATCAGCGCCACCAATTGCAACCTTGAGCAGATGGTCCAGCAGGGCAAGTTCCGCCGCGATCTGTTTTTCCGGCTGCGGATCATCTCGATCAAGGTCCCGCGTCTGTACGCCCGGGGCGAAGACATCCTGCTGCTGGCCCGGCACTTTCTTGCCAGCCACGGCAAACGCTATGGCAAACCGAACCTGCATTTCAGCGACCAGGCCGAAGAGCTGCTGCTCAGTTACACCTGGCCGGGCAACGTGCGCGAACTGCGCAACATGCTCGAACAGACCGTGCTGCTGGCGCCAAACGACACCATCGCCGCGCATCAACTGAACGTGTGCATGAGCCTGTGCGATGAGCTGCCACCGCAACATCAGCACGAGGTGCAGCACCCGCACTTCGAACCGCGCCCGGCGAGCAACACCGAATCGATGAACCTGCCGGAAGTCGAGCGCGACATGGTGCGCAAGATGCTCGACAAGACCGACTGGAACGTCACCAAATCGGCGCGCCTGTTGGGCCTGAGCCGCGACATGCTGCGCTACCGCATCGAAAAACTCGGCCTCGCGCGGCCGGACAAGCGTCAGTGGTAAACGGCGGTGCTGCTTGGATTCGGCGGGCTCAGGCATTCGAGCACGCACGTCGGGTCCAGCACTTCGTCGTTGACGTAAATGCCGCGTTCGGCATCGTAGGTGCGGATGAATACCCGCACCGTCGCATCAGCCACGGTGGGCAGCTGCGAGTCCTGGAATACATGGCGATCCGGGATAACGATGAAATCCTGTGGCGGCGTGTCATCGAACGGCCGGGGCGGCTGGGCCGACAGCGACGGTGGAGCAGGGTGGGCAAAGGGCTGGTCCGCCCCGTAGTAGTTGAAGTTGCTGTCCAGCGCCTGCGCCTGGGTGGCGGCGAGCAGACAGGCGGACAACAGCAGTCGATTGAACATTCCCATGGCAGCACCTGTGGAAGCGGATTTCCCCAAGGCTATTAACTATAGCTGCCAGCGGTGCAGGCGTTGGTGCAGGCGTTGTCGGCTTACAAGTTCGCAACAACCTGTAGCGCGTGGCTGATCTAGACTCGGGCCGCTCAATTGTGAGCATCGCCCGGAGTGCGCCATGGAAGTGCCAAACAATAAAAACGCCGTCGAGAGCAATCGTCAGGCGTGGAATGATTCCGCCCGTCATCATCAGGACTCGCCCGATTGGCAGGCCTTGCTGACCGAGGTTACGCAGGCGGATTTTTCCTGCCTCGACGACACCCTGCGCGGTTTGCTCGAGCAGGTCGGTGTCGATGGCAAAGACGTCGTGCAACCGGGTTGCAACAACGGCCGCGAAAGCCTGTCACTGTTCGCCCTCGGCGCACGGAGCGTGGTCGGCATCGATCAGTCCAGCGCGTTTCTCGAACAGGCCCGCGAACTGAACAAGCGTTCGCCGCACAACGCCGAATTCATCGAAGCCGATATTCATCATTTGCCTGAATCGCTGCGCGGCCGTTTTGACGTTGCACTGATCACCATCGGCGTCCTCAACTGGATGCCTGACATCGGCAAATTCTTCCGCCACGTCGCCTCGACCCTCAAACCGGGCGGACAACTGGTGATCTACGAAACCCACCCGTTCCTGGAAATGGTCGACCCCGAGGCCGAAGACCCGTTTCGTCTTGCCAGCTCGTATTTCCGCGAAGAACCGTTCGTGCAGGAGGAGCCGATCGTCTACGTCGGCAAGGTCGAACAGCCGGCGGCGAAGTCTTACTGGTTCGCACACACCCTCGGCGCGATCTTCACCGCCGCCCTCGAGGCCGGCCTGAACATCACGCACTTCAAGGAATACCCGCACTCGAACCGGGAAGAAGTGTATGACCAGTACCAGAACCGCGAGGCGCAGATGCCGATGTGTTTTACGTGGGTGGGGGTGAAGCGCTGAGGCAGCTACAAGAGGGGGAGGTGAGAGGTGCTGTCTCTTTTTCGGTGAGTCGGATACGGGCTTGCGTCACGTATCCGATTGCTCGAAACAACTCTTCGTCGTCACCTTCTGCCAGTACCTGAGAGAGGTACTCACGGATGGCATTCAGATCAACCAGCAATGTCGTCATTTCAAAGTCGGATGTGTTTTGTTCCATCGGTTTGTCTCTGCGTTTCTGCATGAATGTATTCATTCACATGATTGCGAGCAGCCAGATGGAGCTGAAACTGAATGACGCTGGTTCCTGTACGAGAGTAGGAAGATTCTGCGACGCCGTCCCGGCCGTCGCAGGTTAAACCCGTCAAGCCTGCGCAGCCGCCGTCACCACCGGCCGTCCCGGTTTGCGCAGTGGGTCCAGGCGTGAGCCTTCGTAGCGGGTTTCGCGGAAGAACCGCCATTTGCCGAACAGGCAATAGACGTGGGTGACGCGGCCCTGTTCGTGGTAGCCCATGCGGATGTGCAGTTTCAGCGCGGGGATGTTGTGGGTTTCGCAGACGTCCACCACCTTGTTGCAACCCCGGGCGGCCATGGCTTCCCAGAGGGCGACCTGCACGTCCACAGACAGGCTGCTGCCGAAGTAGGCGCGAATCATTTCACCGCCGAACTCGAAGAACTCGCCGGGTTTGACCGGGAAGGTGCAGCCGTAATAGTGGCGGTCGTGGTAGTCACGAGTGCTGCCCCAGATAAATCCCACCGCATGGCCGTCGGCGTCCAGGTACATGTGCCCGGTGTGGCCTTCGTTGGCCAGTTCGGCCATGGTCTGCACCCGGTCACCGAAGTGTTTGGCGAACGCGCCGGCATTCTCGGCGGTGATGTCGACTTTGCGCAGGCCGTCGTAGGGGCGCAGCTTGTGCGGCGGTACCGGGCTGACCAGGTCGCGCTCCATCCACAACAGTTCCCAATGGAAGAACACGTAGCGTTTCCACAACGTGCCGAAGGTACGGCCCAGGCCTTTTTGCTTGATACGTTCGCGCAGCTTTTCAATGACGCTCATGATGCCCTCCGAGGCCGGAGCCCGGGTGTTGTGGATGACGCTTTTGTGGGTATAGATCACCCCTGCAAATTCATGTCAAAGCGCCAGCTTTGAATGTATTGCAAGTTGTGTAACGGCTCAGATCGCCTCGGCACCCCGCAAAAAATCCTTGTTCAGATCGGCATAGGAAACCCGTGGAACCCCCGTCAGCCGCTGCTCTAGCAAGCGGCTCAGGGACTCTTCGGGTGGCAGATAGGCGTCGCCGAAATCCGCCCCGAGCTGGTTCGGATGAGCGACGATTTCCAGCACGCCGTCGGTCGGCGCGGGGGCGTTGCGCAGGTCGACCGGGGTGCAGACGTAATCGGCCGTGACCCCGGCCAATCCCTGCAATCGGCGGTTGAGCAACCCCTTGAACAGGCGCTTGGGCAGGCTGAGGTTTTGCCCCTGGTTGCGCGCCAGGCGCACGGGCACCCCTTGATGGGCGGCGAAGCGCGCGACGATCTCGCCGATCGGCCAGATGTTGTGCACGTGCTGATGCGAATCGAGGTGGCTGGGACGCACGCCGTGATCGACGCAGCGCTGCCACTGCGCCTGCAATTCTTCCTGCACCGCCTCGCGGTCTTCGCGGCTCAGCCACAGGCTGTGGCGAGGCAGGTTGAGGTCGAACACGCCGTGGCTGTCGCAGAAGGTGCGGCGCTCGACAATGGCCCGGCTCAAGGGCCGGCCGTAGGTCAGGTTGAAATGCAGGCCGATCCGGCCCTCCAGCAGCGGCAGCCGGGCCATGGCGCAGGCCGCTTCGAACGCCGGCATGTTGGCCATGGCGGTAGCGGAACTGATGACCCCGGCCTGGAACGCACCGAGGATCACCGCGTTTTCGTTCGGGCTCAGGCCGAAATCGTCAGCGTTGACTATGACTTGGCGTGGCATGTTCGCCCTCCTTGCCGGGGTTGATCACAGGTGTCGCAATGGCCGCCGCTTTGGCCGCCGCACGCTTCGCCCGCCATTGTTGCAACGCAGGTTTGAGCCGGTGCCAGGCGCGCAGCCCGAGCCCCAGCAACAGGCCGCTCGGGCGCCACGAGTAGAAACTCCAGCGCCAGTGCTCCAGTTGCCCGGTCATGCGTTCGTGCAGTTGATGGCTGGAATTTTCCAGGCTGACCCGCGAGGCATCGATCCAGCGCCAGTTGTCATCCAGCCCCCAGCGAATCCACTCCTCCAGCAACACCCGGCCGCTGCCAAGGTCGGCGTATTGCGGCAGGAAGGCGAGGTTGTAATCGTAGAGCCGGCCCTGTTCGAACAGACCGAGTCGATAGCTGATGCAACGTCCGTCCAGTTCCAGCATCACGACGCGCACCCGGCCCGAAGCGGCGAGGGCGGTGAAGGCGTTTTCCATGCAGCGGCGGCTGCGGTCGCTGGCAAAGATTCCGACGCCTTCGTCGCCTTTCCAACTGACCGCTTCGACTTCGCTGATGACCTGCAACAACGGGCCCATGCTGGTCGCGTCGGGCGTGATCCGCCGGACTTCGGCGCCGCACGCGGCAATCCGTTTGCGGGCTCGGCGCAGTTTGTAGCGCGGGTCGCCCGAGACTTCCTGGCGGTCAGCCTCGCTGATCAGGTGCACCGGCACCCGGCAACTCAAGCGACGTTCGCCGGTGGAACTGTGGGCCATCCATTCGGTGAGCACGCTTTCGTCGCCGACCGGCTCGGAGATTTCGTTAAATTGCAAAAGGGCGTGGGGCACTCGCTGGCGAATCAGCCGCAGGGCTTGGCGCATGTCGTCGGCGTTCAGCTGTGATAACAACGCCAGGCGATCGGCCAGCGGATAACCCAGGTGATGCACCACCCGAAACGGCAATCCGAAAAATTGTTCACGGATCGCCACCAGCGGCAGGCACAGGCGCAATTCGTCCGCTTCCCAACCCAGCAATACGTGCAGCCGCTCGTGCGTGTCGAGCGCCTGCTCTGCCGCACACAGCCAGTCGAGGCTGTTGAACGGCGTGTGATCCGTCACCCGCAGGCGCAGCGCTTCATAGGCCGCCGCCGGGAAGTCAGGTGCGCACAACGAGGTGCGCCATTCGAATCGCGCCATAGATTCAGGTCACCGTTGCTGTGACAGGTGGACGGGAAGGTTTGCGCAGTGCCTCCAGGCGCGAGCCGCTGTAGCGGGTTTCGCGGTAGAAGCGCCAGCGGCCGAACAGTTTGTAGATGTTCATGATCCGGCCCTGTTCGGTATAGCCCATGCGCAGGTGCAGCTTGAGCGCCGGGATGTTGTGGAATTCGCAGACGTCGACCACCTTGTCGCAGCCCTGGGCGGCCATGGCTTTCCAAAGTTCCAGTTGCAGATCCACCGACAGCTCTGTGCCCCAATACGAGCGGGTCAGTTCGCCGCCGAACTCGAAGAACTCGCCGGCTTTCACCGGAAACAGGCAGCCGTAGTAGTGACGGTCGAAGTAGTCCCGGGCGCTGCCCCAGATGAACGCCACCGCATGGCCCTGATCGTCCAGGTGCATGTGCCCGGTGTGATTTTCCAGGGCCAGTTCCGCCATGGTGCCGACGCGGTCGCCGAAGTGGCGGGCGAAGGCGCTGACGTTGCCCGGGGTGATTTTCACCACCCGCAGCGGCGGGTAAGGCTTGAGGCTGTGGGGCGGTACCGGACTGACCAGATCGCGCTCCATCCACAGCAGTTCCTGATGAGAAAAGACGTAGTGTTTCCAGACCTTTTTCACGGTGGCAGTGAGTCCTTTCTGCCGTAGGTTTTCAGTCAGTTTGCGCAGCATGTTCATGGTCGTTGCTCCTGATGACGAGTCATCGCGCGGCCAAGGGCCAGCGCGGCCGGACATCAACAGGGCGGTCATGAGGCGCTCCAGCTCAGGGCAAACAGGGTCTGTCCCGGCAGCTCGAAGCGCACGCGGCCGTCCTGACAGCGAAACGGCGCGTCGCGGCTGCGGTTGTCGGCGCCGAAGTAGCGCAGCGCGCCGTTGTTCAACGGGCATTTGGCGCCCGCCAGATCGACATGCTGCAAGCGCGTGCCCTTGTTCACGCCGAGCAGCCCGCGCTGATCGTCGCCGGCCATCGCCAGCACATCGACTTCGAACGCGTCGTTCTCCAGCCGCAGCACTTGATGCAGCCAGTGTTGCTGGATGAACTGCTGGGCCAGGCCCACCGGTTTCAACTCGAAGCGGTCATCGCCCAGCACCCGCAACATGCCTTTGGGGTATTGCGGCTCATCGGCGGCCTGAAACCAGTTGAGCATGGTCAGCAAACCGTCCTGGGAGGCGTTGATCACCACCGAGGCCCACCACAGCGAGGTGAAATGGGTTTCCTGATCGTAGGGGCTCAGGCTCGAGCCGCTGGACAGGTTGGTCTGATCCAGCAACAAGGCCTTGCGTGGCTGACCCTTGGCATCGAGGCCAACCAGATCCGCCGCCCGGCGCACGCTGTCGCGGTACACGCGGGTGGCGAGCAGGTCGCGAATCATCCATTCGTGCCAGGCCAGCGCATCGACCTGATCGGCGGATTCACCGAGCAGGCGCCGGGCCCAGTCGATGCCACGCTTGTTCGCCGCGTTATCGGCGAACGGGCCGTTGATCAGCCGTGAACTGGCCGGCATCGCGATGCGCACGCCGGCCTTGGCATTGGCCGGATCGCTGCGCACTTGCCGGGCCATGCTGGTGAAGATCGAACGGTATTGCTCGTAACTCGAATAATTCAGGTTGGGCTCGTCGGCAAACCCGATGTAATGCGTGCCTTTGCCGCCCAGCGCACGGGTACTGGCGAGCCAGGCGTCGAGGCCGCTGTTGCTTTGCACGTCGGCGCGCAGATCGGCCTGGCGCTGACTGCCGGCAAGCAAGGTGATGTCCTGACGAATGCCGAAACGATCCTGATAGACCTGGCGAAACGCATCTTCGAAGTGCGGATTTTTTGCCGTCACGTCGACGAACGTGTAGTAACTCGCGGCCGTCGGTTTCAGTGCATCGAGCAGCGGATGGCTGGCGGGCGGCGGCATCACATAGGGCAGGGCGATGCCCAGATCAGGTGTGCGCCCCAGGACTTTGTCGTGCAGGGTCAGGCGCGTCTGGCCGTCGTCCAAGCGCAGCGGTTTGAGCTGTTGCGGGGTCTGTGCGAACAGATTGGCCGTGCCGTCGAGCCAGAACGCCGCTTTGCCGCTGCCTTGCAGACGCAGGCGCCAGATCTGCTCACGCTGACTGACGGGCAGCGCGAGCTGATCGAACTGCCAATAGGCACGATAGGGTTTCAGCGCCAATGTCAGAGGCTGTCCGTCGCCGACCCGCTGCGCTTGCAGGGCGCTGACCCCGCCGTGAAACTTGCCCGCCAATATCGCGTGCTCACCGGCGGCGACCTTGAAATACAGCTCATCGCCGTTACGGGTTTCCGCACTGAAATGCACCTTGGCCGGGGCAAACAGCGCCACGGTGGTTTCGTCGTGTTCGACTCGGTAACTGCGGAAGCTGTAGCCGGGGATCTCCAGCTGATAACTCGCGGCGCCCGGTGCCAACGGCCAGCTCTGGCTGCCACGGGTTTCACTGGCCTTGATGAAGCGCTCGCCCTGCAGTTTGCCCCGGCCGTCGAGCAGGTAAATGTGCTCTTCGTTGGCCTCCGCCTGCCACGCCGGCGCCCAGCGCACGGTCACCGTGTCGGGGCGATCCGCTTGCAGGTACAGACTGCCGTCGCGAATGTCGCCCCAACGCATAGACGCCGCGAAGGCGTCCAGCGACAGGCCGAGGCCGAATAGCAGGGCCAGGCCTTTCATGCTGCCTTCCGACGCTGCAACATCAGCCACATCGGTGTGAGGTCGCTGGGCAGAATGATCAGGGTTTGCCAGAACGCCACGCCGCTCAGCCGGCAGTACAACACCAGCATCGCCACGGTCACCGCCAGATAGGCAATCGATGACGCCGCCGCTGCGCCGACGATGCCGTAGGCCGGAATCAGCAGCAGATTCAGCGCAAGGTTGAGCAGCGCGCCAAGCCCCATCATCAACGACACCGTGCCGGGACGGTTCTTGCCGATCAGGTCCAGGCGCAGGATGCTCGCGTAGCACAGGCCCAGCAGCCCCGGCAGCAAGGCCAGCAGCGCCGGATACGCCGGTTGGTAGGCGACGCCGAACAGGGTGACGATCAGCCATTCGCCGATCACGGCCATGGTCAGGCAGGCGCCGAGCATCACCGTGGCGGTCAGACGCAGCGCGAGCGGGGTGACCTTGTCCATGCCTTCGTCCTGTTGCAGCAGGCGTTTCATCAGCGGCGTGGTCACCGCTTCCGGGACGATCAGCAGCAACTCGGCGGCGGCGCTGGCCATCGCGTAATGCCCGAGGGCGGTGCTGCCGAGCAGGGCGCCGATGAACAGGTAATCGGAACGCAGGATCACTTGCTGGAACAGCAGATCCGGATGGCTGCGCGCACTGAAGCGCAGCAGTTCGTTCTGGCTGGCGCGATCCCATTGCAGTTGCAACGGCTGGGCGCGTTTGAGCCACAGCCAGCCGACCAGCACTACGAGGCTGATGCCGGCCAGCCAACTGATCAGCGCCGCTTCCAGGGCCGCTTCTTTCCACATCCAGAACAGCGCGAGAAACAGCAACAGCGGCGCCAAAGACTCCACCAGCCGCAAGGCGTTGAACGCGACCACACCGCCGGACGCATTGTGCAAGGTCAGCAGACCGCTTTTGAGCACGGTCAACGGCACCGCCAGCAGCAACAGCCACGCCAGCAGACCGAGTTGCAGGGTCACGTCCAGTTCACTGCCGAACTCGCGCACCAGCGCCACCACCAGCAAGGTCAACAGACCCGCCAGCAAACAACCGAACACCAGCACTTGAGCCAGTAGCAAACCCATCGGCCGCTGCTTGGCGGCCTGATAACCGACCGCCGAATTCAACCCGCCGCTGGTGGCGGCGCTGATCAGATCGGGCAGGGTACTGAGCAGGGCGAACAGGCCCCGTTCGCTGGGGCCGAGAATCCGCGCCAGCAGCACATTCCTCAGCAGGCGCAGGGCGATCATCGCCAGTTTGGTGCCCATGCTCAGCGCCAGATGCTTGAGGTAACTGCTTCGACTCATGGCCGCGCCCCGCGATAGATCCGCCACGACAGCAGTTCCGGATTGCGCGCGGTGCGCTGGCTGACGCCGAAGCGTGGCAGGTTCAGCGGATCGCCGGTACCGCGATAGATGCCACTGCCGGTGCCCAGCGCAAACGGGAAATCGTGATTGGCGATCTGTTCGCGCACCCGCTCATCGTTGTCTCCGTTGGGGTAGCAATACACCGGCAGCGGCCGGTTGCAGCCATTGAGCATGGCATCGCGGCTGCGGCTGATTTCTTCGCCCAGGCGCACATCGTCAAGGCCGGTGAGGATCGCGTGACTGGCGCCGTGGGGGCCGAAACGCACCAGCCCCGACGCTTCCATCGCCCGCACCTGATGCCAGTCCAGTGCCTGTGGTTGCGACTCTTGCGGGCACTCGTCGGTCAGGCGTTCGAGTCTCTTCGGATCGAGCGCCTTGAGGCTTTGCAGATAATGCAACAGGGTCAGACTGCGGCGATCCACATCGATGTCGTCCAGCAGCACTGGCAACGGCTGGCCGGCGGCACGCAGGCATTCGATCAGGTGCGTGCGGGCCTTTTCGCCATGGCTGCCCCACAGGGTTTCGCCGATGCTTTCCCACCAGAAGCGCTGGCGGCTGCCGATGAAATCGGTGGAGAGAAAAATGCTCGCCGGCACCTGATGTTTCTGCAGCAGCGGGAAGGCGTTGGCGGCGTTGTCGCGCCAGCCGTCGTCGAAGGTCAATGCCACTTGCGGACGCTCGGTGCGCAAGGCATTGGGCTGCAGGATCTCCATCAGCGGCACGCAATCGAAATGCTTGCGCAGCCACACCAGCAAGTGTTCGAAGGCCTTGGGCCCGACGCACAGCTCGTTGCGGTGCGGCAGGTCGGCGGCGCGGTCGTTGGACAGCACCCGGTGGAGCATCAGGATCACGCCGGCGCCGTGCAGCTGGTTGCGCCCCACGGACGAGTTGAGATAGAGCCAGCCGCTGGTGCGTTTAATCAGTTGCTTGATCGCCATGGCTCGATCCCTCTCAACGGTTTTGGTCAGGGTTCCATTGGGCATAACGCTGGCCGCGCAGGAACTGCCACAGGCCGATGCTCATGCCCGCCAGTGTCACCAGCAGGAATGCCGCAAGGCGGAACGGCTTGGGCAAGCGGTGTTGCGAATCCAGCAGGCCGGCAATCGCGATGGCATAGCCGACCACTTGCGCGATCAGGCTCAGGCGATAGAAACCGTGCTCTTGCCACAGCCAGAAATTGCTCAGCAGCAGCGGCAGCAACAGGATCGGCGCCAGACGGCGAATCAACTTGTGGCTGATCAACGCAATCGAATACAGCCCGTGCTTGAACGGATTGAGCAGCTCGCTGCGTTGCGCCAGGCTTTGCAGGCCGCCGACGGTGACCCGCTGGCGCCGGCGGAATTGCTTGTCGGCTTCGTCCACGCCGTGGTCGATCACTTGCGCTTCGGGCACGTAGACGATGCGTTTGAATTTGACCGGTGCGCAGGTGCTGATGAAGAAGTCGTCGTTGACCTCCGCCGGCACGTTCTCGAACAGTTCCCGGCGCAAGGCCAGCAGCGCGCCGTCGGCGGAGACCATGCAACCGGTGCGGTTCTCGACCCGGCGCAACCAGCCCTCGTAATGCCGGTACAGGCTGTCGCCGACGCTCAAGCCGCCGCCGGTGACCGGGATCACCATGTGCCCGGCACAGGCGCCGACCTGCGGATCGCTCAGGGGCGCCAGCAGGTAGCCGAGGGTTTCCCGCGACCATTGGTTGTCGGCGTCGGTGAACACCAGAATGTCGCCCGTGGCCAAAGCCGTACCGGCATTCAGCGTGGCGGCCTTGCCTTGGCGGGGCAGGTCGAGCACGGTGATTCGCGGGTCGACAACCTTGTGCGCACAGGCCACGGTGTCGTCGGTGGAACCGTCACTGGCCAGAATGATTTGCAGGGTCGCCGGCTGATAATCCTGGGACAGCAGCGAGCGCAGCTTGTGTTCGATGTGCCGCGCCTCGTTATGGGCGGCGATGACGATGCTGACGTTCAGCGGCGGTGCCGGGCTATGGCGCCACGCCGGGAACAGCGGCGCGAGCAGTGTCAGCAGCAGCGGGTAGCCGACATAGGCGTAGGCCGGCAGCAGCAGGCACATCCAGAAAATGAATTCAGCCACGGGCAGGCCTCCTGGCGTTCCAATGACACAGACTGAGAATGAACGCGGCGCCCGCCAGGTGCAGGCGCAGCCAGTGCAGGCCCCACAGTTGCAGGGTCAGGCAGACGTTGTGGTGCTTGGCGCTCTGACGCACGCTGAGCACCAGCCCCGGCACCAGCGTCAGCATCACCATGATCGCGGCGTGATGGGGAAAGCCGTCGAGCAGCGCGGAGATCGCCAGGAAATCCAGAACCCAGACGAAGATCGACAGCATCGGAAACCGCAACAGGCGCAGGCTGAAACCATGGCTGCGCAGCAGTTGCAGGTGACTGCCCTGGCGCCACAGTTCCTTGCCCATCCACTCGCGCCAGTTCATTTCGTAACCCCAGTGCAGCGCGACGTTCTCATTGATCGACAGCAGTCGGGCGCCGTGCTCGCGCAGGCGCAGGGTGAATTCCTTGTCTTCGCCGGTGCGCAGGGTTTCGTTGAAACCGCCGACCTTGTCGAACCAGCGCTTGCGCATCAACAGGTTGGCACTGGGCAGCCAGTCGACGACATGGCTGGTATGTGTGGTCGGGCGTAAGGTGCGGCGCTGCCAGGCAGTGGCGTACCACGGCGCGGCGGCGGGGGTGTGCAGGTCGAGACCGAAGACATCGGCCTGGCCACTGGCTTCGATGTCGAACAATGGGCGCAGCCAGTCTTCCGGCATTTCGATGTCGGCATCGATGAACGCCAGCCATTCCCCGGTGGCGATGGCGGTGCCACGATTGCGCAACGCGCCGATCAGCAGGCCTGGCATCACCAGTACGTGGGCGCCGAACTGCCGGGCGATCTGCGGCCCTTCGTCACTCGATCCATTGTCGACGACGATCAGTTCACACTCGACATCCGCCGCGTGCGCCGCTTTTTGCGCGGCCAGCAAGGTGCGGCCAATGTGTCGGGCCTCGTTGTACATCGGAATGACGATACTGATCCGGCTCATGTCCTGCTCTCCGTCAGCGGTGCCTGCTCGGCTTTGAGGCGCAGAACGCTGGTCATGGCGAGCATGATCCACACGTATTTTTGGTTCGGCGCGCTGAGGAACATCAGGAACAGCGTCAGCGACAGAAAACTCACCCCCAGATGGGTCATCAGATCCGCCTGTTGCCAGTCACGCCGCAACATCCACGCCTTGCGCGCCCGCATCAGGTTGTACAGACCCAGCGCGAGCATGCCGACGAACATCAGGCCGGCAGGAATCCCCAGCTCACTGAAGATTTCCAGGTAGGTGTTATGCGCCCGGCGATACAGGTCGCCGATCTTGCGGTTGGCGGAAAACGCCTTGGCGTAGCCGGTGGTGGCGTAGTGCAGCGGAAAGGTGCCGGGGCCGGAACCGAGCAGCGGGTTCTCGCGGATCATCTGGCTGCCGACCACGATGTACGAGGCGCGGCGGCCGAGGGATTCGTCGTTGTGGCCCTTGGCGCCGGCGCTCAACACGCTGAGGGACTGGATACGGGCGATGTAACCGGCAGGCATCGCATAGATCGCCAGCGGAATCACGATCGCTGCACCGAGCATGGCAAAACCGAGGTGACGTGGACGAATCCGCGCCAGTTGCGCGCGGTAGTGCCAGCAACCGATCACCAGACTCAAGGCCAGCACCACCAGCCCGGAGCGCGATTCGGTCTTGGTCATACCGCCGAGCAACAGCAGGCAGCAACCGCCCCAGAACAGCCGATGCAACAGGTTCGGGCTGCGGATCACCAGCAGCAGCCCCAGCGGAATGGCGAAGGCGATGAGAAGGGCGAAGGCGTTGGGGTCTTCGAGCAGGCCGGCGGCGCGGCCCTGATCCTGGAATTTGCTGGAGAACATGGCCATGGCGCAGGTCGTGCTGACGGCCAGGGTCACCAGCCGGGCGAACAGGTCGAGGTTCAGCTCGCGGCCGATCAGCAGGGTGATGACAAACAGAATCAGGCCGACGCTGATTTCCCGCAGATGACCCAGCGACATGCCCATGTCATCGGTGTTGAGCAGGCTCAGAAAGTACAGAACCATGAAGGCGATCAGAAAACGCCAGATATTGCTGCGCAGGCGATCCGAGGGAATCTGGTGCATCGCCAGTTGCAGCATCAGGATCACCGCCAGCGAAGCGCCGATCAGTTTGCTGCCCGACAGTGAACTGTCCTTGAAAAAACCCTCGAACGGCACCAGGGCGACGATGCCGAGCAGGCCCCAGGTCGGTTTGCGGTACAGCACTGCGAATCCGACCAGGCCGATGACTGCGCCCGGCGCCAGATAGGGCCAGGGACTGGCCAGCAGAGCGATGCAGGCCAGCCCCAGCAGACTGACGATCGAGAGCGGGAAAATCATGCGCGTGCCTCCCGTGCCGTGCGGATGTACAGCTGCGACCAGCGTTCGGCCAGGGCCTTGAGGTCGTAGCGGTCCTGTTGCGTGCGTTTTGCGTTGTCGCGCAGTTGCCGCGCGAGGCCAGGCTCGGACAGCAACGTGTCGAGCTGGCGGGCGAGGGCGGCGCTGTCGGTCGGGGCCGCGAGCAACCCGTTGTGGCGGTTCTCCAGCACATCGGGAATCCCGCCGACGCCGAACGCCACCACCGGCACCCCGGCCTGCATCGCTTCCAGCAGAATCATCGGCGTGCCTTCGGTGCGCGAGCTGATCACCAGCGCATCGAGTTGTTGCCACCAGGGGCGCATGTCGGTCTGGTAACCCGGCAGGCGGATGCGCTGCTGCAATCCGGCGGCGTCGATCCTTGCCTGCAAGTCTTCGCGTTCCGGGCCGTCGCCGAGCATCACCGCGTCGAGTTGCGGGTGCTGATGACACAGCGGGATCAGCGCGTCGAGAAACAGATCCGGGCCTTTCTCACTGCTCAAGCGCCCGACGTAACCGGCGAGCCAGCGTGGTCCTGGCGCATCGCAAGGCAGGGCGGCCGCTGCCGGCAATCCGTTGGGGATCACCTGCAATTTCTCTGCGCGTACGCTGGCCTGACGGTGCAACACCGCGATGCTTTCGGCGACACACACCACCCGATCCACCGACGCCGTGCGGCACAGTTGCAGGCTCAGCCAGGTGTAGAACTTCTGCTTGCGGCTGCGCGGGGTGAAGCCGTGTTGGGTGATGACCAGCGGCAGGCGCAACAGTGTGGCGCCGACCCAACCGAACAACAGCCCTTTGAAATTGTGAGTGTTGATCAACGGACGTTCACTGCGCCGCTGACGCAAGTGCCGCAGCAGGGCACCCAGCCCCGCGCAGCCTTGCGCATCAACGCCAGCCTCGCGAAAGCGCGCGATCAGTTCCGGCGGCGCATCGAGGAACAGCACCTGGTGCTGCCCCGGCGTCGCCAGGCAATGATCGAGCAACATCCGCTCGGCACCATAGAACCCGCCGCTGCTGAGCAAATGCATGATCGGCAGCGCGGCGTTCTGGGTAGAGGACATGTTCAATTGCGCACCCAGTGTACGAAGCTCGGCACGGTCCAGTTCTTGTGCGGGTTGCTCGGTTGCGCGTTCTGATCGTTGATCACCAACAGCACCGGCAGGCCCAGCTCGTGGCTGATTTGCGCCGGGTGTTTGAAGCGGTGGTCGAAGAACTCACGCACGTAGACCAGTGCAATCGCCAGCAGCAGACCGGTGAACAACCCGAACGGAATGATCAGCATCGGCTTGGGGAACGCCGGTTCGGTCGGTTCGAACGGCGGGCTCAACACCCGGGCGTTGGACAGATCATCGCTCAGCGAACGGGTGGTGCTGCTTTCGGCAAAACGCTGGGCGTAGGTCGAGAACGCGGCGTGCAGGGCATCGATCTCGGTATCCATCTGCCGCAGCTTGCTCTGGGTTTGCTGCAGCTCGCGGATACGGTTCTTGAACTCAGCGATGCGCGCGGTTTTCTGATCGATCACCTGCTGGACCACCGCCAGATCGTTGGTGCGTTCCTGGATACGGTTGCTCACCACCTTGAGGAACTGCTGGCGAGTGCGGGCAATCTGCTCGCGGGTCAGCAACATCGGTTCACTGCTGGGCTGGAACACCGCCAGATCGTTCATGTAGCGGCTGACCTGGGTGGTCAGTTGCTCGCCCATCTGTTTGATTTCCCGGTCCTCGAACGCCACGTTGTCGACCGTGGTGGTGAAGGTGTAGGGGAAGGTGTAGTCGTTGAGTTTGCTGTTACTGGCGGCGGCCAGCGCGGTCTTCAGGTACTCGAGCCAGCGCTGGCTTTGCAGCAGGCGGTCGCGATACAGGTTCAGCGCCTGCTCTTCGGTGTTGATCGCGTTGAGGCGGAAGGTGATTTCCTCCTTCGGATCCGACGCACCGACACTTTCCAGCAACGCCTGGCGATTGCCTTCCAATCCATCGAGACTCACCTGATACAGGTGTTTCTTGGTTTCGTAGAACGATTGCGGCAGGTCGATCGATTGCAGCGCCTGACGGCTCACCAGATAGTTCTGCAACAGGGCAGAGACGAAGGTCGTGCCTTGATGCGGATCGGGGAAGCTGTAGATGATCGAGATCACGTTGGAGCCAGGCAGGGTCTCGATTTTCAGGCTGTCTATCGCATCCTGGGTCAGCGCATCGAGCGCGGTGTCGCGCACCGGATCGGTCTCAAGCCCCAGGGTGTTGCGCACGGGGTTGATCACGTACTGGCGCAGCGGCGAACTGATGTAGCGCTTGAACGGCTCGCTCACCAACTTGTTGAACATCCCGGGCGACGGGGTGTATTCGCCCTTGTCGCGCAGTTCGCTGATGGTCTGACGGATCAGCGCCGGCGAACGCAGGATGTTGCTCTCGGTTTCCATGTCCGCCAGCGACGGCGGGATGAAGGTGGCGTTGTCCACAGTGAGCGACGTGGTGGCGTCGCCCTGTGAAAGTTTTTTCGACTGCACGATCACCTGAGCGGTGATATCGAAGGTCTGCTTGAGCAGCAGCGGCAGCACCAGCGCGATCACTGCAAAGATCAGGAAGACCCGTTTCACCAGTTGCTTGTTGGCGAAGAAGATCCTGAAGAACTCATGCAGGTAATTTTCCTTTGGATTCATGATCGGTCACCTGAGAGTCAGTTGTTGTTGCTGTCTTTGTTGTCGACGCGGTAGCCGAAGCTGAAGCCCACACCCTGGAACAGCACCACGTCGGCCAGTTGCCGGGCGAGTTCGCCGGCGCTGGCCAGTTTGGTTTTCGGCACGTACAGCATGTCATCCGGTTGCAGGTAGGCGATTTGCGGCGCCTCGCCCGACAATGCTTTCTCGACGTCGTAGCGCACGGCCTGCACCTGATTGCCGTTGCGGCGCATGATCACCACCGAATCGAGCCGCGCCTTGACGTTGGTGCCGCGGGCCAGGGTCAGCGCCTCAAGCACCGACACCGGCCGGCGAATCGGATAGGAACCCGGCTGGCCGACCTCACCCAGCACGTAGATTTCGTTGCCGGCGGTGGACTTGAGCAGTACGTCCACGGTCATCCGGCCCGGCAGTTGCGCGTACTTCTTGTTGAGGAAGGCTTCGAGCTGGTTGACGGTCATGCCTTGCAGCGGCACCGCGCCGATTTCCGGGAAGCTCGCGTAGCCGTCGGTGCCGACGGTGATCTCGCGGCTCATGCCGGTGGCCGGGTGGTTGAGGGCGCTTTTCAGGTTCTGCTCGTTGGTCAGCGGGCTGATGATCTGCACTGTCAACTGATTGCGGTTGGGCTGGAACAACTGTTTGCGTTGATAGGCGCGCTGGATTTCCTGGCGCGCTTCTTCACTGGTCAGCCCGGCGATTTTCACCGAGGTGTTGGCGCCCGGCAGTTCGATGGTGCCGTCCGGCAGCACCAACTGGTTGCCATTGAGCTGGCTGGCAGCGGTGAAGTTAAGGCCGATCTGGTCCCCCGACTGCACGCGATAAGCGTCCGAGCCGCTGGTGCTGATGTGGAAGATCACGTCCAGCACATCCTGCGGGCGCAGGGTCTGCTCGACCTTCGGCATGTCGGTGGCCTGGGCGTTGGCCGGGGTAGCGGTGAGAATATTCACCGGCATGTTCTGGGTTTCGGAGGTGCTCGAGCAGCCTGCAAGCGGCAGCATCAGCAGCACAAGAATCCTGGCGTTCATGGCGTCATCCTTTGCGGTTGCTTACAGGTTTTTGTAGAGCCATTTAGGCATGTAGTACTTGCGTCGGTTGAACACGCTGCCGACCACTTTCGCCCCGGCCTGGGTCAACCGCTGGACCGCCGCCTGGGCAACTTCCCAGCGAGTGTCTTCGGCGCGTACCACGAACACCACGCCGTCGACCTGGGTGCTGATGACCAGCGTGTCGGCCGCCGAATACACCGCGTCGCCGTCGATCACCACAAAGCGGTACTGGCTGCCCAGTTGATCGAGCAACGGGCTCAGACGCTCGGCGGTCAGGTGTTCCAGGGTGCGGATCGGCCGGCCGTTGGGCAGCACGTGGAATGGCAGGCTCGACACCTGCACCACGCAGTCTTGCAACAGCGGCGGGTTGTCCGGGTTGAACAACAGGTCGCGCAGGCCGCGCTCCTTGCTCAGGTTCAGTTGCTGGGTCAGGTTGCTCGCCGACTGGCTGGCGTCGACGTACAGCACCTGGCCGCTGCTCATCTGTGCCAGTTGGCTGGCCATGGCCAGGGCGCTGGTGGTGGTGCCGGCGCCGGGGTTGGCGGCGGTCAGAAACAGGATCCGCAGATCCAGGTCCAGCACGGTCGAGGTCAGGTTCGACTCGCTGGGGCTGGCAATGCTCAGGCTTTTGTTGGTTGAACCGTCCATTAGCTTGCTCCGTGGCCGCTGAATACTTTGAAGGGGGTTTTCAACAGAATCTTCAGATCAAGCAGTAGGCTCTGCTCGGCGATATAGCTGAGGTCCAACTCAACGCGCTGGTCGAAGTCGATATTGCTGCGTCCGGAGATCTGCCACAGGCCGGTCATGCCGGGGTAGATCGCCAGACGCGCGAGGTGACTGTCCTTGTAGCGGTAGGTGTTGAACGAGGTCGGACGAGGGCCGACCAGGCGCATGTCGCCGGTCACTACGTTGATCAGGTTGGGCAGCTCGTCGAGGCTGGTGCGCCGCAGGAAGCCGCCGATCCCGGTGATGCGCGGGTCCTGGTCGATCTTGAAGTCGATGGCGTCGGCACCGTGCTTGTTCAGGTGGCGCAACGACTCCTTGAGCTCTTCGGCGTTGGCGACCATGGTCCGGAACTTGTACATGCCGAACTTGCGGCCGCGATAGCCGGTGCGTTTCTGCACGAACATTACCGGGCCTTTGCTGGTGAACTTGATGGCCAGCGCCAGACCGATCAGCAGCGGCGAAATCATCAGCAGAATCATCAGGGCGCCGAGACAGGCGACCACCCGATTGGTGCGCGACAGTTGCCACGGCCGGCCACCTTCTCGACCGGTCATCCAGCCCTGGCCCTGGCGGTGGATTGCCGCGTCGAGGCGCATTCGCTGTTCCGGATCCATGCGTTTGTCACGCACCAGTTGTTGGATCGGTATACCTTTCTCAAGTCCAGTCATGGAGTCCTCCGCTGATGTTCAGCCGCGAACGGCGCGTGGGCGATAGGCAGTGGGGTAGTAATCGCGGAACCAGGCGACAAACCGCCCCAGTCCCTCATCCAGCTCTATCCGGGGCTGAAACCCGGTGGCCTGGGCCAGGTCGCTGGCCTCGGCGCAGGTATTGAGTACGTCGCCCGGCTGCAGCGGCAGCAGCTCGACCACGGCTTTCTGGCCGAGGTGTTTTTCCAGCAGGGTGAGATAGGTTTTCAGCGCCACCGGGTGCTGGCCGCCGATGTTGAACAAGCGCCACGGGGCCATGCTGCTGGCTGGATCGGGTTGTTCGCGGTCCCACTCGGGATTGGCCCGGGGCGCCCGCTCGATCAGGCGTGCGATGCTTTCGATGATGTCGTCGATGTAGGTGAAATCGCGCTGATGCTCGCCGTAGTTGAACAGCTTCAGTGGCGAGCCTTCGCTGATGGCCTTGGCGAACTGGATCGGCGACATGTCCGGCCGGCCCCACGGCCCGTAGACCGTGAAAAACCGCAGCCCGGTGCAGGCAATGCCGAACAGGTGGCTGTAGCTGTGGGCCATCAATTCATTGGCTTTCTTGGTCGCGGCGTACAGCGACAGCGGGTGATTGACGCCGTCCTGCACCGAATACGGTGTGCGCTGGTTGGCGCCGTACACCGAACTGGACGAGGCGTAGATAAGGTGCTCGACCGGGTACTGGCGGCAGCACTCCAGGATGTTGAGGAAACCATCGAGGTTGCTGTGCAGATAGGCCCGTGGATTTTCCAGCGAATAGCGCACCCCGGCCTGCGCCGCGAGATGCACCACCACTTGTGGTCGTTCACTGCTGAACAGTGCTTGCAGCGCCGACGCGTCGGCCAGATCAATCGTGGCAAGCTGGAAATCTCCAATTTGCTTGCGCACCCAGTCCACCCGATCGTGCTTGAGCTGGGGATCGTAGTAGCCGTTGAAATTGTCCAGGCCGATCACCTGATGCCCGTATCGCACCAGCCGCAGCACGCAATGAGCACCAATGAACCCGGCCGCACCGGTGACGAGGATTTTCATGGCCGCAACCCGTCGGGCGCGATGTGGCGCAGACCGATGCCGCTGTAATGCAGGCCGGCGGCCGCCACTTGTTCCGGGTTGTAGAGGTTGCGTCCGTCGATGATGACTTTGGAACGCAGCTTGCTGGCCAGCAGCTCGAAATCCACCACGCGGAAATTCTTCCATTCGGTGCAGATCACCAGTGCGTCGGCATCCTCGAGGGTGTCGTCGCGGGTGGCGCACAGGTGCAGGTCATTGCGGTAACCGTAAATGCGCCGGCACTCGGACATCGCTTCCGGATCGTAGGCCTGCACGCTGGCGCCTTCGGCCCACAGCGCCTCCATCAGATAACGGCTCGGGGCTTCGCGCATGTCATCGGTGTTCGGCTTGAACGCCAGGCCCCAGATCGCGATCGACTTGCCGGCCAGGCCTTGAGGGAATTGCGCCCTGAGTTTGCTGAACAGAATGTGCCGTTGCGCGTCATTGACGTCGGTGACGCTGCGCAGAAGTTTCAATGGCATGCCGTTGTGTTCGGCGGTGTGCAGCAGGGCGCGCAGGTCCTTGGGAAAGCACGAGCCACCGAAGCCGCAGCCCGGGTAGATGAAGTGATAGCCGATGCGCGGGTCGGAGCCGATGCCCTTGCGCACCGCTTCGATGTCGGCGCCGAGCAGTTCGGTGAGGTTGGCCAGCTCGTTCATGAAGCTGATGCGGGTGGCGAGCATCGCGTTGGCCGCGTACTTGGTCAGCTCGGCGCTGCGGTTGTCCATGAACATCAGTTTTTCGTGGTTGCGGCAGAACGGCGCGTACAGCTCGCTCATCTGCTCGCGGGCCTGTTCGTCGCGAGTGCCGACGATGATCCGGTCCGGCCGCATGCAGTCGGCGAGGGCGCTGCCTTCCTTGAGAAATTCCGGGTTGGACACCACCCGCACTGCCAGAGCGCTTTTGCCGCGCCGTTGCAGTTCTTCTTCGGCGGTGTGCAGCACCTGATCGGCCGTGCCGACCGGCACCGTGGATTTGATGATCAACGTGCGATCGTCTTCCATGAAGCTTGCGATCTGCCGCGCCACGTTGAGCACATGGCTGAGGTCGGCGGAGCCGTCTTCGTCGGCCGGCGTACCCACGGCGATGAAGATCAGTTCGGCGTGTTCCACCGCATCGCTGGCCTGGGTACTGAACAATAAACGCCCGGCCTTGATGTTTTCTTCCAAAGTTGCCGAAAGACCCGGTTCGCTAATAGGCGGTACCGCCTGTTGCAGTTGTTTAATCTTGTTCGGGTCAATATCGACGCACAATACGCGATGTCCGACATCGGCAAGTGCGGCTGCTTGTATCAGGCCAACATAGCCCGTACCAAATACGCTCACGTCCATATTGGCGTGCCTCGTAAGACGGTGATGGAAGATTGAAAATGGAACTGTCAAAAGGGGTATAGCGCAGCGTGGGAAAAGCGTGTCAGCAAAATGACATGTTGCAAGGGTATAACACCCCCATTTTTGGGGGCGAAAGGCCATCAAGTGCTTGCTGTAGCTGGATTTGTCCCGTTCTTGACGTGTTCGAAGAAAACGATAAACGGTCGTAGGCCACGTATTACAAGGGTTTTAACGACTTGGGTGTGTCAGATTTGAGTCAACGTTTTTTTGACGCTTTTTGATTATGTCCGACATTTCTTGCGCTTTAATGGCCCGGTGCTAGTGTCAGATTTTGACCGACAAACCCTTGACAACCTCTCGTCGGACGCACTCCGGAATTGCCATGTTTCGATATCTGAAAGAACTGCTTTTAATTATTTATCTATTGCTTTATTCCGAATATTACCTTGACCGTTTAAATGCGATGGGTATTGGTTTGGCAGTACTTCTTTTTGGCGCGATGTTTTTGACGCTGACTTTCGCATTATTACTGACAGCCTATATACGTCAGACTTTCATTCGGCATTTGTTCGCATTAACCCTGTTTGTTTCGGCGGTGTTCTTCGATGTTTACACGAGGGTCACCGCCGATTACCTGACCTACAGCAGTTTTGTCTCACTGGTGTACTCCGGCGGCTTCATCCAGGAAGCGGCGTATCAGTACCGGGGGGCGATCATCCACGGTCTGCTCAACGGGTTGTTGCTGTTGCTCGGGATCGGTCTCAAGCCCCGGCACACGATCCCGGTACCCAACGCCTTGCGGATCGCTGCGCCGTTGTGCGGTGTGTTGCTGCTCAGCGCCGTACTGTTCGTGCGCGCCGGGGAGGGCGCGCGCGGGTTGCCGATCATGTACACGCCGCTGGCCTATCTGAACCTGTTCGGCTACGAAGCGCTGCACAACACCGTCGGTCCGCGTGAGCCGGTGACCCTGGCGCGCAATGGCCCGGCGGTCGGTCACGATATCGTGCTGATCATCGACGAAAGCATTTCCGGCAATTACCTGGACATCAACGCGCCGTTCGGCGTGCACAGCAACCTCAAGCAGGCCCGTCCCGGCGTCGAGATCTTCAACTACGGCTACGCGGCGTCCATCGCCAATTGCAGCGCCGACACCAACATCACCCTGCGCTACGGTGGCACCCGCGCCGACTACATGCGGATCAACAGCACGCTGCCGTCGATCTGGCAGTACGCGAAAAAGGCCGGCCTGCGCACGGTCTACATCGACGCTCAGCGCACCGGCGGCAACCTGCAGAACCTGATGAACGATGCCGAGAAAAAGGACATCGACGAATTCGTGCAATTCGACCAGATCAGCGTGCGCGACCGCGACATGGCTGCCGCCGCCAAGCTGATCGAACTGCTCAACGACGGTAAACCGCAGCTGGTGCTGATCAACAAGGTCGGCGCGCATTTCCCGGTACACGACAAATACCCGGACGCTTTCATGGCCTACCGCCCGACCTTGCCCCGCGGGCAGTTCACGGAAGTCGCCGACACCGGTGAACGCACCGGCTTCAACGGCCAGCCGGATGACTGGGTGCTGTATCGCAATGCCTACAAAAACACGGTGCTGTGGAATGTCGGCGAGTTTTTTTCGCGGGTGTTTGCCCAGGCCAATCTGAACAACGCGCTGCTGATCTACACCTCGGATCACGGCCAGGATTTGCACGAACGCGGCAATCCCGGGCTCAACACCCACTGCGGCGGCGACCCGGTGGAGGAAGAAGGGCTGGTGCCGCTGGTAGTGATTCAGGGCGATCAGTTGCAGACACTCGACTGGTCGGCGCAACTGGCGGCGAACAAGGATCGCTCCAGTCACTACAACATCTTCCCGACCCTGTTGCAGTTGATGGGCTACGACCTGCCGGGAATCGAAGCGGTATACGGCAAACCGCTGAGCGTGGCGACGGCGGATGAATTCACCTTCAACTACCGCTTCAACGCGCGGCTGGGGGCCAAACCCGAGTGGAAGCACATCGACCTGAACAGCATCGTCACGCCGGGTGAAGCGCCGACGAGTGTGGCGGTGGGTCAGTAACGCGTCGGTATCCGCTATCCTTGGCCGACACGGATCGATCGGATGGCGGCATGCTCCAGGTTCAAAACGTCTTCAAAAGCTACCTCACCCCGCAAGGCCCGTTGCCGGTGCTGCAAGGCATCGACCTGACGCTCAGGCCCGGCAGCAGTCTGGCACTGATGGGCGAGTCGGGCAGCGGCAAGAGCACGCTGCTGCACCTGATCGCCGGGCTCGACAAGGTCGACAGCGGCAGCATCAGTAGCGGCGAACATCGGCTGGACCGGATGAACGAGGCGCAACTGGCCAACTGGCGGCGCACCGAAATCGGTCTGGTGTTCCAGCAGTACAACCTGATCGGCAGCCTGCGGATCGAGGACAACCTGGCGTTTCAGGCGCGGCTGGCCGGGCGGCATGATCCGCGCTGGCAGCAGCATCTGGTGCAGCGCCTGGGGCTGGGCGAATTGCTCAAACGCTATCCCGAACAACTCTCCGGCGGCCAGCAACAGCGGGTCGCGCTTGGCCGAGCGCTGGCGGCGCAACCGAAATTGCTGCTGGCCGACGAGCCCACCGGCAGCCTCGACGAAGCCACCAGCGACGAAGTCCTGCGACTGTTGCTGGAATTGCTCGACGACACACCCACCACCTTGCTGATGGTCACCCACAGTCAGCGCGTGGCAGCGCGGCTGGCGGAGCGCGTGGTGCTGTCCAGCGGTCGCTTGACGTGAGGGTTTTCCGCTACGCGCTGATGGCGCTGCTCAGTCACTGGCGGCGCCATCCGGTGCAGTTTTTCAGCGTGCTGACCGGGTTGTGGCTGGCCACCAGTCTGTTGACCGGGGTCGAAGCGCTCAACAGTCAGGCGCGGGACAGTTATGCCCGGGCCAGCCAGTTGATTGGCGGCGAACCCCAGGCCAGCCTCAGTACGCCAAACGGCGCGACGTTTCCGCAGCAATGGTTCGTCGATCTGCGGCGTCTGGGCTGGCCGGTGTCGCCGGTTCTGCAAGGGCGCCTGATTCTTAAAAATCACGAAAACCAGCGCCTGCAATTGATGGGCATCGAGCCGGTGTCTTTACCCGGTGACAGCGCGGTGGCCGGGCAGGCGATGCCGATTGAACGCGTCGTCGAATTCTTCACCCCGCCGGGTAGCACCTGGATTTCTCCCGAAACCTTGCGGGCGCTGAACCTCGCCGAGGGCGCGACCCCGGCCACCGAAACCGGCCAGACGCTGCCGCCGCTGCGGGCGCAAACCGACATGGCCCCCGGCGTGCTGCTGGTGGACATTGGCGTCGCTCAGCGCGTGCTCGAACAGCCTGATCAACTGTCGCGTCTGCTGCTGCCGAAGGATTTTCATATCGAGGTGCCGGCCGCGTTCAAAGGCCAGTTGCAGCTCAAGAGCAGTGGCGAGGAAAACAACCTTGCGCGATTGACCGAAAGCTTCCACCTCAACCTCGATGCCCTCGGGTTTCTCTCGTTCATTGTCGGTTTGTTCATCGTCCATGCGGCCATCGGTCTGGCGCTGGAGCAGCGCCGGGGATTGCTGCGTACTCTGAGGGCCTGTGGTGTCAGCGCGCGAATGTTGATCGCTTGCCTGATCGTCGAGCTCGGCGCGTTGGCGTTGATCGGCGGGCTGTTCGGCGTGGTCAGCGGTTATTGGCTGGCGAGCGTGCTGTTGCCGGACGTCGCCGCCAGCCTGCGCGGTCTGTACGGCGCGGAAGTGGCGGGGCAGTTGCGCCTGAGTCCGTGGTGGTGGTTCAGCGGCATCGGTTTGAGCCTGCTCGGCGCGTTGCTGGCCGGGGCCAACAGTCTGCTGCGGGCGGCGCGTCTGCCGTTATTGGCGGTGGCGGATCCGCAGGCCTGGCATCAGCAACATGCGCGCTGGTTGCGGCGTCAGGGTTGGGTGGCCGGCGTGTGTGCGGCGATTGCCTTGGCGGCGCTGGTGTGGGGCAACAGTCTCGCCAGCGGTTTTGTGTTGATGGCGGGGCTGTTGCTCGGCGCCGCGCTGGCGTTGCCGGTGTTGCTCAGTGCGTTGCTCAACGGTTTGCTCGGGCGCAGCCGCTCGGTGCTCGGGCAGTGGTTTCTCGCCGACTGCCGCCAGCAATTGCCGGCGCTGAGCCTGGCCTTGATGGCGCTGCTGCTGGCGATGGCGGCGAACATCGGCGCCGGCAGCATGACCGCCGGTTTCCGCCAGACCTTCAACGACTGGCTCGAACAACGGCTCACCGCCGAGCTTTATCTGAATCCGAGCAACCCGGCTCAGGCGCGAGAGCTGTACACCTGGCTCAAACAGCAACCGAGCGTCACCGCGATCATGCCCAACTGGCAGGTTTCGGTGTCGCTGCAAGGCTGGCCGGCGGACGTGTTCGGGATCATCGATCATCCGCACTATCGCCAGCACTGGCCGTTGCTCGAATCTCGAGGAGACGACCCGTGGGCGGCGCTGGCCAAGGACGATGCGGTGATGCTCAGCGAACAACTGGCGCGGCGCTTGAAGGTGACGCCGGGCGATCACTTGTCGATTCCCACGCCGGGCGGGTCGTGGTCGCCGCGCATCGTCGGGATTTACGCCGACTACGGCAATCCCAAGGGCCATGTGCTGGTCAACAGCAACCACCTGTTGCGCGGCTGGCCGCAGCTGACGCCAAACCGCTTCAACCTGCGCATCGACCCGTCGAACATCCCAGCGCTGCTCAGGGCCTTGCAGGCACGCTTCCAACTCGATGACAGCCGGATCGTCGATCAGGCGCGACTCAAGGGCTGGTCGGTGCAAGTCTTCGAACGCACCTTCGCCGCGACCGCCGCGCTGAACAGCCTGACGTTGGCCGTCGCCGGCGTGGCGCTGTTCATCAGCCTGCTGACCCAGAGCCAGAGCCGCCTCGGCCAGCTCGCACCGTTGTGGGCGCTGGGTGTGACGCGGCGGCAGCTGATGCTTCTCAATCTCGGGCAAACGTGGCTGTTGGCGCTGCTGACGCTGGTGCTGGCCTTGCCGTTGGGCATCGGTCTGGCGTGGTGTCTGGACGCGGTGATCAACGTGCAGGCCTTTGGCTGGCGTCTGCCGCTGCGGGTGTTTCCATGGCAGTTGCTGCAACTGATGGGGCTGGCGCTGCTGGCGACCTTGCTGGCCTCGGCGTGGCCGCTGTATTCGCTGTACCGCACGCAACCGGCGGACTTGCTGAGGACGTTTGCCCATGAGGACTAGGTTTGCGCTGGTGTTTTTGGCGTTGTTGCTCGGTGGTTGCGACAACCCCACAGCGGAGCAGAAGGGTTTCGCCGGCATGGGCGCTCAGGCGCAGGCGTTTACACCGGTGGTGCCGGGGCGGGTGTTCAGCTTCCCGGCGGATCACGGCGCCCATGACGGCTTTCGCATCGAATGGTGGTACGTGACGGCCAATCTCAAGGACGCGCAGGGCAACGATTTCGGCGTGCAGTGGACGTTGTTTCGCAGCGCCCTGAACGCCTCGCCGCAGCAGCCGGGCTGGGCCAACCAGACGATCTGGCTCGGGCATGCAGCGGTGACCTCGGCCAGCGTCCACCACGCCGCCGAGCGCTACGCTCGTGGCGGCGTCGGGCAGGCCGGGGTGCGTGCGGCGCCGTTCGAGGCTTGGATCGATGACTGGCGTTTCGTCAGTCAGGCGAGCGATCCGCTGGCCGACCTGCAACTCAGCGCCCGGGACAAGAACTTCAGCTACCAGCTGCGCCTGACCTCCAGCCGCCCGCTGGTGTTGCAGGGCGACAAGGGCTTCAGCCAGAAATCCGAACAGGGCCAGGCGTCGTATTACTACAGCCAGCCGTTTTTCCAGGCCAGCGGCACCCTGCAGATCGACGGCCAGACCTATACCGTCAACGGCCCGGCCTGGCTCGACCGCGAATGGAGCAGCCAGCCGCTGACCGCCAACCAGACAGGGTGGGACTGGTTCTCCCTGCATCTGGACGGCGGCGAACACGTCATGCTGTACCGCATGCGCCAGAAGGAAGGGGCGCCCTACCTGACCGGCACGTGGATTGCCGCCGATGGCCAGACCGAAACCCTGCACGCCGAGCAGATCAAGCTGACCCCGCAAGGCACTGCGAAGGTCGCCGGCCGTTCGATGCCGGTGCGTTGGTCGATTGAGATCCCGACGAGGAATCTGCAGATCACCCTCGATGCAATCAACCCCGACGCCTGGATGAACCTGCGCATTCCGTATTGGGAAGGGCCGGTGCGCCTGAGCGGCAATCGGGGCGGGCAGGGCTATCTGGAAATGACCGGGTACTGATTCCACGTACCGTGCCTGCGAAGGAATCGATTGGAACTCTGTCCAGGATGCCCCCTCTACCGAGGAACATGGCCGAGGATCCGATCCATGAGCGAGGAACTGAAATCTCCAGACCTGACGACCTGGCAGCAAATGTTTGACGATCAGACGTACTGGCAACAATCCCCGGATGCCCATTACTTCGATCTGCAGCGCATTGCT
Organism: Pseudomonas sp. Pseusp21; assembly: GCF_059492145.1. Taxonomy (NCBI): domain Bacteria; kingdom Pseudomonadati; phylum Pseudomonadota; class Gammaproteobacteria; order Pseudomonadales; family Pseudomonadaceae; genus Pseudomonas; species Pseudomonas sp. Pseusp21. Next base: position 6,044,248 of record NZ_CP168520.1, read on the forward strand.
GACGATTTGCTCGGCCAAGGTGCCATCGATCTTGAGCAGTGGCAGATTCTCAGAGCCAAGGCCGATGACCTGCACAAGGACTCGCCCGCCATGAACGTCGCGCGGGAACTCGACGACCCCGAAGCCTGAGGAGGCCCGACATGAACACTGTCCCTGATAACGAGCACCCCGACGAACCTCGTCCGCCGGGTGAAACCGAGCGCGACAACGACGCACTGCGTCCCACCGATCCCAAACAGCGACAGAGCTCCGGGAAAGGCACCGCCAGTGGCGAGTCCACCGCGCAGGACACTGCGCAACGATCGCGGAACAAACCCTGAAGGGCGTCTATGCTCAGTGGCACATCCGTCGCTGACCACGTCGGCGATGGGTGCTGCCATCCATCACAGGGAATGTATCGCTTATGAAGCTCCAAGCACTGACGCACGCCATAGCACTTGCCACCGTCCTTTCTACGGCCAGCCTTTCGGCGATGGCCGCCGATATCCCGCTGTCGGCCGCTGTCGAGGCCGACAGGGTCACCACCAAAGTGCTGGCGGTTGACCCGGCCAATCATCAAGTGGTCCTGGAAGGCGCGGAAGGTCGCCAGGTGCACATTCAGCTCAGCGACAAGGCGAAAAACCTCGGAAATCTCAAGGTGGGGGATCTGGTCCAGATCGAGGTGACACGTTCGGTCGCCGCTTATCTGGACACCGACGTGGATAAAGGTCTGCCAGGCTCTACCGAGCGCACCGGTGAACTGCGCAACGCCGTGGGCAGCAGCAACCCCGGTGGCGAGGCTTTCCGCCAGGTTCAGGTCCAGTTGAAAATCACCAAAATTGATTTGGCGACAAACCAGGTGACCCTGGAAAACCCGTCGGGCCAGTCGAAAACCCTCAACGTCGAAAAGCCTGAGATTCAGGCCAAACTGAAAGATTTGAAAGTCGGGCAAAGCGTCGTGGTCACTTACACCGATGTATTAAAAGTGACCAGTCAGCATGAAAGTTGAGTATTGACTCTACAGAATGGCTGTTCTTGTACAAGTAATTGTATGAGAACAGTCATATGAAGTATTCGAGGTGGTGATGTCAGGAAGTTTGTCGGGAAATATCGACGAATATTTTCTTTAACTTTTCAGTACATAAATTTCATGTTGAAGCAGGACGACATATCCGCCAATTTCCATTAAAATCCTTCGCGTTCGCCCAGTGTCAGGGCTCTTTACCGGTGCATGGATTGCCAGGCCATTACACTGGGCGAACACCTCCTCGGAGTGGAGGCCAAAGAATTCAGATGCAAAAAGGGCGACTTTGAAGTCGCCCTTTTTTATTGTCTTACGATTTGGCGGGTCGCATGCCCTGTTGTAACTGAAGGCGCTTGAGCGTTTCCTGATACATGGTGGTGCGGCGGTGCTGTTTGCCGTATCCACCGATCGCGGCCACGGTGCCGGCCTGGATGTGATCCAGGTAGCGGAAGATCGTCCGCGGCGAGAGGCATTTGATGCCGTAGCCAAGGCTGCTTAAACGATCCTGCAGCGTGTATCCCGGGACCCGGTCGTCCATCGAAAAATGCAGCCCGTGAGCCTTGATCAGCCGTGCATTCCACAAGGTGCAGAAGCTTTTCAGGTGAGTTTCCCGGTAGGGTTTTGGATCTCGGGAGGGCAACCCCAAGTGCTGTTTTGCCCGGCGGAAATAGTGTTTGAAATAACGCGAAGACAAACGCCAGGTGTCTCTAAGGACGCCGCGATCCAATTGTTCGACGCAACCGACCGCCGCGGTATCCAAAGATTGCATGCACTCATTCATCATCATCGAAAAGACAGTACTGTCAAAAACGAAAGTGTCGGTGTGCAGCAAAAACAGGTAATCGGTTTCAACTTTCGCAAGTGCCAGATCAAGTGCCTTGCCATGAGCAATATGCCCCGCTTCCTTGCCGGGAGAAGGGCGCTCGATCAAGTTGATCCAGTCCAGAGACCGCAAGTAAATCAGGCTTTCATCGGCGGAATCGTTGTCCACCACCCACACCGGAATTTGATGCTCCTTGACATACTGCTGGAGAAACTCCAGGCACATCCGGGTTATTTCCGGCGTCTTGTAATTGACCAATACAAGACTGAAGGCGGGCAGTTGTTTAGAGGTGGAATCGATCGCACTCATGGTCCGGGCTCACTTCAAGTTGAAGGGTTCTGCTGACGGCAATCAGCACACAGAACCGCTGCTTTGTGGCCCGGATGGTAGGGACGCAACCTTAGTTGAAGCTTAATTTCCGAGCCCCCGGGCCGGGCGACTTGTTACGGCCTGCAACACCGGCGAGGCGCTTGGCGATCAAGCGCGGTTCCACGGTAAGATGCGCCGCCATTTCAAGTTCAAGGAAGACAACGGCCCGCGCCGTTCGCCAAGGATGAAACCACTTTCCCTCTACCACCCGGCCCTTTACTGGCTGCGCGTGTGGCAAAAAAGACTGTTCCGCCACATCGCCTGGCACTGCTCGAGCAAACGCTACGCGCGGCCTGCCACGACGTCCGAGCGCCTGCCTTACCGCTACCTCAAACACACCTCAAAACTGATCCGCAAACTCGGCGACTCCGACCTCGCGCTGCAACACAACAAAGTCATCAACCTCAAACTCGCCGTCGCCGCCATCGACGGCGTCACCATCGCCCCCGGCGAATATTTCTCCTTCTGCCGCCTCGTCGGCCGCCCGAGCCGCCAACGCGGCTATGTCGAAGGCATGGAACTCTCATTCGGCGAAGCCCGCACCGGCATCGGCGGCGGCATCTGCCAACTCAGCAACCTCATCCACTGGATGGCCATTCACTCACCCCTGGTCGTCATCGAACGCGCCAACCACAGCTTCGACCCCTTCCCGGACGACGGCCGCGTCCTGCCATTCGGCTCCGGCGCGGCGATCTTCTACAACTACATCGACCTGGTACTGCACAACCCGACGGATCGCAGCTTTCAGCTGAAGCTGAAGGTCGGAGAGACGCAGTTGGAGGGGGAGTTGTTGTGTGATCGGGAGCGGGAGTATCGGTATCACGTGTTTGAGGTGGGGCAACGGTTTGTGCGGGAGGGGAGTGGGTGTATCGGGAGAATGAGATTTGGCGGGAGGTGAGGGAGAAGGGGCAGGTGGGGGCGTTGGTGGAGAGGGAGCGGTTGTATGGGAATCGGGTGGTGGTTAAGTATGAGGTTTTGGACGCGTTGATCGATACGAAGTAATCATGGCTCTGGAACTACTATTCTTCTGCATCCATGAGTTTTCTGTATTTGGAAAATATAGCGATGGCTTGCTTGTCGCCATTAATCAGGGTTTCATAAAAATTAATATCTGAAGCCCACTCAGCGAAAACCAATTTGCTTTCTGGCTTTGATTTTAAGGCGAGAAAGCAAAGTTTCCAATGGCGCGAAAGTCTGCTATCGACAATTTCGAAAAAGTCAGCTGCGACAGGGATGGGATATTCATCATGGGTTTCTGAACACAGATAGTACCAAGGTTGGTTATCCCGAAATTCTATTCCGTAGACAATGTATTCTTTTCCTATTTGCAGGTCTAATTCGCCATCAGGAAGTGATATGTGTTTTTTTAATCTTGAGACGGTTTCTGGATTTGGTGCTTGATTGAGGTTATTTAATATACATACGACCTTCATTTGATGGAATCTCCAAGCTCTGAGGAATGTGGTGGGATTGTCTTCAAGAACATAATGTATGAAAGGTGTTGAAAAGGGGGGGATTTATTTTCTTCAGCGAAAAATAAATTTTGGTTTGTTATGCTTCAAGCATAAAATCTTCGTTTTTTTTAATAAATTCCATCTTGTTTTTTGTTTTGAATTCCCCTAGGAATATCTCAGAATTTTTTAACGGGTTTCCTCTGTTATCGTACTTGATTGGTGCGTTGGTTAAAAATAAAAAAATATTCCAGTTTCTTTTTCAATTGCTATCTTGTTGAGCTTTACTATGTCGTTAAATACTTCAAGATGGCTACTATTAAACGCGTCGCTAAAGAATGCAAGCGTGGTTGCTAGATTTTTTGCCCCTTGATGGATTCATCTTCGTATTCGTCAATTAGCGTTCCCAAAATTTTATTGATTTTTTCAAATACTCCAGAATTGGGGAGGTCGGCGTATTGATCATTCGTCAATATTAGTTCAGCTAAATCACCTGGTTGAGCTTCGTCAATGTCTAGGCGTTGCATTGCAAGTGCGTTAAGGGGGGGGGGGCTGATATTGTTTTCAATTAATGCTCCTTGTTTAATAAATATTAACAATGAGTGAAAAGGGGGCTAGGAGTGAAAAGGGGACAGATTTGTTTTCTTTAACGAAAAATAAATCTGTCCCCATCTTTGGTTGGATGAGATGTTGGATGTGGATGCTTTTAATCTTCTTCATTCCATTCCGCATGGGTCTCAATGGCTATTTTTAGCCACGCGCTAAAGTCAGGATGTTCTCCGTGAAGCTCCCATCCCTCTGAAGCATATGCATGTATTATTAGCACTTTTGGATTGCCGGATAAATCATCGCCGTCAAAGCAAGCAATATCATCATTCGCATTGAATTTGGCGAAAGGAACTAGAGTGCGGTTTGGGTAAAGGTTTTTTAGCGTGTTGTGCCAGTAATTTATTTTTCCCTCTTGATATATTAGTAACCACCAAGGTTCAATGTCCGGTTCAGGTTCCGTAGTCGCGAATTCTATGAATGTACTAGGGAAATTGTAGTTTTTCAGGTGTTCAATGCTGAGAAAAATTTTCATTTTGCCTGTTGGTTTTGAAATGCGGAAAAGGGGACAGGGGACAGGGGCAGATTTATTTTTTTCAGTAAAAAATGAATCTATCCACGTTGTTTTGTGGTTTTGATAGTCCCTTTTAGCTTTCTAGTGGTTGCTCTAGATAATAGTTAAATTTTTCCTCCCATCCGAAATTCACATCCTGTTGCTTTGTACGTTCAAAAATACTAATTATTTTATTGTACGAATCTCCCATGTTTTTTTGAGAGTATTCAGGGTTTTTCCATATTAAATTTACTGGGCGCTCCACGTCGGTGCTGAGTAGGTCCCATAAGGCGTTGAGATTGTTCCCATAAAAATCTGTCACCGCAAAAGCAATGGCTATTTTTTTATGGAACTCTTGCTCTGATGAAATGGTTAAGCCATCAAGTACAATTATCATTTTAAGACTCACTTTCAGGTTCCAATAGAGCTAACGGTTTCGTAGTGGTCGCTGGTTGTATAAAGAAGTCCATCGTTTGAATGAATTAGTCTTGTTCTTAGTGAAAAAAGGGGACGGGTTTATGTTTTTTAACGGAAAATAAATCTGTCCCCTTTAAATTGTTGTTAGGTTGATTCGGCTTTGGTCAGCAAGTTATTGAGTTCAGGTTCGATTTCTTCATGGGGGGTGTTTTTTATAACCTCTTTGATAAAAGGCACATACTTTTTTTCTATAGGGGCTTCTGCCCAGTCGAGTTCGTATATTGCAATTGTTTTTACATCTTTGTAATTCGATTCGGAAAGTAAAAGTTTCAGTATTTCTATTGAGCGTTCAGTACGGTCCTCACCCAATGAGACCGCGCAACGTTGTTGCCAATATTCTGGCTTGGAAAGTATCTCTGTTGTTAAGCGGTCCCATTGTTGTTTTGTAAAATCTATCAGGACTGTTTTTGCAACAATCTCCGTGGTGTATTCTGTCCAATTTGAATCTTCTGAATCACCAATCCAGGCACAAAATTTTTCATAAATCTCATCTTTTTCAAAGTTTCTCATGGAGTCGCTCCTGTTGGGTATGATGGAGTAACTGCGCCGTTTTCTTTGATAACCTACCATTCAACGCCATCAACAATTTTTGTGTGTTCGGTGACGAGAGCTCCAGGTTCATTTCTTAAGATTTTTCCAGGCTCTGCTGCTACTTCATCAGTAACTTTCAGTATTTTTGCGTCACTCCAACTCTTAGGTGCGAAGGTATGGTTGAAAAGGGGGCAGATTTATTTTCTTCAAATAATAAATCTGTCCCCTTTGGATTTCACTTTGGATTTTTTGCTTTTTCTTTTTTCGATTTTGTGGTTATAGCGGATATTCACAGCACCATGGTGTAGTGAAAAGCTCTGGATCGATATCGAGTTTTTCAAGTAGAGCGTTGATCTCATCCTCGGAGTTCATGGTTTCTATTTTTTCGATAGTAATATCGCCGTCATCTATGCCGTCGCTTGTTTCAAGTGTTTCGGTAGGAATTGTAAATATTACAATCGCGTATCGGAAGCTTTTTGAATGGTGGATGAATTCGTAATATTGGTTTGGGTCGTTGGTGAAGGAGTACTTGTAAATGGCATAAACTGAAATCCATTTTCTTAATGATGGTTCATCGGATTTTAGCTCTTGCGCAATGTTGTCGTAGCCTGTCCCGTCAAGCCCATACCATACACTTCGTGGGATATATTTTTGCGCTGTCATTTTTGCCCATCGAACGGATTCGGCCAATAAATTCGGATGACTTTTCCATCTTTTTAGTGAAAAGGGGACAGATATATTTTTTGAAAAGGGGACAGATTTATTCTTCGCTAAAGAAAATAAATCTGTCACCTTTGAGTTGTCCCCTTTGAGTTTTTGAGTTTGCAGCGACTTTGCAGTGGCGTTGATGTAGACGTTGTAGGTGAACGCGCGCGTCGCACCTTCGATCCCTCAGGGGCAGAGTTATTTGAATTGGTGAAGAATAAATCTGCCCCTTTTTGTTTTTTGATTTTTATGATTTTATTTGTTCGAAACTGCTTGCGATTACTATTAATACTGGTTTTTGGTACCAGGCACAGAGAAAAGAATAGCTTTTTGAATCTTGTTCCAAATCATCCTGATCCAGATTTTCTAGAAATTCTGATTTTTGCATCGAGATCTCCGCAATTTCCTCGCCTTCTGCGCCAATACTTTGAAACGCAATAAGGTTCTCAAATATAAGCGTCCAGCTATCTTCTTTCCAATCTTTAAAATCTATTGAAAGTTTTCCCGGAAGGCTTGTTATTTTTTGTATCGTGCCGTCAGTGATGGAAAAATCGTTCATTTTACTGTCCTGGGTGTTTTTCACCAGGCAGGAAGCCAGTTCCATGCCCAGGTTGGTAGTTGTCAGGCTTGGCTTTCTCTACCAAACCTTGTTTTTTAGCTTGATTCCAAGTCACGTTAGAAGGTTTCAACTCAATATGATAATGCTCACCATGGTGTCTTGCATTGAAAGGTCCTGCATCTCCAGGATGGCTTTCATATCTTATGCGTGTATCTGCGTTCGGTTCCCAAAGCATTCGCTGCGTTCCGTGCTGAGTCTGCGATACCTTCGGTTGAACTCCTAGCGCTTGAGTCAGTTCATTCGGGTCACTAGGGAAGTGTGTATAGGGCGTTGGAGGTGTCGGAGCCCCATCCTTTGTTGCTGCATTACTGTGATCATCGGGTTGTTGGCCCGGCTGACAGTTTGTTCCTCCCGGACACGTATTTAACCCCAACGGATCCACCCACCCCGTAGGGTTAGGCACGTACTGGTAGTTATTCAACCCACCCGCAAGCTTGATCGGATCCGGAGTCAGAAAACGCCCAGTCCCCGGATTGTAGTAGCGATGACGGTTGTAGTGTAGGCCCGTCTCTGCATCGAAATACTGACCCTGGAAGCGCAACGGGTTATCGATTTCGCTAACGTCCAGCGCGGCAAGGTTGCCGTATGCGCGGTACTTCGCGGACCACATGATCTCGCCACTGTAGTCGGTGAGCTCCTGCGGTGTGCCGAGATGGTCGAGCTGGTAGTAGAACGGCGTTGCCTTGCGCGGGCCTTCGCCGTCGAGCATGGCCAGCGGGCGGAAGCTGCCGGGTTCGTAGATATAAGTGCGATAACGATTGTCACCGCTTTCGGCAATCAGACGTTCGCCTTGCCACAAGAATTCGGTGGTATGGCCATCGACAGTTTTCTCGATGCGACGACCGAAAGCGTCGTACTTGTAGGACGCGGTGCTGCCACCCGGCAGGCTCGCGCCGATCAGTCGATGCTGGGAGTCGTAGCGGTATTCAGTGACGAGTTTCTGGCCAGCGCCACGGCGTTCGCGAATCAGGTTGCCAAAGGCGTCGTAGTCGTAGTGGCGGTCGCCCTGCATCAGCAGACGGTTGCCTTTGACGTTGGCGAGGTTGGCTGTGCCTTCGTTGTTCTGGCCGAGCAGGTTACCGGCCGGATCATGAGCAAAGCTTTCCGGTGTCGAGCCACGAACGCTGATCAAGCGATCAAGCGGGTCGTAGTGGTAGCTGCGGCTACCTTTGCGGCTGTCGTCGATACCGGCGAGGTTGCCGTTTGCGTCGTAGTTGTAGCGGCGCTGGAACAGGTTTTTGTCGCGTTGGCTGACACTGTGAGCCTGCAAGCGGCCCTGTTCGTCATATTGATACTGGCTGAGCAGCAGGCCCTGCTGGCGCTGCTGTTCGCGACCACCGCTGAACTGGTGAGACGTCAGGCGCGAGCCGTTGAGATCGATGCCGCTGAGCAGGCCGCCGGGTTGATGGCGGTAATCGAGTTTGCTGCCATCGGGCAAGCGACAATGCTTGAGCTGGCCGACGCTGTCGTACTCATAGCGCAAGGTGCCCCAGCCTTGGTGTTCGGTGACGAGGCGATCTTGCAGGTCGTATTCGTAGGCGAGCGGCCAGTGTCCGTCGTCGACGTTGACCAGGCGGCCGAGGGCGTCGTAGCTGTAGTGAATTTCTTCGCCATCGGGAAGAGTTTTCACCAGAAGCCTGCCTGCGGCATCGCGTTGGTATTCAGTCACCAACTCGCTGCCGTCATCGCCGAATTCGGTTTTCTTCAGCAACTGGCCATTGAGGTCGTATTCGTACGCAGTGCGACGACCGTCGAAGCCGGTTTCCTGCTGGATCAGGCCATTCGGGAAGTAGTCGAGGTTGTAGTGCTCGCCGCGCTCGTTTTCGATTTCGGTCAGCAGCAGGCGCGAGTTGTCGTAGCGATAGCGCAGCTGGCTGCCGTCAGGATTGATGCGACGGCTGACAAGGTGCAGGTTGTCGGCATATTCGTAACGGGTGACGCGGCCGAGTTCGTCGCGTTCGGCAGTCACGCGCCCATATGGGTTATAGGTGTAAGCGCGAGTGGCTCCGCCTGGCAGGGTGATTTGCGAGAGACGGTTAGCGGCATCCCACTGATACTGGGTAATCTGGCCGGACTCATCTTGGCGCGTGATTTGCCGGCCGAGTGCGTCGTAGCGATATTTACGCTTACCGCCGTCGGGGAGGCGCTCCTCCAACAATTGGCCAAGGTTGTTCCAGCCCAATTGATGACGGCCACCGTCGGCGTAACTGATTTCCAGCAGTCGTCCCCGGTTGTCGTAGCTGTAGTGGGTCGTGTTGCCATCTGGATCAGTCTGCTGCGTTACATCGCCCTGGTTGTTGCGTTGGTACTTCCAAGTGGCTTTTCCGCGACTGACCTTGCTCACGAATCCATGGCTGTACTCATAGCCGGTGGGTTCGTCTTCTGGTGGAATAACCGCAATCAGTCGCCCGGTTTCGTTGTAATGGAATTCAGTAATTGCACCTAAAGGATCTTGCTCTGCGACCAAACGACCCTTGTCATCATAGGCTTTGAGATTTTCAGCACCGTCAGGGTCAACTTTGGCGACTAGTCGTGCTTTGTCATCGTGGGTGTAGACCTCTTCACTGCCGTCCGCATTGGTGACAGTAACACTACCTTTATCATCCCAAGCGTAGTGCGTGTCCATTTGCGAAAAGTTAGCCCAGTGATGGATGCACCTGGCAGATTTACCTTCCTTTTCCCATTCCCAGTAAAAGATGGCACCACCAGCAAGGCGTCGTTCTAGGATGACGTTCTGAGCGTTGTATGCGTAGTGCTCCGTTTCACCTGCTGCGTTTTTTGCCGCGATCAGTCGATGTTCTGAGTCGTAGCTATAAGCAACTATGGTCTGGATTGTGCTCCATGCATCTTCCAGATTGTCTGCTGGGATGAATTGCTGATATTCGATGGCTACGATGTGTTTGCGGTCATACCGCAGTAGCAACGCACGACCTGCACCGTTATCGACTCGCTTGATGCGGCCATGGATATCGCGAGTGATATGCAGCCTGTTGCCATACGCGTCGCTGACAGCAATCAGTGTTGCGCCGGTACGGTTGTAGCGGAAATGATAAAACTGGGAGCGTTCGCCAGCCTGAGCAAGGATGATCTCAGAGGGATCATCACCAATAAAAATTGCAGCTTCAGAAAGGCTGTTTGTTATTGCTGGACGTTGCAGGCTCGGCAGCGGGAATGTGATAACTCGATTTTCGTGGTCAGTCCAGACTACTTCATCATTGTTGACGTCAACCCGTTGTGCCAGCGCATGACTCCAGCCATAGCCAAGGCCACAATCGATTTCTGCTGCGCTAGTGCGATAAAGACGAGTCCAGGAAAATGGAAAAATACCATTCAGTTCCCCATCAGTCAGTGTCAGCAGTTCTTCTCCGGTCACCATCGAAACCGGGCAACCATTCGTGCATGTGTTTTTAGCGCAAGTTGCACTTTTTTCGTCAGGCGTCTTGGATTGTGCAGGCGCGTCGTGATGGGCTTTTGGTGCTTCGACGGTTGTCACTCGCTTACCGTCGAAACGCAACTCCGAGACGCCGTTTCTCACCTTCGCCGTCACCCCACGTGCCGCAACGGCAGTGTATTTGGCAACGTACTCCATAAAGCCATTGATGATCTTGAATAGCGACTTCACGAAGCTGGTGACAGCGTTGATGACAAGCTCACCGTACTTCTTCAGTCGGGCGGCGAGGTAGATAACCCCTGTGCCTTCAGCTGCAATCGTCAGTACCACGCCAATCACGATGTCGATCGCGATGCCGACGACAATGGCCGTGGTCATCTTCGCAACGTCGCCGGCCATCTTCATTGGCGGCAAGCCTGCCAGCCAGATCACGGCACTGCGTACCAGCAGGAACAAAGCGGCTTCGTCGCTGGCCAGCAACATGGCTTTTTTCATGATGTCTGGCGAGCTTTTGGCGACGTTGATCAGGTCCTGGACGCCGGCACCGAGATCATTCGCAAACTTCTTGGGGTCTTGCAGAATGTCGAGCACCAGACTGATGCCATCCCACACGCCTTTGATGGCTTCCCAGCCACCTTCAAGAATGCCGTTGCCGATCGCCATCGCAGTGCCCGAAGCCGACAGGTTCGACCACTGTGGTTTGAACCCGGCCCACTCCTTGCGCAGGAAACCTTCGAGCTCCGCTGTCACGCCGCTGTAGGAGCTGAACAGAGCGTCGATCTGCGCGGGTGTCACTTCGTTGTGAACCCGGATTTTGTAGAACTTGCCGGGAATCCCACCGGTCCAGCTGGCTTTGCCTTGTTGATCGAGTTTGACCTTGCTGACTGCTCCACCTTCCACAGCGACGATCTCGACTTCGATATCGCCTACAGGAATGTCATAAACCGATTCGAACTTGCTCTCGATCAGCAGCGGTCCCTTCAACGGGCACTGGGCCACGTTCGAAGTGAAGTCGCCGTCGGTCATGCTCACCGACTTGCTGGTATCACCTACCTTGATCACTCGCTCCATGCCCAGCAGGGAAGGGAGATCAGCCGCCCGGCTGGCTTTGTCGGCGACGCTGGCGTACCAGGTTTTGGTCTGTTCCTGATACAGCTTCAGACTGTCCTTGAAGGTGTTCAGTTGGTTGTCAACAAAGGCAACGCGATCCATCAGCCTTGCTCCAGAATCAGGTGGTTTAACAGTGCTTCTTTAAGGTTGTCCGGAGCATCCGGGCGACGCACGAAACGGGTGATTTTCAGTTTCAGGTTGTTCTCGGGCCATGCGCTGTAGAGGTCCGGGCGTGCTTCTTCGAGCCATTGCATCAAGTTGGCGACCAGCGTCGTGTGATCCTCTTTCGCCAACTGATCCAGCAACTTCTTCGGCACCTCCCACCACGGCCAATCCTTCGCCTTCGGCACCACCCTCGGCCCGACTTCCAGGCTCCGACCATTGATCAGATACCGCTCAAACACCGGCAACACTTCCCCAGCCTTCTCACCCAACCCTTCAAGAATCGGATAGATATGCCGTCCATCCCAGAACCGGAAAAACACTTCGGTCCCGTCTGGCATCTTCACCTGGGTCAAACTGCGCAGATGTTCGAAAACTTCGTTGGGCTCCGAGCGGGAGACCGCCAGCCAGCCCCAGTCGAGGGCGTCGGTTTCGGTGATCCAGGGCAGGAAGGCCGAGTTGGCCTTGAGTTCGGCGACGTAAGGCATCACCGGTTGCCAGGTGGAGTAGGGCGTTCCGCCCCAGACGGGAATGGCCTGGACGGACGGTTCGCTCTGATACAAGGCTTTGAGCGCTTCGGCATCACTGGCGGCGCTGATGACCAGATACAGACGCTCATCTTTTTGCAGCGGCTGTTGCGCCAGCCAGTCTTTGGGTGTCAGTCGATTAGATGGCACAGGCACCTGCCTTGCATTTTTCGCACTCTTCGCAGAACGGCGCATTACGTTTGAGGGTGTTGATTTGCGCCGGGGTCAGTACGGCGCCAGCCTTGTCGGCATCTGCCTGCTTCAGTACGCCCGGCATCAACGGGGCTGCACCGGTGCCGCTGCCCGGTCCTCCGCCGGAGTTGATGTTGATCGCCGGCCCGCTCATGGTCACGCCGCCGCCATCGATCTTGATGAAGCTGCCACCGCCGACCAGCGTCAGCTCAGCCCCAGCCTCCAGCACCACCTTCATCCCGCTGCTCAGGTGAATTTCCTGCCCCGCGTCGATGAATTGCCCGGTGCCGATCTTGATGTGCTGGTTCACGCCCACGGTCAGGTGGTCGTTGGCGCGTGCTTCGACTTTGCGGTCTTCGTAAACCGTGTGGTGTTCTTCGGCCTTGAATTCCGTGTAGCTGTTTTTTTCCACGACGTCGTGGCGTTCGTTGCCGACGCGGATTTTCTGGTCGTGTTCGATGTTCTCGTCCCAGTCGCGCTGGGCGTGGAGGAAGATCTGCTCCTGGCCTTTCTTGTCTTCGATGCGCAGTTCGTTGAAGCCGCCGCCACCCATCGAGCTCAGGGTCTTGAAGGTGGTGCGGGTCTTGTTCGCCGGCAGGGCGTACGGGACGGTGTTTTCCTTGTGGTACAGGCAGCCGCTGATCAGCGGCTGGTCGGGGTCGCCTTCGAGGAAGGTCACCAGCACTTCCATGCCGATGCGCGGGATGGCGATGCCGCCGTACTGGGCGCCGGCCCAGGCGCTGGAGACGCGCAGCCAGCAGCTGGTCTTGTCGTCGGCCTGACCGTCGCGATCCCAGTGGAACTGGACTTTGACGCGGCCATATTCGTCGCAGTGGATTTCTTCGCCTTTCGGGCCGGTGACCACGGCGCTCTGGCTGCCGAGGATGCGCGGTTTCGGGTGGCGCAGGGGCGGGCGGTTCGGCACGTCCCACGGGGTGGCCTGGAAGCGGTTGCGGTAGCCCTGATGGAAATCGTCTTTCAGCGCGGTGGTGTCGCTGGTGACCGATTCTTCCAGCACCTGCGGCTGCTTGCCTTCGTGATGGACTTCGGTGAGCAGCCACAGGTCATTCCACTTGGCTTTCGGGTGTTCTTTGAGTGCGAGGAAATGGCCGCTGACCAGCAGCGGCTGATCACTCTTGCCTTCGGCGAGCTGGAAGTCGCTGCGGTGGCGTTCGAGGGCGCGTTTGGCCAGGTGCTTGCCGCGTTCGCGGTCGATGAAACGGCCCGGGTAATCGTAGTCCTCGAGGTCGGGCAGGGCGTCGCCGCGGTTTTCGCTTTCCAGCGTCAGGCGCGGTTTTTCGAAGTCGTAGTCGCGGCGGGTGGTGCGGCTGGTACGGGTTTCCAGGCGCAGGTCGAAGCGTTTGATCACCGGCTTGCTGGCGACCATGCCGGAGTCCTGCTGATAGGCCACCGGCGCCAGTTTCTTGAACACCGTCTGGTCATCGCCGAACACCAGTTTGTGGCCCGTGGCGCTGTGCTGGAAGTGGTAGTGAATGCCCTCTTCTTCGCACAGGCGCTGGATGAAATGCAGGTCCGATTCGTCGTATTGCACGCAGTAAATGCGGTCGGGGTAGATCGAACCGGTCTGGAAGGCGTAGGCGTTGCCCTGGATGCCGTGTTCTTCGAGGACCTTGCCGATGATTTTCGGCACGCTGAGGTTCTGGAAGATCCGCTGGTTGATCCGGTGCGCCAGGTACGCCAGTTGCGGGCGCAGGGTCACGGAATAGCGCGTCAGGCGCTTGCCGGAATCGCCTTGCGCGGCGCGGTAGATCAGGCCGTGGATGCCGCTGCCGTCGGGCGACAGCTGCAGGAAGGCCGGTTTGTGCAGCAGGGTTTCGAGGTCCAGCGACGGCTGCTCACTGACCAGCTCCACCTCGAACACAAAAGGCTGGCTGATGGCTTCCCGACCGGTGAGGGTAAACACCTGAAAGTCGGCGGAAAGACCTTCGATGGTCAGGGCAAAGTGGGTTTCATTGGCCGGCGCGAACATCCCTTGTTCCTCGTGCTGCATACGGCGTGTGTCGACGACCGCCAGGCGGTTCAACGCACGCGAAATTCTGGAGGGGCGTAAACAACATCGACCAGCAGAGCTGGCCGATGCTTGTAACGATCAGCCGTAATTAAACGACTGGAGCACGCCAGTCATCGGAACCCGAAGTACCGGATACTTCGTGGGTCCAGGTGATTTTGCGGTAGGTGAACTGCACTTCTTCCAGGTGGGTGAAGTGGGCGTTCGATGGATCCTGGCAGTTGTGCATCTTGTTGTTGATGGCGACGATGATCGCGTCTTCCAGTTTGGTGGTGTAGTAGTGCTCTTGGGTGCCTTGAGCCGAAGTGCGGTACCACTGGATAACGATTTCGCTCATGCGCTCGCCGGAGGTCAGAGCAGCTTGCAGCAGTGGCGAAGCCTTGTCGTAGACCTTGGTGATGATCACTGGCTTGTGAACGCGCTGACCGGTTGGCTGACCGGATTGCGGGTCACGCGGGATGATCACGTCGTGGCTGAACGCCTGAACCATGACCTGGTCTTCGTGACCTTCCTGGTAGGTGTTGCCAACGGAGTCGGCGGTGAAAGCGCCGGCAGTGATCAGGCCTTGTTTTTCGCCGGTAACCGACATGTACGCTGGTGTTGCCATGGGAGGTGCTCCTTGCGGATAAAGTTAGGGTGCCCGGGAGGCGAAATCGCCCGGTGGGTGGCTGACTGTTATCAAGGAGCGTGCCAGCTTTTGCCACGTCCCCGGGAGCCGGGGACTTGACCGCTCTGGCTCGCGGGTTTGAGCGTTTTTTGATCAGCCAGGTAGCTCAAAGTGCGCAAGAAGTTGCGCAGTACTGCGCAACTTCTTGCGCACTTGGCTGGAGGCCTTTAAACACATGGCCTCCAGCGGAATCGGTGAGCATTTTTACGAAACAAGTGCGCAACTTCTTGCGCAGTATGGCCAATCGCCGCTTTTCACGCGGATCGGGCAATTGCAGTGAGGCATTCCTCAATCGAACGTTGCTGGGTTTCGGCATACAGGCCCAACTCATCAATGGTCGAACGCCCCAACGCTAACTCGAACGCCTGTCGATTGGAGTGCTCGCCATAGTGCGCCTGCGCCGCGTCCCCCAGGTTCGACTGAAAAATCCCCGCTGCACTCACCGGCAGGAAATCTTCGTACACCAGCGGTTCGGCTTTCACATAGCCGTCGCGTAATAACCCTTGCAGCGAAACATCAGCGGGACGACTTCCTTTGCCTGTCAGGAAATAACGGAAATACGCCAATTCCTGCTCGCGCATGCCCTCAAGGCTGTCAGGGAACTCGCTGAAATGCTGAGCCATCAGCGCGTTGTAGCGTGAGGCATTGGCTTCGTTGGGGAAATCGCCCAGTTCATCGCGCGCCGCGTTCAGCAGTCGGTCGTACAACGCTCGCCCCTTGGGTGTCAGCGCCGCGCCCCGTTGTTCAATTTCACCGAAGCGGGCGCTGTGGCTGCCGCGGGTTTGCGTCTGGTCGGTGAAGGCAATCGGTTCGTCCAGCGCCTTGAAACTGGTCTGACGCAACAGGATCGGATGCTGCCGGCGCGGCGGGCCTTCGATCACCGCTTTGGGCGTGATGCCGTGCAGCGGCATCTGCGCCTGGACGATGTCGATGTCCAGTGTGCGCGGGGTCAGGTGGTTGATGTGCGGGCCCTTGAACGCGACGACATCGGCGATCAGGCGATGCTGGGCGCTCAGCGTCTGGTATTGCGCGGCGGTGACGGTGGCGCTGTGGTGCCAGCGAAAAGTCTCCAGCGCTTGCAGGACAAATTCCCCTGCCTCGGAATCATTCAGGCCGCCAGCAGATTCAGCCTGTTCGATCAGCCTTAGCGCCGATGGCGTAAAGATCGAACGCTTATCCAGCACCGATTGCGCGAAGGCCCGCAGCTCGGGGTCTTCAATCAATTCCAGTCGCAACAACGAAGTGAACACCCGGAACGGGCTGACCTGCAGCGCATCTTCATGCACCGCCCGGAACGCCGTTGAATGCACCGGCACCCCGGCAGGGGTCAGGTCGTAATAGCCCACCGGTTGCATGCCCATCACCGCAAACAGGCGGGCGAGGGTGGCCAGTTCGGTGGCGGTGCCGACGCGGATGGCGCCGTGGCGCTCCATGTCCAGCCGTTCGATTTCGCCGGTGCTGTGCAGTTGACTGGCGACTTGCGGCTCGCGTGCCAGCACGTCGCGGTTGGTCTGTTCCACCAGTTCCATCAATGCGCCGTACAGCGGCACTTCTTCGCGGTACATGTCGGACATCGCTTTGGAGAAGCGTTGGCGGATCAGGTCGGGGCTGACGAAAGGCTGCACGGTCATGAAAAAAATTCCTGGCACGGTCACGTAAAGGATGTCGGAAAAGATCGCAGCCTTCGCCGACGCGGGCAAACGAAGAATCCTACGAACTTCATTCTGCCAACGACTGACCGTTTACCTGTCCTGGCGCGAGTTTTCCCCCAGAAACTCCCGATACAGACGTGCCGTGTTCGACGGTTGTTCGACCATCGGCATATGGCCGACGCCGTCCCAGACATCGACCCGCAGATTGCTGATGCCTTTGCTCCATACCGGCACGCTGCTGACGTCGATCAGCCGGTCCTTGCGGCCCCAGAGCAACAGCGCCGGGCATTTGATGTCCGGCAGTTTCGGTTCCATCGGCGGGCTGGCGCGAAAGTCCCGGAAAATCTCTTCCAGTTCGTCGCGGCATTGTTCGTAGCGCTGGGCGATCGCGTCGAGCACCAGGCCGGGCACCCACGGTGGCGACGCCATGGTCATGGCATAGAAGCGTCGGAATTCTTCCCGGGAATTGATCAGAAACGGATTGTGCCCACGGGCGAGGTGGCGCTCCATGTCGCTGGGCTCGGGCGCGGTGACGCCGGCCGGGTCGATCAGCGCCACCGAAGCAATGCGATCCGGGTAGGTGGCCGCCAGCCACGCGGCGATGTAGCCGCCCATGGAGTTGCCGATCACGTGGACTTTCTCGACGCCGCAGACGTCGAGCAACTGGATCATGCGTTTGGCCTGCACCGGAATGTCGTAGCCACCGCCGGCCTTGAAGCCGGTTTCACCATGACCGGCGAGGTCCGGGATGATCACCCGATACTGCCCGACAAAATGCCGGGCGAAGCGCAGCCACAGGTTTTTTTCAGCGCTGTAGCCGTGCAGCATCAAAATGCTGCTCGACGCTTCATAAGGCCCGCCTTGCCAGGTCGACACGGTCATTTCGGCAATCGGCACTTCAATCTTGTGCAACCGGTATAGCCTGGCCTCCAGGGCCGCGCTCAGATCGTAGAGCCAGTGGCCGACCGCCGGGTAACTCAACCAGCTCCAGGCCACGAAAACCGCGAGGGCGACAAACAGCAAAAGCATCGTGGGTCTTCCTTGTTCAAGACAGAATGTGGTCGGCCGGTTTCAGCGCCCGGGTCAACCGGTGGTAGCTGAAACTGAAGCCGGGGAACATCGCGATCACATGACCGCTTTTGCTTTGATACCAACTGTGGCAGCCGCCGGTTTTCCAGACCGTGCGTTCCATTTCTCGGTGAATCATCTGAGTGTAGGTACGTTCTGCTTCGGGGCGAACCTCGATGCTGCGCAGACCATTGGCCTGCAAGATGCGGATGCAGTCGAGGATGTAGTTCATCTGCGATTCGATGATGAACAGCGCCGAGGTGTGGCCGATGCCGGTGTTCGGCCCGGTGACGATAAACAGGTTGGGAAAGTCCGGCAGGCTCGTGCCGAGGTAGGCGCGCGGGTACTGCGCCCAGACATCGCGCAGTTGCACGGCGTTTTTTCCGCTGACCGGGTAGGAAATCACGCCGTCGGTGGCGTCGTAACCGGTCGACCAGACGATCAGATCGACGTCGATGTGCTGGCCATCGGTGGTGACGATGCCGGTTTCGTCGAGGCTGGCGATGCCTTGCTCGCGGCTGTGCAACGTGACGTTGGGCCGGGTCAGTGCCGGGTAGTAGGTGCTGGAGAGCAGCACCCGTTTGCAGCCGATGGTGAAGTCCGGTGTCAGTTTTTTCCGCAACTCGGGGTCAGTCACCTGGCGTTTGAGAAACTTCAGGGCGTGTCGCTGCACCATGTGAATCGCCGGTTTCGAGTATTTGAAGGCGATGACCCGGGTTTCGAATTTCCAGTAGATCATCCAGCGCAGCAGTTTGTAGGCCGGTTTCAGACCCAGCAGCCAGCGCTGGAATCGCCCGAACGTACGATCAGCCCGGGGCAGCACCCAATGCGCTGTGCGCTGAAACACATGCAATTGGGCGACCTTCGGTGCAATGGCCGGAATCACCT
The DNA here is from genome assembly GCF_059492145.1 of Pseudomonas sp. Pseusp21. NCBI lineage: Bacteria > Pseudomonadati > Pseudomonadota > Gammaproteobacteria > Pseudomonadales > Pseudomonadaceae > Pseudomonas > Pseudomonas sp. Pseusp21. Next base: position 6,063,011 of record NZ_CP168520.1, read on the forward strand.
GTGCCGCACTGGCACCGCTGCCGACAATCGCCACGCGTTTACCGTGATAGTCGTAGCTGTGATCCCAATTGTTTGTATGAAAGGTCTTGCCCTGAAAGCGATCCTGGCCGGGAAAGTGTGGGATAACCGGCTGGCTCAGCGGCCCGGTGGCATTGATCAGGAACTGCGCATAAAAAATGCCTTTGGTTCCGGTGTATACGGCCCAGCGTTTGTCGTTGTCGTTCCATTCGACGCGCTCGACATTGGCCTCCAGTTCTACCCGATCACCGAGGCCGAAGCGCTCCACCACATGGTCGGTGTAGCGGTGCAGTTCAGCCTGTTCGGCGAACATCTGGGTCCAGCGGTAAGGCGCAAACGACAGCGAATACAGCGGCGACGGCACATCCACTGCTGCGCCGGGGTAGGTGTTCTGGCACCAGGTGCCGCCGAAGAAGTCGCGGCGCTCCAGCAAGCGAAAGTCGTCGATACCGGCCTTGAGCAGGTTGACCGCCGCGCACTGGCCGCCAAAACCGCTGCCGATGATCAACACTTGATAGGTCTGCATGGGCCTCCTTTTTAGAGTCTTTTTTCCATTTTCTTCCTTTCATGTATAGCCAATCATTTGCTCGCCGTGTGGTGCTGATGACGGGGTATTCGGCCCGCTGGCCGGTGATGGCTATTTGACGTTGCCCTGATAGACTCCCAATACATCGGGTCTGCGGTCTGCGCAGTGCCGTCGAGTGGTCGAGGCCCCTATGGGAAGAACGGGAGGAAAGGGACTTTCACTGGCCAGGAGGCTCTATACATCGCGAATCCTCGGGCTGGTTCTGGGGCTTTTGTGCGTGAGCGTCGCGATGTATCCACTCGATCCGCCGGCCTGGGTCTGGGCGGTGATGCTGTTCAACGGCCTGGTCTGGCCGCACCTCGCGTATCAATGGGCGCGCCGGGCGAAGGTTCCGTACCACGCCGAACACCGTAATTTGTTGATCGACGCCTTTCTCGGTGGCTTCTGGGTCGCCGCCATGCACTTCAATCCCTTGCCCAGTGCCACGACCATTTCGATGATGGCGATGAACAACGTCGCTATCGGTGGTGCTCGTTTTCTATTGGCCGGAGCGGCGGCGCAGTTGCTCGGCGTCGGCGTCGGGCTGGTGGTGTTTGCCCCCGCGCTCGTCCCGATGACCACGCCGGCACAGCTCTATGCCTGTCTGCCGTTGTTGATGCTGTATCCGCTGGCGCTGGGCTGGATCTGCTTTCGCCAGGCCTACACCCTCGGCTTGCATAAACGCGAATTGCTGGCCCTGAGCCGCACCGACAGCCTCACCGGTCTGCTCAATCACGGCGCCTGGAAGGATCAACTGGAAGTCGAGTTTCAACGCTGCAAACGCCAGCAGAGCGGTGCGGCGATTGCGCTGATCGACATCGACCATTTCAAGGCGATCAACGACACCTACGGCCATGTGGCTGGCGATATCGTCCTGCGCCAGCTGAGCAAGATGCTCAAGCAGAACCTGCGCTTGGCCGATGTGGCGGGGCGCTACGGCGGTGACGAGTTTTGCGTGATCCTGCCGGACTTGCCGCTGTTCAATGCGGTGCAGGCGATGGAGGCCTTGCGTGAGCGTTTTTCCTTTCTGGTGTACGAACAGAACCCGGCGCTGAAAGTCAGCCTGAGCATCGGTCTGGCGGCACTCGATCCGGCCCAAGGCGACGCGACACGCTGGCTCGATGACGCCGACCAGGCGCTGTACGAAGCCAAGGCTGGCGGGCGTAACCGGGTGATTTGCTGCAGCGACGACAAGCCGCGGCGCGAGGTATTCGATTCGGTTTGAACGGATCGGGTGTCGCATCCGGGATGGAGCCTTGGGGCGATGTCAGGTACGGTTCAGTACCCGACACGAAACAAGGATTGATTCATGACGTTCAATTTCCGTCGTTCTCTGCTGGCCGGTCTGTCCCTCACTTTTGCAGCCTCCGGTGTCTTTGCCGAACCGCACAAACAAGTGCTGGCCGATGCCGAGCAATACAAGCCAGAAGCCCTGAAATTGCTCGAGCGCCTGGTCAATATCGACTCCGGTTCCGGCTATGAACCGGGGCTCAAGCAAGTCAGCGAAATCGCCATCGACGAGCTGAAAAAGCTCGGCGCCACCATCGAGCTGGTGCCCAATACGCCGGAAAAAACCAACCACGTGCTCGCCACGCTCAAAGGCACCGGCAAGGCGAAAATCCTGCTGATGGCGCACATGGACACGGTGTTCAAGGAAGGCTCCGCCGCCGAGCGACCGTTTCACATCAAGGACGGCCGCGCCTACGGGCCGGGTGTGATGGACGACAAGGGCGGGATCGTCGCCGGCATCTACGCGCTGAAAATTCTGAAGAACCTCGACTTCAAGGACTACGCGCAAATCACCTTCCTGCTCGATGCCAGCGAAGAAACCGGCTCGGACGTCGCCACCGACCTGATCAAGAAAACCGCCAAACTTCACGACGTCACCCTCAACCTCGAACCGGGCCGCCCGGCCGATGGCCTGGTGGTGTGGCGCAAGGGCAGCGCAACCGCTCTGGTCGAAGTCAAGGGCAAGGCGGCCCACGCCGGCGTCGCGCCGGAACTGGGGCGCAACGCGGCGATGGAGGCGGCGCACCAGATTCTGCAACTGGGCAAGCTGGGCGACGAGGCCAGGAAAACCACCATCAACTTCACCGTGCTCAAGGCCGGTGATCGCACCAACGTGATCCCGGATCAGGCCACGGCCAAGGCTGACGTGCGGGCGGCGGTGCCGGAAGAATTTGACCGGATCGAGAAGGATCTGGCGCGGGTGTCGCAGGACAAGTTGATCCCCGATACCGAAGTGAAGACCTCGCTGCAACGCGGCTTGCCACCGATGCCGCAGACGGCGGAGTCGGATCGTTTGATGGCGATGGCGCAAGGGATTTACGGCGAAATCGGCCGCAAGTTGACCGAAGAAGGCAGCGGCGGGGCGGCGGATGCGAGCCTGTCGGCCGGAGTGGGGACGCCGACGCTGGACGGGTTCGGGATTGTCGGCGGCAACATTCATACGCCGGAGGAATACGCGGAGGTGGAGAGTGTGGCGCCGCGGATTTATCTGTTGTCGCGGATGATTATGGAGTTGGCGAAACGGTAACAGCCGCCTGATCGTTCCCACGCTCTGCGTGGGAATGCCTCAACGGACGCTCCGCGTTCGGCTCTGGAAGGGACGCAGAGCGTCCCGGGCTGCATTCCCACGCGGAGCGTGGGAACGATCGACGATCAGGTGCACCGTTTTGTAGTCGTGCGCGATCTGGCCGACACGTTTTCCAGTCTCGACCTCAAGGGCATTTCCGATTGTGATCTGACGCGCATTACCAGCGCAGTGCATCTGCTGATACGGGAGGGCTGCGCCATTCTGAACGTGATTCAGACGCGGGCATTACAGCGGGAGGAAGGCTTCAAGACAGCGGTCTAGCGGTTTCGCGGCGGGCGCCATGCGAGTGGACTCGTGATGGCGTCGGGCCGCTCTGCCTCTTTGTAGCGTGGTGCGAGGTTACTCTTTGACGCTCATGTATTCCTTGGCCCAGAGGATGTATTCCTCAGGCTGGGTGTAGGTGTGGGTCAGTTCGGTGGCGCTCAGGTCGGAAGCCTGGGTGAAGATCTGGCGCTGTTCGCGAAGGCTGTCGTAAGTCGCTTTGATCGCCGCGAAGTAGGCACCGTGGCCGTCGATGGTCACGCGCACACCCAGTTCGGCCAAGCGTTTGTCGTCGCGCAGCGCCGGGTTGCCGTAGGTCACCAGCATCAGCGGGACGGTCAGGTGTTCGGCGATCTGCTCGAGCTGGTCGAAGTCCTGGATACCCACCATGCAGATACCGTCGGCACCGGCGGCCTGGTACTGCTTGGTGCGGCTGATGATTTCCTGGTTCGGCAGGATGCCGGCGTTGGTCCGGGCGATGATCGCCATTTCCGAATCGACCCGGGCTTCCAGTGCCGCGCGGATCTTGCCGACGCCTTCTGCGACGGTGATCAGGTCGGTGGATTTGCGGCCGAATTGTGCTGGCAGCAGGGTGTCTTCGATGGTCAGCGCGGCGACGCCAGCGCGTTCCAGTTCAACGATGGTGCGCATCACGTTGAGCGCATTGCCGTAGCCGTGGTCGGCGTCGGCGATCACCGGCAATTGGGCGACGCGGCCGATGCGCGTGGCCTGCTCAGCGAATTCGCTGAGGGTGATCAGGGCAAAGTCCGGAGCGCCCAGCACCTGCAACGAGGCGACCGAGCCGCCGAGAATCCCTACTTCAAAACCCAGGTCAGCGGCGATGCGGGCGGACATCGGATCGAACACCGAGGCGGTGTGATAGCAGGTGTCGGAAGCCAGCAGCTGACGGAAGTTACGGCGCAAATCTTGATGAGAAAGCCTGGTCATACGAGTTCCACCAATACAAAGGAATGGAAAGGCTTGAGCAAAGGTGTCAACGCCGAAGGTGAAAAGGCTATCACGCCAATGGGTCAAGGATCATGACGAATTAACGAGGAAGTTAACCAGGAAAAACCTGTTCAGGCGCTTTCTCTCCAGGAATCTGAGCTCAGGCCGCCACCGCCTGCTGCTGTCGATTGGGCAACGGCACCGCCCGCACCGAGTTGCCCGGTTGCAATTGCAGGCGTTTGGCGGTCAGGCGGTCGATCACCAGACTACTGCCGACCCGGCGTCCCGCCGCCACGGTGATGCGGCAGTTTTCCAGGCGCCGATTGTGGATCAGCCACAGCGGCGCCTGATCGTCCGGCGTGCCGATGCTCAGGGTCAGTTCCAGGCTGTCGCGCACCGTACGGATGTTGCGGATCGGCGCCTCGATCACCGGGCCGCCGTCAAATATGTCGATATAGCCTTTATGGGCAAAACCCTCGGCCTGGAGGATTTTCAGCGCCGGCTCGGTGTTCGGGTGGGCCTGGCCGATCACGGCCTGGGCCTGTTCGGTGAGCAGGCAGGTGTATAGCGGCTGGCGCGGCATCAGTTCGGCGATGAAGGCCTTGTTGCCGAGCCCGGACAAGTGGTCGGCGTGGCTGAAGTCCATCTGGAAGAAGTGCCGGCCCAGACTGTCCCAGAACGGCGAACGGCCTTGTTCGTCGGCACTGCCGCGCAGTTCGGCGATCATTTTTTCGCCGAACAGGTGCGGGAATTCGGCAACAAACAGCAAACGCCCCAGCGACAGCAGACGTCCATTGCTGCCGTGGCGCTGGTCGTGGCGCAGGAACAGCGAGCACAGTTCCGATTGGCCGGTCAGTTCATTGTTGAGGAACAGCGTCGGAATCTGCCGCTGAATACCCAGGTCCGGCGCCGAACTGACGGTCAGCCCGACCCGATAGTTGTACCACGGCTCGCGCAGGCCGACGGCCCCGGCCAGGGCGCTGACGCCGACCACGCGCTGTTCGTCGTCTTCAAGCACGAACAGGTAATCGGCATCGGCCCGCTCGACCTGTTCGGCGAACGCCCGTTGTGCCCAGCGCACCCGGTGGGCCAGGCGATCTTCGTTGGCGGGCAGGGTGGTGAACCCCGGCCCGGCCTGTTGCACCAGCGTCATCAACGCTGGCAGGTCGCTGACTTGGACCGGACGGACAATCATGCTGCAACTCCTTTTGCGCGCCTGCTCGGGCACTGTCGTTGGGTAGGGGCGCGGTTCACAGGGCGATTACCCGGATCGTACCGCCAGTGCGGACGTTGAGCGCCGCGCACAGGGCCGGGTCAAGCGCCAGGGGCTGACCGGGCTGGAAATCCAGCTCGGCGACCACCGCCCGAAAGCCATGCAGCGCCTCATTGCTCACCAGATAGCGACCGCGGGCATCAATCAGGGATTGCTCCTGAACCGTGGCGGTCTGGCTCTGCGCGATCGACCGGATGTTGGCGGTACGTGCATACAAGGTCGGGCCGGCATCGAACAGGTCGATGTAGCTGTTGGTTTCGAAACCTTCGCGCTCGAGGATGTCGAAGGCTTCCTGACCGTCCGGGTGGATGCGGCCGATGCAGTCCTGCGCCGCTTGCGGCAGCATTGGTACGTAGATCGGGTATTGCGGCATCAGCTCGGCGAGAAACGTACGGCTCTGCAAGCCGCACAGGCGCTCGGCCTCGACGTAGGGCAGGTCGAAGAAATGTTTGCCCAGCGCATCCCAGAACGGTGAATGCCCTTGCTCGTCGCTGTAACCGACGATTTCGGTGATCACCGCTTCAGCAAATCGAGGCGCGTGGCCGGCGATGAACAGCAGCCGTGCCCGCGACAGCAATTCGGAAAACGGCGTGCGCACCAGTGCCGCGTCGATGTGGAAACCGCGCAGCAGCGTATGCCCGCTCAGGTCGTGACACAGCGACAGCGCCGGCACGCCGTGCTCGATATTCAGCTCCCGCGAGGCGCTGGTGAAGTGGCGGTTGCGCAGACTGTAGAACGGCTCGTTGAAACCTGCGGTGGCGAGAATTTCCGAACAGCCAACCAGTTGGCGGCTGCCCAGGTCTTCCAGTACGAAGAAGTAATTTTCCGGGCCCTGGGCCTCAGCATCGCTGTCGAACGAGGCGCAGGACGCGGCGATTTTCTCGCCCAGGCGCTCGCTGTCGTCCGGCAGGGACGTGACGCCCACCAGACTGTCGCGCGCCAATTGTTGCAATTGAGGCAGGTCGTTTGGCTCGACTGGACGTAAGACCAGCATGGATGCACTCCTGTATCAAAAGGTTCGGCCCATTCGCCGAACCTGACTATCACTGTCGGTTTCCACGCGTTAAAGCGGCGGTCGCCTGATTTGTTGTCAGACGCCGCTCTTTTTCTTGTCAGCCATTGCTCGGGTCAGGCAGCGCGGTACTGGCGCCGAGCTTGTTCAGGAAGAACAGGTACACCAGACCCAGTGCGATCCAGATCAGGCCGAGTTTTTGTGCATCGACGCCCATGTTGTACATGATGGCCGCGACGATGATGAAGCCGATCACCGGGCAGATCAGGTGACGGATCACCTGGCCGGATTTCTGCCGGCGCCAGTAGTAATTGATCACGGTCAGGTGCAGCAGCATGAAGCCGCTCAGGGCGCCGAAGTTGACCAGCGAAGTCAGGGTGTCCACCGAATTGATGAACAGGTAGCAGATCACCAGCGACAGCACGGCCACCAGATAAATGCTCAGGTACGGCGTGTTGTGTTTCGGGTGCACCTTGGCCAGCACTTTCGGCAACTTGCCGTCGCGGGCCATGCCGAACAGCAGGCGCGAGACCGCCGCTTGCGAAGTGATTGCCACCGCCACGCCCCAGGCCAGGGCCGTGGCCACGCCGGTCAAGGTCGCGAGCCAGCTGCCGGCAGCGATTTCGGCGATTTCATAGAACGCAGTGTCGGCGGACTTGAAGCCCATGCCCGCTGCCAGATCGGTAGCGATCCAGGTTTGCGCGACGAAAATCAGACCCATCACCACCAGCGTGATCAACGCCGCTTTGCCGACGCTGCGGCCCGGATCGCCCTTGATCTCCTCGGCGAGGGTGGAGATCGCATCGAAGCCGAGGAACGACAGCACCGCAATCGACACCGCTTGCATCAGCAGGGCGAAGTTGAAGGTTTCCGGGTGATACAGCGGCGCGAGGGTCAACTGGCCGTTGCCGCCACCGTTGTGCAGGGCGTTCCAGGCGTAGAACAGGAAAATCCCCAGTACCACCAGTTGCGCCAGCAGAAACAGGATGTTCATGCGAGCAGTGAAGGTGATGCCGCGCAGGTTGACGAAGGTCGCGCTGACCAGGAACGCCAGAATGAAGCCGACTTTCGGGATGTCCGGGTACAGATGGTTGAGCGCCATCGCCGCGTAGACGTAAAGCAGCGGCGGAATCAGCAGGTAATCGAGCAGCATCAGCCAGCCGGCGATGAAGCCGACGTGTTGATTCAGACCCCGTTGCGCGTAGGAATACACCGATCCGGCAATCGGAAAGGCTCGGGCCATGCTGCCGTAGCTGAGCGCGGTGAAAACCATCGCCACCATGCCGATGATGTACGCCAGAGGCACCATCCCCGGTGCCTCGGCGTTGACGTAGCCATACACGCCGAACGGGGCGATGGGGATCATGAAGATCATCCCGTACACCACCAGGTCGGTCAGTGTCAGGCTACGTTTCAACTCCTGTTTGTAGCCGAACTCTTCTATTTCCATGAAGCGCAACTCCTTGTCAGCCAATCGGTCGTTTTAGTTGTTATATCGGTCCGTCGTTTACAGCATCAGCAGTGGTTACAACATTTTTTACAGCAGTGGTGCCAGATAATTCGCCCAGCGAGAAACCGCTTCCGGGCTGCGCAGCAGGTCGTTGCGCACTTCGATCAACACCGAATCGAGGCCCCGGGCGTCGCCGTGCACCGGCACGGTCATGTCGCCCAGCGGGTCGATCTTGTACGGCTGGTTGCCGGCGACTTTCAGCGGGTGTCGTTCCAGACCGTCGAGCATCCGTTGGGCATAGGCCCGGGCCTGACCGAACAGTACGCCGACTTCCAGCTCGCGCGGCTGGCCGTAATACACCGGGGTGAAACTGTGAATCCCTACCACCCGCACCGGTCGACCTTCGGCCAGACGTGCATCGATCAGTTGTTGCAGGCGCGTGTGAAACGGCTTGAACAGGCACTGGCGCCGGTATTCGCGGGTGGCCTCGTCGAGCTCGCGGTTGCCCGGCACCTGGTAGATCTCGCTCTGCGCCGGGATGCTGTCGGGCGCATGCCGGGGGCGATTGAGGTCGATCAGCAGGCGCGAATAATTGGCGCTCAGCAGCGTCGCACCCAGTCGCTCCGACAGTTGCTCGGCCAGCGCCAGGGCTCCAATGTCCCAGGCGATGTGTTCGCGCGCGGCCGTGTCATCCAGGCCCAGGTTGTTCAGGGCCTCGGGGATGTAGCGGCTGGCGTGTTCGCACACCAGAATCAGCGGGTGCGTCGAATCTTCACGGCTCAGGTTGTAGACCGGTCGGGTGTACAACCCAAGCTCAACGGATTCAGTACAGGCGTGCATAGTGCTCACAAAGATCAGCGGGCGAGAGCTGTTCCGTCAGCGCCAGTTCCTCGGTTTTAAGGGCGAAAAAAGTATCGAGCAACGCGCTTGGCAGCGCTTCGACCAGCGCTTCACTGCGACGCAGGCAATCCAGTGCCTGGGCCAGGGAGGCGGGCAGGGCAACGATGCCCCGGGCCTTGCGTTGTTCGTCGTTGAGTGAATCGGGGATTTCATCGGTGATCGCGTTCAGCGCCAGACGCTGCTCGATGCCCAGGCGTCCGGCGATCAGCAGCGCAGCCATTGCCAGATGCGGTGAGGCGGTGGCGTCCATGGCGCGGAATTCCAGGTTGTATTGCCTCGCCACGGGCTTGTTGCCCACGCTCACGGTCGGGCAGATGCGCAGCGCCGCTTCGCGATTCTGCTGGCCCAGACAGGCGTAGGACGCGCTCCAGTGATGCGGTTGCAAACGCTCATACGACACCGGCGTCGGTGCAGTGAACGCGCACAGTGCCGGCAAGTAATGCAGCACACCCGCCGCCCAATGCTGGCCGAGGGTCGACAGGCCATTGCTGGTGCCGGCGTCGTAGAACATCGGCTGACCGGCCAGATCGAGCAGGCTGACGTGCAGGTGCACGCCATTGCACACCGCGTCGGCAGCGGTCTTCGGCGCAAAGCTCAGATCCAGGCCCATCTGCCGGGCGATTTCGCGGGTGATCTCGCGCACGTTGACCGCGCGATCGGCTGCCGCCACGCCGAGGGTCGGGCGGCAGGTGATTTCGTATTGGTGCTTGCCGTATTCGGGCAGGAACATTTCCGGCTCGACGCCACCGGCGCGCAACGCGCTGAGCAGCCAGCCGCCGAATTCGGCGCCCTGGCGCTGGGCTTCGAGCGAGAACGCCAGATGTTCGGCAAACCCGGCGTGCAGGTTGAATTCGTGTTCGAACGCGGCGTTGACCTGCAAGCCGAGCTCATCGCGGTAGCGCTCGACCTCGTTGCGCAACAGCGTGCGCGGGCAGGCCGCCCATGGCCGGCCATCGGTCTCGCGGATGTCGCCGTGGATGAAATCCAGCGCTGGCGCTGCAGCGTCCGGACCGTTGCCGACGGTGACGCGGCTGGCCAGATCGGGAATCAGCCGCAGGTCGCCATAAGCGCCCCACGGACTGGTCGAAGCGATGATGTCCTGCGGCGTCAGCGCGCTGTTGGCCGGCACCCAGCCACAACCGGCGGCCTGATAGTGCTCCAGCTCATCGGTGGGAAACGAACGGCCACGGGTGACGCCGATCAGGTCGGTGGTGACGATGGTGGTCATCGGCAACGGCGACAGGCGCTCGCTCATGGCTGCATCTCCTGCAACCGGCCGAGCACGGTGTCGGTGTCGGTGATCCAGCAGTAGCCCTTGATCGCGTTCAGGCAGGCGTCGTGGCGTGCTTCGGTCCAGGTCGCGCAGGCGTCCGCCACCAGGGTGACGAGGTAGCCACGGTCGGCGGCGTCGCGCACGGCCATGTCTACGCACTGGTCGGTGACGATCCCGGCGATGATCAGGTGACGGGTTTCCAGATTGCGCAGCACGTAGTCGATGTTGGTCGAGTTGAAGACCCCGGAAGAGGTCTTCGGCAGCACGATTTCGTTTTCCGCCGGGGTCAGTTCGGCGATCACCTGTGCCTGCGGGCTGCCCTTGGGCAGGTGCATGTCCGACAGCTTGTGATCCAGCGAGCGATCGCGGCCGTCGGCAGTGAGGCTTTCGATCAGGGTGTGCAGCACGTTCTGCCGAGCGTCGCGGAAGGCCTTGAGCAGGCGGACTTGATTGGGCACCACTTGCGAGCGCGTGCGGTTGAGGAAGTACGCGGCGTCCGGGCCTTCGAGGTGCGGGTCGAACTGCGGCTCGAGCCAGGCACGCTGCATGTCGACCAGCAACAGGGCGGAGTGGTCGGTGACAAACGGCAGGTCCCGTGGCGAGCGATGGGGAAGGCTGAACATCCTTATTTATCCTCCAGCAAGTGGGTGTCGAAGTCGTTGCGCAGGGCATCGATGCCTTCCAGGCGATCGGCCAGGTCCGGGCTGCGCAGGGTCAGGCAGGCAATCAGCGCTTCAACCTGAGCCAGCGCCGGGACCATCGTGTCGAACGGCGAAGCCGACTCCACCGGGGCGCTGATGATCATGTCGGCCAGTTCGCGCAGCGGTGAGGCATAGATGTCGGTGAACAGCACGACGCGAGCGTTGTTGTTTTTCGCGGCGCTGGCCACGCGCAAGGCCTGGGTCTGGTAACGGCGATAGTCGAACACCAGCACCACGTCCTGGCGTTGCAGGTCGAACAGACGATCGGGCAGTTGCGCGTTGTCTTCCAGCGCAAAGCAGCCGGGGCGCAGCAGACGCAAATGATTGAGCAGGTAAGTCGCCATCAGGCTGCTGAAGCGTCCGCCGAAGCAGTAGACCTGATGCCGGGTGTCGAGCAGCCAGTCGGCGAGAATGCGCACGTCTTCCGGCTGGGTCAGGGCCTGGGTTTCGGCCAGTAAATTGTGGCTGTGAGCCAGATAGTGACTCCAGGCGTCGTCCTTGTTCTGATGCGAGCGCGGCTGCAACAGGGTACGCGGCGAGCGCAGGCGATGGTCCATGTCGCTGAGCAGGGCGTCCTGGAAGTCGGCGTAACCACCGAAGCCGAGTTTTTTCACCAGCCGCACGATGGTCGGATCGCTGACGCCGGCATGTTCGGCCAGGCGCGCCATCGGGCCAAGTCCGTTGCGTGGATACTGATCGAGCAAGGCGCGAACGACTTTGCGCTCCGACGGCGTCAGGTCAAGGCCGGGGTCGGTGATCAGGTCTCTTAAAGGGGGCATCCGGGCTCCTGCTGGATGGGGTGTTGAATTCGCTTCACAATCCGTTAAAACAGTATTTATGTAACTGGCGCTACATGTCTAGCGAATTTTTCGGCGTTTAGACCAGGCCCCAAAATGGGGCGCAATGCCCGTAACGCAAGGGCTACACGGATGTCGATCAGTCTTGTAGTCCATTGCCCATCGTGGTGTCAGACATTGCCGCTTTCAAATGCTTAAGGCATCAATCGACTTGTCCGGAGCCTCCCGGTTTACGGCACAATTGCCGCCGCATCAGCGACTTTGTCGATGACCGTCTTGTTTTCCAGCCGAGTGACTTCCCGTGCAGACCACCCGTTTGACATTGATCTGCCATGCCAGAACCGTCGCACAAAAATTGGCGTGTTTTCCTACGAACGAACCTGTTGAAGAAACGGCGCTGGCGTCCTGCTCGCTGGCTTCGCGCTTCGACTCAGCTACGCGCCTGATTTGCGGCCCGGAACTGCGCACTCGCCAGACGGCGTCGTGGTTTGGCCATGAAGCGCAAATCGATCAGGCCCTGCGTGATTGCGACTGGGGTCGCTGGCAAGGTCAGTCAATCAAAAACTTGCAACGAAACGAACCCGAGGCGTTGCAAGTCTGGCTCGAAGATCCGCACGCCGCACCCCATGGCGGTGAGTCGGTGGCGCAGTTGCGTGAGCGGGTCGCCGCGTGGCTGGTTGCACTGCAAACCATACCGGGGCACGTGGTGGCGGTTACCCATCCGTTCGTGATTCGTGCTGCCTTGATGCAGGTCGTGCAGGGTGAGGCGTTTCACAGCCTGGATGTCGAGCCGCTGGCGGCGGTCGATCTGCGATTTGCCGGGCGCTGGCGACTACGCTTGTCCGGCATGAGCCTGGAAGGAGCAGAGTAATGAAGCGATTGCTGGTGATCGGCATCGGTGCCGGTAACCCGGACTACATCACGATGCAGGCGGTGAAGGCGCTGAATCGGGTGGACGTGTTTTTCCTGATGGACAAGGGCCAGAGCAAGGACAAGCTGATCGACCTGCGGCGAGAAATCTGCGAACGCTACATCACCGATCGTACCTACCGTTTCGCCGAAGCCCACAGCCCTGAGCGCGAGCGTGGCGATGTGGACTACAGCGCCAGCGTCGATGATCTGAACCGCGCCAAGCAGCAAACCTTCGAACGCCTGATCAATGACGAATTGTCCGACGGGCAGTGCGGCGGTTTTCTGGTGTGGGGCGATCCTGCGTTGTACGACAGCACGATTCGTATTCTGCAGGCGATTCTGGCCTCGGGGCGATGTGCGTTTGAATTCGAGGTCATTCCCGGCATCACCAGCGTTCAGGCTCTGGCGGCGCAGCACAAGGTGCCGTTGAACACCATCGGCCGCTCGATTGAGATCACCACCGGCCGACGCCTGGCGGCGGGGCAGGTGAGTGACACGGACAGTCTGGTGGTGATGCTCGACGCGGAAGATTCCTACCACCAAGTGGCAGATCAGGAGACCGAGATTTACTGGGGCGCCTACCTCGGCACGCCGGACGAAATCCTCATCCATGGCAAGCTCAGCGACGTTGCCGATGAGATAAAACGGGTGCGCAAAGCTGCGCGGGCCGAGCATGGCTGGATCATGGACACCTATCTGTTGCGCAAGCCTTGATCTCACGCCCAAAGCGCTCGCGATACACCGACGGCGGCACCCCGACCACGCTGCGAAATGCCACACGAAAGCTTTCCACCGAGCGATAACCACAGCGCAGGGCGATCTGCTCGGTGTTTTGCGGTGTGCTTTCCAGTAATTCCCGGGCTCGGGCCAGACGTTCGTGTTGCAACCAGGCCTTGGGTGACTGGCCGCTGGCTTCGCTGAATTTGCGCAGGAAGGTGCGTTCGCTCATCGCCGCTTCGCTGGCCAGATCGCGCACTTCCAGCGGTTCGTGCAGGCGCTCGCGGGCCCACTGCATCACGCGCGACAGATCGCTGCGCGGCGTCGGGCTGACCGGGGTGGGAATGAATTGCGCCTGACCGCCGGTGCGCTGCGGCGACATCACCAGTCGTCGGGCCACCGAGTTGGCGATCTGGGTGCCGAAGTCCCGTGCCACCAGGTGCAGGCAGGCGTCGATCCCGGCCGCGCTGCCGGCCGAAGTAATCAATTGGCCGGAATCCACGTAAAGCACATCCGGATCGACATCGATGGCCGGAAAGCGCTCGGCCAGCTCCGAGGTGTAGCGCCAGTGAGTGGTGGCGCCGTGACCGTCGAGCAGGCCGCTGGCCGCCAGAACAAACACGCCTGAGCAGATCGACAGCAACCGGGCGCCGCGTGAATGGGCATCACGCAATGCTTCAAGCAAGGCTTCCGGCACCGGCGCATTTCGGTCGCGCCAGCCGGGAATGATGATGGTCCGCGCATCCGCCAACAATTCCAGACCACCGTCCGCCAGCACCTGAATCCCGCCCATCGCGCGCATCGGCCCTTGATCGACCGCCGCAATGCAGTGCGCGTACCAAGGGAAATCGAACTCCGGCCGGGCCAGGCCAAAGATCTCCACGGCGATGCCGAACTCGAATGTGCAGAGGCCGTCGTAGGCCAGAATCGCGACCAATCCAGGTGAATCAGGCATTTGGCGGAAAATTCCCGGTGAGTGTCTTGTGCGCCACTGTAGCGGCAAGCGGCGCCTCGATAAAGTCTGTTCATCCCCACAGACAAAGGAGTGATTCAACATGCCCAGCCTGGTTCGCGAGATTCCTGCAGCGCCTTCGGCCATTGCCCTGATGCATTTCAGCAACCGTCTGACCTTCGAAACCGATTGTTCCGATGTCTTCAGCAGCCAGCAGGCCGGCGAAGTCGACTTTGTGCTGGTGGACGTGCGCGGGCCGCTGGCCTTCGAGCGTGGACATGTGCCAGGGGCGATCAACATTCCCGGGCGTTTGCTGACAGCGGAGGGGCTGGTGGACTACCCAAAAAACACGCTTTTCGTGGTTTATTGTGCCGGTCCCCACTGCAATGGCGCCAACAAGGCCGCGGTGAAGCTGGCGGCGTTGGGTTATCCGGTCAAAGAGATGATCGGCGGGGTGACCGGGTGGCTGGATGAAGGCTTTCAGTTGAGTGTTGCGACACCACGCGTCGCCACCGCGCCGATCGCCTGCGATTGCTGATCGCCGGAGGGTTGCCGCTTCGGCGGCAGCTTTTGTCGGCTTTGTCCTACAACCCTTTGCACCGCTCTGGCGCACACTTTTCCCACGTGATGGCACTCGCCGATTTTCTGTAAGTATTTGTCGCTTAAAAACAATTTGCCCCGTGCGCGCCGCCATAGACTGCCGGCCACTTCGGTTTTTTTGCGCTGTACAGCCCAAGGCCGAACCTGACAATCGAAAGCTGCCAATAAAAGCCTCCGCACACGGGAGTAATAAATGAAAAAGCTGGTTATGTTCGGTGCCCTGGCACTGTCGATGTTGTCCCTGACCGCCGTGGCCGAAGACGCCAAGCCGATCCGTATCGGTATCGAAGCCGGTTACCCGCCATTCTCGATGAAAACCCCTGACGGCAAACTGGCCGGTTTCGACGTGGACATCGGCGATGCGCTGTGTGAGCAGATGCAAGTCAAATGCACCTGGGTCGAGCAAGAGTTCGACGGCCTGATCCCCGCGCTGAAAGTGAAGAAGATCGACGCGATCCTGTCCTCGATGACCATCACTGACGACCGCAAGAAAAACGTCGATTTCACCATCAAGTACTACCACACCCCGGCGCGCTTCGTGATGAAGGCAGGCTCCGGCGTGAAAGACCCGCTGGTTGAGCTCAAAGGCAAGAAAGTCGGCGTGCTGCGTGCCAGTACCCACGACCGTTACGCCACCGAAGTGCTGGTGCCGGCCGGGATCGAGCTGGTGCGTTACGGCTCGCAGCAGGAAGCCAACCTGGACATGGTGTCCGGTCGTATCGACGCGATGCTGGCCGACTCGGTCAACCTGAGCGACGGTTTCCTGAAAACCGACGCCGGCAAAGGCTTCGAATTCGTCGGCCCGACCTACGAAGACGCCAAGTACTTCGGCGGTGGCGCCGGTATTGCGGTGCGTAAAGGCGATACCGAGCTGGCGGAGAAATTCAACGCCGCCATCAACGAAATCCGCGCCAACGGCAAGTACAAGCAAGTGCAGGACAAGTACTTCGACTTTGACGTGTACGGCCATTAATACGCCGTAGAAAAAAGTGGCCCCGTTGACGCGGTGGCCACTTTTTTTTCGCCCGTGATTTATCCTGTCAGCACATTTTCAATGCAGTCATTGCCCCGGCAACGACCACAGAATTCCCGGAGTTCCCCATGCAACGCATCGACCATCTTCTGCCCTGGAGCCACCTGGGCAGCGAACGTTCCCTGAGCGTGTTCCGTTACGGCGCCGGCCCGCGCAAGGTCTACATCCAGGCCAGCCTGCACGCCGATGAACTGCCGGGCATGCGCACCGCGTGGGAACTGAAAAAACGCCTGGCCGAGCTGGAGAGCAACGGCCAGTTGCAAGGCGTGATCGAACTGGTGCCAGTGGCCAACCCGATCGGTCTCGATCAGCACCTGCAAGGCAGCCACATGGGGCGTTTCGAGCTGGGCAGCGGCAAGAACTTCAACCGCTCCTTCGTGGAACTCAGTGCGCCGGTGGCCGAGCGCATCGGGCATCAGTTGGGCAGTGATGCGGAAGCCAACATCGCGCTGATCCGCCAGACCATGGGGCAGGTACTCGACGAACTGCCGGCCCCGGCATCGCAACTGGAAGCGCTGCACCGCCAGTTGCTGCGCCACGCCTGCGAAGCCGATATCACCCTCGATCTGCATTGCGATTTCGACGCGGCGATTCATATCTACGCCTTGCCGCAACACTGGCCACAGTGGAAATCCCTCGCCGCACGCCTGAAGGCTGGCGTGGCGCTGTTGTGTGAAGACTCCGGCGGCAGTTCGTTCGATGAATCCTGCTCGTCGCCGTGGTTGCGCCTGGCCCGGGCCTTCCCGAACGCGGCGATTCCGCCGGCCAACCTCGCCACCACCCTGGAACTGGGCAGCATGGGCGACACCCGCGTCGATCAGGCTCAGGCCAATTGCGAGGCGATCCTGGGCTTTCTCGCCGAGCAGGGTTTCATCAGCGGCGAATGGCCGAAAGCGCCGGACGAATGCTGCGAAGGCATGCCGTTCGAAGGCACCGAATACCTGTTCGCCCCGCACCACGGCGTGGTGAGTTTCCTGCGCGATGCCGGTGAGTGGGTCGAGCGTGGCGGTGCGCTGTTCGAAGTGGTCGATCCGCTGAACGACCGCGTGACCACCGTTCGCGCCGGCACCAGCGGCGTGTTGTTCGCCATCGATCGCGGACGCTACACCCAGCCGGGGATCTGGCAGGCGAAAGTGGCGGGGCGTGAGCCGATTCGAGTCGGGAAGCTGATCAACGACTGACACCCCATCCTCCGGATCACAGTGTTAGGCTCTGCCCCGAACCCTGCACTGTGTGAAGGAAGGCTTATGTTGAAGGTGTTTGCGCTGTTGACGCTGCTGGCGTCCACTGCCGTTCAGGCTCAGACCTCGCTGCAAAACGATCTGCCGCTCAACTACCTGGCCCAGGTGCACCCGGACGCTGAACAGCGTCCGCTGGTGATTTTCCTGCATGGCTATGGCAGCAATGAAGCAGACTTGATCGGTATGAAATTTCAACTGCCCCAGCAGTACAACTACCTGTCGGTGCAGGCACCGATGGCGTTGGGAGAAGGGCGTTTCCAGTGGTTTCGCAAGAAAGGCGAAGGTGCCTACAACGGCGAGACTGATGATCTGAAGGCCAGCAGCCAGAAACTGCGAGCCTTTATCGCCGCTGCGGCGCAGAAATATCACGCGCAACCGGAGAAGGTGTACCTGATCGGTTTCAGCCAGGGCGCGATGATGACCTACGAGGTCGGGTTGCGGCAGCCTGCGGCGGTGGGTGGCATCGCGGCGTTGAGCGGGCGGGTGTTGCCGGTGCTCAAGAGCGAGCTGAAGTCGGAGCAACAGCATCCGCCGCTGGAAATCTTCATCGGCCACGGCACGGCGGATGACCGGGTGCCGTACAGCGGTGGCACCGAAGCCGATGCGTTGTTGCAGAAGCTGTCGTACAAAACGCAATTTCATGCCTATCCCGGCGTCGGCCACAGCATCAGCGCGGCCGAGCTTCGGGATTTGAACGACTGGTTGCAGCAACTCAACCCGTGAAGATCATTTTTCCTTGAGGATGGTTTTCACCAGCGCCTCGTGACCGCTCTTGTCGCTGGCCCGGGAAATCACCTGGACCAGCGCCATGCGCGTGCCGGAACCGGCCAGCAACGTGGTGTTGAGGGTCTGGCCGCCGCCCTGGGTGGCGGTGCTGTCGACTTGGCGCAGGCCCAGGCCGTTGCCTTTCTGGGTCAGGCTCTTTTCGCTGAGCTTGTTGAAGTCCGGCAGGGCCTTGCGCTGGGCGTCGATGAAGTCGGACACCGTGCCGTCGAGGAACGCACTGTCGTTGTCCTTGACGTTGTTGCCTTCGGGAATCTGGTTTTCGGCGGCGATGACCACGGTCTTTGTCGTCTGGTTGGTGTACATCGTGCCTTTGGCACCGGTCGGGCCGGCGGGCAGAGGGTCGGCGACAAAGCCCTTGGGAAGGACAAAACTGAATTTGCCGTCGAGCATCGAGACCTTCTCGGTGACAGCCTTCTCTTTGGCCTTGGCCGCTTGAGCATTGATGGCGCCGAAACCGGCCACCGCCGCCAACAACAGGACGGCGGCTTTCTTGCAAAGCAATGACATTCGAATCTCCGAGGGATGGGTCGCGCTTGGGCGGCGATCATCCCATGGAGGGTGCCTGGCACTCCAGCGCGGTTTGTCCGGTCGGGTTCAGTTCGGCGATGGCGCCGGCGTCGGTTTGGCCAACAGCTGCCGAGTGACGCCCAGCATCGCCACCGAAACGGCCACGGCCACCACGAAACCACCGAAACCCAGATTGGGAACCGTCAGAGCCAGCACCAGACAAAACGCCGAAAACGAATACATCCCCGTCGCCGTCGCCTGCAACAACGCGGCGGTAAACGTCGGGCCACGGGTCTGCTGGGAGAACACCGCCATCACGCTGCCCAACACCGGGAACACCGCGAGCAGACCGCTCCAGCGTTCGCCGACGGTGCTGGCCAGCATTGTCACCACCAGCGTTAGCGCGGCCCCGGCGATCATCCGCCAGACCAGCTTGTCCGACTTCGGCGCCGGGCCGCTGACCACCGGTTGCACCTTGGGGAACAGGTACGGCGCGGCAAGAAGGGCTGTTGCAGCGGCGGCAATCGAGAAAGGCAACGAGGCCGGAATCAGCGACAGAATCAGCGCCAGCACGGCCCAGACCGATAAAGAAACTATCAATGCCAGCGGCCAGTTCGCCCGCTGCGCCACCTGCGCATAAGTGACACAAAACGCGATCATCGCAAACATGGCCGACAGCGCCGCGACCGCCGATTGCGCGGCAAACGCCGGCCCTTGCTCGATGGCGAGGAAAAACAGGATCGGCCCGACCACCACCGGCAATCCCGACAGCCACCCGGCGACGCTGGGGCCCCAGCGCTTGCCCGCGAGGGAAATCAGCAGCAGGAAACCGGGAATCAGCAGCAGTTTGAGGATCAGCACGCAGGTGTCTCCGTCGGGTCAATGAGGGCCACGTTAGCATTGTGGTTCACGGATTGCTGCATATGCATGCAAAACATGTATACAAAAACATGGGTGCGATTGCCGACTATGCTTTGGGTATCAGGGTTTACCGGAGTCGATGCCGCAATGAGCAGTACACCGAAGTTGTTGCGTGGATGCTGCGGGATCGGCTTGTGGGCCTTGTTGCTGACACCCACCTGGGCCAGTTGGCAAGACGTGGTGCCCGGTGCGCAAATCATTGGCACCGGCGATTTCAGCATTTTCGGTTTCGACGTTTACAACGCCCGGTTGTGGAGCGCCGCGCGTCCATTGGCCGATGGTCAGCCCTTCGCCCTGGAGCTGATCTACCGGCGCAGCGTGTCCCGCGAAGATTTGGTCAAGGCCAGCGTCGACGAGATCAAACGCCTGGCAGGCGCCTCCATCAGTCCTGCGCAACTGGCGGTGTGGCAGGCCCAGATGCAGCAATCGTTCGTCGACGTGCAGGCCGGCACGCGGATCACGGGGGTGTATCTGCCGGGGCAGGGCGCGCGGTTCTTTGTTGGCCAACAGTTGCAGCACGAAATCAACGACCCGTTGTTCGCCCAGGCTTTTTTCAACATCTGGCTGGATCCACGCACACGCAATCCCGAACTGCGCCGGCAATTGCTGGGTACTGCCCAACCCTGAACGCAGCACATCGGCGCTTGGGCCTGCCGACTGAAACGTCTAAGCTGCGCCTTTCGACTTGTTTCTGGATGTGTTTGTGAAGTTCAGCTTGCCCAAAATCGCCACGGCGCCGTTCTGCCCGCCGGAAGTGGCCGGAAGTGTCCCGGTCGATCCCAACGCCTCGTTCTTCAAACGCGTGCTGCGCTTTGCCGGCCCCGGTTTGCTGGTGTCGATCGGCTACATGGATCCGGGCAACTGGGCCACCGCCATCGAGGCCGGTTCGCGTTTCGGTTACAGCTTGCTGTTCGTGGTGTTGCTGGCGAGTCTGGCGGGCATGGTCGTGCAATGCCTGTGCTCGCGGCTGGGCATCGCCACCGGGCGCGATCTGGCGCAGCTTTCCCGCGAACGCTACAGCACTCCGACGGCGCGGCTGCAATGGGTGCTGGCGGAAATCTCGATCATCGCCACTGACCTGGCAGAAGTGCTTGGTTGCGCACTGGCGTTTCACTTGTTGCTGGGTTGTTCGCTGACGTTCGGCATCGCGCTGACCGCATTCGATACGCTGCTGGTGTTGGCCCTGCAAAACCGCGGTTTCCGCCGGCTGGAGGCGATCATGCTGGTGCTGGTGGGCACCATCGGCGCGTGTTTCTTCGTCGAGCTGCTGCTGATCAAACCGTACTGGCCGGACGTCGCCCAAGGCTTCAAACCCTCACTGTCGGCGATCAGCGATGCCGCGCCGTTGTACCTGGCCATCGGCATCCTCGGTGCCACGGTGATGCCGCACAACCTGTACCTGCACACCTCGATCGTGCAGACACGGCTGATCGGCAAGGATCTGGCCAGCAAGCAGGACGCGGTGAAACTGGCGCGCATCGACACCATCGGTTCACTGGCGCTGGCGTTATTGGTCAACGCGGCGATCCTGATTCTCGCGGCGGCAGCCTTTCATCAGTCCGGGCACACCGACGTGGTCGACATCCAGGACGCCTATCACTTGCTCGATCCGCTGGTGGGCGGCGCGCTGGCCAGTGTGCTGTTCGGCGTGGCGCTGCTGGCTTCGGGGCAGAGTTCGACCTTCACCGGCACCATCGCCGGGCAAGTGATCATGGAAGGCTATCTGAAACTGCGAATCCCTTGCTGGCAGCGACGCCTGATTACCCGTGGGCTGGCGCTGATTCCGGCGTTCATCGGCGTGTGGCTGATGGGCGACGGCGCGGTGGGCAAGTTGCTGGTGCTGAGCCAGGTAGTGCTGAGCCTGCAATTGCCGTTTGCGCTGTATCCGCTGATTCGCATGACCAACGACAAACGGCTGATGGGGCCGTTTGTGAACCGGTTGCCGACCAAGGTTCTCGCGTGGGGATTGTTTGTGGTGATCAGCGGGGCGAATGCCTGGTTGATTCTGCAACTGGCCGCGTAGCCGGTGTGATCGGCCCGACACTCCGCGCTCCAATGGGACGCAGAGCGTCCCGGGCTGCATTCCCACGCGGAGCGTGGGAACGATCATGCGTGAAGCGTGGGGCGATCATTACGATCATGAGCCAAACGCTTCGACTACAAAATCAATGAACACCCGGGTCTTGGCCGGCAGCAAGGTACGGCTGGGGTAGTACAGCGAAATCGCGCCGGCATCGCATTGCCAGTCGGGTAACAGCCGCACCAGTTCACCGCGTTCGATCTGCGCGCTGACATCGGGCAGCACCAGCATCGTCACGCCCAAGCCCAGCAGCGCAGCCTTGCGCATGGCCATCGGATCATTCAGCACGATGTTCGGGTTGAGCAGGGCGCTGGCCTGTTCGCCGGCTTCGTTGTGCATCTGCCATTGGCGCAGGCGCCCGGTGCGCAGGCCGCGCATGACGATGCCGTGGTGATCGGCGAGATCGGCCGGATGTCGCGGCAGTGTGCGGCCCGCCAGATACGCCGGCGACGCCACCGCCAGCACTTCGGCGGACGACAATGGCCGGGCGACCACGCCGGGCGTCAGTTCGAACCCGCCGCCAATCGCCACGTCATAACCCTCGGCGATCAGATCCACCTGACGATTCTCGAAGTGCCATTCCGGGCGAATCAGCGGATAGCGCGCCAGAAACTCCGGCAGCAGCGGCAGCATGTGATCGATGCCGAACGTCGGAGGCAGGCTGATCTTGAGCACGCCCGCCGGCTCGCCGCGCTCGGTCGCCACCGTCGCAATCGCTGCCTGCAAGGCGTCGAGGTTGCCGCCGATGCTCGCCAGAAAACCTTCACCAGCCTCGGTCAGCGACAGCTTGCGGGTCGAGCGTTGAAACAGCCGTACGCCGAGGTTGCGTTCAAGAATCGCCACGTTGCGACTGACCGCCGCCGGAGTCAGCGCCAGCAACCGCGCAGCAGCAGAGAAGCTGCCGGTCTCGGCGCTGCGAACGAAGGATTCGAGATTGGCGAGGGTTTCCATGGATTTCGACCTGATAGTGATACTTGAAGATCATTCAAGGCATTACCGGCTAATCAAGTGGGAATGGCAAGCGCAAGATTCGTTTCGAGTCTTACCCCACTTTGAGGAGAACACCATGAGCACTATCGGAATCATCGGCGCTGGCGCCATCGGTTCAGCGTTTGCCAAAGCCTTGTCGCGTCAGGGCATCCCGTTGGTCATCGCCAACAGTCGCGGGCCGGAGACCCTGGCTGAACTGGTCGCAGAACTCGGCCCGACTGCCCGTGCCGTTACCCGTGAAGAAGCGGCGGCCCAGGACATCGTGCTGGTCGCGGTGAACTGGTCGAAACTGCCGATGGCACTGGCCGGGCTGCCGGACTTTGGCGGGCGGATCGTCATCGACGCCAACAACTCGATTGAAGCGCCATCGTTCAAACCGGTGGACTTGCAGGGTCGACCTTCCAGCGAAGTGTTCGCCGAGTGGGTGCCGGGTGCGCGGGTGGTCAAAGCGTTCAACCATTTGCTGGCACGCTTGCTGGAAGCGGATCCGGCGTCGGAGGGTGGCAAGCGCGTGTTGTTCCTGTCCGGGGATGATGCGCAGGCCAAGGCGGAAGTGGGTGCGCTGATCGATCAGCTCGGCTTCTTCGGTATCGATCTGGGCGAATTGAGCGTGGGCGCGCGGCTGGTGCAGTTCCCGGGCGGGCCGTTGCCGGTGCTGAATCTGGTGAAGTTCGCCTGACGTCCGGGCAAAAAAATACCCGGTGCGACGTGAGTCGTACCGGGTTTGTTGCCAACGGGCAGTGGATGTCGTGGATCCGCCGCCCGCTGTTGAACCTCTTTTGCGCTTAAGCGCGTTCCAGTGCCAGGGCCACGCCCTGACCGCCGCCGATGCACAGGGTCGCCAGACCCTTTTTCGCATCACGCTTGATCATTTCGTGCAGCAAGGTCACCAGCACACGGCAGCCCGACGCACCGATCGGGTGACCGAGGGCAATGGCGCCGCCGTTGACGTTGACCTTGTCCAGATCCCATTGCAGATCCTTGGCCACCGCCAGGGACTGTGCGGCGAAGGCTTCGTTGGCTTCGATCAGGTCGAGTTGGCCGATGCTCCAGCCGGCCTTGTCCAGGCAGCGGCGAGTGGCGGAAACCGGGCCGATGCCCATGATCGCCGGGTCGACGCCGGCGTTGGCGTAGGCGGCGATTTTCGCCAGCACCGGCAGGCCCAGGGCCTTGGCTTTTTCGGCGCTCATCAGGATCACGGCAGCCGCGCCGTCGTTCAGCGAAGAAGCGTTGCCGGCGGTGACGCTGCCGTCCTTCTTGAAGGCCGGACGCAGTTTGGCCAGGGATTCGGCGGTGGTGTCGCCGCGTGGCTGCTCGTCGACCTTGAACGCCACCGGATCGCCTTTGCGCTGCGGGATCAGGATCGGGGTGATTTCATCGACAAAACGACCGGCCTCGATGGCGGCGGCGGCTTTCTGTTGCGACGCGGCAGCGAAGGCGTCTTGCTGTTCGCGGCTGATCTCGTATTTCTCGACCAGATTCTCGGCGGTGATGCCCATGTGGTAATCGTTGAACGCATCCCACAGGCCATCGCTGATCATGGTGTCGACGATTTGTGCGTGACCCATCCGCAGACCGGTGCGCGCGCCCGGCATTACATAGTTGGCCAAGCTCATGTTTTCCTGGCCACCGGCGATGATCACGTCCGCGTCGCCGCAACGGATCGCCTGAGCGCCGAGGTGCAGGGCCTTGAGGCCCGAGCCACAGACCTTGTTCAGGGTCATGGCCGGTACGGCGTGGGGCAGACCGGCCTTGATCGCCGACTGGCGCGCCGGGTTCTGGCCGGCGCCGGCGGTCAGCACTTGGCCCATGATCACTTCATCGACCTGGGCACCGTCCAGACCGGTCTGCTCAAGCAACTGGCGGATGACCGCTGCGCCCAGATCCACGGCGGAGACGCTGGCCAGCGATCCCTGGAAACTGCCGATCGCGGTACGCGTGGCGGCAACAATGACGACGTCTTGCATTTTCGAATTCCTCACTCGGCAGCGAACTGCATTTCTGGTACGTGATCCGGGACGATCAGCTTACCAGCGGTTTTGGCGACGATTTCCTCGACGCTGACGCCAGGTGCGCGTTCCTTGAGGACAAAAGCGCCATTTTCGATTTCCAGGTAGGCCAGGTCAGTCAGGACGCGCTTGATGCACCCGGCGCCGGTCAGCGGCAGGCTGCACTGGCTCAGCAACTTGGACTCACCGTCCTTGGACGC
The DNA here is from genome assembly GCF_059492145.1 of Pseudomonas sp. Pseusp21. Classification (NCBI taxonomy): domain Bacteria; kingdom Pseudomonadati; phylum Pseudomonadota; class Gammaproteobacteria; order Pseudomonadales; family Pseudomonadaceae; genus Pseudomonas; species Pseudomonas sp. Pseusp21. The sequence goes on from NZ_CP168520.1 coordinate 6,087,753, forward strand.
GTGGGTCATGATGACGATGATGTTGTCGGCGCTGGCTACGAGGTCCATCGCGCCGCCCATGCCCTTGACCAGTTTGCCGGGGATCATCCACGAGGCGATGTTGCCTTGTACGTCGACTTCGAAGGCGCCGAGCACGGTCAGGTCGACGTGGCCGCCGCGGATCATCGCAAAGGACTCGGCGGAGTTGAAGATCGACGCGCCGATACGGGCGGTCACGGTTTGTTTACCGGCGTTGATCATGTCGGCGTCGATGGTGTCTTCAGTCGGGAAAGGGCCCATGCCGAGCAGGCCGTTTTCCGATTGCAGCATGACTTCCATGCCTTCGGGGATGTAGTTGGCGACCAGGGTCGGAATGCCGATGCCGAGGTTCACGTAGTAGCCGTCCTGCATTTCGCGGGCGACGCGTTGAGCCATTTGTTCGCGGGTAAGTGCCATGTTCTTGTTCTCCGTCAGCCTGGATTATTTGCGGATGGTGCGTTGTTCGATGCGTTTTTCGAACGTGCCGCAAATGACCCGGTCGACGTAGATGCCGGGCGTGTGGATGTGTGCCGGATCCAGCTCGCCGGGTTCGACGATTTCTTCTACTTCGACCACGGTGATCTTGCCGGCGGTGGCGGCCAGCGGGTTGAAGTTCTGGGCGGTGTGGCGATAGATGACGTTGCCGAAGTGGTCGGCTTTCCAGCCTTTGACGATGGCGAAGTCGCCGGTGATGGATTCTTCCATCAGGTACTTGCGACCGTGGAATTCACGCACTTCCTTGCCTTCGGCGACCGGGGTGCCGACGCCGGTGGCGGTGAAGAACGCTGGAATGCCGGCACCGCCTGCGCGCATTTTCTCGGCGAGGGTGCCTTGCGGGGTCAGGACGACTTCGATGTCGCCTTTGAGCAGTTGCTCTTCGAACAGTTTGTTTTCGCCGACGTAGGAGGCGACCACCTTGCTGATCTGGCGGTCGGTCAGCAGCACGCCGAGGCCGAAGCCATCGACGCCGCAGTTGTTGGAGACGACGGTGAGGTCGCGGGTGCCCTTGCGCTTGATCTCGGCGATCAGGTTTTCCGGAATGCCGCACAGGCCGAAGCCGCCGGCGATCACGGTCATGCCGTCTTCGAGACCTGCCATGGCTTCCTCGTAGGAATACACGCGCTTGTCGAAACCTGCCATATGCACCTCTTTTATTGTTTGTCGGGCGGCTGGCTAGCCGAATGACTGGAGTGTCGCGCTCAAGGATATATTTGTTAAGTTGATTTTTAAGGTTGATTGATTGATAAAGCTCAATAATTGGCTTCGTTGATCGTTCCCATGCTCCGCGTGGGAACGCCTCCGGGGACGCGGAGCGTCACGGGCTGCGTTACCACGCAGACGGTTCGACGCCTCGACGTGGGAACGATCAAGACTCTGATAGGGAAGCATAGCGTTCATGACCATCAAGCAGATCCGCGCCTTTCTCGCCGTCGCCCAGAGCCTGAGCTTCGCCGTGGCCTGCGAGCGTCTGCACCTGTCGCAGTCGGCACTGAGCCTGACCATCAAGGCGCTGGAAGAAGGCCTGGGCGGGCGCCTGTTCAGTCGCAACACGCGCAACGTGGCGCTGACCCCGGAAGGGGAATCGCTGCTGCCGCTGGCCCGGCGCCTGATCGCCGATTGGGACAACGCCGAAGACGAAATGCGCCAGCGCTTCAGCCTTCAGCGCGGGCGGGTGACGCTGGCGGCGATGCCGTCGTTTGCCGGCAATCTGCTGCCGCCGATCCTCAAGACCTTCCGCGCGCGTTATCCGAACGTCAATGTCACGGTCAACGACGTGATCAACGAGCAAGTGTTGGAAATGGTTCGCGATCGTCAGGTCGAACTCGGCGTGGCCTTCGAGCCGATGCAGAACACCTCGCTGACGTTTACACCGCTTTACCGCGATCGCTTCGTCGCCGTGGTGCCGCAGGATTCGCTGCTGGCTGATCGCAGTGACATTGATTGGCAGACCTTGCTGCAGGAGCCGTTCATCACCCTGCAACGACCGTCCACGGTGCGGGTGATGCTGGAGGAACACTTGCAGGCTCGAGGCATGAAACTGCCGGTGGAATTTGAAAGCCATCAACTGGCGACGGTCGGGCGGATGGTGGCGAGCGGGCTGGGCGTCAGTGCGGTGCCGGCCTTGTGTGCCGGGCAGATGCGCGAACTGGGGGCGCGGTGTCTGACCTTGCACAAACCGGTAGTGGAGCGGGCGATTGGCGTGCTGACGGATCCGGGGAATGAACTGTCGGCGGCGGCGCAGGCGTTGTTCGACATCCTTAAGGCTGAGCATTGAGGCGTTGTGCCAGTAGCGGCAGCAACTGTTCGCACGACGCTTCAATCTTCAAATCCAGCAACTCATCCGCCCGCGTCTTCCCCAGATTGATCGCAATCAGCGGCTTGCCCCGATCCGCAATCACCCGGCACAGGCGAAACGCCGAATACGCCATCAGCGACGAACCGACCACCAGCATCCCGGCGGCATTTTCCGCCAGCGCCATGGCCCGCGCCGCCGTTGGCTGTGCCACGTTCTCGCCAAAAAACACCACGTCCGGCTTCATCCGTTCGCCTGCGCAATGCGGGCAGTGCGGCACCTGAAAGCGCGCCTCGAAGGCCGGATCGAGCAGAGTATCGCCGTCCGGTGCCTGCACGGCATCGACGCCCGCCAGATACGGGTTCTGCGTTTCCATCAGTTGCTGAATCGAGTCCCGCTCGCTGCGCTGGCCGCAATCCAGACACAGCACCCAGTGCAGGCTGCCGTGCAGTTCGATGACATCGTGGCTGCCGGCCTGATCGTGCAGGGTGTCGACATTCTGGGTAATCAGGCCGCCGATCCGGCCGTGGCTTTGCAGACTGGCCAGCGCCTCATGGGCAGCGTTCGGTCGCGCCTGGCGCACCCGTGGCCAGCCGAGCATGGCCCGGGCCCAGTAGCGCCGGCGCGATTGCGGGGCAGCGAGGAATTCCTGGTACATCATCGGCTGCCGGCCCCGGCGCACACCGTCGCTGTCGCGGTAGTCCGGAATGCCTGACGGCGTGCTGATGCCGGCGCCGGTCAGCACAATGAAGTCGCCGTCGGCCATGACCTGTTGCAGATAGTCGAGCGGGTCGGGGAGGGGACGGTCGAGCATGATCAGCGCTCCGCAGGCTGTAAGTGCCTTGCAGGTTAGCACCGACGGACGCCTCTTTTCAGAGGCGTCCGCTGCCCGAGGTTACTTGCGCGCCTCCAGGATCAGGTTGAACGGCGTCTGCGTCGCCCGCCGGAAGTGTTTGAAGCCCGCTTCGGTAAACACTTTGCGCAAGCGCGACTCGCCCGCCTGCGCACCGAGGCCGAGTCCCACTTCCTGGGATAGCGAATTTGGCGTGCAGATGAACGTCGACGCGGCATAGAACAAGCGTCCGACCGGCGTGATGTTTTCGTCCAGGGTGTCGTTGGCGAACGGCTCGACCAGCAGCACCGTGCCGTCGTCTTTCAATGATTCAAACGCATGCTTTGCCGCACCGACCGGGTCGCCCATGTCGTGCAGGCAGTCGAAATAGCAGATCAGGTCATAGTCATCGCCGGGATAGCTTTTCGCCGTGCCCTGGAAGAACCGCGCGCGACTGCTGACGCCGCCTTCTTCGGCCCGTTGGGTGGCGACGGTGATCGAAGGTGCGTGATAGTCGAAGCCGACGAACCGCGAGTTGGGATAGGCCTGGGCCATGATCACCGTGGACGCACCGTGACCACAGCCGATGTCGGCGACCTTGGCGCCTTCTTCGAGTTTGGCCACCACGCCGTCCAGCGCCGGCAGCCACTCGGCGATCAAATGCCCCTTGTATCCGGGGCGGAAGAAGCGCTCGGTGCCGGTGAACATGCACGGATGGTGATCGCCCCAGGGCAAAGCGCCGTTGCCGCGCATGGCTTTGACCAGTTTGTCTTTGTCATGGAAAAACGACGCCACCACGCCCAAGCCGCCGGCCACGTACACCGGCGAATCCTCCTTGGCCAGGGCCAGCGCCTGTTCTTCCGGCAGACGAAATTTGCCGTCGTGGTGTTCCATGTAGCCGGACGCCGCGTGGGCGCTCAGCCATTCGCGCACCAGTCGCGGGTTGCAGGTGGTTTTTGCAGCGAGGGTTTCGGGGCTGATCGGCTGGCTGTCGGCCATTGCCCGATACAGGCCGAGTTCTTCGCCGACAATGACATTGGCCAGCATCGCCGCGCCGCCCATGTCGTTGACCAGTTTGCCCATGAATTCATTGAGTCTGGCCTCGTCCATTTCATGTGCTCCATTGACAGGATCACAGTCCGGTGGCGTTGGGGGTCGAGGCATTCACCACCGGGCGGTGGTCGTGGAAACGGGCAGGGCGACACTGCTGTCCTGCTTCCCCCTCGACTGGGTACTGATTGAGTCTAGCCGCTGTTGGCGCTGGCGGGAGCGGGCTGTGTGGATTTCGGGGTTGTGTATCGCGACGGTGTCTGTATCCCACTGTGTACAGGCCCGCCGCCGATACAAATCCCGCCACTTCCCCCGCATTACCCACACAGCCGCGATACACCCGCCGGTTTTACTGAACCTGTCAGTCGCCACGCCCGGCGACTCCTCAGCAGAGATCTTGCCCATGCAGATTCCCCACCCCTCCTTGCAGGCCAGCGTCGGGCTCGGCCTGCGTCGCGGCCTGATGAAAGACCTGCAGGCCGCGCGCACCGGCGATTTCGACTTTCTCGAAGTGGCGCCGGAAAACTGGATCGGCGTCGGCGGTGCCCATGGCGCCGCGTTGCGCGAGCTGGCCGAGCGCTATCCGTTGTCCTGCCACGGGTTGTCGTTGTCGCTCGGCGGTTCGGCGCCGCTGGACGTGGGCTTTCTCGGGGAAGTGCGAACCTTTCTCGATCAGCACAAGGTGCCGCTGTACAGCGAACACCTGAGTTATTGCAGCGACGACGGTCACCTCTACGACTTGCTGCCGCTGCCGTTCACCGAAGAGGCGGTGCTCCATGTCGCCGCACGGATCCGTCAGGCCCAGGACATTCTCGGCCGGCGGCTGGCGGTGGAGAACGTTTCCTACTACGCCGCGCCCCGGCAGGACATGGACGAAGTGACCTTCACCAATGCCGTGTTGCGCGAGGCCGATTGCGACCTGCTGCTGGACGTGAACAACGTCTACGTCAACTCGATCAACCACGGTTTCGATCCGCAGACGTTCCTGGCTGCCATTGAGCCGGGCCGGGTGGTCGGCATGCACGTGGCCGGGCACTTCGACGAGTCCGACACGCTGAAGATCGACACCCACGGCGCCTCGGTCAAACCGGTGGTCTGGTCGTTGCTGGCCGACGCCTATGCCCGATTCGGTGCGCAGCCGACGTTGCTGGAGCGGGATTTCAACTTTCCGGCGTTTTCTGAACTGGTGGCCGAGCTGCAGACCATTCGCCGTCTGCAAATCGAAGGAGGCCCGCGTGGATAATCTTCTGCGGCAACAACAGGCGTTGACCCGCTACCTGCGCGATCCAGAGCATGAAGCGCCGCCCGCCGACATGAACGCGGCACGGGTCAATGTCTATCGCGATCTGGTGTTCAACAACGTCTCGCAACTGCTGGGCAGCACGTTTCCTGTGCTGATCCGGATCATCGGCCAGGAACGCTGGCGCACATTGATTCGTGGCTTCCTGCGGGACTACCGGGCGCAGACGCCGAAATTCGGCGAGATCGCCGAGGAGTTTGTCGGTTACCTGGCGTCGGAGCCCGCTGTATTGAGCGCGGGTGACTGGCCGGCGTTTCTGGTGGAACTGGCGCATTACGAATGGGTGGAAATGGTATTGCAGCAGTCTGACGCTGAACCCTTGCCTGCGAGCAATCCGGCGCACTTGTTGGAGCGGCCGTTGCAGGTCTCGGCGCTGGCCTGGGCATTGGCGTACACCTGGCCGGTGCAGATGCTCGGGCCGGATCATCAACCGGCCACGCCGCCGGCCCAGCCGACGCTGTTGCTGGTGCGGCGCACGACGGACTGGAGTGTGAAGTTTTCCGAGTTGAGCCCATTGGCGTGGCGGCTGTTGCAGCGGATCGACGAGTTCCCGTTGCTGAGCGGTCGCGAGCAGTTGCAAGGGTTGGCGATGGAGGCGGGATTGCCCGGAACTGCGTCGTTCATGGACAGCGGACTGGCGTTGCTGCGCCAGATGCATGAGGACGGTGTGATCGGCATTGTCTGAAATCAGTCGTCAGCAGCCAGCCAGCGTGGAGGATCAGGATGAAGGCGGTAGAAGCGACGCAGTTGTGCCATGTCCTTCTCGAACCAGTCACCCAGCCATTGTTTGTATTGCCGCTGAGCCGACGTTTGGACAGAGGGTTGCCCGAGGCAGTCATACACCGCCTGCGCGGCTTGCATGCCGGTCATCAAGGCCTTGAGCACGCCATGGGAAGACGCCGGGTCAAGCTGACTGGCCGCGTCGCCGACCATGAAGTAGCCGCCACCGGCTGCTGCGGTGCTGATGCGCCACGTCACATCGGCGCCGTGGATGGCGCCTTGCGTGGGCAAGTGTTGCAGCGGTTCCGGCACGGTTGGGTGGCCAAGGTTTGGCGCTTCGAATGCCAGATGCGTCCAGTGCGTCAATTGCGCCTGTACCCTGGCGATCCACGTCCATCCAGCAGGGCCCGCCGACAAGTGCGGTGCGTGTTGGTAAGCGAGTGGACAACCCCGGACGTAACCGTAGCGGGCAATCAGGCGTGGCGAACAGCGGCGGATGGTCAATCTCAGCTGTCGATGCAACCAGGCGGATGCGCCGCTGGCATCGATCACATAGTCGGCGTGCAACGGGCCTGAATCGGTTCGCACACCGGCCACGCGGTTCTTTTCGCTGAGGACGGCGAGTGCGCGACACGGCTGACGCACCATCACTCCCAGCGCTGCGGCGTGCTGCAATAACGTCGTGTCCAGCGTTTCACGGGGAATCTGAAAGCCTTGCCATGGACCCTTGTCGTCACTACCGAAACCGTTGAAACGCAACGGCTCGTTCCATTGCACCCAGTACCCGTTGAAGCGCAACGCATCCTGCGCACACAGTTGCCCGGCGACGCCCAGTTGCTGCAAAACAGGTTCAATGCCTGGATGCAGGCTTTCACCGGGGCGAAATCGCGGGAAGTCATGACGCTCGATCAATGCCGCGCGCAAGCCGCGCTGTGCGCAACCGATCGCCGCCGCAGACCCTGCCGGACCGCCGCCGATCACCACGACATCAAAGGACTTCAAGGGCGAGCTGCCACGTGGTGTTTTCGTGTTTGACCAGTATCGTTTCGGCGCTGGCAAACAGTCGTACCAGTTGCTTGACCTGCACATCCCTCCATCTGAAGTCTTCGACAGGGATGCTTTCGGTGCCACGTTTGTATATCAGGAAGCGAAAGACCCAACCGCGTAACACGATGCCGACCTGCTGTTGCGCCGAATCAAGTTCCGGGTCGGGGCGCTGCACACGGATGAAGGACAGCAACGGCCACGTATTACGCAAGGTCATGTCGGTTCCCGCACCGAGTACGTTGTACACGCGGTACATCGAGAGCACCCGGTCTTGATATTCCTGCTGGGTTATTGCGCCGGTCTGTTGCAGGGAGAATCTGTTTTCAAGGGCGACTTGTGTGTAATCGCTGTATTCGTAGGCGCGATAGCGGACGAACATCCGACCCTGATTCTGGATCAGTTGCGGGGGTGGCTGGTTGTCCCAGGCGACGTTGCCGGTTCCGGTTTCCGCATCGGTCAACGGGATGATGGTGGGCAGGCTGGAGCGTGGTTCGTATATGCGAGCGGAATCGGGTGCCAGGCCTGGCCAGAAAGAGCCCAATGCTGCGCAGATTCTTGCATCCTCGGGAAAAGGGCTGGCCATCTGGTAACCGGCGAGACGGTTGATCCAGCTGCCGTCCGGGCTCTGCTCGCGAACCTGGCCCACCCCCCACCCGGGGGCGAAAAGCCCGGCTTCGCCGTCCGGCAATGTAGAAGGGCGATCAATACCGGGAAGGTGTGTGCCTGCCAACGGCGTTGAGCCAAGCTTGTGCGGCAAGCCGACTATCGCGGTGACTCCTCGATCCTCCGGGGAGAACGGTTGACCCTTGAGTGCCAGGTTGGGGCAATAGCGCACATTCGATAACGCCTGCAGTCGGGCATGCCAGATGTTCGGGTCGGTAAAGGCTGGCACCTGGCTGGCCCAGTGCATCAGGCGGCGCGGGTGGCAAAACGGAAAGAAATCCGGGGGGGCAATGATCGAATAGGCAGGTATCGACTGCAGATGCCCCAGCGACGTGCAGTGCGCACTGATACAACCGTCGGCCGTGCCGTCCCGATGGTGCAGGGCGCGATAGCCGCCTTGCCTCACCAGCTCGGCGACACCCTCGCGGTGGTTCAGATCTTCGATCGTGCCATCGTCGTGGAGCATTGACCGACCGTGGATCATGCCTCCCGAGTCCCTGGGCATCGTGAATGACAACAACTGGCCCCGGTAATGGGCCTGCTCGGCGAGCCTGGGTCTGGGCCGGGGCAACAGTAGACTCGACCCCGATCCGCGCTCCACCTCCAGCGTTGCCAGACCATCGGTGATGACAAATGGGTATTGGGAAATATCCGGTTCTTGCCAGCCGGTGTCGCTGTGACGCAGATGGATGTGGCGAATCTTTTCATTGATATGAAAGGCTTCGAATCTTACGTCCAGATCCAGCCCCGCAAGGCATTCCTTTCCATTGAACAGCTTGTATATCGGTACCCAGAAGTTCAGCGTGGGATCGATGTCCTGCTGAAAGTCCATGGGTCCGAACTGATGGTGATTTCCTTGGCGTTGCACGGCGATATAGGCGCTGTAACGCACCGGCATTATGCGAATGCCGTAGGCGTCATTCCTAACAAAGGGCAAGAAAGAGCGCAGATCGGGGGAGTACAGTTCGCTGGTATTGCCTACCCGGGCAACGCCTGTACGCGAGAAACACAGATCGGCGTGCTCACCATGCACCGTGTCGGCGGCGCAACGGTATTCGCTGGCAAACACTGCCACGGCCAGCGGTGCGCCCTGGACTTGTCGCTGTAAATCCTTGAGCGTGGGCGGCTGGACGCCGAAGACATAGTTCAGCACCGCCTCGATTTCGGCTGGGGTTGGATACGTTTGCAGGGGCTGACCGCCCGCGTCGCGCGTGACCCGTGGTGACGCCAATGCATGAAAGAGCAGGCTCTGAGCGGGCCGGGAAGGTTCGATCGCCCGATTGCCGGCCGGGCAAAAGTCCTCGAAACCGGGAACAGTCCGATCGATACGCAGCGGTTTGAGCAGTTCGGCCTTGAGCGGTACCGCAAGAATGTCCAGACCATGGGCCAGCAACAGCGAGTGCCAGCCACCCGGCGCGAGCCGTCGGCATGCTTGATTGACAGTTTCGAGCAGAGACATGGATCACCACGCAACGGCTGAGCGAGGTGTCATCCCACAATAATTCTGCCCGGCCGGCTACTGTCAGATCTGACAGTAGCGACCGCTGGCGCTCAGCTCAGTGGCAATTTCAGCTCCGCACACAATCCGCCACCTTCACGATTGCTCAGGGTCAGCGAACCGCCCAGCGCCAGCGCCAGTTGCTGGGCGATCGCCAGCCCCAGCCCGGTGCCGCCGGTGCTGCGGTTGCGTGAGTTCTCCACGCGGTAGAACGGCTCCATCACCTGGGCCAGCTCTTCTTCGGCGATGCCCGGGCCGCGATCCATGACCTTGATCGAGAGGCCGTTCCTGTCGCGTTGAATCAGCAGCTCGGCAGCGCCGGCGAACTTCAGCGCGTTGTCGGTCAGGTTGACCAGCACCCGGCGCAAGGCGTGGGGGCGGGTATCGATGACTGCGTCACTCTTGCCGCTCAGTTGCACCTCCTTGCCCATGTCCTGATAGTCGAACACCAGGCTGTCGAGGAACGAATCCAGATTGGTGCGCCGGCTTTCCTCGGTCGAGCCGTGGATGCTGCGGGCATAGGCCACGCCTTCGCGCACCAGATGTTCCATCTCGCCGAGGTCGTTCCACAGTTTGTCTTTCTCGGCCGAATCGTCCATGAACTCCGCCCGCAGTTTCATGCGGGTGATCGGGGTTTGCAGGTCGTGGGAGATCGCCGCCAGCAGTTGCATGCGCTCTTTCAGGTACGCGGCGATGCGCGCCTGCATCGAGTTGAAGGCGCGGGCGGCGTAGGCCACTTCGTTCGGGCCTTTTTCGTCGAGGTTGATCGGGTGAGCGTTGGGGTCGAGGGTTTCCACGGCGTTGGCGAGGCGGGTGAGGGGGCGGATGGCGATGCGCACCGCCAGCCAGGTGCAGGCGAGCATCAGCGCCAGTTGCCCGAGCAACACCACCGGCAGCCACGGTGACAGCGGCACCATCGACGGGCGCACATCGATGGTCACCGGGCTGCCGTCGCTCAGGCGCAGGTGGCCCTGAAAGTGTTTTTTCGGGCCGGGAATATCGGTGAAGGTCAGCGGGTACGCTTCGCCGATCGCATCGGTGATCGAGGTGACGGCAATCGGCACGTCCTGCGGGTCCAGCGGTGTGCCCGGTTCGCCCTCGCTCAGCAGATAGCCGTAATTCTTGCGGGCCAGGCGCTTGAGCCACATCGGGCGTTCTTCGGCGGGCAGACGGTCGAGGATGGCAATCGAGGTCGAAACGTCGGTTTCGAGGTTGCCGAGCATGGTGTTTTTCGCGCTTTCGTAGCGCTCGTAATACTGTGCGCCGAACGACAGCGCCTGAGCGAGGATCAACCCGATCAGAAAAATCAGCGACAAGCGGGAGGCAAGGGTGCGCGGCCAGCGCAGGGCGAGATTCATGCGGGGGCTCCGAGGACTTCGACCGGCAGCGAGAACACATAGCCTTCGCTGCGCACGGTCTTGATGTAGGCCGGTTCGCGGGCGTCATCCAGCAGGCGCTGGCGCAGGCGACTGACCAGCAGATCGATGGATCGGTCGAACAGATCGGCGTCGCGGCCCTGGGTCAGATTCAGCAACTGGTCGCGGCTCAACACCCGTTGCGGATGGTCGAGGAACACCCGCAGCAAACGGTATTCCGCGCCACTGAGCGCGACCATGGTGCCGTCCTTGTCCAGCAGATGCCGGGCGGAGGTGTCGAGCTGCCAGCGGCCGAACGCCAGCAGCCGGCCACTTTCGGTGACCACCAGATTCGGCGGCAGCATTCGCGTGCGGCGCAGCACGGCGTTGATCCGCGCCAGCAGCTCGCGGGCGGCGAAGGGTTTGGTCAGGTAGTCATCGGCGCCCATTTCCAGGCCGAGGATGCGGTCGGTTTCATCATTGCGCGCGGTGAGCATCAGGATCGGCGTGGCCTTGTGTTTGCCCGAGCGCAATTCGCGGCACAGCAGCAGGCCATCGTCGCCGGGCATCATGATATCGAGCACGATCAGGTCGACGGTGTTGGCTTCCAGAAAACTGCGCATCTGCCGGCCATCGGCAACTACTGTGGTGCGCAGGCCGTTCTTCTTCAGGTAATTGCCGACCAGTTCGCGAATCTCGCGGTCGTCGTCGACGATCAGGATGTGATCGACATGTTCCATGGGGCCAAACCTCAATCAAAGGGGATTGCCGGGCAGTCTATCGAGCCTGCGCGAGGCCGCCTGCCTGCCTTTGTATTGCAGTGTATCCAGCGCTGTGACGGATACACACCGACGCAAAAAGCGGATTTTTACAGGGTTTTGTATCGCTGTGTATCCCGGGCGCGTGCGGATACGTAGCGATTTATACACGGCATTTGCCGACACATGCGCGATACCTCGCGAGCTTTAAATGAGCTCCATCGAGGCACACACAGAACGCCTCGGCCCAATCAACGATTCAACCATTGAAGCCCCGAGGAAAACGCCATGAACGCCAAGACCAAATCGATCGCTGCCGCTTGCCTGTTTGCCGCTCTGAACATCTGCACCCTGTCGGCCCGCGCCGAAGCCGATGTCACCCCGCAAACCTACTCCTACGGCAGCCACCTGGACATCCAGAAAGTGGTGTCGCTGAAACAGGACAACTCGATGACCTGCGGCATCGTCGACGCCCGCCTGACCTACCTCGACTCGGCCGGCAAGACCCAGGTGCTCGACTACCGCAAATTCGCCGACGGCTGCAACGAAGACAACTGATTACCCACCTCTATAAAAGGAACATCGCCATGAACAACGTATCGCGCTATCTGACCGCTGTTGCCTTCTCCCTCGCCGGCGTCGCGGCCCACGCCAACGCTGCCGTCGAACAGAACAGCTGTGGCAGCAGCACCTGCTTCCAACTGGCTCCGGTGGCCAAGCCGGGCAGCGACGGCCTGATCGCCGCCGACGGCGCCAGCCGCACACCACAAGGCCAAACACTGGCTGCCGACGGCTCCAGCCGCACGCCACAGGGCCAGACATTGGCTGCCGACGGCTCCAGCCGTACGCCACAGGGCCAGACATTGGCTGCCGACGGCTCCAGCCGTACGCCGCAAGGCCAGACGCTGGCCGAGAACGGTGCCAGCCGCACGCCGCAAAGCCAATGGCTGGACAACCAGACGGCTTGAGGATTGAAGGGGGCTGCCCGTAACGGGCGGCCCCCGATCCAGTCGACAGACCACCCCTCATTCAAAAGGTGAACCTCATGTTTCTCATCGCTTTCCTGGGCGGTCTGTTGACTGTCCTCAGCCCGTGCATCCTGCCGGTGGTGCCGTTTCTGTTCGCCGGAGCCGACCGCACCCGTTCTTCGATCCTGCTGACTCTCGGCGGCATGGCCCTGACCTTTGCCGTGATCTCCAGTCTGGCGGTGGTCAGCAGTGAGTGGGTGATCGAGGCCAGCAACACCGGTCGCCACATTGCGCTGGCGGTGATGGTGCTGTTTGCGCTGTCGCTGATTTCCGCGCGCATCGGTGACTGGCTGGCGCGGCCCTTCGTGCTGCTGGGCAATCGCCTCGACCCGGACAGCCGGAAAAAGACCGGGCCCATGGCGTCGATCATGATCGGCGTGGCCACCGGTCTGCTGTGGGCGCCGTGCGCCGGGCCGATCCTCGGCGTGATCCTCACCGGTGCCATGCTGCAAGGCGCCAACGCCCAGACCAGCCTGTTGCTGCTGGCCTACGGCGCAGGCAGTGCGTTGTCGCTGGGAACGCTGATCTTCGCCGGTCGCGGCCTGGTCAACCGACTGAAACCGTCGATTCCTTTCACTGGCTGGTTCCGCCGCGGCGCGGGTGTTGCGGTGCTGGCGACGGCGGCGGTGATCGCCACCGGTACCGACAACGTGCTGCTGGCCAATACCTCGTCCCAAGGCGTGGCATCGGTCGAGAAAAGCGTGCTGGAGAACGTGCCGAAAGTGGTGGACTACTTCGTCAGCAAAGTCCGTGCAGACTCGACTGAAGACGAGGCGGGCAAAGGCGCGATGCCGTCGCTGTCTGGCGCGGTGCAGTGGTTGAACTCGCCGGAACTGACCGCTGAGTCCCTGCGCGGCAAAGTGGTGCTGGTGGACTTCTGGACGTATGACTGCATCAACTGCCAGCACACCCTGCCGTACGTCAAAGAGTGGGAGAAGAAGTACGGCAAGGACGGTCTGGTGGTGATCGGCGTGCACACCCCGGAATACGGCTACGAGCGGATCATCGACAACGTCAAGGATCAGGTGAAGAAGCTTGGCATCACCTACCCGGTGGCCATCGACAACAACTACGCGATCTGGCGCAACTTCGATAACCAGTACTGGCCGGCGCATTATCTGGTCGACGCCAAGGGGCAGGTGCGTTACACCCACTTTGGCGAAGGCAGTTATCAGGCGCAGGAGCAGATGATTCAGCAGCTGCTCAAAGAGGCCAAGGCGCCTGCTGCGTAAACCGCGAAACTCAATGGCTCACAGGTCGCGCACCATGAGCCATTGTTCGTTGCCCCAGGCGTGAAAACGCTCCAGCACCGTCCAGCCGCGTTTGGCGTAATAGTCCTGTTTGTTCTGGGTGTGCAGATAGAAACGCGGCAGGCCCCGTTTTTTCGCCTCCTCAGCAATTCCCTCGATCAGCCTTTCTGCCAGACCCTGGCCGCGTGATTCGGGGCTGACCAGCACACAGGCCAGCCACGGCCCCAGATCCGGTCGAAGGGCCAGATCCGCCCGGGCCAGTGCCGCACCGCCCAGCAGTCGATCCCCGTCCAGCGCAATCAGGCAACGCCAGTCGCCATTGGTCTGGCCCTCGGCAAATTCGCGCAGCCATTCGGCCAAAGGTTGCTCGGCATATTCGTAGTGAAACTGGCGGTGGATCCACGCCGCGTAAGTGTCGCTGTGCTGCAGGTGATCGGCGAGCCATTCGAAGCGCAAGGACATGATCGAATTCCGTTCCGGTGAGGGCCTGCATGAGAGCCGATCAGCCGGCGCGTTGGCAACCCCTCCGACAGTGTTTCGGGGCCTTTACAAAATCCCGCCATTCATCGGCCAATGCCCGGTTTTACGGGCTCTCCGGACGATTGGCAGGGACGCCGGACAGCGCCCGCGCGATAGTGGGCGAGCAGGGCCGCCAACGGCTCTGACATCCATAAAAAGAATGCGAGGTTGCCATGCCGAAGTTCGTGATTGAACGCGAGATTCCAGGAGCCGGAAAGCTATCGGAGCAAGAACTCAAGGCCGTATCGCAAACGTCCTGCAACGTGCTGCGTGAACTCGGGCCAGAGGTGCAGTGGCTGCAGAGTTATGTGACTGCCGACAAGATCTATTGCGTGTACATCGCACCCAACGAGGAACTGGTACGCGAACACGCCAGGCGTGGGGGATTTCCGGCCAACAGCGTGGCCCGGGTGACGAGCATCATCGACCCGACCACCGCCGATTGACCCCTCTGCCGTGGAGCACCGATTCATGAGTACCCCCATTGATCTCACTGCCCTGAAGGAACGCCAGAAAGTCGCCTGGGCCAGTGGCGACTATGCCGTGATCGGCACCACGCTGCAGATCGTCGGCGAAACCCTCGCCGAGGCCTGCGACCTGCGCTGCGATGAAGAAGTACTGGATGTCGCCGCCGGCAACGGCAATGCCACGCTGGCGGCGGCACGCCGGGGTTGTCTGGTGACGTCCACCGACTATGTCGCGGCGTTGCTGGAACGCGGCCAGGATCGGGCGCGCGCCGAGCACCTGGAGGTGACGTTTCAGGTCGCCGATGCCGAAGCGCTGCCGTTTGCCGATTCCAGTTTCGACGCAGTGCTGTCGACGTTCGGCGTGATGTTCGCCCCGGATCAGGCGAAAGCGGCCAAGGAGCTGGCGCGGGTCTGCCGCCGTGGCGGACGGATCGGCCTGGCCAACTGGACGCCGGAAGGCTTCGTCGGCCAGATGTTCAAGACCCTCGGTCGCTACCTGCCACCGCCACCCGTTGCGCAACCGCCCTCGAACTGGGGCGCGGAAGCCTGGCTGCATTCGCATTTCGACGATCGCCAGTTTCAGTTGCAGGTGACTCGGCGCCACTTCAACTTCCGCTATCGCTCGGCGGCGCATTTCATTGATGTGTTTCGCCACTGGTACGGCCCGGTACACAAGGCGTTCGCGGCGTTGCCGCCGGAGAGCGGGCAGGCGCTGGAAACAGACCTGACGCTACTGATCGACGGGCTGAACCGGGCGGGGTCGGAATCGATGGTGGTGCCGAGTGAGTATCTGGAGGTGGTGATAACCAAACGCTGAGCGTCATGCAAAACAACTGTGGGAGCGAGCAGGCTCGCTCCCTCAGGGATTGCGACAGGGCTTCTATTTCAGATGCGCGCTGTCAAACCACTCCAGCGCCGTGCGCCAGATGCAGATGCCGAGAAAGTACGCCGACGCCAGCAGCCACAGGCCCATCACCAGCGGGTTGATCACCGGGTGGTTCAGCACCAGTGACAAGCTGCACAACAGCCAGATCGCCGTCACCGCAATGTTGATCGGCATGAACCGGCGTACCCGGAACGGATGCAGGAATTTCATGCGGGTCACGGTCAGCAGCGCCAGGCCAATCACCGTCAGGAAGGTGAGCCACGGCCCCGGATCGATGATGTACAGACACAACGCAACCACGTTCCAGGCGGCGGGGAAGCCGACGAAGTAGTTGTCCTTGCTCTTCATGTTGACGTTGCAGAAGCAGAACAACGACGACACCAGAATCAGCGACACGGTCAGCAGCAGGGTGTAGTCAGGCAGGGGAATGTAGCGATAGATGAACAGCGCCGGGATGAACACGTAGGTCAGGTAATCGATCACCAGATCGAGGATCGATCCGTCGAAACTCGGCAACACCGACTGCACGTTGACCTTGCGCGCCAGCGCCCCGTCGAGGCCGTCGACGATCAGCGCCACGCCCAGCCACATCAGGCAGTGGATCGGCTGGTTTTCCAGCAGGGCAAGGGTGGCCAGGAAGGCGGTGACCACGCCGGTCGCGGTGAAACCATGGGCGCCCCAGGCCTTGAGCCTGGCGATGTGGACGGTCGATATCACGAAGGCGTTCTCCAGAAAATGCAGCAAGCCGCGTAAACCCTCGGGCAGCAAGGGCGGCGACCAACCGGGTCGGGGTTGCAGCTATCGACCGGTCGGGCCGGGTCAAGGTTCACCCATTCGTGAAGATTAGCTGGCCGGGGAAAAATTTCTCTGGAGAATCACTCGCCCCAGGGCCACGTCAGCCAAACGGTGCTGGCGCAACGCATCAGGAGGGCTATCGTTGCCTGACGCAGTCATACCCCTTTGCCTGAGGACGACGTCATGAACACCAGCGATCTGCTCGAACAACTGCTGCGAGGCCAGGCCTCGGCGGGACAACCAGGTGGCGCGTCGGCCGGCGGGGGAGCGGGTGGGCTTGGCGGGTTGCTCGGCGGTCTGCTGGGCGGCGGCAGTGGCGGCGGTTCTGCTGCCGGAGGGCTGGGTGGCCTGGGCGGGTTGCTTGGCGGATTGCTCGGCGGTGGCGGGGCGCTGGGTGGCGGCACGCAGCGTCGGTCCGGCGGCACCAATTACGCGGCGCTGGCTTCGCTGGGCATGATGGCTTTCCAGGCGTATCAAGCCTGGCAACGCAGCCAGGCGTCCGCCGCGCCGCAGCAAACTCCGCAGACTGCGGATCTGTTGTCCGGCCCGCAAGTCGAAGAACACAGCCACGCCGTTCTGCGTGCATTGATCGCGGCGGCCAAGGCTGACGGGCGGATCGACGAGTCGGAAAAACACCTCATCAGCAGTGAAATCGGCAAGCACACCGATGACCTGAACCTGCAGCAATGGCTCGACGACGAGGTCGCCAAACCACTGGATCCCACCGAAGTGGCGCAGGCGGCGCAGAACGATCCAGCCATGGCCGCCGAGATGTACCTGGCCAGCGTGATGCTGGTGGACGATCAGCAGGACGCCGAGCGCAATTATCTGGATGAACTGGCAGCGGCGTTGCAGATCGACCCCGAGTTGCAGGTTCACCTCGAACAGCAGGCCAAGGGTACGGCCTGACCCTCTCCTCTCAAAGCCTTCGACCGTTCCGTTCAAGCAAGGAGCGAGCCGAAGGCTCCGTCCGTCAGGGCAATTTTCAAGCCGATTGAATTTTTGACGCGCCAAGCCTCTCTGCTTCATTAGAGGCGAGTGACTGAGCGTCCTGCCAATCGATCGAGAATATTGCCATGACTGTCCTGACTCACCTGCAAGCTGCCCCCGCCCCATCGCGTCCGCTCGATTCTCCGGGTGGGTTGCGGCGTATCCATGAAGCACTTTTATCCGAGGAACATCCGCAGCCGCTGGCGTGCGCCTTTCTGGAAGATCACCTGCTGCAAGCCGCGCAGTTGAAGGATGAGCTGCCATCGGACCCCGCGCAGTGGCATGCCTGGGTGGCCGAGCACTGTGCCGATGTCGCCCGGCAATACGCCGACTATCTGCAACAACGCAAGGCTGGAGGCGCGCGGCAGTTCTTCAGTTGCAAGGCTCATGCGCTGTATTTCCTGCAAGCGGTGGCGCCGACCAAACTGGTCGATGGCGCCTGGCTCTACGGCTTGCTCGGACAGTGGCGCGATCCGCGCTTCAGCAGCCTGATCAGCACTTATCTGGAAGAACTGGGCGAGGGCAATCCGGCCCAGAACCACGTCGTGATCTACCGCCAGCTGCTCGCCGAACAGGGCCTCGAGCCGAGCAGTCCCCTGCCCGACGAACGCTATCTGCAAGGCGCGCTGCAATTGGCCCTGGGTGCCGGCGGCATGGATTTTTTGCCGGAGGTGATCGGTTACAACCTTGGCTACGAGCAACTGCCCCTGCACCTGTTGATCAGCAGTTACGAACTCAGTGAACTGGGGATCGATCCTTACTACTTCACTCTGCACGTGACCATCGACAATGCCAGCACCGGTCATGCGCAAAAAGCCGTTCAGGCCGTTCTCGATCTGCTGCCTCTGGAGGCTGATCGCAGCGATTTCCTGCGCCGGGTATCGCTGGGCTATCGGCTCAATGACCTGGGACAGGGCAGTCGCGCAATCATCGAGGGGTTCGATCTGGAGCGCGAACTGTTGGCGATGCTTGAACGCAAGTGTCCGTTCGCTCAACACATGCACTCCGACTATTGCCGCTTCGAAGGCAAGACCGTCAATCAGTGGCTGGCCGATCCGCAGCAGCTGTCCGGGTTCCTGCAGGCCATGCAGGACAAGGGCTGGATCAAGCGCCACGAAGATCCACAGGGCAGCCGCTTCTGGCAATTGATCGATGGCGACGGTGCGGCGATGTTCGGCGTGTTCAGCGCCTATGAAAAACAACTGGTGCACGACTGGATTGCCGGTGACTGGATTTCTGCGGACAAAACCGTCGCGTTCCGCCGCCGCCCCTCAGTCCCCGCGCCGATCGAGGTGCCCGAGCAGGACCCCGATGTGCAACGCCTGAATGCGGCACTGCAAGGGCAGGACGCACACACCAGGTTCGCAACGTTGATCCCCTGGCTCGCGCCGGCCCGGCACGCGCATCCGGCCGGGCTGCTTGCCACTCGCCAATTCATCCAACTCAAATCCGGCCTGCGTTAAGGAAATATTCAATGAATCAGGAAGAACAACTGTCTGCCAACGATCTGGTGCTGCTGCAACTGGGGCGGCGCCTGCAGGCCGACGGCTATCGTTTCATCACCCCGACGCCGCTGACCCATCAACGGGTCAACCAGCGCGACGAAGGGCAGGCCGCCGATTGCCTGCGGGATGTGTTCGGATGGTCGCGCCCGTTCGAACCGGGCCTGCTGTCTGTCGATGAACAGCGACAATTGCAGGACGCCCAGGTGATTGATGCGTTCGACGGACGCTTGAAGAGCCGGGTGCGCTGGTCGAGCCTGGATGACATGCTGTTCGTGCATTCCGGGTTTCCCACGGATGCCGCCGATTCGGTGTTCTTCGGCCCGGATACCTATCGCTTTGCCCAACTGATTCACAGCCATTTGCAGCAGAACTTTGCGCCCATCCACCGTGCGGTGGACATCGGTTGTGGCGCCGGAGTCGGCGCGATCCTGATCGGCCGTGCCCGGCGCGAAGCGCAAGTGCTGGCGGTGGATATCAATCCCGCTGCGCTGCGCCTGACCACGATCAACGCGGCGCTGGCCGAAGTGGCCAACGTCGAGGTGCGCGCCAGTGATGTATTGCAAGGCGTGGACGGTGAATTCGACCTGATCGTCGCCAACCCGCCGTACATGGCCGATCCGGCCGGACGAGCTTACCGCCATGGCGGTGGGACGCTGGGGGCGGGGCTGTCGTTGCGCATCGTCGAACAGGCGCTCAATCACCTGACCCCCGGTGGTTCGCTGCTGCTGTACACCGGCGTGGCGATGGTCGATGGCCGCGATCCTTTCCTCGACACGGTATTGCCACGGCTGGATGAAAAACGGTTCGGCTGGACCTACCGCGAACTCGATCCCGATGTGTTCGGCGAAGAGTTGCTGAATCCCGGCTATCAGCGCGTCGACCGGATTGCCGTGGTCGCGCTGACGGTGACTCGAACAGGTTGAAACAAGGCAGGTGCAGGATGAGCAGGAATCTCGACGACTACAACCGGATGCGTGACTTCTCGGCGACCTCGGAACCGGCAGCCGACCACCGACGGGGCAAGAAGCCCGGCGGTGAGCAGGCTTTGCAATTTTGCATCCAGAAGCATGACGCCTCGCACCTGCATTATGACTTTCGCCTGGAACTCGACGGCGCGCTCAAGAGCTGGGCGGTGCCCAAGGGCCCGTCGCTGGATCCCAAGGTCAAGCGGCTGGCGGTGCACGTCGAGGATCACCCGCTGGATTACGCGACGTTCGAGGGCAGCATTCCCGAAGGGCATTACGGTGCCGGCGATGTGATCGTCTGGGATCGCGGCGTGTGGATTCCGCTGGAAGACCCGGAGAAAGCCTACGCCAGGGGCAAGCTCAAATTCGAACTGCGCGGCGAGAAGCTCGCCGGGGTTTGGAACCTGGTGCGCACCCACATGCCGGGCAAGAAAGAGCAGTGGTTTCTGATCAAGCATCAGGACAGCGCCGCACGCCCGCAAAGCGATTACGACGTGCTGGTCGCCGAGCCCGACAGCGTGCTCAGCGAGCGCACGATCGTCGACAAACCCCGGCTGAGTGCGAAGCAGGTCAAGCCACTGAAAGGCCCGGCGAAAGCACCGCGCAAGCCAGCTTCCGGCAAACTCACTGGCGCCCACAAGGCGAGTATCCCGGCGCAGTTGAAACCTCAACTGGCGACTCTGGTGGAGAGCGCGCCGGAAGGGGATTGGCAATACGAAATCAAGTTCGACGGCTATCGGATCATGGCGCGCGTCGATCAGGATGAGGTGCAGTTGTTCACTCGCAATGGCCATGACTGGACGCACAAATTGCCGAAACAGGCGCAAGCCCTGGCGGCGCTGGGCCTGGAGTCGGCGTGGCTGGATGGTGAGATGGTGGTCGCCGACGCGGACGGCGTACCTGATTTTCAGGCCCTGCAAAACGCGTTCGATTCGGGACGCAGCGAAAACATCGTCTATTACCTGTTTGATCTGCCGTATCTGAACGGTGTCGACCTGCGCGAGGTGCCCGTGGAGGAACGGCGTGCTGCGCTGGCGACGGTGCTGAAAACGCATCGAGACCCGCTGCTGCGTTTTTCCGAAGCGTTCGACGAAACCCCGCAGGCCTTGCTCAACAGCGCCTGCCAGATGCGCATGGAAGGCCTGATCGGTAAACGCCTCGGCTCGTCTTACGTGTCGCGCCGCAGTAGCGACTGGATCAAGCTCAAGTGCAAGCATCGCCAGGAATTCGTGATCGTCGGCTATACCGATCCGAAAGGCGCGCGCAGTTCATTCGGCGCGTTGCTGCTGGGGCTGCATGATCGTGACAGCGGCGAGTTGCGTTACGCCGGAAAGGTCGGCACCGGATTCAATGAAACCACCCTCAAGAGCATCCTCGCGCAGTTGAAACCGTTGCGAGTGAAAAAACCGGCAGTGGCCAACCCGCCCACAGGGTTCGAAGCCAAGGGTGTGCACTGGCTCAAGCCGAGTTTGCTGGCGGAAGTGGCCTTCGCCGAAATGACCCAGGACGGCTCGGTGCGTCACGCCGTTTTTCATGGCTTGCGCGAGGACAAACCGGCCAAGGACATCACCGAGGAGCGCGCCAAACCCATGAAGACTTCAAAGACTGAATCTACCGCGCCGTCGCAATCCGGCCTGGCCGACGGCAAGGTGCGGATCACCCATCCCGACCGAGTGATCGACGCCAGCAGTGGCACCACCAAAATGCAGCTGGCCGAGTATTACGCCAGCGTCGCCGAATGGATTCTGCCGCAGCTCAAGGATCGCCCGGTGGCGCTGGTGCGCGCGCCGGACGGTATCGCCGGTGAGCTGTTCTTCCAGAAGAACGCCGAAAACCTGGCGATCCCCGGCATCCGCACGCTGGACAAGGAACTGACCGGCCAGCCGGTGATGCTGATCAACAACGCCGAAGCCTTGATCGGCGCTGTGCAGATGAGCACGGTCGAACTGCACACCTGGAACGCTACCACCACCGATCTGGACAAGCCCGACCGTTTTGTCCTCGACCTCGACCCGGACCCGGCGCTGCCGTGGAAAAGCATGGTCGAAGCCACGGCGCTGACCCTGACCGTGCTGGATGAGCTGGGCCTCAAGGCGTTTCTCAAGACCAGCGGCGGCAAGGGCATTCATCTGGTGGTGCCGCTGACCCGCAAGCATGGCTGGGACGAGGTCAAGGATTTCAGCCACGCCATCGTCACGCACATGGCGAAATTGTTGCCGGAGCGTTTTTCTGCGGTGTCCGGGCCGAAAAATCGCGTAGGGCGGATCTTCATCGATTACCTGCGCAACGGCCTGGGCGCCACCACCATTTGCGCCTACGCGGCGCGTACCCGTGAAGGGTTGCCGGTGTCGGTGCCGCTGTTTCGGGAGGAGGTCGGCGAGATCAAAGGTGCCGATCAATGGACCGTGCACAACGTTCACGAACGGCTGGCGGACGTGGGCGATGAACCTTGGGCGGACATGAAGAAAACCCGGCAAAGCATCACGGCCGAGATGCGCAAGCGGGTGGGCATGAAGAAATGATCAGGTGTCGCGCAGCAAGTCGTGGGCGTTGAGCAGGTCGAAGGCGACTTGCGGGTTTTTTTCCAGGCCACGGCGGATGGCGGCCGGGATGGTTTTTCGGGTTTTACGGCACAGCCCCGGAAGCTCTTCGACCTCAATCTCGATGCCTCCGCGCACAGTCCGCACTTCACCGAACTTCGGCGCGATCAGCACACGAATCCCGAGCTGATCGAACATCTTGCCTTGCAGACGCTCAAGGTCGGCGAGGTCTTTGAGGTTTTCCAGACGCTCGAGCAGACGCTTTTCTTCTTCGCGGGTCAGCAACAGGATGCGCACATCCGCGCCGGGCGTATCCAGCAGCGGATCACGCCCGCAGATGCACAGACCCGGCGGGCAAGGGGAGCGGAGTGAGGCGGAAATCGTCATGGCCTCCATCATAGAGGCCGTTCGACGGTTTTGCCCATGGTCGTTCGCCAGCCGTCCATCGGCAGGGCGTAACGGTGGCAAGTCCGTCAGCCACCATCATCATCGAACGTGCCGTGGTTACTGCGACAGACCTTCGTACTGAACCAGGATGGCATTGGCCAGCTCTTCATCGCTGGCGTTCAGCCCAGGATTGTCCTGACGCACCTGCTGCAGTACCGATTCCAGGTACACGCCACGGATCGTTCCGCCGCTGGCGACGAATGCCGACAAGTCGTCACGGGCCGGAATCACCATTTTGTGATCCTTGAACGTGGAATACAGCGAGGCGGAAACGCCGGCCGAAGTGGCGACATCCCCCGCATCCACGCGGGCGAAAGCCGAACCGAAAGGCAGGCACAGCATAAGAGACGAAACCAGTAGTAAACGACGCATGACGGTGTTCCTCCAGCAGCGTAAAGCGAAAAGGAAGTACCACATAATGTGAGAGGTGTCGGCGGGCACGGGAGTTCCGTAAGTCGGCTCAGGCGGTAGGGGGCGGAATGAGAACCGTCGCACAGTGCGGCATTTTTACTGGATGTAACGAAACACGCTGAGACGCTCTAACGCAGCGGGTTCATGGAAATAGGCTTAACTGAAGCGTTGAAAGGCGCCGTGTGGCGCAGCCTGGGAGGAAATCACGGTGTCGATCAAACTGCGTTTGGTGTTGCTGATTGCGACCAGCCTGCTGACGGCGCTGATCGTGAGCCTGGTCAGTTATGTGGGCAACCAGCGGATGGCTTCGGCGGTCAGTGATAACGGGGTCAGCATGAGCGCGCTGCGCAACCACATGGAAGCCGACATGATGCACGACGCCCTGCGCGCGGACGTGTATTCGGCGATGCTGGTGGGGCTGGGCAAAAGCACCAGTTCGGCGGACGAGGTGCGCAGTTCGGTCGAAGAGCATGCGGCGCATTTTCGCGAGGTGCTGGGTGAAAACCTCAAGCTGCCGGTCAATCCCACGATCAAGTCCGCGCTCGAGCAGATCAAGCCCAGCCTCGACACCTACATCAGCGCCGGCGAACAGATCGTCGGTCTTGCACTGGAGGATCCGGACAGCGCCCAGCAGCAACTGGGGACCTTCAATACCGCATTCAGCCAGCTCGAAGAACAGATGGCCGCTCTCAGCGAGCTGATCGAAACCAATACCCGGCACACCAGCGAAGGCACCGAGGCGGCGATCCACAATGCCAATATCGCCCTCGGCATTGTCCTGGTCGCCAGTCTGTTGCTGCTGTTGGCTCAGGGCCGGTGGGTGATCCTGAGCATCATGGGGCCGCTGAAATCCGCCAGCCGCATCGCCGAAAGCATCGCCCATGGCAACCTCAGCGAGCCGATCGCCGAACCGTCCGGCAAGGACGAAGCCAGTGCGCTGATCCGCACGCTGGCCACGATGCAGCGCGACCTGCGGGACATGATCGACGTGGTGCGGCGCAACGCCCACGGCGTCAGCGGCATGAGCGAACAATTGAGCCACGGCTGCCATCAGGTGGCCGACAGCAGTCAGCAGCAAAGCACCGCCGCCGGCACCATGGCCGCCGCCGCGAGCCAGATGACCGCGAGCATCGAGGAAATCACCCGTCACGCCGAGCGCGCGCTGAACATGGCCAGCCAGGCCGAGTCATTGGCGAAAAACGGCGGGCAGGTGATCCATCAGGTCGTCAGCGACATGGACGACATCGCCCGTTCCGCCCAGCAATCGGCGCAAGTGATCCGCACCCTCGATCAGGAATCCGAAGGCATCTTCAATATCATTCAGGTGATCAAGAGCATCGCCGACCAGACCAACCTGCTGGCGCTTAACGCCGCCATCGAGGCGGCCCGGGCGGGTGAGCAGGGCAGGGGCTTTGCGGTGGTGGCCGATGAGGTGCGCAGTCTGGCTGCGCGCACCAGCGCCTCGACCCAGGAAATCGCCGCGATGGTCGCGCGCATCCAGAACAGCACCCGCGAGGCCGTCAGCAGCATGGAGGCTGGTGTCGCCCAGGTCGACAAGGGCATGGCGGTCACCGCCGACGTCGAGCGCGCCATCCGCGAAATCCTCGACGCCACCCTGAGCACCACGCAACTGGTCAACGACATCACCCGCACCATCGGCGAACAGAGCCAGGCCAGCAACGAAATTGCCCATCAGGTGGAGATGATCGCGGGCATGTCGGAGGGCAACAGCAAGGTCATCGGCGAGACGGCGAATACCACGGATGAACTGTCGAGTCTGGCGGGGCGGCTGGCGCAGTCGGTGGACCGGTTTCGGTTGTGAGGGGAATGTAAGTATCTGCTCAAGGTGAGATGAGCCAGCGGATCACTGATCCGCTTTTCGCCGTACATTAATGGTCGCCTCAACCTTCAATCTGAAGTTGTACTTCTTGAAGCGGTTCTTCGCATTGAGTTCTGGTTTAACGAAGGGGGACTTTTTGTTGCAGACGTAGGCAATTTTGGGGTGGTGGTTAGCCAGGAATTGCTCGCCGTGTGCATCAATCAAAAATTGAATTGTAGACTCCAATTGTTTGATCCCTTGTCCTTGCCAGCCCCCTCCATCTCGGTCTTTCAACTCAACAAGGTACAGCGCGTCATCAGTCCTCAGCATGCAGTCACATCGATCCCGACCTATTTCCTCAGCGTCTTTGATCACGCATTTGTCAATTGCGGTAAAGACGATCGGTCTTTGGAGCGGGTTCGATACCGTGGCTACCCATTCTTTCGAATTGTCCAAGTCGACATAAGCGAGAGGGTGCTCTTGATCGTCGCGTAGTCCAAATTCGGCATCAGTAAACGGGCCTGTCTGGCAGCGGATATCAAGAAAATTCACCCTTCAAGCTCCTCCTCGATATCGAGGAGTGCGTCAAATAAATCATTGCCTTCTTGCAAGGATCTGTTCAGAAAATTGTCATCGGAAGGAATGCCATCAACCATAGGCAGTTTCGTGATCGATCCAGTTCTTTCATCGGCTTGGTATATCGCCAACTCTTCAGCGTCTAGCAAGGCATGCAAAGGAATAACGGCGGCGAGTTTAGGGAGTAGATCCTTGTGGCGCTTTTTCTGGAGAATGCTGTCTTGCAGGTGCTTGCCTTGTACCGAAATGGTCAGGTAATTCACTACGTATGGGCTGTGGGTTGTCAGCACCAGGCGGTTGGCCCGGCCTTGGTTGAATTGCAGAAGACTCTGCAAAACGCTCCATTGTGACTGGGGATAAAGGTTCTGCTCAGGCT
Organism: Pseudomonas sp. Pseusp21; assembly: GCF_059492145.1. NCBI lineage: Bacteria > Pseudomonadati > Pseudomonadota > Gammaproteobacteria > Pseudomonadales > Pseudomonadaceae > Pseudomonas > Pseudomonas sp. Pseusp21. Next base: position 6,113,861 of record NZ_CP168520.1, read on the forward strand.
CTTCGACGATGTTGATGAACGCTGACTTGTTGAATCTGGAGGACAGCGTGGAGAGAGCAATGCGCCTTTGTTCTTCTGTCAGCGAATCAATGGCAAAGATCTCTTTAACCTCTTTCCTGAAGCGATCCAGCTCATCGGCGCTCATGGTTTCCTGCCGCTCTTCGCTACGCTCTTGAACCGCGTTGGACAGGTAGTGGCTTACCAGATGCAATGGCACGGCAGACTGAAAGCCACTGGAGGCGTCTGCCAACCTGAGTTTGTAGTCGGACTCACGAATATTGAGGATATCGTTGAGCTTGTCATATTCGAGTTCGGCCTGATTGATAGGCAACAGCAAAGTGCCTTTCATATTGGCTTTGGCTGCATCGAATTCGGTCAGGAATTCCTTGAGAGAATCCGAGGACAGTTTCAGCTCGCGAGGGTGTCTGACATAGGAGATGAAGTTTCGCTCGGCAGGCACGTACATGATCTGAGGCAGATGGTAGCTACCACCTTTTGATTCAGTGATATGTAACAGTCCCCACATGAAAAGAATCGAATACGCCTCGCCCTCGTATTCGATCTCTGTTGCATCGGAGATGTAGTGCTCCAGCCTGTGATATGTCAAAAAAGGTTTGATGAATTTGTTCTTTCTTTCAAACCATTTCTTATCGTAATCACCCCGCACCAACGCCTTCTCTATCCAGGAGAATGTCGAGTAAAGCTTGGCCAGCGTGCTCTTCCCGGAGCCTTGGTTACCCACGAAAACCGTCACGCGTTTGAACTCTATCCAGCCATTGTTCTTCACACCATCGCGGATAGGGCCGAAATGCTTGACGCGTAGTCGGGTCATTGATCACTCCATAGGACGAGCTTGTACGGTTTAGCGATGCAGCATATCAGGGCAGGGGACAAACGGCAGGAGCAAATTGGAGCGAAATGGACAGGTAGGTAAAGTGCTCACCAGGGGAGAGAACTCTGACGAGGTACTCGCCAGAGCCTTCTACTTTAATCAGAACTTGTACGCCTGACGCCCCACCAGCAACCACTTGCCAGACTGCTTCTGCCAGATCTGGAAATTCTCGATTTCCGTCGGCACGACCTCCGTGCCTTTCAGTGCCTGCGCCGAGAAGTGATGGCGTACCAGCGCGGTGTCCCCGGACAGGGTGATGGTCTGGTTCTGCATCTCCAGGGTCTTGAACGCGCTCTTGCCGGTTTCGATATCGGCGATGAAGGCTTTCTTGTCCTGGATCTTGCCGCTGGAGTGGCCGTAGGTGAGGTTGTCGGCGGTCAGGGCGTTCAGTTCGGCGATGTCCTTGTGCAGCATCGCCTGGGTCAGGTGATCGACGGCCTGGGCGACATCCTGTTCCGCCGGGGCGGCGGCGACGTAACCGCTGAAGAGGCAGGCGAGAACGAGCAGCAATCTGGTTTTGTTCATCGGTATTCCTTGTTGTTGTAGGTGATGAGAGCGACCGAAATATTTGTCAGTCGTCGTACAACTTAGCAGGAATTCATCGGTGTAAGAAAGTGCTTGAGGAACCAATCGAAAACTATCCGGTCGCGAACAGACGCGCGGGTTTGCCATGACGTGATATTCTTCGCGCCACTTGTTTTGACCCAATTCAGTCTGGTGCGCTTTTCGGCGGGCCAGGCAGAACCCCTGTCGCTCAAGTAGCTGAAGCCAATAATGATAAGAAGTCAGTTCAGAAGGGACATATAACTGAGGTCGACACTGCCTGTCGGTCTTGTGTGCCCACCCGTCAAAATTGAAGTGTGCCGGAACCCGCGATGCTGGCCTGAGTGTCGCTAAAGAGGGGACCTCATACGTACAACAGCGGCGGGCGGAAGGCGTTTTATCATAGGTGCAACAGATGTTTAAAAAAGTGAACACAGCCTTGCTGGGGCTGGCTTTGGCGATGGGGATGTCTTCCGCCAATGCCGAAGAAGCGAAGAAAGTCGACGTCCTGCTGATCGGCGGCGGCATCATGAGCACCACCCTCGGTGTGTGGATCAATGAGCTGGAACCGACCTGGTCGATGGAAATGGTCGAGCGCCTCGATGGCGTCGCCCTGGAAAGCTCCAACGGCTGGAACAACGCCGGTACCGGTCACTCGGCGCTCGCCGAGTTGAACTACACCCCGGAAGACGACAAGGGCAATGTCACCATCCCGAAAGCCGTCGAGATCAACGAAGCGTTCCAGGTCTCCCGTCAGTTCTGGGCCTGGCAGGTTCGTCAAGGCGTCCTGAAGGACCCTCGTTCGTTCATCAACACCACTCCGCACATGAGCTTCGTGTGGGGCGATGACAACATCAAGTTCCTGAAAAAACGCTACGAAGCCCTGCAAGCGAGCCCGCTGTTCGCCGGCATGCAGTACTCCGAAGACCCGGCTGTGATCAAGAAGTGGGTTCCGCTGATGATGGAAGGGCGTGACCCGAACCAGAAAATCGCGGCCACCTGGAGCCCGCTGGGTACCGACATGAACTTCGGCGAAATCACCCGCCAGTTCGCCGGTTACCTGCAGACCAAGCCTAACTTCAACTTGAAGCTGTCCAGCGAAGTACAGGACATCACCAAGAATGCCGATGGCACCTGGCGCGTCAGCTACAAGAACCTGAAAGACGGCACCAAGACTGAAACCGACGCCAAGTTCGTGTTCATCGGCGCCGGCGGCGGTGCCCTGCACCTGCTGCAGAAGTCCGGTATCGAAGAAGCCAAGGAATACGCTGGCTTCCCGGTAGGCGGCTCGTTCCTGGTGACCGATAACCCGGCCATCGCCGAACAGCACCTGGCCAAGGCCTACGGTAAAGCTTCGGTGGGCGCGCCTCCGATGTCCGTTCCGCACCTGGACACCCGTGTCCTGGACGGCAAGCGCGTCATCCTGTTTGGCCCGTTCGCGACTTTCAGCACCAAGTTCCTGAAAGAAGGTTCGTACCTGGACCTGCTGACCACCACCACCACCCACAACATCTGGCCTATGACCAAGGTCGGCATCAAGGAATACCCGCTGGTCGAGTACCTGGCCGGTCAACTGATGCTGTCGGATGAAGACCGTCTGAACGCGCTGAAGGAATACTTCCCGAACGCCAAAGCCGAAGACTGGCGCCTGTGGCAAGCCGGCCAACGCGTGCAAATCATCAAGCGTGATGAAACCGCTGGCGGCGTGCTGAAACTGGGCACCGAAATCGTTGCTTCGAAAGACGGCTCCATCGCCGGTCTGCTGGGCGCATCGCCAGGCGCATCGACCGCTGCACCGATCATGCTGAGCGTGCTGCAGAAAGTCTTCAAAGACAAAGTCGCTACCCCTGAGTGGCAAGCCAAACTGCACCAGATCGTTCCAAGCTACGGCACCCAGCTGAACAACGATCCAGCCAAAGTGGCTGAAGAGTGGGCTTACACCGCCAAGATCCTGCAACTGCCAACCCCTCCGGTGATTGGCCAGGTTGCAGCTCCAGCGGCGGACGCCTCGGCTGAAAAAGCCCCGGCTCCGAAAGAAAGCGCTGCACGTGACATGGCTCTGTAACTAGACGCCAGACACACGAAGCCCACTGAACCGGCGACGGTCAGTGGGCTTTTTTGTGTCCGGGTTTCAGGCTTTGGCGGCCGCCAGATAAGCTCCCAACCGCCGTCCCATCTCTTCGCCCAACGCCTGCAACCCGCTCAGCGGCCGCACCATCACCTCGAACTCGACGATCTTGCCCTGTTCATCGAAGCGGATCATGTCGATGCCCTTGAGCTCTTTTGAACCCACTTTGGCGCTGAATTCCAGCACCACATTCAGGCCATCGGCTGTCGCCAGTTCACGGTGGTATTTGAAGTCTTCAAACACCTCGAACACGGTATTGAGGATCATCGACACCACCGGCGCGCCTGGATAAGGCGTGTGGGCCATGGGCGAGCGGAACACCGCTTTGGGATCGAGCAATTCGGGCAGGGCCTTGAGGTTGCCGGTGCGGATCATCTCGTGCCAGCGGTTCAGGGATTCGGCGGCTTTGGGGTGCAGGTTCAGGTCGGACATGGTTTCACTCCTGTATTTTTTGTTGTTTTAGGCGCGGCGCCCATGACTCTAGATCAAAGCGGCGCAACGGAAACCCTCTGTACCGATCTGAATATCGACCCATGCGCCAACCCGATCCATCTGATCCGCTTTTTCCTGTCGAATCTGCATCTGTAACCATCTCAGCCACGGGCCCAAAATGGCCCTGCCGTTCGGCCATACGCGACGCGCTTCATTCCGAAGTGCCCGGTGCGCCGGACATTGAGTATTCAGGAGGCCTTCATGGCTAAGATGGCGATTTTCCTCGGCGGCTTTCTTGTGTTGACCATCATGATCGGCGTCCTTGCCACGATTTCTCCGGTCTGACGATCAGCCGTCGAGTTGCGACTTGCAGCGCTCTTCGACGGTTTCGGATGGAACCGGATCAGGGCGCCCCGAACAGCATCGTCCAGTAAACCCCTTCATCACTGCGCGCCTCACTGGCAAACCCGGCGCCGACCTGGGTGAACATCGGGTTCATCAGGTTGGCGCAGTGTCCGGGGCTGGCCAGCCAGCCGGCCATGGCCTTGCCCGGTGAGCTTTGCCCGGCGGCGATGTTTTCGCCGATCTGCCGGCCACGGTAGCCGGCCGCACGGGCGCGATCTGCCGGGCCGTCGCCGTCCGGGTCGCGGTGGGCGAAATAGTTGCCGTAGGCCATGGCCTTGCTGTGGCCCTGGGCGGCGGCGCCGAGGGCCGGGTTCCAGCTCAACGGGCGGGCGGCGGCGAAGCGCTGGCGGCCGCACATGCGCGGTCGGGCGCGGGCGGCGTTGACCTCGGCCAGCAAGGCCTTGCCGACGCTGCGGTTGTCGCCGACGCGACTGTCAAGCACCGGCCGGGCCAGCACCACTTGCCATTCGCTGCGGGCGCGGCTGATGCCGATGTCGGCGTATTGACCGTCGAGCAGCGCGCCGCAGTAATCGTCTTGCAGCATTTCGAACGCCTCTTCGGCGTCCTGCGCGCCGACGATCCGGATGCTGCGCACCGCCACGGCCGCATAACCGAAATCCTTCAATCGTTCGCGCAATCCACCGCCATAGCCATAACCGACCGGCAACGCCAGGTTCGACTTCAGCGTCAGCGGCGCCAGCCGTTGGGCCGGGCGTCGGTCGCATCGTTGCGGATGGGCGCGGTAGTCGTTGATGGCGGCCACCAGTTGCCGCTCGGCGCCGGCGTGGGCAGAGGGAGAAAACAGGGGAGAAAGGATCAACAGGCACAGCGAAACGAAGCGAGACGAACGTACGGCGTGGCGCATGGGACGCAAAGCTCTGAACAAAGACAAGGCTGAAGGAAAGTGAACCGCAGAACGCGGCGCGGGTAGGACTGGCCTTTTTGCACTTGGTTCACGAAGCAGCGCGGGGTTTCATCGGCTGCCGACGAAGTGCTCAGCGATTCAACGCATCCTCAATCCATTGCAGGTATTGCGGCCGTTCGGAAATCGAATTGTGCGTCGCGTTCGCCACCACTTTGAGCGTGGCCACACCGTCGGGAAAACTGTGCAGCAAGCGCTCGGTGCTGGCCCGTGGAATCACCTCGTCGTCGCTCGCCGCCAGCAGCAACGTCGGCACGCGGATGTGCGCCGCGTACTGGCCCGACCGGAAACGATCCTTGAGCAACCACTGCACCGGCACCCACGGGTATTGACGGGCGGCGATTTCCTCGAGGCTGTTGTAAGGCGTGACCAGAATCAACCGTTCCACCGGTCGCTGGCTGGCCAGCCGCACCGCGACGCCGGAACCGAGGCTGCGCCCCAGCAGCGCAATCTGCGGATGACTCGCATACACCTGATCAAACAGCGCCAGCGCATCCTCGGCAATCGCCGCTTCGGAGGGCGAACCGCCGCTGCCGCCAAATCCCCGGTAATGCAGCAAATACAACGAATAGTCAGGAAACGCCTCGGAAAACTCCGGCAGATTGCGCGAAACGTCCTCGGCATTGCCGCCGAAATAGATCAGCGCTCTGGGGCCGGCGCGCTCGCGCACCGTCACGCGGATCTCGGCGTCGGGCATGGCCAGCGTCAACCGTGACTCCGGCGAATCGAGGCTGGCGGGCTGGGGAAAATAGATCAGCGCCCGCTGAAAAACGAACAGCGCCGCGCACAGGATCAGGTACACGGCGACGATCAAAGCGACGAGGGACAACAGGGTTCTGGACATTCGACTAACGTTAACCGGGCGCGCAGGTTGGCTGTCGCAGTGTAGTCCAACGGTTTTGCGGGCTGCATCCAAACACAAGGTGCAACAGATCCACAGGGCAAGGGCGCCAGCATGAACCACACTGAGGGATATTCCCGCCGCCGGTTGCTGACGCTGGCAGCCGGGGTGTCAGCGGTTTTCACCTTTGACCGGGCGCTGGCCGCCATTACGTCGCCGAACGCCACAGGAGCCCAGACCATGCAGACCCGCGCCATCCCTTCGAGCTCCGAGCCACTGCCGTTGGTGGGGTTGGGCACTTATCGCGGTTTCGACGTCGCCCCCGGCGATCCGGTCTACAAACAATTGCCGGCGGTGCTCGGCGAGCTGTTCAAAAAGGGCGGCACGCTGATCGACAGCTCGCCCATGTATGGCCGCGCCGAGGAAACCACTGGCGAACTGCTGTCGATCCACGAACCGCGCTCACCGGCGTTTCTGGCGACCAAGGTCTGGACCCGTGGTCGCGAGGAGGGCATCGCGCAGATGGAACAGTCGTTCAGCCTGCTGCGCACCGAGCGCATCGACCTGATGCAGATCCACAACCTGCTCGACTGGCAAACCCATCTGCCGACCCTGCGCGACTGGAAAGAGCAGGGCCGCATCCGCTACATCGGCATCACCCACTACACGCCGTCGGCGTATGAGGAGGTGGAAGCGGTGCTCAAGGCCGAGCCGCTGGACTTCCTGCAAATCAACTACGCGCTCGATGATCGCGGGGTCGAGAAGCGCATCCTGCCGCTGTGCCGCGAGCGTGGGGTGGCGGTGATCTGCAACCGGCCATTCGGCGGTGGCGACCTGCTCGCGCGGCTCAAAGGTAAACCGCTGCCGGGTTGGGCAGCTCAGGTGGGGGCGAAGAGCTGGCCGCAACTGGCATTGAAATTCCTGCTGGCGCATCCGGCGGTGACTTGTGTGATTCCCGGCACCAGCAACCCGTTGTACATGGCCGACAACGCCGGCGCCGGGTTTGGGTTGATGTTGACCGATGCGCAGCGTCAGCAGTTGATTGCCTTGGTCAGTTAGTCGCCTGGGTCATCCAGATTGTCGATGTGCTTGAAGCGCTCCACCAGAAAATCGATCAGGCTGCGAACCCGTGCCGACAGGTGCAGCTGTTGCGGATACACCGCGTACACATCGGCGCGGGTCGGGGTCTGGTCTTCCAGCACCAGGCGCAAACGGCCGCTGCGCACGTAGCGGGCGATGTCCCATTCAGCACGCAGCAGAATGCCATAGCCTTCCAGGGCCCAATTCAAAGCCACCTCACCATCGTTGCAACCCAGGGCACCGCGCACTTTGATGTTTTGCGTCCGTCCGCCGTCAGTGAAACTCCAGACGCCGTAGGGCGTTTCGTTCTGCCGCAGGAATATACAGTTGTGTTGCGGCAGGTCCGACAGTTTCTGTGGCACCCCGTGTTTCTCCAGATACAGCGGCGAGGCACAGAGCAAGCGGCGGTTGGAGGCGATCTTGCGGGCATGAAATGCCGCGTCGGGCAGGGTGCCGAAACGGATCCCCAGATCAAAGCCGTGGGTCGTCAGATCCAGTGGGTGGTCGCTGATTTCCAGCTGGATTTCCACCTCCGGGTATCGGGCAAAAAACGCCGCCAGGGCCGGACCGATGTAGCGACGACCAAAGCCCAGCGAGGCATTGACCCGGATCAGCCCTTTAGGGGTTGCCCGGCTGGCGCCGATCAACTGCTCGACCTCGTCGATCTGCGTCAGGATCCGCGCCGCATGGGAAAAATACAGTTCGCCTTCTGCCGTGAGACTCATTGAGCGCGTGGTGCGATTGACCAGCCGCACACCCAGACGAGCCTCCAGCGCACTCAGGCGTTTGCTTACGGCTGGAGGCGTCACACCCAATTCCCGAGCCGTGGCGGCCAGGCTGCCTTTGTTGGCCAGCAAATGAAAAAACGACAGATCGAGGGTCTGGCTCATTGGTAACTCAAAGTTATGGATGTAGTGATTTTCTGTAACTCACCGCTTTCTGGTCACTACATATACTCCGATCACACCCCGCCTGACAGCCCTGTCCGGCAGGCAAAACAAAAACGTGAAGAGAGTGGAGTTGACCATGAGTGCATACAAGATTGCAGCGGTTCCGGGTGATGGCATTGGTGTGGAAGTGATTGCCGCCGGCGTCGAAGTACTACAAGCCCTGGCGAAAAAATCCGGTTTTGAACTGGATTTCAAACACTTCGACTGGAACTCCGACAACTACCTGAAAAACGGTCACTACATTCCTGAAGGCGGCTTGCAGGAACTGAAAACCTTCGACGCAATTTTCTTCGGTGCGGTCGGCGCACTCAATGTGCCGGATCACATTTCCCTGTGGGGCCTGCGTCTGCCGATCTGCCAGGGTTTCGATCAATACGCCAACGTGCGTCCGGCCCGCGTGCTGCCGGGGGTGAAAAGTCCGCTGCACAACGGTGAGCAGATCGATTGGGTCGTGGTCCGGGAAAACTCCGAGGGCGAGTATTCCGGCAACGGCGGCCGCGTTCATCGAGGCTTGCCGGAAGAAGTGGCGACCGAAGTGTCGGTGTTCACCCGTGCCGGGGTCGAGCGCATTCATCGTTTCGCCTTCGAACTGGCGCAAAGCCGCCCGCGCAAACATTTGACCATGGTCACCAAATCCAATGCCCAGCGGCACGGCATGGTGCTGTGGGACGAAATCTTCTACGAAGTCGCCAAGGACTTCCCGGACGTGAAGATCGACAAGGAACTGGTCGATGCCGTGACCACTCGCATGGTGCTCAAGCCGGCGACGCTGGACGTGATTGTCGCGACCAACCTGCACGCCGACATTCTGTCTGATCTGGCCGCTGCGTTGTCCGGCAGCCTCGGCATTGCGCCCACGGCCAACCTCAATCCAGGGCGTGATTTCCCTTCGATGTTCGAGCCGATCCACGGCTCGGCGTTTGATATCACCGGCAAAGGCGTGGCCAATCCGATCGCGACGTTCTGGACTGCCGCGATGATGCTTGAGCATCTGGGCGAAAAAACAGCCGCCAAACACCTGATGTCGGCAATCGAGGCAGTCACGGAAAGCGGTCTGCACACTCCGGATCTGGGTGGCACCGCCACGACGCGCCAAGTCACCGACGCGGTGATCGCGCTGATCAACCGCTGATCCCTCTGCAATTCAAATCAGTACTGCGGCACACCGCCGAGGGGCGTATCGCGCCCCTCGGCATTTCCTGACAACAATAAAAAATCAGGGCCCTGTCATGAAAAGAATATTCGGCAAACTTTACGTACAAGTCCTTGTCGCCGTGATTCTCGGCGCACTCATCGGCGTGCTGGTGCCCGAGACCGGCACCGCGCTCAAACCCTTGGGCGACGCCTTCATCAAACTGATCAAAATGCTGCTGGCACCGGTGATTTTTCTCACGGTGGTGACCGGTATCGCCCGCATGGAAAACATGAAGGAGCTGGGTCGGGTCGGCTTTCGTGCTTTGATTTATTTCGAGGTGGTGTCGACGCTGGCGCTGGTCATCGGGCTGATCGTGGTGGACGTGTTCAAGCCTGGCGCGGGCATGAATGTCGATGTCGCCAGTCTCGACACCAGCAGCCTGGCGACGTACACCACAGCGGCCAAACATGCGTCGTTCATGGATTTTGTGATGGGCATCATCCCCGACACGATCGTCGATGCATTTGCCAAGGGCAATGTTTTGCAAATCCTGTTGTTTTCGATCCTGCTGGGCATCGCCCTGGCCCATGTCGGGCCGCGTGGCAAGGTGTTTGTCGATGCGCTTGAGAGTCTGATGCAGGGCATGTTTCGAATCGTCAACATGGTCATGCGTCTGGCGCCGATTGGTGCGTTCGGCGCCATTGCCTTCACCATTGGCAAGTACGGTTTCAGTTCGCTGTTTTCGCTGGGAAAACTGATGGCCTGCGTTTACCTGACCTGTGCGGTGTTCGTGATTTTTGTGCTCGGCCCGATCTGCCGTTACAGCGGTTTCAGCTTGTGGAAATTCCTCAGGTTCATCAAGGAAGAGCTGTTTACGGTACTCGGCACCAGCTCCTCGGAGTCGGTGCTGCCGCAGATGATCTCGAAGATGGAAAAGGCCGGCGTATCGAAACCGGTGGCCGGGATGATCATCCCCTCGGGGCTGACTTTCAACCCGGACGGCCAGGCCATCTACTACACCATCGCGGCGATCTTCATCGCTCAGGCGACGAACACACCGCTGACGCTGACCGACCAATTGATTGTGCTGGCGGTGTTGATGTTCACCTCCAAGGGCTCGGCGGGGGTAACCGGTTCAGGGTTCATCATACTGGCCGCGACATTGGCCTCGCTCGGCACGATTCCGGTGGCAGGCATGGTGCTGTTGCTCGGGGTCGATCGCTTCATGTCGGAGGCTCGGGCAATCACCAACACCATCGGTAATGGCGTGGGCACCATGGCCATCGCCAAATGGGTCGGGGCGCTCGATAGCGAAAAAATGCACAGGGCGCTCAATGGCGAGGCCGAGGAACGGAGTGCGCAGGTGCCGGAAGCCGAGATCACTCTCCACGCCAGCGAATCTCTGCGCCCAGGCCTTGAGCGCGTGGCCGCCAGGTAGACGAATCGGATACAGCAACCGCAGGTGCCATGCCGTCTCAGGCACAAAAACGCCCGGCTCACGCCGGGCGTTTTTCATTCGGTTTCAGATCATCTCAGGCAACGCATCCAGAACCTTGTCCAGAGTAATCGGATACTCCCGCACCCGTGCACCGGTGGCGTTATAGATCGCATTCGCCACCGCCGCACTCACGCCGCAGATCCCCAGTTCACCGACCCCCTTGGCTTTCATCGGCGAGGAAATGGGGTCGGTTTCATCGAGGAAAATCACCTCCTGATGCGGGATGTCGGCATGCACCGGCACTTCGTAGCCCGCCAGGTCATGGTTGACGAAAAAGCCCTGGCGCTTGTCCACCGCGAGTTCTTCCATCAATGCTGCGCCGACGCCCATGGTCATCGCGCCGATCACCTGGCTGCGGGCCGATTTCGGATTGAGAATCCGCCCGGCGGCGCAGACCGCGAGCATGCGCCGCACGCGGACTTCGCCGGTGGCGGCATCGACGGCGACTTCGACGAAGTGCGCGCCGAAGGTCGATTGCTGGTACTGCTTGGCGAGGTCGGCGAATTCGATGCTGTCCTCGACTTCGATCGGGGCGTGTTGCGCGGCGTCACGCAACGGCACGTTCTGGTTGCCCAGCCGCACGTGGCCGTCGACAAACTGCGCTTCACCCGCGTTCATGCCCAGTTTGGTCGCGACCGCTTCGCGCAGCTTCATGCACGCCGCGTAAACCCCGGCGGTCGAGCAATTGGCGCCGAACTGGCCGCCGGAGCCGGCCGACACCGGGAAATTCGAATCGCCGAGTCGCACCACCACATCGTCCAGGCTGACTCCCATCATTTCCGCTGCAGTCTGACCAATGATCGTATAGCTGCCGGTGCCAATGTCGGTCATGTCGGTTTCAACGCTGATCTTGCCGTCGCGCTCCAGTCGTACCCGTGCGCCGGACTTCACCAGCAGGTTGTTGCGAATCGCTGCCGCAACGCCCATGCCGATCAGCCAGCGACCTTCGCGACGGGTGCCGGGCGTCGCATTGCGCTTATCCCAGCCAAAACGCTCGGCGCCGGTTTGCAGGCATTCGATCAGACGCCGCTGGGAGAACGGCCGCTCGGTTTTCACCGGATCGACCTGGGTGTCGTTGAGGATGCGGAACTGGATCGGATCGAGTTTGAGTTGTTCTGCCATCTCGTCCATGGCGATCTCCAGCGCCATCAGCCCCGGCGTTTCACCCGGTGCGCGCATGGCGTTGCCTTCCGGCAGATCGAGCGGCGCAAGGCGCATGGTCACCAGGCGATTTTCTGCGGCGTAGAGCAACTGACTCGGCTGCGCCGCGACTTCGACCTTGCCGTCGGCGAGGTTGCCCGACCAGCCTTCATGGGCGATGGCGGTGAGTTTGCCGTCCGCCGTGGCGCCCATGCGAATGCGTTGAATGGTGGCGGGTCGGTGGGTGGTGTTGTTGGCGATCTGCGGACGGGCGAGGGCGACCTTCACGGGTCGGTTCGCCAGCCGTGCGCCGAGGGCGGCGAGGATCGCGTCGGCACGAATGAACAGCTTGCCGCCGAAACCACCACCAATGTACGGCGAGATCAGCCGCACGTTTTCCTTGGGCAGGCCTAGGGTGGCGGCGATGTCGCCGACGCTCCAGGCGATCATCTGGTTGGAGGTCCAGAGCGTCACGTGATCGCCTTTCCAGGCGGCGAGGGTCGCGTGGGGCTCCATCATCGCGTGGGACTGATCCGGCGTAGTGTAGGTCTGGTCGAACTGCACGGGCGCGGCGGCGAAGGCGCTGGCGAAATCGCCGTGCTTGACGTCCGGCAGATCGTCTTTCGGCTCCACGCCCTGATCGCGCACGCTGGCCAGATCAAATTGACCTTTGTCGGCCGCGTACTCGACGTTGACCAACTGCGCGGCAGCCCGCGCCTGTTCGAAGGTTTCGGCGACCACCAGCGCTACTGCCTGGTGATAGTGCTGCACTTGCGGCCCGGCCAGCAGGTGCGCGGCGTTGTATTGGCCTTTGCCGAGCTTGCCGGCATTGGCGGCGGTGACGATGGTCAGCACGCCCGGCGCGGCGCGGGCGGCCTCCAGATCGATGCGGGTGATGCGACCTTTGGCAATGGCCGAACCGACCACTACGCCGTAGGCCTGATTCTTCACGGCCTCATGTTGCTCGTAGGCGTAAGGCGCCTGGCCGCTGGTCTTCAGCGGGCCTTCGATGCGGTCGGTGGGTTTGCCGATGACGTTCAACTGATCAATCGGGTTGGTCGTGGCGGGCGTGTCGAATTTCATGCTTCGTCCCTCGCTTGGGCCAGCACCGAGGCAATCGTGCGCTCGACCAATGTCACTTTGAACTGGTTGTCAGAAGTAGGCGTGGCGCCGTCGAGCAGGCGCGCACTGACTGCTTTCGCGCCTTGCGGCAGCAGAGCTTCCGCCGCTTCGACTCGCCAGGGTTTCGGCGCGATGCCGCCGACCGCGATGCGGCCGCTGCCATCCTTCTGAAGAATCAGTCCGACGGACACCAGCGCGAAGGCGTACGACGAGCGGTCGCGCACCTTGTGATAGACATGGGTGCCGCCCGCTGGCGCGGGCAGGGTGACGGCGGTAATCAGCTCGCCCGGCATCAGACTGGTTTCGACATTCGGTGTGGTGCCGGGCAGCTGGTGGAAGTCCGCGATGGCGATGCGCCGCGTGCTGCCGTCGGCCTTGATCGTTTCGACCTGGGCATCCAGCGCCCGCATCGCAATCGCCATGTCACTCGGATGGGTCGCAATGCAGGCGTCGCTGACGCCGATAATGCCGAGTTGTCGACTGACCCCGCCAATCGCCGCGCAACCGCTGCCGGGATTGCGTTTATTGCAGGCTTGATTGGTGTCGTAGAAATACGGGCAGCGCGTGCGCTGGAGCAGATTGCCGGCGGTAGTCGCCATGTTGCGCAACTGGCCCGATGCGCCGGCGAGCAAGGCGCGGGACAGCAGCGCGTAGTCTTTCCGGACGCGGCTGTCGGCGGCCAGATCGGTATTGCGCACCAGTGCGCCGATGCGCAAGCCGCCGTCGTCGGTGGCTTCGATCCGGTCGAGGCCCAGGTGATTGACGTCAATCAGCTGCTGCGGCGTTTCGATGTCGAGTTTCATCAAGTCCAGCAGGTTGGTGCCGCCGGCGATGAAACGCGCACCTTCGATTTTCGCCGCTTGAGCGGCGGCTGCGGCAGGGGAGTCGGCGCGGCTGTAATTGAACGCTCTCATGCTGGCACCTCCGCGACTTCGCTGATGGCTTCGATGATGTTCGAGTAGGCGCCGCACCGGCAGATGTTGCCGCTCATGCGTTCCTGCAATTCGCTGGCGATCAGTTGCGGCGCTTCGGTGAGGCTGGCGCTGGCGTGGCTGGGGATGCCGTCACGGATTTCCTGAAGCACGGCGACCGCCGAGCAGATCTGCCCCGGCGTGCAGTAGCCGCACTGGTAACCGTCATGCTTGATGAACGCGGCCTGCATCGGGTGCAGGTGGTCCGGCATGCCGAGGCCTTCGATGGTGGTGACTTTGGCGCCGTCCTGCATTACCGCCAGGGTCAGGCAGGAATTGATTCGCCGGCCATCGACGATCACCGTGCAGGCGCCGCACTGGCCGTGGTCGCAGCCCTTTTTGCTGCCGGTCAGGTGCAGGTGTTCGCGCAGGGCGTCGAGCAGGGTGGTGCGAGTATCAACCTCCAGCGCCTGTGGCTTGCCGTTGACTTCGATGGTTACTTTGGCCATGGCCGGTTGCTCCAGGCTGGCCGCGTAGGCCTTGAGGTTGATGAAAGGGGGCATCGCGAACGCGGTTGCGGTCACGGCACCGAGAATCAGGAAACGGCGTCGGGAGATCGCCATTGGCGGATGGTCGTTCATTGGCTTGGCTTCCTCTATCAGGTCGGCAGGGTGTGAAAGACCCGCACGGGTACGCTGGCGTGGTTGCCAGTCTCGCTCTGTTCTAGGAGTGACCACGCTGGAGAGGAAAAGGTTTTCTTTGATTTGCGCATGGCCTCATGCGCGCGGTTCATGAATCGACAGAATGAACGCGGGTGCCTTGGCTGTGAGTCAGATCGCTCTCACAACCGAGGCACCCGCGATTCTCAATGTGCGCCGACCACCATGGACGTAAACGGCGCCACATATGCCTGCAACGTCACCAGGCCGCCGACCAGGATTGCCAGCACGATGGAATGGAAGAACACGTAACGCAGGATTTCCCCTTCATGGCCGTACCAGCGTGTCGCCGTCGAGGCGACCACGATCGACTGCGCGTCGACCATTTTGCCCATCACTCCGCCGGAGCTGTTGGCCGCCGCCATCAGGACCGGGCTGATGCCCAGCTGTTCCGACGTCACCCGTTGCAAGCCGCCAAACAGCACGTTGGACGCGGTATCCGACCCGGTCAGTGCTACGCCAAGCCAGCCGAGCAAGGTGCCGAACATCGGGTAGAAAATCCCCGTGGCAGCGAATGCCAGGCCCATGGTCGCGTCCAGCCCCGAGTAGCGGGTCAGGAATCCCAGCGCCAGCATCGCGGCAATTGTGATCAGCGAAAAGCGCACCACCCACAGTGTGCGAAGGTACTGTTTGATCAGTTGGGGGATCGAGTAGCCCATCAGCAATCCACCGACAATCGCCGCGAGCAGGATGCCGCTGCCGGTGGCAGTGAACCATGTGAACTTGTACACCGCCTCTTCAGCTTTCGGCGCGGCGACCACCGGCGGGACTTTTTCGATCTGCAGATGCAGGGAGCTGAAAGTCACGGCCGGGGCGAACACCGGATTGGCCTCGCGCAGCGGTTTGCCCTGCGGATCGAGCCTGGCCGATTGGCTGACGGGATCAATCGCCGGACGGGTGTCGAACATGTTCTTGAAACCCTGGGTGCCCCAGGCAAACACGAACACCGTGAGGATGATCCACGGCATCCACGCGCGCATCACTGCCGGGCGCGCCTGATCGCTGAATGCGGCGCTGGCCGTGACCTTTTCTTCTTCGACCTTCGAGTCGTCATGCCGCCCCGACAGCGCGGCCGAGGTGTGGACGGTTGCCGGTTTCCACACCTTGAGGAACAACGTCAGGCACGCCATGGAAATCAGCGCGGCGATCACGTCCACCAGCATCGGCCCGTGGTAGTTCGAAACCAGAAACTGCGGGATGGCGAAACTGACGCCCGCCACCAGAATCGCCGGCCATACCTCCAGCATCTTGCGCCACCCGGCGAAGGCCCAGATCAGCCAGAACGGCACCAGCACCGAAAAGAACGGCAGCTGCCGTCCCACCATCATCGAGAGCTCCATCTCATCCAGCCCGGTGACCTTGGCCAGCGTAATGATCGGCGTGCCCAGTGCGCCGAAGGCCACCGGCGCGGTGTTGGCGATCAGCGCCAGACCGGACGCTGCCAGTGGCGAAAAACCAAGACCGATCAGAATGGCGCCGGTGACCGCCACCGGCGTGCCGAATCCGGCGGCACCTTCAAAGAAGGCGCCAAAACAGAAGGCGATCAGCAGCAATTGCAGGCGCCGGTCGTCGGTGATGCGGGCTAGCGAATCCTGCAACACCTTGAACGAGCCGTTCTCGGTGGTCAGGCGATGCAGAAAAATGATGTTGAGCACGATCCAGCCAATCGGCAGCAGCCCGTTGGCCGCACCGAACAGCGCCGCCGAACCGGCCATGTTGGCGGGCATGCCGAAGGCGAAGATCGAGATCAGCAGCGCCGAGGCCAGCGCCAGCAGTGCGGCCAGATGCGCCTTCACATGAAAGAAGGCCAGCGCCGCCAGCATCACCACCACTGGAACGGCGGCCATGATCGTGGAAATCACCGGATTGCCGAACGGGTCATAGACTTGTTGCCAGACCATGTCGCACCTCTACTTGTTGTTTTTGAGGGGCAGATCCTTTGCGCGTTGCAAGCAGTATAGGTGGCATTTGGCCGCCGCTCGGGCGAGGCGGGCGAGGCGATCAACGGTCATCGGCTGTCGGTGAATCATCGTCGTTTTCCCCGGTCGTATCTGCGGCAGCGCACACCGCGCCTCTTCGGTGCGGGCAGCGCTGCCGTTTCCGTCGTCAAGACCTTGGTTTTAGGGAAATTCTGAATGATGCGTGCAACAAGCCTGCTGCTGACTGTTTCCGCCGCCGTATTGCTGGGCGGCTGTGTGGCGGATTTCGATGATGACCATCGCCATGGCCGGCATTACGACCGCGACCATGGCCGTTACTACGATCATGACCGGCGCTGGGACGACCGCGATGACGACCGCCGCGACGGGCGTCGTTATTACCGCGACCGGGATGATGACTGACTGAAACGAAGAGGGCGTTCCCCGACGGGAACGCCCTCTGGCATTAAAAATGAGCGCTCGCCCGGACGCTGGATCGCGCAGGCACTGAGGCCTCGATGTCCAGCAAATGGGTGGCGAGAATGTCGCTCAGAAACCGGAACTGATCGTTGAGGCCGACCACTTCATTGCTGAAATGATTGCTCGCGGCGGGCATCAACAGATCTTCGAAGGCTTCGTCGAACACCAGCGCCTGGGTCTTGCGCGACACGGCGTGCTGATCGTAGTAGTTGCTGCCGAAGACCGGGAAACTCACGGCGAGGGTGACGGTATTGATCATGATGTGAACTCCTCGTGCTGTGTGTTTCGGATGGGCTAATCGTGCCTTTGGCGAGCAACATGCGGAAGGCAATCGTCGCGATGGTGAATATCGACGGCATTGATGGTTGGACCGGAGCGGCCCTGACCAGCGGATAAACGGCGCACCGCACGCACCTATACTCATGTCATCTCCCCCGGATTCTTCAGGTCTTGCGACCAAAGATCAGATAAGGACCGCCACCGTGAACCTGCGTGCGCTGCTCGTCGCCGCACTGGTGTTGCTGGC
Source organism: Pseudomonas sp. Pseusp21 (assembly GCF_059492145.1). Taxonomy (NCBI): domain Bacteria; kingdom Pseudomonadati; phylum Pseudomonadota; class Gammaproteobacteria; order Pseudomonadales; family Pseudomonadaceae; genus Pseudomonas; species Pseudomonas sp. Pseusp21. Next base: position 6,131,504 of record NZ_CP168520.1, read on the forward strand.
CGGCTGCGCCACCACGGCGCGGGCCCCGGTGACCGCGCCGGCGGTGGTGGTTTCGCCGGCGACCTGGCAGCAGATCGACCGGGAAATCGTCAGCGCCTCGAAACAGGCCACCGAGCAGGTCAAGGTGTTCGCCCGTGGCTCGATGGAACATTGGCGCATTCGGGTCTATGAGCAAACTGAAGAAAATTTCATCCCGTGGTTCAGCAGTTACTGGACCCAGGAATGGCTGTCGATGAAGGTCAGCTGGTACACGATCAGTGCCAGCGGCGAGCAGGATGCTTCGGCCAAACGTCTGGCGGCCTATCTGCTGGAGCAATATCAGGAACGCGTGCTGGCGCCGGTGGCGGTGGAGATCGACCCGGACGCGATCCTCGGCCAGTCCACCGCGTTCTACGCGCAACTGATGGCGCAGCAGATGCCAGTCATTGCCCAGCGCCACGGCGTGCCCATCGCCCAGCTCAACGGACGATTGCAGAAAATCCCTGCCATCGCCCTTGGCCCGCCGCCGGCGAGGGATGCTTCGCTGTATCAGGTTGTCAGCACTGAACCGTTGAACACGCTGCCGGCCTACGCGGCGCTGATCGACAAGATCCACACCGACGGCGGCTCCAAAGGCGTGGCTTCGACCGAATCGGCCATGGCGCCGGTGGCCAAGCGCGCCAGTCAGCGCATGGAGGCGGAAATGGCCCCGCGCGGCGCGGCCAGTGCGGTGGCGGCAGCGGCAGGCAAACTGGCCGGGGCGCTGATTTCGGTCGGGGTGGCGGGCGTGCGCGCAATCATTCAGGCCAACGACCGCCCGGACAGCGAAGCGCTGATCCGCAGCAGCCTGGGCAACACCTTCGACAAGGCCTGGCTGAAACTGGTGCAAAACCCGACCACCGGCGTGATGGCCGGCACGCTGCACATGGCGGCGCAGGTCGAGGGCAATCTGGGCGGGCGAGATGAACCGTCGGTCGGGTTGGGCGTCAACCGTGTCGAATGGCGGCCGCCCGAGTCGACTACTCAGCAGATCGAACCCACCCTGCAAGGAGAATGATCATGGCTTACATCGATGTTTTCGTGGCTCCCGTGCCGAATGCCAACCGCGAACAGTACAAAAAACACTGCGAAATCGCCGCGAAGCTGTTCAAGGAATACGGCGCGCTGGAGGTGATTCAGGGCTGGGGCGATGACGTGCCGGACGGCAAGGTCACCTCATTCCCGATGGCCGTAAAACTCAAGGAAGGCGAAGTCGTATCGGCCGGTTGGCTGGTCTGGCCGGACAAGGCCACCCGCGACAGCGGCATGGCGAAAATGATGGAAGACCCGCGCATGCAGCCAGACGTCAATCCGATGCCGTTCGATGGGCAGCGGATGATCTTCGGTGGCTTCAAGGACATTCTCGAACCTTGATGTCGCGCTGCCGGGTCACTCCGCCGACGGGGTGATCCGGCAGCCTTTGCGGTTGCGGATCTGCTCGTCCGTCGGCCGCTCGCGGACGAATTCGAAACGCGGCTCACCTTCGCTGTAATGCACCAGCCAGCCCCATTCCAGTTCGCTCTCATCCTGCCCGGGATTCGGCGGTCGGGCCCACCAGGGTTCTTTGCTGAGGATCTCGCGCATGACGTCCTCCGGTTGATGGCAATCGTTGAACTATAAACCCCATGCCGGGAGTCGCCAGAAACGGGCGTGTAGAATCCAGGGATCTCGACGAACGAAGGAGCGTGGCCATGACGGACGAAACGCGCGGGGATCAACCATTCAAGCGGCTGTTCTTCGCCCTGGACTGCCCGCCGGCGCAGCGCAAGGCGATTGCCCAGTGGCGCAGCGAACTGGGGTTGCGCACCGGCAAACCGGTGCCGGCGGACAACTTTCACCTGACGCTGCTGTTTCTCGGCGCGGTGCCGTTGGCGCAGATTGGCGAAGTCTGTGAGGCGGCGGCGAAGGTGCGCACGCCGGGCGAGGCGCTGAGGATTTCACTGGATCGGTTGCAGGTCTGGCGTCGTGCCGGGGTATTGTCGCTGGCGCCGGAGCAGGCGCCGCAGGCATTGCTGCGACTGGTGTATGCGCTGGAGCAGGCAATGTTGCCGTTCGGGTTTGAAGAGGCGACGCGGGAGTATCGTCCGCACCTGACGCTGGCCCGGGACTATCGCGCGCCGGAACCGGAATCCGCCACGTCGCCGGAGTTTTTCCTGCGCGCTGAACGCTTTGCGCTGTTCGAATCCCACAAGGGCCGTTATTGCTCGCTGGCCGACTGGCCACTGATCTGAGCCGACAAAAAAAGGCGCCCGAGGGCGCCTGAATTCACCTGAACCGAGGAGAGCCAGGTGAGGCCGTTCAGAGCAGGGGGCAGCGGTGGTAAGGCGCTGCATGAACGGAAACTTTCTAGACTGATCGCTGACTGTCTGATCGTTCCCACGCTCCGCGTGGGAATGCAGCCCGGGACGCTCCGCGTCCCTTCCGGAGCTGGAACGCGGAGCGTCCCTTGAGGCATTCCCACGCAGAGCGTGGGAACGATCATCGGTGGTGCCATTACTTGCCGAGTTTCACGCGGGTCCAGCCCCGGGTCATGATCCGCTGGGTGGCAATCGGCTGATCCGGCACCGCATACAACGTGGCCATCACCGCTTGCGGCGGGTACGAGCCCGGGTCGTTGCGGATCGCTTCGTCCACCAGCGGCGTCGCGGCTTCGTTGGCGTTGCTGTAGCCGATGCTGTTGGTGACTTCGGCGATGATGTCCGGGCGCATCAGGAAGTTCATGAACAGGTAGGCGTTCTCGACGTTGGCGGCATCGCGCGGGATGGCGACCATGTCATAGAAACTGCCGGCGCCTTCCTTGGGAATGCTGTAGTCGATCTCGACCTTGTTGCCCGATTCCACCGCGCGGGCCTTGGCCTGCAGCACGTCACCCGAGTAGCCGACGGCCACGCAGATGTTGCCGTTGGCCAGATCGGAGATGTACTTCGACGAATGGAAATACGCCACCGACGGCCGGATTTTCATGAACAGCGCTTCGGCTTCGGCGATGTGCTTCACGTCCTTGTCGTTCACCGGATAGCCCAGGTAGTGCAGGGCAGCCGGGAGCATTTCGGTTGGCGAGTCGAGGAAACTGACGCCGCAGGCCTTCAGCTTCTCGGCGTTCTCCGGTTTGAACAGCAGGTCCCAGGAGTTGGTCGGCGCGTTCTTGCCGAGCACTTCGCGGACCTTGTCCGGGTTGAAGCCGATGCCGATCGAGCCCCACATGTACGGGAACGCGTGGGCGTTGTCCGGATCACTGGCGGAGGCGTTTTTCAGCAGCACCGGGTTGAGGTTTTTCCAGTTTGGCAGCTTCGATTTATCCAGAGTCTGGTAGACCCCGGCCTTGATCTGCTTGGCCAGGAAACTGTTGGACGGCACCACGATGTCGTAGCCGGATTTGCCCGCGAGCAGACGTGCCTCAAGGGTTTCGTTGCTGTCGAACACATCGTAGGTCACGCGGATGCCGGTCTCGTCCTCGAACTTCTTGACGGTGTCCGGGGCGATGTAATCCGACCAGTTGTAAACGCGCAGCACCTTGTCGTTGGCCTGGGCGCCCGTGGCGATTGCGCCCAATAAGGACAGTGTCAGCAGAGTCCTGCCAAACATTTTCATCGGTGAAACTCCATTCTTTTTATTCAAAAGCTTTTAAGCCAAAGCGCAAAGCCGTAAAACGCGACGGCCCTAGGCCGTCGCTGCCACTCGTTGAGGTTGCTGCCACGATTCGTTGGCGGTCTGATCCATGGCTTCCTGAATCGCCCGCTTGCGGTTGGCTTCTGCCTTGCGGCCGAAGTACCAGACCAGGAAGGTCACCAGCGACACCGCCAGCAGAATCAGGCTGGCCACGGCGTTGATCTCGGGCTTAACGCCCAGACGCACGGCCGAGAAGACTTCCATCGGCAGGGTCGTCGAACCCGGGCCCGAGACGAAGCTCGCCAACACCAGATCGTCCAGCGACAGGGCGAACGACATCATGCCGCCCGCCGCCAGCGACGGCGCGATCATCGGGATGGTGATCAGGAAAAATACCTTGAACGGTTTCGCGCCCAGATCCATCGCCGCTTCTTCGATCGACAGGTCCAGCTCGCGCAAGCGGGCGGAGACTACCACCGCCACATAAGCGGCACAAAACGTGGTGTGGGCGATCCAGATGGTGACGATGCCACGCTCCCGCGGCCAGCCGATCAGTTGCGCCATCGCCACGAACAGCAGCAACAGCGACAGACCGGTGATCACCTCAGGCATCACCAGCGGCGCGGTGACCAGACCACCGAACAGCGTACGACCCTTGAAGCGCGTTACGCGGGTCAGCACGAAAGCGGCGAGGGTGCCCAACGCTACGGCGGCAATCGCGGTGTAGCAGGCGATTTCCAGCGAGCGCACTACCGAGCCCATCAGTTGGGTGTTGTCGAGCAAACCGACATACCACTTCACCGACCAGCCACCCCAGACCGTCACCAGTTTCGAGGCGTTGAACGAGTAGATCACCAGAATCAGCATCGGCAGATAAATGAACGTCAGGCCGAAGATCAACATGAACTTTGCAAAACCGAAGCGTTTCATCCCCGTGCCTCCATCTCTTTGGCCTGGCTGCGGTTGAACAGCAGAATCGGCACAATCAGGATCAACAGCATCACCACCGCCAGCGCGGACGCCACCGGCCAGTCGCGGTTATTGAAGAACTCTTGCCACAGCACGCGACCGATCATCAGGGTCTCCGGGCCGCCCAGCAGTTCCGGGATCACGAACTCGCCCACCACCGGAATGAACACCAGCATGCAACCGGCGATGATGCCGTTCTTGGCCAGCGGCACGGTGATTTTCCAGAAGTTGTTGAAGTTGCTCGAACCCAGATCCTGCGCGGCTTCCAGCAGGCTGCCGTCATGCTTCACCAGGTTGGCGTAGAGCGGCAGCACCATGAACGGCAGGTACGCATAGACCACGCCGATATACACCGCCGTGTTGGTGTTGAGGATCTCGATCGGGTGGTCGGTGAGCCCGGTCCACATCAGGAACGCGTTGAGCAGACCGTTGTTGCTGAGGATGCCCATCCACGCATACACGCGGATCAGGATCGCGGTCCAGGTCGGCATCATGATCAACAGCAGCAGGACGTTTTGCGTTTCCTTGCCGGTCTTGGTGATCGCGTAGGCCATCGGGAAACCGATCACCAGGCACATCAGCGTACTGAGCAGCGCCACCTTCAACGATCCGAGGTAGGCCGACAGGTACAGCTCGTCTTCGCCGAGCAGGGTGTAGTTGCCGATGTTCAGCAGCAGCTGGAATTTCTGTTCGGCGTAGGTGTAGATCTCCGAGTACGGCGGGATCGACAGCGCGGCTTCCGAGAAGCTGATCTTCATCACCAGGAAGAACGGCAGCATGAAGAACAGGAACAGCCAGATAAACGGGATGCCGATGACGAATTTTCGCCCGCTGGGCACCAGGCGCAGGAATTGCTGATTGAAGGTTCTCATGAGCGCAGTACCACGCCGCTGTCGTCTTCCCACCAGACGTAGACCTTGTCGTCCCAGGTCGGCCGCGCGCCACGGCGTTCGGCGTTGGCCATGAACGACTGGACGATCTTGCCGCTCGGCAATTCGACGTAGAACACCGAATGGCCGCCGAGGTAGGCGATGTCATGCACCTTGCCTTCGGACCAGTTGTAGCGGGTCTCGGGCTTGATCGTGCTGACGAGCATTTTTTCCGGACGGATCGCGTAGGTGATCGACTTGTCCTGCACCGAAGTGCTGACGCCATGACCGACGTAGATCTTTTGCTGCAAGTCCGGGCTGTGAATGATCGCGTGACCTTCAAGGTCCTCGACCACGGTGCCGTCGAAGGCGTTCACGTTGCCGATGAATTCGCAGACCATACGGCTGACCGGCGCTTCATAGATGTCGACCGGGCTGCCGATCTGGGCGATCCAGCCCAGGTGCATGATCGCGATGCGCTCGGCCATGGTCATGGCCTCTTCCTGGTCGTGGGTCACCATCACGCAGGTCACGCCGACGCGCTCGATGATTTCCACCAGTTCCAGCTGCATCTGCGAACGCAGCTTTTTATCCAGCGCGCCCATCGGTTCGTCGAGCAGCAACAGCTTCGGACGCTTGGCCAGCGAGCGGGCGAGGGCCACGCGCTGACGCTGGCCGCCGGACAGCTGATGCGGGCGGCGTTTGGCATATTGGGTCATGTGGACGAGGCGCAGCATTTCTTCGACGCGGGCGTCAATTTCGCTGGCCGGCAAACGGTCCTGCTTGAGGCCGAAGGCGATGTTCTGCGCAACAGTCATGTGCGGGAACAGGGCGTAGGACTGGAACATCATGTTGATCGGCCGCTCGTACGGCGGCATGTCGGTGATGTCGACACCGTCGAGCAGAATGCGTCCTTCAGTCGGCCGTTCGAAACCGGCGAGCATGCGCAGCAGGGTCGATTTGCCCGAGCCGGAGCCGCCGAGCAGGGCGAAGATTTCGCCCTGATGGATCTCCAGGGACACATCGTCCACCGCCGTGGTTTCGTCGAACTTCTTGGTGACTCGATCGACTTTCACCAGAACCTTTTTCGGTTGCTGATGACCTTCAAGAGCCTTCCTGTAAGTGCTGGAGGCGTTTGCCATGTGAAACTCCCAACAGGTTTCAGTCGCCGGGCCAACGCGGCCTGGCTTAAGAGTGGATTGCAGACCCGCACCGTGCGGGTTGTTCGGCGCCGCCGTCCTGGCTGCCGGGTGGTGCTTTTTGTTTTCGCGGTGTGTTGCTGATCGCGGATGACGGATGCGCAAGCGCGCAACCGCCGACCCCGCGGGGGCAGTAAATGGTTTTGCAATCGTTGGGTGGCGTCAGCGCTGGTTGCGTCGCGCCGCACGCTGGCGGCAAGCCTCGCCGAATGCCTGGAAAATCCGCAGGTAGTTCGGGTTGTCCAGCACCTGCCATTCCGGGTGCCATTGCACGCCGAGGGCGAAGGTCGGGCTGTGCTCCACCGAGACCGCCTCGATCAGGCCATCCGGCGCCACGGCTTCGGCGCGCAGGCCGGGCGCGAGGCGGTCGATGCCCTGACTGTGAATCGAGTTGACCTGGAATTCACCCGGCAGCTCCAGCGCTTCGAACACGCCACCCGGCAATACCTTCACGGCGTGGGCCGGGGCGTATTGCACGGCGACGTCCGGGCTGTCGGCTTCGCGGTGATCGAGCATGCCCGGCAGCTCATGCACCTTCTGGTGCAGGCTGCCGCCGAACGCCACGTTCATTTCCTGAAAGCCGCGGCAAATGCCGAGTACCGGAACGCCCGCCGCGATGGCTGCACGTAATAGAGGAAGGGTAGTGGCATCCCGCGCCGGATCGTGGTCCGTGCCGGGAGCGCTGTCCGGGCCCTGATAGTGGAAGGGTTCCACATTGGACGGCGAGCCGGTCAGCAACAGACCGTCGAGCTGACCCAGCAGGTCTTCGATTTCAGTCAGTTTGCCAAGGGAAGGAATGACGACGGGCAACCCCAGCGCCGCAACGCTGACAGCGCGAACGTACTTGTCGCCGCTGATGTGATAGGGGTGCAGGCCAATCTGTTTGACGCACGCAGTAACGCCGATCAATGGCTTGAATGCCATTTTTATTCACCTCGAAGTTTGACACTTGAACGAGCTTTTCCGGAGCTTAGCCTCGTTGATTTTAATTAACAACTCCCATGTAAAAAATTCTAAACGCCGTTCATCAAGTCTTCATCAAGACCGGGGCTCTGGCGCCTGCATTGGCACGAGAGTGTTAAAAAAAGCCCGAAAAATAAACGCTGGGCGGCTCTGTGTTCGCTATTGACTTCACTTTGCCGTTCGGGTTGACTGGCTCGGCGAAACAGCAGTGAACATAATAATTAACAGCTAAATAGGTGCATCATGTCGGTCCCTCTGCGTGCCGTTCAACTCAACGAAGCAAACGCATTCCTTAAGAAACATCCTGAGGTTTTGTACGTCGACCTTCTGATTGCAGACATGAACGGTGTGGTGCGCGGCAAGCGCATCGAGCGCACCAGTCTTCACAAGGTTTACGAGAAAGGCATCAACCTGCCGGCCTCGCTCTTTGCCCTCGACATCAATGGCTCCACGGTGGAAAGCACCGGCCTGGGCCTGGACATCGGCGACGCCGACCGCATCTGCTACCCGATCCCCGGCACCCTGAGCATCGAGCCCTGGCAGAAGCGTCCGACCGCGCAACTGCTGATGACCATGCACGAACTGGAAGGCGAGCCGTTCTTTGCCGACCCGCGTGAAGTGCTGGCCAACGTGGTGCGCAAGTTCGACGCACTGGGCCTGACCATCTGCGCCGCGTTCGAACTCGAGTTCTACCTGATCGACCAGGACAACGTGAACGGCCGTCCGCAATCGCCGCGTTCGCCGGTGTCGGGCAAGCGTCCGGTGTCGACCCAGGTCTACCTGATCGACGACCTCGACGAATACGTCGACTGCCTTCAGGACATTCTGGAAGGCGCGAAAGAGCAGGGCATTCCTGCCGACGCCATCGTCAAGGAAAGCGCCCCGGCGCAGTTCGAAGTCAACCTGCACCACGTGTCCGACCCGATCAAGGCCTGCGACTACGCCGTCCTGCTCAAGCGTCTGGTGAAGAACATCGCCTACGACCACGAGATGGACACCACCTTCATGGCCAAGCCGTATCCGGGCCAGGCGGGCAACGGTCTGCACGTACACATTTCGATTCTGGATAAAGAAGGCAACAACATCTTCGCCAGCGAGGATCCCGAGCAGAACGCCGCGCTACGCCACGCGATCGGCGGTGTGCTGGAGACCCTGCCTGCGCAAATGGCCTTCCTGTGCCCGAACGTCAACTCGTACCGCCGCTTTGGCGCGCAGTTCTACGTGCCGAACTCGCCGAGCTGGGGCATCGACAACCGTACCGTGGCTGTCCGTGTGCCGACCGGTTCGCCGGATGCCGTGCGCATCGAGCACCGTGTCGCCGGTGCCGACGCCAACCCGTACCTGCTCATGGCTTCGGTGCTGGCCGGTATCCACCACGGCCTGACCAACGAAATCGAGCCGGGCGCGCCGGTTGAAGGCAACAGCTACGAGCAGAACGAACAGAGCCTGCCGAACAACCTGCGCGACGCCCTGCGTGAGCTGGACGACAGCGAAGTCATGGCCCGCTACATCGACCCGATGTACATCGACGTGTTCGTCGCGTGCAAGGAAAGCGAGCTGGCCGAGTTCGAAAACTCGATCTCTGACCTTGAGTACAACTGGTATCTGCATACGGTGTGAGGCCTTTAAAAGCCCCTCACCCTAACCCTCCCGATACGTCGGACCGCCCGGAGGGAGAGGGCTAGGGTGAGGGCAGCCATCTCAAGCCGAACACACACACACCAGACACCCCCAAATTCCCCCGCGTCGAGCCACCACCATGACAACGACCCGCAACGACTGGGAACAACGCTTCCAGTCCCTGACCCTCGAATCCCGTGCCTTCATCAACGGCGAATACCGCCCGGCCATCAGCGGCGAAACCTTCGAATGCCTGAGCCCCGTCGACGGCCGTTTCCTGGCCTCCGTCGCCAGCACCGATGAAGCCGACGCCAACCTCGCCGTCGAAGCCGCGCGCCAATCCTTCAATTCTGGCGTGTGGGCGAACAAGGCCCCGGCCGAGCGCAAGCGCATCCTGATTCGCTTCGCCGATCTGATCCTGCAACACCAGGAAGAACTGGCGCTGCTCGAAACCCTCGACATGGGCAAACCGATCAGCGACTCGATGAGCATCGACATCCCGGCGACCGCCAACGCGATCCGCTGGAGCGCCGAAGCGATCGACAAGATTTACGACGAAGTCGCCGCCACCCCGCACGATCAACTCGGTCTGGTCACCCGCGAGCCGTCCGGCGTTGTTGCTGCGATCGTGCCGTGGAACTTCCCGCTGATCATGGCCAGCTGGAAATTCGCCCCGGCGCTGGCAGCGGGTAACTCGTTCATCCTCAAACCTTCGGAAAAATCCCCGCTGACCGCGATCCGCATCGCCCAACTGGCGCTGGATGCCGGTATTCCGAAAGGCGTGTTCAACGTCCTGCCAGGCTTCGGCCACACCGTCGGCAAGGCGCTGGCGTTGCACATGGACGTCGACGTGCTGGCCTTCACCGGCTCCACCGCGATTGCCAAACAACTGATGATTTATGCCGGTCAAAGCAACATGAAACGCGTCTGGCTCGAAGCCGGGGGCAAGAGCCCGAACGTGGTGTTTGCCGACGCACCGGACTTGCGCGCGGCAGCACAAGCGGCGGCCGGCGCCATTGCGTTCAACCAGGGCGAAGTCTGCACCGCCGGCTCGCGCCTGCTGGTGGAGCGTTCGATCCGCGAGCAATTCATCCCGCTGCTGGTGGAAGCGCTGCAAGCGTGGAAACCGGGGCACGCCCTGGATCCGGCGACCACCGTCGGCGCCGTGGTCGATCAGCGTCAACTGGACAACGTGCTGCGCTACATCAGCATCGGCCGCGAGCAGGGCGCCGAACTGATCGCCGGCGGCCGACGCACCCTCGAGGAAACCGGCGGCACTTACATCGAGCCGACGATTTTCGACGGCGTGACCAACGCCATGACCATCGCCAAGGAAGAAATCTTCGGCCCGGTGCTGTCGCTGATCACCTTCGACACCGTTGAAGAAGCACTGCACATCGCCAACGACAGCATCTTTGGCCTCGCTGCCGGGGTCTGGACCAGCAACCTGAGCAAGGCTCACACCTTCGCCCGTGGCCTGCGCGCCGGCAGCGTGTGGGTCAACCAGTACGACGGCGGTGACATGACCGCGCCGTTCGGTGGCTTCAAGCAGTCGGGCAACGGTCGCGACAAATCGCTGCACGCGTTCGACAAGTACACCGAGCTGAAAGCGACCTGGATCAAGCTCTAATTCTATTTACAACGGTGGACGCCGGTTTTTCCGGCGTCCCTCGGAGAACAATAATGAAACAACAACACGTCAACAGTTATTACGCCGCCACCCGCAACGAAGTCATCGACTTCCCGACGCTTGAAGAGTCGGTGGAGTGCGATGTCTGCATCATCGGCGCCGGCTACACCGGCCTTTCCTCGGCGCTGTTCCTGAGCGAAGCCGGCTACAAGGTGACGGTGCTGGAAGCGGCGAAAGTCGGCTATGGCGCCAGCGGTCGCAACGGCGGCCAACTGGTCAACTCCTACAGCCGCGACGTCGACGTGATCGAAGAGCGTTACGGCGACAAGACCGCCGAAATCCTCGGCAGCATGATCTTCGAAGGCGCCGACATCATTCGTTCGCGCATCAAGGAATACGACATCAAGTGCGACTACCGCCCGGGCGGCATCTTCGCAGCGATGAACAAGAAACAATTGAACGGCCTGGCCGAACAAAAACGCAGCTGGGAACGTTACGGCAATAAAAACCTGAAGATGCTCGACGCTGCGGACATCCGTCGCGAAGTCGGTTCCGACGCCTACGTCGGCGGTCTGCTGGACATGCAGGGCGGCCACATTCACCCGCTGAACCTGGCCCTCGGTGAAGCCGCGGCCATCGTGCGTCTGGGCGGCAAGATCTACGAGCAGTCCGCTGCCGTGGAAATCAAATACGGCGAGCCCAACGTCGTGCGCACCGCCAAAGGCCAGGTCCGCGCCAAGTACCTGCTGATCGCCGGCAACGCCTATCTGCCGCAAGGCCTCGACAATCGCGTGACGGCCAAGAGCATGCCGTGCGGCTCGCAGATCTGCGTCACCGAACCGTTGACCGAAAAACAGGCCCGCAGCCTGATCACCAACAACTACTGCGTCGAAGACTGCAACTACCTGCTCGACTACTACCGCCTCACCGCCGACAACCGTCTGCTCTACGGCGGCGGCGTGGTTTACGGCGCCCGTGAACCGGACGACATCGAAACCCTGATCCGCCCGAAGATCCTCAAGACCTTCCCGCAGCTCAAGGACGTGAAAATCGACTACCGCTGGACCGGCAACTTCCTGCTGACCATGTCACGCATGCCGCAATTCGGCCGCATCGAGAGAAACGCCTACTACATGCAGGGCTACAGCGGCCACGGCGTCACCTGCTCGCACCTGGCCGGCAAACTGATCTCGGAAATGATCCGCGGCGACGCCGAACGCTTCGACGCCTTCGCCTCCCTGCCACACATGCCGATGCTCGGCGGCCGCACCTTCTCCGCGCCACTGACCGCCCTCGGCGCCGTGTACTACTCGCTGCGCGACCGTTTCGGCATCTGATTAACCTCGCCGGTGGCGCCCCCAAAAAGGGCGCCGCCGGCTTTTTCATGTGCCGTCCATCGAACCTGCTGAGCAACACCAGCAAACGTGATTTAATAGCCGCCTTTCACGGTTCCGGGACACGGGAGCAACGTGATCCGCGCGACCTGCGCGGCACCCGCCACCCACCCCCATCGCCCTTAAGTCGTTCTCACATAAGGCTGTCATGGATACGGGTTCTCGACTCAAACTAGTACGCGAAAGCTACAAACTCTCCCAGCGCGAGCTGGCCCGGCGTAGCGGCGTGACCAATGCCACCATCTCCCTGATCGAACAGAATCGTGTCAGTCCTTCCGTCAGCTCACTGAAAAAGCTGCTCGAAGGCATCCCGATGTCCCTGGCCGACTTCTTCACCTTCGACCAGCCCCCCCGCGAACACCAATACGTCTTCCGCGCCAACGAACAACCCGACCTCGGCCGCCACGGCCTGCGCCTGCTGCTGATCGGCGCCTCGGTCCCAAGCCGCCAGATGCGCTTGCTGCGCGAGCAATACGCCCCGGGCGCGAGTTCCGGGGAAGAGCCGATTGTTCACGCGGAAGGCGAGGAGTGTGGGTTGGTGACCCGTGGCACCGTGGAGTTGACGGTGGATGGGCAGGTGAGCGTGTTGAGTGCGGGGGATGGGTATTATTTTCCGACGACGCTGCCGCATAAGTTTCGGAATATCGGGGCGGATGAGGCTGAGATTATTAGTGCGAATACGCCGGCGAATTTTTGAGTTCGGATTTTATCAGTCCGTAGTGCATGTATTAAGTACTCGAGAGAAACCGCAAAAGTGCGGTTTCTCTTTTTCGTCTATCGTTATTTTTGAGTACATTTTCCGTCGATTTTGTCCTTTTCTGCGCATTGCTCTGCATAAATCACTTTTTGCTCTTTCACAGACAACTCGGTGCTTGCAAGGCTAGCCAATGCTGTACCTGCGTAGCCGATACCACTCACTGCGAAGAAAAGTGATGGGATGATGATGGATTTTTTATTGATTTTCATAATTTTTTCCTTAATTAAAATTACCCTGCATTGTTTGCGCAATAAGCTTGTTATTCGCCAAGACAGAGTCGAGGAAGTTGGCAGAGGTGGCACCTGTTGGATCTGACAGTTTTTTAGAGTTTTTTATAATTACAGAATGATTTTTAAGATGTTAATTGACGTTGTGACATGCGCTCGTATTTCAGGAGGACTGTTTCAATAGAGAACTTTCTTGAAATGTTGTGAGTTAAATATCAATCCCGCCGTCGCTCAATAACCCCAAAAACATCCTTCACGTCTTGCACCATGATTCTTGCGAGGGTGGTGACGGTGTGGATGTCGTGTTCGGCATGGTCTTGGAGTCGGATGCAGGCCATGAGGTCAAGGTATTTGAGGACTGCGTTGAGGCGTTCGCTGACGCAGGCGTGGAGATCGCGCAGTGCGGCGTCGGAATCGATGAACAGGACGGGATGGTCAGTGGCGGGGTGGGACATTGGAGCGTAGTTGCACAGCTGCGACTTACTTGTCATGGGTAAAAATCCTTAGCTCAGAAAGTTTCCACCATTCGCTGCGAAACGATTTGGGTGGCAGTTATGCGCGGGTTCGCAGACCGAGGAGCTAAGACCCGGCAGACCCGAAGGTCTCCCACGCACAACCGCCATGAAAATGAAGCACAGGCAAATAGCCGGGCCGCATTGTGCCGGGTGTGGACTTAGCTCGCTAGGGCTGCGAAACCCTATCGCCAAATTCGTTCAGCGACAGACCCACTCTAGGCACCGATCCCCAGCGTCGCAATCAGCCTGTAGGACGCAAAATCACCACGTCTGGCGAGAGAGTTCGTTCCCGTTCGGGGGCGTGACCCATGTAAATCAAGGGCTGCGGCGTATCAGGGGAAAACGACTTGCCAGGTTTCGGCCATCTTCGCAGCCCCAAAAGAATAAGCTCCCTCACCACGCGGAGTAATTTCCTACGGCGTTTTCAGATCAAAAAATCCATCACGCATTCCTGCCCCGGAACTTTCCTCAAAACTGATGTCAATTTGATGGCGTGTCGCGACGCTCATTCTTCGGCTCAAGCAGTGCCAGGCTGGTTCCTGGTCAACCATGGAAGTGTGTGATGAGACTATTACTCGCAATGTTGTTGATGTTCAGCGGCTACAGCTTTGCCAGTTGCGGCAACATTGATGACCACGATCAGCGCGCCTATTGCAATGCAAGGGAGAGCGGCAGCAGTTGCGGCAACATCGACAATCACGATCTGCGGGCGGCGTGTAACGCGGAGCAGGGCGGCAGTTCCTGCGGCAACATTGACGACCATGACCAGCGCGCCTATTGCAATGCCAAAAAGAGCGGCAGCAGTTGCGGCAACATCGATGATCATGACCTGCGTGCGCGGTGCAACGCGGAGCAGGGTGGCAGTTCCTGCGGCAACATCGATGACCACGACCAGCGTGCCTACTGCAATGCCACCACGGGCGGCAGCAGTTGCGGGAATATCGACAACCATGATTTGCGTACGCGGTGTGAGGCCATGAAGCGCTGATCTGGTTTTGATTGCTTTACCCAGTGCCAGGCTGTTTCCCGGCATACTCAAGGAAGTGTGAGATGAAACTGATTCTTGCGATGTTGTTGCTGTTCAGCGGTTACGTTTCCGCCAGTTGCTCCAGCATCAGTGATCACGACAAACGCAGTTATTGCCAGGCCAGGGAGGAAGGCAGCAGTTGTTCTTCCATCGGCGACCACGATTTGCGTTCGGCCTGCGAAGCGGAGAAAGGCAGTTCGTGCTCAAGCATTGGCGACCATGACCAACGCGCTTATTGCGAAGCCAAAAAGGGCAGCAGTTGTTCCTCCATCGGCGATCACGACTTGCGCGCGGCCTGTGAAGCGGAGAAAGGCAGTTCGTGTTCAAGTATCGGTGATCATGACCAACGTGCCTTTTGTGAAGCGAAGAAGGGCAGTAGTTGTTCGTCAATTGGCGATCATGATCTGCGCAGTCAGTGTGAAGCCATGAAACGCTGAATCCACCCGCCATTGAGAACAAAAAGGGACACCCATCGGTGTCCCTTTTTCATGCGCGCTTGAACGCCGTTATTTCGCCTTCCAATGCCCACCCCCGTTCTCGCAATCAATCCGCGCCTGCGCCAGATGCTCCACGTCGTAGTAATAGGTGGTCACTTGCGCGCTGTCCGGAATGTTCAGGGTCTTGGCGTTTTTGTCCTTGCTGGTGGAGTGCGGGTTGGCCAGGGATTCCTGGGTGAGGGTGGCGATACACGAGGCCTGATAGTGGTCGGCGCAGTGTTCGACCTTGGTTTTGCTGCTGTTGAGCATGTCCTTGCTTTCGTTGCTGCATGACCAGTCGATGGCGTTGACCGGCATGCCTTCGTATTCGTAGCAGCTGTGCGTCTCGACGGCGGGCACCGAGGGGCTGGAGGAGCGGGTCCTGACGTCGCAGCCCTCGGCCATGACGCAGGTGGGGATGAAGCTGAAGGTGGCGATCAGGAGCAACAGTCGGATGTTCATCGCGGAACTCTCCCATGGCCCCGTGTTTGATCGTGAGCGGGGCGCTTATGGTTTCGAGGTTGGCTCGTCTCGGAAGGTTCCATTAACCATTCCGGTGAGAGTACGCGAAGATGCTCCTGTTCAGCTCACTCGATGTCGTACATTAACTCTAACCTTTCGATCCATTCATCAGTTGCGCGAAACCTCGAATAATAAGATTGCTTTTCAACGTCACTCAATTGAGTGAAAAAACTGAAAAAGTAGTTGTTGTCGTAATATTCTTGAGCACCTTGCATGCTGCCTCCCCACCAAGAAGGCTCGTAGCCCTCAAAAGCAAACCATGGCGGAGGAACCGCGAATTTTTTGCGGTTAAGCATCGTTAGAAAGTCAAGGCTGTTCGTTATCAAACGAATCGTGACGGAGTTGAATTCTCTAGAAGATGCGAAGAATATCAGTCGGTCTCCGCTCAATGCGCTTTCGTATTCAAATACCGGAAGATCATTGAAGGTTCGTTCATTGTTTTTTCTGAAGTGAGATTCAACGAGTGATTCGAATTCAACTAAATCTTTAGGTTCGATAAGGAACTGCGAAAAAAATGCGCAGATATCAGCGCTTTCTAATGAAGTAGTGGGAGGCTGAACGGGTAGGTTGGTATGAGCTAAAGGCCGAGAGAATAAGCTTTTAAGCTCCTGCTTGCTGTACCCGGCAATTTGCTCTTGCCTAGGTTCTGGCTTCAGTAGTGCCATTATTTTTTTGATAAAGCTCATGCTGCTCTCACTCTTGCATATATTCAGTTAGCCAAGTAGCACCTAAATAACCGGCAGTGCCAAATATAATGCCCCCGACTGCACCGCTGACAACTGCGCCAGGGCCTGTTTCGATTCCCACTGCTGCTCCGACCACCACGCCAATCCTGGCACCAGCTATCGCCGCACCCCAACCACCAGCCTGTTTGACAACCTCAACGGATATAGGCTTGATGCTGTTTTGTTTAATTGACTCTTCAGTCGCGACCTTCAGATCGTATGCAGTGAATGCAATCCCGAACACCCGCACCACTCTCGCGCCTTTTATAAAGGCGTTTGTAACTTTGTGGGAGGTAGGCGTGAAAATCGCCTTCGCTGGGACCTTATCTGCTTGAATCAATACTTCTTTGTCGATGTTCTTTACCCAACCAGCAATTTCATCGATTTTTGCTACGTTTTTTGGTGCGTGTTTTTTGTAGTCTTCGAGTGCTTTTAGAATTTCATCAGTGGATACTAGCTTTGCGCCTGCTGCTTTAGCTTTTTCAATATCAATGTAGACAGTTTTTCCTTCGAATCTTGGTGAACCATTCGGGAATTCAGAACTCGTGGAAATATAGCCCGAAGGGTATTTTCTACTGCTGTAAACATGTTGGGCAACTGTAGCGCCAGAATTAGGTGCAACAGAGCGCATTCCATACTTTTCCGGCCAGATTTCATTTTTAATTTGAAGTTCGGAAAGATTTTTTGCGATCAGGTGAGGGTTGTCGGGCGAAGAATAAATTTTTCTGACTAGAAATCCATCTTTGCCGATTTCATCTACAACAACAAATAAATGAATATTGGCCGGCATTAAATAGCCGGGTACGTTGCTAACGGAGTTTGCCTGCTTGTTTGTTGGCACTTTGCAAGAGAACTCCGTCATACGTCCTCCCATTTTTCAAGCGCGGCTACACCGGTTGTCACTTCAAGAGTTTCTTGCTTGCTAGTTGCGATGCGAGGTGTATGCCCAGATTCATCAGAGAAGCCTGTATAAACTCTGCCTGCTTCGTCTTTGATGTGGTACGGCACATTGGCGAGAGGCTGGCCGTCACTCCCGACGATGCAAAACTTTTCGTCGAACTTCATGGCCCAGAGAGGCATGGCTGACGGGGGGACGAATTCTGCCGGTGTGTGCGAATTTCCGATAATTACAGTTGAGGAGCCAGCGATTACCTTATTGCCGTGGCCTCCGACACTTCCCACGGTCGCGGCAGGCAAGCCGTTGATGAGCACGGTGGAAGCTACGTCTCCCACGATGGGGCTGCCACATGCGCTCTTATCGTTCTGGCGGGCTGCAGGTAACCCATCAAAAAAAACGTCGGGTGAGCCGGCGGCGATTGGGTTTACTCCATGCCCAGGTAGCGGGCAGGAGGTTGGATCAGTAACTCGGGCAGCGGGTTTTCCTGACATGGTGAACATCCTTGTAAATACGCTGTTTTGGAAATGTTACACAAAAGAGGGTGGTTTGAACCATCTCACTTGTCTCCCCCCGGCTCATCGCCAAAGGTTCCCCCCATCAGCACCACGTCGTAGACTGCGAAACAAGTTGTAACGCCTCTCCCACGGACGGAACCGCGCATGATTCACATCGGCAGCCGCAACAACGCCCCCACGCCGCAGCACAAAACCCAGGACATCTACATCTTCAGCATCGACCTGTCCCGCCCGGCGACGCCGTTCTGCTTCGAGCAATCGATTGGCGGCGGGCATGTTGAGCAGGGCGGTGCGCGGTGGTTGGCGCTGGATGAGCTGGATGGCTGGCCCGGTGAATGGCGTGAGCATTTGAAGAAGGCCGGATGCGCCTGGGTGGCCGAGTTGCTGGATGCACATCCGAGGGACAGTCAGGCTGATCTGGTCTCGCTGATCCTTCAGCGCCATGCCGAGCCGGCGCAGCCAGCCGGACGTTTGCAGGCGATTGGGCGCTGGTTCAAGCGTCACTTCTATATTGGCGGCCGGTACGGCGTCTGACCCGAGGAAAAGCCCATGACTCAGACACTGGAACGCGCCATCGCCATTGCCGCCACGGCCCACGCGGGGCAGGTGGACAAGGGCGGTGCACCGTACATTTTGCATCCGCTGAAGGTCATGTTGCGCATGAGCAGCCTGGAAGAACGCATCGTCGCGGTGCTGCACGATGTGGTCGAGGACTGCGGCATCAGCCTGGAGGATTTGCGCAAGGAAGGTTTCAGCGAAGCCGTTTTGTCCGCCATCGAATCGGTGACCAAAGTGCCGGGTGAATCCTACGAGGACTTTGTCGAGCGCGCGGCGCAGAACCCGATCGGGCGGGTGGTGAAACTGGCGGATCTGGAAGAGAACAGCGACCTGTCGCGGATTGCCTCGCCAAGTTGGGAGGATCTGGAGCGGATCGAAAAATACCGGCGGGCGATTGGACGATTGCGCTCGTAACTCCTTTTAATAGCCAGGAAGGCGACCATGAAATCCATTCTGTGTTTGTTGATTGCTGCCGGGTTCGGCGCGCTGTTGCAGTTCGAAGGCGTGCCCCACGGTTTGCTGCTGGGCTCGATTCTCGCGACGGCATTGGTCGTCACCAAATTCAAATTCGCGCCAGCGACGCCCTATGGCCTGGGCTACATCCAGATCACGCTGGGCATCGCCACCGGGTTGATGTTCGAAGCGTGGGACAGCGCGACCGTCTCCACGATGTTGCCGAGCCTCGGCGTGTTGCTGCTGTGCCTGGCAGTGCAAGTGGCGCTGGCCGCATGGTGGCTAGCGCGCGGGGCTGGGTGGAATCGCACGGATGCCTTGCTGGCGGTGTATCCGGGCGCGCTGGCGGCGGTGTTCGATTTGCTGGAATCGCATCAGGCGTCGAGCAAGGTGATCATCGTGCACTTGATGCGGCTGCTGCTGATCACGGTGCTGGTGAGTTTGCTGATTCCCGGAACGGCACCGGTTGACGTGGCCGAGGTCGAGCCGCTGTCGACGGGCATGGCGTTGACCGTGCTGTCGGTGATCGGTTTGAGCGTGGTGGTCGGGCGTTTGCTGCTGGCCGTTGGCGTGCCGGCGCCGTTCATGTTGACGGCAATCATCATCACCGCCGTATTCGTGAAATCAGGATGGCTGCAGGGCTTTCACATGCCGGATTGGAGCCTGAATCTGGCGGCGCTGATTCTGGGTGTGCGGATCGGTTCGCGATTCCAGGGACTTGGCCTCGCGGAACTGGGACGTCATGGCCGCACGGCAATGGTCTCGGTGGGTTTGATGATTCTGGTCGCGGCGGTTTTTGCATTGGCGGCGGCACGGTTGCTGGGCAGCGATGCGTTGTCGCTGTGGCTGGCGTACATGCCGGGGGCCATCGAAACCATCGCCATTGTCGCGTTCGCCGGCGGGCTGAATGTGGTGTTTATCCTGACTCACCATCTGGCGCGAATGGTGGTGCTGCACTTTGCGCCGGCGTTGCTGGTGCAGGTACGGCGGGTGCGGGAAGGGGCGTGATCCAGGTGGTACTGACTTTTATGGATAATCAGTGCCACCGTTTGGATAACGGCATCTGCAAATTCGCCGGGCGGTTAGATCGACCCCTTTGAAAAAGCCATATTTCTGAAAGGCCAAAATCGAGTAGTTCGAACAGCTAGGTTCGAATCTACATGCCGATCTCAGCCTTTCAGGCGCCATTTTCTGATAGCAACGGATTGCCAATATGGCGATGGGGACCATCATGCAGGCTTGCGTAGGGAAATGACGTAATACTCGGTCAGCACGTTTTTCTTACCGAGCAGCGCATCGAAGCACCCTGGTTTGACAGAAACCCCAATGGTATCGATTCGGTAGAACTCCCAACCGTCTTCTGCGTGGGAGTTCACTACGTTCTGAAGGTAGGCTGCGGCTTCATTCCCACGGTGCTCCTTGGCACGAACTTCAATGTTTGGTGGGACCTGAACCATTTTATATACGTACATCCTTGCTCATCCTTTCCATCGCTGCATTCCAAATGAATGACAGAACTCAACGTTTATACTCAATTTGATATCTCTTGGCCATCACTCGCTCAGCGTTGCTGGATTGGTCGTGAACTACACTCCAAGATTACCCCGCCCCACAGGCAACCCCGCCGCGTCGGAGGTCATCATGTTCCGCCATTCACTGTTCATCGCAGCGTGCCTGTGCGCCACACAGGCCAGCGCTGAATCCGTCGTCCCGCTCAAGGGCCAGACTTCCCAGCAAACCCAGATCGACATCAACGATTGCCATTCCATCGCGTCCACCTCAACCACGTCGACACCCCAGGCCGGTGGTCGGCTGAAGGGCGCTGCCGCGGGTGCCGCTGCCGGCGCCACTGCCGCTGAAGTGCGCGGGCGTCAGCACGACGAGTTCTATGAAGCCGTGGACGATGACCGCAAACAGGATTATCGCCAGAACCGCGCCAAAGAGACGGCCGCCGCCGGTGCGGTAGTCGGCGGTGCGCGGCAGCGGCAGGATCGGCGCGAGCAGCGGCGGATCGATGCTTCAGCCACTTCAAGCGCCTACACCGGTTGCCTGCAAGGGCGGGGTTATCAGGTCACGCCCTGACGGCTTTCCCGGTGCGCGACGAGCAGGTGCATCATCACGCCGCTGTAGAGCGTCACCAGAATGAACAACCCCATGCGCACCGCGAAGGCGGTGTAGACGTCCTTGCCCGCCGCGCTGTCCTCAACAGACTGGCCGAGCAGGATGATCATGGTGATCAGCGTATTGAGCCAGAACCCTGGCGCGAGCTGCGTCGGGTGCAGTCGATAGAGTTTGCGCGCCACCAACAGCCCGAACAGCAGCATCCACAGAAAGAACATCCACAGGTGCACGAACAGGCTCAACGCACACCAGAACAACACCGCCAGCAGCCCGCCCAATAAGGTCGAGCCGAGCAATTCGCGCCCGGCGTGGTGGGTGCGGGTGGTGGTGCTCTGCTGGCCGAGGCTGACGGCTTTGAGGATGATCGGCAGGTAGCTGGCCGGGTCGATCAGCACCAGCAGAAAGGTCGGCAGCACGATCAATGTTGCGCGCATCGCTACGCGGGGCACGTCTTCGGCGGGCAGGGCGGGAGCGGGTGGTGGCGTGGGGCTGTTGGCCGGTTCCGGGAACAGGACGTGGCTCAGGCCGACGATGACGACGGCCAGCAACAGGCCTTTGACCAGCGCGCCGATCACCGCCATGGCCAGCTCGAATGAGGCGAAACCGGCGGCGGAAATCATGGTCATGCCGATCACCAGAAACGTCATGATCAGCACGTTGCCGCCGCGCAAACCGTAGGTGAACACCAGAAACAGACCGACACCGATCAGCAGCACGCCGCACACCGGGTAATAACGCAGCAACGGCACCAGCAACAGCCCGATACTGGTGGTGAACGCGGCGACCAACGTCAGCACCAGCGCCATTTTCACCGGCAACGGTCGGGGCATGCTGGCCAGCAGCAACACCGCGAGCACCGGCGACAGAAACGACAACGGCAAGGCGAGACCGTAACTGGCGGCGGTGCACAACGCGGTGCCGCAGGCCAGGCGCAAGGCACGTTGCGCCGGGACGCTGCGCTCAATAGGCCGCTCAGTAGGCATAGCTCAGCCAGCTCATCAGCCAGACAAACATCCGGCCCAACGGATTGAGCAGATTGCCTTCGCTGGGAAACGCCATGACTTCCGCCTGCCCACCGGCGCGAATCGAACGACTCTCGAACAGGCGCCTTTTCGCCTCTTCGCTGAACTCGATGATCACCGGAAAACGCTGGGCCGGACGCAGCCAGTCGCGGCTGTTCTGGATCGTCGGCAGGGTGCCGGGCGGCGGCGTCTGGCCGACGCTGACCCCGTAACCGACGCTGCGCACCCGGCCGTCGAGCACTTCGCCGGGCAGGGCGTCGAGGATGATCGACACCGGCGTGCCGGGCTTGATCCGGC
The DNA here is from genome assembly GCF_059492145.1 of Pseudomonas sp. Pseusp21. Taxonomy (NCBI): domain Bacteria; kingdom Pseudomonadati; phylum Pseudomonadota; class Gammaproteobacteria; order Pseudomonadales; family Pseudomonadaceae; genus Pseudomonas; species Pseudomonas sp. Pseusp21. The sequence continues at coordinate 6,153,888 of NZ_CP168520.1, forward strand.
CGAGGTTGTTTTCGGTGAGATCGGCGCTGACCCACACGTCCTGGATCGTGATCAGCGTCATCACCGGACTGCCGGCAGCGGCGAACTGGCCGACGTCGGTGCGCAGGTCGGTAATCAGACCCGCCGAACGTGCGCCGATGCGAGTGTTGGCCAGATCCAGTTCGGCCTTGGCCAGCGTGGCGGCGGCGCTGAGCAGTTTGGCGTTGGTGTCGGTGTTGCCGCCTTCCTGCTCCTGCGCGCGCAGCACTTCGGCCCGGGCGGCGGCGACCTGGCTGACGGCGGCCTCGTGATTGGCCCGGGACACTTCCAGAAGCCTTACGGACACCGTGCCCGGATCTTCTTTGTACAAGCCTTCCAGCCGTCGATTGTCCTGGCGCGTTTTGAGTTCATTGGCTTGCGCGGCCCGCAACGACGCCTGTGCCGAAGCGATGCCCGCGGTGCTGGCGCCGACCGTGCGCCGGGTGTTTTCCAGATCGGCGCGGGCCCGGTCGACAGCAATTTGCAGCGGCTGTGGATCGAGCTCGAAAAGGATGTCGCCGGCCTGCACGTCCTGATTGTTGCGCACGTTGACCTTGATCACCCGGCCCGCGACTTCCGCTGCCACCGGGATCACGAATGCGCCGACCCGCGCCTGTTGGGTGTAGGGCGTAAAACGGTCGGCCAGCAGATACCAGACCAGGCTCAGCACAATCACCAGCAGCACCCAGCGGATGCCTTTTTTCGCCGGATCCGGCGGCGCTTCATCACTCATGGCGGTCTACCTGCGAGGGAATCGGATAGGTCGGTTGCGGCGGCGGGGCGCTCAGCAGATCGCCCCAGTCGGTGCGTTGCTGCATCTGCTGCCGGGTTGCTGAATCAATCTGCGGCCCGGCGCTTTGCCAGCCACCGCCAACGGCACGGTACAGGGCGATCAGATTGCTCACGGCGTTGCTGCGGCTGACCAGATAGTTGTCCTGCAGCTCCAGCAATGCGCGCTGGGCGTCGAGCACCCGCTGAAAGTCCGAATAGCCTTCGCGATATTGAGTGTTGGCCAGCACCAGCGAACGCCGCGCCGCGCCTTCGGCCTCGCCGAGAATACGCTCGCGTTCCAGCGCCTTGGTCAGGCCGCTGGCGGCGTCGTCGGCTTCGCGGGCAGCCTGGCGGACTTTGTCGCGATAGGCCTCGATCAGTTGCTGCAAGCGCGCATCCTGCACGCGGATGTTGTTGTGGATGCGGCCGTAGTCGAACAGGTTCCAGCGCAGGCTCGGGCCGCCGATCAGGTCGAAGCTGCGCGGGGTGGCGCCGAGGGTGTCGCTGGACCAGACAATGCTGCCCAGCAGGGTCAGCGAGGGATACAGATCGGTTTCCGCCACGCCGACCAGCGCCGATTGCGCGGCCACGTTCAGCTCCGCCGCGCGCACATCGGGACGGCGCAGCAGCAGGTTGGCCGGGACATCCTGCAACACGGCGCGATCCACCAACGGAATCAGCCCCGGTTGCTCCGCCAGAAACGCCGCGCCACCGGGCGGCTGGCCGACCAGCACCGCCAGCGCATTGCGGGTACGCAGCAATTGGTCTTCGAACGCCGGAATGCTGCTCAGGGTGCCGAGGTATTGGGTTCTGGCCTGTTGCAGGTCGAGTTCGGCGGTCTGGCCGCTGCGAAAGAGTTTTTCGGTGATCTCGAAGTTGCGCTTTTGTTGGGCGGCGTTTTCCCGGGCGACCCGCAGCCGGGCTTCGGTGGTGCGCAGAGCAAAGTAGGTGTCGGCCACTTGAGCGCGTAATAGAACGAGGGCGTCTTCGTAGTTGGCCTGGGCGGCGAAGTAGCTGGCGTCGGCCGACTCGATGGCGCGGCTGAAACGGCCCCAGAAATCCAGCTCCCAACCGACATCGAACGCGGCGCTGTGCTGCCAGAAGTGCAAGTCCTGCGGGTTGTTGCCGCCGGACTGACGGCGGTCGATGTACAGGCTGTCGGCGCTGGCCTGTTGCAGCTGCGGGTAGCGACCGCTGTCGGCGATGCCCAGTTGCGCACGGGCTTCGAGTACCCGCAGGCCGGCGATTTTCAGGCTGCTGTTGCGGGCTTCGGCGTCGCTGATCAAACGGTCGAGGATCGGATCGGCAAACACCTGCCACCACTGGCGCAGATCCGGTACCGTGCCGCGTTCGCTGGCCTGTTCCAACGCCGGACTTTGCCACTGCTTGCTCCAGGCCTCGGCCGGCGGCTGGAAATCCGGGCCCAGCCGCAGGCAGCCGCCAAGGCTCAGCGCACCGAGCAACAGCAGGTGGCCGGGACGGATCAGCAGGGCTGGCGTTGCAGGCATACCGGGAGGCCCCAGCGGGAAATGTCACTGGAGCATAGACCGCAGATTGCGGGTTGTTCGAAGCAATCAGCTGCTACGCTTTTTCAGGCGAACGCCACCGAACCCCGCCCCGGATAAAAAGGTAGGAAGCCATGGACACTGCTCAAGAACCGCTTGCCCCCACCAGCGCCAGCTGGCGTTTCAAGGTCGGCGTGGCAATCATCTGCCTGATGCTCGGTTCGTGGCTGATGGTGCCGATTGCCGCCGCCCTCGACGTGCCGGGCTCGAAAGTCGCGGCGCTGACCGGGGTGCTGTTCATCAGTAATAAAGTGCTGTTGCTGCTGGTGATCGCGGTGATGGGCAAGGCCGGGTTCGCCGAACTCAAGCGCACGATCGGCCACTATATTTCCGGCGTGATTCCGACCCCGGTGGCCGAAGTCAGCCCGCTGCGCCACAAGATCGGCGTGGTGATGTTCTGCCTGCCGCTGCTGTCGTCATTCCTGGAGCCGTATTTCGATAACTTCTTTCCGGGCGTGCGGCCCAATCTCTGGCAGTTGCAGGCGCTCGGCGACTTGATGTTCATCGGCAGCTTCTTCGTGCTGGGCGGCAACTTCTGGGACAAGGTGCATGCGTTGTTCGTGCGCAAGGCGCGGGTGGTGGAATGATCGCCTAGTGAGCCTTGATTTTGATCAGGCGTGCACGAGCGCGATGGCAAACGACACGACGACCATGCAGGCGAAAGCGAAATTGAGGTTCATGGGGTGTTCATCCTGGTCCTTTTGAAAGTGGGGCCATTCTGCCGGGGACGGGTCAAAAGAAAAAATTCGGCTTTGTGATTCCAATGATCGAAGCCATTGATACCGGCGTTGTGTTTGCCGGTTTGCTTGGCTAAGCTCGCGCAAACCTGCAATTAAAAGCACAAACAGGCAAAACCATGCGTGATCATTCCGCTTCCGAGCTTCCCTCCCTGCGCCGGCAGAAAATCCTTCTGATCCTCGAACGTGACGGCAAGGTCATGGCGTCCGAGTTGAGCCAGCATTTTGCGGTGTCCGAAGACACCATCCGCCGCGATCTCGCCGAGCTGGACAACGCCGGACTGGTGCAGCGAGTGCACGGCGGTGCGCTGCCGAGGCCCAAGGATACTGGCAAGGATTACTTCACCCGGCTGGACGAGATCGACGAGGTGAAGATTCGTCTGGCGCAGTTGGCGGCGCAGCAGATTCGGAATGGGCAAACGGTGATGTTCGACTCCGGTTCCACCTCGTTGCAGGTGGCGCGCTCGTTGCCCAGGGACATCAGCCTCACGGCGGTCACGGCCTCACCGATGACGGCGATCGCGTTGTCCGAATACCCGGGCATCAAGGTGATTCTGGCAGGCGGGCAGTTGAATCCGAAAACCCTGTCTGCTGGCGGTCACGAGGCGCTGCGGCTGCTGTCGGGGATCAAGGCGGATCTGGCGATCACCGGCGTCTGTGCGATTCATCCGGAGGTTGGCATCACCTCGCTGCATTTCGATGAAGTGCCGGTCAAGCAGGCACTGCTCGACTGTGCGGCGCGGGTGATTGCCGTGACCACGGCGGACAAGCTCGGCGCGGTGGAACCGTTTGTGGTGGCGCCGTGCGAGCGCTTGCACACGCTGATCACCGAACGGCATGTGGCGTCGGGGAGTGTCGAGGATTATCGGCGGTTGGGGATTGAGGTGGAGCAGTTGCCCGACTGAGGTTTTGCGGCAAAAAAGGCCCCATCACTGGCGATGGGGCCTGTTCGATCAGCGCAGTTTTTCCAGCATCTGGTAGTACCACATGCCCGCCGCGAGCATCGGATTCCCCAGCAGATCGCCCATCGGCACGCGAATGTGCGAGCACGCGGCGAACGTGTCGAACTGCTGCATCTGCCCGGTGATCGCCCGGCTCATGATCTCGCCCATGATGTGGGTCGTGGCGATGCCGTGGCCGGAGTAACCCTGGCAATACCAGACGTTGTCCGAAAGCTTGCCCAGTTGCGGGATGCGGTTGATGACGATACCCATCGCGCAGCTCCACTGGTAATCGATCTTCACCCCTTTGAGCGCCGGGAAAGTCTGTTCGATGCACGGCCGCAGTTCGCCGGCGATGTCCCGTGAGTCCTTGCCGCTGTAGTTGGCGCCGCCGCCGAACAGCAGGCGCCCGTCGGCGGTGAGGCGGTAGTAGTCGAGCACGAAGCGGCAGTCGTAAACGGCGAGGTCTTCAGGGTTGATCTGTTTGGCCAGATCGCCCAGCGGTTCGGTGGTGACGATGCCGCCCATGGCCGGGAAGATCTTGCCCTTGAGCTGGCCCGGCTCGAGTTTGTGGTAGACGTCGCCGGCCAGCAGCACCTGATTGGCGTCGATCCGGCCGTGGGCGGTGCGCACGCCAGGGCTGTCGCCGTGAATGATCTCCAGCACTTCGCTGTTTTCGAAGATCAGCGCGCCGAGGCTTTGCGCCGCTCGCGCCTCGCCGATGCACAGGTTGAGCGGGTGCAAATGCATGTTGCGGGTGTTCTTGATTGCGCCGTGGTAGAGATCGCTTTGCAGCAGATCACGGACCTGGCTGCGGTCGAGCAGACTGACCTCATCGCCCATGCCTCGGCGCACGGCTTCGTCGTAGTCGCTGCGCAAACCGGCCATATGGCTTGGCTTGTATGCCGCATGCAAATGGCCGTGCTTGAGGTCGCAATCGATCGCGTATTTCTCGACCCGTTGCTTGATGATTTCGTGGCCGCGCCAGCGCAGGTGCCAGATGAAATCATCGACCTCATCGCCCAATGTATTGCGCATCTGTTTGCGCATCGCGCCGTCGCCGGACAGGCTGCCGGTGACCTGCCCACCATTGCGCCCGGTGGCGCCCCAGCCGATCTTGTGGCTTTCGACGATGGCGACTTTCAGGCCTTTTTCGGCCAGCTCGACGGCGGTGGCAACGCCGGTGAAACCGCCGCCGATGATCACCACATCGACCTTGTGCCGGCCTTGCAGGGTCGGGTAGTCGGTGTCGCGGTTGAGGGTCGCGGTGTAGTAGGAATTGCTGCGTTGAGTCATTTCAGTGTCCAGATTCGGAAGTCGGTGCACGGACCCTGTGGTAGCGGGCTTGCTCGCGAAAGCGATGTGTCAGTCACCTGAAGTGTTGGATGTGACGACGCCTTCGCGGGCAAGCCCGCTCCCACAGGGGGAGTTGTGAAAGATCAGGCCTCTGTGAGGTACCAGCGCCAGTCCTGCTCGCCCACTTCGGCCATGAACTGCCGGTATTCCGCACGTTTCACTGCCAGATACACCCCGAGAAACTCCTGCCCCAGCGCATCCCGCGCCCACACCGAATTCTCCAGCGCCGTAAGCGAGGTCAGCCAGTCGGTCGGCAGCAATTCTTTCGCCTGCGCGTAACCGTTGCCTTCCACCGGTTCACCCGGATCGATGTCTTCTTTTATCCCGCGATGAATGCCCGCCAGGATCGCCGCCGCTGCCAGATACGGGTTGGCATCGGCGCCGCAGATGCGGTGTTCGATGTGCCGGGTGTTGGCCGGGCCGCCGGGCACGCGCAGGCTGACGGTACGGTTGTCGACGCCCCAGGTCGGTGCCAGCGGTGCGTAGCTGTTGGCCTGGAAACGGCGGTAGGAGTTCGCGTTCGGGCAGAACAGCAGCAGCGAATCGAGCAGGGACGCGAGCATCCCGCCAATCGCCGTGCGCAACAGCGGGGTGCCGGCCGGGTCTTCGGAGGCGAACAGATTGCGCCCCTCGGCATTGGCGAGGCTGACGTGCATGTGCATGCCGGTGCCGGCCAGGTGATCGAACGGTTTGGCCATGAACGTCGCCTGCATCCCGTGCTTGTGCGCTACGGCTTTGACCAGCCGTTTGTAGCGCACGGCCTGGTCCATTGCTTCCAGCGCATCGCCGTGTTCGAGGGTGATTTCCACCTGGCCCGGCGCGTATTCCGAGATAGCCGTGCGCGCCGGAATGCCGTGCAGTTTGCAGGCGCTGTAGAGGTCGGCAAGGAACGGTTCGATCTGCTCCAGCTCACGCAAACCGTAGACCTGCGTGTGTCGCGGTCGCCCACCATCGGCATCCAGCGCCGGTTGCGGACGACCGTTGTGATCGCGTTTGGCGTCGAGCAGATAGAACTCCAGCTCGCAGGCCATCACCGGGTGGTAGCCCTCGGCTTTCAGGCGGTCGATGACCTTGATCAACAGGTGACGCGGGTCGGCAATGCTCGCCGGCATGCCTTGTTCCGGGTGCATGCTGACCTGCACCGCAGCGGTCGGAATCTGCCGCCACGGCAGGCGCACCAGACTGCCTTCCAATGGGTAGGCGCGGCAGTCGATGTCGCCGACGTCCCACACCAGGCCTGAGTTTTCCACGTCTTCGCCATGCACAGTCAGACCGAGGATGGTGCTCGGCAGCGGGCGACCGCTTTCGTACACGGCGAGCAGTTCTTCGCGGTGCAACAGCTTGCCGCGCGGCACGCCGTTGGCGTCGAGGATGAACAGCTCGATCATGTCGATGTCGGGGTTCTGCTCGAGAAAATGACGGGCGTCTTCAATGGCTGCGAATTTCATAATCAATCACTCACGGTGGCGCCGCACAGGCGCGCAGATTCGGCCTGGACGCAGCTCGGCAAAAGGCGGGTGCGTCCTGGCAGGGATATCGAAAAAAGAGGGGGAGCTGTCGCGATTTTTACCGGCGCGATCAGACGGGCAGGCAGATATCCGGCGGGCGTGCGGAGTGACGCAGCTTGGAACGGCTCAGGGCCATGGGGAGATTGACGATGCGATTCATGCGCGGCCCCTGTGAAGAAGGGCGCGCAGTGCAGAGACGTTCAACGATTCTGATTGTTGGAGTGACGTGCTCATGACGCGTGTTTCCGTTGGCGGAAAACGTCGGCGGCGGGAGCGTCCCGCCATGCCGGTGTGGCTGGATAGTAAGGGGGAATCCCCGGATAAGTAAACGCCTGATTCCGCGAGCGGTGGCGTGCTCCCCGGTTCAACGCAGCAGGTAAAACCCCAGCCCGACGAGGGCGCAAACGATCAACACCTCGATCACGCCGCGCTTGAAAAAGAACAGGGCGAGGGCGGCCATGAGGGCCAGCACGATCGAGAACACATCGGGCTGACCGGTAAAACCGGCGGGCCAGAACACGTGCCAGGCAAAGAAACACGCCAGATTGAGGATCACCCCGACCACCGCCGCCGTGATCGCGGTCAGCGGCGCGGTGAACTTCAATTCGTTGTGGGTCGACTCCACCAATGGCCCGCCGGCGAGGATGAACAGGAACGAAGGCAGGAAGGTGAACCAGGTCACCAGCGTCGCGGCCAGCGCGCCGGCGGCGAACGCGTGTTCCGGACCGAACGTCGGTTGCACGTAAGCGCCGACGAACCCGACAAACGCCACGACCATGATCAGCGGCCCCGGCGTGGTTTCGCCCAGGGCCAGGCCGTCGATCATCTGCGTTGGCGTCAGCCAGCCGTAATGTCCGACCGCGCCCTGATACACGTAGGGCAGCACGGCGTAGGCGCCGCCGAACGTCAGCAGCGCCGCTTTGGTGAAGAACCAGCCCATCTGCGTGAAGGTGCCGTTCCAGCCGAACAACGCGGTCAGCAACGCCATCGGCAGGCACCACAGCAGCGCACCGATCAGCGCCAGACGCAGCAGCCTGGGCAGGTTGAACCGCGCATGTTCGGGCGGCGGTGTGTCGTCATCGATCAGCGCCGGGCCGAAGGATTTTTCGCCGCCGCGATGGCCGCCGTTGCTGAACCGCTGCGGCGCCCAGCGTCCGCCGAAATAACCGATCAATGCCGCGCCGAGCACGATCAGCGGGAACGGCAGGTTGAAGGCAAAAATCGCCACGAACGCTGCCCCGGCGATCGCCCAGAGCCAGCTGTTCTTCAAGGCTCGGGAGCCGATGCGATGGGCCGCGTGCAGCACAATCGCGGTCACCGCCGGTTTGATTCCGTAAAACACCCCGGCCACCGCCGGTACGTCGCCGAACGCGATGTACACCCACGACAAGGCGATCAGGATCAGCAACGATGGCATCACAAACAACGCCCCGGCCAGCACGCCGCCACGGGTGCGATGCAGCAGCCAGCCGATGTAAGTCGCCAGTTGCTGCGCCTCCGGGCCGGGCAGCAACATGCAGTAGTTGAGCGCATGCAGGAAGCGCCGCTCGGAAATCCAGCGCCGACGCTCCACCAGTTCCTGATGCATGATCGCGATCTGCCCGGCAGGGCCGCCGAAGCCGATGCAGCCGAGTTTGAGCCAGAACGGCCAGGCCTGGCGCAGGGTGATGGGTTGGGGGCGGGGCAAGCCCTTTGGTGTCTGGCTCAAGTGTGGCTCCCGAGTTGAGTTGTGGTGGAGCGGCTATCTAATCAGGCTTTTGTTAAGGAGTGGTATCGAGATTGCAGCCCTCACCCCAGCCCTCTCCCGGAGGGAGAGGGGGCCGACCGAAGTGTCTTGCGTCAAACATCGACCTGAAAGTCCGAGTCGATTATGGATTCGAAACTGCTTGCATTCGAATTCAACGCTATACGTTCAGGTCGGCGTATTTCTGAAATATCCCCCAATCGCTCCCCTCTCCCTCTGGGAGAGGGCCAGGGTGAGGGCTTTCGGTCTTCAGGCATGCGCCAGACTCCAGCGAAACGCCGCATTTTGATCACTCTCCCGCGCCTCGACCCAATGCGAACCCTCCGGCGTGGTCTCACGCTTCCAGAACGGCGCACGGGTCTTCAGCACATCCATGATGAACGCACAGGCCTCAAAAGCCGCATGCCGATGCTTGCTGCTGACGCCAACGAACACGATCGGCTCGCTCACTGACAGCGCGCCGACCCGGTGCACAATCTCCACCGCCAATAGCGGCCACCGCTCGCGGGCCTGTTCGGCGATCTGCTCCAAGGCCTTTTCGGTCATGCCCGGATAGTGCTCCAGAAACAGCTCGGTCACCGGCTGCCCGACGTTCAGATCCCGCACATAACCAATGAAATTCACCACCGCGCCCACCCGTGGATTGCGCGCATGCAGGTCGGCAATCAACTGACCGGCATCGAAGCCTTTACGCTGGACTCGAACACCCATGCCTCAACCCCCCGTAACTGGCGGGAAAAACGCAATCTCGTCGAAATCCTCGATCGTCTGATCCGGCTGACACAGCTCCTGATTCACCGCGCACATCAGGTTGCCGGCGCCGAGCACTTCACGCCAGACATCGCCACGCTGCATCAGCATCTGTCGTACATCCTCGACACAAGCGAGGGTGTCGCTGGCCGGAATCTTTTCACCGCCCAGATTGAGCCGGTCACGGTAGCTGGCGAAGTAGTTGATCAGAATCATTGCGGGTTCTCCCATTGAAAGTGGCCGGAGCGGCCGCCCTGTTTGCTGAGCAGGCGGATGTCGCCGATAACCATCGCCCGGTCCACCGCTTTGCACATGTCGTAGATGGTCAGCGCGGCGACGCTGGCGGCGGTCAGGGCCTCGAGTTCGACGCCGGTCTGGCCGGTGAGGCGGCAGGTGCTGGTGATCTGTACGCGGTCCGGTTCGCAGGCTTTGAGCTCGACGTGGATCGAGCTGAGCAGCAGCGCATGACACAGTGGAATCAACTCATGAGTGCGCTTGGCCGCCTGAATCCCGGCGATCCGCGCCACGGCGAACACATCGCCCTTGGGGTGGCCGTTGGACTGGATCATTTGCAGGGTTTCCGGACGCATCTGCACCCAGGCTTGCGCGGTGGCTTCGCGGCGGGTGGCGGCTTTGTTGCTGACGTCGACCATGTTGGCGCGACCCTGATCGTCGAGATGGGTGAGGGTGTTGCTCATGCGGTGGGCTCCTGGATCGGGCTGTAGATTCGCGGGGCGTTGCGGTGCGGGACGTGGATCAGGTTCAAGCGGTGCTTGAGCGCCCAGCGCACGGTCAGCGCGGTGGGGGCAGACAGGCTGACGAGGGTGCCGAGGCGGGCGCGCACGGCTTTGTGGATCAGTTCGAGGCTGCAACGGCTGGTGACCACGACGAAGCCCTGACGCGCATCGAGGCCTTCGAATTGCAGAGCGCCGATCAGCTTGTCGAGGGCGTTGTGGCGGCCGATGTCTTCGCGGCACAGCAACGCTTGGCCGTCGGCGTCGAAGTACAACGCTGCGTGCAGGGCGCCGCTGCTGCGGGCCAGTTGCTGGGCCTGCTCGATGCGCTGGCGGATGCCGTTGAAATGCGCGGCCGGTGGCAGCGGTGTAGGGGTCAGGATCTCCAGTTGCGGCAGCGCCTGCTCAAGGGCTTCCACACCGCAGAGGCCGCAACCGCTGGTGCCCGCCATTTGCCGGCGGTGATCCTTCAGGGCCCAGAACGCGCGGCTGGAAATCTGCACGTCGGCCTGGCAGGCCTGGTCGAAACGGGTCAGGCGAATGTCGTGGATATCGTCGAGGCGGTCGACGATGGCGTTGCTCAGGCTGAACCCGCGAATGAAGTCCTCGATGTTGCCTGGCGAGACCATCATCACGGCCTGATTCAAACCGTTGTAACTGATGGCCAATGCGATTTCGGCTGCCAGCGCCGCGTGGGACACCGGCGCGTCGTCGAGGTATTCGCGATAAGCCACTTGCGCCGGTTGTGGCGCGGGGGCGTTGGCGTCGCCCGGTTCGATGAGTTGTTCAACTTGGCACAGCATCTTGAAAGTCCCACGAAGCGCTGAAGTGGGTTCAGGCTACGGGGCAGGGAAAAGTGCGTCCAATCGCTTGTTCCGATGCAGTGATTGGATTGGTCGATGACCGCAGGCGCACCTGAAGTCGTTGCACCGAAGTGCAACGTTTCAGGCAACTTGGGGAGGGTTAAACGGCAGGCGCCTCGATCCCGAACATCTTGCGCGCCTCGGCAAAACACTTCTCGGCAATCGCCGAGCGCGGTTCGGTCTTGCGCATCACCAGCCCCAGCGGCGCGAGCACGCTGGCATCCGGCAGGTTAATGAAAGCCAGATGTTCGATCGGCTCTTCCAGCCCGCTGTCCAGCGGCATGATCGAGCAGCAGAAGCCCTGGTGAATCGCCTGCAGCAGTTGATAGGTCGAGTCGCTTTCCAGGATCGGCTGCGGATTCAACCCGCGACTGCGGAAACTCAGGTCGATGGATTTGCGGTAGTGCATGCCGGTAGTGATCATCCCCAGCGGCAGTTCGGCGGCGTCTTCCCAGCTCATTTCCGGGCCTTCGAAATGGAAGTGGCGGGTGTCGTAGAGCAGGCCGACGCGGGTTTCGCCGATCTCGAAGAACTCGAAATAGTTCGGGTTGACGTGGTCCAGATAACACACGCCCAGATCCAGCTGATTGTTGCCCAGGCCTTCGATGATCTCGTCCGAACTCAGCGACGACAGGCTGTACTTCAGCTCCGGATAAGTCCCGGACAAACCCTGAATGTAATTCACCGGATTGAAGTTGCTCAGCGGCACCAGCCCCAGGCGCAGGCTACCCACCAGTTGCCCCCGGCAGGCCGCCGCTTCGGCAAACAGCCCGTCGTGAGCGGCCAGCAACGTGCGGGCCCAGGCCAGTACGCGCTCGCCGGCCTGGGTGAAACCTTCGAAGCGCTGGCCGCGATTGACCAGCACCAGATCCAGCTCGTCCTCCAGATTGCGCAGTCGCATCGACAGGGTCGGCTGGGTGATGTGGCAGCGCGCGGCGGCCTGGCCGAAGTGGCGGGTTTCGTCCAGCGCGATCAGGAACTTGAGTTGTTTGATGTCCACGACGGCACCTGCTCGATAAGGAATTTTGATTGAGTATTGACGCAGATGCGTACAGCGCACGGAAAGCGCAGGGAACGACGATCCCATTGATGGTTTTTTTCGTCCAATCGGCAGTGTCTAAGAGCCTATCGAGGATCTCGATGACCCCCGGTTTCATTGGGTCGGACAGTGGTCGAGGGGCTGAAAAAAATCACCGATAGAGCAGGTCGATAGTGTGGTTGGCCAGAGTGATTAGACAGTCCTCACAAGCGGCACTTAGGCTCGTCATCCATTGAATTGACGACGGCCGGAGAGTGCCATGAGTGTGAAATCGGATGCCTTGTTCGTTCCCCTGAATATTGCCGTGCTGACGGTCAGCGATACCCGCGATTACGCCAGCGACACCTCCGGCCAGTTGCTGGTCAGCCGCCTGCTGGAGGCCGGCCACACCTTGAGCGAACGCAACCTGCTCAAGGACGACCTGTACAAGATCCGCGCCCAGGTTGCGCAGTGGATCGCCGACGACGGCATTCAAGTGGTGCTGATCACCGGTGGCACTGGTTTCACCGGTCGCGACAGCACTCCGGAAGCCGTGGCTTGCCTGCTGGACAAGCAGATCGACGGCTTTGGCGAGCTGTTCCGCGCCATCTCGATTCTCGACATCGGCACCTCGACCGTACAAAGCCGCGCGCTGGCCGGCCTGTCCAACGGCACGCTGGTGTGCTGCCTGCCGGGCTCCACCGGCGCCTGCCGCACCGCGTGGGAAGGCATCCTCGCCGAACAACTGGATAACCGTCATCGCCCGTGCAACTTCGTTCCGCACCTCAAGCCGGTGCAAGCCTGCGGGCCGCGCGGATGAGCAAGCCCGGGTTGATGCCGGTCGAGGACGCCCTCGACCAACTGCTGGCCATGGCCAATGAACAACGTCTGCCGGACAGTGAATCGGTGCCGCTCAATGAGGCTCGCGGGCGCGTGCTGGCCAGCGATCTGGTCGCCACCCTCGACCTGCCGCCGTGGCCGAACAGCGCCATGGACGGTTATGCCTTGAACCTTGCCGACCTGCATCGCCAGCCGTTGAGCGTGTCACAGCGGGTCTACGCCGGGATGGCGCCGGACGCCTTGCTGTCCGGCACCTGCGCACGGATTTTCACCGGTGCGCCGTTGCCCATGGGCGCCAATTGCGTGGAGATGCAGGAAAACGTCGAAGTGCTGGAGGACGGTCGCGTACATTTCCTGCAACCGCTGAAGGTCGGCCAGAACATCCGTCCCCAGGGCCAGGAGAACCGCGTCGGCGACACCTTGCTGCGCGCCGGCAAACGCCTCGGCCCGTTCGAGCTGGCCGTCGCCGCAGGGCAGGGCATGACCCATTTGCCGGTGGTGCGTCGTCCGCGCGTGGCATTGCTGTCGACCGGTGATGAGCTGGTGGAACCTGGCCAGCCGCTGCGTCCCGGCAGCATCTACAACAGCAACCGCACCTTGCTCGACCACTGGTTGCGCGAACTGGGTTGCGAAGTGATCGACGCCGGGATTCTGCCCGATCGCCCGGCGCAGACCCGGCTCAAACTCGAGCAACTGCAAGTGGCGGCCGATCTGATTCTGACCACCGGCGGCGTGTCTGCCGGTGATGCCGATTTTCTCGGCCAGGTGCTGCGCGACAATGGCAAACCGCTGCTGTGGAAACTCGCGATCAAACCCGGTAAACCGCTGACGGTCGGCCATTTCGGCACGGTGCCGGTGATCGGCCTGCCGGGCAATCCGACCTCGGCGCTGGTGACCTTCGGCCTGCTGGCGCGCCCGTACCTGCTGCGCATTCAAGGCGTGGAAGAGGTGATGCCGCTGAGCTTCACGGTCAACGCCGGCTTCGATTGGCCGAAACCCGGCAGCCGTCGCGAATACCTGCGCGTGCGTCTGGAGGGCGGTCAGGCGGCGCTGTATCCGAACCAGAGTTCCGGGGTGCTGCTCGGTGCGACCTGGGCTGACGGGCTGGTGGAAATTCCCGAGAACAGCACCTTGCGGGTCGGTGATCCGCTGCGCTTCATCCCGTTCAGCGAGCTGTTCTGAGCGCGATCAAAAGCTGTAGACCACTTGCCCGGCCAACGAGGTCTGCAACCGGCGCTCGACAATCGGGCTGTCGGCCGCTTCGTGGCTCAGGTACTGCACCGCCAGAACGGTCGATACGCTCCATTGCTCATCCAGCGGCAACGACCAGGTCAGATCCGCACCGCGACTGACCAGGCCACCTCGGGCGTTGTAGGCCCGGAACTGGCTGCGCGAGGCCTGGGTGTCGCTGACGCCGTACCAGGTGCGCATGTAGTTGCTGTCGCCGAACTGGCTGTTGAGGCCGCCGGTAACCTTGCCGTAACGGCCTTCGTAGAACGGCGCGCTGATGCTCAGCTTGAGGCGGTTCCACGACGAGCCGGTGTCGTGGTCATCGTCGTCCTTTTCCAGCGCATGCTCGAAACTCGCGCCGAGAATGATCGGGCCCATGTGATAGGTCCCGTCGAGCCCGATCACCGGGCGCGACTTGATCGAACCCATGCCGTTGAGCTCGTCCGAGCCTTTGAATCCGGTCTTGCGATCCTTGCGCACGTCGCTGGCGCCGACGTAGACGCTGAGGCCGAAATCCTCTTCGTCGAAGCCCCAGCCGAGGCCTCGGCTGCTGTCGAGAAACACACCATAAGGGCTGACGATTTCGACCCCCACCAACGGCGCCACCACCCGTTCATCACTGCCGCTGTAACGCGGCGCACTGGCCGCCCCGGCACGCAGGGTGGCGTGCCAGTCTTCGGCACGCAACGAATCGCCCGGCAGCAGCAGGCAGAGGGAAGTCAGGGACAGCGAAAGTGTGCGTAACGAAACCGGCATGGGGCACCCGAGGGAAGATTGGATGCGCCCATGCTAGTGAGGGGGCGGCCGGCAATCTTTGGCAGCTTTGTCGGGAAACTGTCAAAGACTGTGAAGGCGGTTATCGGCTCAGTCCCAGCCGTTCGTGCCACTGGGCGATGGACTCTTCGGGATAGACCTCGAATTGTTGATCCTTCTTGCTCGCCTGCACTTCGACCCACGGTGCCTTCGAACCGAGCATCAGGTGGGTATGTTCCGGCGGCACCGGCAACGGCGTGTCGATGGCCGAGGCGAACGGGTGGATCAGCTCCGGCCATTCCGGGCTGAACAGCCACAGTCCGCTGCCGCACAACGAGCAGAAGTGCCGTTCGGCGCTGCTGCGGTGGGCGCGGGCATCGCCTTCGTCTTTCATTTTCGCGTGGTAGATCGTGATGTGTTTGCGTCCGCGCACCGTGAGGCTGGCCGCGTCGCCGCCGAGATTGATCGCATAGCCGCCACCGCCCTGGGTCTTGCGGCAGATCGAGCAGTAGCAGCGCTGATAAGGGTAGGGGTGGGCGCTGTCGAGGGTGAATGAAACCGCGCCGCAGTGGCAGGAGCCTTCGAGTTGCATGAGTGGCCTCCGGTTGGGCTGAAGTCGTTCGATTCAGCCTAGACGAGAAGATCCCGGGCGCCCGGAGCGTCAGTTGTATCTTTACCCCGAGCCGGTCTGGTGCTGGGAACGTCGGCGCAAGGGCAGGCGTGGTGATGGATCACACAATCAGGGCGCAGAAACATCTGCAGAACGGCCGCAGACGCTGTTAGCCGGAGCGCGCCGGGAATCAATTTGAAGCGGTTTGTGCGTGGGTGGGTGTGGTCGGAGTCTGGTAGCCTTTTTTCGCCATGTAGATGAACCGGCAATGACGCCGAACACCGGCCGGCTTCAGATTCACAGGATTTGATCCGGCCATTTATCAAGGAAGTTGGATATGCCAGTCAAACCGCCAACCAAGGGTGCAGGCCCGGTTGATGTCCATTTTAAACCGCCCGCTGATGGCGCGGTGTCGGGGCCGACGATTCGCCCCGGTGGCCACTTCACGCAGCCAGATCCACCCGCTTTTTCCGGAGGCTCAAGGGCCCCGCATGACCGCACTGGAGAGGTCGTCAGTCCTCCGGCTTCGATCACTGTTCACGAGGCGCAGCCGACGATTGAAATACCCGCCTCCGGGCAACAGTCGTTGGAGGCCTACCACGTCCCGGGGGCAGGCCGGCTGACGGAGATCGATGCCGATGGCTTCAGGACGTTCAAAGGGCGCCAGTTCGCCGAATTGCCCGATCAGGCCATCGTCCAGGTCAGTGCCGATCCGCAGACGGGGTTGTACCGTGCCAGGCTGGCCAGCGAACTCAATCCTTCCGGCCCGGTTCTGGAGCGCGATAGCGATGGCAGGCGCTGGCACCCGCTTCAAGAGTTTGACACTGACCGTTTTCGCACCCCAGACCCGCGCAGTGAAGTCGACTCGCCCCTCGAGACAATGCCTCACCCGGAAGGTGACGAAGGGCGCAGTCGTCAGGACGCTTCTGACGACGAGTTCGAGCTGGCTTCCGAATCAATGCAGATCAAGCCTTACACCGAACAGGAACTGGCGGCCATGCGTCACGAGGTGCGCTATTCGTTCCGGGCCAATCGTCTGGCTTCGTACGACCGCACCAACAACGGCAAATACCCGTTGCGCGATCCGCAGGGCAGGCCGGTACGGATTCGCAAACTGGAAACGCTGGTGACCTTGCGCACGGGGGAGCGATATCGTTCGGAGCTGATCAAGCCTTACATCAAGTTCGAAGGCTATGAAGACGTTGCCAGGCTCTATGAAGAGAAACTCGAGCTGCGTACTTTCACCAGTGCCGACGTGAAAGTACCCGGCGAGAAAGCGCTGATCGGCCAGCTTATGGTGGTCGCGAACAAGCGAATCACCAGAGGCGAGGCGCTGGGCCTTTACGGCGGAACGATCAGCCGGGCAGGGCTGCTGCGGCCAGAGGAGCAGACGTACACCATGCTCGCGGGCACTTATTTGCATTACGGACCGGGAAGGTTCATCGAAGAGCCCCTGGTGGTCATCGGTGACAATATTGTTTCGCGGATCAACACGAACTTCGAATATGACGCCGCCGACAAGCCAGTCAGGCAAGCGGCGGGGGGCTATAACGTGAACATAATCGGGTTCAAGGTTGAAGCAGACCTGCAGATCGGCACCCGGTTCGAACGTCGGCGTTATATCCTGAGTGCGCTGTTCGCCGCGGACGATATTCCGGCGGGGACCGAGTTGCGCTGCAAGTACAATTATTCGGAACAGGACATGAAGCTGCTGTTTCCATGAGAAAACGGCGTGCGGCCGACTCCCTGGGGAGGAGCGAGATGAACGGCTCCTCACCCCGGCCTGTCGAAACATCCGACTGAACAGGGTAATGGGGCAAGGTCAGAGCGCCTTAGGCACACGCCACAGGTACCACGCCGCCACCGTGCGAAACGGACTCCACGCCAATCCGATGTCAATCATCTGCTTGCGCGTCGGCTGCACCTCCAGCCCCTTCAACCGCCGATAGCCCTCGCGCACGCCAAAGTCATCCGCCGGCAGAATATCCGGCCGCTCCAGGCTGTAGATCAGCAACATCTCTACAGTCCAGCGGCCAACCCCGCGCAGGCTGACCAGACGCTCGATCAGCGCTTCGTCCTCCATCACCAGCGCGCTCGAGTAATCCGGCACCACACCGTCCAGGGTCGCCTGGGCAATCCCCTGAATCGTCGCAATCTTGCCCGCCGAAAACCCGCAACCGCGCAATTGATCGAAGTCCGTCGCCAGAATCTGCTCGGGACGCGGAAACGTCTGCCCGGGAAACAACCCCACCAACCGCCCGACAATCGCATCGCCCGCCTTGGCGTGCAGTTGCTGATAGGCAATCGCCCGCACCAGCGACTCATACGGATCGCGCGTCGGATGCGGCTGATGTAGACAAGGGCCTATGGCAGCAATGTGGCGCTGCCAGTCGGCGTCGAGGCTGGCCAGAAACACGCTGGCCGGTTGGTAGGGATCGGGCATGAGTTACTTCAGCAAACCGTTGACTTCGCCATAGGTGAAGGCCTTGAGGTCATGGGTGTCGAGCTTGCCGCTGGCGAGAAAGCTTTTCACCAGCGAACCCATGGCGCCGTACATGAACTCGGCGATCCCGGAGCCTGCGCTCAAGCGGCGCACGCCGAGGGCTATCAGTTCTTCGGGAGAGGGCAGGCAAGCGAAGCCCAGAACGTTGACCGGTAAAGTTGTGCCCTTGCAGATTGCTTCGATTTCGTAGGCAGACGTCACCCCGGCAGCGAACAACCCATCGGCCCCGGCTGCCTGATAAAGCGCGGCGCGGTGCAGGGTTTCGGCGACGCGATCCTCGGCAGGCACCAGGCTTTTCAGATAAACGTCGGTGCGGGCATTGATAAACAGCTTCACATTGCGCTTGTCGGCCACTTGTCGCGCGACTTCGATCTTGCGCGCCAGCAGTTCCGGCGTGCCGCTGCCGTCTTCGATATTGATCCCGACCGCACCCGCAGCGATCACGGCATCGATCACTTCAGCGACCCGGCCGAGGTCATCGGAATAACCGGCCTCGATGTCCACGCTCAACGGCACCTCGATGACTCGCGCAATCGACTCCACGCTGCTGATCAAACGCTCGAGCGGCAGAGTGTTGCCGTCCGGGTAACCGTGGGCCCAGGCGACTGCGGCGCTGCTGGTGGCGACCGCTTTGCCACCCAGTTGCTCGACCAGTCGCGCGCCGGTGGCGTCGGCGACGTTGGTCAGGATCAGCAGGCCATCGTGGTGCAACTGGTGAAACTGAGTGTCGAGCGCGTTCATCGAGATCCCTTCTTGTCGGTTGTTCAGAAAGCCAGTGGTTGCGTCAGCTGCACGGCGGCGTTTTCCAGCCGGAGCAAAAACGCCTTGCGCGGTTGCCCACCACCATAGCCGGTCAACGAGCCGTCCGCACCGATCACCCGATGGCATGGCACCACGATCGACAGCCGATTCTGCCCGTTGGCCAGCCCCACAGCGCGACTGGCGCCGGGTTTGCCCAGCCGCGCTGCGATGGTGCCGTACGTGCTGGTGTGGCCGTAGGGGATTTGCCGCAGTTCGCTCCAGACCTGCCGGGCAAACTCGCTGCCGGGCAGGTGCAGCGGCACGCCGAATTCGCTCAGCTTGCCGGCGAAGTACAGCGCCAGCTCGTTTTCGAGCTGCTGCAAATGCGCGTTGTGCCCCGGTGCGACCACGTAGCCGTAGCGGTTCTGCAGTTCTTCGACTTCCCGGGTCAGCGCCGGGCGGTCGAGAAACTCCAGCAGCACCAGTCCACGGCGTTCGGCCATGGCGATCATCGGCCCCAGCGGCGTGGTCAGGCGAGTGAACAGCAGCGGCTCGCTGGCTGCCGCGCGTCCCGGCGTGATGTGGAACGATTTCTGAAACGCATCGCGAAAACCGCTGAGGGATTCATAGCCGGAATCGAACGCGGCGTGGTCGATGGACGTGCCTTGCTTGATCCCGCCCAACGCCATGCCGAGCCGGCGGGTGCGCAGCCACGCGTGGAAGGTCATGCCGAAATGCTGCTTGAACCAGCGCCGCAGCTTCAGCGGCTCGATGCCCTCGGCGAGCAATTGCGCATCGCTCCAGCGCAGCTCCGGATCGGCGTCGACCGCTTTTAGCAGCCGCTGCACCCAGTCCGGGGCGATGGCCGCAGCGTCTAGCGGTTTACAACGCAGACAAGCGCGGTAACCGGCGGACAGGCACTCGTCAGCGTGGGCGAAGAACTCGACATTTTCCGGTTTCGGCTTGCGCGCCGTGCAGGTAGGGCGGCAAAAGATCCCGGTGGTTTTCACGGCCGTGAAGAACACGCCTTCATAGGCAGTGTCGCTTGCGAGCATGGCGCGAACCATTTCGGCGTGAGGGGGCAGGGCAGCGGTCTGTATGTTCATGGGCCGAGGATAAAACCAGTTATTCGACGGCTCCACCGAAAAATCGACAGTGAATTTTTGGTGCGCTTCACTAAACGGACCCATTCAAGCTGTCGGTACCACGATGTTCTCGCTAAGGCAGATTACATGACCGTTTGTCGGTTTTCGACCGACACCTGTTATTTCTGACAGTAGACGTGATGATTGATTATGCGTTTACTTGCTGTGCCTCAGATTCTTATTGTTTGAGGGCTGTGAGATGCGTTTCTTTGTAACTGTTCGACGAAGCGTTTGCGGAGCATGAATCCTGTGTAAATGATTGAGGCCAATATAGAGGATTATAAAAATGTCCAATGAAGAAGCACTGCCAGCTATGAAGTTCCTTAATGTTTTTGGTGAGATTAAAAGGAGCAGTTTGATCGAGGGGAAATTATTTATTCTAATTAGAATGCCGAAGCCGGAGAGCGACGGTACCTGTACCGTATGGCTGGAAGCTGATGAAAAAACCGTAAAAACGATTGATTTTCCGGCCGGCTCCGAGAATTTCGTAATTACTCACTTATCTGAGGACGACTTAGTGAAGCTAGGTAATGGTAAGTATTATTTTGATTATGGTAAAGCGCCTACGCCTGGTCATCCGGTATTCATACCTTCCGATAAAGTGCAAGTGACGATCAATTTGTAAAAAAAAGGATCCTGGATTTGGCTCGGTTTGAGACTTGATAAGAAGATGAGTATGTTCTGATAACAATGGTTATTTGGATGTGCTTGGTAAGTTGAGCCATTTTTATTTGGGTTTTTCTGCAAGAAATTGAAGTCCGATGCCAGTATTGGCATCGGATTATTTTATGTGTCTCGCTCGGCATTGAAACTAACCTACCTCATCGCCTTCACCCCCCGGCGCTATTGATGGGCTGAATTCTTTGTTCGATCTTGCGCCCGCGGTTTGATCAGTTCGGCAAGCAGCGACGAACAGTTTCAGGTCAGATCCAGATTCGCGATCGAAGGGTTATGTGTCCACAAGCCGAGGATAAAACCAGTTATTCGATGGCTCCACCGAAAAATCGACAGTGAATTTTCGGGCCGCTGCACTACAGTGATCGGGTCGCTACAACTCGGGAAATGAAGGTATGCCACCGTTCACGATTCAACACATCGATCACATCGTGCTGCGCGTCGCCGATCTGCAACGCAGCATTGATTTCTACGACCGGGTTTTCGGCGCCGAAGTGGTCAAGCGCAATGAAAAGTTCGGTCTGGTGCACCTGCGCGCCGGCACGTCGATGATCGATCTGGTCGACCTCGACGGCGAAATCGGTCGCAAGGGCGGCGCCGCTGCCGGCAGCGAACGGCGCAATGTCGATCACTTCTGCCTGCGCATCGAGCCGTTCGATGAAGCGGCGCTGGTCAGTCATTTGCAAGCCTGCGGCCTGACCGTCGAAAAAGCCGCCACCCGTTTTGGCGCCGAGGGCTACGGCCTGTCGCTGTACTGCTTCGACCCGGACGGCAACCAGGTCGAACTCAAGGGCCCTTCCGAAGCTTAGGCGCGCTTGGCCATTAACAATACCGAAGCTGCCGCCGACAGCAGCCCGGCGCAGCAACGGTTGAAGATCCGTTTGCCGCGCGGCTCGGCGAACCAGCGGCGCATGTGCAGGCCCATGTAGGCGTAAGCGCTGATGGCGATCCATTCCAGCAGCAGGAACAGCACGCCCAGCAGCATGAACTGCGGGGTGATGGCGCGGGTCGGGTCAACGAATTGCGGCAGGAATGCGGTAAAGATCAGGATTGCCTTGGGATTGCCTGCCGCCACCAGAAACTCCTGACGCGCCAGGGCCAGAAGCCCGTTCGCCGGCGCAGTAACCGCGTCTTCGGCGGCAGGATTGGCCCGCCACAGCTGCCACGCCAGATACAACAGATACCCCGCGCCAATAATCTTGATCCCATAGAACAACAGTTCAGACGTTTGCAGCACCACCGCCAGCCCCGCCGCCGCGAGGGCGATCATCCCGGCGAACGCCAGCAGCCGACCGACCCCGGCCACGCAGGCGCGGCGATAGCCGTAGCGGGTGGCGTTGCTGACCGACAGCAGGTTGTTCGGCCCCGGCGCCATGTTCAAGGCAAAGCAGGCGGGCAGGAACAGGGAGAGGGTGGCAAGATCCATGGTGCGGGCTCCGGTGGCGGGAGCGCTATTTCTATCATGCAGGCGTGTGGGCCTGAACCGTACAGTCAGGTAGCAGAGTCGCGGTACAGCGATGGACGGGCGCGAATCCGTTCGAACTTTCTGCTGCCCCGTCAACTCTGAAACCATCAAAGGGTGATGAATCCGACAGAAAAAAATCATCTGGCGGGTCAGAAAGGCCAATTGCCGTGTAAGCTTTCGCGCCATGCTTCTCCATTCCCCCATGGCCCCAGGCGGCCCATTGTACGAGCGACTACATGCAAGCAAAGGCCCGCGAGGTTCATGTACCACCGGTGTTGCAAGATCTGCGCGCCGGCACGGCCGAACTGCACATTGCTCTGGAAAAACGCCTTCCTTTCTTCTCCGACACCCTTGATCTCCACGCTTTCGAGCGACTGATGCGCGCCTATTACGGCTTCTATCAGCCACTGGAAAGCGCATTGCAGGACAGCGGCGAGATCCCCGCCGATTTCGATCTGGTTTCGCGGCTCAAGACCCCGACTCTGCAACGCGATCTGCAGGCGCTGGGCGCAAGCGGCGGAGAGTTTTCGCTCTGCCGCCAGTTGCCCGCCATCGACTCCGCCGCCGCCTGCCTTGGCGTGCTGTACGTGCTGGAAGGCGCCACCCTCGGCGGACAGATCCTGCGCCGGGAAATCGCCACGCGGTTGAGCCTGGGCGCGGACAACGGCGCAGCGTTTCTGGACATCTACGGCGCTGCCACCGGTCGGCGCTGGCGCGATTTCATCGAATACCTGGGCAGTCGCCCGATGGACGCCGACGAGCGTGAAGCCGTCGTGGCGGCCGCCCACACTACATTCAGCTGTTTCGAGCGCTGGCTCGAAAGCCAGGAGGTTCTGGTATGACCCCGCAAGACAAAGAAGCCTTTGAAGAGTTGCTGGCCAACTGTGCCGACGAGCCGATCCGCTTTCCCGGCGCTATCCAGCCGCACGGTTTGCTGCTGACCCTGAGCGAGCCGGACCTTTCGATCATCCAGATCAGCGCCAACGTCGAAACCTTGCTCGCGCGCCCGGCGCAAGAGCTGATCGGCCAGCCCCTGCAAAGCCTGATCGGCGATGCCCACGCTGCGCAGGTTCGCGAGGCCTTGCAGCAACCGGCCTTGTCCGATGCGCCGCCGCTGCACTTTCGCCTCAACGGCACGGCGTTCGAAGGTTTGCTGCACCGGCATCAGGATGTGCTGATTCTGGAGCTGGAAATCCACGTCGAAAACTTCCAGCCGCGCAACGTCGCCGGCACCGAGACCCATCTGGGGCGGATGCTCGCGCGCCTGCAAAAGGCCCAGAGCCTGCAGGCGCTGTACGACATCAGCGTCAAGGAAATCCAGGCCATGACCGGTTACGACCGGGTATTGATCTACCGTTTTGAGGAAGAGGGCCACGGCCAAGTCATTGCCGAAGCGTCCGACCCCTCGATGGAAGTGTTCAACGGTCTGTTTTTCCCGGCCTCCGACATCCCCGAGCAGGCCCGCGAGCTGTACCGCACCAACTGGCTGCGGATCATCCCGAATGCCGACTACCAACCGGTGCCGCTGGTGCCCAAGTTGCGCCCGGACACCCAGACTCCGCTGGACCTGAGCTTCGCGACGCTGCGCAGCGTGTCGCCGATCCACTGCCAGTACATGAAGAACATGGGCGTGCTGTCCTCGATGAGCATTTCCCTGCTCAAGGGCGACAAGCTCTGGGGCCTGATCAGTTGCGGCAATCGCCAGCCGCTGCATGTACCGCATGAATTGCGCACCGCGTGCCAGACCATCGGCCAGGTGCTGTCGTTGCAGATCAGCGCGATGGAAGCACTGGAAGTCAGCCGTCAACGGGAAGAAAAAGTCGAAGCGTTGGCGCTGCTCAATCAAGCAATGATCGATTCGCCACAGAACGTATTCGATGGTTTGGCCAACCAGCCACAAGTCCTGATGGCGCTGGCCAATGCCGGCGGCATCGCGATCATCGAAGACAAGCAATTGCACCGTTACGGCAACTGCCCGGAGCCGGAAGAGATCCGTGCCCTGCACAAATGGTTGCAGGAGCGTGGCGAGCCGGTGTTTGCCAGTCACCACCTGGCCAGCGTCTATCCGCCGGCCGCGCACTATCAGCAAGTTGCCAGCGGCGTGCTCGCCATGAGCCTGCCCAAACCGGTGGACAACGGCGTGCTGTGGTTCCGCCCCGAAGTCAAAGAGAACATCAACTGGAGCGGCGACCCGCGCAAGCCGCTGGATTTGGAAAACTCCGACGCCGGCCTGCGCCTGCGGCCGCGTACTTCGTTCGAAATCTGGAAGGTCGAGATGGCCGGGATTTCCACCAAGTGGAGTCACGGCGATCTGTTCGCCGCCAACGACTTGCGTCGCTCGGCGCTGGAAAATGATCTGGCCCGTCAGGTGCGCCGGGAGCAGGAGGCGGTGCGTGCCCGCGATGAATTGGTTGCTGTGGTTTCACACGATCTGCGCAATCCCATGACCGTGATCTCAATGCTGTGCGGCATGATGCAGAAGGCTTTCAGCTCCGACGGGCCGCACACTTCGCGGCGCATCTCGACTGCGATCGACACCATGCAACAAGCCGCCGGGCGCATGAACACGCTGTTGGAAGACTTGCTCGACACCTCGAAAATCGACGCCGGGCGCTACACCATCTCGCCGCAGAAACTCGATGTCGCGCAGATGTTCGAAGAGGCGCAATCGCTGCTCGCGCCGCTGGCGCTGGACAAGGACATCAGCATCTCGTTCGAGGCCGATCCCGACCTGAGCATCCATGCCGACCCCGAGCGACTGTTTCAGGTGCTGTCGAATCTGGTCGGCAACGCGATCAAATTCACTCCGCGCCTGGGCACGGTCGACGTGTATGCCAAATCGGTCGGTGACGACATCGTCTTCACGGTCCGCGACAGCGGCGAAGGCATTCCCAAGGATCACCTGCCGCACGTATTCGACCGTTACTGGACGGTGAAGGAAGGCAATCCGACCGGCACCGGGCTGGGCCTGTATATCACGCAAGGCATCGTCGAGGCCCATGGCGGGCAGATCGTTGCCGAGAGCGAGCCGGGGCAGGGCAGTGAGTTCCGTTTCACCGTGCCGCGTCTGGACTGAAACGCGGATCAGCGCTCGGGTGGCTGCAACATGGCCACCCATTCTGCGGCGAATCGATGGCAATCGCCTGGCCAGCGCGCTGTCAGCAGTTGGCCGTCGCGCACCACAAATCCTGATTGCAGTTTCTGCGCACAATCGCGCTTGGCGATCAGCGGCCCGCGTTGGAAGTCGGCTTTGCTGGCCAGCGCGGTCTTCACTTCCGCTTCGACGGTCTGCTTGTAGGTGCGGTAGTAGCGCCCCAGCCACGCAGCTGTCATCAGCCACGCCGGCAACTCCATGGTTGCCGCGAGCAACGCCGTCACCTTGCGCCCGAACAACACCGAACGACCGGTATCGGGGTCGAGCGTCCGGGCCAGCAACAGCACGCCGTGGCACACCGCCGCCACGGGTTTTTCGGACTTGAAAAATTGCAGGGCGATCTGCTGGGCCTGCGTGGATTCCAACAACGTGCGCATGCCTTTGGCATGCCCGCCGGGGATCAGCAGACCATCGAAGCGGTTCGTGTCGACATCGGCATACGCCAGCGGCTGCTTGAACGCTTCGGACTCGATCATCTGCGTGTAACTGTCCAGATCGGCCTTGCGCGTCATCAGCATCGGGCTCAACAGGCCGAAGCCGATATTCACCAACCGTGGATCGGCGTGGGCAGGCAAGCCTTGCGGCGTGGCAAAACGTACTTCGATGCCCGCATTGCGCATCGCCTGCCACGGCACGCTGCTTTCGGTCGGGTCGTAATCGGCAGAGGGCAACAGAATCAGAATCATCGAGGGGCAGACCTCCTGGTCAAAAGTGATCGCATAGCCAGAGCGTAGTGGGTCTGCGCGAGCGGGGGTAATTTCCTTCAATACCGCCTGCTGTGCGCCGGCTACCGTGAGCGCCTTGTTCCTAGATTTGAAGCAGGTGTGCGATGAGTCTGATTGTATCGATGGCGGCGTTTGCCCTGGCCGCGTCCATTACCCCGGGGCCGGTGAATATCGTGGCGTTGAGTTCGGGGGCGCAGTTCGGTTTTCGCGCGAGCCAGCGGCATGTGGCCGGGGCGACGCTAGGGTTTGTGCTGTTGCTGGTGTTGATGGGACTGGGGCTGCACGAAGTACTGAAACTGTGGCCGTCGCTGACCCGCGTGGTGCAACTGGCCGGGGTGGCGTTTTTGCTGTTCATGGCCTGGAAGTTGGCAACGGATGACGGGCAGTTGAATGCGGGAGAATCGGGCAGGGCGCCATCAATGCTCTACGGCGCAGTAATGCAATGGCTCAATCCCAAGGCCTGGCTGGCCTGCGTGGCGGGGATGGGCGCGTTTGTCGCCGACGGCGAGGCGCGGCTGGTGTGGCAGTTTGCGGCGGTGTATCTGGTGATCTGTTATCTGTCGGTCGGGTGCTGGGCGTATGCCGGGACGTTTTTGCGTGGCTATCTCGGCAACCCGGCAGGGATGCGTTTGTTCAACCGGGTGATGGCATCGCTGCTGGCGGTGAGTGCGATTTACCTGCTGGCGCCTCAAGCCCCGTGGGAATCACTCCCACGGGTATTTGCAGGTTGAATCAGTTCAGTCCGCTCAGGGCGTCTTCAGCCGCTTTACCTAAAGGATGAAAGCGATTTTTGCGCAGCTCCGCAATCGCATACACCGCTCGCGCCGTGCGCCCGTTGCCATCGACAAAGCTGTGATAACCGAGCATCGCTCCCAGCATCTGCCTGGAAAAATGTTCACCCGCAGGATCCAGAGCCTTGGCGTGTTGTTCCAGCAACGCTGCGCCTGAAACATTGGAAGGATAGCGTGCCTCCCCCGTTGGACTGCGCAAGCCGCCGGCATCCTTGGGAGCAATGCGTTTGTGCAGCTCGGCGTATACCGCCGGATCGTTCAGTGGCTTGTTGTTACGGCTGAATTCGAGCAGAAGGTCTTTCACACGATCGACGTCGTTACGAGAACTGGATGCGTGAACAATCCAGGCCGCGGCGCGATCTGTGTTATCGGTCAGTCCAGCGGGATTGAACTTCAGTTCATCCAGTAGGCTGTCGAATGGCGCCTTGCCCAAATCCGTGGTCAGCAGTGTGCGCTGGTGGTTGTGCATGAACTGCAGGTTTTTGTATTCAATGGTCAACGTCGTTTCGAACAACTCGGGCAGTGTATTGTGATTGCTGAACTGGTGGAGATTAGCCAGCGTATATTTTTTCGCCTGTTGCCTGATCAGACTTTCGACCACTTGTGGATCCAGCACTTTCTTCAACGACTGGGCCGCGTCGGACTGGCGCGCAATGTCGCCCAATGTCTTTTCCAACAGGTGCGCGAGCTCCGACTCGGGAATCTTGCTCAATCGTTTTGCGTCGTTTGCATGCAGTTTCTGCAGAACCTGATGCGCATCCTCTATGAGATCATTTTTGAACAGTGCTCGAGCGTGAGCGACGGTATCCAGCGACGTTCGAAGTTGGGTAGCCGAGCCGGTGTGCTCAATGGCTTTGATCAGGTCGTAGCTGTTGGCACCGGTCAGAAACCTGAGTTGCTGCTTGGCTTGATGTGCCAGTGAGAGCGTATGGCCGCTCAGTTTCGTCAGCCCTCGTCCGATCAGTTTGCCACCCGCCTTGAGCAGTTGCGGCAAACCCGATAACGGATTGAACAGGCTGAGGGCCGTCTTTGCCAGAACCCGCGAAGCGGACAGCAGTTTGCCGGCGATGGCCGCAGCTTTGCTGGCGGCGGCAGCGATGGCGACGGGCGCGGCAAAAATGGTCATCGCCAGTACGGCAGCGTCGACAATACAGTCGAAAATGGCACCGCCGTGTTTCTTCGGATCCCCTGAAGTCAGTCCTTCCACGCAGCCTTTGAAGGGAATGATCAGGTTGAGAATAATGTTGAAGATAGCGTCGGTTTTTTCGATCGCCTTTTCTCGTGCGGTTTGCTGCAGGCCCAACTGGTGAATCTCTTTTTCGGTGATGTACGGATTTTGCCTGGCGACCAGCCTGCCCAGTGTTTCCATGCGTGAGGATCGATAAAAGGGTATTTGATTATCCCGGTCGCTGTGGTCGGCAGGTGCTTCAAGTACGCCGATCCTGCGGACGTGGACTCTGGACAGGACACCCGTTTTGGGTGGCACGTTTTGCAAGTAGGCCTGAAGGTCGACGGGGATCAATTCAAATTTTTTCTTGTCTGCGAAGCGAGTGTCGAGCGGGTAGCCGTTTCCGGTTATCAGCGGCTTGAAGAACGCTTCAAGATTTGGGTTGTACCGGCATTCCATCCTGAGTGGAAACAGTTCAAAGCACTTGACGGCATAACCGTGCTTTACACAAAGAATGACGCCGTAGCGCCCGGTTTCACCCGGGACGTAAGTCGCCGGACTGAAACCATAACGCCCGGTAACTCTCGCCGGTTTGTAGTTCATATTCTGAACGCAATAGATCCCGATCGCACCGTATTGGAGGGACGCTGTATCTTCCGGGAGTACCTGAGAAATGGCGATCTGGATATTGCGCGCCAGCCCCTCGAGTACAGACTCGAAATGACTGTTGGTCGCCGACTCGTAAAGCTCGGTAACGGGATAGAGATAGGGCAGGTTCGGGAAGGATTTGTAGATACTGGTGCCTTTGATGCGATCCCAGTCTTGAGTGTGAAGTTCGTCGCCCATGTAAAGGTCCAGCACTGACACTTTACGACCGGCGCCACCACCACTGCCGCGATGTTTGACCAGCAGTTCATCGGGGTCGCAATGGCGCTCCTGCGATTTCAGCTCTTGCAACGCAAGTTGTCTTCGGTCGGGCAATGGTGTGGAAAAACATTCAGCGGCTTTCAGCGTCATGTCGATGTACTGATCGTATTCGCGCATCGCGCGTTCGATTTCTTTTGCGCTGAGATCGCCTTGCGCATCTCGCGTGATGACACCGTTCATCCAGGCCCAGGTCACCACCGGGTCCACCGAGCCCTCAGCTTGTAACGCAGCCAGAGGCGCGAGTGATTTCGTCGATTGGCTGAATCCCATCAGATGTTGATAAGTCATTTTGCGGCTGGCACCGGGTGCCAGTGCTTCTACCAGATGCACCGCCTGAGTAGCGATCACCCAGGCTGGTGTTCCCATTCGCAGGCTGGACGGCCAGTCTGCAAAAAGGTACTCCGGCGCCATGCCTGCCAGAATCATCTGTGCCACCAACGGAGCGAGTGGGGGGGCAACGTGCAAATGCTTGATCAGATGCGCTTCCAGTTCCGTTCGAACCTGGCTCGGATGCTGTTTGAAGTAGCGTCTGGCGTATAGATCGAAACCGGCGAAGTGGGTATTGGCAATATCCAGCGCCGGGTCGAGATCAAGCAATATCGCGGCAACCGCCAGTTGCTCTGCGAGTTCAGTCGATTGTTGAGTGGCAGCTGCTTCATTAAGCCAGCCCAGTCGGGACAGATAATCTTGCCCGTGCCGGGACGCTGTACTTTCGAGCAATTGTTGAAGGCGGTAGTCCATGCTGGTTGTAGCGCCGTCACTTGGTCCGCTCTCAATCAGCACGCTTCTGCCGAGGACATTGACGATGGCTTCAGAATACATAGTGAAACTTTGTTTCAGATCAAGAATGATTGCCCGGTTGTTTCCTTCAAGCTTGAATGGCGACGTATCTGGCGCGTCCAGCAGTTGCCAATAGTTTCCATACTTCGGGGGCTCGGGCAATGTCGAGAAGTTCAACAGGTCCAGCAGGTCACGGGTCTCTTGTTCGTTTGTCGGTACTTGCAATCCGTTGAATCGCAGCCACTGGCCGACACTGATTTCGTCTCCTGACACGATCCATCCGCCGCTGGATGCGGCGATCCTGGCCAACAATCGCAGATCGTCTTCCAAGTCCGCCCGACCTGTGACATCCACGGTGATATCCCGGAGAGAAACAAACGGGGTAGCAGGCCGACCGTTGCTGGAAACCAGATTTCGATGACTGAAGTAGAGCCGGCCTCGCTCATCCAGCAGAAAAATCGCGTTGTCCGGAATCTGGTGGCGAGCGCGGACAAAGTGAAAATCGTCGTGGCGAAGAAGTATGGAAAGCGAAACTTTACTGCTGCGGTGAATCTGGTCAAATGTGCTGTCCTCCACGCACGGAACCAGAATTTCATCCCATTTCCAGCCAAGGCGTTCAATGGCGTATTTATCGTCGATAAAGTTTGTAATGGTCTGGCTTACTGTCTTCTTTTGAAGTGTGTTGTTGGAGTTGTAAACATAGTTGTCCATTGGCTTCATGACTCGGAATCCATTCTCTGGTAGCGAAATAAATGAGATGTGTGGTGGTTGTTTATTGACTGTCGTTTTTGTGCGGTAGACAGGTTTTAGAGTAAGGCGCCAAGGCGAAAATTGGCGTGGATTAATGTTCGAAGTGTTTCTTTGTCGTGGCGGGAATGAGAGGGGGGATTGTTTTTAAAGGCCTGAAGCTTTGTTGGCGATAAATATGTATATCTTTCCGGGTATGTAGACTTATCAAAGTGACCGAGGCGCCTCTGTAACCTGATCGTTCCCACGCTCTGGGTGGGAATGCCTCAAGGGACGCTCCGCGTTCCAGCTCTGGAAGGGACGCGGAGCGTCCCGGGCTGCATTCCCACGCAGAGCGTGGGAACGATCCAAAACATTTCAGTGCGACGGGATTGAGCGTGTGGAGCTATCCCCGATACTGCCCCGGCGTAGCCGCCAGATGCTGCTTGAACGCCCGCTGAAAATGCGCCTGATCAGCAAACCCCGCCTCCAGCGCCACATCCGCAATCAACTGCCCGCGCCGCAAGCGCTCGCGGGCGAACTGGATGCGCTGGTTGACCAAAAACGCATGGGGCGTCATGCCGTAATGCTGTTTGAAGGCGCGGATCAGGTAGGACGGTGACAGCTCGGCAGCGGCGCAGATGTCGTCGAGGCTGAGCAGGTCGGTGCAGTGTTGGCGGATGAAGTCGGCGGCGCGTTCGAGTTTGCAGTTCGGTTCGCGCAACGGTTGCTCGATGGGATTCAAACGTAGTTGCAGGTCGCTGAAAAACTCCACGGCTGCGCTCTGCTTGCACAGCACGTCTTGCTGATCGTCGACCAACACGCCGTACAACCCATTCAAGTCGCGAAACAGGCGGGCGTCATTCAAATGGGTATCGGTAAACCGCCGAAACTCAAGCTCCGCGCTGAACCCCAGCTGATGCTGCAGATCCGTCAGCCACGGCGTTTCCACATACAGCATCAAATACGACCACGGTTGGTCATCGATCGGGTTGCACGCGTGCACGTCCCCCGGATTCATCAGCACCACGGTGCCGGCCGCCACTTCGAACGAGGATTGCTCATGCACATAGGTGCTGCGTCCGGCGGTGATCGCGCCGATGGAAAAGTGCGCGTGGGAATGACGGGAATAGCAGACCTCGCGGCCATCGGCGATGGCCCGCGCTTCAATGAAGGGCAGGGCGTCGTCGCGCCAGAAGCGAGGGGCTTGTTCGGGGTTCTTGGCGGCAGCGTGTTTCATCGTTGTGATTCTCGGCAGTCGGGCCTGAGTTTAGCGAGCGCTGACTGCCGTTGGCCAGTCATCGTTATTACACGAACTCCAGCTTATCGATTAACGCACTATCACCGTGGACTTCGATCTGAACCCTCGTGAATGAAGGCTGGATGGTATGTCCGAATGCTTTCTCGCCAGCACCATGCGCAGGTTCAATGAACTCGTCAATCTTCGAACCATCCTGCGCAAAAAAGCGCACAGTCAGTCCTTTATCTGCGTTTGCAAACCAAAAGCTGAAGCTGTTTTGGGCCGGGTTGAGGTCGATCTCCACGGTGCCTGGACGAATGACCAGGACTTGCCCATTAACGTGGGTACCGCTTGATCCCTGAATGGACATCGGTGCTGTAGATCCTGGCAAAAGGTGAAAAGGTACCCCGTAGCTGGTGAATGTCTGCCCGGGAGCATAAGTTTTTGATGCCTGATCTTCGAAATCCACTGTGTTCATGGCGGCATACCTTCAAATGGAGGAATGGCCATGGTCAAGCACCGTCAGATCAAAAACACCTGTCATATCTGACAGGTTACGTGGATTCCCGATGAGCGGTTGGCTGCGTTCAGCGGCTTAGCTCTGGCCGGCGAAGGCTCGTTCCAGTTCGGCGATGTCGAGTTTTTTCATCCCGAACATGGCCTGCATTGCCCGTTGGACTTTGGTCTGGTCGGGGTCGGTCATCATGTGCATGAACGCCACCGGCACGATCTGCCACGACACGCCGAACCGGTCCTTGAGCCAGCCGCATTGCTGCGCTTGCACCGGCCCGCCGGCGCTGAGGTTGCCCCAGAAATGGTCGACTTCCTCCTGGTTCTGGCAATTGACCTGAAACGAAATCGCCTCGTTGAACGTGAACACCGGGCCGCCGTTGAGTCCGGTGAAGGTCTGGCCGTCGAGTTCGAAACTGACGGTCATCACCGAGCCTTCCGGGCGGCCGTGGAATTCCTGGCCGACCTTGCTGTAGTGGGTGAGGGCGGTGATTTTCGAATGATCGAAGATCGAGCAGTAGAACTTCGCCGCCGCTTCGGCCTGATCGTCGAACCACAGGCACGGCGTCAGCTTTTGAAAGCGTTGCATGGCAGTCATCCTCGGCAGGTTGGACACGCTGGATTAATAGCGTAGTCAGTCTGTGGTCGGCTGGCAGCGCAACGGGCCGAATGGTCGGTTGCTGCGAGTCAAGCCGAGGCTCCAGGGTTTACCCGCGACGCTCGGCAATCATCAGCAACGACTGCGGCACCGGGCTTTGCGGATGCTGCGGCTCGCGCAGGCCGGTCAACTGCAGGCCGGCCATGTCCAGCGCATTGAGCCAGCTGGACAAGGTGCGGAAATACCACGGCATCGGCTGCCAATCGCCCTGGAGTCCGTCGAAGGTTTCTTCCCGCCAGCCGTCCTGATAATCACCGGCGGCCGCCGACCACGGATGCAGCGTCTGGATCACCAGTGCACCGCCCGGCACGAGCAGGGCATTCATCGCCGCGAGCAGTGGAATGATGTCCTGATGCAGCAGGGAAAAATTGGCGCAGATCAGGTCGTAATCGCGGCCAATGTCGACCTTCGTTTCACCCAATTCTTCGTAGCTCGCGACATGCACGGACGGTGAACCTGCCGTTCGCGCGGCCTCGACCAGCGTCGGATCACCGTCTACGCCGACCGCCTCGAGTCCTCGCTCGGCCAGCGCCCGCAACAGCCAGCCTTCGCCGCATCCCAGGTCGAGCACGCGCTCCGGCTGACGCCCCATTACCGCCAGCAGAATGGCCTGATCGGTCACCTGCCGGCGACTCTCAATGGCGCCGCTGCGCACGGCTTCGGTCCAGGCCCGGGCGTTGTGCTGCCAGCTCTGGAGGAGGGTGGATTCAGGCGAGGACATGACGGACTCCGGGATCGCGGGATGCAGGCAAGGATAGGTCAGGTGTAGTCGGCCAGCTGAATCCGGTTACGACCGCCGCGCTTGGATTCGTAGAGCGCGCTGTCGCCCTGTTCGATCAACGCCGCGAGGCTGGCCGGCGGCTGATCGAACACCTTGGCGCCGATGCTCAGGGTGACGGCCTGCGGGGTGGTGTAGGTCTGGGAAGTCATCTGCTGAAACTGCTCACGCAGCGCACAGCCCAGATCCATGATCTGTGCGTGGGACGCATCACCCAGCAGCATCACGAATTCGTCACCGCCCAGCCTTGCTGCCAGCGCGCCTTTGGGCAGCACCGCGCGGATCATTTCGCTGAGGGCGATAAGCAACCGGTCGCCGGCGGTGTGGCCGTACAGGTCGTTGATCAGTTTGAAATTGTCGATGTCGATCAGCAGCAGCGCGCCGGGGCGGGTGCTGGAGACTTCGTCGAGCAGGCGCGGTGCACGGACTTCCAGGGCGCGGCGGTTGTACAGCGCGGTCAGCGGGTCCCGGGCGGCCAGTTCGGCAATCTGTTTTTCCCGCCGGTAGCGCTCGGTGCCGGTCATCGACAGCGCGATCAGCATGATCGCCATCGCGCCCTCTACCAGGGAAATCTGAATGATCTCGCCGCGCAGCGACGCCAGATCGATCAGCGTGCCGGGAATCACCGCGATGATCGCCTTGGTGAAATAGAACGCGCCGTGGATCAGCAACACATAACGCAACTGCACCGCGCCTACGCTCAATGATTTGCCGTGCGGGCGCAGCAACAGGCTGGCCCGCAGCATCGATGCGGCCACCAGCAGCGAGTTGGCCATCAGCATGATCTTCGACCACGACGGATCTTCCGGTAACAGCAGCAACGCCAGCCAGAGCAGGAACATCAAGTACCAGGCCCGCGACAACCGCTGCTGGGTAAACCGCGCGACCCCCAGCAGAAACAGCCAGTGCGCGACCACCAGCAAACCGTTGGCGAACCAGATGCCGATCAGCGGATAACCGTTGGCGCGCAACAGGGCCAGGCTCGAGCCGACGGTGATGGTGGCGAAACCGGCGCTCCAGAACAGCAGGGAAGATTCGCGGATACTGCGCCATTCGACCGCCAGATACAGGGCGGCCGCCGCGGCCAGGGCGGTGGAAATGGTGAGCATCGTGAGAGGATCGAGCGCCATGAAAGGACAGGTCTGCCTGGATAGTGTTAATGGGCCACGATTGTAAGCGTTCCCCCAATGGGCTGCTATTTTCACTCACCGGATATTCCATTTTCAGGCGGAGGTGTCCCATGGACCGATTGACCGGCGGTTGTCTGTGCGGCGAGGTGCGGATCGAGGCGTCGGGGCGACCCTACAGGGTTGGCGTTTGCCATTGTCTTGACTGCCGCAAACACCAGGGCGCGCTGTTTGCCGCGTCGGCGATCTTTCCCGAGGATGCTGTGACGATCAGCGGTGAAACCCGTGACTATGCGGGGCGGCATTTCTGTCCGCGCTGTGGCTCGTCGGTGTTCGGCCGCAGCGGCGATGAAGTCGAGGTCAATCTCGGCGCGCTGGATGCACCGGATCAATTCCAGCCCACGTACGAGCTGTGGACGGTGCGTCGCGAGTCGTGGCTACCGGCCTTTCCATTGGCCAGACACTACGTGCGCGATCGTGAGAGAACGGGGCGAACCGAAGAATAGCCGGGGTCAGGCAGGGCGCCTGACCCCGGCGGGTATGATCAGCCGCGAATGAACGCCAGCAGATCCGCGTTGATCGTCGCAGCCTCGGTGGTCGGCATCCCGTGGGGGAAGCCCGGATAGATCTTCAGCGTGCTGTTTTTCAGCAGTTTCGCCGACAGCACGCCGGCGTTCTCATAGGGCACGATCTGGTCGTCGTCGCCGTGCATGACCAGCACCGGAATCGAGATGCTTTTGAGGTCAGCGGTGAAGTCGGTCTGGGAAAAGGCAACGATGCCGTCGTAGTGCGCCTTGGCGCTGCCGATCATGCCTTGGCGCCACCAGTTCGCAATGATCCCTTCCGATGGCTTGGCGCCGGGGCGGTTGTAGCCGTAGAACGGCCCGCTGGGCACGTCGCGATAGAACTGCGCACGATTGGCTGCCAGTTGCGCCTGAAGATCGTCGAACACCGACTTGGGCAAACCACCGGGGCTGCTGTCGGTTTTCACCATCAGCGGTGGCACGGCGCTGATGATCGCGGCTTTCGATACCCGATCCTCGCCATGCCGGGCGATGTAGTGAATCACTTCGCCGCCACCGGTGGAGTGGCCCACATGCACGGCTTTCTGCGTCCCCAGATGATTGACTACCGCCGCCACATCGTCGGCGTAGTGATCCATGTCGTGACCGTCCCAGACCTGGCTGGAACGCCCGTGACCCCGTCGATCATGGGCCACGACCCGGAACCCCTGCGCCAGGAAGAACAGCATTTGCGCATCCCAGTCGTCCGCGCTCAGCGGCCAGCCGTGGTGGAAGTGAATGACCGGGGCGTCCTTGGGCCCCCAGTCCTTGTAGAAGATTTCGACGCCGTCTTTCGTTGTGACAAATCCCATGTTCGCGACTCCTGGAAAGTGTGAAAGGGCAGTTCTTGCGGTGACAAGCGGTATCAACTGTAGGAGCAAAAACGACACCCTGATCGATGATTTTCCGAACGGTGCCAGATGACCGGTGGTCGCGGCGGCTGGTCGTCGGGTCAAAATGCGCTTAGCTGAAAGGGATAAGCCGAGGCGCGCACCGCCAACGATGGCCGTAGCAGCGCCCTTCAGAACACTGTGAGTCTGAGGAAGTCCCCGATGCTGACCTTGAACATCAATGGCAAGGATCAGGAGCTCGATGTCCCCGCGGACATGCCGTTGCTCTGGGTCCTGCGCGATGTCGCGCACCTGACCGGTACCAAATTCGGATGCGGCATGGCCCAGTGCGGTGCCTGCACCGTGCACGTCGATGGCGCACCGTTGCGCTCGTGTATCACCCCGGCCACGGCTGTCGCCCATGGCCAGAAAATCTTGACCATCGAAGGTTTGTCGAGCGACGGTTCGCACCCGGTGCAGCAGGCCTGGGCCGAACTGGACGTGGTGCAATGCGGCTACTGTCAGTCCGGGCAGATCATGTCCGCCGCCGCGTTGCTGGCGAAAATTCCCAAACCCACCGACAGCGATATCGATCAGGCGCTCTCCGGCAACATCTGCCGCTGCGGCACCTATCCAAGAATCCGCGCGGCGGTCAAACGTGCTGCCGACATCGGCTGAACGAGGGGAGGTGGGTGATGAACAGTCCTGTATCCCGTCGCGGATTTCTCAAGGGCAGCGCCGTGCTTGGCGGTGGTCTGGTGGTGGCGTTCGTGGTGCCTGGCGGCAACCGGTTCGCCATGGCGGCCGAGAACGAAGGCAAGGTCTTTGCGCCGAACGCATTCCTGCGGATTGCGGCGGACAACAGCGTCACCGTGCTGCTCGGCCATTCGGAAATGGGCCAGGGCATCTGGACCGGCCTGACCATGTTGATCGCCGAAGAACTGGACGCCGATTGGTCGAAGATTCGCGTTGAGCACTCGCCAGCCTCGGCAGCCGATTACGGCATGCCCGGGTTCGGTGGGATGCAGATTACCGGCGGATCGACCTCGACCTGGATGGAATTCGACCGCTACCGGCTCGCCGGCGCCACCGCGCGGCAGATGCTGATCGAAGCGGCGGCCAAGCGTTTCAATGTGGCACCGTCGACGATTCGCACCGAATCCGGCGTGGTGATTGCCGGCGACAACCGCGCCACCTATGGCGAACTGGCGGACGCCGCCGGGCAACTGCCGGTGCCGGATCCGAAGTCGATCACCTTTAAAGAAGCCAAGGACTGGAAAGTCATCGGCAAACCCACCAAACGCCTCGACACCCCGGAAAAAATCACCGGTCGCGCCAAATTCGGCATGGACGTGCAGTTCGACGGATTGATGACCGCGATGGTCGCGCGGGCGCCGGCGTTCGGCGCCACGGTGAAATCCTTTGAAGGCGCTGAGGCGTTGGCGATCCCCGGCGTGCACAAAGTGGTGCAAGTGCCGACCGGTGTGGCGGTGGTCGCCGAGCATTACTGGGCGGCGAAGCTCGGTCGCGATGCGTTGAAGGTCGATTGGGACCTGGGGCCGAACGCTGATCTGAGCAGTGAAAAGTTGTTGGCGAGTTTCCGCAAACTGGCGGCCACGCCGGGCACCTCGGCGGCGCAGGCCGGCGATGCCAAGGGCAATTTCGGCAAGGCAGCGAAGAAGATCGACGTCGAATACAGCGTGCCGTACCTGGCCCACGCGCCGATGGAGCCGCTGAACTGCACGGTGAAGATCAGCGCCGACAAGTGCGAGATCTGGACCGGCACCCAGTTCCAGACGCTGGATCAGATGGTTGCCGGCAAGATCACCGGGCTCAAGCCGGAGCAGGTCGAGATTCACACCGAATTCCTTGGCGGCGGTTTCGGCCGGCGAGCCAACCCGACCTCGGACTTTGTCGCCGAAGCGGTGCAAGTGGCCAAGGCAGCTGCGATGCCGGTGAAAACCGTGTGGTCGCGCGAAGACGATATTCGCGGTGGTTACTACCGTTCGATGTTTCTGCATCAGGCGAAGATCGGCCTCGGCGCCGACGGCCTGCCGCTGGCCTGGCAGCATGTGCTGGTCGGGCAATCGATCATGGCCGGCACCATGCTTGAGAAAACCATGGTCAAGAACGGCGTCGACCAGACCTCGGTCGAGGGCGTTTCCGACAGCCCGTACATCAAGGGCCTGGCCCATCATCAGGTTGATCTGCACTCGCCGACCACCGGGATCAACGTGCTCTGGCTGCGTTCGGTGGGCCATAGCCATACCGCGTTTGTCATGGAATCGCTGATCGATGAAATGGCCACGGCGGCGGGCAAGGATCCGGTGGAGTACCGACGAACGCTGCTCAAGGATCATGCCCGGCATCTCGGCGTGTTGAACCTGGCGGTGGAGAAGGCCAACTGGAAAGCGCCGCTGCCGGACGGCCATGCGCTGGGCGTGGCGGTGCATGAGTCGTTCGGCAGTTATGTGGCGCAGGTGGCGGAGGTGTCCCAGGACAATCTGGCGATCCGCGTGCATCGCGTGGTGTGCGCGGTGGACTGCGGGATTGCGGTCAACCCGCAGAGCATCGCGGCGCAGATGGAGTCGTGCATCACCTTCGGCCTGGGCATGGCGCTGCACAGCAAACTGACGCTCAAGGACGGCCATGTCGTGCAGTCCAACTATCACGACTATCAGGTGTTGCGGCTCAATGAAATGCCGCTGGTCGAGGTACACATCGTGCCGAGCAGCGAGAAACCCGGCGGCATCGGCGAGGCCGGTGTGCCGCCCACGGCGCCAGCGGTGGCCAACGCGGTGTTCGCCCTGACCGGGCAGCGCCTGCGGGAACTGCCGCTGCAAATGTCGGGGGTGTGAGATGAAACGACATCTGTTGTTGGGCACGGTGATTCTGCTTGGGCTGGGCGGCTACGCGTCGGATCTGTTTGCCGACGATCAGGACGCCTTGAAAGCTTTCGGCACGGTCCAGAAAGTCTTCCAGAGCCCGCGCTGCCAGAACTGCCACATTCCCGGCGATTCGCCGTTGCAGTTCGACGCCGGCATCCCCCACGCGATGAACGTGGTACGCGGCATGGACGGCAAGGGCGCCGCCGGTTTGCCCTGCGCCACCTGCCACGCTGAAAGCAATCCGCCGGCCAGTTACGGCCCCCATGCGCCACCGGGCGCGCCGCACTGGAGCCTGCCGCCGGCCGCCCACAAAATGGCCTGGATCGGTCTGCCGCCGGATCGTTTGTGCGCAATGATCAAGGATCGCGCCAGCAACGGTGACCGGGATTTCGCCGCGCTGATCAAACACGTCAGCGAGGACAAACTGGTGCTCTGGGGCTGGAATCCCGGGGCAGGGCGCGCGCCGGTGCCGGTGCCGCACGATATCTTCGTGACCCAGTTCAAACTCTGGGCCGATGCGGGCGGGCCGTGTCCGGTGGCCGGTGGATGAGAGGTTGAGTCATCGCTGATTCGGGCTACGCTCAACTGCATCGAAGACAAAGGAGTGTGTGATGCTGGTACCCGGCAAACCCGCCAATGAAGCTGTCCGAGTTCAAGTGCTGCATGATTTGAAATTGCTCGATTCCGCACCGGAAGAGCGCTTCGACCGGCTGACGCGACTGGCCAAGCGGCTGTTCAACGTGCCGATCGCGCTGGTCACGCTGGTGGACAAGGATCGGCAGTGGTTCAAGTCCTGCGTGGGCCTGGGCGTCACTGAAACCCCACGGGATGTCTCGTTCTGCGCTCATGCGATTCTTCAGGACGAACTGCTGCTGGTGCCTGACGCCCGCGAGGACGAGCGCTTTCACGACAATCCGCTGGTGATCGGTGATCCGAACATCCGGTTCTACGCCGGTTATCCGCTGACCGTACCCAGCGGCAACAAGATGGGCACCTTGTGCCTGATCGACACCAAACCCCGCGATCTCGACGAAGAGGAGCGCGCCCTGCTGCGCGATCTGGCGGGTATGGCCGAGCAGGAACTGATGGCCGTGCAGATGGCGAGCATGGACGAGCTGACGCTGCTGTCCAACCGTCGCGGCTTCAAGATGCTGGCCCAGCACGCGCTGGACGCCTGCGCACGCCTGGAAAAACCGGCGACGCTGCTGTTTTTCGACCTCAATGATTTCAAGCAGATCAACGACCTTTATGGGCATGCCGAGGGCGACAGTGCGCTCAAGACTTTCGCCGATGTGCTGCGCATCGCCTTTCGCGAGAGCGATGTAGTGGGACGGCTAGGCGGTGATGAGTTCGTGGCGTTGCTGACCGGCTCGAGCCATGTCGAAACCACGGCGATCATGGCGCGACTCAAGGAAATCCTCGAAGAACGCAATGCCACGTTGCACCGCGGCTACGCGATTCGCTTCAGCGTCGGCCAGATCGAATACAACCCGCAGCGCCATGACACCGTGGATAAGCTGTTGGCGGACGCGGATGAGGCGATGTATGCGCACAAGCAGGCTTTGAAGCGTTGTTAGTGCTGGCGTCATCGCAAGCAGGCTCGCTCCCACAGCAGGCTTATTTCAAGTTGTATGCGCGGCTTCCTGCGAGGCGTTCTCCGGCGCCAGGTGAATCACCAATTGATGAGCAAAGAAATTGAAGTCGGCAGGTGTTTGAAAATTGTCTGCACGCAGAAGACTGGCGCCTCAATAGTCGGATGGCCGGTGGATTGCATTGCTATTCAACGAAAGTCAACTGGCATATTTGACAGTGGTTTTTGGCAAGGATCAAAGCTAAGGTCGGTATGGTCAAATTGAACATTCCGCGTTGTAGGGAGAGCGCTCTCGCTATATCTCAGGCAGGAATATAGCCGCTGAGGGAGTTGCCATGAATGTGCCCATCAATTCACAGCAGACATCTGGAGAGTTAGACGTACTTTTTGCCAATCAGGGAAAAATAGAGGCAGGTGAGGGGGCATGTTTCAGTGTCGCAAACATAGGCACAGACAAGCTGCTTTATGTAATCAGTGCCGACAATAATTCAGTGCGGATAAACCAAGCCAGGGCTGACGGTTCCGACGACCCTGTGTTCACCTCTTTCGACTGGTCATTCCTTAAAACTGGAAATTGTGCGGCGTCCAGCATTCTGATTCAACCCGACGGCAAGTTCCTGGTCGTAGGTGAAGTCGGCCCAAGTTTTGGCAGGTTGGCAGCGATTTCACGATTCAATTCTTCAGGAAGCTCGGATCTGGTTTTCGGAACAAAGAACTTTCCTTTGCCTGTTGATCCTCTTCCTCCAGGTCATAGCGTTGTCACTGATATTGCAGAGGGATGCATTCTTGCCGACGGGGTAGTCTTGCTGGTGCAAAGTTTCACTGAGGCTGATTCGGCTGGCGGAACTGTTGATCGAGTGGGGGTTGTCCGCTGTTATGACACGGGTGGTAATCCTGATTTGAGCTTTGGCGTTGCCGGCAAACTTGAGGTGAGATTCAAAGGCGAGTACTCACAAGTCGAAGGCATCGCCGCGTTGCCGGATGGAGGATTTGTTCTGTTGGGATCAATCAAACGTATATCTGACAACCAAATTCATTCCAGGGCTGTCCTGGCCAGCTATAACCGGGATGGAACACCGAAAACAACCTTCGCTGACAAGGGGGTCTGGGAATACGACCAAGAAAGTCAGTTCGGCAGGCTGGCGGTGAGCGGCAATAAAATTGTCATGAGTACTATGGTTGGTATCGCCAATGGTGAAAAACGCCTCGCGATCCTGCGATTCGAGCGTAACGGCGTGCTTGATCCGACCTTCAACAATGGTGCGCCTCGTTTGGTGGATCTGGACCCGAGATACATTGTCATTGGAGGTGTTGTTGTGCAGGCGGATGAAAAGATTGTTGTAACGGGACATTCAGGTGCTCGTGGCTCACAGATGTATTGTTTGCGACTTCTTGAAAATGGGCAGCCCGATACCGGGTTCGGTAACGGTGGCATTGCTCAGCGGCTCGAGGGGCGTATGCGCGACTGCGTTATTCAAAACAATACCAGCCGAATCATTATTGCCACCGATGAACACTCATCGGATGGCACACCGGAAGCAAAAGTGTTTGGTGTTTTAGGTTGATTGTTTCGTGTTCCAAGGCCTGCTCGACCAGAGAGGGGTCAAGCAACGAGTCCAATCCCTAGAGGGAATCGGGAGTCGAGACGAAGTTGTGGGTCAGCTCCAATGCCCGAGCCAAACGCATAAAAAAATCCGATGCCTATTCAGGCATCGGACTTTGATTTCTTGCGGCCAAGGGTCAAGCAACGAGGCTTAACTGATTGGCATTCGCCAGAGCAGGCGGTTTTTATCGCCTAGCCGAAGATCACTCTTCAATGTTGCCCATGGCGGTGGTGTTGAAGCCGCCGTCCACGTACATGATTTCACCGCTGATGCCCGACGCCAGGTCGGAGCACAGGAAGGCGCCGGCGTTGCCGACTTCTTCGATGGTGACGTTGCGGCGCAGCGGGGTTTGCGCTTCGTTGGCGGCCAGCATCTTGCGGAAGTTCTTGATGCCGGAAGCGGCCAGGGTGCGGATCGGGCCGGCCGATACGCAGTTGACGCGGGTGCCGTCCGGGCCCAGGGAGCCGGCCAGGTAACGTACGCCGGCTTCCAGCGAAGCCTTGGCCATGCCCATCACGTTGTAGTTCGGCATGGTGCGCTCGGCGCCCAGGTAGGACAGGGTCAGCAGGCTGCCGTTGCGGCCTTTCATCATTTCGCGACCGGCTTTGGCCAGGGCCACGAAGCTGTAGGCGCTGATGTCGTGAGCGATGCGGAAGCCTTCACGGGTGGTGGCTTCGGTGAAGTCGCCGTCCAGTTGGTCGCCCGGGGCGAAGCCGACGGAGTGCACGATGCAGTCCAGGCCGTCCCACTTCTTGCTCAGTTCTTCGAAGACCTTGGCGATTTCTTCATCGCTGGCCACGTCGCACGGGAAGCACAGCTCAGGGCTCGAACCCCAGCCCTGTGCGAACTCTTCGACGCGACCTTTCAGTTTGTCGTTCTGATAAGTGAAGGCAAGCTCAGCGCCCTCGCGATGCATGGCGGCAGCGATGCCGGATGCGATGGACAGCTTGCTGGCGACACCGACGATCAGTACGCGCTTACCGGCGAGAAAACCCATGTGTTGCTCCTCTTTCAGGTTATTGCGCAGTGGCTGGTGCCAGGAAAGCGGCCTCCAGCAACTGCTGTGTATACGGATGTTGGGGGGCGGCAAAGATACTTTGCGCGTCTCCCTGTTCGACCACTTGGCCATGCTTGACCACCATCAGCTGGTGGCTCAGCGCTTTCACAACAGCCAGGTCATGGCTGATGAACAAATACGTCAGGTTGTACTTGGCTTGCAGTGAACGCAACAGCTCCACCACTTGCCGCTGCACCGTCCGGTCGAGCGCCGAGGTCGGCTCGTCCAGCAGGATCAGCGCCGGTTTGAGCACCAGGGCCCGGGCTATGGCAATCCGCTGCCGCTGCCCACCGGAAAATTCGTGGGGGTAGCGGTGCCGGGTTTCCGGATCCAGACCTACCTCCTTCAAAGCCGCAATAATCGCCGCTTCCTGCTCGGCGGCAGTGCCCATCCTGTGGATCCGCAGGCCTTCGCCAACGATGTCATTCACGCACATCCGCGGGCTCAGGCTGCCGAACGGGTCCTGAAACACCACCTGCATCTCCCGGCGCAACGGCCGGACTTCGCTCTGCGTCAGGCAGTCTAGCTGCTTGCCCTCAAAACGGATCCCGCCTTGGCTGCCGATCAATCGCAGGATCGCCAGACCCAGGGTGGATTTACCGGAACCGCTTTCCCCCACGATCCCTAGGGTCTGACCCTGGGGCAGGCTGAAATTGATGCCGTCCACTGCCTTGACGTGATCCACCGTGCGCTTGAGCAGGCCTTTCTTGATCGGGAACCAGACTTTCAGATCCTCGACCTCAAGCAGCGGCGCCCCGATTTTATTGCTCGCCGGGCCTCCGCTGGGCTCCGCGCCAAGCAGTTCCCGAGTGTACGGATGCTGCGGCGAACGGAACAGCTCTTCGCACGATGCCTGTTCGACGATGCAACCGCGCTGCATGACACATACACGATGCGCAATTCTTCGCACGAGGTTCAAATCGTGACTGATCAGTAACAGCGCCATGCCCAATCGAGCCTGCAATTCCTTGAGCAGGTCGAGGATTTTCAGCTGAACGGTCACGTCCAGCGCAGTGGTCGGTTCGTCGGCAATCAGCAGTTCCGGCTCGTTGGCCAAGGCCATGGCGATCATCACCCGCTGACGCTGGCCGCCAGACAATTCGTGGGGCAGGGCCTTGAGGCGCTTGTGCG
The DNA here is from genome assembly GCF_059492145.1 of Pseudomonas sp. Pseusp21. Taxonomy (NCBI): domain Bacteria; kingdom Pseudomonadati; phylum Pseudomonadota; class Gammaproteobacteria; order Pseudomonadales; family Pseudomonadaceae; genus Pseudomonas; species Pseudomonas sp. Pseusp21. The sequence goes on from NZ_CP168520.1 coordinate 6,198,103, forward strand.
GCTCGGGGATGCCGACCATCTCCAGCAACTCCAGCGTACGCTTGGTCGCGACCTTGCCGGTCAGGCCCTTGTGGATGCCCAGCACCTCGTTGATCTGCTTCTCGATCGAGTGCAGCGGGTTGAGCGAGGTCATCGGCTCCTGAAAAATCATCGCGATCCGGTTGCCACGGATATGACGAATGGTCTTTTCACTCAGCTCCAGCAGGTTCTGCCCGGAATAATTGATGCTGCCGGCCGGATGCCGCGCCAGCGGGTAGGGCAGCAGGCGCAGGATCGAATGCGCCGTCACCGACTTGCCCGAGCCTGACTCGCCCACCAGCGCCAGGGTTTCGCCGCGCTTGATGTCGAAACTCACGCCTTCGACCACCCGTTGCACGCGATCACCGATGCCGAATTCGACGGCCAGGTCGCGGATTTCGATCAGATTGTCCTGATTCATGTCACTTCCTCGGGTCGAAGGCATCGCGAGCGGACTCGCCGATGAACACCAGCAAACTCAACATCAGCGCCAGCACCGCAAACGCGCTCATGCCCAGCCACGGCGCCTGCAGGTTGGATTTGCCCTGGGCCACCAGTTCACCCAGCGACGGGCTGCCGGCCGGCAAGCCGAAACCGAGGAAGTCCAGGGCGGTGAGGGTGCCGATGGCGCCGGTCAGGATGAAGGGCATGAAGGTCATGGTCGAAACCATCGCGTTAGGCAGGATGTGGCGGAACATGATCGCGCCGTTCTGCATGCCCAGCGCCCGGGCCGCACGCACGTATTCGAGGTTGCGCCCGCGCAGGAACTCCGCGCGCACCACGTCCACCAGGCTCATCCACGAGAACAACAGCATGATGCCCAGCAGCCACCAGAAGTTCGGCTGGACGAAACTGGCGAGGATGATCAGCAGGTACAGCACCGGCAACCCCGACCAGATCTCCAGAAAGCGCTGGCCGGCCAGATCGACCCAGCCGCCATAGAAACCCTGCAAGGCGCCGGCGATCACGCCGATGATCGAGCTGAGCACGGTCAGGGTCAGGGCGAACAGCACCGAGACCCGGAAACCGTAGATCACTCGCGCCAGCACATCGCGGCCCTGATCGTCGGTGCCCAGCAGGTTGTCCGCCGACGGCGGCGCGGGGGCCGGGACTTTCAGGTCGTAGTTGATGCTCTGGTAGCTGAACGGAATCGGCGCCCACAGCACCCACGCGTCCTTGGCCTTGAGCAGTTCGCGGATGTACGGGCTCTTGTAGTTGGCTTCCAGCGGGAATTCGCCGCCGAAGGTGGTTTCCGGATAACGCTTGATCGCCGGGAAGTACCAGTTGTTGTCGTAGTGCACCACCAAAGGCTTGTCGTTGGCGATCAGTTCGGCACCGAGGCTCAGGCCGAACAGGATCAGGAACAGCCACAGCGACCACCAGCCGCGCTTGTTGGCCTTGAACAGTTCGAAGCGCCGGCGGTTGAGAGGGGACAGGTTCATCTCAATGCTCCCGGCTGGCAAAGTCGATACGCGGATCGACGAGGGTGTAGGTGAGGTCGCCGATCAGTTTCACCACCAGCCCCAGCAGGGTGAAGATGAACAGGGTGCCGAACACCACCGGGTAATCGCGGTTGATCGCCGCTTCGAAACTCATCAGGCCGAGGCCGTCGAGGGAGAAGATCACTTCCACCAGCAGGGAACCTGTGAAGAAGATGCCGATGAACGCCGACGGGAACCCGGCGATCACCAGCAGCATTGCGTTGCGGAACACGTGGCCGTAGAGCACGCGATTGCGGGTCAGGCCCTTGGCCTTGGCGGTGACCACGTACTGTTTGTTGATTTCGTCGAGGAAGCTGTTTTTGGTCAGCAAAGTCATGGTCGCGAAGTTGCCGATCACCAGCGCCGTCACCGGCAGCGCCAGGTGCCAGAAGTAATCGAGGACCTTGCCGCCCAGGCTCAGCTCATCGAAGTTGTTCGAGGTCAGGCCGCGTAAAGGAAACCAGTCCAGATAACTGCCACCGGCAAACACCACGATCAGCAGAATCGCAAACAGGAACGCCGGAATCGCATAACCGACGATGATCGCTGAACTGGTCCAGACGTCGAAATGACTGCCGTGCCGCGTGGCCTTGGCGATCCCCAGCGGGATCGACACCAGGTACATGATCAGCGTGCTCCACAGCCCGAGGGAGATCGATACCGGCATCTTCTCCTTGATCAGGTCGATGACCTTGGCGTCGCGGAAAAAACTGTCGCCGAAATCCAGCCGGGCGTAGTTCTTGACCATGATCCACAGACGTTCCGGGGCCGACTTGTCGAACCCGTACATCTTTTCGATTTCCTTGATCAGCGCCGGGTCCAGGCCCTGCGCACCGCGATAGGAGGAACCGGCCACCGACACTTCGGCACCGCCACCGGCGATGCGGCTGGTGGCGCCTTCGAAGCCTTCGAGCTTGGCGATCATCTGTTCCACCGGCCCGCCGGGCGCGGCCTGGATGATCACGAAGTTGATCAGCAGAATGCCGAACAGGGTCGGGATGATCAGCAGCAGTCGCCGAAAAATGTACGCCAGCATCTGATTACTCCGTGCCCACAGGGTCGGCTTGCAGTTGGGTTTCGACTTCTACCGCAGGTTTCGCATCGGGTTTGATCCACCAGGTGTTAATGCCGATGTCGTACTTGGGGGAGACTTTTGGGTGGCCGATGTGGTTCCAGTACGCCACGCGCCAGGTCTTGATGTGCCAGTTCGGGATCACGTAGTAGCCCCATTGCAGCACGCGGTCCAGAGCGCGGGCGTGGGCCACCAGGCTTTTGCGCGAGTCGGCGTTGATCAGGTTTTCCACCAGATGGTCGACCACGGGGTCCTTGAGGCCCATTGAATTGCGGCTGCTGGACTTATCGGCGGCGGCGCTCATCCAGAACTCACGCTGTTCGTTACCCGGCGAGTTGGACTGCGGGAAGCTGCCGACGATCATGTCGAAATCCCGCGAACGCACGCGATTGACGTATTGCGAGACGTCGACGCGGCGGATCACCAGATCGATGCCCAGATCGCTGAGGTTGCGCTTGAACGGCAACAACACGCGCTCGAATTCGGTTTGCGCCAGCAGGAATTCGATGGCTACCGGTTTGCCAGTGGCGTCGACCATTTTGTCGTCGACGATTTTCCAGCCGGCCTCTTGCAGCAGTTGATACGCCTCGCGCTGTTGCGTGCGGATCATGCCGCTGGCGTCGGTTTTCGGATTCTCGAAGGCTTCGCTGAACACCTGCGCCGGCAGCTTGCTGCGGAACGGGTCGAGGATTGCCACCTGTTCTGCATCCGGCAGGCCGGTGGCGGCCATTTCCGAGTTTTCAAAATAACTGCGGGTGCGCGCATAAGCGCCGTTGAACAGTTGCTTGTTGGTCCATTCGAAGTCGAACAGCAGGCCGAGGGCCTGGCGTACCCGCACGTCCTGAAATACCGGACGGCGCAGATTGAAGACGAAGCCCTGCATGCCGGTCGGGTTGCTGTTGGCAATCTGTTCCTTGATCAGCCGCCCTTCGGTCACTGCCGGCACGTTGTAGGCATTGGCCCAGTTTTTCGCGGCCATTTCCAGCCAATAGTCGAATTGCCCGGCCTTCAACGCTTCCAGCGCGACGGTATTGTCGCGGTAATAGTCGGTGGTCATCACATCGAAGTTGTAGAAACCGCGATTGACCGGCAGGTCCTTGCCCCAGTAGTCCTTTACCCGCTCGTAACGCACCGAACGCCCGGCCTTCACTTCGGTGACCTTGTACGGGCCGCTGCCCAACGGGATTTCCAGGTTGCCCTTGTTGAAATCACGCTCGGCCCACCAATGTTTCGGCAGCACCGGCAACTGGCCGAGGATCAGCGGCAGTTCGCGGTTGTTGGTGTGCTTGAACTTGAACAGCACCTTGAGCGGATCTTCGGCGATTACCTCCTCAACGTCGGCGTAGTAACCGCGATACATCGGCGCGCCTTCCTTGGTCAGGGTCTGGAAGCTGAACACCACGTCGTCGGCGCGTACCGGGTGGCCGTCGTGAAACTTCGCTTCGGGACGCAGGTAGAAGCGCACCCAGCTGTTGTCCGGGGCTTTTTCGATCTTGCTGGCGATCAGGCCGTATTCGGTGAACGGCTCGTCGAGGCCCTGTTTGGCCAGGGTGTCGTAGATCAGGCCGATATCGTCCGCCGGCACGCCTTTGCTGATGAACGGGTTGAGGCTGTCGAAACCGCCGAAGCCGGCCTGGCGGAAGATCCCGCCCTTGGGTGCGTCGGGGTTCACGTAATCGAAGTGTTTGAAGTCGGCGGGGTATTTCGGCGGCTCGTTGTACAGGGTCACGGCGTGTTGCGGGGCGGCACAAGCCAGCCCGGCGAACAGCAGACCGCTGGCCTGCACAAGCAGGGCGCGGATAGGCTTCATCGATCTTTCTCCGAAGATTTCAGCCACCACGCGCTCAGGCCCAGGGTGTAGGGCGGCGTAGTGACGAAGGCGAACCGGTTGCGGTACGCCAGACGGTGATAATTGAGGTACCAGTTGGGAATGCTGTAGTGCTGCCAGAGCAGCACGCGGTCCAGCGCCTTGCCGGCGGCGACCTGTTCATCGCGGGTTTGCGCGGCGAGCAAGTGTTCAAGCAGATGATCGACCACCGGATTGGCGATGCCCGCGTAATTCTTGCTGCCCTTGACGTTTACCTGGCTGGAGTGGAAGTACTGCCATTGTTCCAGGCCCGGGCTTAAGGTCTGGCCCAGCGTCATCGAGATCATGTCGAAATCAAATTGATCGAGGCGCTGTTTGTACTGCGCGCGATCGACGGTGCGCAGGCGCGCCTCGATGCCGATACTGTTGAGGTTCTCGATGTACGGCTGATAGAGACGCTCCAGGCTGGGATTGACCAGCATTAGCTCGAAGCGCAGCGGCTGGCCGGCGGCGTTCTGCAGGCGCTGGCCGTTGAGCTTCCAGCCGGCCTCGGCCAGCAACGCCAGGGCTTTACGCATGGTTTCCCGGGGGATGCCGCGCCCGTCGGTCTGCGGCAGCGTGAATGGTTCGGTGAACAGACGCGCCGGCAGTTGATCCTTGTACGGCTTGAGCATCAGCCATTCATGGCCGACCGGCAGGCCGACGGCGCTGAACTCGCTGTTGGGGTAGTAGCTGGTGGTGCGCTTGTAGGCGTCGCTGAACAGCGCGCGGTTGGTCCATTCGAAATCGAACATCAGGCCGAGGGCTTCGCGGGTCTTGACGTCAGCGAAGGTCGCGCGCCGGGTGTTCATGAACAGACCCTGGCTCTGGGTCGGGATCTGGTGCGGGATCTGCGCCTTGATCACGTCGCCACGGCGCACGGCCGGGAAGTTGTAGCCATTGGCCCAGTTCTTCGCCTGATGCTCGATATAGATGTCGAACTCGCCAGCCTTGAACGCTTCGAAGGCCACATCGCTGTCGCGGTAGAACTCGACTTCCATGCGATCGAAGTTGTATTTGCCGCGATTGACTGGCAGGTCCTTGCCCCAGTAGTCCTTGACTCGCTCGAATATCAGCTGCCGCCCCGGCGTGACCGAGGTGATGCGGTAAGGCCCGCTGCCCAGTGGGGGCTCGAAGGTGGTGGCCTTGAAGTCGCGGCCCTTCCAGTAATGCTGGGGCAGCACCGGCAATTCACCGAGGCGCAGGATCAGCAACGGATTGCCGCTGCGCTTGAGCACAAACCGGATGCGCTGCGGGTTGAGGATGTCGACGCGCAGCACTTCCTGAAGGGCGGTGCGGTACAGCGGGTGACCTTCCTTGAGCAGCAAGCGATAGGAGAACGCCACGTCGTAAGCGGTGATCGGCGTGCCGTCGTGGAAGCGCGCTTGCGGGCGCAGGTTGAACACCACCCAGCTGCGATCTTCGCTGTACTCCACCGACTGGGCGATCAAACCGTAACTGGAGGCCGGTTCGTCACCGGACGGCGCGTATTGCCCGGTGCCGACCATCAGCGGCTCGTTCAGCTCGTTGATGCCGTATTGCAGGAAATTCGCCGTGGTGACCGGGCTGGTGCCCTTGAAGGTGTAGGGGTTGAGCGTATCGAAGGTGCCAAACGCCATCACCCGCAACGTACCGCCCTTGGGCGCTTGCGGGTTGACCCAGTCGAAGTGGGTAAATCTGGCCGGGTACTTGAGCGTGCCGAACTGCGCATAACCGTGGCTTTCGGTGATCGTCGCGCTGACGGGGGAGCTCAAGGCCAGGCTGATCAGGAGCAGGAGGAGGGGACGCTTCAAGTCAGATCCGATCCAGGCGGCTTGGGCTTTGTGGGCCGTACAGTAACAGCTTGTATGGACAGGAAAAAGACAGGGGCTTAATGCGCGGTTAATTGTGGGAGCTGTCTGCGCCGATCTACGGAAATATCAAAAAATGACAGGCGAAAAAAAGCCCCTGAAATTCAGGGGCTCCTGGTCAGTGCGGCTGGTAGACCGTGAGCATCTGCCCAGGTTTGAGCGCCTTGCCGGCGCCCGGATTCCAGCGCTTGAGATGTTGCATCTCGACGTTGAAACGCTTGGCGACCACGTACAGTGTGTCGCCGCGTTTAACCTTGTACTGGGTCTGTTTACCGTCGTCCTTTTCTCTGATCTTGCTGCTGGTCTTGCTGTTGGCTGCGATGACGGTGTTGATGCGCCCGCCACTGCTGCGCGCCGGTGTGCGCTTGCTGGTGTCCTGCATGACCAGGGTCTGGCCGACCTTGAGGTTCTTGCCGGTCAGCTTGTTCCAGCGTTGCAGGTCCTTGACCTCGACCTTGTTGGCCTTGGCGATGGAACCGAGGTTGTCGCCACGCTTGACCCGATAGGCACGCTTGGCCTGGGCGATCTCGCTCGGATCGGCGCCTTCGAACACCGGTTTCAGCGAACGCGGGCTGATCAGTTCGTCAGGACGCATGGTCTGCAGGCTGGCGGTCAGCAACTGCGCCTTCGAGGTCGGCACCAGCAGGTGCTGAGGGCCGTCGATGGTGGTGCGCTGCTTGAACGCCGGGTTGAGCTGGAACAGCTCGTCTTCGTCGATGTTGGCCACCGCCGCGACCTTGGACAGGTCCATGCGCTGGTTGATTTCGACAACCTGGAAATACGGTTCGTTGGCGATCGGGTTGAGGTTCACGCCATAGGCTTCAGGCGTCAGGACCACTTGCGAGAGCGCCAGCAGTTTCGGCACGTAGGCTTGGGTTTCCGCCGGCAGCGGCAGGTTCCAGTAGTCGGTCGGCAGGCCCAGCTTTTCGTTGCGCTCGATGGCGCGGCTGACCGTGCCTTCGCCGGCGTTGTACGCGGCCAGTGCCAGCAACCAGTCACCGTTGAACATGTCGTGCAGGCGGGTCAGGTAGTCCATCGCTGCCGTGGTCGAGGCAGTAATGTCGCGACGGCCATCGTAGAAACGGGTCTGACGCAGGTTGAAATAACGCCCGGTGGACGGGATGAACTGCCAGAGGCCCACCGCGTCGGCCCGGGAATAGGCCATCGGGTTGTAGGCGCTTTCGATGACCGGCAGCAGCGCCAGTTCCAGCGGCATGTTGCGTTCTTCGAGGCGCTCGACGATGTAATGAATGTAGAGGCTGCCGCGTTCGCCGGCGTTTTCGAGGAAGGAAGGGTTACTGGCGAACCACAGGCGCTGTTGCTCGATGCGCGGGTTCACGCCCAGACCTTCCTGCAGCTGGAAACCCCCGCGCATGCGCTCCCAGATGTCCTGAGGCACCTGCGGGCTGGGCTTTTCCGACAACCAGATGGGCTTCTGCTTGGCTCGCGCAGCAATGTTCGGCGTATGTGTCGCTTCAGTCTGCGGAGCATGGCTGGAACAGCCCGCCAGTGTGGCGGACACAGCCACCGCGATGGCTTGCGCCAGGCGGGTCAATGCATCTGAATTGACGGACTTACGTATGGATGACGACATTGGCTGGAAGTAAGTTCCGGGCAAAAATGTCGGGCGATTCTAGAAAGCGCACCCCCTGCGGTCAACCATTCAGAATTTTTGGACCAGGCGGCGAGCCACTCAGAACGTATCTTTCCATGCCCGCAGAGCCGCAAAAACCTCACTCGGCGCCCGGTTTTGAGGGCCGTTCCGTTCGTCCACTTTTTGTGTAACCAATATTTCACCGGTGCGCAAAAACGGGTTTGTGAGCTTTTCCAGCGCAAGGGTCGAGGGCAGTGTCATCACGCCATTCGCACGTTGCTGGCTGACTTTTTCCAGACGGGCGGCGATGTCCCGGTTGCCCGGCTCCACGGCGGCGGCGAATTTCAGGTTGCTCAGGGTGTATTCGTGGGTGCAGTAGACCAGCGTGTCTTCCGGCAGTGCCGCCAGACGGCTTAACGACTGGTGCATCTGTTGCGGCGTGCCTTCGAACAAACGGCCGCAGCCGGCAGCGAACAGGGTATCGCCACAGAACAGCAGGCCATGATGGTAGTAGGCGATGTGTCCCAGGGTGTGGCCGGGAACGGCATGGACGTCGAAGTCCCAGCCGAGCACGCGCACCGTGTCGTTGTCCTTGAGGGCCACGTCGCGCCCCGGAATGCTTTCGCTGGCCGGTCCGTAGACCGTGGCCCCGGTGGCCTTTTTCAGCGTCTCGACGCCGCCGACATGGTCGTGGTGATGGTGAGTGACGAGGATGTCGCCGAGCACCCAGCCCGGATGCGCGTCGAGCCACGCCTGCACGGGGGCGGCATCCCCCGGATCGACCACTGCGCAACGCTGGGTGGCATGATCCTGTAACAACCAGATGTAGTTGTCGGTGAAGGCGGGCAGGGCACTGATCTGTATCATCGTCGAATTCGCCAAGCGGGTAACATTGGCGCATCTTAGAGGTTCCTGGCGTGTTGGAGAATGCAATGATCGATAAAGCGTTCGCTCAGGCCGATCCTGACTGGCTCGCGCTGATCGGTGCAGCCCGTGAATGGCTGTCCGGCCCCCTCGGGCAATTTCTGCTGGACGAAGAACGGCGCATGCTCGAAGACGAGCTGGGCCGGTTCTTCGGCGGCTATCTGGTGCATTACGGCCCGTCCGCCGAAACGCCGCCGTCGGCGCCGCAGGTGCAGCGCAACGTGCGGCTGGGCGCGCCCTTGCCGGGCGTGGAAATCGTCTGCGAAGAACAGGCCTGGCCGTTGAGCGAGCACGCCGCCGATGTGGTGGTGTTGCAGCACGGCCTGGATTTCTGTCTGTCGCCCCACGGTCTTCTGCGAGAAGCGGCCAGCAGCGTGCGCCCCGGCGGGCATCTGCTGATTGTCGGCATCAACCCCTGGAGCACCTGGGGGCTGCGCCACGTGTTCGCCCATGACGCCTTGCATCAGGCGCGCTGTATCTCGCCGTCGCGGGTGGCGGACTGGCTCAACCTGCTGGGCTTCGCGCTGGAGAAACGCCGCTTCGGGTGCTATCGTCCGCCGCTCGCGTCACCCAAGTGGCAGGCCCGTCTGGCCGGCTGGGAACGCAAGGCCGGCGATTGGCAACTGTCGGGCGGCGGCTTCTATTTGCTGGTCGCGCGCAAGATCGTGGTCGGCCTGCGTCCGGTGCGTCAGGAACGCCGCGAGCCGATGGGCAAGCTGATTCCGCTGCCGATGGCCAAGGTCAACCGCCGACGCATCGAACCGTAAACCTTCTTTTATTTATGGCCGGGTATATCCCGGCCTTGGCCATCGTCGATCCTTGATCGGCGAGGCCACGCATTTTTTCTGGATAGACTGGCATGAGCGAAAGCGTCGATAGCGTAGAACTGTTCACTGACGGCGCCTGTAAAGGCAACCCCGGCCCCGGCGGCTGGGGCGCCTTGCTGGTGTGCAAGGGTGTTGAAAAGGAACTGTGGGGCGGCGAAGCCAACACCACCAACAACCGCATGGAGCTGCTCGGCGCGATTCGCGGCCTGGAAGCCCTCAAGCGTCCGTGCGAAGTGCTGCTGGTGACTGACTCGCAATACGTGATGAAAGGCATCAACGAGTGGATGGCCAACTGGAAGAAACGCGGCTGGAAAACCGCCGCCAAGGAGCCAGTCAAAAACGCTGACCTGTGGAAGGAGCTCGACGAGCAGGTCAATCGCCACAAGGTCACCTGGAAATGGGTCCGCGGCCACATCGGCCACCACGGCAACGAACGGGCTGACCAGTTGGCCAACCGTGGGGTGGATGAGGTTCGCGGTTACAAGCAGGATTGATCAAAGCATCAAAATGGCCTTGGCCAGTTGCAGGTCGGTATAGGGCTGACCTGGCAGCAGGCTGCGAATTCGCGTCAGCGCCGCTTCCATCTGTGCGCCGCGAATGTTCCCGTCGCTGGCAACGAACGCCGCCGCGTCATCCTTGGCCGCCAACACGATCTTGTCGTCCTTGAACGAACCGCTGGTGCCTTTGCTGGCGCTGAGCGTAAGGCTCATGGTGATGTCGGTGCTGATGACGAAACTGGTGGCGTGCGCCTCGGCCGTCAGCAGGCAGCCGCCGAGCATTAAAACGTATGCAGTCTTCATGACGCTCTCAATTCGCAGGAAACAAGGCGCGCACGCTAACAAGCCGGTTTGCCGCCGACTTTATGAACATTGCTAATGATTGTTAAAAACTGCATGAGCGCCGATCACCTGACGGCGCGCGACGTGTACCGCGAGCGTGTTAACATCGCCGCTTTTGCACGATTGACCCCGTTGAGAGCTGAACACTGATGGCCACCAGATCCGTTGTACTCGATACCGAAACCACCGGCATGCCAGTGACCGACGGCCACCGGATTATCGAAATCGGTTGTGTCGAGCTGATCGGTCGACGTCTGACGGGCCGGCACTTTCACGTTTACCTGCAACCGGATCGCGAGAGTGATGAAGGCGCGATCGCCGTTCACGGCATCACCAACGAATTCCTGGTAGGCAAGCCGCGTTTTGCCGAAGTGGCCGACGAATTTTTCGAGTTCATCAACGGCGCGCAGCTGATCATCCATAACGCGGCGTTCGACGTTGGCTTCATCAACAATGAATTCGCCCTGATGGGCCAGCAGGATCGCGCGGACATCACGCAGCACTGCACGATCCTCGACACCCTGATGATGGCCCGGGAACGTCACCCGGGTCAGCGCAACAGCCTCGATGCCCTGTGCAAACGCTACGGCGTCGACAACTCCGGCCGTGAGCTGCACGGCGCATTGCTCGACTCGGAGATTCTCGCCGACGTCTACCTGACCATGACCGGTGGCCAGACCAGCCTGTCGCTGGCCGGCAACGCCTCCGACGGCAATGGCACGGGCGAGGGCGCGGACAACTCGGCCACCGAAATCCGCCGTCTGCCGGCAGATCGCAAACCGGGGCGGATCATTCGCGCTACCGAAGCCGAGCTGGCCGAACACCAGGTGCGCCTGGAAATCATCGCCAAATCGGCCGGTGCCCCGGCGTTGTGGACTCAACTGCTGGAAGCCGAAGCTCAGGCGTAAGGCAAAAAAGGATCGCCCGAACATCCAGGCCGTGTTCAGGCGATCCTTTGTTTTTGGCAGTACTGACAACTGGCCACCCTCGCCACATCCGCTCCGACCCTCTACCCTGAGGACATTGGCAGATCACTCTCCGCCGCCTCAGGACACTGAGCCCCATGTACAAAGATTTGAAGTTCCCGGTGTTGATCGTCCACCGCGACATCAAGGCCGACACGGTTGCCGGTGAACGCATTCGCGGCATCGCCCGAGAGCTGGAGCTGGAAGGTTTCAGTATCGTTTCGGCCACGGACTACACCGAAGGACGGCTGGTGGCGTCGACCCACCATGGTCTGGCGTGCATGCTGATTGCCGCCGAAGACGCCAGCACCAACTCCCATCTGTTACAGAACATGGCCGAACTGATCGGTCTGGCCCGGGTGCGGGCGCCGGATCTGCCGATCTTTGCCCTCGGCGAGCAGGTCACCCTGGAAAACGCCCCGGCCGATGCCATGGCCGAGCTCAACCAGTTGCGCGGCATTCTCTACCTGTTCGAAGACACGGTGCCGTTTCTCGCCCGGCAAGTGGCGCGGGCGGCACGCAAGTACCTGGACGGCCTGTTGCCGCCATTCTTCAAGGCGCTGGTGCAGCACACCGCCGATTCCAATTATTCCTGGCACACCCCAGGCCATGGCGGCGGGGTGGCTTATCACAAGAGTCCGGTGGGGCAGGCGTTTCACCAGTTCTTCGGGGAAAACACCCTGCGCTCGGATTTGTCGGTGTCGGTGCCGGAGCTGGGTTCCTTGCTCGACCACACCGGGCCATTGGCCGAGGCGGAAGCACGCGCCGCGCGCAATTTCGGCGCCGATCACACCTTTTTCGTGATCAATGGCACCTCGACCGCCAACAAGATCGTCTGGCACTCGATGGTCGGGCGCGATGATCTGGTGCTGGTGGATCGCAACTGTCACAAGTCGGTGCTGCACGCGATCATCATGACCGGCGCGATTCCACTGTACCTGTGCCCGGAACGCAATGAGCTGGGGATCATCGGCCCGATTCCGCTCAGTGAATTCAGCCGCGAATCGATCCAGGCCAAGATCGATGCCAGCCCGTTGACCAAGGGCCGCGAGCCGAAAGTCAAACTGGCGGTGATCACCAACTCCACCTACGACGGCCTCTGCTACAACGCCGAGCTGATCAAGCAGAGTCTGGGCAATAGCGTCGAAGTCCTGCATTTCGACGAGGCCTGGTACGCCTACGCCGCGTTTCACGAGTTTTTCGCCGGCCGTTACGGCATGGCTACCTCGCGCAGCGAGGACAGTCCGCTGGTGTTCACCACCCATTCCACCCACAAACTGCTGGCGGCGTTCAGCCAGGCCTCGATGATTCATGTGCAGGACGGCGGGGCGCGGCAGCTGGATCGCGACCGGTTCAACGAAGCGTTCATGATGCACATCTCGACGTCGCCGCAGTACAGCATCATCGCCTCGCTGGACGTGGCGTCGGCGATGATGGAAGGACCGGCCGGACGCTCGCTGCTACAGGAAACCTTCGACGAAGCCCTGAGTTTTCGCCGGGCGCTGGCCAATTTGCGCCAGCACATTGCCGCCGACGACTGGTGGTTTTCGATCTGGCAGCCGCCGGGTGTCGAAGGCATCGACCGGGTGCAGACCGAGGACTGGCTGCTGAAGCCTGATGCGGACTGGCATGGTTTCGGCGAGGTCAGCGACGATTATGTGCTGCTCGATCCGATCAAAGTGACTTTGGTGATGCCGGGCCTGACTGCTGGCGGCGCTTTGAGCGACAAGGGCATCCCGGCGGCAGTGGTCAGTCGCTTCCTCTGGGAGCGCGGACTGGTGGTGGAGAAAACCGGCCTGTATTCATTCCTGGTGCTGTTCTCCATGGGCATCACCAAGGGCAAGTGGAGCACGCTGCTGACCGAACTGCTGGAGTTCAAGCGCAGTTACGACGCCAACGTCAGCCTCGACACCTGCCTGAAGTGTGTGGCCCAGGAAGATCCTGTGCGCTATCGCGGCATGGGCCTGCGCGATCTGTGCGATCAGCTCCACGCCTGCTACCGCAGCAACGCCACCGCCAGACACCTCAAACGCATGTACACCGTGCTGCCGGACATCGCCATGAAACCGGCCCATGCTTACGATCAACTGGTACGCGGCGAAGTCGAGGCAGTGCCGATCGACGAGCTGGAAGGCCGGGTGGCGGCGGTGATGCTGGTGCCGTACCCGCCGGGCATTCCGCTGATCATGCCCGGCGAACGTTTTACCGAATCCACGCGCTCGATCATCGAATACCTCAGATTTGCCCGCACGTTCGATGCAACGTTTCCGGGCTTCGTGGTCGATGTGCACGGTCTGCAACACGAAGATGAGGGCAATGGACGGCAATACACCGTCGATTGCGTCAAGGAATGAGGGCTTTTCCGAGTATGCAACCGGTCATGAATCCGAAATACCCAGGGCTGTCGGTGCGGGTCGCCGACGAGGGTTTTGCCGAATATATCTGGGGCAGCGATTTCAGCTTCGAGGTGGCTGCCTACGGCGCGGCCGAAATCGGCAAACCCGTGGCGCAATGGGCCGTGACGCCCATCGTGCCGTATCGCAAGTGCTACGGCATCGATCCGGAGGAATTCAGCAGTTTTCGCGATGCTGCCGACAGCGCGATTTTCATGGCGTACCTGGAGGATGAGCCGGTCGGGCATCTGGTGATCAGCACCAACTGGAACGGCTTCGCCCATATCGATGAACTGGCGGTGCACGCTCCGGCACGGCGCCATGGTGTGGCCAAGGCCTTGCTCGACGTGGCGCAGTTCTGGAGTCGCAAGAAAAAGCTGCCGGGGATCATGCTGGAAACCCAGAACAACAACCTCGGCGCCTGCCGTCTGTATGAGCGCTGCGGGTATGTGATCGGCGGCATCGACCACTTGCGTTATCGCGGCATCGATCCGAACACCGCCGAAGTGGCGCTGTTCTGGTATCGATTGTTCGATAACCCGCTGGAGCATCCGATCAGTTCGCCAGCATCGCCTCGGCTTGTTCCGTGACGATCCCGAGCAGCGTCTGAATCGCCGCTGACGGCGTGGCGTGTTTGAAGGTCAGGGCATAGAGGCTGATCGGCACCGCCGGCGACAACGGGCAGACGTCGAGACCGCCCGCCCGCGCACCAAGGGCGGTGAAGGGGTCGACGATCGCCAGGCCTTCGCCGGCCTCGACCATGCTGCGCATCATCTGGTGGGTCTGCACCCGGGTCTGGATGGTCGGCGCCGGGCGCAGGGCCTGGAGTTTGTTTTCCAGGGCCGGGCTCAGCGGGTCCTGACCTTCGAGGCCGACCATCGCCTGACCGGCCAGATCCTGCAGGGAAACGTATTTCTGCTTCGGTTGCAGCCAGCCGTGGGGCGCAAGCAATTGCAACTTGCCCTGGGCCAGCGGCTGGCAATGGATATCGGGGTGCTGTGGATCGTGCAGGCTCAGGCCCAGATCGCTGTCGCGCAGCAGCAGATGTCGGACGATGTCGCGGGTCGGTTCGCTGAGCAGGGTGCAGGGCACGTCGGGCAGACGCCGGCGCAGGGCAGCGAGACTTTGCGGCAGCAGTTGCTGGGCCAGCGGCGGGGTGCCGATGATCCGCAAGGGTGGGGCGAGGTATTGTTTGAGGCTGCTGGCCAGCCGTTGCACCGGCTCCAGTGCTTCATAGATGTGGCCAATCTCGACTTGCAGCGCCCGGGCCTCCGGGGTTGGCTGAAGTCGTCCGCGTACGCTGGCGAACAGCATGAACCCGAGCTGACTCTCGGCTTCGCGCAAACGCTCCTCGACCTCGGGCGCCGCTAGTTGCAGCCATTCGGCGGCGGTGCCCACGTGACCGGTCTGCAAAAGCGCCTGAATCACTTCGATATGACGTAAACGCATGCGTGAAGTCCATGTCCGGCCGTTGGGGTCAGTGGCTGAATCCTACCCCAACTCGGCGCGGATGACTTCTGCTCATAACGATCGGTTATGAAGCGACCGATGGCTCGGGTTCGCGGATCAGGGTGATGCCCGACTGAACCAGCAGGAACTCGTTGTCGTCGATCTTGTTGACGCGGTCGCCAATCGCCAGCTTGTAGGTGGTAACGGGCTCCGTGCCGGTGAAACCGTCTGCCGACGGGTTGGATTCCTGGAACTCATGCACGGAATAAACGCGGCCTTCCGCATCTCTTGCATGGAACTGACCGACGAGTACTGCTGCCATCTGCTTAGAACCTCTGGAGATAAAACGCTTGATTTGCGGCTTGGTAGACCGTCATCGAGCTTGGTAAGTTTTCCTACAGGAAAAAAATATTCCAGACGCAGGAAATAACCTTCGGCGTCTGGTGGAATCGTCACCGGATCATCTATAACTAGTGGCTCCTCCCACGGACAGTCGAGAGTCTTCCAATGAGCAATGTCTATAACGTCGCAGTAGTGGTCGGCAGCCTGCGCAAGGCGTCCATCAACCGCAAGGTCGCCCTGGCGCTGGCGGAACTGGCACCGGCCAATCTCAAGCTGAACATTGTCGAAATTGGCGATCTGCCACTTTACAACGAAGACATCGACGGCGATTCACCGCCGGCAGCCTACAGCACTTTCCGGCAAAAAGTGGGTTCATCCGACGCTCTGCTGTTTGTCACCCCGGAGTACAACCGCTCGGTGCCGGCGCCTTTGAAGAACGCGATCGACGTCGGTTCGCGGCCGTATGGCAAGAGTGTCTGGAGCGGCAAACCGGGAGCGGTGATCAGCGTTTCGCCGGGTGCCATCGGTGGTTTCGGAGCCAACCAGCATCTGCGTCAGTCTTTTGTTTTCCTCAACGTGCCTTGCATGCAGCAGCCGGAAGCCTATCTGGGCGGCGCGGGCACGGCGTTCGACGAGGCGGGCAAACTGAACGAGTCGGTGAAGCCGTTTCTGCAAAGTTTCATCAATGCGTTTGGTGAGTGGGTGGCGCAGCACAAGAAGTGATTCACTGATTTTTCTGACAAGATATCGACCCTGTGGGAGCGAGCCTGCTCGCGATCTCGGTGTATCAGCTGGCACATCAGTTGAATGACACACCGCCATCGCGAGCAGGCTCGCTCCCACAGGTTTTGTGGTGTGGCTCAATTTTTCCCTTTTATTGAAGGCTGTCGCGAATGCTCGCTGCGTCACTGATTTTCCTGCTGACCATTACCCTGGTGATCTGGCAACCCAAAGGCCTCGGGGTCGGCTGGAGTGCAACGTTCGGCGCCATCGTTGCGCTGATTTTCGGCGTGGTGCATCTGAGCGACATCCCGCTGGTGTGGCAAATCATCTGGAACGCCACCGGCACGTTCGTAGCGCTGATCATCATCAGCCTGTTGCTCGACGAGGCGGGGTTCTTCGCCTGGGCGGCGTTGCACGTAGCGCGGTGGGGCCGGGGCAGCGGGCGCAAGCTGTTTGCCTTCATGGTGCTGCTGGGTGCGCTGGTCTCGGCGCTGTTCGCCAATGACGGTGCCGCGCTGATCCTCACACCCATCGTGATTTCCATGCTGCTGGCCCTGCGTTTTTCTCCGGCGGCGACCCTGGCGTTCGTCATGGGCGCGGGGTTCATTGCCGACACCGCGAGCCTGCCGCTGGTGGTGTCGAACCTGGTGAACATCGTCTCGGCCGATTTCTTTCACATCGGATTCAACCGGTATGCGGCGGTGATGGTGCCGGTCAACTTTGTCAGCGTCGCGGCCACGCTGGGCATGTTGCTCTGGTTCTTCCGCCGCGACATTCCCAAGGCCTACGACCCGGAACAGCTTGAACACCCGGAAACCGCCATCCACGACAATGCCACGTTCTACGCCGGTTGGGCGGTGCTGGTGATTCTGCTGATCGGCTGTTTCGCGCTGGAGCCGCTGGGCATTCCGATCAGTGCAATCTCGGCGGTGTGCGCGGCGCTGTTGCTGGCGATTGCCGCGCGCGGGCACAAGATCTCCACGCGCAAGGTGATGAAAGAGGCGCCGTGGCAGATCGTGATTTTCTCGCTGGGCATGTATTTGGTGGTCTACGGACTGCGCAATGCCGGGCTCACCGATTATCTGGCCGGGTGGCTCAATGTGTTCGGCGAATACGGTGTATGGGGCGCGGCGATGGGCACCGGGGTGCTGACGGCGTTGTTGTCGTCGATCATGAACAACCTGCCGACGGTGCTGGTCGGTCTGCTGTCGATCGATGCCAGCCAGGCCAGCGGTGTGGTGAAGGAGGCGATGATCTACGCCAACGTGATCGGCAGCGACCTGGGACCGAAAATCACCCCGATCGGCAGTCTGGCGACCTTGCTCTGGCTGCATGTGCTGGAGCGCAAGAACATCAAGATCGGCTGGGGGTATTACTTCAGGGTCGGGATCGTGCTGACCGTGCCGGTGTTGCTGGTGACGCTGGCCGCACTGGCTGTGCGGTTGTCGGTTTAACTCTGGCCCGGCACATTCGGCCACAGATCCGACACCAGAAACAGCCGCTCGGCTTCTTCCCACTCGCCCCGGGCATTTTCGGTCAGGCGCACCATCAGTTGCGCCGGGGCCAGCGGTTCGAGCTCATCGAGCCAGGCCTGCAAGTGCCCGTTGCTCCAGGTCTGCTCCGCCGGGTAGTGCGCCGGCGCCAGCCAGGCGTGGCGGGGCAGGGGTTGCCAGCGTCCGTCCGGGCGCTGCGCGACAAATGCCGGCCAGTCTTTCTGATGCAGCCAGCTGCCGCGCAAATGCTGCGGGTGGGCGCCGCTGGGCGGCACGGACTGACCGGGCCATGGATACAACAGATACCCGCCAAGCCACAGTTGCGCACTGAACGTCCCGACATCCAGCGCCGCCAGCACTTCGCGGCTTTCCGGGCGCGCGGAGATCGGCAGCTGATGTTCGCTCAAATGCGCCAGTTTGCGATCCAGTCGATCATGACAGCCCGGCCCCAGCCACGACGCCGGATCATGCCCGTCGCCGTTCTGCGGGCCGAGGTAGAGCTTGATCGCCAGTTCCAGGTGATGCACGCCGTCGCGGTCGCGCAGCAGCATGTCCAGCTCGCCTAGGGTGTGGCCTTCGCGGCGGATCGGCAGGTTGGCGGCGATCAGCTCAATGCCCGGCGCGTGTTCCACCGCAAATTGCCACAACCGCTCGTAATACAGGCCCAGGCGCCGGGTACGGGCCTGGGACAGCCAGTGCAGCAGGCCGTAACTGTCGCGGTCGAGCTGGCGCAGCCAGTGTTCAAGGCGCTTGGGATCGCCGACCCAGTCGCTGCCCGCCAGCGGATGGCGCTGCGGCCACGGGGTAGCGGCGAGCATTGGCGGGGCGAGGATCACCCACGCCAGATCACGCACCTCGGGGTGGCGTAACTGGTGGGGCAACTGCAGCAAATCGGGAAATAGGATCATCTTGCGAGCATAGCCTCAAACACCGGTGCAGCCTCGGGGCTGAAAGGATTTTGTCTATCCGGCGCTTTCGCCCATAATCGTGCTTTTCGCCGTCTCAGTCCCCGCAGGAGTCCCATGGAGCAATTTCGTAATATCGGCATCATCGGTCGCTTGGGCAGCTCCCAGGTGCTGGATACCGTCCGCCGACTGAAACGCTTCCTGCTCGATCGTCACCTGCATGTGATTCTCGAAGACACCATCGCCGAAGTCCTGCCGGGCCATGGCCTGCAAACCTCGTCGCGCAAGATGCTCGGCGAAGTCTGCGACATGGTCATCGTGGTCGGCGGTGACGGCAGCCTGCTCGGCGCGGCGCGGGCACTGGCCAAACACAATATTCCGGTACTCGGGATCAACCGTGGCAGCCTCGGCTTTCTCACCGACATCCGCCCCGACGAGCTGGAAATCAAGGTCGCCGAAGTGCTCGACGGCCATTATCTGGTGGAAAACCGCTTCCTGCTGCAGGCCGAAGTCCGTCGCCACGCCGAAGCCATCGGCCAGGGCGATGCGCTGAACGACGTGGTGCTGCACCCGGGCAAATCGACGCGGATGATCGAGTTCGAGCTGTACATCGACGGCCAGTTCGTCTGCAGCCAGAAGGCCGACGGCCTGATCGTCGCCACCCCGACCGGTTCCACCGCGTACGCACTGTCCGCCGGTGGCCCGATCATGCATCCCAAGCTTGACGCTATTGTGATTGTGCCGATGTACCCCCATACCTTGTCGGGCAGACCGATCGTGGTCGATGGCAACAGTGAGCTGAAAATCGTCGTGTCCAAAGATATGCAGATCTACCCGCAAGTCTCCTGCGACGGGCAGAACCACTTCACCTGCGCGCCGGGCGACACCATCACCGTCAGCAAGAAAGCGCAGAAGCTGCGGCTGATCCATCCGCTCGACCACAACTACTACGAAGTCTGCCGGACCAAGCTCGGCTGGGGCAGCAAGTTGGGTGGTGGAGGCGACTGATGCTCGATCCCGCGCGCAGTTATGACCTGATTGGTGACGTGCACGGATGCGCCCTGACCCTGGAACACCTGCTGGACCGTCTCGGTTATCACAAGCAGGGCGGAGTCTGGCGGCATCCGTCGCGCATGGCCGTGTTTGTCGGCGACATCATCGACCGCGGCCCGCGGATTCGCGAGGCGCTGCACATCGTCCACGACATGGTCGAGGCCGGTCAGGCGTTGTGCATCATGGGCAACCACGAGTTCAACGCCCTCGGCTGGAGCACCCCGGCGCCTCCGGGCAGCGGCAAGCAGTTCGTCCGTGAACACACCCCGCGCCATGCCCGATTGCTGCACGAAACCCTGACCCAGTTCGAAGACCATCCGGGCGACTGGCACGACTTCCAGCAGTGGTTCTACAAACTGCCGTTGTTCGTCGACGCCGGACGTTTCCGCGTGGTGCATGCCTGCTGGGATGCCGGCCTGATCGAGCCGCTGCGCGCGCTGTTCCCCGATGGCTGCATTGATGAACACTTTCTCCAGGCATCGGCCGTACCGGGCAGTTTCGCCTGCACCGTGTTCGATCGCCTGCTGCGTGGCACCGACATGCGCCTGCCGGATGGCCTGACCATGACCAGCGGTGATGGCCTGGTGCGTTCGTTCTTCCGCACCAAGTTCTGGGAAGACGACCCGCAAACCTACGGCGACATCGTGTTCCAACCCGATGCATTGCCGGAACCGGTGGCGCAAAAGCCGCTGACCTCCAGCGAAAAGAATTCCCTGCTGCGCTACGGCGTCGATGAGCCGTTGCTGTTCGTCGGTCATTACTGGCGCAGCGGCAAACCGGCGCCGATCCGCCCGAACCTCGCGTGCCTGGATTACAGCGCGGTGCTCTACGGCAAACTGGTGGCCTATCGTCTGGATCAGGAAACTCGCCTCGATCCGCATAAATTTGTCTGGGTCGACGTCGAGCGGCCGGAGGTGCTGCGATGAGTGCCATAGCGGTCTTGCGTGTGCCGTTGGCGGCGGACCTGAGTGGGTTCGTCAAACTGCTGCAACGCATGCAAGTGCCCCATCGTGTCAGCGAAGAGGCGGGCGAGCAGGTGTTGTGGGTGCCCTCGGAAATCAGCGACGACGTGCGCTCGCTGTACGAGCGTTTCCCGGCGGGCGACCCGGATCAGCAACTGGAAATTCCGGCGGCGCCGACGCTCAAGCGCCCGAGCTTCGCCGAGCAACTGAAACATGCCAAAGCCACCGGATTCATTCTGCTGCTGAGCCTGATCGTCGGCGGGTTGACCTTCCTTGGCGATAACCTCGACACGATGCGTTGGCTGACCTTCCTCGATTTTCGCGTGGTCGGCGACTACATCCACTTCACACCACTGGCCGACAGCCTGGCGGCGGGGCAGTGGTGGCGCCTGTTTACGCCGATGCTGATCCACTTCGGCATCCTGCACCTGGCCATGAACGGCATGTGGTACTGGGAGCTGGGGCGGCGCATCGAGTCGCGCCAGGGCAGCGTCAACCTGATCGGTCTGACGCTGCTGTTCGGCCTGGTTTCCAACTATGCGCAGTTCGCATGGGGCGGCCCGAGCCTGTTCGGCGGCCTGTCCGGCGTACTTTACGGATTGCTCGGTCACTGCTGGATCTTCCAGTTGCTGGCGCCGAACCCGGCCTATCGCCTGCCGCGCGGCGTGCTGGCAATGATGCTGGTGTGGTTGCTGGTGTGCATGTCCGGGCTGATCTCGATGATCGGTTTCGGCGAAATCGCCAACGCTGCCCACGTCAGCGGGTTACTCATCGGATGCTTAACCGGTTTGTTGGGCGGTTTGTACAACCGCCGTAAATTGGCCGCCTGAATTTTTTGAATAAAGAGCACGGAGACCCTGATGTCCTCTTTTAACGATTTGATCAAGAACATCACCCCGGACATCTACCAGAGCCTGAAACTGGCGGTAGAGATCGGCAAATGGTCCGACGGCGGCAAACTCACCGCCGAGCAGCGCGAGCTGTCGTTGCAGGCGATGATCGCCTGGGAAATGCAGAACCTGCCCGAGGAAGAGCGCACCGGCTACATGGGCCCGCAGGAATGCGCGTCGAAGTCGATCGAAGTGCCGAACATCCTGTTCAAGTCGGACGCCCTCCATTGATCGAGATCGGCCGCGGTGCAATCAGCAAAATGTCGGCGCGCCTGGACGGGCCGAACGTGCAGTACGCGTTTCGTCTGGATGACGTCGAGGTGCCGGTCAACCCGTTGATCGGCAGCACGGTGCGTCTGGAATACCTGGGGGCGATTCACTGCACCCATTGCGGGCGCAGGACCAAGACCAGTTTCAGTCAAGGCTACTGCTATCCGTGCATGACCAAACTCGCCCAGTGCGACATTTGCATCATGAGCCCGGAGCGCTGCCACTTCGAGGCCGGCACCTGCCGTGAGCCGGAGTGGGGCGAGAAGTTCTGCATGACCGACCACATCGTCTACCTGGCCAATTCGTCGGGGATCAAGGTCGGCATCACCCGCGCCACCCAGTTGCCGACCCGCTGGCTCGACCAGGGCGCCAGTCAGGCGCTGCCGATCATGCGCGTTTCGACGCGGCAGCAGTCGGGCTTCGTCGAAGACCTGTTCCGCAGCCAGGTGGCGGACAAGACCAACTGGCGCGCCTTGCTCAAGGGCGATGCGGCGGCGGTGGATCTGGCGCAGGTGCGCGATCAACTGTTCGAAAGCTGCGCCCCGGGTCTGCAAGGTTTGCAGGAGCGATTCGGTCTCCAGGCCATTCAGACCATCGCCGATGTCGAGCCGCTGGAAATCCGTTACCCGGTCGAGCAGTACCCGGCCAAGATCGTCAGCTTCAACCTGGACAAGAACCCGATTGCCGAAGGCACGCTGCTGGGGATCAAGGGCCAGTACCTGATCTTCGACACCGGCGTGATCAACATTCGTAAATACACGGCCTACCAGCTCGCCGTGCATCAATAAGGACTTCAGCATGCGCACCGAACAACCGAAGATGATTTACCTGAAGGACTATCAGGCGCCCGAGTACCTGATCGACGAAACACACCTGACCTTCGAGTTGTTCGAGGACCACAGTCTGGTCCACGCGCAACTGGTGATGCGCCGCAACCCGGCTCGTGGCCCGGGCCTGCCGCCGCTGGTGCTCGATGGTCAGCAGCTGGAACTGCTCTCGGTGACCCTGGCCGACCAGGAACTGAGCGCCGACGATTACCAACTGACCGAGAACCACCTGACCCTGCAACCGGCCAGCGAAACCTTCACGGTGGACACCAGCGTCAGGATCCATCCGGAAACCAACACCGCACTGGAAGGCCTGTACAAGTCCGGCACGATGTTCTGCACCCAGTGCGAGGCCGAAGGCTTCCGCAAGATCACCTATTACCTCGACCGCCCGGACGTGATGAGCAAGTTCACCACCACCGTAGTGGCCGAGCAGCACAGCTATCCGGTGCTCTTGTCCAACGGCAACCCGATCGCCAGCGGCCCCGGCGAAGATGGCCGGCACTGGGCGACCTGGGAAGACCCGTTCATGAAACCGGCGTACCTGTTTGCGCTGGTGGCCGGTGACTTGTGGTGCGTTGAAGACTCGTTCACCACCATGACCAACCGCAACGTGGCGCTGCGCATCTACGTCGAGCCGGAAAACATCGACAAGTGCCAGCACGCCATGAACAGCCTGAAGAAGTCGATGCGCTGGGACGAAGAGGTCTACGGTCGCGAGTACGATCTGGACATCTTCATGATCGTCGCCGTCAACGACTTCAACATGGGCGCGATGGAGAACAAGGGCCTCAACATCTTCAACTCCAGCGCCGTGCTGGCCCGCGCCGAAACCGCCACCGACGCCGCGCACCAGCGGGTCGAAGCGATTGTTGCCCACGAATACTTCCACAACTGGTCGGGCAACCGCGTGACGTGCCGCGACTGGTTCCAGCTGTCGCTGAAGGAAGGCTTCACGGTGTTCCGCGATGCCGGTTTCTCCTCTGACATGAACTCGGCCACGGTCAAGCGCATTCAGGACGTGGCGTACCTGCGTACCCACCAGTTCGCCGAAGATGCAGGTCCCATGGCCCACGCCGTGCGCCCGGACAGCTTCATCGAGATTTCCAACTTCTACACCCTGACCGTGTACGAAAAGGGCTCGGAAGTGGTCGGCATGATCCACACCCTGCTGGGCGCCGAAGGCTTCCGCAAGGGCAGCGACCTGTACTTTGAGCGCCATGACGGCCAGGCCGTGACCTGCGATGACTTCATCAAGGCCATGGAAGATGCCAACGGCGTCGACCTGACCCAGTTCAAGCGCTGGTACAGCCAGGCCGGCACACCGCGTCTGGCGGTGAGCGAGTCTTACAATGCGGCCGCGAAAACCTACAGCCTGACCTTCCGTCAGAGCTGCCCGGAAACCCCGGACAAGGTTGAAAAACTGCCGTTCGTGATCCCGGTGGAGCTGGGCCTGCTCGACAGGCAGGGCAACGAGATTGCCCTGCGTCTGGCCGGCGAAGCCTCGGCCCAAGGCACTAGCCGAGTGATCTCGGTGACCGAAGCCGAGCAGACGTTCACCTTCGTCGATATCGCCGAACAACCGCTGCCGTCCTTGCTGCGTGGCTTCTCGGCGCCGGTGAAACTGAGCTTCCCGTACAACCGCGATCAGTTGATGTTCCTGATGCAGCACGACAGCGACGGTTTCAATCGTTGGGATGCCGGCCAGCAACTGTCGGTGCAGGTGCTGCAAGAGTTGATCGGCCAGCAGCAGAAGGGCGAAAGCCTGGTGCTCGACCCACGTCTGGTTTCCGCTTTGCGCACCGTGCTGTCGGACGAAACGCTGGATCAGGCGATGGTCGCGGAAATGCTCTCGCTGCCAAGTGAGGCGTACCTGACCGAAATCAGCGAAATCGCCGATGTGGACGCGATCCACACCGCCCGCGAATTCGCCCGTCAGCAACTGGCGGAGAACCTGTTCGAACCACTGTGGCTGCGTTATCAGGCCAACCGCGACTTGTCGAAGCAAACCCCGTACGTGGCCGAGGCCGAGCACTTCGCCCGTCGCGCGTTGCAGAACATCGCGCTGTCGTACCTGATGCTCAGCGGCAAGCCGGAAGTGCTGGCGGCAACGCTGGAACAGTTCGACAGCTGCGACAACATGACCGAGCGCCTGACCGCGCTGGCGGTGCTGGTCAACTCGCCGTTCGACGAGCAGAAAGCCACCGCACTGGCCAGTTTCGCCGAGCACTTCAAGGACAATCCGCTGGTCATGGATCAGTGGTTCAGCGTGCAGGCCGGCAGCACCTTGCCGGGCGGTCTGGAGCGTGTGAAGGCACTGATGCAGCACCCGGCGTTCAACATCAAGAACCCGAACAAGGTGCGCGCGCTGGTCGGTGCGTTCGCCGGACAGAACCTGATCAACTTCCACGCGGCGGATGGCTCGGGTTATCGCTTCCTGGCGGATCTGGTGATCGAGCTGAACGGCTTCAACCCGCAGATCGCTTCGCGTCAACTGGCGCCGCTGACCCGCTGGCGCAAGTATGACGGCGCTCGTCAGGCGCTGATGAAGGCTGAGTTGGAGCGGATTCTGGCTTCGGGGCAGCTGTCCAGCGATGTGTATGAGGTGGTGAGCAAGAGTTTGGCTTGAGGCTGGTTGGTTGGGGGTGGTCTTGAGGTGGTGTTTCAACTTTAGATCCAGCCCTCACCCTAACCCTCTCCCGGAGGGAGAGGGGACTGACCGAGTCGTTCTGTCGAGCTGCATCGACCTGATAGTGCTTTGCCGAATCCATAATCGACTCGATTCTTCAGGTCGATGTATCGCGCAATACACCTCGGTCGGCTCCCTCTCCCTCGGGGCGGTCCGACGTTTCGGGAGGGCTGGGGTGAGGGGGTTGGGTTTCAGCCGCACCACATCACTCACGCCGAATAGAAAAACGCCGCTCGATGAGCGGCGTTCTTTGTGGCTGGATGAAAAAGCCCTTATTGCCGCAAATCAAACCGATCCAGATCCATCACCTTCGCCCACGCAGCAACGAAGTCGTTGACGAACTTTTCCTTCGCATCGGAGCTGGCATACACCTCGGCCAGCGCCCGCAGTACGGCGTTGGAACCGAATACCAGATCGACCCGGGTCGCCGTCCATTTCACGCTGCCGGTTTTACGGTCGCGGCCTTCGAACTCGGTTTTCGACGTCGGTTTCCATTCCACGCCCATGTCCAGCAGGTTGCGGAAGAAGTCGTTGGTCAGGGTGCCGGGTTTGTCGGTGAACACGCCGTGTTTCGTTTTACCGACGTTGGTGTCCAGCACGCGCAGGCCGCCGATCAGTACGGTCATTTCCGGGGCGGAAAGGGTCAGCAGTTGCGCCTTGTCGATCAGCAACGCTTCGGCCGGCACGCGGTACGTGTTGGCGGCGTAGTTGCGGAAGCCGTCGGTATGCGGCTCGAGGAAGCCGAACGACTCGACGTCGGTTTGCTCCTGAGTCGCATCGGTGCGCCCCGGATTGAACGGCACGGTCACCGTATGCCCGGCGTTTTGCGCCGCTTGCTCGACACCGGCGTTACCGGCCAGAACGATCAGGTCCGCCAGCGAGACTTGCTTGCCCGACGCCCCGGCGTTGAACTCGTTCTGAATGCCTTCAAGAACTTTCAGCACCTTGTCCAGTTGCTCAGGCTGGTTGGCCTGCCAGAATTTCTGCGGTGCCAGACGCAGACGTCCGCCATTGGCGCCGCCGCGTTTGTCCGAACCCCGGAAGGTCGATGCGGCCGCCCAGGCGGTGGAGACCAGCTCCGAAACGGACAGCCCCGACGCCAGTACTTTGCCTTTCAACGCCCTGATATCGCTGTCGTCCACTAGTGGATGCTTGGCTTCGGGAATCGGGTCTTGCCACAGCAGTTCTTCCAGGGGCAATTCCGGGCCGAGATAACGCGAGAGCGGGCCCATGTCGCGGTGAATCAGTTTGTACCAGGCGCGGGCGAAGGCATCGGCCAGTTGATCGGGATTGGCCAGGAAGCGCCGCGAAATCTTCTCGTAGGCCGGGTCGAAGCGCAGGGCCAGGTCAGAGGTGAGCATGGTCGGGTCGATGCGTTTGTTCGGGTCGTGGGCGTGGGGGATGGTGCCGGCGCCGGCGCCGTTTTTCGGTTTCCACTGATGGGCACCAGCCGGGCTTTTGGTCAGTTCCCACTCGAAGCCGAACAGGTTTTCCAGGTAGTTGTTGCTCCACTTGGTCGGGGTGGTGGTCCAGGTCACTTCCAGGCCGCTGGTGATGGTGTCGGCGCCTTTGCCGGTGCCGAAGCTGTTTTTCCAGCCCAGGCCCTGTTCTTCGAGGCCGGCGGCTTCCGGTTCCGGGCCGACGTTGTCGGCGGGGCCGGCGCCGTGGGTCTTGCCGAAGGCGTGACCACCAGCGATCAGGGCGACGGTTTCCTCGTCGTTCATGGCCATGCGGCCGAAGGTTTCGCGGATGTCCTTGGCCGAGGCCACCGGGTCGGGATTGCCTTCGGGGCCCTCCGGGTTCACGTAGATCAGGCCCATCTGCACGGCGGCGAGCGGGTTTTCCAGGTTGCGTTCGCCTTGGTTGGTGCGGCTTTCCTCATTGCCGTGTTCGGCGGGTTCCGCGACCAGTGTGCCTTCGCCCGGCGGCTGCATGGATTCCGGATCCTTGCCGTAGCGGTTGTCGCCGCCCAGCCACTTGTTTTCCGAGCCCCAGTACACGTCTTCATCGGGTTCCCAGACGTCCGCGCGGCCACCGGAGAAACCGAAGGTCTTGAAGCCCATGGATTCCAGCGCGACGTTGCCGGTGAGCACGATCAGGTCGGCCCAGGAAATGTTGCGGCCATATTTCTGCTTGATCGGCCACAGCAGCCGTCGGGCCTTGTCGAGGCTGACGTTGTCTGGCCAGCTGTTGAGCGGGGCGAAGCGTTGCTGGCCGGAGCCGGCGCCACCACGGCCGTCAGCGGTGCGATAGGTGCCGGCGCTGTGCCAGGCCATGCGGATGAAGAGCGGGCCGTAGTGGCCGAAGTCCGCTGGCCACCACTCCTGGGAGTCGGTCATCAGCGCCGTCAGATCGCGTTTGAGGGCCTGGAAATCCAGGCTCTTGAAAGCCTTGGCATAGTCGAAGTCCTTGCCCATCGGATCGGATGCGGGCGAGTGCTGACTCAGGATTTTCAGGTTCAGTTGATTCGGCCACCAATCGCGGTTCGTCGTGCCACCGCCGGCGGCGTGATTGAACGGGCATTTCGATTCATTTGCCATGTTCGGGATCCTTATCAGGTCTTCTGCGGCCGGCTCGTGCCGACTTCGGACTAGTAAGGCTAGACCCGACTTGGCAAGTCAGCTAATAGGCCGACTATTGGTGCCTGATAGGCGCAGTCTCTTACGCGAAGCGCAGGGAACCTGCAGGGGCAGGGCGCTGAAATGCCCGTGCTTGAGCGCTGGTTTGCATGTGTCTGGGCGAAACGGGATGGTCATTGGAAATGTTATTGTATAACATAAAAATGATTTCATCTGATCGATGCCGGTAATACACCCCTGTGTAGCGCTGGCATCGATCCTCACTTTTCTGCCTGACGGATTCCTGAAATGCCTTCCCGCTTCCACACCTTCCAACCCCGCCTGACGCTCATGGCCTCGGCGCTGCTGATCGCTTCGCCCGCATTCGCCGCCGACCCGCTGGAACTGCAACCGCAAGTCATCACCGGCAATCCGCTGGGCAGTCAGACCCTGGCCTCGCCCTCGACCGTGTTGAGCGGTGACAGCCTGACGCTGCAACAAAAGGGCAGCCTCGGCGAAACCCTGAACAAGCAGCCGGGCGTGTCGTCGTCCTACTTCGGCCCGGGTGCCAGTCGGCCGATCATTCGCGGGCAGGACGGCGATCGCATTCGCATCCTGCGCAACGGCGTCGGCGCGCTGGACGCGTCGTCGTTGTCCTACGATCACGCAGTGCCGCTGGACCCGGTCAATGTCGAGCGCATCGAAATCGTCCGTGGCCCGGCGGCCTTGCTGTACGGCGGCAGCGCCATCGGCGGGGTGGTCAACACCTTCGACAACCGCATCCCGACCGAAGCCATTGAAGGCATCCACGGTGCCGGCGAGTTGCGCTACGGCGGCGCCGACACCACCCGCAGCAGCGCCGGCAAGCTTGAAGCCGGTAACGGCCAGTTCGCCTTGCACCTGGACGCCAGCGCCCGCGAGTTCAATGACCTGAAAATCCCCGGCTACGCCAAGACCGGCCGTGAACGGGCGAACGACGATGGCGATTCGAAGAAACATCGGCTGGCCAACAGCGACGGTCGTCAGGACGGCGGTGCGGTGGGTGGGTCGTACACCTGGGATGACGGTTACGCGGGGCTGTCGTACAGCAATTACGATTCCAACTACGGGTCGCCGGCCGAAGACGATGTGCGCATCCGCATGGAGCAGGAGCACTACGCGTTCGCCTCGGAAATCCGCAACCTCGACGGCCCGTTCAGCTCGGTGAAACTCGACGCCGGCTACACCGATTACCAGCACCGCGAAATCGAGGGCGGCGAAGTCGGCACCACGTTCAAGAACAAGGGCTACGAGGCGCGGGTCGAGGCCCGGCATCAGCCGCTCGGGCCGTTCAACGGGGTGATTGGCGCGCAAGTCAGTCGCAACGAGTTCTCGGCGCTGGGCGAAGAAGCGTTCGTGCCGCACACCGATACCGACGCCGGTGCACTGTTCATTCTCGAAGAGCTGCAAGCCACGGATCGTCTGCTGTTCACCCTCGGCGGACGCCTCGAACACACCACGGTCGACCCGGACGCCAAAGGCAACGAGCGTTTCGCCAATGCCGATCGCTCCAGCAGTTTCACCGCCGGCAGCCTGTCATCCGGCGCGGTGTACACGCTGACGCCGATCTGGTCGGTCGCCGCCACGCTGGGCTACACCGAACGCGCGCCGACGTTCTATGAGCTTTACGCCAACGGCGCCCACGTCGCCACCGGCACTTATGAAGTCGGGGACGCGGGGCTGTCGAAAGAAAAAGCCGTCTCCAGCGACCTGGCCCTGCGTTTCGACAACGGTACGCACAAGGGCAGCGTTGGCGTGTTCTATAGCCATTTCTCCAACTACATCGGCCTGCTCGGAACCGGGCGCACGCTCAACGACGAAGGCGAGGAAGACGCCGACGGCATTCCTGAATACACCTACTCCGGCGTGCGGGCGCGCTTCAGCGGTATCGAAGCGCAGGATCGCTGGACCCTCGGCGAAAACGCCTACGGCAAGTTTGCTCTGGAACTGTCGGGCGATTACACCCGCGCCAAGAACCTCGACAACGGCCAGGACCTGCCGCGCATCGCACCGCTGCGGTTGAACACCGGTCTGTTGTGGGAGCTGGATCGCTGGCAGGCGCGGATCGATGTGGAACACGCCAGTTCCCAGCACCGGGTGCCGGACAATGAAAGCAGCACCGACGGCTACACCACGCTGGGGGCGAATGTGGGTTATCACTTTGATGTTGGCCAGAGCAAATGGCTGGCCTTCGTCAATGCCGAGAACCTGACCAACCAGACCGTGCGTTATGCCAGCTCGATCCTGCGCGATATTGCGCCGGCAGAAGGGCGCAGCATTCAGGTAGGGCTGCGCACCACGTTCTGATCGGTCACATCGGACAGGCGCCAGCGTCGTTGCGACGCTGGCGTCGACCTCAACTCGATTGAGCGGTGTCTTCTTCCGGGATCTCGTCCAGCAGATCCTGTTGCCCTGGCAGTTCGGTGATCACGCTGAAATCACTGACCTCCACGGCGCCCAGGCCATACCCCAACAAGTGAAACGAGAACGCCTTGCGCGGTTGCGGGTTGTCGAAGCTGAAATCCATCTCCAGCGGCTGATCCGCCGTGGCGACCATCTCGGTCGGCAGGCCCAGTTGCACGTCCTGTTCGAATTCCTTGGCCTTGAGCTGAATGTACGCTGCCTGCTGCGGATCGACCGAACGTACGGTCAGGCGTACGCGGGTGTGGGAGCCTTTAGGCATCTCCAGGTATTGCGCGCCGATCAGGTTGTCGGCCCAGTCGTCCTTGATCTGCGCTTGCAGCGGAATGACGTTGGCGCTGCCGAACTGATAACGCTGGTTCAGCGGGGTGCGCAGCAGCGACAGATCCAGGGCCGAGGCGCGGGCGGCGATGTCCCGGGCATTCTGGCTGCTGGCGTTGCCTTTGAATGTGGCGCTTTCGGCGATGAATCCATTGCTTGCGTAATTGCGGCAGCGGCGCGGCATGTCGCATTCGGTCAGCAGGCCGCGACCGTCGTGGTAACGCAGCTTGCCGTTGGTGAACGACATGATTTCGCGGCCCGAATCGTAATCGCGAAACAGCGAACGACCGCTGAGAGCGGAGGGCACCGGAAAGTCGAAGTAATCCAGAATCGACGCACTCAGATCGACGTGACCGTAGACCCCGGCGTTCAGGCGCGGCAGCTGCGCCTGCTCCGGCGCGAGGGTCAGGTTGAAGCCCCAGGACGACGCGAGGCGTACGCCGTCGATGCCGTGGGATTCATCCGAGGTGATCACCACCAGCGTGTCTTTCAGCACGCCCTGGCGTTCGAGGCCGCTGAGAAACTGTTCCAGTGCATCGTCCAGATAACCGACGGCGGCCTGCTTGGGTGTGTCGTAGCGTTGCAGGTATTCCTCCGGCGCGGAGTAGGGCTGGTGGGTGCCGACGGTCAGCAGCGTCAGCATCCACGGCTGTTTCTGCTTCTTCAGTTCGCCGACGTATTTCAGTGCGCCTTCGAAAAACGCCTTGTCATCTTTGCCCCACGGGAATTCCAGGTAGTTGGCGTTGGTGAACCATTCCAAGCCATGGGTCGCATCGAACCCGATGTGCGGCATGATCTTGTCTTTGGCCATGAACCGCAGCCCTGCGCCTTGCAGGTAGTGAGTGGCAAAACCATGCTGACGCAACTGAGCCGGCAGACAGGCCTGATTGCGTTCGTGCTGGGTCAGCATTTCCACGCCTTTGGGCGTGCCGTTGTCGAGTTTGTCGTAATCGCCGCAGAGCATGGCGTACAGACCGCGAATGGTCTGGTGGGTGTGCAGCACGTAATCCGGGGTGTTCATGCCGCGCTCGGCCCAGCGGCTGAGGTTGGGCATCAGGTCTTCCTGATAATGGCTGCCGATGGCCTGGCGATTGGCGCCGATGTAAGCGCCGGGAATGCCTTCGAGGGCGACGATCAGCACATTGCGCGCCTGGCCCTTGGCCGCCAGCAACGGGTGACCGTTCAGATCGACATCGGTGAGCCCGGCCATCGGTGGAGGCGCGACTTGAGTGTTGCCGTCCAGCCATTCTTCAGCCTGCATCTGCACGTCGGCAACCTGCGCGGCCAGCAGTTGGTGCGGCAGGTTGTACAGACGCCACGGATCGGCATCGCTCGGATTCAGGTGTTGCGCGCCCCAGTACGCGGAGAACAACACCATCGGCGTCGCCCAGGCTGCGCGGGGCAGCGCGGGGGCGGTTGTCGCGCGTCGAGTCCAGTGACTCAACAACCACAAGGCCAAAGCCACCAGCAGCGCAACCGCTACGCCGGGATGGGCGAAGCCGCCGCCGGTGGAGTTTTCCACGAACTGCGGGTCGATCAGGTAATGCAGGTCCGCCACGGTCGGCAGGCGGCCGACCGCGCTGACCAGTTCCGCGGTCGCCACCGCCAGCAATCCCCAGAACAGCAGCACCGGCAGCGCCAGCCACCAGGGGCGGCGGTGCAACACCACCACCAGCAGACTGCCGATGGCCAGATCCGACAGGTAACCAAACAGGCTCGACCAGCCGAGTGCCGCCCGCAGGCACACCGGCACGATCAGTACCAGAAAAACCAGAGAGAGAAGGCGGGCATCCAGGCACCGCAGCCGTTGAAAAAGAGCGCTCACAAAAAAAGACCTTCCAGCCATTAAACCGTCATAAAAGTGTGGGCGATGATACCAAGCGTCGGCAGTCTGATCGCCTTTTTAAACGGCTGGATGATCCGGTCCCGAAGAGCGCTGTGAACCATCCGCAAGGGGCGGGACCTTGATCGGCGTACGTCCTGGCGGTTTTCCGACCTGAGCGAGGCGCCGGTTTTATTGTTTCAGGCTGTTTAACCGGCCTTTGATCCGTTCGTGCTGCATTTGCGAACCAGTGCGATTTACAATGCGCGACCCTTGATGGAGTCGTTCGTCGTGGATTTACTCGCGCAACTTCACGCGCAGCTCAGCCGCTGGGTGATCGATCCGGTCACCGAACGGTTCCTTGGCCTGTTCGATTTGAACGGCCGCCTCGGTGTGGTGTTTCTGCTCACGTCCTACGGCGTGGCATACGGCCTTTATCGCCACCGAAAATCCCGGCACCTGACGCAAGCCCGATCCTTCTGGCAATTTGTCGGCGGCGGTCGTGTTCACGGGCATCGTTCGGCCTGGCTGGATTACCGTTATTACTTCATCAAGGCGATTCTTCGGGTGACGCTGGTGTTGCCCGTGGTCGGCCTCGTCGACCCGCATATTCTGCGTTCGGGCGACTACGCACAGTTTTTCACTCAGCTGTGGGGCGCGCGCGAGCAAGTGCCGGTTCACCCGATGATCGCGCTGTTCTACGGACTGGGCGTGTTCCTGCTCAGGGACTTTCTGCATTACTGGATTCACCGTGCCTTTCATTCCCGCTATCTGTGGGAGTTCCACAAGGTTCACCATTCGGCGCCGGTGCTGGTGCCGGCCACGGCCAGCCGGATTCACATTGCCGAATCGATCGTTGAACGAATCGTCATCACCGCCGGCCTCGGCGCGTTTGCCGGGGCGGTCTGGTACGCCTGCGGCGGCGAGGTCAGCCGCTACACGCTGTTCGGCGTGACCTGGCTGGTGCTGATCATCAACAGCCTGGGCTCCAATCTGCGCCACAGCCATGTCTGGCTGTCGTTCGGGCCGGCAGTCGAGCATGTGCTCAGCAGCCCGGCCCAGCACCAGATTCACCACAGCGACGCACCGCGCCATTTCAACAAGAATTTCGCGATCAATCTGTCACTCTGGGACTGGCTGTTCGGCACACTTTACGTCACCACTTCAAAGCCCGAAGCCTTGCGCTTCGGCACGGGCGAGCAGGACCGCACGCGTTATCTGACGCTGTACAGCCTGATCGTCACGCCGTTCGTGGACACCGCGAAGCGCCTGTCGTTGAACGCCGACGGTCTTAGAACCCGGTTCAATCAGCGTACGCCTTGAACTTCGGTATCAGCCTGTTCATCAGTTTTTCGAAGCTGGTTTTCCAGTGATATCAATATGCGATAACGGTATTTAAATTTCGTTTTTTATAGCGATAAAGTCCGGCCTCACAGATTTCTCTATAAATCGTTGCGAGGTTGTCATGGCCCTACCGTTCAAACGTTCTGCACTGACGCTGCTGGCGGCCTCGCTGGCCGGCGCGTTGCTCGGCAACACTGCACAAGCCGAAGGCAAGATCAGCATTGCCCAGCAATTCGGTATCGGTTATCTGATTCTGGATGTTGTGCGCGATCAGCAGTTGATCGAGAAACACGGCAAGGCCCTGGGCCTGGACATCAAGGTCGACTGGAACAGCATTTCCGGCGCCACCGCCATGAATGAAGCGCTGCTCACCGGATCGCTGGACGTGGTCTCGGCGGGCGTGCCGCCGATGCTCACCGTGTGGGATCGCACCAAAGGCAAACAGAACGTCAAGGCCATCGCTTCGCTGGGCTCGATGCCCAACTACCTGCTGACCAACAACCCGAACGTCAAAACCCTCAAGGACTTCAGCGACAAGGATCGCATCGCCGTGCCGGCGGCGGGTGTGGGCTTCCAGTCGCGCACGCTGCAAATCGAAACGGCCAAGGAATTCGGCAATGACCAATACAAGAAATTCGACGATATTTCCGTCAGCCTGCCGCACCCGGATGCGACGGCTGCACTGATCGCTGGCGGCTCGGAAATCAACGCGCATTTCTCCAGCCCGCCGTTCCAGTATCAGGCACTGCAGAATCCCAACGTGCATAAAGTGCTGAGCTCCTACGACGTGCTCGGCGGCCAGGCCACGTTCAACGTGCTCTACACCACGGAAAAATTCCACGACGAAAACCCGAAAACCTACAAGGCGTTCTACGACGCGCTGGCCGAGGCCGAGAAAATCATCAAGGCCGACAAGCCTGCGGCGGCTCAAGCTTACATTCGGGTCGAACAGTCAAAGCTGCCGCTGGCGCTGGTCGAGAAAATCGTCACCGATCCGGAAATCGATTTCACCGTGGTGCCGCAGCGCACCTTTATCTATGCCGAGAAATTGCAGGAGCTGGGCGTGCTGAAAAACAAGGCGGACAGCTGGAAGGATTATTTCTTTGAAGAGGCGCATGGTGGGGCGGGGAGTTGAACGGCCGTCATTTCTGAACAACCCGCACGTCCGCCGACCGGGTAAGCGACAAACCCACGTCTATAGTGAGAGGGCTGTGTGAAACCGGTGGCGCACCTCAAGGCTGCGGGGAGAGGCGCCGAGTGAACAATCTGCTGTTATTCATTCAGGAGAACGCCATGAGTCAGATCGAAAAAGTCCTCTACACCGCGAAAACCCACACCACCGGCGGACGTGACGGCGCCTCGCGCAGTTCCGACGGGATCCTCGACGTAAAACTGTCGTCGCCCGGTTCCAGTGGCGGCGGGACCAATCCGGAACAATTGTTCGCGGCAGGCTGGTCGGCGTGTTTCATCGGTGCGATGAAAGCGGTGGCGGGGCAGCAGAAAATCAGCCTGCCAGCGGACCTGGCGGTGGATGCCGAAGTGGACCTGGGTACCAACTCGGGAGGGTATCTGTTGCAGGCGCGACTGAATGTAAGCCTGCCGGGCATGGAGCGCGGAGCGGCGCAGCAGCTGGTGGATGCGGCGCATCAGGTGTGCCCGTACTCCAAGGCCACGCGCAACAATATCGAGGTCGAATTGAAACTGGTCTGACATCCGGATGCAAAAGGGGCGGCATGATCATTGATCATGCCGCCCCTTTTGTTTTTGAAGCCGTAGATCTGTCAGTCAGCGATCAATGCATCTTGCTGTGATCGTGGCCTTCCATGGTCAGCGCCTTGACCGGCGCTTTCACTTCCACGGTTTCCTTTTCGCCCTTGGCGTTTTCGATAGTCAGGGTCAGCGGCACGCTGTCGCCTTCCTTCAGCTGAGCGGTCAGGCCCATCAGCATCACGTGGTAGCCATTCGGGTCGAAGTTGACGGCTTTGCCCGCCGGCAGGTCGACCGACTTCACCGGACCCATGCTCATCACGTCGTTCTTCATGGTCATCTCATGAATCTGCACGTCCTTGGCCGCCGGCGAAGCAACGCTGAGCAGCTTGCTGTCGCTGTCGGCGGTGACGCTCATGAACGCGCCGCTGGCCGACTGGTTCGGCACGGTCGCACGCACCCAGGCGTCGTCGACCCTGGTCTGCGCCGATACCTGGAACGCCAGGCCCAGCAGGGACAGGCCCAGTGCGGCACGTTTGATGTTGTTCAGAAAGGGGTTCATCAGCAGACCTCCATGACGGTAAGCAAATCTTCCGTGCACTCTTGTGCAGAAAGCGATTGAGACAGGCCCACACGCAACGTGCCCCGGGTGTCGTAGACATAGCTGGTGGCGGTGTGGGAAAGGGTATAGGTGTCGCCGGCCGGGACTTTTTCGTAGAACACGTCGAATTCCTTGGCGGTGGCCTTGGTTTCTTCGAGGGTGCCGTACAGGGCGACGAAGCTTGGATCGAAGGTCTTGACGTAGGCGTCGAGGATTTCCGGGGTGTCGCGTTCCGGGTCGAGGGTGATGAACACCACTTGCAGGATGTCGCCGTCCTTGCCCATCAGCTTCTTGATTTTCGCGGCGCGGGCCAGCGTCGTCGGGCAGATCGCCGGGCACTGGGTGAAGCCGAAGAAGATCATCGGCATCAGGCCGCGAAAGCTCGACAGCGTCACGGTGTTGCCTTCGGTGTCCTTGAGCTTGAAGGTGCGTCCGAGGATCTTGTCGCTCAGATCCTTGCCGTACTTGTACGACAGTTCGCCGCGGGTGTCGCAGCCGGCGAGCAGGCCGAGACCGAGTACGCCCATTCCCGCAAGCACCTTGCGGCGAGTCAACAAAGCCGTCATTTCATACCGCCCTTTGGAGCCCGCCAGTCGGCAGGACAGGCGGGGGGTTAACCGTAAAAGCGGCGCATGATACCAAAATGATCCGGCAGGTCGGTTTTTGATCACCTGTCAATGTCGGAACAGGCGACAAAAGGTGTAAGAAAACATGACTCAAGGTGCTGGCGGTAGCGGCTCGACCGGGCTCCAGCCACCGCCCAGCGCGGTGTACAGATTCACTTGCGCCACCAGCTGCGCCAACCGATCGGTAATCAGCCCTTGCTGAGAACTGAACAACGAACGCTGGGCATCGAGGAACGTCAGGCTGCTGTCG
Source organism: Pseudomonas sp. Pseusp21 (assembly GCF_059492145.1). Taxonomy (NCBI): domain Bacteria; kingdom Pseudomonadati; phylum Pseudomonadota; class Gammaproteobacteria; order Pseudomonadales; family Pseudomonadaceae; genus Pseudomonas; species Pseudomonas sp. Pseusp21. Next base: position 6,235,204 of record NZ_CP168520.1, read on the forward strand.
ACGCCGCTGCGATAGCGATGCTGCGCCATGTCGTAATAATCCTGAGTCGCCTGCACCAGATCGCGCTGGGCCTGGAGTTGTTGTTCGTAGGTCTGGCGCGCCGCGAGGCCGTCGGATACTTCCTGAAATGCCGTCTGAATGGTCTTTTCATACTCGGCGACGCTGATGTCTTTTTGCAGCTTCGCGTAGTCCAGGCTGGCGCGCAGACTGCCGGCGTTGAAGATCGGCAGGTTGATCTGCGGCTGGAATGTCCAGGCCCCGGAGCCGCCCTTGAACAGCCCGGACAGGTCGCGGCTGGACGTCCCGGCATTGGCGGTCAGGCTGACACTCGGGAAAAACGCCGCCCGCGCCGCGCCGATGTTGGCATTGGCAGCGCGCAGCTTGTATTCGGCCTGGAGAATGTCCGGCCGACGTTGCAGCAGATCGGACGGCAACCCGGCCGGCACGGATGCCACCAGGTCGCTGTCCAGCGGACGCGCCGGAAGGTGCTCGGGCACCGGCGCACCCACCAGCAGCGTCAGGCTGTTCAAGTCCTGGGCGACCTGACGCTGATAGCGGGCCAGGCTTGCGCGGGTGCTGTCGACGCTGGTTTGCGCCTGAATCTGATCCAGCGCCGAGGATTTGCCGGCCTCGCGGTTGCGGGTGGTCAGGTGCAGGCTGCGCTCGTCGGCGGCCAGCGTTTCCCGGGCCAGCGCCAGCAACTCCTGATCGGCGCGCCAGGTCAGGTAAGCGTTGGCGACGTTGGCCACCAGACTCAATTGCGCACTGCGCCGGGCCTCTTCGGTGGACAGCCAGGTCAGCAGCGCCTGCTCGCTGAGGCTGCGCACCCGGCCGAAGAAGTCCAGTTCATAGGCGCTGATGCCCAGATTCACCGAGTAGGTCGAGGTGATCGCCGCTTGGGTTCGGGTCACGCTGGACGGCACCCGCTGACGCAGTTGGTTGGCATTGGCCGAGACCGCCGGCAGCAGATCGGCGCGCTGGATGCGGTATTGCGCCTGAAACGCCTCGACATTCAGCGCGGCCACCCGCAGATCGCGGTTGTTGACCAGCGCGCTTTCAATCAATTGCTGCAACGCCGGGTCATTGAACAGTGCGCGCCAGTCCTCGGCGCGGGGTGTGACCGGGGATTGCGCGGCATACGCGGGACCTTGCGGATACTGCGCGGCACTCGGCGATGCCGGTCGCTGGTAATCGGGGATCAACGAACAACCGCCCAGCAGCGCAGCGGACAGCAGGGAAATCGGCAACCTGAACATCAAACAGCCTCGTTCACGAATGAGGGCGGACGCCGGGCGCCCGGAATGAGAAAAATGCCGGATCAGGCCCCGGCCATCCATTTCGCCAGACCGTGACGGCCGCTGACCCCAAGCTTGGCGGCCGCGCGCTTGAGGTAGGTCTCGATCGAGCTGTTCTTGACCCGCAACTTTTCCGCCATCTGCGGCACGGTGCCGCCGGTCAGCAGGCCCAGACAGACCTCTTTCTCACGCACCGACAAGGTGATGTCGCCCAACGCCAGGCGTTCGTCGAACACCTGTTGCAACGGCGTCTGGGGTTGATCGGCTTGTGGCGCGCGGGGTTGGCGGGCGATGGCTTGTCGACTGATGTGCGCGTGGCGCTCGATCAAGGGCAACAGGGTGTCGGACAGGCGCTTGAGAAACGACAGCTCCGGCAGGGAAAACACCCGATGCGTGTGGGGACGGTAGAACGAAATGACGCAACGGCGGTTGGACGTGCGGGACACCAGATTGCATTGGTGGACGCTGTGGTGCGGGTGTCGATGCTGGAGCGAGGCTTTCAATTGAATCAATAGCGAGTCGTTCATCTCGATCATCTGTTGCAGCAGCGGGTGGTCGTCCGGGTGCTGCGACGGGGCTGGGGGCGGGAAGGTGTCCGGCAAACCGGCGCTGCCCAATGCCCTGATCTCGACCACACTGGACTCCCGTTCGTCCAGGGTCCACTCACTGAGATCGACGCGATTGACCGGAACGAGGTTGTCGACCAGCTGGAACATGTTGGTGGCAAAACGCTCGTTGCCGGTGCTGGCGATCAGTTCTCCCAGTTGCCAGTAAAAGTGCGGATTTTCCATGTTGCGAAGACTGCCGGTCAGGTTCATATCCTTGTCATCCTTGATTTAGAGCCATTGCCGAATCGTCTGCCGTGCATGCACCCGTGAAACGCCCACCCAGTTGTTTCTCCTGAAAATCGATCTGGAACGGGATTTAAGCCTATGCATTTGTCCTACGTCTGTAGGGGAAAACAGGGACACAAAGTGCCACCATTTCCGAAAAAATGGCGTCACGTTTCTGTCAGATCAATGTGTACGGACTCGTAGTCTATGACTGTACGATCTAGTACGAACCCCGGATTCCGGGGCTCGGACCGCGGTGCCCCGCCATTGCGGGGCACTAACGGGTAGTCGAGTGTGGCGATTGTCCTACAGGATTTTCAGTCATTTCTTTCCGAACTTTTAGGGGATTAGCTGACTTCTCAGGCCCTGTTGGTTCGCACAACTGTACAAAGTGGGGAGTGCTGTCCGGGTTTTACGTGTCACGCGGATTTCGGGGCCGATGCTTGAATACGCGCCAAATCACGTGAGATGGATCTTATGAACCAATTTGCTGCCGATGCGGCGGACGGTCTGTCCGCGATTTCCGAGGCCTTTCCGCTGACTGCCGCCCAGCGCGACATCTGGCTTGATCAACTGCGTCAGGGGAACTCGCCGATGTACAACATCGGTGGCTATGTCGAACTGACCGGGCCGCTGGATCCGGCGCTGATGCAGGCGGCGCTTGAAGGTCTCGTGGCCCGGCATGACGCGATGCGCACCAGCCTGCTGCCGGGGGCCGGCGAGGATGGGCTGCCGTTGCAACGTTTTGCCCGGTCCATGCCGGTGCCGATGCCGGTACACGATTTACGCAGCCATCCCGATCCATACGCCGCAGCGCGCCAACTGACGCAGGAAAACATCGAGCAACTGTTTACGCTGGATGGCGGGCCGTTGTTCCGGTTTCGTCTGCTCTGGCTCGATGACGACCGTCATTGGCTGTCACTCCAGGCCCACCACCTGATCGTCGATGGCTGGGGTTTCGGCGAGATGCTCAAATCCCTCGACGAGATCTACAACGCGCTGGCGCTCGGGCAATTGCCGCCCGATTCGGCGCCGTCCTATGTCGATTTCATCCGTGACGATGCGCGGTATTTTCAGTCCGACCGTTACGCCCGTGACCGGGCGTATTGGCTGGACAAATACCAACATCGGCCCGAGCCTCTGTTGCTGCCGCGTTATCAAGAGCGCTTTGCCAGTGCTGCGGCACCGACCCGGATTTTCTCGCAAGTGTTTCCGGCGCGTTTGCACGAGCGCATGACGCACGTGGCCCGAGAATACGGCGCATCGGCATTTCATGTGCTGCTGGCAGCGATCCATGTGTATTTCAGCCGCAGCGCCCAGCGTGACGAATGGGTGGTGGGCGTGCCGCTGCTCAACCGCTCCGGCGCCCGGTTCAAATCGACCCTGGGGCTGTTCACCCAGGTCAGCGCGGTGCGCATGGGGTTTGGCCGCGAGTTGTCATTCAAGACGCTGGTCAAGGCGATTCACGACGAGTTGAAAAAAGACTTTCGCCATCAGCGTTTTCCCTTGAGCGAAATGAACCGTGCCCTCGGCTTGCTGCGCGAGGATCGCTCGCAGCTGTTCGAGGTGACCGTGTCCTACGAGCGCGACGCGCATGAGTACCGCTACGGCGAGGCGCAGGGGCGGGTGGTCAAAGTGTCGAACCACGAAGAGGGCACGCCGTTGTCGGTGCACCTGCTGAGCAGCCGTGGTGACTACGAGGACAGTTTGTACATGGTGTACAACGAGGCCTACTTTGACGCCGATGAAATCGCGGTGCTGAGCGGGCGCTTGCTGTGGGTGCTGGAGCAGGGGCTTGAAGACCCGGCGCTGATGGTGGGTGATTTCAGCCTGAGCCTGCCGGCCGAATCGGCGCTCTTGCAGCAGTGGAACGACACACGCGCGCAATACCCTCAAAACCTGACCATCCACCAGCGCATCGAAGCGCAAGTGGCGACACGCCCGGATGCGGTAGCGGTCGAACTTCAGGGACAGCGGCTGACCTATGCCGAGCTGAACCGACAGGCCAACGCCCTGGCCCATCATTTGATCGGGCTTGGCGTACGACCCGACGCCCGCGTGGCGCTGGTCGCGCGCCGAGGGCTGGACACGCTGGTCGCGCTGCTGGCGATTCTCAAGTCCGGCGCCGGTTATGTGCCGGTCGATCCGGCTCATCCTGCGGAACGGCTGAGCTATTTATTGCGCGACAGTGCTCCGGCCGTGGTCCTGACCCAGCACGATCTGCGCGAACGTTTGCCGATGCTCGACGTGCCGGTGATTGAAATCGACACGCGCGGCTGGCCGATCAACGATCTCAACCCTGATGTTTCGGGTCTGACCACTGCACATCTGGCCTACGTGATCTACACCTCCGGCTCCACCGGCCAGCCCAAGGGCGTGATGGTCGAGCATCACACGCTATCGAATCTGGTCGACTGGCATTGCACGGCCTTCGACCTGAGCGCCGGTTGCCACACGTCAAGCCTCGCCGGCTTCGGCTTCGACGCCATGGCCTGGGAAGTCTGGCCGGCGCTGTGTGCCGGCGCGACCCTGCACCTGGCGCCGTCCCGTGATGGCGGCGAAGACATCGACGCGCTGCTCGACTGGTGGCGTGCGCAACCGCTGGACGTGAGTTTCCTGCCGACCCCGATTGCCGAGTACGCCTTCAGCCGCCACCTCGAACACCCGACCCTGCGCACACTGCTGATCGGCGGCGATCGCCTGCGCCAGTTCAATCGCCAGCAGACGTTCGCGGTGATCAATAACTATGGCCCGACCGAAGCGACAGTGGTCGCGACCTCGGGGCGAATCGAACCGGGCCGGACGCTGCACATCGGCAAACCCGTGAGCAATGCCACGGCCTATCTGCTGGATGACCGACAACGCCCGGTGCCGATTGGCGTGGCCGGTGAACTGTACGTCGGAGGCGCCGGGGTGGCGCGGGGTTACTTCAACCGGCCGGAGCTGACCGCCGAACGCTTTCTCGACGATCCTTTCAGCCGCCAGCCCAACGCGCGGATGTACCGCACCGGCGACCTCGCACGCTGGCGCCCGGACGGCACCCTCGAGTACCTGGGCCGCAACGACGATCAGGTGAAAATCCGTGGCGTGCGCATCGAACCCGGTGAAATCGAAGCCGCGTTGAGCAGCCATGAATCGGTGCGCGATGCGGTGGTGCAGGTGCGCGACGGGCAATTGCTGGCCTGGTTCACCGAACGCCAACCGCTGGACATCACGCAGCTGCATGCTCACCTCAAGACCCGTCTGCCCAGCGCGATGCTGCCATCGGCCTATGTGCGTTTGACGGCGCTGCCGCTGACGGCTAACGGCAAACTGGATCGCCAGGCGTTGCCGGCGCCGGGGCCGGAGGCGTTGATCCGCCGCGAATATGAAGCCCCGCAAGGCGACGTCGAAATTCTCCTGGCGCAGATCTGGGCCGAGGTGCTGCAAGTCGAAAAGGTCGGGCGTCACGATCACTTCTTTGAACTCGGCGGGCACTCGTTACTGGCGGTCAACCTGATCGAGCGCATGCGCCAGCTCGGCATGAGCAGCGATGTGCGCGTGCTGTTCGGCCAGCCGACGCTGGCGGCACTGGCCGCATCGGTGGGCACTGGTCGCGAGGTCGAAGTGCCGGCCAACCGTATTCCGCCAGGTTGCACGCAGATCACCCCGGATCTGTTGCCGTTGGTAGAACTGGATCAGGCCACCCTCGACCGGATCATCGCCACGGTGCCGGGTGGGGCGGCCAACGTGCAGGACATTTATCCGCTGGCGCCGTTGCAGGAAGGCATCCTTTATCACCACATCACCGCCGCACAGGGTGATCCGTACCTGCTGCAGTCGCAGCTGGCGTTCGACAGCGTCGAGCGGGTCGAGGCCTATGCGGCGGCGCTGCGTCAGGTCATGGCGCGCCACGATATTCTGCGCACTGCGGTGGTCTGGGAAGGTTTGACCACTCCGGTGCAGGTGGTCTGGCGCGAAGCCGAGTTGCCGGTACAGGAAGTCAATCTTGATCCGGTCGAGGGCGATGTCCTCGCGCAACTGCATGAGCGCTTCGATGCCCGGCGTTATCGCATCGACGTCAGTCAGGCGCCGCTGATCCGGCTGATGTATGCGCGCGATCCGGCCCACGGGCGGATCGTGGCGATTCTGTTGTTCCATCACCTGGCGCTGGATCACATCGCGCTGGAAGTCCTGCGTCATGAAATGCGCGCCAATTTGCTTGGGCAGCGCGAACCGCTGCCGCCAGCGGTGCCGTATCGCAATTACGTGGCCCAGACCCGATTCGGTGTCAGCGAGCAGGAACACGAAGCGTTCTTCCGCGAGATGCTCGCCGACATCGACGAGCCGACGTTGCCGTTCGGCTTGCAGGATGTGCAGGGCGACGGTCGCGGTATCGACGAAGCCGTGCGAACGCTTGCGCCTGAACTGGATCGGCGCTTGCGTCTTCAGGCGCGGCAGGCCGGCGTCAGCGTGGCCAGCCTGATTCACCTGGCCTGGGCGCAGGTGCTGGCGGCGACCTCGGGGCAGGAACACGTGGTGTTTGGCAGCGTTTTTATGGGCCGGATGCAAGGCGGCGAGGGCGCGGATCGGGCGCTCGGGGTGTTCATCAACACCTTGCCATTGCGGGTGGACATGGACCGTGGCGCGCGCGATGCGGTGCTGCTCACCCACGCCCGACTGACCGATTTGCTCGGGCACGAACATGCGTCACTGGCGCTGGCCCAGCGTTGCAGCGGGGTTGCGTCACCGGCACCGCTGTTCAGTGCGTTGCTCAACTATCGGCACACCGACCTTGAGGCGCAGGAATCGGCGTCGGAGCCAGCCTGGCAAGGCATTCAGACCCTGGAGAACGAAGAGCGCACCAACTACCCGATGACCCTGAGCGTCGATGATCTGGGCAGCGCTTTGCAGATCACCACGCGAACCCTGATGAGCATCGGTGCGCAGCGCATCGGCGACTACGTGCAAAGCGCGTTGCAGGCACTGGTCGATGCCCTTGAGCAAACCCCGCAACAGCCGCTGAATCGCTTGCCGATCCTGCCGGCGGCGGAGCTTGAACAACTGCTGGTCGAGTTCAATGCCAGCGAAGTCGATTGTCCGCTCGATCAGCCGCTTCAGGTGTTGTTCGAGCAACAAGTACAGCGCAGACCCGACACCATCGCATTGCAGGCTGGCGAGCAGCAACTGACCTATCGACAACTGAACGAACAGGCCAACCGTCTGGCGCATCATCTGCGCGAGCAAGGCGTGCAGCCCGATTCACGAGTGGCGATCTGTGTCGAACGCAGCCTGGATCTGGTGATCGGCTTGCTCGGCATTCTCAAGGCCGGCGGTGCGTATGTGCCGCTGGATCCCGACTATCCGCTGGAACGCCTGCATTACATGCTGCAGGACAGCGCGCCGGTGGCGGTGCTGGTGCATGAGGCCACCCGCAATCTGTTGGACGATCCGGGTGTGCCGGTCATCGATTTCGACCGCTGCACCTGGCAGGGCGGATCGACTGAAAACCTGCAAGTACCGGGTTTGAGCGCTTCAAACCTGGCCTACATGATCTACACCTCGGGCTCCACCGGCACGCCGAAGGGCGTGATGATCGAACATCGGGGGTTATGCAATCTGGTGCATTGGGGGTCGCAGATCAGTCCCCCGAGGACGCATGGTGCGTTGTTGCAGAAAGCACCGTTCAGTTTCGATGGCTCAGTGTGGGAGTTTTTCTGGCCGCTGACAGTCGGTATGCGACTGGTTCTGGCACGTCCCGGCGGCCATCGTGAACCGGCCTATCTGGCGCAAGCGATCGGCGAGCAGCAGATCAGCGTGGTCAAATTCGTCCCGGCGCTGTTACAACAGTTTCTTGAGTTGGACGATGTCAGTCAGTGCACCACTCTCACTGATGTGTTTTGTGGGGGTGGCGAACTCACCGCTGCACTGGCCCAAGCGGTGCGCAAAAAACTGCCATGGGTGCGCTTGCACAATGTCTATGGTCCAACCGAAGCCACGGTCGACAGCTCCGCATGGACGCTGGAACCGTACATGCCTGTACCCGACTCCGTGCTACCGATTGGCAGGGCCATTTGCAACACCCGGCTCTACGTGCTGGACGCCCACGATCAACCGGTGCCATTCGGTGTCAGCGGTCACCTGCACATCGGCGGGGTCGGGGTCGCGCGGGGGTATCTGGGCTTGCCGGAGATGCAGGCCGAACGCTTCATCGACAGCCCGTTCGTGGCCGGTGATCGCCTGTATCGCACCGGCGATCTGGTGCGCTACCGGGCGGACGGCAACCTCGAATTCCTCGGTCGCAACGACTTCCAGATCAAGCTGCGCGGCCTGCGTCTGGAACCGGGGGAAATCGAAGCACGGCTGATCGAGCATCCCGCCGTGCGTGAAGCGGTAGTGCTGGTGCGGGACGAGCGGCTGGTGGCGTATTTCACCGTGCGCGAAGGCTTCGACGCGCCCCCCATCGAAACCTTGCGCGCCCATGTGCTCGAGCGTTTGCCGGAGTACATGGCACCGGGTGCTTACGTAAAACTCGACGCATTGCCCCTGACCCCGAACGGCAAGGTTGACCGCAAAGCCTTGCCGGCACCTGGGGCTGAGGCGGTGCTCAGTCGCCGCTACGAGGCGCCCGAGGGCGAAGTCGAAATCCGGCTGGCGCAGATCTGGGCCGAAGTGCTGCAACTGGAGCAGGTCGGGCGCAACGATCACTTCTTTGAACTCGGCGGGCATTCGTTGCTGGCGGTCAGCCTGGTGGCGCGCATGCGTCAGGCCGGGCTACACGTCGATGCGCGAACGCTGTTCAGCCAGCCGACTCTGGCCGCGCTGGCGGCGCAAACCTCGGACCAGGCAAAACAGGTGGAAGTCCCACCAACCACCATACCGACGCTCAACCGCAAACGCCGGCTCTGAGCCGACACCGGCGTCGATTCGCGGTTCCCGCGGATCGACGCCATGACTGGCCGGTCACGGGTCTTGTCCCCGCTTCCCATGTCAGACACCCAAGCCCCGATGTTTTAGCTTTTCCAGGCTGCGCGCCGCCGTACGGACTCGCCGCTGCGCGCTCCTTTTTCCCGAATTTACAGCAGGTTACCCCCATGCAATTTCGCGAGCTGATGGCTGTTATTTCCACCCATGCGATCCGCCTTCAACAGGACGATGAAGACCTGGTCATTCTGGGCGATGACGACGCACTGGACGATGCGTTGTGGGACAGCCTCGCCAAACACAAGGCGCAGTTGCTGGAACTGGTGGCGAGCCACGGCGGCGACTGGTCGAGCCCGGCGTTGCGCATCACCCCGGACATGCTGCCGCTGGTGCAACTGGATCAGCCGGCTATCGACCGCATCGTCGCCACCGTGCCGGGCGGCGTGGCGAATGTGCAGGACATCTATCCGCTGGCGCCGCTGCAGGAGGGGCTGCTTTATCACCATCTCTCCGCGCCGGAGGGGGATCCCTATGTGTCGCAGGCGCGGTTCACGTTCGACAGTCGCGAACGGCTGGAGGCATTCACCGAAGCGTTGCGTCGGGTGATCGAGCGCCATGACATTTTGCGCACCTCCATCCTCTGGGAGCATCTGGACGAACCTGTGCAGGTGGTCTGGCGTGAAGCCCCGCTGGTCTGTGAGGAAGTCGATCTGAATGACCGTGAGGATGTACTCGCGCAATTGCTGGCACGCCACGACCCACAATATTTCCGCCTCGACCTGCAACAGGCCCCGTTGCTGCGGCTGGTGTTCGCCGAGGATCCGGTCAACGACCGGGTGGTCGCATTGTTGCTGTTCCATCACATGATCATGGATCACGTCGCGCTCGATGTGGTGCGCCGGGAAATTCAGGCCTACCTGTCCGGCCGCGATGCCGAAGTCGCGAGGGCGGTGCCGTTTCGCGACCACCTGGCGAGGGCACGTCTGGGGTCGGATGAGCAAGCGCATCAAGACTTTTTCCGCGAGATGCTCGGCGAAATCGACGAGCCGACACTGCCCGGTGGCTTGCACGATGTACAAGGTGACGGGCAGGGCATCGAGGAAGTCTCGTGCATGCTCGACAGCGATCTGAGCCAGCGCCTGCGTACCCACGCGCGACAATCGGGGGTGAGCGTGGCGAGCCTGATGCACCTGGCCATGGCGCGGGTGCTGGGTCAGCTGTGCGGGCGCTCGGCGGTGGTGTTCGGCACCGTTCTGTTGGGACGGATGAACGCGGCCGACGGTGTCGAACAGGCCTTGGGGATGTTCATCAATACCTTGCCTTTGCGGGTGGATGTCGGCGCGTCGAGCGTTCATGACGGCGTGCTGGCGACGCACCGGCGCCTGACCGCGCTGCTCGCCCATGAGCAGGCGTCCCTGGCACTGGCCCAGCGTTGCAGCGCCGTGGCGGTACCGACGCCGCTGTTCAGCGCCATGCTCAACTACCGCCACAGCAGTGTGGAGGAAGTCGCCGAAGTGATCGAGCTGTCGCCGGGAGTGCAGGTGCTGGGCGCCCGCGAGCGCACCAATTACCCGCTGACCGTCAACATCGATGACCTCGGTCAGGACCTGCGCATCACGGTGCTGGCCGACGCGACGCTTGGCGCCTCACGCATCGCCGGTTACCTGCGCACGGCACTGGACAGTCTCGTCGATGCGCTGCAGAACAACCCGCAAGCCGCATTGCACAGCCTCAACATCCTGCCGCCCGCGGAGCGTGAACACTGGCTGTATGGCGTCAATACACCGAGGGCGAGTTTTCTCGACACGCCGTTGATCCATCAGCAATTCGAAGCGCATGCGCACACTCGGCCCGAGGCGGTCGCGTTGCTGTTCGAGGGGCGAACTTACAGCTATGGAGCACTCAACCGACAGGCCAACCAGGTGGCCCATCGTTTGCTCGCCCTTGGCATCCGTCCGGATGACCGGGTAGCGATCTGCGTCGAGCGCGGCCCGCAAATGATCGCCGGCCTGCTCGGCGTGCTCAAAGCGGGTGCCGGATATGTGCCGATCGATCCGGCTTATCCGCTGGAGCGCATCACCTTCACTTTGCAAGACAGTGCGCCGGTGGCGGTGCTGATGCAGGCCGCGACTCTGGATCGGATTGCCGGGCTATCCGTGCCGCAGATCGACCTCGACGAACAAGGTTTGCAAAATGAACCGGCGTTCAATCCACAGATCCCGGACTTGAATCCGGCGCATCTGGCCTACGTGATCTACACCTCTGGCTCCACCGGGCTGCCCAAAGGGGTGATGGTCGAGCACCGCAACGTGGCACGCCTGTTTGGCGCGACCCACGATTGGTTCCGGTTCAATGCGCAAGACGTCTGGGCGTTGTTCCATTCGTTTGCCTTTGATTTCTCGGTCTGGGAAATCTGGGGTGCGCTGGCGTACGGCGGACAGTTGCTGGTGGTGCCGCAACACATCAGTCGCTCGCCGGACGAGTGTTACGCGTTGCTCTGCCGCTCGGGCGTCACCGTACTCAACCAGACGCCAAGCGCGTTCCGGCAGTTGGTCGCCGCCCAAGGCCGCAGCCCGTTGCAGCATTCGCTGCGCGAGGTGATTTTTGGCGGTGAAGCGCTGGAGCCGGGATCGCTCAAGCCCTGGTATGCGCGGGTCGGCAACGCCGGCACCCGGCTGGTGAATATGTACGGCATCACCGAAACCACGGTGCATGTGACCTATCGCCCGCTGGTGGTGGCAGACGCGCAACTGACCGCCAGCAGCCCGATCGGCGTGCGCATTCCCGACCTGCAGCTGTACGTCCTCGATGCCCGGCGGGAACCCGTACCGGCCGGAGTGACCGGTGAGTTGTATGTGGGTGGCGCCGGGGTTGCCCGTGGTTACCTGAATCGTGAGGCGTTGACCGCCGAGCGCTTTATCGCCGATCCGTTCAGCGAGCATGCCGAAGCGCGTTTGTACAAGACCGGCGATCTGGCACGCTGGACGGTGGAGGGCGAACTCGAATACCTGGGACGCAACGATGACCAGGTGAAAATCCGTGGTTTCCGTATCGAACTTGGCGAGATTCAGGCACGTCTTGCAGCCTGCGACGGCGTGCGCGATGCGCTGGTGATCGCCCGCGAGGACAGCCCTGGCGACACGCGTCTGGTGGCCTACTGGCTGGCCGCCGAAGGTGTCGAACCGAGCGTTGCGCAATTGCGCGATCACCTGCTGGCATCGCTGGCCGAGCATATGGTGCCGGGCGCGTTCGTGCGCCTCGATGCCTTCCCGCTGACGGCCAACGGCAAACTCGATCGCCGGGCGTTGCCGCAGCCGGACAGCGAAGCCTTCGCCCGGCGGGCGTTTGAAGCACCGCTTGGCGAAATCGAAACCCGCATCGCTGTGATCTGGCAGACCTTGCTCGGGCTGGAGCGGGTGGGCAGGCATGACAATTTCTTCGAGCTGGGCGGTCATTCGCTGCTGGCGGTGAAGCTGATCGAACGCATGCGTCAGCAAAACATGCAGTGCGACGTCCGCGTGCTGTTCGGCCAGCCGAGCGTGGCTGCACTCGCCGCGACGCTGGGAGGGGACGCCACGGTCAGCGTGCCGGCCAACCGCATCGAACCCGGTTGCACCCGCATCACCCCGGACATGCTGCCGCTGGCCACGCTGGATCAAGCGGCCATCGACCGTATCGTCGAGACCGTCGAGGGCGGTATCGACAACGTGCAGGACATCTACGCCCTGGCACCGTTGCAGTCAGGAATCCTCTATCACCATCTGGCCATTGCCGACGGTGACCCGTACGTGTTGCAAGCGCAGTTCGCCTTCGACGGACTGGCGCAGATCAAGGCGTTCGTCCGCGCGTTGAACAGTGTCATCGCCCGGCACGACATCCTGCGTACCAGTGTGGTCAGGGAAAACCTCGACGAGCCAGTGCAAGTGGTGTGGCGTTCGGCGCCGCTGGCACTGGAGCGGGTGGATGCCGATCCGCAGGACGGTGATGTGTTACAGCAAATGCAGGCGCGCTTCGATCCGCGACACTATCGCCTGGACTTGCAGCGTGCGCCGTTGATGCGCTTCGCCTACACCGAGGACCCTTTGCAAAACCGCTGGGTCGGGATCCTGCTGTTGCACCACATCGTGCTCGATCACACCGCGCTTGAGGTGTTGGTGGCCGAGATGAGCGACGCCCTTGACGGGCAAGTCGGCGTGCTGCCGCCGCCCGTGCAATACCGCAACTATGTCGCTCAGGCCCGTCTCGGTTCGAATGCCGAGGCCCATGAAGCATTCTTTCGCGAGATGCTTGGCGACATCGCTGAACCGACCCTGGCGTTCGGCCTGCGGGACGTACTCGGCGATGGCACAAACATCGTGGACAGCGAACTGGCACTGGATGAGCATCTTGCCGGGCGCCTGCGCCAACAGGCCCGCACGCTGGGCATCAGTGTTGCGAGTCTGGTGCATCAGGCCTGGGGCCAGGTACTTGCCCAGGTCTGCGGGCGTGAGGAAGTGGTATTCGGCACGGTGTTGCTGGGGCGCATGCAGGGTGGCGAGGGCGCCGATCGTTCGTTGGGCATGTTCATCAACACCCTGCCGCTGCGGGTCCATGTCGGGGCAACGACGGTGGAGGCGGGTGTCAGGTCTACCCACGAGCGTCTGGCGCAACTGCTGGTGCATGAGCAAGCGCCGCTGATGCTGGCTCAACGTTGCAGTGGCGTGACGGGTTCGCAACCGCTGTTCAATACCTTGCTCAACTATCGCCACAGTGCGCAACAGACGGCGACGCCGGGATGGGAAGGCATCCGGATTCTCGATTCTCGTGAGCGCAGCAACTATCCGCTGGTGGTCAGCGTCGACGACCTTGGACAGGGCTTCCGGCTTGCTGTGCAGGCAGTGCCCGAAGTGGATGGCGCGCGGGTCTGCGATTACCTGCAAACGGCACTGCACAATGTGCTGAGCGCGCTGGAGCAGGATCGCCATGCGCCATTGAATCAGGTGTCGATTCTGTCGGCGGCCGAACGCCAGCGCGTGCTGGTCGGTTTCAATGTCACCGGTCGCGACTTTGCTCACGGCCATGTGGTGCACCAATTGTTTGAAGCGCGAGCGGCGAGCCAACCCGATGCTGTGGCAGTGGTGCAGGGCGGGCAAAGTCTGAGCTACGACGGCTTGAACCGCTGCGCCAATCGTCTGGCCCATCACCTGATCGGCCTCGGTGTGCAACCGGACGATCGCGTCGCGCTCTGTGTGCAGCGGGGTCCGCAGATGCTGGTCGGGCTGCTGGCGATCCTCAAGGCTGGCGCCGGTTATGTTCCGGTCGATCCGGCACATCCGGCGGAACGGATCGCTTACCTGCTGCAGGACAGCGATCCGGTGGCGGTTCTGGCACAGACGGCCACTCGCGACCTGCTGGGTGCCGTGCCGGTGATCAATCTTGACAGCGACGCCTGGCAGCATCTGCCGGACAGCAATCCACGACTGCCGAACCTGACCCCCGAGCATCTGGCCTATGTGATCTACACCTCGGGCTCCACTGGCCAGCCGAAAGGCGTGATGGTCGAACACGCGACCTTGGAAAATCTCGTGCACTGGCACGTCGATGCCTTTGACCTGCAGGCCGGCAGTCACACCGCCAGCGTGGCCGGTTTCGGTTTTGATGCGATGGCCTGGGAAGTCTGGCCGGCGCTGTGCGTCGGCGCGACATTGCACCTGCCGCCGGAATCGGTGAGCAACGAGCATCTGGACGAACTGCTCGACTGGTGGCGCGCGCAGCCGTTGCAGGTCAGCTTCCTGCCGACGCCGGTGGCCGAATATGCCTTCAGCCGCGAACTGCAACATCCGACCCTGCGCACCTTGCTGATCGGCGGCGACAAGCTGCGGCAGTTCAATCGTGAGCAGAGCTTTGCGGTGATCAACAACTACGGCCCGACCGAGGCTACGGTGGTCGCGACGTCCGGCCCGGTCGAAGTTGGGCAACCGCTGCACATCGGCCGGCCGATTGCCAACGCCAAGGTCTATCTGCTGGATGAGCAGCAACGGCCCGTGCCGGTGGGCGTCACGGGCGAGTTGTATGTCGCAGGTGCGGGCGTGGCGCGGGGTTACCTCAACCGTCCCGATCTGACCGCCGAGCGCTTCCTGAATGATCCGTTCAACGAAGGGCGCATGTACCGCACCGGCGACCTTGCGCGCTGGTTGGCAGACGGCAACATCGAATACCTGGGCCGCAACGACGATCAGGTGAAACTACGTGGCGTACGGGTTGAACTGGGGGAAATCGAAGCGGCGCTGGCCAGCCATCCGGCAGTGCAGGACGCAGTAGCGCTGGTGCGCGACGGGCAATTGCTGGTGTGGTTCACCGAGCATGCGCCTACCGATATCGAAGCCCTGCGCAATCATCTGCAAACGCGTCTACCGCAAGTGCTGATCCCGGCGGCTTACGTGCGCCTCGACGCCTTGCCGCTGACCGCCAACGGCAAACTCGACCGCAAGGCCTTGCCGGAACCGGATCAGAACGCCTGGCTCAGCCGCGAATACGAAGCCCCGCAAGGCCCGGTGGAAACCGCGCTGGCGCAGATCTGGGCTGACGTGTTGAAACTGGAGCAGGTCGGACGCCACGACAACTTCTTCGAACTGGGTGGCCACTCGTTGCTGGCCGTGAGCCTGATCGAACGCTTGCGCCAGATCGGTCTGAACACCGATGTGCGCGTGCTGTTCAGCCAGCCGACCCTGGCAGCCCTGGCGGCTGCGGTGGGCAGCGGTCGCGAAATCGAAGTGCCGGCCAATCGCATTCCCGCTGATTGCAGCCACATCACTCCGGAACTGCTGAGTCTGACCGAGCTGGATCAGTCGAGCATCGACCGGATCGTCGCCAGCGTGCCGGGCGGCGCCGCCAACGTGCAGGACATTTATCCGCTGGCGCCGTTGCAGGAAGGCATTCTTTACCACCACCTGAGCGCCGCCGAGGGCGATCCCTACTTATTACAGTCATGTCTGGCCTTTGCCAGCATCGAGCGCCTGCGCGCTTTTGCCAACGCCTTGCAAAAGGTGATTGCGCGTCACGACATCCTGCGCACCAGCGTGGTTTGGGAAGGATTGCCGAGCCCGCAGCAAGTGGTATGGCGAGAAGCTGCGCTGATGGTGCAACCGGTGGCTCTTGATCCACTGGATGGCGATATCCTCCATCAGTTGCGTGCACGCTTCGATGCCCGGGATTATCGCCTCGACCTCGGTCAGGCACCGCTGATCCGTCTGGTATATGCCGAAGATCCGCTGCATGACCGGGTGGCAGGTGTGCTGTTGTTTCATCACGTCGTGCTGGATCACACCGCGCTGGAGGTGGTTCGCCGGGAAATGCAATTGTATCTGCCGGGGCAGGTTGAGTCTTTGCCGCCTGCCGCGCCCTACCGCAACTACGTACATCAGGCTCGCCAAGGCATCAGCGAGGAAGAACACGAAAGCTTCTTTCGCGAGATGCTCGGTGATATTGACGAGCCGACCCTGCCATTCGGCTTGCAGGACGTACAGGGCGACGGCCGCAACATCGAGGAGCATTCGCTGGCGCTGCCGGTGCAATTGAATCGGCACTTGCGCCGACAGGCGCGGCAATACGGGGTCAGCGTCGCAAGCCTGTTTCATCTCGCCTGGGCGCGGGTGCTGGCGGCGACTTCCGGACGCCGGGACGTGGTGTTCGGCACCGTGCTGCTGGGGCGGATGCAAGGCGGCGAGGGCGCGGATCGGGCTTTGGGGATGTTCATCAACACCTTGCCGTTGCGCGTGGAAGTTGCCGGGCAAAGTGTGAGCGAAGCGGTTCGAACGGTTCATGAGCGGTTGGCGGCTTTACTGGGACATGAGCATGCGTCGCTGGCACTGGCTCAGCGTTGCAGCGCCGTGGCCGCCCCTTTGCCGCTGTTCAGCGCGGTACTCAACTATCGACACAGCGGCCACGACGCTGCGCGACAGACGGTTGACCCGGTCTGGCAAGGCATCGAATTCCTGGCCCAGGACGGGCGCACGAATTATCCGCTGACCTTGAGCATCAACGACCGGGGCGATGGCTTCAATCTGTCGGTGCTGACCCCGGATCATGTGGGGGCGCAGCGGGTCTGCGAGCTGATGCACAGCGCTCTGACGGAGCTGGCGACAGCGTTGGCTGACAACCCCGGACAGGCCTTTGAACGTCTCAACGTCCTGTCAGCGGCGGCGCGCGCGCAGCTGCTTGGCGACTTCAACGCGAGCACGGCGGTTTACCCGTCAGCGCAAGGTGTTCATCGTCTGTTCGAAGCGCAGGTTGCGCGCACGCCGGATGCCGTGGCGGTTCAGGCGGGCACGCAGCGCCTGACGTTCAGGCAATTGAACCAGCGCGCCAATCGCCTGGCCCATCATCTGCAGGGGCTGGGGGTCACTACCGAGACACGAGTGGCGATCTGTCTCAAACGCAGCCCGGACATGCTGGTCGGGCTGTTGGCGATCCTCAAGGCCGGCGCCGCTTATGTACCGGTCGACCCGGCTTATCCGCCCGAGCGAATTGCTTACATGCTGGCCGACAGTGCGCCGAGGGTGGTACTGGTTCGCGATGTAGCTTTGCCGAATCAGGCTGGCGTACCTGTGATTGATCTTGCCCATGAGACCTGGCAAGACCTGTCGGTTGCTGATCCGCAGGTTGCCGAGTTTACGCCGGACGACCTGGCCTACGTGATCTACACCTCAGGCTCCACCGGCCAGCCGAAAGGCGTGATGGTCGAACACGCGACCCTGGAAAACCTTGTGCACTGGCACGCCGAAGCCTTTGACCTGCAGGCTGGCAGCCACACCGCCAGCGTGGCCGGGTTCGGCTTCGATGCGATGGCCTGGGAAGTCTGGCCGGCGTTGTGCGTCGGTGCGACGTTGCATCTGCCGCCGGAATCGGTGAGCAACGAGCATCTGGACGAACTGCTTGACTGGTGGCGGGCGCAGCCGTTGCAGGTCAGCTTCCTGCCAACTCCAGTGGCCGAATATGCGTTCAGCCGCGAACTGCAACATCCGACCCTGCGTACCTTGCTGATTGGTGGCGACAAGCTGCGTCAGTTCAGCCGTGAACAGACCTTCTCGGTGATCAACAACTACGGCCCGACCGAAGCCACGGTGGTCGCGACGTCCGGCCGGGTCGAAGTCGGCCAGCCGCTGCACATCGGTCGGCCGATGGCCAACGCCCGAATCTATCTGCTCGATGACCAGCAACGTCCGGTGCCCGTGGGTGTGACGGGTGAGTTGTACGTCGCCGGCGCTGGCGTGGCGCGCGGTTACCTGAACCGTCCCGATCTGACCGCCGAACGCTTCCTGAATGATCCGTTCAACGAAGGACGCATGTACCGAACCGGCGACCTCGCACGCTGGCTGGCGGACGGCAACATCGAGTACCTGGGCCGCAACGACGATCAGGTGAAACTGCGCGGCGTGCGGGTTGAACTGGGGGAAATCGAAGCCGCCCTGAGTACCCATCCGGCAGTGCAGGACGCAGTAGCGCTGGTGCGCGACGGGCAGTTGCTGGTGTGGTTCACCGAGCGAGCGCCGACTGATATCGAAGCTCTGCGCAATCATCTGCAAACCCGGTTGCCGCAAGCGCTGATCCCGGCGGCTTATGTGCGACTCGACACTTTGCCGCTGACCGCCAACGGCAAACTCGACCGCAAGGCCTTGCCGGAGCCGGATCAAAGCGCCTGGCTCAGCCGCGAATACGAAGCCCCGCAAGGCCCGGTGGAAACCGCGCTGGCGCAGATCTGGGCCGACGTGTTGAAACTGGAGCAGGTCGGACGCCACGACAACTTCTTCGAACTGGGCGGCCACTCGTTGCTGGCCGTCGGCCTGATCGAGCGTCTGCGCCAGATCGGCCTGAACACCGACGTGCGTGTGCTGTTCAGCCAGCCGACTCTGGCTGCACTGGCTGCGGCGGTGGGCAGCGGTCGCGAAATCGAAGTGCCGGCCAATCGCATTCCTGCCAACTGCACCCACATCACCCCGGAGCTGCTGAGCCTGACCGAACTGGATCAGTCGAGCATCGACCGGATCGTCGCCAGCGTGCCGGGTGGCGCCGCCAACGTGCAGGACATTTATCCGCTGGCGCCGTTGCAGGAGGGCATCCTCTATCATCACTTGAGCGCGGAGCAGGGCGACCCGTACCTGCTCCAATCGCGGCTGGCCTTCGACAGCGTCGAGCGTGTGGAAGCGTTCGCGGCGGCGCTGCGCCAGGTCATTGCCCGTCACGACATCCTGCGCACGGCGGTGATCTGGCAGAAGCTGGCCGAGCCGATGCAAGTGGTCTGGCGTCACGCAGACTTGCCTGCGCAGGAAATAGTGCTCGATCCGGCGGATGGCGACATCCTTGACCAGTTGCACGAGCGTTTCGATGCCCGGCACTACCGGCTCGACATCAGCCAGGCGCCGTTGCTGCGCCTGGTGTATGCCCGTGATCCGGCTCACAACCGGGTGGTCGCGATGTTGCTGTTCCACCATCTTGTGCTCGATCACACCGCGCTGGACGTGGTGCAGCACGAAATGCTCGCCTGCCTGCAAGGGCGCGAAGCCTCGCTGGGCGCGGCGGTGCCTTACCGCAACTACGTAGCGCAGGCGCGGCTGGGTGTCAGCGAGCAGGAGCACGAAGCGTTCTTCCGCGACATGCTCGGCGACATCGACGAGCCGACCCTGCCGTTCGGCTTGCAGGATGTGCAGGGAGACGGTCGCGACATTGAGGAAACGCAACAGGCCCTGACCGCCGCCACCGGCCAGCGTCTGCGCAGTCTCGCGCGGCAACTGGGCATCAGCGTGGCCAGCCTGTTCCACCTCGCGTGGGCGCAGGTGTTGGCGGCGACGTCCGGTCAGGAGCGGGTGGTGTTCGGCACGGTGCTGATGGGCCGGATGCAGGGCGGCGAGGGTGCCGACCGGGCGTTGGGGATGTTCATCAACACCTTGCCGCTGCGGGTCGATCTGGGAGCAACCCCGGTGCGTGATGGGGCTCGGGCGACGCATGCGCGGCTCAGTGCGCTGCTTGGCCATGAACACGCGTCACTGGCGCTGGCCCAGCGTTGCAGCGGCGTGGCCGCGCCGTCGCCGCTGTTCAGTTCGATGCTCAACTACCGGCACAGCGCTGATGAAGCTCAACAGCAAAACCTTCGTCAGGCCTGGCAAGGCATCGAGACCCTGAGCAGCGAAGAGCGCACCAACTATCCGCTGAGTCTGGGCGTCGATGATCTGGGCAGCGGGTTCATGCTCACCGCCATGACCCCGGCGAGCATCGGTTCGCAGCGGATCTGCGACTACATGCAGACCGCGCTGGAGCAACTGGCGGATGCTCTGGAGCAGGCTCCGGATCAGCCGCTGAACCGCTTGCCGATCCTTGAAGGCGCAGAGCGTCAGCGTGTCCTTTACGATCTCAATGTCACCGGCACCGCCGACGATCTGGAGCAAACCGTTCACGGGCTGTTCGAAGCGCAAGTACAACGCACGCCGCAAGCCGTTGCTTTGCAGGCCGGTGAACAGCGGCTGACCTACGCCGAACTCAACGCACAGGCCAATCGCCTGGCCCATTACCTGCGTGAGCTGGGCGTGGGGCCGGATTCGCGGGTGGCGATCTGTGTCGAGCGCGGGCTGGAGCTGATCGTCGGTCTGCTCGCCATCCTCAAGGCCGGCGGTGCCTATGTGCCGCTGGACCCGGCGTACCCGGCGGAACGTCTGGATTACATGCTCAAGGACAGCGCGCCGGTAGCGGTGCTGGTGCATGGGGCGACTCGCGCTTTGCTCGACGAGAGCACCGCGCGGGTGATCGATCTGGATCAGGCGCAATGGACATCCAACCCGGATGACAACCCGCAAGTACCGGGCCTGAGCGCCTCGAACCTTGCCTACGTGATCTACACCTCCGGCTCGACGGGGGCGCCGAAGGGCGTGATGGTCGAGCATCGCGGCGTGGGCAATCTGCTGCACTGGAGTTCGCAGCTGTGTCCCGCCGTGGCCGACGGCGCCCTGTTACAGAAAACCCCGTTCAGTTTCGATGCCTCGGTCTGGGAGCTGTTCTGGCCGTTGAGCGCCGGTCTGCGATTGGTGCTGGCGCGTCCCGACGGACACCGCGAACCGGCGTATCTGGCGCAGGTGATTCGCGAGCAACGGATCAGCGTGATCCAGTTCGTACCGGTGCTGTTGCAACAGTTCCTGGAGCAGGACGACGTCAGCCAGTGCAGCAGCCTCACCGATGTGTTCTGTGGCGGCGGCGACCTGACGCCGGCGCTGGCCCGCCTTGTGCGCGTGCGTTTGCCGCAAGTGCGCTTGCACAACGTTTACGGCCCGACCGAAGCCACGGTCGACAGCACGGTGTGGACGCTGGAACCGTCGATGCCGGTGCCGGACAGCGCGTTGCCGATCGGACGGCCGATCAACAACACCCGTCTGTATGTCCTCGATGCCGCCCAGCGGCCGGTGCCGATGGGCGTGATCGGTCAGTTGTTCATTGGTGGTGCCGGGGTTGCGCGGGGCTATCTGGGCCTGCCGCAATTGATGGCCGAACGGTTTATCCCGAGCCCGTTCGTGGCCGGCGATCGGCTGTACGCCACGGGCGACCGGGTGCGCTATCGCACCGATGGCCAGCTCGAATTCATCGGGCGCAACGACTTCCAGGTCAAGCTGCGTGGCCTGCGTCTGGAACCGGGTGAAATCGAGGCGCAATTGCTCAGCCATCCGGCGCTGCGCGAAGCCGTGGTGCTGGTGCGTGATGAGCGTCTGGTGGCGTACTTCACCTGGCACGCCGAAGCCGGGCAGCCGGGGATCGAGGCGTTGCGCGAACACTTGCTCGCACGCTTGCCCGATTACATGGTGCCGTCGGCATTCGTTGCGCTCGACAGCCTGCCGCTGAGCCCCAACGGCAAGGTCGATCGCAAGGCGCTGCCCGGACCGGATTTGGCTGCGGTCAGCATTCGCGAATACGAAGCGCCGGTCGGCGAGATGGAAATCCTCCTCGCGGCACTGTGGTGCGAATTGCTCAAAGTCGAGCGCGTCGGGCGGCAAGACCATTTCTTTGAGCTGGGAGGGCATTCGTTGCTGGCGGTCAGCCTGATCGGGCGCCTGCAACAGGCAGGTATCGAAGCCGATGTCCGGACGTTGTTCGAGCAACCGACTCTGGCTGGTTACGCAGCCATCACGGAAAGAATGGAGATCGTCCTGTGAACCTGAATGAACTGTTGGCGACGCTGAAGACAAAAGACATCCAGTTGGCAATCACGGACGGGCAATTACGGGTCAATGGCAACAAGCAGGCCCTGAGTGAATCGGCCTTGCTGGCCGCATTGCGCGAGCACAAACCAGCATTGATCGAGCTGATCGAGGCGGGCGGTTACTCGCCCGCACGGGAAGGGCAGGTTGCAGTGCCGGTCAATGGCATTTCACCGGGCACAACACGGGTCACCCCGGCGATGCTGACAATGGTTGACCTGAGCCAGGACACCCTCGATCAAATTGTCGCGCAGATCCCTGGCGGCGGCGCCAATGTCCAGGACATCTATCCACTGACGCCGTTGCAGGAGGGCATCCTCTACCACCACGCGAGCGCTGCACAGGGTGATCCGTATGTGATGCAGGCGAAATTCGCGTTCAGCGGACCCGAGCGGTTCGAGGCATTCGTTCGGGCTCTGCAGACTGTCATCGAGCGCCACGACATTCTGCGCACCGCCATCGTCTGGGAAGGACTGGACACGCCGGTGCAAGTCGTCCTGCGAAGTGTCGAGTTGCCTTTGGAGAACGTGCAGCTTGATGCGGCTGAGGGCGATGTCCTTGAGCAGTTGCATGCGCGATTCGACGCCCGGCATTTCCGTCTCGACGTGACACGTGCGCCGCTATTGCGCCTGGCTCATGCCCGGGATTCAGAGACCGGGCGTATCGTCGCGATGTTGCTGTTTCACCACATGGCGATGGATCACTCGGCGCTCGCGGTGGTCAGCGAGGAAATGCAGGCGTGCCTGTCAGGACAGAGCACCAGACTGGGAGCGCCCGTACCGTTTCGCAATTATGTCGCCCAGGCGCGGCTAGGCATCAGCGAGTCCGAGCACGAGGCGTTTTTCCGCGAGATGCTCGGTGACATCGACGAGCCGACGTTGCCGTTCGGCCTGCAAGGCGTACATGGCGACGGCAGCGACATCGAAGAGTGCGGTGTGCCACTTGACCCGTTGCTGGGACAGCGCCTGCGAGCCAGTGCCCGGTCGCTCGGGGTGAGTGTCGCGAGTCTGTTCCATCTCGGCTGGGGGCAGGTCCTGAATGCACTCACCGGCAAGTCCGCCGTTGTGTTCGGTACCGTGCTGATGGGGCGAATGCAAGGGGCGGAGTCGACCGACCGCGCGCTGGGCATTTTCATCAACACCTTGCCGCTCCGGGTCGAGGTCTGCGCGCTGGCAGCGAGTGACTCGGTGAAGGCCACCCATGCACGTCTGACCAGCCTGATGCGCCATGAGCACGCACCGCTGGTGCTGGCCCAGCGCTGCAGTGGGGTGGTCGGGTCATCGCCGCTATTCAGTTCGCTGCTCAATTATCGGCACAGCACCTCAAGTGCCAATGCCAGTGCCGAAGCGCTCTCGGCCTGGGAGGGGATCAGCGTCCTGCATGCGGAGGAACGCACCAATTACCCGCTGACCTTGAGCATCGATGACTTTGGCGATCACTTCAGCCTGACGCTGCTGGCCACCCGTGAAGTCGAGGCGCAGCGCATCTGCGGCTATATGTTGTGTGCCATGGAAAACCTGTTGCAGGCGCTGGAGCACGCGGCGGATACGCCGTTGAGTCAACTGTCGGTGTTGCCCGGCCTGGAGCGCGAACAGCTGTTGAAAGAGTTCAACGCCAGCGATGTCGAATACCCTCGCGGACAGACGATTCATCAACGCTTCGAGGCGCAGGTCGTCGCGCGACCGCAAGCGCTGGCGGCGGTGCATCTGGACAAGCAACTGACGTTCCACGAACTGAACCGCCAGGCCAACCTTCTGGCGCATCGCTTGATCGATCTGGGTGTGCAGCCGGATGACCGGGTAGCCATCGTCGCCCGGCGAGGGCTGGATACCCTGGCCGGATTGCTCGCTGTCCTCAAGGCAGGCGCCGGGTATGTGCCGATCGACCCCGCGCATCCGGCCGAACGCTTGAATTATCTGCTGAGCGATTGCGAGCCAGTGGCGATTCTGACCTCGAGTGACCTGCTCGCACGGCTGCCGGGACAGGAGCTGCCGGTACTCGATCTCGACCCGCGCACCTGGCGCTCAGGCAATGACGCAAACCCAGTGGTAGCAGGTCTGTCCGAGGCGAACTTGGCTTATGTGATCTACACCTCGGGCTCCACCGGTTTGCCCAAGGGGGTGATGGTCGAACACCAGACACTGGCCAATCTGGTCGACTGGCACTGCAACGCCTTTGACCTGCGTACCGGTCGCCATACGTCGAGTCTGGCCGGGTTCGGCTTCGACGCAATGGCATGGGAAGTCTGGCCAGCTCTGTGCGTCGGCGCGACCCTGCACCTGGCGCCTGCGCAGGACGGCGGTGAAGACGTCGACGGGCTGCTGGCCTGGTGGTGCGCGCAACCGCTGGACGTGAGTTTCCTGCCGACTCCCGTCGCCGAATACGCCTTCAGCCGGCATCTCGAGCACCCGACATTGCGTACCCTGCTGATCGGCGGCGACCGCTTGCGTCAGTTTTCGCGCAATCAGCATTTCGATGTGATCAACAACTATGGCCCGACCGAAGCCACCGTCGTTGCCACGTCCGGACGGATCGAGGCGGGGGAGGCGCTACACATCGGTAAACCGGTGAGCAATACCTCGGTGTATCTGCTCGATGGCCAACAACGTCCGGTGCCGATCGGGGTGCCCGGCGAGCTGTATATCGGTGGCCGAGGCGTGGCGCGTGGTTACTTGAACCGTGCGCAACTGACCGCCGAACGCTTTCTGCCGGACCCGTTCAGTGAACGACCGAATGCGCGTATGTATCGCACTGGCGACCTTGCTCGCTGGCGCCCGGACGGGACGATCGAATATCTGGGGCGCAACGATGACCAGGTGAAAATCCGCGGCATGCGCATCGAACTGGGGGAAATCGAAAGCCGTCTGCAGCAACTTCCCGGCATTCAGGAAGTGGTGCTGCTGGCCCGTGAAGACGAGCCCGGACAACCACGGCTGGTGGCCTATTTCACCGAGCAGGCGCAGGTGCAGCCACTGGCTGTGGCGCAACTGCGCGAGCATCTGCTGGGCCAGTTGCCCGAGTACATGGTGCCGGTCGCGTTCGTCAGACTCGACAGCCTGCCGCTGACCGCCAATGGCAAACTGGATCGCAAGGCCTTGCCGTTGCCGGAGCGCACGGCGCTGCTCACACGCGAATACGAGGCGCCGCAAGGCGAATTGGAATGCACGCTGGCGCAGATCTGGGCCGAAATTCTGCAGGTTGAACGGATAGGCCGACAGGATCATTTCTTTGAGCTGGGCGGCCATTCGTTGCTGGCCATGCGCATGGTCGCGCAGGTGCGTCAGCGACTGGGCGTGGAGCTTGCGCTCGGCGAGTTGTTCGCCAATGCCGACCTGGCGTCGGTGGCGCAGTCGCTTGCCCGGGCCGGACGCTCGACGCAGCCACCGATCCTGCCGGTGCCACGGGAAGGCGCATTGCCGCTGTCGTTTTCCCAGCAGCGCTTCTGGTTTCTGGCGCAGATGGAAGGTGCCAACACGGCTTACAACATTCCGATCGGTCTGCGTCTGCGCGGTGTGCTCGACGCCGATGCGCTACAGCGGGCGCTGGCCCGGATTGTCGCCCGCCACGAAAGCCTGCGCAGCCGTTTCACGCCGTACAACGGCGAAGCCCAGGTGCTGATTACTCCGCCCGACGGCGGTGTGCTGCTGCGGGTCGAGGACCTGCGCCAGCACCCGCAGGCCGATGAAGCCTTGCAGGCGCTGATTCAGGGGGAAGCTTCCGGCCCGTTCGACTTGCAGGATGATCCGTTGATTCGCGGACGGCTGGTGCGTATGGCGGACGATCACCATGTGTTGCTGATCACCTTGCATCACATCATCTCCGACGGTTGGTCGATGGAGGTGCTGACCCGCGAGCTGATGGCGTTGTATCAGGCTTTCAGTCAGGGGTTGGCGGACCCTTTGCCGCCGCTGGCGTTGCAATACACCGACTATGCCGTCTGGCAGCGACGCTGGCTGAGCGGGGAGGTTTTGCAGCGCCAGAGCGATTATTGGCAACGCACGCTGGCCGATGCGCCAGCCTTGCTGACGTTGCCTGCCGACCGACCGCGACCACCGCAACAGGATTACGCCGGCAGCAGCGTCGAAGTGTGCCTGGACGAGCGCTTGAGCGCCGGCCTCAAAGCCTTGAGCCAGCGCCATGGCGTGACGCTGTACATGACGATGCTGAGCGCGTGGGCGATGCTGCTCAGTCGTTTGGCCGGGCAATCGGACGTGGTGGTCGGTTCGCCGGTGGCCAACCGTTTCCGGGCCGAAATCGACGGATTGATCGGGTTGTTCGTCAATACCCTGGCGTTACGCATTGATACTTCCGGTGAGTTGAGCACCGAAGCGCTGCTGGCGCGGGTCAAGGCGCTGACCCTGCAGGCCCAGGCCCATCAGGACCTGCCCTTCGAGCAAGTGGTGGAAATCGCCCGACCGGCCCGCAGCCTGGCCCACAGCCCGCTGTTCCAGACCATGTTCAACTGGCGCAACAGCGACGGGCCGGTATTGGCGCTGGGGGATCTGACCCTGGAAGCGGTGGCGGAGCCGAGTCACTTCGCCAAGTTCGACCTGACCCTGACCCTGGGTGAATCGCCGAACGGGATAAATGGCTGGATGGAGTACGCCACAGCGCTCTTCGATGAGGCGACGGCACGGCGTTATGTCGGTTATTTCCAGCGCTTGTTGCAGGCCATGGTCAACAACGACCAGGCAGTGCTGGAACACGCGCAGATAATCGAGGATCAGGAACGCACGCAGTTGCTCGACGAATTCAACGCCACCGCACGGGATTGTCCGCAAGTGCTTACCGTGCACCGGATCTTCGAGATGCAGGCCGCCGAGCATCCGCAAGCCGTTGCCGCGGTGCACGGGACGCAGGTGTTGAGTTACGCAGAACTGAACCGCAGCGCCAACGGCCTGGCTCATCATCTCATCGCTCAAGGTGTGCAGCCCGGCGATCATGTGGCGATTCTGTTGCCACGCTCGCTGGAACTGTTGATCGCGCAGTTGGCGATCATCAAGTGTGCGGCGGCCTATGTGCCGCTGGACATCAACGCACCCGCCGAGCGTCAGGCATTCATGGTGCAGGATTGTCAGGCGGTCGCGCTGTTGACCGGCAGCGATCAGGCCTTCGAGTACCCGGTGCGACGAATGGATCTGGATACCCTGGCGCTTGCCGGGAGTCCTTCGCACAACCCGGATCTGCCTCAGTCCTCGGAGGCGCTGGCGTACATCATGTACACCTCGGGCTCCACGGGCACGCCGAAGGGGGTCATGGTGCCGCATCGCGGCATTACCCGCCTTGTGATCGACTGCGGCTACGCCGATTTCAACCCGAGTGATCGCGTGGCATTCGCTTCGAACCCGGCGTTCGATGCGAGCACCATGGATATCTGGGGCGCTTTGCTCAACGGTGGCCAGGTGGCCGTGATCGATCATGGGATTTTGCTCGACCCACAGGCATTCGGCCGGGAGCTGAGCCGGTGCGGGGCCACGATCCTCTTCGTCACCACCGCATTGTTCAATCAGTATGTGCAATTGATTCCCGAGGTGCTCAAAGGGCTGCGCATCCTGCTGTGCGGTGGGGAGCGTGGCGATCCGGCAGCGTTTCGAAAGCTGCTCGCCGAAGCACCGGACCTGCGCCTGGTGCATTGTTATGGCCCGACCGAAACCACGACGTACGCCACCACCTTCGAAGTGCGTGAGGTGGCGCCGGATGCCGACAGCGTCTCGATTGGCGGCCCCATCGGCAATACCCGCGTGTATGTGCTGGATAACCGGCAACAACCGGTGCCGTTCGGCGTCACCGGCGAGTTGTACATCGGTGGTCAGGGGGTTGCGCTGGGCTATCTGAATCGGCCTCAACTGAGTGCCGAGAAATTCCTCCGGGATCCGTTCAGCGATAACCCGCAAGCCTTGATGTATCGCACGGGCGACCTGGTCCGCTGGCAGGCGCCGGGGCGACTGGAATGTCTCGGCCGCAATGATGACCAGGTGAAGATCCGCGGCTTCCGGATCGAACTCGGAGAAATCGAAAACCGTCTGTTGAGCTGTCCGGGGGTCAAGGAAGCGGTGGTCGTGGCCCGACGCGACGGCCAGGAGCCAACGCGGCTGGTGGCCTATTACACGGCGCACGATCCTGCATTGCAGAGCGCTACTCTGCGCGCGCTGCTGCAAGCCAGGTTACCGGAGTACATGGTGCCGACCGCCTGGGTGGTGCTGGAGAGCCTGCCGCTGAACAACAACGGCAAGGTCGATCGCAAAGCCTTGCCCGCGCCGACACACCAAGCGCTGGTCATGCGTGACTATCAGGCGCCGGCCAATCCTCTTGAGGAATCACTGGCCGGGCTCTGGGCTGAAGTGTTGCAAGTCGGGCGGGTAGGCCGCCATGACAACTTCTTCGAACTGGGCGGGCATTCGCTGCTGGCGGTGCGGCTCGTCGATCTGATGCAAAAGGCCGACATGCCGGTTTCGTTGGCCGAGCTGTTCCAGCATCCAACTGTCGAGTCTGCTGCCACGCTGTTGTGCCAGCGCGATGACGCTGTGCAACACCATGACGGTGTGGTCGTGGTGCGAGCAAGCGAGCGGGGCACGCCGTTGTTCCTGGTGCATGAGTTCAGTGGTCGGGACCTGTATTTTCCGGCGCTGGGCCTGCATATCGGCGGCGAGTTCCCGATTTACGGCTTGCCGGGTATCGATCCCGGTATGGCGCAACTGCGCACCATGGAATGCCTGGCAACCCGGCTGGTCGAGGTGATCCGCGCCACACAACCCCACGGCCCCTATCGGCTTGCCGGCTGGTCGTTCGGTGGCGTGCTGGCTTATGAAATCGCGGCGCAACTACTCGGGATGGACGAGTCAGTGGCGTTCGTCGGGCTGATCGACTCCTACGTGCCACGTCTGGCCGATCCGGATAAGGCGCTGTGGAACGATGCACATGTACACAAGCGCCAATTGCTTCTGCATTGCACGGCGCATTGGGCCGGACGCGAGACGCAGGGGCAGCAGGCACTGGCGCGTCTGGCCATGTTGCAGACCGAACTTGAGCAGTGGGCGTTCGCCGATTTGTTCAACCATTGTCACGAACAACAGTTGCTCAGGCCCGAACTGGCGGCTGTCTCGTCGGCGGATGCCTGGCATTACCTCGACCGGGAAGTGGCCCACGGGCATGCGTTGGCGCATTACCGGATCAACCCGATCGGCCTGCCGTTGCATCTGCTGCGTGCCACGGAGCGTTCGGCGCAAATGTCACGACTCAGCGCCACGCGCGGTTGGGCTGAAGAATTGCCAGGTGCCGAGTTGCACTGCATCGACGTACCGGGCGATCACCAGAGCATGATGAAAGCACCGCACGTTCAGGCTCTGGGGCAGGCCCTGACTCAGGCGCTGGAAACGGCAACTGCGCCAGCGCCAACGGCCTATCAGCCGATCCTGACCATTCAGACCGGTCACACCGGACATGCACCGATTTTCTGCGTGCCGGGTGCCGGCGACAGTGTTACCGGGTTCCTCCACCTGACTGAGGCGCTGGGGCCGGAGTGGCCGATTCATGGGCTGCAACCCCGAGGCCTGGACGGCGCGACGGTGCCGCACAGCCGGGTCGAAAGCGCCGCCACGTTCTACCGGCGGGCGCTTGAACAGCTGTATCCGCAAGGACCGGTGCATTTGATCGGGCATTCGTTCGGTGGTTGGGTGGCCTACGCCATGGCGGCGCAGTTGCAGGCGGCGGGGCGCGAAGTGGCATCCCTGACGCTGATCGACAGTGAATCGCCGGGCGGCAACAGTGTGGTGGGCAAGCCTTACACCACGACGGCGGCGCTGTTGCGGCTGATCGAGTCGCTGCAACTGTCCAGCGGCAAGTCCCTGGGCATCGATGCGCTGACCTTCGCCGAAGCCGACGACAGCACGCAAATGCGCCTGCTGCACGAGGGGATGGTGCGCGCGGGTGTGCTGTCGGAGCGCGCGTCACTCGATGCGATGCAGGGCCCGGTGCGCACGTTCGCCGCCGCACTGCGCACGGTCTATCGGCCGGCGCTGGCCTACACCGGTCCGGTGCGTCTGGCGCTGGTGGACGACCCGACGCTGGACGCCTCGGGCAACCAGCGCGAACAGGCGGCGATGCTCGAAGGCTGGCAGCGTGAGGCCAGGGATCTGGCGGTGTGGTACGGCCCAGGCAACCACTTCACGATCCTCAAGGCGCCCAACGTCTTCAGTCTTGCGGCGTGGTGGCATGACGGGCTGACGGTGGCGGCGGGCCAAGTGTTGTCCTGATTGAAGTGTTTATCCTGGAACCCGGCCGCTGGCCGGGCTCAACCCTGAACGGAATTGTGGTCATTTATGGAACAGTCGAAGGTGCGCAAAGTCGGTCTGGGAATCGCGTTGACGCTGGTGGCCGGGTTGGTGTTCTACACGGTGCAGGCGCCGGCCGAGGCACCGCAATACCTGACCGCCACGGTCGAACGCGCTGACATTGAAAACGCAGTGCTGGCCACCGGTTTGCTGGAGGGCATCAAGCAGGTGGACGTCGGTGCCCAGGTTTCGGGGCAGTTGAAGTCGCTGAAGGTCAAGGTCGGCGACAAGGTCAAGAAGGGCCAGTGGCTGGCGGAAATCGATCCGTTGGTGCTGCAGAACACCCTGCGTCAGGCACAGGTCGATGAGGAGAATCTGCAAGCCCAGCGCCGGGCGACGCAGGCTCAGCTGCGCCAGACCAAGGCCATCTACGAGCGCTATCAGAATCTGCAGGAAGACGCCTCGATCTCGCGGCAGGATTTCGAAACCGCGCAATCGAACTACGAAGTGCAGCAGGCCAATCTGTTGTCGCTGGACGCGCAGATCAAGAGTGCGCATATCCAGATCGACACGGCCAAGGTCAATCTGGCCTACACGCGGATCGTCGCGCCCATCGACGGCGATGTGGTGGGCATCGTGACCCAGGAAGGCCAGACCGTGATCGCCAACCAGCTGGCGCCGATCCTGCTCAAACTGGCGGACCTGGACACCATGACCGTCAAGGCTCAGGTGTCGGAGGCCGATGTCATTCACATTGCACCGGGGCAGGAGGTGTACTTCACCATTCTTGGTGAGGACAAACGTTATTACGGCAAACTGCGCGGCACTGAGCCTGCGCCGCAGAACTTCCTCGAAACCCCGCCCGCCGGCACGCCGAAGCAGAACACCGCGGTGTTCTATAACGCGCTGTTCGAGGTGCCGAATCCCGATCACCGTTTGCGTATTTCCATGACCGCTCAGGTGCGGGTGGTGCTCGACACCGCCAAATCGGTGCTGACGATTCCGGTCGCCGCGCTGGGCCCACGCAACAGCGATGGCAGCTTCCCGGTGCGGGTGCTGGACGCCAAGGGCCAGGCGCAGTCGCGCAATGTGCAGACCGGGATCAACAACAACGTCAAGGTGCAGGTCAACGAAGGCCTGGCCGAAGGCGACCGGGTGGTGATCGGTGATCCGGTGACGAAAGTGGCAGGGGCATGAGCATGAGCGAACCTCTGCTGCAACTGACCGGCATCAGCCGCAGCTTCACGGCTGGCGATCGCGAATTCCTCGCGCTGAAGAACATCAACCTGACGATCAATGCCGGGGAAATGGTCGCGATCATCGGCGCCTCGGGTTCCGGCAAATCGACCCTGATGAACATCCTCGGCTGCCTCGATTACGCTACGGCCGGCAGCTACAGGATCAACGGCCGGGAAACCCGCGATCTGGACAGTCAGGCGCTGGCCGAACTGCGTCGCGACTATTTCGGCTTCATCTTCCAGCGCTACCACTTGCTGCCGCACTTGAGCGCGATGCACAACGTCGAGATGCCGGCAATCTACGCCGGCACGCCGGAACCACAACGTCATGCGCGAGCCCGTGAATTGTTGGCGCGCCTTGGGCTGGAAGGGCACCTGACCCATCGCCCGAGCCAGCTGTCGGGCGGTCAGCAGCAGCGGGTCAGTATCGCCCGGGCCCTGATGAACGGCGGCGAAGTGATCCTCGCGGACGAGCCGACCGGCGCCCTCGACACCACCAGTGGCAAGGAGGTGATGCGCATCCTGCTGGAGCTGCACGCGGCCGGGCACACGGTGATTCTGGTGACCCATGACCCCAAGGTCGCGGCCAATGCCGAGCGCATCATTGAGGTCAGTGACGGCGAAATCCTTAGCGACCGTCGCAACGAGCGCGACAGCACGGCATTGAGCAATGAGGACGCGGTCCCCAAATCCACGGGGGCGCGGCGTCTGGTGGCCAGCCTCGGGTTGTTCAAGGAGGCCTTCAACATGGCCTGGGTCGCGCTGATTTCCCATCGGATGCGCACACTGCTGACCATGCTCGGGATCGTCATCGGCATCACCTCGGTGGTGTCGATTTCGGCCATCGGCGAAGGAGCCAAGCGCTATGTACTCAAGGACATTCAGGCCATCGGCAGCAACACCATCGATATCTATTCCGGCACCAGTTTCGGCGACAGCCGTTCGGCGGCCATCGAAACCCTGGTGCCGGCGGATGTAACGGCGCTCAACCAGCTGTACTACGTCGACAGCGCCACGCCGGTGGTCGGGCGCAATCTGTTGCTGCGCTATCGCAATATCGACCTCGATGCGCAGGTCAACGGGGTCAGCGATCTGTACTTCCAGGTGCGCGGAATCAAGATGGAGTCGGGCATTGCGTTCAGCGAAAACGATGCCCGACGCCAGGCGCAGGTGGTGGTGATCGATCACAACACCCGCCAACGGTTATTCGGCGAGGGAGTCGATCCGCTGGGACAGGTGATCCTGATCGGCAACCTGCCGTGCACCGTGATCGGTGTGGCAGCAGAAAAGAAGAACATTTTCTCGTCGAGCAAGTCGCTCAATGTCTGGGTGCCTTACGAAACCGCAGCCGGTCGACTGTTGGGCCAGCGCTACCTGGACAGCATCAGCGTGCGGATCAAGGACGGCCAACCGAGCAAGGTCGTGGAGGACAACGTCAACAAGCTGATGCTGCAGCGCCACGGCACCAAGGATTTCTTCACCAACAACCTCGACAGTGTCATGCAGACGGTGCAGAAAACCAGCCGCTCACTGGCGCTATTGCTATCGCTGATTGCAGTGATTTCGCTGGTGGTCGGCGGCATCGGGGTGATGAACATCATGCTGGTGTCGGTCACCGAACGGACCCGCGAGATCGGTATCCGAATGGCGGTCGGGGCGCGGCAGTCGGACATTCGTCAGCAGTTTCTGGTGGAGGCGGTGATGGTCTGTCTGCTGGGCGGGGCGATTGGAATCTCGTTGAGTTACGCCATCGGCCACCTGTTTTCGCTGTTCATCAAGGAATGGGAAATGGTGTTCTCGTTGAGCTCGGTGTTGACGGCGGTGATCTGCTCGACGCTGATCGGCATCGTGTTCGGCTTTGTGCCGGCGCGCAATGCATCGCGGCTCGACCCGATCGAGGCGTTGGCGCGGGACTGAGGGCCGGACATGAAAAAAACCGCCGTCCCTGGCAGGACGGCGGTTTTTTACCGGCGTGTGATCGATCAGGCCGCGTTGGACGGGTCGCAGGCGGCCGGGCAGTCTTCAGGTGAATACATCCAGCGCATCAGCGAATGGCGGCCGCTGATTCCCAGTTTGATGGCAGCACGTTTGAGGTAGCTCTCGACGGTATTGACCTTCAGTTGCAATTGCTCGGCCAGTTCAGGCGCGGTGCGCCCGGCCAGCAGACCGACGCACACTTCCAGTTCACGGTTGGACAGGCTCAGGCCCAGTTGCTGCACGCGTTCGCAAAAACGCAGGCGCAGGGTTTCCAGTCCTTGCAGCGATGCTTCGGTCGCTGCGGCTTGCGCCTCGGGATCCGCACTCGCCGGTTGCAGCGCGTGGATGTGCTTTTCCACCATCGGCAGCAACACCGGGGAGATGTCCTGCAACAGACTGCGCTCGCGCGCGGAGAAGCGCTTCGACGGTCCGCAGCGGTACACGGAAATCACATAACGGTAACCGTCCTTGCGCCGGGTCAGGTGCAACTGCGAAGCATCGGTGACCGTGGAGGGTTCGGGGGCGGGCACGTCACTGTTGCCGGGATCGGTGCTCAGTTCGGAATACACCGTCTCGGCCGTCAGGGTTGCCTCTTTGGGGCATTCCGGCTCGGTGCGCGGTTGCGTACGTGCGACCGGCTCCACGCGCATCTGCCGGATGTGTGTGGCATCCACGGCCAGTTGGGTGAGGATCAGGTCGTGCAGCATCCGCGGAAAATGCCGGCTGCCGGTGCTGGCGATGACTTTGCCGATGTGAGGGAACAGGTGTGAGTTCATGTGTTTCATCCATGAGTAGCAATGGGGGAATTGCGCTTTCCCGAGTCTCCTGCGGATATCCTTGGCCGGCGACCTCAAATCGGGAAATTTGGATCCTATCCTAGTACAACGTTTGAGCGACCGTTTAATGAAGGGGTTATTAGCTCATAACGAACATTGAGTGCCGCAACCGCATTGCCTTCCACTCGTCGCATGTATCGAACGAC
The DNA here is from genome assembly GCF_059492145.1 of Pseudomonas sp. Pseusp21. Taxonomy (NCBI): domain Bacteria; kingdom Pseudomonadati; phylum Pseudomonadota; class Gammaproteobacteria; order Pseudomonadales; family Pseudomonadaceae; genus Pseudomonas; species Pseudomonas sp. Pseusp21. The sequence continues at coordinate 6,269,916 of NZ_CP168520.1, forward strand.
GCAGAACCGAACCGGCTCTACCCGATGTCATCTTCGCGAGGCATTCGATATGTTTGATCAACGCAAAAAAGAGTCCCTGTCGGCCTGGCGCAATCTGGCAACACAGTCCCGGGAGCAGCTCGACCCTCAGGATCAATACGATGAGTTGCTCAAGGGGGCCGACGAGATGCTGGAGCAGGGACTTATCAACGCTTCCGAGTGGCGGCAGTTGGTGCGCGATGCAGGCCACATCTTTATCCGTCAGGAAGACTTGTCTGCGCCACCGCTTGAAGGGTAGCAGGCACTCCGGACATACAGCGGCAATGCGCGTCCACCAGTTCGATCCAGTGCCTGACGGGCGTGCGGCCGGCGCCGTCGAGGTGTGCCTGACAGCCGATGTTGGCGGTGGCGATGATCTCGGGATGACCACTCTCCAGCGCAGCGAGTTTGTTGTCGCGCAGTGACCTGGCCAGCGCCGGTTGGGTGATCGAGTAAGTACCTGCCGAGCCGCAGCACAGATGAGCGTCGGGGACGGCAGTCAGGTCGAAGCCCAGTCGGACCAGCACCGACTCCACCACACCGCCAAGTTTCTGCGCGTGCTGCAAAGTGCAGGGGCAATGGAAAGCCACACGTTGATTGGCGTGAATGCCTAAGGATTCGAGCGGCTCTTCGCGCAGCACCTCAACCAGATCTTTTGCCAGCGCGCTGACGGCTTTGGCCTTTTCGGCATAAGTTGGATCGGCGCGAAGCAAATGCCCGTAATCCTTGATGAACGCACCACAACCGCTGGCGGTCTGCACGATCGCCTCGGCACCCTGTTCGATGGCCGGCCACCACGCATCAATGTTGTGGCGGGCGCGCTCAAGGCCGGTGGCCTGGGCGTCAAGGTGATAATCCACCGCGCCGCAACAGCCAGCCTCGCGGGCAGGAATCACGCTGATGCCCAGACGATCCAGCACCCGCGCCGCTGCGGCATTGGTGTTGGGTGACAGGCCCGGTTGCACGCAACCCTCCAGCATCAGCACCTGCCGGGCATGGCGGATGCCAGGATCTGATGCAGGCATTACCGCGTTGCGTGGCAGCTTGTCTTGCAAGGCGTCGGGCAACCATCTGCGCAACATCTGACCGCCGTTGATCAACCCTTTGAACAACCGTGGATTGGGCACGATATTTCGCAGCCCTTCACGTAACAGGCGCTGCCCGAGCGGACGCGGGACGGCGGCGTCCACCACCGCTCGGCCGATGTCGAGCAGGTTGTGATAGTCCACGCCGGAAGGGCAGGTGGTTTCACAGTTGCGGCATGACAGGCAGCGATCCAGATGTTGCTGGGTTTTCGCCGTGACTTCGTTGCCCTCAAGCACTTGCTTGATCAAGTAAATGCGTCCGCGCGGGCCGTCCAGTTCATCGCCGAGCAATTGATAAGTCGGACAGGTCGCATTGCAGAATCCGCAATGAACGCACGTGCGCAGGATGCTTTCGGCCTCTTCGGCGCGGGGCAGTTGCCGGGCTTGCGGGCTGAGGGTGGTCTGCATGGCTCAAAGCTCCGCGTACAGACGCCCGGGATTGAAAATGCCCCGGGGGTCGAGTTGTCGTTTGAGTTGGCGGTGATAGTGCAGCAGGGCGGGCGCCAGAGGATGGAACGGCTCGTCGATCAGACCGTGGCTATAACAGGTCGCATGCCCGCCGACTTCGTCGACCACTTTGCGAATGACCGCAGCTTCGGCCGTCGATTTGAGCCAGCGTTGCGCGCCTCCCCAGTCAAGCCACTGCTCGCCGGGCAGGTTCAGCGGCGGCGTGTTCAGCGGCACGGACAGACGCCAGAGCGGTTGGTCTTCGTCGAAGAAGCCCAGGTGTTGTTCGTTGAGATCGGCCCAGAACGAACTGTTGAGCGGCTCGCCGCCAAGGCGATCATGGGCGGCCGCCACCGAACCTTCGCCACCCTCCAGGCGCAAGTGCAATTGCCGGCCATCGTGACACGCGGCGCTGATCGGCAACGGTTGTTGGCCCCATTCGGCCAGACGCTGCAAAGCTTGATCACCGGTCATTTCCAGGCTGAGGCTCAGGCACGCTCGCGGTTTGGGCAGCACCTTGAGCGAGACTTCGGTGATCACCCCGAGCGAGCCGTAACTGCCGGCCATCAGGCGTGACAGGTCATAACCGGCGACGTTCTTCATGACTTCGCCGCCGAAGCGCAGGTGTTTGCCATGACCGGTGATGATTCGCGTGCCCAGCACGAAATCGCGCACCGATCCCGACCAGGGCCTACGCGGCCCGGACAGGCCCGTGGCGACCATGCCGCCGACCGTGGCATCGTCGGCGAAGGCGGGTGGTTCGCACGCCAGCATCTGTTGCGAAGCGTCCAGCACGGCCAGCAGTTCCACTAGTGGAGTGCCGCAGCGTGCGGTGATCACCAGTTCGGTCGGGTCGTAGCTGACGATGCCGCGATGGGCGCGAGTGTCGAGAATCTCGCCACCGACGATGCGCCCGAGAAACGCCTTGCTGTTGGCGCCCTGGATGCGCAGCGGGGTAGCGTTTTCCAGTGCCCGGTTGACCTGTTCGAGCAGCGCGGCGCTGTCATCGAAATCCATCGCGTCGCCCATCAGAACCGCTCCAGTTCGGGGAAGGGCAGTTGCCCGTGGTGTACGTGCAGGGCGCCGAATTCGGCGCAGCGGTGCAGGGTCGGAATGTTTTTGCCGGGGTTGAGCAGGCCGCCGGGATCGAACGCGGCTTTGACGGCGTGGAACAGGGTCAGCTCATCGCTGTTGAACTGCGCGCACATCTGGTTGATTTTTTCCCGGCCCACGCCGTGTTCTCCGGTGATGCTGCCGCCGACCTTGACGCACAGTTCGAGGATCTTGCCACCCAGCGCTTCGGCACGCTCCAGCTCGCCGGGCAGGTTGGCGTCGAACAGAATCAGTGGATGCATGTTGCCGTCGCCGGCATGGAATACGTTGGCGACTCGCAGGCCGTATTCGGCTGAAAGCTGTGCAATCGCATGCAGTACGCCAGGCAACTCGCGGCGCGGGATGGTGCCGTCCATGCAGTAATAGTCCGGCGACAACCGGCCCACGGCAGGGAAGGCATTCTTGCGCCCGGCCCAGAATCGCACGCGCTCGGCCTCGTCTCGGGCCTGGCGCAGTTCGGTGGCGCCGGCGTGTTCGAGCACTTGCCGGACCCGCGCGCAATCATCGTGGACATCGGCTTCAACGCCATCGAGTTCACAAAGCAGAATGGCCTCGGCATCCACCGGATAACCGGCGTGGATGAAGTCTTCGGCAGCGCGGATCGCCAGGTTGTCCATCATTTCCAGGCCACCGGGAATGATGCCGGCCGCGATGATATCCGCCACGGCGCGGCCAGCCTTTTCCACGGAGTCGAACGCCGCCAGCAGCACTTTGGCCGTCTGCGGTTTGGGTAAAAGTTTGACCGTGACTTCGGTGATGACCCCGAGCAGGCCTTCGGAACCGGTGAACAGCGCCAACAGGTCGAAACCGGGGGAATCCAGTGCGTCCGCCCCCAGCGTCAGGCGTTCGCCATCGACGGTGAGGATCTCGACCTTGAGCAGGTTGTGCACGGTCAAGCCGTACTTGAGGCAATGCACACCACCGGCGTTCTCCGCCACGTTGCCGCCGATTGAGCAGGCGATTTGCGAGGAAGGGTCAGGTGCGTAATACAGCCCGAACGGCGCGGCGGCCTGGGAAATCGCCAGGTTGCGCACACCGGGTTGAACCCGTGCAGTGCGGGCCTTTGGGTCGATCTGCAGGATGTTGTTGAAGCGCGCCATCACCAGCAGCACGCCTTTTTCCAGCGGCAAAGCACCGCCGGACAAACCGGTCCCCGCGCCCCTGGCCACCACCGGCACCCGTCGTTCATGGCAGATCTGCAACACGCCCTGAACTTCATCGATATGCCGTGGCAGTACCACCAGCAGCGGCGTGGTGCGGTAGGCCGAGAGGCCATCGCACTCGTACGGTTTCAGTTCCTCGCGCTGATGCAGCACGTCCAGGTCTGGCCATTGGTGCTGCAGGGCTTGCAGAAGCGCGACTTTGTCGACGTCGGGCAAGGCGCCATCGACCTGTTCGTCGTAGAGAATGTTCATGCGGGTGGACGACCCTCCGTTGTTGTTCGAGGTCGGGTGTCGCACTTTCATCGCTGGGCCGCTGACACCTGGAAATAAAGCGTAGCGGTCCGTGGGGCGGTGGGAGCGATTTATCAGACACAACGCCTGATGCCGGAGGCTACAGGCGCTGTATCGGATAAGGCCAATGTCAATCCAGATCGCTCGCCTGATGTCGCTCCGGAACCTGGCTCGCTTCATCGCCCCACGTCCGGTTGACGCGCTGGCCGCGAATAACCGCAGGTCGTTCGGCAATCTCTTGCGCCCAGCGCTGCACGTGGGTGTATTCATGGGCGCTCAGAAACTCGGCGGCGGAGTACACATTGTTGCGCACCAGTTGTCCGTACCACGGCCAGACCGCTATGTCGGCGATGGTGTAGTCGTTGCCGGCAAGGTAAGGGCTTTCGCTCAGGCGGCGATCGAGTACATCCAGCTGACGCTTGGCTTCCATGGTGAATCGATTGATCGGGTATTCGAGTTTTTCCGGCGCATACGCATAGAAATGCCCGAAGCCACCGCCCAGATACGGCGCAGCACCCATTTGCCAGAACAGCCAGTTCAGGGTTTCGGTGCGACCCGCCGGATCGGAGGGCAGGAAGGCGCCGAATTTCTCCGCCAGATACAACAGGATCGAGCCAGATTCGAACACGCGAATGGCCGGCTCCACGCTGCGGTCCAGTAAAGCCGGAATTTTCGAGTTGGGGTTGATCTCGACAAAACCGCTGGAGAACTGGTCTCCTTCGTTGATGCGGATCAGCCAGGCATCGTATTCAGCGTCGGTGTAGCCAAGCGCCAGTAATTCCTCGAGCAGAATGGTCACCTTCACACCATTGGGCGTGGCCAGCGAGTAGAGCTGCAGCGGATGCTTGCCGATCGGCAGCTTTTTTTCATGCGTCGGCCCGGCAATCGGGCGATTGATATTGGCGAATTGGCCGCCGGAAGGCGCGCTGTGTTTCCAGACCTTGGGTGGCACGTAAGACGTATTGCTCATGAAACGGACCTCATCGGTTAATGGCCGGAATGTTGTGAGCCCGAATGGGAACAGCGGGCTCATGACGAACAGCACACCACACAACGGCGTTTGAATGCCACCGGCGGGCGGATGAAAATTCGCGGGACTCGAGCGTGATATCAACCCAAAGAAAAGCCCGGCAGATGCCGGGCTTTCTGGGTTTCGGGAGCATCACGCCGCCACGTTGCCGGCCATCATTTCTTTTTTGTAGCTGGCTTTCATTGCTTCCATTTGTTCGCCCAGTTCATCGAGCTTCGCTTTGCCGAGGAGTTTTTTTGCCTGCGGAAACATCTCGGTTTCTTCCTCTTCGATGTGATGCTCCAGAAGCTCCTTGACCACTTTGACCCGGCCAGCGAACTCGGGCGTACCCGGATCAGTCAGTTTGAGGTCTGGCAGTACCAGCGAATCCACGGTGCGGTGCTCTTCCTTGGCTTCGAAGTACATGATGTCCTGTTCCTTGGTGCCGGCTTCCTTGAAGGCCGGATAAAGGATTTCCTCTTCGAGTCGGGTGTGGATCGAGATCTCCATTTCCAGTTTGCCCAGTAGCTCGACACGTTTTTTCAGGGCCCGGTCCGTCGATTCGCTGAGTTGGCTCAGAATCCCTTTGACTTTCTCGTGGTCGGCTTTCAGAAGGTCGATCGCGTTCATGTTGGTTGCCTCTGCTATTCAGGGTTAGAACACAGTCCGATGTCTCTCGGCGCCGTGGATTCCCGAAGAACAACGCATTTGCCATGCCAGTCGCGCGTCTCGGCCAAAGGCGTCTGGATCAGGGGTTGTGCGATAGCAGGGCTGAGGGAGGTCGTGCAGCCTGCATGAACGACGTGCAATCGGCATTGCAGAACACGACCCGAAGGGTTGTGGGCGTGATTTTTCGGATCAGAAGACAGCGATCACGACGGATGTTTTTTACCGGTGCTGGCGCTGTGGCAAGTACTTTTGCGTAATTGTGCCGGACTCACGCCAAGTCGTTGTTTGAAGGCGCTTGCCAGGTGCGCCTGGGAATTGAATCCACAGGCCAGGGCGACCTGCGACAAGGCCGTTTTCCCGTCGCATATCATCGCCCGAGCCCTGGCCAGGCGCCGGTCGATCAAATAGCTATGGGGGCTTTTGCCCGTGGCTTGTTTGAAGGCGCGAGTGAAATAGCCTTCGGACAATTCGAGCAGGTGTGCCATCGACAGTACATCGAGCGGGCCATTGAGACCTGCGTCAATGAACTCATCCAGCCTTCGCATTCGGCTGTCGGTGATCGAGCCGCGGTGCACTGGCACGTCCTGAACTGCGGCGCGCTCAGCCAGCGCAAGCGCCCAGGTTTCCAAGTCATCGTCCCATTTGGGCTGCAACAGCGCGCTGCGCATTCGCTGGGCAAGAAGAATGGCCTGCGGGTCGATGCGGTTGTTGAATGGCCGATCTCCGGCCAACACACCCCCTTTGGTGCGGATGACCCGCAGGTATTCACCGCCCACGGGGGACTCGGACAACACATCACAGCCGACCGGGACAAACGCCAGGCCATTGGGCATCGCGTCGAAGGGACGTACCCGGTCAGTACCGATGGCATGCAGGCCGCGTTGGCTGTCGAAGGCAAAGCCAATCGCTGACTGGGTCGCCACGTAGCGTGCCGAGTAGGCTGCGCCGGGCAGCAATTCGATCGTCCACGAACCTGCCTCGATGCGACGGACCGGTTCCGCAAGGGGTGTGATGTGCTGACGGTTTCGATGACTCATGAGCGTCATAGTAGTGAAGGGATGGCATAAAAGTCAGGTTCGTTTTTTGAAAGCCGACGCGCCGCCTGCGTGCCTAGACTGGGGCAAAGCCAAGGAGACGCTCATGCATACACTCAGTCGCGATGACCTCGAACACGCTGCTCGCCAGGTTTACCAGGTGATGCCAGCTACCGCCCAGTATCGCTGGCCTCTGCTGGCCGAGCGATTGGGATGCACCGTTTGGGTCAAGCACGAAAACCACACGCCGACCGGTGCCTTCAAGGTGCGCGGCGGCATTACCTTCATGAACTGGCTGCGCCGTGAGTACCCGAGCGTCAAAGGCATCGTTTCTGCGACGCGTGGCAATCATGGCCAAAGTCTTGCACTGGCAGCCAGTGCCGTGGGGCTGAGGGCATTGATCGTTGTGCCACAGGGCAACTCGCAGGAAAAGAACAACGCCATGCGCGGGTTCGGCGGTGAGGTGGTCGAGTACGGGCGTGACTTCGATGAAGCTCGCGAAGAGGCTGCTCGCCTGGCGCAGGAACATGACTTGTACCTGGTGCCGCCATTTCATGCCGAACTGGTCAAGGGCGTTGCGACGTATGCGCTTGAGCTGTTCAGTGCAGCGCCAGAGCTGGACACCGTCTATGTACCCATCGGCTGTGGTTCGGGAATCTGCGGTGTGATTGCTGCCCGGGATGTGTTGGGCCTGAGTACCGAGGTAGTAGGGGTGGTGTCGACGGAAGCAATGGCCGCCAAACTGTCTTTCGAAGCGAAAACGATCTGTGAAACCGCGTCGGCCAACACTTTTGCCGACGGCCTTGCCGTGCGCAGGCCTGTTGCCGAGGCGTTCGACATTTATAGGAAGGGGGCAGCGCGGATCGTCTCGGTAAGCGAAGATGAAATCGCCGAGGCCATGCGCGTGTATTACACCGATACCCATAACCTTGCTGAAGGGGCGGGCGCGTCCGCGTTGGCGGCCTTGATGCAGGAGCATGAAAGGCGGGAGGGGAAAACGGTCGGTGTGATTCTATCCGGGGGAAATGTTGATCGAGCGATCTATGCGGGGGTGATTGGATGATTGCTACCTTATATAGCCGGTACGGGGGGTAGTTTTCGCAAACGCGACCTGGCCTGTTGAGTATGGAAAAGAATTTTCACACGGGGGTTGACCACCTGTTTTGATCCTGTATTATTCGCCTCCCGCTAGCGAGCAACTTGAGTTGCTTCTAGCGCAAGTGATTGAATTCAAA